>NZ_CP015080.1:1425000-2850000 GCF_001611275.1 Desulfuromonas sp. DDH964 | reverse complement strand
AGCGTTGTTCGGAATTATTGGGCGTAAAGCGCGTGTAGGCGGTTCGTTAAGTCTGATGTGAAAGCCCCGGGCTCAACCTGGGAAGTGCATTGGAAACTGGCGAACTTGAGTACGGGAGAGGGTAGTGGAATTCCGAGTGTAGGGGTGAAATCCGTAGATATTCGGAGGAACACCGGTGGCGAAGGCGGCTACCTGGACCGATACTGACGCTGAGACGCGAAAGCGTGGGGAGCAAACAGGATTAGATACCCTGGTAGTCCACGCCGTAAACGATGGGTACTAGGTGTTGCGGGTATTGACCCCTGCAGTGCCGAAGCTAACGCATTAAGTACCCCGCCTGGGGAGTACGGTCGCAAGACTAAAACTCAAAGGAATTGACGGGGGCCCGCACAAGCGGTGGAGCATGTGGTTTAATTCGACGCAACGCGAAGAACCTTACCTGGGTTTGACATCCCGATCGCACCTTATGGAAACATAGGGGTCAGTTCGGCTGGATCGGTGACAGGTGCTGCATGGCTGTCGTCAGCTCGTGTCGTGAGATGTTGGGTTAAGTCCCGCAACGAGCGCAACCCTCGTCCTTAGTTGCCAGCATTTAGTTGGGCACTCTAAGGAGACTGCCGGTGTTAAACCGGAGGAAGGCGGGGATGACGTCAAGTCCTCATGGCCCTTATGTCCAGGGCTACACACGTGCTACAATGGCCGGCACAAAGGGCAGCAAGACCGCGAGGTGGAGCTAATCCCAAAAAGCCGGTCTCAGTTCGGATTGGAGTCTGCAACTCGACTCCATGAAGTTGGAATCGCTAGTAATCGTGGATCAGCATGCCACGGTGAATACGTTCCCGGGCCTTGTACACACCGCCCGTCACACCACGGGAGTCGATTGTACCTGAAATCGGTGGGCTAACCTTCGGGAGGCAGCCGCTTATGGTATGGTCGGTAACTGGGGTGAAGTCGTAACAAGGTAGCCGTAGGGGAACCTGCGGCTGGATCACCTCCTTTCTAAGGAGCCTTCCTTGCCGGTAACGGCAAAGGCATCCTGGTCAATCGTTCCTTTTTAGGAACGTTCCTGTATAAACCTATCGAGTCTGCTATTTAGTTTTGAGAGACCAGGACCTCTCTCTGGAGAGGTTTTTTGCTCTTTGAATCAGAACGAACTTGTGGATGTGGGCTAGTAGCTCAGCTGGCTAGAGCACACGACTGATAATCGTGAGGTCGGAGGTTCGAGTCCTCCCTGGCCCACCAGTTATCCGGGGGTGTAGCTCAGTTGGGAGAGCACCTGCCTTGCACGCAGGGGGTCATCGGTTCGAACCCGTTCACCTCCACCAGTTCGTAAGCGAGTTTGTTTCTCGTTCTTTGACAATTGCATAAGACTGATACGATGCACGCACGCAAATGCGTAAGCGCATTTGCACCAAGATAGTACAAGGCACTTATTCGTTCTAACGACTTTTTTATGGTCAAGCTACTAAGGGCGTATGGTGGATGCCTTGGCATCGGGAGGCGATGAAGGACGTGGTAAGCTGCGATAAGCTTCGGGGAGCCGCTAAACAGGCTTTGATCCGGAGATTTCCGAATGGGGAAACCCGGCAGGGATTATGCCCTGTCATCGCATGGTGAATACATAGCCATGCGAGGCGAACTCAGGGAACTGAAACATCTAAGTACCTGAAGGAGAAGAAATCAATTGAGATTCCGTTAGTAGCGGCGAGCGAACGCGGATTAGCCCAAACCAGAACTACTACGGTGGTTCTGGGGTTGTGGGGCCCCGACGTGGGATTGATGATCGGTAGTGGAAGGCTCTGGAAAGTGCCGCCATAGCGGGTGATAGCCCCGTACACGAAACCGTGATTCACCCTAGGGTGTCCCCGAGTACCACGGGACACGTGAAATCCTGTGGGAAGCTGGGAGGACCATCTTCCAAGGCTAAATACTCCCCGATGACCGATAGCGCATAGTACCGTGAGGGAAAGGTGAAAAGAACTCCGATGAGGAGAGTGAAAGAGAACCTGAAACCGTACGCTTACAAGCAGTGGGAGCACTATGGCCTTGCGCCAGTGTGACCGCGTGCCTTTTGCATAATGAGTCAGCGAGTTACTCTCAGTAGCGAGGTTAAGCCGGTTAGGTGGAGCCGTAGCGAAAGCGAGTCTGAACAGGGCGTTCAGTTGCTGGGAGTAGACCCGAAACCGGGTGATCTATCCATGTCCAGGGTGAAGCGACGGTAACACGTCGTGGAGGCCCGAACCCACTTAGGTTGAAAACTGAGGGGATGAGGTGTGGATAGGAGTGAAAGGCTAATCAAACTCGGAGATAGCTGGTTCTCCCCGAAATATATTTAGGTATAGCCTCGTACGAATCGTTCCGGAGGTAGAGCACTGGATGGGCTAGGGGTCTTACCGGATTACCAAACCTAACCAAACTCCGAATGCCGGAAACGTCTATACGGGAGTCAGACGGCGGGTGATAAGATCCGTCGTCGAAAGGGAAAGAGCCCAGATCGCCAGCTAAGGTCCCTAAGTCTGTGCTAAGTGGAAAAGGATGTGGGAGCGCCCAGACAACCAGGAGGTTGGCTTAGAAGCAGCCACCCTTTAAAGAAAGCGTAATAGCTCACTGGTCAAGTGAACCTGCGCCGAAAATGTAACGGGGCTCAAGCACAGCACCGAAGCTGCGGATTTGTACCTTAAGGTACAAGTGGTAGGGGAGCATTGTGGCAACCGCTGAAGGTCGACCGTAAGGACGGCTGGAGGAACCACAAGAGATTATGCTGACATGAGTAGCGAAAATGCGGGTGAGAAACCCGCACGCCGAAAGCCCAAGGTTTCCTGAGTAAAGGTAATCTTCTCAGGGTTAGTCGGTCCCTAAGGCGAGGCCGAAAGGCGTAGTTGATGGGAAACAGGTTAATATTCCTGTACCACCTGTGAATGCGATGGGGGGACGGAGACAGGTAGGCCAGCCGGGTGTCGGATGTCCCGGTTTAAGCGCGTAGGCGGGAGCGGTAGGCAAATCCGCTGCTCCATTTAAACGCTGAGACGTGATGACGAGGGCTTTAAGCCCACAAAGTGGTTGATCCTATGCTTCCAAGAAAAGCCTCTAAGCTTCAGTTCACAGGTGACCGTACCGCAAACCAACTCAGGTGGGCGGGCAGAAAATGCTAAGGCGATTGAGAGAACTCTGGTTAAGGAACTCGGCAAAATAACACCGTAACTTCGGGAGAAGGTGTGCCCTCATTAGGTGTAGCGATTCGCACGTGAAGCCGAAGAGGGTCGCAGAGAAATGGCGGTAGCGACTGTTTACTAAAAACACAGCACTCTGCAAACTCGTAAGAGGAAGTATAGGGTGTGACGCCTGCCCGGTGCCGGAAGGTTAAGGGGATTTGTTAGCGCAAGCGAAGCTTTGAACCGAAGCCCCGGTAAACGGCGGCCGTAACTATAACGGTCCTAAGGTAGCGAAATTCCTTGTCGGGTAAGTTCCGACCTGCACGAATGGCGTAACGACTTCCGCACTGTCTCAACCAGAGGCTCAGCGAAATTGAATTATCGGTGAAGATGCCGATTACCCGCGGCAAGACGGAAAGACCCCGTGAACCTTTACTACAGCTTGGCAGTGACATTCGGGACAGCATGTGTAGGATAGGTGGGAGACTTTGAAGCTGGCACGCCAGTGTCGGTGGAGTCGTCCTTGAAATACCACCCTTGTTCTTCTGGATGTCTAACCTAGGTCCCTTATCGGGATCGGGGACACTGCCTGGTGGGTAGTTTGACTGGGGCGGTCGCCTCCCAAAGTGTAACGGAGGCGCGCGAAGGTTCCCTCAGGCTGATTGGAAACCAGCCGTAGAGTGCAAAGGCATAAGGGAGCTTGACTGCAAGACATACACGTCGAGCAGGTGCGAAAGCAGGTCTTAGTGATCCGGCGGTTCTGTATGGAAGGGCCGTCGCTCAACGGATAAAAGGTACTCCGGGGATAACAGGCTTATCTCCCCCAAGAGTTCACATCGACGGGGAGGTTTGGCACCTCGATGTCGGCTCATCACATCCTGGGGCTGAAGTAGGTCCCAAGGGTTTGGCTGTTCGCCAATTAAAGTGGTACGCGAGCTGGGTTTAAAACGTCGTGAGACAGTTTGGTCCCTATCTGCCGTGGGCGTAGGAGATTTGAGAGGATCTGTCCTTAGTACGAGAGGACCGGGATGGACGAACCACTAGTGTTCCTGTTGTCACGCCAGTGGCAATGGCAGGGTAGCTACGTTCGGAAAGGATAACCGCTGAAAGCATCTAAGCGGGAAGCCCACCTCAAGACGAGATCTCCCTGGGCGCAAGCCCCTAAAGGTCCGTTGGAGACTACAACGTTGATAGGCCGGGTGTGTAAGCACAGCAATGTGTTCAGCTAACCGGTACTAATTGACCGTGAGGCTTGACCATAAAAAGTTTTAGGTGAAGAAGGGGGGAGGTTCTCCTCCCCCCGACTTCCATGACAAAAAGTGCCGGTAGCGGCCGCATCGTAAAAGTCTTAGGCAATTGGAAACCAGTTTTAAGGTTTTCGGTGGCTATAGCGTAGGGGTCACACCTGTTCCCATCCCGAACACAGAAGTTAAGCCCTACTGCGCCGATGATACTGCACGGGTGACTGTGTGGGAAAGTAGGTCGCCGCCGAAATTATTCAGAAGGCCCGCCTCATTTGAGGCGGGCCTTTTTTTGTCTGGTGCGCCAGGCATGGCGCGTAGCGCCTTGACTGGCGCTGTCTGATTCACTGTGGTGGTGAATCAGTGACTTGGGGGTGAAAGTCCCCTGCGGACCCTGATGGCGGGAACCGCTAGCCGGACGGCAAGGGTGTCCATCGCGAGGTGGAATCTGAAGGAAGCCGCAGGCAAAATCCCGGTCCGACGAACAGAAACCGCATGAGACCCTCTCATGAGCCTGTAAATTGAACTGTGTATCTGCTCCATGAGAGAGTGGGGCAATTCCCCCACCGAGGAGCAGAAACGATGGCGATTAAATCAGACAAATTGGACGAGCTTTTGGTCGACTGCAAAACCCCCGAGGACGTCGACAAACTCTATTCGCGGTTGCTACAGCGCATGATCAACCGCAGCCTGGACGCCGAAATGACCGCGCATCTGGGTTACGGAGCCGGCGAAGCCGGGCCGGCGAAACGCGCCAACACCCGCAACGGCAAGAGCAGTAAAACCGTCAAGGGCACCTTCGGCGAACTGGAGATCGAAACGCCCCGCGACCGGGCGGGGTCTTTCGAGCCGCAACTGGTTCGCAAACGCCAGATTCGCCTGGCCGGGATGGAAGGAAAGATCCTGACCCTCTATGCCAAAGGGATGACGACCCGCGACATCGAGGACGCCCTGAAGGATCTCTACGGCGTGGAGATTTCCCATGCCGTCATCTCCCAGGTGACCGAATCGGTTCTGGACGAGGTCCGGGCCTGGCAGAATCGCCCACTGGAAGCCGTCTACCCGATCCTGTGGCTCGATGGCCTGACGGTCAAGATTCATCACGGCAAGCAGGTGGTCAACAAGTCGGCCCATGTGGTTCTCGGCGTCAACCTGCGCGGCGAGAAGGAAGTTCTCGGCCTGTGGATCGCCGAGACCGAAGGGGCCAAGTTCTGGCTCTCGGTCCTCACCGAACTGCGCCATCGCGGCGTGCAGGATGTTTACATCGCCTGCATGGACGGGCTGAAAGGGCTGCCGGAAGCGGTCAACGCCATTTTCCCCAAGACCCTGACCCAACTCTGCATCGTCCATCTGGTGCGGGCGAGCCTGCGTTACGTCACGGTCAAGGACAGCAAGGCCGTGGTCGCGGCCCTCAAGCGTATCTACCAGTCGGCGACCGCCGAAGAAGCGGCGGCGGAGTTGGAACAACTGGACGCCGATTGGGGCAAGTCCTATCGTTCGGTAATCCGCTTGTGGCGGAGCAACTGGGACAACATCATCCCGTTTTTCCAGTTTCCGCCGGAAATTCGCAAGGTCATTTACACGACCAACGCGATCGAATCGCTAAACATGAGCCTGCGCAAGCTGACCCGCAACCGGAGGATATTCCCCAACGACGAATCGGCGATCAAGGCGCTCTATCTGGCAATCCGGCAGGCGTCACGCAACTGGAAGATGATCCACAACTGGAAGCCAGCGCTGCAGACATTCCAAGTGATGTTCGGCGAAGACCGGGTGCCGTTGAATCTGGTCTATTGAAAGAGCGGATACACAGTTCGTTTGACAGACCCTCTCATCCGGGCGAGAAGGCCAATATCTTCAAAGCCCGATAGCCATCCGGGAGGGTGGGGCTGTAGATGCGGCGGGCAGATGGGAGGAAGGTCACGCGCATTACCCTGGGAGATCTGTCGGTCTGCCTCGTGCTACCGTCACCGTAAGGTGTCGGGACCGGCCGGCAGAAGTCAGCAGAGGCCGTAGTAGCCGGAGTAACCACCCGGCAAAGGGCCGAACATGAGGCGTCGTTTCAGGAGACTCGCGTTTCGATGACGACAAGAGCAGCAGAAGTCCTGGTCGAGATACCGGGAGCCGTCCCGGAGGGCAGCGGCCGGAAGCCGCCAGAGCATGGGAGCGGTGCGTCAAACGTCACGGCAACGAGAGACCCTTCCTGGACGAAAGCGGAACGGGGGCTGATGGAAGACGTCGTCAGCCGCCCGAACATGATGGCGGCCCTTGAATGCGTATTCCGAGCCAAACTTTCCACCGATTCCGATGCAAACTTGCCACTGATTCCGATCCAAACTTGCCAGTCATTCCGACGCAAGGTTTCCACCCGTTCCGATCCAAACTTTCCAGTTTGAGCGGAAGAGGTCGGTGAATCTGTCAGACTGATCAAAGTTCTCGCGACGCTGGGTAACCGCGGGGTACAACCTTCTGGACTTTTTCCAGGAGGTGGTCCCATTGGCACACACGAGGTTATCCATGCGCAAGATCAAGGACGTTCTGCGTCTGCATTACGAAGCCGGCCTGACACAGCGGGCCATCGCCCGCTCCGTCGGCACGTCACACACCACGGTGGGCGAATTTCTGAGACGCGCCGCTCACGCCGGGTTGTCTTGGCCGCTGCCAGAGAATCTGGACGAAACCCGACTTGAACAGTTGCTCTTTCCGCCAGCGCCAGTCATTCCCGCCGACCAGCGCCCCATGCCCGACTGGGCGACCATCCATCAGGAACTCAAGCGCAAGGGCGTCACCCTGGGGCTGCTCTGGGAGGAATACCAGAACAGCCATCCCGAGGGGTATCGCTACAGCCGTTTCTGCGATCTGTACCGTGAGTGGTCCGGCAAACTGCGTCTGTCGATGCGTCAGGTGCACAAAGCCGGCGAGAAGCTGTTTGTCGACTACACCGGCCAGACCCTGCCGATCGTCGACCGCCGCACCGGCGAGATCCGCGAAGCGCAACTGTTCGTCGCGGCCCTGGGGGCGAGTTCCCAGACGTTTGCCGAAGCCACCTGGACCCAAGGGCTGCCGGACTGGATCGGCTCGCATGTCCGGGCCTTCTCCTTCTACGGCGGAGTGCCCGAGATCGTTGTTCCGGACAACCTGAAAAGCGCCGTCTCCAAACCCTGCCGCTACGAACCGGACATCAACCCCACCTATGCGGAGCTGGCCGCTCACTATGGCTGCGCGGTGATTCCGGCGCGGGTGCGCAAACCCAAAGACAAGGCCAAGGTCGAGGCGGCGGTTCTGGTCGCCGAGCGCTTCATCCTGGCGCGGCTGCGCAACCGTACCTTCTTCAGTCTGGCCGAGGCCAACGCCGCCATTCGGGAGCTGGTGGAGCACCTCAACCGGCGCCCCTTCAAGAAGCTTCCCGGCTGCCGCCAGCAGCTCTTCGACACCCTGGAACGTCCGGCTCTGAATCCTCTGCCGGCGACCCCCTATACGTTCGCCGAATGGCGCCATGCGCGGGTCAACATCGATTACCATGCCGAAGTCGACCACCACTACTACTCGGTCCCGTATGTGCTGGTGAAGCAGCAGCTCGACGTGCGCCTGACGGCGACCACCGTCGAATTTCTGCACAAAGGGCAACGGGTGGCCTCCCATGTCCGCTCCTCTGAGCGCGGTCGCCACACCACTCTCGGCGAGCACATGCCCAAAAGCCACAGGGAGTATGCCGAATGGACGCCGCAGCGCCTGGTTTCCTGGGCGGCCAAAACCGGACCGCACACCGCCGCCTTGGCAGAGAAGATCCTGGCCTCACGGGCCCATCCCCAGCAGGGCTACCGCAGCGTCCTGGGGCTGATCCGGCTGGCCAAGACCTACACGCCCGAGCGCCTGGAAGCGGCCTGCCAGCGGGCCCTGGCAACAAACGCCTGTCGCCTCAAGAGCGTCGCCTCGATCCTCAAAACCGGACTGGACCGCCAGTCGCTCCCCGAGTCCACCGAATCCCAACTCTCATTGCTGCCGAGTCACGACAACATCCGCGGCGCCGGCTACTACCACTGACCAAGGAGACCACCATGCTCAGCCACCCCACCGACGACAAACTGCGCGCCCTCAAGCTGACCGGCATGCTCAAGGCCCTTCAGGAACAGCGCCTTAGCGAGACCGCCGATGCCTTGAGCTTCGAGGAGCGCCTCGGCCTGCTGGTCGACCGCGAGCAGACCGAGCGCGACAGCCGCCGGCTCACCACTCGCCTGCGCACGGCCCGGCTGCGTCAGAGCGCCTGCATCGAGGACCTCGACTGGAGGGCACCCCGGGGACTCGACCGCGACCTCGTGCTGGCGCTGGCCGGCGGTCGCTACCTCGCCAAGGGCCACAACATTCTCATCACCGGCCCCACCGGCGTCGGCAAGAGCTACCTCGCCTGCGCCTTGGCTCACAAGGCCTGCCGCCTCGGCTGCAAGACCCTCTACCTGCGCCTGCCCCGCTTCCTGGAGGAACTGGCCCTCGCGCGGGCCGACGGCCGCTACCCCAAGATGATGGATAGAGTCGCCAAGACTCAACTGCTCGTCCTCGACGATTGGGGGCTCGCCCCCATGACCGCCGCCGGTTGCCGCGATCTGCTCGAAATCCTCGAGGACCGCCACAATCTGCGTTCGACCCTGATCACCAGCCAGCTTCCGGTCGAAGCCTGGCACGACTACCTCGGGGATCCGACGGTCGCCGACGCCATCCTCGACCGCCTCATCCACAACGCCTACCGGCTCACCTTGAAAGGAGAATCGATGCGCAAACGGCGATCCCAGCTTGACCCGATCGGCAACTTGGCGTAAGACAAAAACTCCAGCGTCGCTACGCTCCGATCACTGGCAACTTTGCCTTGGAACGAGTGGCAACTTTGCGCTGGAACGGCTGGCAACTTTCATCGGAATCCGCACCTTGAACGAGTGGAAGCCAACAAGGGCGCCCCCGGCATCGACGAGATGACGACGGGCGAGCTACGCGGCTTTCTCAAGGAGAAGTGGCCGACCATCAGGGAAGAGTTGCTGAATGGGACGTATCGCCCCCAGCCGGTGCGGAAGGTGGAAATCGAGAAGCCCGACGGGGGAGTGCGCACCCTGGGAATCCCCACGGTGTGCGATCGGCTCATTCAGCAGGCGCTGCATCAGGTGCTGACGCCGCTATTCGATCCGGACTTCTCCGACAGCTCCTACGGGTATCGTCCCGGACGGAGTGCCTGGCAGGCGGTTAGAGCCGCCCGTCGGCATGTGGCCGACGGCAAGCGCTGGGTGGTCGATATCGACCTGGAGAAGTTCTTCGACCGGGTGAACCACGACATCCTCATGTCGCGGGTCGCCCGTAAGGTCGAAGACAAGCGGGTATTGCTGCTCATCCGGCGGTACCTGCAAGCCGGAGTGCTCGAAGGCGGGCTTGTGTCGCAGAGGGTGGAAGGGACGCCGCAGGGTGGTCCCCTCTCACCTCTTCTGTCGAACATCCTGCTCGACGCGTTCGACAAGGAACTGGAGAGGCGCGGTCACGCCTTCTGCCGCTACGCCGACGACTGCAACATTTACGTGCAGACCAGGCGCAGCGGCCAAAGGGTCATGGCCAGTCTCACCCGGTTCCTGGAGGAGCGGCTGGCACTCAAGGTCAACGTCGCCAAAAGCGCCGTCGACCGTCCTTGGAAAAGGGTCTTTCTGGGTTACAGCATGACCTTTCACAAGAAACCCCGCCTCAAAGTGGCGGAGTCGAGAGTGAAGCGGTTCAAGGCCGGACTCAGGAAGGTCTGCCGACGGGGCAGGGGACGCAGTCTCGCTCAGGTCATCAAAGAAATCACCCCGAAGCTACGGGGGTGGGCCTCTTACTTCCGCCTGGCGGAGGTCAAAGGCATCTTCGAAGAACTGGACAAATGGCTGCGGCGGAAGCTGCGCTGCATTCTATGGCGACAGTGGAAGCGCCCCTATACCCGGGCCAAGAGGTTGATGCAGCGGGGATTGCCGGAAGCCCGGGCGTGGAAATCGGCCACGAACGGGCGAGGCCCCTGGTGGAACTCAGGGGCCTCGCACATGAATGAAGCGTATCCGACATCCTTCTTTCGCTACTTGGGGTTGATCCGCTTGACCGATCAGCACCGCCGCTTTCAGAGCGCCTTGTGAACCGCCGTGTACGGAACCGTACGCACGGTGGTGTGGGAGGACGGCGGGGGCGACCCCGCCTCCTACCCGATCAGGCCGGTTTTTCCCCGCCGCAAAAACATCGCTGCGGGCCTGAACTCTACTTTTTGAATTCAATCCCAAACGATTTGATCTTGCGGTGCAGGTTGGACCGTTCCAGATCAATGGCTTCCGCAGTCCGTGAGATATTCCATTCGTTCTCTTCCAGCTTCTGCAGCAGATATTCCTTCTCAAACTCCTCTTTTGCTTCGCGAAAGGTGGCATTGTCCGCCAGGCCGGAGAGCCCGCTTGCCGGGCGAGGCGCCTGGTGACTGGTGATGCTGCGCGGCAGGTGACGCAGATCGATGGAGCGCTCCGGTGTCATGATCGCCAGACGCTCAATAATGTTCTTCAATTCCCGCACGTTCCCTGGCCACGGATAGGCGGCCAGCGCCTCCTGGGCTTCAGTGGACAGGGTCTTTTTTTCGCGGCTCTCCTTGCTGCAGAAAAACTCGAGGAAATAATTGGCGAGCAGGGGGATATCCTCCCGTCGTTCCCTGAGCGGCTGGACATGGAAGGGGATGACGTTGAGGCGATAAAAGAGGTCTTCACGAAAGCGCCCGGCCGCGATCTCTTCTTCCAGGTCCTTGTTGGTTGCCGCGATCACCCGGACGTCTACCTCAATCGTCCGGCTGCCGCCGACCCGCTCGAACTTGTGCTCCTGAAGGATGCGCAGGACCTTGGCCTGGGTTTTGAGGCTCATGTCGCCAATTTCATCCAGAAACAGGGTGCCTTCGTGGGCCTGATCGAACTTCCCCTTGCGTTGGGCGGTGGCCCCGGTGAAAGCCCCTTTTTCATGACCAAATAGTTCGGATTCGATAAGGTCCTCCGGGATGGCGGCGCAATTGACCTCGACAAAGGGCTTGTCCCGGCGCTGAGACTGGGTGTGAATCGCCCGCGCCACCAACTCTTTTCCGGTCCCGTTCTCGCCGGTAATCAAGACCCAGCCCGAGGTCGGTGCGGCAATGGCAATCTGCTCTTTGAGGAGCCTGATGGCCGGACTGGTGCCGATCATTTCGTAATCCTTGGCGAGCTTCGCCTTCAGGGACCGATTTTCCTCGACCAGCCGACCGACCTTGAGGGCATTGTTTACCACCAACAGCAGCTTGTCGAGGGAGAGGGGTTTCTCGATAAAGTCAAATGCCCCGAATTTGGTCGCCTTTACGGCCGTCTCGATAGTCCCGTGGCCGCTCATCATGATGACCTGCTGTTCCGGGACGAGTTCGCGAATGCGGCGCAAGGTTTCTATGCCGTCGATGCCGGGCATCCAGATGTCGAGAAGAATCAGATCGAAGTTTTCCTCCCGAACCTTTTGCAGCCCCTGCTCGCCATCCGCGGCGTACAGGGTTCGAAACCCCTCGTCTTCAAGGATTCCGCGCAGGCTTTCGCGGATCCCTTCTTCGTCGTCGATGATCAGAATCGTTTTCATGAGTCTCCGAGGCGGAAGGCTATAGCTGGAATAAGTCAGGCCTTTATTGCATTTCCTGTAATTGGCAATTCGATAATAAACCGGGTTCCATGGGGATAGTTGTCTTTGACGCGGATGTAGCCACTATGGTCAGATACGATCGTGGCGACAATGGCCAGACCAAGGCCGGTGCCCGATTTCTTGGTGGAAAAATAGGGTTCAAAAAGACGCGGCTTGTCCTCTGCCGGAATTCCGCACCCCGTATCGGAAATACTGAAGGTTGCCATCTGCAGGGCTGAATTGTAGGCCGACTCGATTTCAACCGCGCCCCCCTGATCAATGGCACCGACGGCGTTATCGAGCAGGTTTATTACCACCCGCTTCAACTGGTCGCGGTCGAGATCGAAGACCGGCAGCCGCGGGTCGGGATGGAAGCTGAAATCGACCTCTTTGTGGGCTTCCTGATAGAGGACCAGGGTCTCCTCGAGGATTTCGTTGAGGCTGTTCGGTGTTGGATTGCTCGCCGGCAACCGGGCAAAACTAGAAAATTCATTGACAAGATTCTTTAATTCGTCGACCTGTTTGATAATGAGCCTGGTCGAATCGTCAAAGACCCTGTCGTCGTCCCCGAATCGATCGAGATAGCGTTTGCGCAGACGTTGTGCCGAAAGTTGAATCGGGGTCAACGGGTTCTTGATTTCATGGGCAATGCGTCGTGCCACCTC
Source organism: Desulfuromonas sp. DDH964 (assembly GCF_001611275.1). Lineage (GTDB taxonomy): Bacteria > Desulfobacterota > Desulfuromonadia > Desulfuromonadales > DDH964 > DDH964. Next base: position 2,837,280 of record NZ_CP015080.1, on the reverse strand, counting down.
GCGCCAGGCGGCCATCCGTTGCGCCTTGATCAGCTGGGTCAAGTCATCGAAAACGACGACGGTTCCCATGAACTCACCCGATTCATCCCGCAGCGTCGTGACATTGACCAGCAGGGTAAGTTTCCCATCCGCCAGGGGGAGGGTGACCTGGCGCCGGATGGAGTCCTTGCCCGATTCGCGCAGGTCAAGCAGAATCTCCTTGATCATTGGGAGGTGTTCGTCGCTGACGACCTCCCGGAAGTTTTTGCCGAGAATCCGGCCCGGCCTGATTTTCAGCATCTTTTCCGCAGACTTGTTGACCGTCGTCAGGTTCCCCTGCTGGTCGACAGAGACCACCCCGGCCGTGACATTTTTCAGCACGATCTCCATGTAGCGGCGGCGTTGTTCAAGCTCCAGGTTCGACCTGCGCAGGTCGCGGTTGGCCTGATCGATCTCGCGCTGATTGAGCCGCAAGTCGCCGGTCATTTTATTGAAGGCAGTCACCAGCAGGCCGATCTCATCGTCGCTCTGGACGTCGATACGCACATCGAGGTCACCTCCAGCCACCCGGCCGGTGGCCAATGCCAACTCCTGGATCGGGCCGGTGATGCCCCGCGCCAGATGGAAGCCGAACCAGGTCGCAAGGAAGGTGATGACCAGGGCGATGAGGCCGAGAAAGACGAGATAGCCCTTTTTGATTCTCCCTTTGAGCAGCTTGGTATTTTTAAACTGGTCAAAGGAATTGGAGATTTCCTGCATTTTATTGACGAGGGAGTAGGGGACGTAGTAGTTCACCACCACTACCCCGACGACGTCTTCCGGATTCCAGTTCGAATAGACTGGCACGATCCCGCGGATGAGGTCGGCCTTGCCCAGAGGGGTAATCCGGCTGAACCGTTTGCCGTTCAGGGCCTCACGAATATTGTTGGAATCGGGATCGGTGAAGTCACTGACCGGTACCTGCGGGTTGCTGGCCCGCACCAGTTCCTCGTTGGTTGAGGAGAAAACTTCAACAATGCCGAGGTTGTATTCCTGCTGCTTCTGGCTGATAACGGCACTCAGACGCGGCAGATTTTCATCGTTGAGAAGTTTTTCCTCCTTGATGATTCTGGCGAGTTGCTCGCCGTAATAGAGGGCATTGGTGGCCGAGTTTTTATAATAGGTCTGGGCTACTTCAAGCGATTCCTGCAGGGAAGATTCAATCTGCACATTGAACCAGTTCTCGATCGAATTGGTGATAAAGGCCGCCGAAACGAAATAGAGCAGCATCGTCGGAATCAGCGAGAGGGCGATGAAGGTGACCACCAGTTTGACGCGGAGCCGCGACCCCGGAACCCCTTTGCGTCGCTCTAGGAAGAGCTTGAGCAGGTTGCGGAATACCAGGAATAAAAAGAGGATGATCAACAGGATGTTGAGGTTGATCAGGGCGAGGATGAGGACGCTGTTGGAGAGCGGAAATTTCTGGGTCAGATCGTAGAGGTGGGTTTCAAAACGGGCCAGGAAGAGAAGCAGGGCAAGGATACCGAGAATGGTCGCCCATTCCCACCATCGTTTGCGGGAGTTCGGCCCATGGGGAAGTTTTGGTTGTGATTCGGTCGTCATCCCGGTCCCTGAAATTGGTTCTAAGTTGGTAATAATAGGCCAAACATGAACGCAATTGCAAGGATTGGCAAGACAGCAACGGAAATAGGCAGCCTTGAGGGCTGCCTATTTTCGTTGCTGACTGGCTTGTGAGAAGGTTAGACCTTGGTCAGGGCAAGGTCGATACCGGCAAATTCAGGAATCCCGGAATGAAGGGCCTCTTCCAGGTCGCGGTCACTGAATTCAACGAGTCGCCAGGCATCAGGGGTTGCAAGCAACTGCTCGACCATCTGATGGTTGATATCGTGGCCCCCCTTGAAAGACTTGATGTGACCGAGGATCGGATAGCCAGCCAGGCTGAAGTCACCGATAGCGTCCAGGATCTTGTGACGAACGAATTCATCCGCAAAGCGCAGGCCCTCGGGGTTGAGAATCCGGTCCTCGCCAATGACAACGGCATTCTCCAGCGAGCCGCCCCGTGCCAGGCCGTTTGCCTTGAGGTATTCCACTTCGCGGAGAAAGCCGAAGGTCCGGGCGCCTGCCAGGTCGCGGCAGAAAAGGTCCGGGGTGACCTTGACCGAGCGATGCTGGCGGGCAATGCAGGGGTGGTCAAAGGCGATGTCGGCAGTGAGGCGGAAAAAACGGGAGGGGATCATGGTGACCCGTTTTTCGCCGTCAATGACGGTGACCGGTTTGCGAATGGCCAGATACTTGCGGCTGCGGGGTAGGCTGCGCAGGCCCGCTTGTTCGAGAAGGGCAATATAGGGGAGAGCGCTGCCGTCGAGAATCGGAACCTCGGGGCCGTCAATATCAATGTGGAGGTTGTCGATGCCAAAGGCCGTCAACGCGGCCATAAGATGTTCTATGGTCGATACGCTAAGGCCACTTTTGCCGATGACCGTCGCCAGGCGCGTATCGACCACATTGGCCGAAAGGGCTTCAATGGAGACGGTGCGGTCGCCCTCGGTCCGATGGAAGATGATTCCAGTGCCTGCTTCGGCCGGCCGCATCGTCATGCTGATGCGTTGCCCCGAGTGCAGGCCGATTCCCGAAATCATGACTGTCTGGTTGATGGTGCATTGGAATATCATGGACTGACCGGCCTCCCACAGATTTCGCATTTCTCAACAGGTTGATTACGGAGATGAGAGAATGCAAAGAGTCTGCCAGTCTTTTTGTTCTGTTTAACTATTTGAAAAACAAGGAGAAAAAAAGAATTGGGGCGGGAGGTGACGGTCTGGTGTTGCAGGGTTGCACCTTTCGTTGTGGCGTCGCCACCACAGGGTTCACAGGCGGCCGGAGCGAAGAATGGCGATCGCCAGCCAGAGGCCCAAAAAGCCGGCTATCGAATAACCGAGAAAGCCAAGCATCGGGAAGCCGAAGAGGAGGGGGCCCTTTTCGGTCTGCATGATCAGGGAAGAACCGACAATCAGGGCTGCAATCAGCAGGCTGAAGGATAGGCGGTTGCTCGACTTGTCAATATCCGCAATCAGCCGTTCAAGGCCCCGGTGTTCCAGGTCGATTTTGAATTTGTTGCGGTTCAGGCGATTGATGAATTCCTTGAGGTCGCGGGGCAGGTTTTTGGCAAGTGCCCCATAGGACTGGGCGGTGCGAAACAGTTCCCGGGAAATGTTGCCGGGGGTCATTCGCTCGTGCAGCAAGCGCTCCATGAAGGGGCGCAGGTGGGCGACCATGTTGAACTCGGGGTCAAGCTGGCGGCCGATTCCCTCCATGGTGACCAGGGCCTTGGCGAGGAGGATCAGGTCGGGTGAAAACTTGATCTGGTACTCGGTCAGAATATCGACAAATTCCCCGAGGAGTTTTCCGGCCTGGATTTCCTGCAGCGGAATTTCGTAATAGTCGTCAATAAACTCGCTAAGGTCTCTTTTCAGTTGCTTGCGATCGACCTCGTCGGTCAGGTCTCCGGAATAGAGCAGTTGGGAGATTACGCGGTCGACATCCCGTTGCAGAACGGATAGCAGTAATTCTGCCAGCTTGTACTTGAGATCCTCGTCGAGCCGCCCGACCATGCCGTAGTCGAGGAGGCAGATAATGTTATTATCGAGGACGAAGACGTTCCCCGGGTGGGGGTCGCCATGGAAAAAACCATGAACCAGGACCTGTTTGAGCAGATAATCGGCACCGTTGCGGGCGATGACCTTCAGGTCGCCCCCCGTTGCCTGCAGACGGTCGAAATCGGAGACCTTGATGCCGTTGACATATTCCATGGTAAGAACGGTCTCTCCGGTCTGCTCCCAGTAGACCTTGGGGACGTGTACCGTGGTGTCGGTGGCAAAGCTGGTGGCAAAGCGATCGATGGTGTGTCCTTCCCGGCTGAAGTCCATCTCCCGGCGGATGATGCGGCGGAACTCCTTGACGATCCCCGTCGGATCGTAGATGTCACCGGCCGGAATATGATTTTCAATCAGGTAAGCAAGGCCCATGAGGATATCAAGGTCGGTTTCAACCAAGCTCGCTACGCCTGGGCGGCGGACCTTGACCACGACCTCGTCACCGTTGTGCAACCGCCCACGATGGACCTGGGCGATTGATGCTGCAGCGAGGGGTTGCGGGTCAAGGTGGGCAAAGTGCACCGACAGTTCGGTGCCGAGTTCCTCTTCGACCTGACGGCAGATCTCAAGGAAGGGGAGTCCGGGGACCTTGTCCTGGAGTTTTCGAAATTCGTCGGCGTACTCACGGGGGATCAGATCGGGGCGGGTGGAGAGAACCTGGCCAAGCTTGATAAAGGTTGGCCCGAGTTCTTCCATGGCCAGGCGCAGTCGTTCCGGCTGGGTCAGCCGCTCGATCTCCTTGGGAGCCGTCCCCAGGGTCACGATGCGACGGCCGAGTTCGAGGTAGTAGTTTATGTTCAGCTGTTCAACGACATGGCCGAAGCCATACTTGATCAGAATGCCAAGAATGGTCCGATAGCGCCGAATCGAGCGAATGTTGCGGTTGATCCGCGAAAAGGTCAGCATGTAATAGAGGCTCAGTCCTTGGGTGTTGACTTGAGCTGTTTTTCGAGTTGAGCGACCTTTTTGGCGAGTTTGTCAAACTCCTCGTGCGTCACCACCCCCATCCTCTCGCAAGCAAGGCGGACTTCCCCGCGTGCCAGCTCTTCCAGTTTTTGCTGATTTTCCCGGGCGTTTTCCTGCAGTCGGGAGAGCAGAACTTTCCCTTCCTCTTCACTGACGTCAAAGCGCTGCTTTAACTCCTGGATCAGCTCTTCTGCCTTTTTCTGGCTGAGGGAGAGCGCTCCCATGCCCGCCAGAAGGGTTTTCTCAAGAAACTCGATCATCCCTGCCTCCTGTAATTGGTCTCTGTTATTTCCCATAGTTGCAAGATTAACATGCTTGAGAAGCGTTTCAATCGCGGCCACACATTTGCATGATGGCCGGCAACCTTTTCCGCGCCTCCGCTTCGCCGGCGCGGATCGCTTCTTCTGCCCGGTTGAACTCAAAGAGGTTGAAGCCATCGAAATGGGGACGCAGTAGCAGGTCGATGTGATTCTGCGCCAGGCGCAGATCATTGATCTGGTTCTCCATGATGGCAATACTCTGCGTGAAAATTTTCAGCAGACCGGGTGGTTTTCGCTCCCGTTCCGGGGGGCTTTCAGCTGGTTTTTTCTCTTTGCCGTTGCCGGGCCAGATCTCCCGGAACAGCCTTTCTACTCCCTGGGCTGTAAAGATCTCCCGCCAGGATCCCTGCCCCTGTTGCTCCGGGGTGGCTTCCAGGTAGGTTTCACGATGCGGTTGCCGCATCGCCGGAATAGCGCAGACGCCGATGACCTTATCGCTGCCGAGCTCGCGGGCGACGTCGACGGGAACCGGATTGCAGAGACCGCCGTCCACCAGGAAGCGGCTGCCAAACCTGACCGGGGTGAATATCCCGGGGAAGGAAATCGCGGCACGGACCGCTTCGAGCAGATTCCCCTGCTTGATAAAAATATCCTCCCCGGTCTCGACATCGGTAGCCGTGACGGCAAAGGGGAAACGCAGCTCTTCGAAACTCTGCACCGGAAGAAGTTCGGCGATGAAACGGGAGACTTTTTTGCCATCGATGAGGCCGGCGCCGGGAAAGACCGGATCGACCAGTCTGGCCAGGTCGCGCCAATCGACCTCGCGGGCAATCTCTTCCATCTGTGCCACGGAGACACCTGCCGCATAGAGGGCCCCGATCAGGGCGCCGATGGAGGTTCCCGAGATTGCCGCGATCGGCACCTTCGCCTCTTCAAGGACCTTGAGGACCCCGATGTGGGCGAGTCCGCGGGCGGCGCCGCTACCAAGGGCCAGACCAATCTTGTCATGCGGGCGGGAACTCATGGTTCTCCTGTCGGGCAGGTCAGCGGCGAAAAATCCAGATTATCAGGGAGAGGAGAAGTGAAACCAGAATACAGGTGGTGAGGGGGAAATAGAAGGAAAAGTTCTTCGATTCCATGTGAAGATCGCCGGGGAGCCGGCCGAGGGGCGGAATCTTTCCCCCCAGGGAGAGAAAAACCCCGGCACAGACCAATAACAGGCCGATCAGGATGAGCAGCTTGCCGAGGGGCATCTTCAGGTCCGGGCTGGTGGACAGTAGCGTTCCTTCTCCGAATAGATGCAACCGCAGTACTGCTGGCGGTAGAGCCCCATCGCCTTGGAAGTTTCGATCCCCTCGCGCCAGCCAGGCCGGAAATCGTGATAGAGGAATTTGATGCCAAGTTGATGGGCGAGGGACTCGCCATGGCTGCGGATTGTCTCATGCTGCTGATAGCGGCTGTAGAGCAGGCTGGTGCTAAACGCGTCGAAACCCTGGTCGGCAGCGCGCCGGGCGGTCTCTTCAAGACGGGAGTGGTAGCAATAATCGCAGCGCAAGAGCGGGACCTGGGCGACCTGGGCCAGAAACTCCTCCAGCTGGTAGTCCTCCCGATACTGGACCTCGAGTTCCACCCCGGCCGCATAGTCGCGGACCGTTTCCAGCCGTCGCATGAACTCCTGGTACGGGTGGATGTTGTGGTTAAAGAAAAAACCAGTGACCTGGTGGTTCTGCTCCCGTAGAACCTTGACCGGGTAGATAGCGCAGTTCGCACAGCAAAGGTGCAATAGAACGTTCATGGCGACCTTCTTGATGGAGGGGACATGTTCTCGAATGATAACAGTTTTCTCTGCCAGTTTCAGCAGATTTTATCCATCCTGGCCACCGGCACTACGATGGCCGTTCCCGGCATTACCTCTGCTTGGCGCGAAAGAACTCCGGCGGCGGGAGCGGGAGTCTCTCCCAGAGTTTTCCCGCGACTGCCCTTGCCTGCCGGGGATTGGTGAGCAGAAGGTGGGCCCGGCGTAACAGCGCCTCGTGAAGCGTCTGCAAGTCCTGCAGATAACGGCCGAGAATATTTTGCAATATCAGGGGGTCTGCGGGGAGCAGAACGACTTCCCTGCCGGCGGCGGCGGCCAATTCAACCGCCTGGGCAGCCAGCTCGGAGGAGACTTCAAAGCTGTCGCCGTCGGCGCCGGTCAGAACTACCCGGCCGAAGAATGGCTCTCCTCGCTGTAACGGCAGGCTGAGCCGGTACTCTTGCAGCTCTGGGCGGAAATGGTCAAAAAGATAATGCTCGGGGAAGAGCGGTAGCCCGTCACTGAAGACTTCCCGATAAAGCGTGTTGCTCAGGTCGGCCAAATCAAGAGTCGGCGTGGGCGTAGCCGCCGCCGCAGTGGCCATTGGCTCCTGGTGGTTGGCGACCCTGCCAGTGGCGGAAAGTGGGAGGGCAAACCAGGGGGCGAGTTCGGCATCGATCTCGGCGGTGCTGGGAGTGGCGGGGTGTTCCTCGGCCAGGCGTTGCAACAGGGTCAGGATGTCCCGGTTGGGCAAGGGGAAGGGCCGTTTTCCCCAGGTCGCAGCAAACCTTCTTGGTCCGGGCAGCGGCTGGTTATTGCCGGCCACCTGCCAGAGCAATCGGCCGAGGCTTGAAGCGACAAAAAGGTTCACCCCGGCCTCGAGGTCTTGCGGCGAGTTGCCAGAGGGATCGAGATGGAGGTGGCCGTTCTCAAAAAGGGTCCAGACCGGGTCGGGGAGGTCCAGCGCCAGGGCCCAGAAGAGGGCCGGAGCCTTTCGGGAAAGCTCCCCTTCCAGGTAGCGGTTGTCCCTTCCCGGATTGACAAGGCAGGTGCTATCGGCGCCCCCATCTTTACAGAGGTCGATCTCCATTTGATGGGCGGAGATGCGGCGGATCTCGCCGATCGAGAAATCTTCCCGCAGTGTGTCGAGCAAGACATCGGCAAAGGGGGCGCTGAGCCAGTCCCCGGGGACCTTCAGCCGCAGTTTCCCCTCCCGGGCCGCCAGCCCGGCGAGATGGAGAAGTTCCCACCCCCAGCGGGGTAGATCCGGGGGGAGGCGAAATCTCCGGGTCGGCCACGAGATTCGCAAACCGGCCTGCAGTGCCGCCCGCTCACGGGCGGGGAGCGTGGTCGGGGAGGTCAGGGCCGCGAGGATCAGGGTCGGTGCCGGCGTCCCGGGAAGCTGGAACGGGTCAGCGGCCTGAATCCGCGCCGCCGGCTGCCCTTGCAGATGGCGCAACAGGACAGAGCAGGCCAGCAGGGACGGTGGCGCTACCTCCCAATCTTCAGGGCCTGGGGGAATGTTGGCCAGGTTTGCAATCAACCGCGGTCCGCGGGTTTTCGGGACGGGTGCCGTCAGGGCGTGCTGGCCGAGGGGAAGCTGGTGGTCCTCCCGCAGCAGTTCCAGGACCCGGGCAAGCCGCTGACTGTCCTGACACCCGCCGAGTTGGGCCAGGCGCCGCGACAGGTGGTGGAAGCGGACGGCGATATCGAGAGGAAGTGGGAATTCGCCCGGGAGGGGAGCCAGTGCCTTGCGAAGTTCCGCCGGAAGCGTATCGATGGCAAAAAGCATCGCCCGCTCCAGTCCCTCCGGTTGGACCGCTGTCGGCAGCTGGTCGAGGTGGAGCAGTGCCGCAATCCGCACCAGGGTCAAGAACGCCTTGTCTTGCGCCTGTTGCTCGGGAGGAACGCCTGTCGCACTGCAACGACCTTCGCTGCAGGCGACCCGCATCAGTTCCTTCAGTCCGGGGACAACCTCTGCAAGTCCCCCCAGACAAAGGTTGACAAGGTAATGGGGCGGAAGCTCCTCCGGGGTGAGGGACCCCGCAACGGTGAGATATTTGATCTCCTCCAGGACGGTGGCCAGGGTATGGCGAAAGCTAGTGGCGTCGCTGCCGGCAGGTGGGGCGGCAACCGTCCGGTGCCGGGACAATCCGCCGGGGAGAATTTCCCAGAAGACAATCTCATCCGCCCCCCATACGACAAAATGCCGCAAACCAAGGGCATGGGCGCAAAGGCGTCCCTGCTCCTCACTACAATCGCTCTCCCGGGGCGGGACGAGAATAACCCCCCCGGCCATGCCGCTGTCCCGGTTGATCCAGAGGACCAGATCCGGGTAAAGCGCCCCCTGCGGGGTCAACACCCGTGGCGAAAGGTCGATCCGGCGCAACGGAGAGCGGCTTCGCTCCAGCTGTTCTTCTGCCCAGCGGGCCAACTGGCGGGTAAATTGATCGAGGGAGTCTTTGCTCATCGCAGGGAGAACCAATGGCCAAGGTCCGGAGGGTTGGCAGCCCAGGGTATAAAAAGGGCCGCCACAGTGACGGCCCCGGGGGCGAACTCAGCAGGGCTAGTGCAGGCCCCCCCTTTGAGTGAAAAGTAACATATTGCCCGGTTTTCTAAAACCCCTTTTGTCCGGCGGCGTCCAATCCTATAGGGCCCTTTTTTCCATTTCGACCATGATGCGCTTTAATTCCTGGAGGTCGCGATTAAGCGTCTCATTCTCGCGGACGAGTTTTTCATTGCTATCGATGCATTGTTTGATTTTCTGCTGTTGCTCGGCTGTCTTGCGCTGGAGTTCGGCGGCCGCTGCAGCCTGCCAATCGAGCAGGCTCTGCGCCGGCCCCTTCCAGGGGGAGGCGCCATTCTCCTGAACAAGTCTTTGCAGGGCCGGGCTGGTTCCCGTTGCCAGCAATTCATCCAACCCCTGGAAGAACAATTCCCGCTGCGGTTCGACGATGGCTGTTGCGGCTGGGGCGGGAGGCTGCGCACAGGCCGCCAGGAGGAAAATCAGCAGGCAAGAGAGCAGGAACCGCGTCATAGAACCTTGCGTCGGTTGACAAGTAGATTGCTGCCAGGAAGTTCCTTAAGATGTTCCTTCATCTTAGCACACTCCCTGCTGATCGCCAGGGCTGTTGGTGCCTCAAGAAGGTCGACGCGGATCACTGCGACGGACATGGTCAGCAGGGGAAAGGTCCGTTCGATTCCAAAACGGTCCCGCGCCATGAAAAAACCGGCCTGCCGGTCTTCCTCCGAATAGAAGGAGGGCGCCATCTGGTCGAACTCCGTGAGTAAGGCCCGGGCTATGTTTTCACCCTGCTCGGGGGGGGTGAGAATCACGTAATCGTCACCACCGATATGGCCGACCAGATCTTCAGGCGTACCAAAGTTACGCACCGTTTTGCGGATCAGGTCGCCAACCTGGGCGATCACTTCGCTCCCGGCTTTATAGCCGTAACGGTCGCCGTAAGCTTTGAAGTTGTCAAGGTCGATATAAAGATGGGAAAACGGGATGCCGCTTTCGATCCGGCGGGCAATTTCGCGGTCGATGGCAAGGTTTCCGGGGAGCCGGGTCAGCGGGTTGGCGTCGAGGGACATCTGCTCCAGGTCCTTGAGCTTTAAACCCATCTCATTGAATTCCCGGGCGAGCAGGGTGAATTCGTCGACGCCACTAATGGCAATCGGCTGGTCAAAGCTGCCGCCGGCAATCTGCTTGGTGGCCAGGATCAGGGTGCGGATTGAGCGATGGATGCCGAGGATAACCGTTATCGCCACCGGGGCCGACAGGGCCAGTCCGATGAAAACCAGCAGCAGCGTCACCTTGTAGGCCTGGCTACTGCCGCTGGAGAGGGTTTGCAACGCCTGATCCAGGGTCGCCTGCTGACGATCGGTAAGGGTGGCGAGGGCCGCCAGCAGGGTTTCGCGGCGCGGGCCGGTCTGCTCGTGAGTGCACTGACTTGCCGCTGCCCAGCGCTTGTCGGTCAGCAGCTCCGAACAGGCCTGGTCCGCCTGCATGTAGGACCCGGCAAGGGATCTCAGGTTGGGGGCCGATTCCGGCAGGGGGAGTGCGGCGAGTTTTTCCCAGGTGGCTGCAAACTCCTGGGAACGGTTTGCCGCAAGGTTCAGCATGTCGGAGTCGCGGAGTACCAGGAGCTGCTTTTCCAGCCGTTCCTGGGCCAGCAAGGTGTCCCGCAGATCACGATAGAGATTGAGGAGTTTGAACTCGACGCCGACCAGCTGGCGCGAACGCTGGGTCTGTCGCTGCAAGCTGGAGAGGGCGTAGCCCAGAGCAATCAGGCTGAACAGGACGATGAGAAGGTAGCCGGCCGCGATCTTCTGGGAGACGGTGAAGGCAGGACGTTTCATCGATCGCTCCGCTGCAATGGGTGCCGGAAACCACCCTTCGCTCTTGGGTCAGGCGAACAGGCCACCCTCGGCGGCCGTTTTCGGCAGCCGCTGGAAATGGTGGTAGGCAGCCGGGGTGGCAGTCCGACCCCGGGGTGTGCGATTGAGATATCCCTGTTGCAGCAGGTAGGGCTCGATGACGTCCTCAATGGTGTCCCGTTCTTCGCCGACGGCCGCTGCCAGCGTGTCGAGGCCGACCGGTCCACCCCCAAATTTGTCGATGATCGTCAGCAGGATCCGGCGGTCCATGTGGTCGAAGCCACGGCTGTCGACTTCCAGCCGGGTCAGGGCCAGATCCGCAAGCTCCCTGGTGATCACCCCATCGCCCTTGACCTGGGCGAAATCCCTGGCCCGGCGCAGCAGGCGATTGGCGATGCGCGGCGTTCCACGACTGCGTCGGGCCAGTTCCAGGGCGCCCTGTGCCTCGATGGGAATTTCGAGAATCCCGGCACTGCGGCTGACGATGATCGCCAGTTCCTCGTCGGTATAGAATTCCAGCCGGCTGATGACACCGAAACGGTCGCGCAGTGGCGAGGAGAGAAGACCGGCCCGGGTGGTGGCGCCGACCAGGGTAAAACGGGGGAGGTCGAGCTTGATGGTGCGTGCCGAGGGACCCTGGCCGATCATGATGTCGAGCTGGTAATCCTCCATTGCCGGATAGAGGATCTCCTCGACCACCGGCGAGAGGCGATGTATTTCATCGATGAACAGGACATCCCCGGCCTCGAGATTGGTCAGGATGGCGGCGAGATCGCCGGTCTTTTCAATCACCGGACCGGAGGTGCTCTTGATGTTGACGCCCATCTCGGCAGCGATGATGTTGGCGAGGGTGGTTTTACCGAGGCCAGGCGGGCCGTAGAAGAGGACGTGGTCAAGGGCTTCCCGGCGTCCCCGGGCGGCATCGATGAAAATCTGCAGGTTCTCCTTCGCCTTGCACTGGCCGACGTAATCGGTCAGGGTGCGGGGCCGCAGGGAGACTTCGACGCAGGCATCGTCGCCGGCAATATCAGGTGTGATCAGCCGTTCGCTCATGATTCCCCAGGGTTGGGATACGGTCGCAGCATTCGGTTACCGCCGCCCCGGTTAGCGGAGCAGGATCTTGAGGGCTCCCTTGAGGACCTCTTCCAGGCTGGCGTCCGGTGAGATTTCCATATTCTCAAGGACTTTGCGGGCCTGGGCCTCCTTGTATCCCAGGTTGACCAGAGCCGACTGGGCGTCTTCCAGCGAGGTCGTCTTGGTCGGCCCGGTTTGCGGCGGCACGCGCGGATGAGCGGGGTTGAGTCTGTGGGCCTTGTCCTGCAATTCCAGCACCAGCCGCTCCGCCGTCTTTTTGCCTATGCCGGGAAGGGTGGCGAGGCGCTTGGCATCCCCCTCGGCGAGGGCATCGAGGAGTGCCGGCGCAGGAATATGCGAGAGTATATTCAGGGCCAGTTTGGGGCCGATGCCCGAAACCGAGATCAAGAGCACGAAAAGGTCCCGTTCGGCGCTGGTCAAAAAGCCGAAGAGGAGAATGGCGTCGTCCCGGACGTGGGTATAGACCTGGAAGCGGACACTCCCTTCCTCGGGCAGGGCGTAGAAGGTCGAAAGCGGAATCAGGAGCCGGTAGCCGACGCCGCCGACATCGACAATGACATGATCAATGCTGCGGTAGGCGATGATTCCGTGCAGTGATGCGATCATGCGTTCACCTCAGCGTCCGCGGCGCAGTTGGTCGAGACGTTCATTAAGTCCGTGGCTGTGGGCATGGCAGATGGCAACCGCAAGGGCATCGGAGGCATCCTCCTGGGCAATCTCCGGGAGGTTCAACAAGGCCCGGACCATCTGCTGGACCTGTCCCTTGGCCGCCCGGCCGTACCCGACGACGGCATTCTTCACCTGCAGGGCGCTGTATTCGAAAACCGGCAGCCCGGCATTGACCCCGCAGACCAGGGCGACGCCGCGGGCATGCCCCAGTTTCAGGGCGGAGAGTGCATTCTTGGCGAGAAAGACCTGCTCGACCGCCATGGCATCGGGGTGATAGGTCGCGATGACCTGCTCCAGCCCGCGGTGAATTTCGAACAGACGCAAGGCCAGGGGCGTATCACTGGTGGTGGCAATCGCCCCGTTGTCCACATGCAGCAGGCGATTCCCCTCTTTTGCAATGACCCCATACCCGGTTATCCGGCTCCCGGGGTCGATGCCGAGAATTTTCATAGGCCTGGTGTCCGGTTGCGGGGGCCCGTCTCATAATCCGTGCCCAAGGCTATTAATTACCTGCGCCGGAATCCGGTCTCCCTGGTTTCAGCCCATCGCCTTCTCGATCTCATCATCGGAGATGTCGAAGTTGGCATAGACGTTCTGCACGTCGTCGTTATCTTCGAGCTTGTCCATCATTTTGAGCATCTGCTCGGCAGCTTTTCCCTCGAGCTGGACCATTGTCTGTGGCAGCATCGTCACCTCGGCGCTCTCCCAGTTCAGGCCCATTTCCTTCATGGCCTCACGGACTTCGATGAAATTGGCCGGGTCGGTGATCACCTCGTAGCTATCCCCTTCGTCCTTGACATCCTCGGCGCCCACTTCCAGCGCGGCCTCGAAAATCCGGTCGAAGTCACAATCGGTATTAAAGGCGATCAGGCCTTTGCGCTCGAAGAGGAAGCTGACGCTGCCGTTAACGCCAAGGCTGCCGTTATGCTTGGTGAAGATGTGGCGGACATCGGCCACGGTGCGAGTCCGGTTGTCGGTCATGAATTCGACGATAACCGCCACCCCGCCCGGTCCGTACCCCTCGAAGGTGCCCTCTTCGTATTCGACGCCATCGAGGCCCCCGGTCCCCTTCTTGATCGCCCGTTCAATCGTATCCTTGGGCATGTTTTCGCTCTTCGCCTTGTCGATGGCAGTACGCAGGCGCGGGTTGGTCCCCGGTTCGCCGCCACCGATCTTGGCGGCAACGGTGATCTCCTTGATCAGCTTGGTGAAAACCTTGCCACGCTTGGCATCCTGAGCGCCTTTGCGATGCTTGATGTTTGCCCACTTACTGTGTCCAGCCATACCGATATTCTCTCCTTGTTCGATTCATCCTCCGGACGAAGCCGGAAAAAGCGTCCCATCCTAGCATGATCAGTACCCGTCGACAAGAACCATGAGCGCCAGTGCATGGGGCGGGGCGAGGCCAGGCAAAGAAAAAGCCGGCCCTCGGGGCCGGCTGGAAGATTTGGGTAAGGAATCCGGGGTCAGTGCTCTTCAGGCAGGGAGCGGTACTGGCGGATCTCAAGCTGGTCATCGATCTTCTGGACCCCTTCCACGGCGGCCACCGTTCTTCTCACCGCCTCCCGCTGTTCTTCGGCGTGGACATGGCCGAAAAGGGTTGCGACGCCATCTTTTACCGTGAGGTGAAAGTGGTAGTGGTGGAGTCCTTCGATGACGCCATTGGCCAGAAGGGCGATTTCCGCCTTCTTGGCCACGATCCGGTCCTGCAGTATCTTTTTGCCGGAATCCTTGCTTTCCTGCAGGTTGCGATCCCGGACCCCTTCGCAGATCAGCTTGACGGCTGTTTCTTCGGAGAGGCGCTGGGTGTTGACGATAAGATCGTAACCGAGAGGATCGAGCCAGTCGCGGTCAAAGTAGTATTTGATGAAGCCGGCCCGCTGCTGATCGCTCTTGCGCACCAGGATCCGCGCCAGATCCGGATCGAGCCACTCGCGTTCCGCCCAGCGCTCGACCCGGTCCTCAAAGGGCGCGGTGATCCGGACCCGGAAGACGGAACTGATTCCGCTGAGGAGATCCTGCCCGCCACGGCCATAGACGATGATGTTCCCCTTGAGGGCGTATTCAAGAATGATCAACTCGACGCGGTGGGAGTCGATTTCAACCTGTGCATCGATTTCATCGACAAAGGCCGGCGGCTTTTCGTCCGCCTTTTCGAGGGCTTCGGGGGTCAGGCCGTAGGACGCTGCAACCTTTGCAATCGCCTCGCCATCGACCAGGGTGTAGCCAAGTTTTTCCGCTGCCTTGTGGGCAATGGGAATGCCGCCGCTGCCCATTTCCCGGGAAATGGTAATGATCGCCATACTGTTCCCTTTCGCCGTGCGGTTTCTTTGACTGGAGGCAATAAGCCGAAAAATCCTAACAGTTTCCTGCCGCGATGACAAGCGGGGAAATCGGCCTTCTTTCGCAAGCCTCAGTAAACCGGTTTGTAGTCGAACTGGTGACGCCCTTCAATGAAGCGGATGGTCCGGCTTTTGGAACGCATCACGATAGAATGGGTCTCGGCACCACCGGAAAAATAGCGGACCCCGCGCAACAGGTCGCCATTGGTAACACCGGTCGCGGCAAAAAAAACATCGCCATGGGCCATCTCCTCGCAATTGTAGACACGTTCGAAATCATCGATCCCCATCGACTTGGCGCGCTCCCGCTCCTCCTGGGTCATGAAGACGAGTCGCGCCTGAATGTCGCCGCCCATGCATTTGAGGGCCGCCGCCGCCAACACCCCTTCCGGGGCACCGCCAATCCCCATCAGCAGGTCGACGCCGCTCCCTTCCACGGCCGCCGCCACGGCCGGGGCGACATCGCCGTCGGAGATCAAATGAATACGGGCGCCAGCCTTGCGAATCTCTTCGATGATCTTCTCGTGACGTGGCCGGTCGAGGATTACCACGGTCAGGTCCTCGATATAGCACTCCTTCGCCGCTGCGACCCGCTTGAGATTCTCCGTTGGCGATGCGTTGATATCAATGGCGCCGCATGCGGAAGGTCCGACCGCGATTTTCTCCATGTACATGTCGGGGGCGTGGAGGAATCCGCCCCGGGGGGCGAGGGCGATGGTGGCAATCGCGCCACTGGTCCCCTTGGCGCAGATGTTGGTCCCTTCCAGCGGGTCGACGGCGATATCGACGGCCGGCGCCTGGCCATTGCCGACCTTTTCGCCGATATAGAGCATCGGCGCTTCGTCCATCTCCCCCTCGCCGATCACCACCGTGCCATCTATCCCGACCGAGTCAAGGGTACGCCGCATGGCGTTGGTGGCGGCCTCGTCGGCAGCAAGCTTGTTCCCCTTGCCGACCCAGCGTCCGCAGGCCAGGGCCGCTGCTTCGGTAATCCGAACCAGTTCCAGCGCGAGATTGCGATCCATAGATGATTCTCCTTGCCGACCGCTGCCGGCGGTGGGGTGAGACGGGCGGTATCATTGCATGATTCACCCGGGAAGACAAGTTTGGGCTGGAAGGAATTCGCAAAACTGAATATAGTTGTCCCAAGGGCCGATGGCCCATATTTAACATTGGGGAGGATTCTGTTGTGGCTACTGTGAATCGCGCCTGCTGGTTGCTGGGTTTGCTGCTGCTCCTAACGGCCGAGGCCTGGAGTGCGCCGGTTACGAGCATGATGGCGCCCGAGGCCTTCCAGCTGTTACAGCGCCAACCGGATACTTTTCTGCTCGATGTTCGCACTCCCGGTGAATACCTGCAATTACGGCTGGCGGGCGCCACCCTGATTCCGATCGACCAGTTTCAGGCCCGGTCCCGTGAAGTCCCCAAAGATCGCCCGGTCCTGGTCTATTGCGCCGTTGGCTCACGCAGTTCCCAGGTCGCCAATTATCTGGCCAGCCAGGGGTACCCGGAAGTCTACAACCTGACCGGTGGGATTTGGGGCTGGCAGCTGCGGGGCTACCCGGTCATCCAGGGCCCGCCATGAGTGGCCGCGGGGGAACAGGGCAGCCTCTGCCCGGCGGCGGGACGGAGCGCCGGCTCCTGATCTGGGCCCATCGTGGCGCCTCGGGTCGGGCGCCGGAAAATACCCTGGCGGCCTTCCGTGCGGCCGAAGCGGACGGCGCCGACGGTATCGAACTCGATGTCCATTTGAGCCGGGACGGAGTCCCGGTGGTCATCCACGACGAAACCCTGGAACGCACCAGCGACGGCCGGGGACCGGTGCGGGACTTCACTCTCGCCGAGCTGCGCCGCCTCGACGCCGGCAGCTGGTTCGGCACCCCTTTTGCCGGAGAAGGATTACCAACCCTGGAGGAGGTCTTTACCTGGGCCGAAAACCGGCTACGGATCAATGTCGAGATCAAGGACGCTGCGGCCGGGCACAAGGTCCTCGAACTGCTCCAGGCCTACCCGCAGGTAAGAGTCCTGGTCTCCTCCTTCGACCATCGCCTGCTGGCGCTGATGCGCCAGCAAGCGCCCCGGCTCCCCCTCGGATTCCTTTGCGATACGCTCTTCTGGCATCGCGCCCTCTCCCGCGCTGTCGCTGCCGGCGCCGAAAGTTTTCATCCGCGGGTCGACCGGACCAGCCGGCAGCTGGTCCAGGCCTGTCAGCGGCATGGCCTGCGCGTCTATCCCTGGACCGTAAATAGCCCGCGCCAGGCGCTGCGGTTGCGGCGGCTTCGGGTCGATGGTCTCTTTACCAATTATCCAGCAGAGCTTTCCTCCCTCCGGGTGGGGTGGTGGCAGGCTTTTGACAGGGAGGGCAGGACTGTTTAAAATCGGCGTACGCGCATGCTAATCTGCGGTTGTCCCCCTCCTTCACAGGTTGGTGCCCAATGAGCCTGGCCATCCCCCCGATCCGCTCGATTGTTTTCGACCTTGACGGTACGCTCTACTCGGCGCAACCCATTGCCGACCAGATTCAACGGGCGGCGGAAACCCTGATCGCGGCCACCCGCGGGCTGTCGCTGGTGGATGGCCGTGCGCTGTTGCGGCGGGCGCGGCGGGCGCTGACCGACTCCGGGGACGAGGAACCCACCCTGACCCGTACCTGTCAGGAACTGGGCATAGAGATTGCGGCCCTGCACCGGGCTTTTCAGGAACAGGTGCGCCCCGAGGACTGCCTGGTGCCGGACCCCGTTCTCCGGGCGTTACTCGAGTCGCTCAGTGCGCATTGCCGCCTCTATATCTATACCAACAACAGTTATCCTCTGGCCCAGCGAATCCTTGCCCTGCTTGATGTTTCGGAGTACTTTGAACGCCTCTACACGATCGAATACTGCGGCCAACCCAAGCCCGACCTCGATGCCTTTCGCAAGGTCGTTGAGGACATCGGCGGTCTGCCGGAGAGTTTCCTCTTCGTTGGCGACCGGGAACCGGTCGATCTGCGCCCCGCCGCAGACGCCGGCATGGCGACTCTGTTGGTGCGGGAAACGGCCGACCTGCTGCAGATTCACCGCCTGCTTGGGATCATCCCCTAAAGCCCCGGCACCCTATCTTCCCTATCTTCCCCTTGCCAGCAGACCTTCCCCGGGGTAGAATCCCCGACTTTGAAGCCGCCCAGAGGGGAGACGCTAGCCGATGACCGAAACGAATGGCGACCAGCGACAGGCCGATCTGGCGACCTTTCTGCGACGACGTATCGATGCCGCGGGAGGGATTCCTTTTGCCGAGTTCATGGAGCATTGCCTCTATCACCCGGACTGGGGTTATTACATGGTCCCCCGGTCGCGAATCGGCAAGGAGGGAGACTTTTTTACCAGCTCCAGTGTTCATGCCCTCTTCGGGCGCCTGCTCGCCCGCCAGCTCCGGCAGTGCCTCGAACTGCTCGGCGGCGGCCCGCTGACGCTTGCCGAGCAGGGCGCCGGGGAGGGTCATCTCGCCCTCGATATCCTCGATGCGCTGCGCGAGCTGGCACCCGACCTTTACCACTCTCTGCGCTACCGGATCGTTGAGCTGAGCCCCGACAACCGGCGTCGCCAGGCCGATTCGCTGGCTGCCCATCGCCAGGTGGTCGACTGGTGTTCTCTGGCGGACCTCGCCGGCATGGAAGGGGTCTTCCTCTCCAATGAACTGGTCGATGCCTTCCCTGTTCACCTTGTGGAAAAGCGCGACGGGGAGCTGCGGGAGGTCTTCGTTGTCCGCACGGACGAGGGTTTCGGCGAAGAATTGCGGCCCCTTTCCTCCCCCTCGCTCGCCGCCCACTTCGAGTGGCTCGGTGTCGCCCCGGTAGAGGGAAACCGGGCCGAGGTCAACCTGGCGGCCCCGCGCTGGCTGCGCCAGGTGGCGCAGCTGTTGCGGCGCGGTTTCGTACTGACGATCGATTACGGCTACCCGGCGGCAGAGCTTTACGCCCCGTTCCGGCGTCAGGGAACCCTGCTCGCCTATCACCGACACCAGGCGAGCGACGACCTCTATCGCCTGGTCGGCCAGCAGGACCTGACCAGCCACGTCGACTTCACCAGCCTGCAACAGGCGGGGACGGAAGGGGGATTGACCACCCTTTACTTCGGGGAGCAGTACCGGTTTCTGATGAGCCTTGGGTTTGTCGAGGAACTGATCGCCCTGCAGGCCCGCGAGGAAGACCCGCGCCGGGCCCAGGCGCTGCGCATGACCCTGAAAAACCTGATCCTGCCCGAGGGCGGCATGGGGGAAACTTTCAAGGTGCTGCTGCAGGGGCGAGGCGTCGGTACTCCCGAACTCCTTTGCGCCCGACGTCTGCGGGACCTCCCCCTGCCGTCCCTGTGACGGGAGAACGACGAGGAGACGAAATAGTCCGACTAGCCCGACCCCCTGTTGCGTAGCAGGGAGGTCGGGCTATAATAAGCACACATCACAGAGGAGGATTCATTCAATGCGTGAAGAAGTTCAGAAAGTTCTCGAAATGGTACGCCCGGCGTTGCAGGCCGACGGGGGCGATGTCGAACTGGTCGATATCAGTGCGGACGGTGTGGTCAGCGTGAAATTGAAGGGCGCCTGCGGTTCCTGCCCGATGTCGACCATGACCCTCAAGATGGGGATTGAAAAGACCCTGCGGGAAAAAATTCCCGCCGTCAAGTCGGTGGTACAGGTCTGATTCGTTTACTCCGGGGAGGTGCCGATGATCAAGGTCAAGACCTTTGGTGAACCGCTCGCGGCCTTCAAGGCCCAGCGCGAACTTGGGGAACTGGACGAACGTATCAACGACTTTATCCGCCGGAATAATATCCGCAAGGTCATTTCCGTCAGCGATTCGCCGACCAGCGAGAATGGCTCGACCATCGGCCTGATCCGGGTTCTGGTTTACGAAGAATAGCCGACAACAGCAGCGAAGCAGTTCAGCGGGAGCCTCTTGGGGCTCCCGTTTTCTTTTTTTATACCGGATGCCCGTGCAGCAGCTCCCGCGCTTGCAGCACGTTCTCGGGAGCGCCGAGGAGGAGCAGGGTGTCCCCCGGTTCGAGGACCAGGCTGGCTGCCGGGCTGTAGCGGACCCGCTCGTTGCGGATAATGCCGACGACCATGGTCCCGGTGCGGGTGCGAAAAGCGAGCTCGCCAAGGGACTTGCCAAGGCAAGGAGAGTCGTCCGGGACCGCCTGAAACTCGATCTGCCCCTGTTCCAGCACCGACAGGTAGCCGGAGAGGTTGCTCGGCGTCTTGCCGGGGGACCGCAGCCGGTCATAGTGTTCCCGGCGCAGGGTCGCCATCTGCTTCAGGACCTGCCCTTCGCCGATGCCGCAACGGCGCAGCAGCAGGCTGGAGAGCTGGATGCTGGCCTCGAATTCATCCGGGACGACCTCGTCCGCGCCGAGGGAGGAAAGATATTCAAGCTCGGCCACGAAGCGGGTTCGGACCAGGATGTAGAGATCGGGATTGAGCCCGCGCGCCGTCGGCACCGCCCGGGCGATGGCGGCGGGGTCGTTGATGGCGAGGACCAGCGCCCGCGCCCGGCCGATGCCGACTCCTTCGAGGACCGCCGCCGCGGTGACGTCGCCGAAGACGATCAGCTCCCCTGCCGTGCGTGCCTGACTGACGACGGTGCCGTTGGTCTCGACATGGATACAAGGGATACGCATCTCGCGCAGAGCCCGCCCGACGTTGCGCCCGGAGAGCCCATAGCCGGCGATGATGACATGCCCTTCGAGATTGGCGGTTCGCTCACCGCTGGCGTCGGGAAGCTCGGCGCCGTTCCCCCAGCGGCCGGCAAGGCGCCGCGCCAACGGCTCGGCCCGGGCGGCGAGCAGCGGTGTCGCGAGCAGGGAGAGGGCAATCACGGTTAGGGTCCCCTGGTAAAGGGGCGGCGAGATGAGCTCCAGGGCGAGGGCTTTGCGCAGCAGGACGAAGGCGAATTCGCCGACCTGGAAAAGGAGGAGCCCGGCGGTGAGAGCGGTGCGCAGCGGATAGCGGGCCCAGAGGGCGCCAAGGGTCCCGGTGGCGATCTTGAGCAGGGTCAGCAGCAGGAAGGCGCCGGCGATCAACAGGCCGTGGTCTGCCACGGCATGCAGATCGACCAGCATCCCCATGGAGATAAAGAAGATGGCGAGAAAGGCGTCCCGAAACGGAATGACGTCGGCCAGGACCTGGTGCGCGTAGTCCGATTCCGCCAGGGCGAGACCGGCCAGGAAGGCGCCGAGGGCGAGGGAGAGCCCGGCCTGGGCGGTGATCCAGGTGGTGCCGAGGAGGAGGGTCAGCACCGTCAGGCGAAAGAGTTCCGGGGTCCGGGTGCGGAGGATCCCCCGCAACAGCGGTTGCAGCAGGTAGCGCGAAAAGCCGAAGAGGAGGGCGAGGAGCGCTCCTGCCTGGAGCAGGCCAAACAGGGTGAAGCCACTGTCGCTGCCTGCCAGCAGCGGCAGCAGCAACAGGAAGAGAATGACGCCCAAGTCCTGGAAGAGGAGGGTGGCAAGGGCGATCCGGCCGTGGGCGGCATCGATCTCCCCCCGCTCCGAAAGCAGCTTGAGGACAAGGGCGGTGGAGGAGAGGGCAAGGGCCATCCCCAGGACCCAGGCGGCGGCATTGCCGATGCCGGCCAGGCGCGCCGCGCCGTAGACCAGCAGGGTGGTGGACGCCATCTGGGTCGCTCCGCAGCGAAGCATCAGCCCCTTGATGCGCAGCATCCGGGTAAAGGAGAATTCCAGGCCGATGGTGAAGAGGAGCAGGATCACCCCCAGTTCCGCCATCGCTTCGACCTCGTGGACCCCGCGAACCAGGTTCAGGCCGTAGGGGCCGATGACCAGGCCGGTGACCAGGTAACCGACGATCGGCGACTGGCGCAGGTGGCTGAAGAGCCAGGCGCTGGCGAGGGCCAGGCCGAGCAGGATGAGGAGGTCGAGAAGGAAGGGGAGGTCGTTCATGGGCTCTCGCCGCGGTGGAAGGTGACAAATTGTTTGACGAGTATAGCAGATGCCGGGACCTAGCGGGTGGCGGTGGCGGTCAGTCCTTCTCGTCCGGGTCGGGTTTTGCTCTCCCCTGGCGCAAGTCGGCCCAGTGGGCGAGACGCTCGCCGATCAGCTTCTCGTAGCCCCGCGCGGTCGGCCGGTAGTAGCGCTTGCCGCGCAGGGCGTCGGGGAGATGATCCTGGGGCGCGATCCCCTCGGCATGGTCATGGGCGTACTGGTACCCCTTGTGGTAGCCGAGCTCCTTCATCAGCCGGGTCGGGGCGTTGCGGATATGCAGCGGCACCGGCAGCGCGCCGCTCTTGCGCACCTCGGCCAGCGCCTGGTCGATGCCGAGGTAGCTGGCGTTGCTCTTCGGTGCGGTGGCGAGGTAGGTGACCCCCTGGGCGAGATTGATGCGTGCCTCGGGCAGGCCGACGAAGTGGACTGCCTGCTGCACCGCCAGGGCGATCTGCAGCGCCCGCGGGTCGGCGTTGCCGACATCCTCGGAAGCGAAGACCACCATCCGCCGCACGATGAAGAGAGGGTCTTCCCCCGCCTCTAGCATCCGCGCCAGCCAGTAGAGGGCGGCGTCGGGGTCGGAACCGCGCAGGCTCTTGATGAAGGCGGAAATGACGTTGTAGTGCTCCTCTCCCCCCTTGTCGTAGAGGAGGGCCTTCTTTTGCAGCGCCTGCTGGGCATCCGCCAGCTCGATGCGCTCCTCGCGGCTGGCGGCCGCCGCCACCTCCAGGGCGCCGAGAGCGATGCGGGCGTCGCCATCGGCCTGGGCGGCGATGAAGGCGAGGGCATCGTCCGCGACCTGCAGCTCTTTCGCGATGAGGCCGCGCGGGTCGGTCAGGGCCCGTTGCAGCAGCAGGAGAATCTCCTCGGGGGCGAGGGGCTCAAGGACGAAGACCCGCGAGCGCGACAGCAGCGCCGAGTTGATCTCAAAGCTCGGATTTTCGGTGGTGGCGCCGATGAGGATGATGTCGCCGCTTTCGACGAAGGGGAGGAAGGCGTCCTGCTGGGCCTTGTTGAAGCGGTGAATTTCGTCGACGAAGAGGAGGGTGCGGCGGCCGTGGTAGGCCTTTTCCTCCTTCGCCCGGGCGACGATCTCGCGCACCTCCTTGACTCCCTGGAGGACGGCGGAGAAGAAGACGAAGCGGCTTTTGGTGGTGCCGGCGATGACCCGCGCCAGGGTCGTCTTGCCGGTCCCCGGCGGCCCCCAGAAGATCACCGAGGCGAGCTGGTCGGTCTCAATCAGCCGCCGCAGCAGCTTCCCTTCGCCGAGCAGCTCGCGCTGGCCAACGACTTCGTCGAGGGTGCGCGGGCGCATCCGCTCGGCGAGCGGGGCGTCGGAGGATTCGCTGGCGGCCTGGGTGAAAAGGTCCATTGGTTGTCTCCAGTGAAACGCAGGCTCGACTCTAGCACATGGGGGTGCCGGGCTCAACTGTGTCGCAACCACCGCCCTCATAGCTTCTCTGGGGCAACGGCCGCTGGGTCAAAGACTGAGCTGCGTGTACCTGGGGAGCGCGCCGGCGTCAGTAGTTGTATGGACTCCGTGCCCGAGGTGTGGTAATAACGTGGTGCGATGGACAGGCCGAGGGAGTGGAAAATGCAGCAGGTCGGTATCTATGCAAAAAAACAGCACCCGGACGCTGTCGTCTTTGGCCGCGAGGTGATGGAGTGGCTGCTATCCCGGGGGCTTGAGGTTCTCCTGGAGGAGGATCTGGCCCAGAGCCTGGGGGTGACCCGCGATTATGCCGACAATGAGATTCCGCAGCGGGCCGACCTGATCGTGGTCCTCGGCGGCGACGGCACCCTGATCTCGGTCGCCCGCCACGTCGGTGCCCAGATGAAGCCGATCCTGGGGGTCAACCTCGGCAGCCTCGGTTTCTTGACCGAGATCACCCGGGATGAGACCTTCGCCACTCTCGAGCGCGTCCTGCAGGGGGATTTTCGGGTCTCCCGGCGGCTGATGCTCGATGTGGTGGTTCGCCGCCAGGGGGACGAAATTGCCCGCTACGCGGTCCTGAATGACGCCGTCATCAACAAGGGGGCCCTGGCCCGGATTATCGATATGGCGGTCTGGGTCGATGACGTCTACCTGACAACCTTCAAGGCCGACGGCCTGATCGTTGCCACGCCGACCGGGTCGACCGCCTACAACCTGGCCGCAGGCGGGCCGATTATCGACCCGGGCGTCGCCTGCCTGGTCATCTCGCCGATCTGTCCGCACATGCTGAGCAATCGGCCACTGATCGTCTCGAGCGAAGCGGTGATCCGCATTGAAGTCAAGTTCCAGGATCAGCACGTGGTTCTCACCGCCGATGGCCAGGTCGGGATGCAGCTGCAGGGGGGGGATCTGGTCGAACTGCGCCAGGCCCGGGAGCGTACCCTGCTGATTCAAAGTCCGACCCGGGATTATTTCGAGGTCTTGCGCACCAAGCTGCGCTGGGGGGAGAGATAGTGCTGAGTGCTGAGTGCTCCTCTTTTATCGGCCACCAATAACCAATCGGTCTTGTCACCATGCTCGTCGAACTGCAGATCCGCAATCTCGCCATCATCGACCAGCTACAGGTCCAGTTTGCCGCCGGGTTCAACGTCCTGACCGGCGAGACCGGCGCTGGCAAGTCGATCATTATCGATGCGGTCGGTCTGCTGCTCGGTGACCGGGCGCGGCCGGAACTGATTCGCAACGGCGCCGATGAGGCGAGTGTCGAGGCCCTGCTCGATCTCTCCGGGCAGGCCGGGCTGCAGCAGGAATTGCAGCAGGCCGGGTTCGACGGCGAGGGGGAGCTGCTGGTGCGACGGGTCGTCTCCCGCGCCGGCAAAAACCGGGTTTACGTCAACGGCTCGCTGGCCACGCTGGCCCAGTTGCAGGCCTTCAGCGGACAGCTGGTGACGATCTACGGTCAGCACGAGCACCAGACCCTGCAGCGGGGCGAGACCCACCTCGCCCTGCTGGACAGCTTCGCCGGCCACGGGCCGCTTCTTCTCGATTATGCCACCCACTATGCAGCGCATCGCCAGCTGCAGCAGCGGCTGGACGGGCTGGAGGCCGCGGAGCGGGACCGGCAGCAACGGCTGGAGGTGCTCGCATTCCAGCAGCGGGAGATCGCCGCCGTCGCGCCCGTTCCCGGGGAGGACGAGGAACTGGCCGCCGAACGGCTCCTGCTGCAGCATGCCGAACGGCTGGCCACCACCGCCAGCGGCGGTTTCGAGACCCTCTACGGTGGCGAAGCCGCCGTTTGCGGCGAACTGGCGCGAGTGGCGGCGGACCTTGAAGGTCTGGCCGCGATCGATCCTTTGCTCGGCAGTCTGGGCGAATCGCTGCGCAGCGCCCAGTACAGCGTTGAGGACTGCGCCGCGCAGCTGCGGGACTACCGGCGGCGCATCGAGTTCGAGCCGCAGCGGCAGGAGGAGGTCGAGAGCCGCCTCGCCCAGCTCAGCCCGCTCAAGCGCAAGTATGGGCCAACCATCGCCGCGGTCCTGGAGCATCGTGATCAGGTCGAGCGGGAACTTGCTGAACTCGGTGACCTTGCTGCCACCCGGGAGGAGCTGATGCGGCAGCTCGATGCCGCCGCGGCGGCCTTGCGCCAGTCGGGGAAACAGTTGAGCTGTGCCCGCAGTGCCGCCGCAGCGCGCCTGAGCCAGGCGGTCGAGGCGGAACTGGCCGACCTCGCCCTGGCCAAAGCGCGGTTTGTGGTCCAGCTTTTCCCCTTGGCAGCGCCTGGTAGCCAGGGGCTCGAGCGGGTCGAGTTTTATCTCGCGCCCAATCCCGGTGAGGAGCCGAAGCCCCTGGCGCGCATTGCCTCGGGCGGGGAGTTGTCCCGGATCATGCTGGCGCTGCGGCGGGCCGCACCGATGGCCGAAGGGGTGCAAACGCTGATCTTCGACGAGGTCGATGCCGGCGTTGGCGGCGCGGCGGCGACCGCTGTCGGCGAAAAGCTGCGCAAGGTGGCCCGGGGGTTGCAGGTGCTCTGTATTACCCATCTCCCCCAAGTGGCGGCCTTTGCCGATCACCATTTCCGGGTTGAAAAGAGTGAGGTCGAGGGGCGGACAGTGACGACTATCCTCCCCCTGGACGACACCGCGCGGGTCGGGGAAATGGCCCGGATGCTCGGCGGGGCACGGGTTACCGAGCGGACCCTGGAGCACGCCCGGGAATTGATCGGCCAGTCGTGCCGAGCCTGAGACCGGCCCGGCGCCGGCTCGTTTAGATCTTCTGAGGAGTTCGTTCATGGTGCGCAAAGCGCGTATTGCCGATGCCCGGGCGATCCACAAGCTGTTGCTTGGCTATGCCCGCGAAGGGATGATGCTCTCCCGGTCCTTGCCGGATATCTATGAGAACATCCGCGACTTCTATGTATTTGAAGAGAATGGCGAAACCGTCGGCACCGTCTGCCTGCATATCTGCTGGGAGGATCTTGCCGAGGTGCGCAGCCTCGCCGTCTCTGCCGATTGCGAAGGGCGCGGGCTCGGTCGCGAACTGGTTGAGGCCTGCCTGGCCGAGGCCCGGGATCTGGGGATGAAGCGGGTCTTCGCCCTCACCTACAAGCCGGTTTTCTTTGCCAAGCTCGGTTTTCATGAAATTGAAAAATCGGAACTGCCGCAGAAGATCTGGGGCGACTGCATGAAGTGCGCGAAGTTTCCCGAATGTGACGAAATTGCCCTGAGTATTACCCTGTAATCCGTCAAAAGGCGTTAAAAAGCTTGACACTTCCTGGGAAGTTGCCGTATTAATCGCTACGGTGCCAGATTCGGCTTGTGTCATTTCAAGGTGTTGCGGAGGTTTTCGGTCTTGTCTGCCAAAAAGTACACCATCCTGATTATTCCGGAGGGCTCCCATCAGGTCCGCCGGTTCAACCTTCGCCGCAGCGTGCTGCAGTGGCTGGCGGGGGTCAGCGTGGTGTTGCTGGTAACAGTCGGCCTCTTCGCCGTCGATTACTTCCGCAACAATCTCGACCGCCATGAATTTGCCCGCCTGAAGAAAGAGAATCGCAGCCAGCAGATGGAGTTGCAGCGCCTGGTGGCGAGCCTGCAGGATTTGCAGCAAGAGATGGTGGTTCTGGCCCAGAACGATGCCAAGGTCCGTGTCCTGGCCCAACTCTCCAAGCCGCGCAGCGACACCCTCGCCGGGGTGGGCGGACCTCCCGAGGAGGAGGGTTCCGATCGCTTCTCGGCCTTGCAGCAGCAGATCGACGCAGTCCGCCAGGCGATCGACCTGCGCCGCGAAAGCCAGGAGGAGATCCAGGGGTTCCTCAATGACCAGCGCTCGCTGCTCGCGGCCAAGCCCCAGGGGTGGCCGGTCAAGGGGTGGATGACCTCCGGTTTCGGCATGCGCAATTCCCCCTTCACCGGCAAGCGCAAGATGCACGAGGGGGTTGACATCGCCGCTCGCACCGGCACGCCGGTCTATGCCTGTGCCGACGGGATCGTCAGCCAGGCGGAAACGGCGCCCGGCTACGGCAAGCTGGTGGTCATCGATCATGGCTATGGCTACAAAACCTACTACGCTCACAATTCGAAAATCTTCGTCAAGGTCGGGCAGCGCATCAAGCGCGGCGAACGCATTTCGGCGGTCGGGAATACCGGCAGTTCCACCGGTTCCCACGTCCATTACGAAGTGCGGCGCAACGGGGTTCCGCTCAATCCCCGCAAATACCTCTAATCACCACTTTGTCGCGACTGTCTACAAGCCCCGGTTTTCCGGGGCTTTTTTGTTTCTGCCTGGAGAGGTTCGGGTGGCCCTTTCGGACTTGTGGCCGGCTCCGGCTTTGTGCTAAACTTCCAACCTTTGCCGGAGGTTGCCGGCACCCAGCACAGTGACCCGGGGCGGCTGGCTAGCGCCCCTTATCACGGAGTGATATCGATGATCGGAAGTCTGGTCAGAAAAGTTGTCGGCAGCAAAAACGATCGTGAACTCAAACGTCTGCAGCCCATCGTCGCCCGGATCAATAGCCTCGAAGAGACGATGGCGGCCCTTGACGATGCCGGCCTGCGCGGCAAGACCGTCGAATTCCGCGCCCGCCTGGCCGCGGGCGAGACCCTCGACGACCTGCTGCCGGAAGCCTTTGCCGTGGTGCGGGAGGCGGGGAAGCGGGTGCTCGGCATGCGCCACTTCGACGTCCAGCTGATCGGTGGCATGGTCCTTCATTCGGGGAAGATTGCCGAGATGAAGACTGGGGAGGGGAAGACGCTGGTCGCCACCCTGCCATCCTACCTCAATGCCCTCGCCGGCAAAGGGGTCCACGTCGTCACCGTCAATGATTACCTGGCCAAGCGTGACTCCGACTGGATGGGGCAGATCCATCGCTTTCTCGGCCTCACCGTCGGCTGCATCGTCCATGGCCTCACCGATGCGCAGCGCAAGGCGGCCTATGGCTGCGACATCACCTACGGCACCAACAACGAGTTCGGCTTCGACTACCTGCGCGACAACATGAAGTTCGATCTCGCCGACTACGTGCAGCGCGACTTCTTCTTCTCCATCGTCGACGAGGTCGACTCCATCCTCATCGACGAGGCGCGTACCCCGCTGATCATCTCCGGCCCCTCGGAGGCTTCGAGCGAGCTCTACTACACCGTCAACCGCATCATCCCCATGCTCAAGAAGGGGGAGATCATCGAGAACCGGGACGGCAAGCTCGGCCAGACCCAGAAGACCTATACCGGCGATTTCACTGTCGATGAGAAGGCCAAAACCGCGACCCTCACCGAAGAGGGGGTGAGCCGGGTGGAAAAGCTGCTCGGCATCGAAAACCTCTACGAGCCGCGCAACATCGAGACCCTGCACCACGTCAACCAGGCGCTCAAGGCCCATGCCCTGTTCAAGCGCGATGTCGACTACGTGGTCAAGGACGGCGAGGTGATGATCGTCGACGAGTTCACCGGCCGGCTGATGCCCGGGCGGCGCTGGAGCGACGGCCTGCACCAGGCGGTGGAAGCCAAGGAAGGGGTCAAGATCGAGAGCGAGAACCAGACGCTGGCGACCATCACTTTCCAGAACTACTTCCGCATGTACGAAAAACTCTCCGGGATGACCGGTACCGCCGATACCGAGGCGGCCGAGTTTTCCGAGATCTACAAGCTCGAGGTCATGGTCATCCCGACCAACCGGCCGATGGTCCGAATTGACCAGTCCGACGTGATCTACAAGACTGAACGGGAGAAGTTCAAGGCGGCGATCGAAGATATTGTCGAGCGCCACGCCAAGGGGCAGCCGACCCTGGTCGGGACGATCTCCATCGAAAAGTCCGAAGAGCTGTCGGAGATGCTCAAGAAAAGGGGCATCCCGCATACCGTTCTCAATGCCAAGCACCACGAAAAGGAGGCGGAGATCGTCGCCCAGGCCGGCCGCAAGGGGGCGGTGATGATTGCCACCAACATGGCGGGCCGCGGTACCGACATCGTTCTCGGCGGCAACCCCGAGATGCTGGCCCGGCGCGAAGCGGCCACCGCCGAGGATCCGGAAGCTGCCTTCCCGGCGGCGCTCGAAAAGTTCCGTGCCCAATGCGCCGCCGAGAAAGCCGCGGTGCTGGAGGCGGGCGGGCTCTATATCCTCGGCACCGAGCGCCACGAGTCGCGGCGTATCGACAACCAGCTGCGCGGACGTTCCGGGCGTCAGGGGGATCCCGGGGAGAGCCGCTTCTACCTCTCCCTCGAGGATGACCTGCTGCGGATCTTCGGCTCGCACCGCGTCGCCTTCGTCATGGAGAAACTGCGCATCCCCGAAGGGGAACCGATCGAGCACGGCATGATCTCCAAGGCGATCGAGAATGCCCAGAAGAAGGTCGAGGGACACAACTTCGAAATCCGCAAGCACCTCATCGAGTATGATGATGTCATGAACAAGCAGCGCGAGGTGATCTATACCCAGCGCCGCGAAGTGCTCGCCGGGGAGAGCGTTCGCGAAACGGTGACGGGGATCATCAGCGAAGCGATCGAGGACATGGTGGCGACCTTCTGCCCCGAAAAGACCCTGCCGGCCGACTGGAACTGGGATGCCCTGGCCGAGGATTTCCATGGCCAGTTTTCCTTTCCGGTTACTCTCCCCGCCGAACCCGACCGCAGCCTGACCCGGGAGGATCTGGAGGCGGACCTCCGCTCCCAGGTCGAGCGCCGCTTTGCCGAGCGCGAAGAGGAGTTCACCACCCCGGTTCTCGAACACCTGATGAAGGTCCTGCTGCTGCAGACGATCGACCTGCAATGGAAAGACCATCTCCTTTCCATCGATCATCTCAAGGAGGGGATCGGCCTGCGTGGCTATGGCCAGCGCGATCCCAAGGGGGAGTACAAGCGCGAGGCTTACGAGCTCTTCATGGCGATGATGGGGCGGATTCGCTTCGAGGTGATCAACAAGCTGTTCCGCATCCAGCTCGCCCGCGAGGACGATGTCGAGCGCATGGAGGCGGAACAGCGTAAACGGCGGGTCGTCCTCAACCGGGCCGGCGGGGACGATCAGCCGGCCAAGCCGGTGACCCGCGAGGAGGAGAAGGTCGGGCGCAACGACCCCTGCCCCTGCGGCAGCGGCAAGAAGTACAAGAAGTGCTGTGGGCAGTAGCGTTTCAGCCTTATATCGGGAACGGCAGGGTGGTTCCCCTCGCGAAGCGGAGTGACAGCGATGGACAGGGACGAGCGGATCGAAGTCAAGGGATTCCGGTTTGCCGCGCAGGCGGCGGGATTGAAAAAGTCGGGGAAGCTCGACCTGGGACTGATCGTTTCGGCGGTGCCGGCAACGAGCGCC
This sequence comes from Desulfuromonas sp. DDH964, assembly GCF_001611275.1. Taxonomy (GTDB): domain Bacteria; phylum Desulfobacterota; class Desulfuromonadia; order Desulfuromonadales; family DDH964; genus DDH964. Next base: position 2,806,445 of record NZ_CP015080.1, on the reverse strand, counting down.
GGGGTCTTCACCACCAACAAGGTGGTCGCGGCGCCGGTGCTGGTGACCTCACCGCGGGTTCGCTCCGGACAGTGCCAGGCGATCCTCGTCAATAGCGGCAATGCCAACGCCTGCACCGGTGAGGCCGGCCTGCGCGACGCCATCGCCTGTGGCCGCCTCGCGGCGCAGGCACTCGGCATCGCCGAAGAACTGGTGGCGGTCTCTTCCACCGGGGTGATCGGCCAACCGCTGGCGATGGAGCGCTTTACCGCCGGGATTCCGCCCCTGGTCGCCGCGCTGGACGACTCCGGTGCGGCAGCGGTTGCCACGGCGATCATGACCACCGATTCCTTTCCCAAGCTGGTCGCCGCCCGGGGCTCTGCCGGCGAGCGGGACTACACCCTGCTTGCCCTTGCCAAGGGCGCGGGGATGATCCATCCGAACATGGCGACCATGCTCGCTTTTGTCCTCACCGATGCCAAAGTGGCGCCCGACTTCCTCGACCAGGCGCTGCGTCGCGCGGTCGATGGCTCTTTCAACAGCATCACCGTCGATCGCGATACCTCGACTAACGACATGGTCCTGATCCTCGCCAACGGCATGGCCGAGACGCCGGAGATCGTCGCCGGAACGCCGGAGGCGGCGGAATTCCAGCATCTGCTCGACGAGATCCTGCTCGACCTGGCGAAGATGATCGTGCGCGACGGCGAGGGGGCGACCAAGCTGGTCCGGATCCACCTGCAGGGTGCCCGGGACGCGGCCCAGGCCCGTCAGGCCGCGGTGGCCGTCGCCACCTCCAGCCTGGTCAAGACCGCTTTTTTCGGCGAGGATGCCAACTGGGGGCGGATCATCGCCGCGGTCGGCTACTCGGGGGCGGAGGTTGATCCCGACCGGGTCGCGATCCGCTTCGACCAGGTTGCTGTTGTCGAAAATGGACTCGGTACCGGCAAGGAACTCGAAGCGGAGGCGACCAGGGTTCTCAAACAGCCCGAGTTTACCGTCACCGTCGATCTTCAGCTTGGCGACGGCAGCGCTGATTACTACACCTCGGATCTGACCTACGACTACGTCAAGATCAACGCGTCCTACCGCACCTGAGCCCGCATCTGGAACCATGACTTCCCCCGCGCCCTTCATCGATCATACCCTGCTTCAAGCGGTTGCAACGACAGCGGATATCCACCGCCTCTGCGAAGAGGCGGTGGAGTACGGTTTTGCTGCGGTCTGCATTCCCCCCGTCTACGTGACCCAGGCGGCGGATCTCCTGTACGGTTCCGGGGTCGCGGTGGCGACGGTGGTCGGATTTCCCCTCGGCTACCAGCCGCCAGCCCAGAAGGCGGCGGAAGCCGCCGCGGCTGTGAGCGCCGGCGCCGGCGAGATCGACATGGTGATTCACCTCGGCGCCGTTCGCGAGGGGCGCTTCGACGCCGTGACTGAAGAGATCCGGCAGGTGGTCCGCGCCGCCCGCGGCGCCGTCGTCAAGGTGATCATCGAGTGCTGCTACCTGGGCGACGATCAGAAACGGACCCTGGTCGATTGCGTGGTGGCGGGCGGGGCCGCCTATGTCAAGACCTCGACCGGCTTCGGCAGCGGCGGGGCAACTCTGGACGATGTCCGGTTGCTGGTGACTGCCGCCGCCGGCCGGATCCAGGTCAAGGCTGCCGGCGGAATTCGCGACTGGTCCGCTTGTCAGCCCCTGCTCGCTGCCGGGGCGACCCGCATCGGCACCAGTGCCGGGATAGCCATCGTGGCCGGTTGGCAGGCCAGCCTGGGAGGGTGCCAGTGACCCACCCTTCCCGGGCCGTGCTGATTACCCTCGACGGCGTCGGCATCGGGGCCCTTCCGGATGCGGCGGCCTACGGTGACGCCGGGGCCAATACGCTGCAGCATGTCGCCGCCGCCTGTGGCGGCCTCTATCTCCCCCACCTGCAGTCGCTGGGACTTGGCAATCTCCTCGATCTTCCTGGGGTGCCGCCTGTTGCAGCGCCCCGGGCCGGCTTCGGCCGCATGCTGGAACAGTCGGCCGGGAAGGATACGACTACGGGCCACTGGGAGCTGGCAGGCATTATCCAGCCGCAGCCCTTTCCGACCTACCCCGACGGTTTCCCTCCAGATATTATCGCCGCCTTCCGCCGCGCGACCGGTCTCGACCCCCTGGGCAATTGCGCCGCCAGCGGTACCGAAATCCTGCAGCGCCTCGGCGAGGAGCACCTGCGCAGTGGCCGGCCGATCGTTTATACCAGCGCCGATTCGGTCTTCCAGATCGCTGCCCACGAAGCGGTGATCCCGCCGCCGCAGCTCTATGAAATCTGCCGTGTGGCGCGCAGGATCCTCGACCCCTACCGGATTGGACGGGTGATCGCCCGCCCCTTCCGCGGCGACAAAGCTGTAACCTTCCAGCGCACTGCCGGGCGCCGCGACTTTTCGCTGCCGCCTGGTGACGAAACACTCCTCGACCGTTTGCAGGCGGCCGGTCTGCCGGTCTTGGGGATCGGGAAGATTTCGGACATCTTTGCCGGGCGGGGGATCAGCGAGGGGCAGCCCAGCAAGGGGAATGCCGACGGCATGGGAAAAACCCTGGCTGCCCTCGACCGGTGCCAGGGTGGCCTGATCTTTACCAATCTGGTCGATTTCGACATGCTCTACGGCCATCGCCAGGATGCGGCCGGTTTTGGCCAGGCGCTGGAAGCTTTTGATCGCTGGTTGCCGGAACTGTTGGGACGACTGGAGCGCGGGGATTTGCTGCTGCTGACCGCCGACCATGGCTGCGACCCGACCACTCCGGGAACCGACCACAGCCGCGAGGCGGTACCGGTACTGGCCTGGGGACTCGGGATGGTGGCTGGTGTGCCTCTCGGGGTGCGGGAAAGTTTTGCCGATGTCGCCGCGACTCTCGATGAATTCTTTACGGTTGGCCGGGGGGGAGGGGAGAGCTTTCTGGCCGAGCTGGCGGGGTGTGGGCTGGTAGTTTGAAGTGCGCCTAGGGCCTGTCTGCCGGCGTACCGCGTAGGCTCAAATCACGATGACTGTGAACCTGGAGTTGGGCGAGGTCAAAATGCCGCGGCCCTTCATGGCTCTCGGCGAGCTCTTCGAGAACCCGGCTTTCGATGAAGTCCTGGATGGTTTGCGCCGTCTCCGGGGCGATGTCGGTAAATTCAATGCCGACGCCCTGGAGATAGTTGTTTTCAGGCCCCGGTTTGACCCGGTAAAGGACCCTGCCGGCAACCTCGATTTCGGTCTGCATGCCGAGCAGAGGAAAGATCACCGAAAGTTGTTCGAGGTTGTCGACCCGGCATCCGGTTTTGATGAAGAGGCCATAGGCGCTCAGGCTCAAAACTTCGGCCATCACCGGTGCGCCGCCACTGTAGAACATGCCGGGAAGTTGGATTTTCAGGCGCAGGTTGCGGCGCGGGGTACTTTCCAGGCGGTCCTGGATCAGGGTGAAGAGTCGGAAGATGTCGAGGGGGACTGTCATCGTTTCGTGGGGAGGTAAGTTGTCGTCCCGCTCTTCGTCATCGGTGAGAACCAGCAGCGGAAGCTGTCGCTCCCGGACCTGGTCCGTTACCTGCGCAGTAAAGGGGGCGTTTTTACTCGTCAACAGGTTGCTGCCGAGGATGACCAGGTCGGGAGGGACTTCGGCCAGGAACCGGGACAGCGGCTCGGGTTGGCAGGACGCCATCACGCGGTAACCCCAATGCTTGAGGATCATCTCGATGGTGGCCACAAGTTTTTCCCGGCGGTCGCCGAGCAGAATCCGTTTCATGGTGTATTCCCGGGTACTTTTCAGCCCGCCAAATGTACGGTATCCTAATGGCCGGGTCAAGGGCAATCGTAGCCCGGGACCGGCCCGGCCTTGCCCACCCGTAACTTACGACACCAACCGAGGAGAAGACGTCATGCGCCTGTTGCCGCTGTTGTTGATCGCCATCCTGCTGGCCGGAAGTTTCCCCGCGACTGCCCTTGCCAGTGTGACCGTGGCCGAAGGGGTGATTGCCACCCAGGTGGTCGATCGTAACCCGGTCGCCGTCGCCGAGATCTTTCCGCCTACGGTAGGCACCCTCTATTGCTATACCCGACTGGTCGGAGCTACCGATGCGACGGCGGTGACCCATGTCTGGTTCCGCGGAGATGAAGAGATGGCCCGGGTTGAACTGCCGGTCCACTCCGGGAACTGGCGGACCTGGAGTTCCAAGCAGATCCTCCCGGCCTGGACCGGGGCCTGGCGGGTTGAGGTGCGGGATGCCGGTGGAACGGTGCTGCAGGTTCTCCCCTTCACCATTCAGTAGCCGAAAGGAGGGGAGCCGCCTCCCGCGAACGATCCATCAAAAAGGCCGCCCGGGGTTACCCGGGCGGCCTTTTTGATGGATCGTGCAAAGCGGCAATACTATTTCTTTTTCTTGGTTTTGCCCCGCGCCGCCCGCGCCTTGGCGAGGTTTTCACCGAGGCCGCGATCGACCGCCATCTGCCGGCGGCTTTCCGAATAGGCCCGCGCTGCCAGCGGCTGGGTACGGGGGATGTCAAACTGCTTGCGGTACTCGCCCGGCTTGAGGTCGTGGGCGGTCTTCAGGTGGCGCGCCAGGGTCTTCATCTCTTTGCCGCAGAGCATGCAGGTGATCTTGTCTTTGCCGAATGCCTTTTTGCGCGTAATGGTGGGCATTGTCGGCTCTTCAGTGGTCTGTTCGGGTAGGGACTCGCCCTTCTCGATGGCTGCAAGGCCTTTATGTACCGAGGAAATTTCTGCCAGAAGTTCCTCCTTCGACATGGTGGATGAAGCGGCCATCGACAAAACGATTTCAGTAGCCATTTCCAGAAGTGATGCCATTGAATATCCTCCTTGGTCTGTTTGTTATGCGGGGAAGCTGCTGTTGTAGAGTTCATTCTATTACAATAATTCTTGGATAAATCAATAATAAAAGTAAAAATTCAAAAAATTTTGTACCGGTTTTATCAAACTCACCCAGATGTTTTCTGTTATCTGCTGCAGAAAAAGTTTGTAGGGGGATAATCCTGACAGGTAAGTATGCGTGAAATTTTGATGAACCAAGGGGGGTTTTTTTTACTTTTGACTTTCAAAGGTGATTGAAGGAGAGCTTGCGGGTGTTTTCATTGTCGTGATCCGGTGTTTATGGCTGTGGTGCTCCGGTGTTTTGATTTGCAACAATCGATGGGGTAGGGTATAGAGTAGCAGCATCGCAGGCAATCAAGGCAATATGCTCCGGACTTTATGAATATCCGCCAACTCAGCGAAGATCGTGAACGCCAGTTTCTTGCCCCCTGGGCCGCCCTGAGCAGCGCCAGCAGCGGTCGGGCTCGCCCGGAACCGCCCTGTCCCATTCGTACCGTCTTTCAGCACGATCGCGACCGGATCCTGCATTGCAAGGCCTTTCGACGTCTGAAATACAAGACCCAGGTCTTTCTTGCCCCGGAAGGGGATCACTATCGGACCCGGCTGACCCATACTCTCGAAGTTGCGCAAATTGCCAGAACGGTCGCCCGGGCCTTGGCCCTGAACGAAGACCTCACCGAAGCGATCGCCTTGGGGCATGATCTTGGTCACACGCCCTTTGGTCACGCCGGTGAGCGGGTCCTCGATTCCTTGGTGCCGGGCGGGTTCCGCCACGTTCGCCAGAGTGGCCGGGTCGTCAGCGTCCTGGAACGGGAAGGGCGCGGGCTGAATCTGACCGCCGAGGTTCTGGATGGTATTCTCAAGCATTCCAAGGGGCGTGGACCGCTGCTGGGAGGGACACCCGAGACCCTTGCCTTAACCATGGAGGGGCGGGTGGTGCGCCTTGCCGACATCATCGCCTATGTCAACCACGATCTGGATGATGCCGTTCGTGCCGGCCTGGTCAGCCCCGCGCTGGTTCCGGAAGTGATTACACGAGTGCTCGGACTGGATCATGGACGCCGGATCAATACCATGGTTCTCGACATGATTGAGGCCTCTCTTGGCTGTGGCGGCGCAGACGTCCGGCTCACCGAGCCCGTGGCCGAAGCGATCGTGGCCCTGCGCAGCTGGCTCTTTGAGCATGTCTACCAGGTGCGGAGTGTGCATGAGGATTTTGAAAAGGCATCGCGCATTCTGCAGGAACTCTTCAGCTTTTTCATGGATCATCCCGAGGCGCTGGAGCAGCATGGGGGACGATTTCTGGACGGAGATCCCCGGGAAGTTTCGGTGGCCGATTTTATCGCCGGAATGACGGACCGCTTTGCCATGAATCTCTATCAGCGACTGTTTCTTCCCCAGACCTGGAAGATCTTTTAACTTGGCATAACTTCTCGGTTTTTCTCTTTCAGAAGGCTTGACACTCCGGCTTTGGCTATGCTACTTTTGATGCCGGTTTGCCGCTTGCGGGAGTGGCTTGATGCTGAGCCAGGATTCGGGCATGACCGACTCTGCTGAAATGAACCTGGTATTTCGTCTGGGCGGGATCGGCTTTGTGCTGCCGATCGATGACCTGGTGGAGATTCGCGAAGCAACGCCGGAGACACCTGCTGCCGTTGCCGGTGATGAGTCTTTGCTGGTTGATTTGCGCCGCCCATTAGGGTTGAGCCAAGCGAATACCGATGCTGGCGCCCGCGTTGTTCTCTGTGGCAATCCGCAGCCGTGGATATTGTATGTTGAACATATCGACGGCATCTTTCCGGCCAGCGAATTTGAACATCGCCCCTTGCCGGAGCTGTTGTGGCGGGATGTTCTTCCCACCTTTCAGCGACTGGCGCTCTGGCGGGGTGAGGTGCTGCAAGCCTGCCGTGCCCCGCAACTTGAACAATTCAGGGGCGAAGCGTGACCCCCCGCCTGGTTCTGCTTCGGCTTGGGGAGAAGCAGTTTGCGCTGTCGCTGGAGAATGTCTGGCATATCCTGCTGGCACCGCGGCTTTTCCCACTGGCATTGATACGGCCAGGATTCAAGGGGGTTTTTCTCCATCAGGGCGACGTCCTGCCCCTCCTTGATTTGCCGGGACTGCTGTCGGTTCCCGGTTCCGGGGAGGGATGCCCCTATGTCATGGTTTGCGGGAGCGAGTTCGGTCCCTTCGGGTTTCCGGTCGACCAGATTCTGCAGATTGTCGAATGCCGATTGGGCACCTTGGGTGAATGTGAACCGGAGAGCGACCGCTTTTCGGCGGAAAAGAGTTTTGTCTACAACGGGAACACGTATCCGCTGCTCGACCTTGGAGCATTGCTGGCGACTCTTCCCCGTTAGCTTTTGCATGCCCCTTTTGCGGGCAAGGAGGCCTGGATGAGCAAGAAACTGTTGTTGGCCGACGACAGTATCACGATTCAAAAGGTCATCGGCATCACCTTTGCCAACGAAGACTACGAACTGACAGTCGTCGATAATGGTGATACCGCTCTGGCGAAGGCCCGGGAGATTCATCCCGACCTGATCCTTGCTGATGTCTTTATGCCGGGCAAGAACGGTTACGATCTCTGCTCCGCTATCAAACAGGATCCCGACCTCAAGGGGGTTCCGGTGCTGCTCCTGAGCGGCACCTTCGAACCGTTTGACGAGGAGAAGGCGCGCAGTTGCGGCGCCGAAAGCTGGATCGCCAAGCCTTTCGAGTCCCAGGCCCTGATCGATCGGGTCGAGCAGCTCCTCAGTGCCGTACCGGCTCCGGCGGCTACTCCGCCCGTGGCTCCCTCCCCCCCGCCGGAAACGCCAGCCGCCGTAGCGGCAGCTCCTCCTCCCGCCGAGGAAGTGTCGGCTGGTTCCGACTGGGAGGATTTTGACGCGCCCGAAGTCGCGACAGCCGTCGAGGTCGCCGCTACCGAGGGTCCTGCTGCGCCCGTTGACGATCCCTGGGGGTCCATCGCTTTTGAGGAGGACGACCTCCAGCCGGCGGCTCCGGAACTCGAAGAGGAATTTCTGTTCGAAGAGGAAGACCTTTTCGCCGAGCCGGTGGCAGCCGAGACGGCAGCTCCTGCCCCGGCAGCCACGCCTGCTCCCCCGGCAGCCACCGTGGTCGCCAAGCCCGCGGAGCCCGACTGGGGCGATCTCGAGGAAGAAATTCTGCCCCTCGACGAGAGCGATATCCTCGACGCCGAAGAGCTCACTGACGAGGAAAACGAGGAGTTCACCAGCGCGGTTGAAGAGGCGGTGGAGCAGGCCACCGAGGGGACTTCCGCGGAGGAAGAGTTTTTCTTCGAAGAAGAGTCGTTGGAGCAGGCCGCCGAGGCTCTGGAGATTGAGGACCCCTTCGCCGACGAGCCCGATACCGCCATGGCGGCTGCCTCCGAAGCATGGGAGTTCCCGGCTGAGGAAACGACCGAAACTGCCGAGCCGGCGGCGGCCGAGAGCGACGACTGGGCCTTCGATCTCGCGGAAGAGCCGGAACCGGAGCCCGTCGTTCCGCCGGCAGTTACGGTGGCGGCACCGGAAGTGCCGAAGACCCCTGCCGCTGAGCCTGTTGCGGAACCTGCACCGGTCGGTGTGGAGGAGCGCGTCGCCTCCCTCTCCGAGGCCGACCTGGAGAAGATCGTTGCCAAGGTCGCCGGTGCCGTCGTCGAGCGTCTTGCCGGCAGCATCCTGGAGAAGATAGCCTGGGAGGTGGTGCCCGACCTGGCCGAGGCGCTGATCCGTGACGAAATTCGCAAAATCAAGAAAAAAACGGCCTGAAGCGAGGGCCAGACAATGGCGTTGACTGAAGAAATGGGGATTGCTAAAATCCCCATTTCCTTTTCTGGGCCGGCGGACGGCTCCTAGCGACTCTTTTGTGGTCAAGGACTGTGACTTACATGGAACCGAAACTTTCCAAGGGCTACGAGCCTCAGGATGTCGAAGCCAAGTGGTATCGCAACTGGGAAGATCATGGTTGCTTCCACGCGGATGAGCACTCGCCCAAACCCCACTTCTCCATCGTGATTCCACCGCCGAATGTCACCGGCGTCCTGCACATGGGGCATGCCCTCAACAATACCCTCCAGGACATTCTCTGCCGCTGGAAACGGATGACCGGCCACGAGGTATTGTGGATGCCGGGGACCGACCATGCCGGCATCGCCACCCAGAATGTCGTCGAGAAGCAGCTGGCCCTTGAGGGGACGGACCGCCACGATCTCGGCCGGGAGGCTTTCGTGGACCGGGTCTGGACGTGGCGCGGCGAGTCGGGGGGGCAGATCATCAACCAGCTCAAGCGCCTGGGGGCCTCCTGCGACTGGGAGCGGGAACGCTTCACCATGGACGAGGGCCTTTCGACCGCCGTGCGCGAGGTCTTCGTGCGCCTCTATGAAGAGGGGTTGATCTACCGCGCCAACCGGCTGATCAACTGGTGTCCGCGCTGCCATACCGCCCTCTCCGATCTCGAGGTCGAGCATGAGGAGAAACAGGGGCAACTCTGGCACCTGCGCTACCCGGTCAAGGGGGAGGCGCGTTTTCTGACCGTTGCCACCACCCGTCCCGAGACGATGCTCGGCGATACGGCCGTCGCCGTCCATCCGGAAGATGAGCGCTATGCCGACCTGGTCGGCAAGAGCGTGGTTCTGCCCCTGCTGGGACGGGAAATTCCGGTTATTGCCGATGAGTATGTCGACCGGGAATTCGGTACCGGCGTGGTAAAAATCACTCCCGCCCACGATTTCAACGACTTTGAGGTGGGGCAGCGCCACAACCTCGAATTTATCAACATTCTCGACACCTCCGGCTTCATCAACGAAAACGGCGGTCCCTACCAGGGACTAGAGCGCTATGTCGCCCGCAACAAGGTCGTGGCCGACCTCGAAGAGCTTGGCCTGCTGGAGAAGGTCGATGTCCACGCCAACGCCGTCGGCGAATGCTACCGCTGCAAGACGGTGATCGAGCCCTACCTCAGCCTGCAGTGGTACGTCAAGGTCGGGCCCCTGGCCGAAGAGGCGATCAAGGCGGTGCAGCAGGGCGACACCCGCATTGTCCCGGCCCAATGGGAGAAGACCTACTACGAGTGGATGTTCAACATCAAGGACTGGTGCATCAGTCGGCAGATCTGGTGGGGCCATCGGATCCCGGCCTGGTACTGCGCCGATTGCGGCGCCATCACCGTCAGCCGCGCGGACGCCAGCACCTGCCACCAATGCGGCAGCGGCAACCTCGCGCAGGAGACCGATGTTCTCGATACCTGGTTCTCCAGCGCCCTCTGGCCCTTCTCGACCATGGGCTGGCCGCAGCAGACCGAGACCCTGGCCAAGTTCTACCCCACCTCCTGTCTTGTCACCGGGTTCGATATCCTCTTCTTCTGGGTCGCCCGGATGATGATGATGGGCCTGAAATTCATGGAGCAGGTTCCCTTCAAGGATGTTTATATCCACGCCCTGGTGCGCGATGCCCAGGGGCAGAAGATGTCCAAGAGCAAGGGGAACGTCATCGACCCGCTGCTGGTCATCGATGAGTATGGCGCCGATGCACTTCGGTTTACCCTGACCGCTTTTGCCGCCATGGGGCGGGATATCAAGCTCGCCACCGAGCGCATCGCCGGCTACAAGGCGTTTGCCAACAAGCTGTGGAACGCCGCCCGTTTCGCTCTGATGAACCTGGAAGATTTCGAGCCGGCTTCCATCGACCTCGAATCGGCCGAACTCACCCTGGCCGATCGCTGGATCCTGGTGCGACTCGCCGAGAGTGCCCGGGAGGTCAACCAGGCCTTGGCCGATTACCGCTTCAACGAAGCGGCGAATATTCTTTATGCCTTCACCTGGCACAACTTCTGTGACTGGTATATCGAACTGGTCAAGGATGACCTCTACGGGGAGGATGCCGCGGCCCGGCAGCGGGCCCGCTCCGTCCTCTTTACCGTCCTTGAGCAGTTGCTGCGCCTGCTTCATCCGCTGATGCCGTTTATTACCGAGGAGATCTGGCAGGCCCTGCCGGGGGCGCGCCCCTGCGCCTTTCTGATGCAGAGCGACTACCCGACCGGTGCCGGGCTCCCCTTCGATGGTGGCGGCGCCGCCCGGATGGAGCTGATCATGGAAGTGGTTCGCGCCATCCGCAATATCCGCGGGGAGATGAATGTGCCCCCGGGGCGCCTGATCGCAGCGGTCCTGGACTGTAAAAGCGCCGCGGCAGCCGAGATCCTCGCCGCCGGCGAAGGGTATATCCGTACCCTGGCCCGGGTTGGCGAACTTGCCTTCGGGGTCGGCATCGCGCGCCCGGAACAGGCCGCCACCCAGGTGGCCGGAGAGGTTGAAATCCTGCTGCCGCTGGCCGGTCTGATCGACGTGGCCGCCGAGGAGCAGCGGCTGGCCAAGGAGATCCTCAAGGTCGAAAAGGACGTGGCCCTGTTTGAAAAGAAACTGGGGAATGAGGCCTTCGTTGCCAAGGCGCCCCCCGAAGTGCTCGAGAAGGACCGGGGCAAACTGGCCGAGGCCCGGGAAAAACTGGCCATTCTGCAACAGGGACTGGAAAAACTGCAGGCGCTTAAATAGACCACGGTAAGGGCCGGAGCGAAATCGTTCCGGCCTTTTTTCCACTGCGGTCTGGATCGACTCCGGGACTGGTGCCGTCGAGCAGGGGGACGCGGACAGTTCAAGAAAATGTACTAAACTGTGACCATGGCGTGCCGATCGGTTGTGGAAACCGGTTTCCCGTTGCAAGGACGATTTTCATGGACCGAAGGCTCTTTCTGGTTTTGCTCATTACTTTTTTTCTTCTACTGCCGCAGCTGACCCTGGCGGTGGAAACCGAGTCTTTGCCGCCAGCGACTGAAGTGGCCACTGATGCGGAGCCGCGTCTTCCCGGAACCGGCAGTCTGACGGCTTTCCATACCTACTTTTCCCACAACGTTGAAGGGCTGTCGCGGCAGGTCGATTCTTTCTTCGGAGCCAACCGGGTTTATGAAGAGGGGACCGGAACCTATATCCAGCTGCGTGGTTTTACCACCTACGGGAAGGGGGGGGAGCTTGATAGCAATGGCCGGGTACGAGCTCGCATCGGGCTGCCCAACCTGGAAGAAAAGGTCAACCTGCTGCTGGAGAGTGAAGAACCGGACCCGGGGGCGGAAGGGGAGACCCTGACCACCGGTAACAGCCTGGCCAAGAACCTCGGCGACCAGTCCCTCGCCACATCCTTGCAGTACATCCTGGAGCAGCGGCAGTTCTGGGATATCCGTCTGCAACCGGGGATCAAGCTGCACTGGCCCCCGGACCCCTTTGTGCGCCTGCGGCTCCGTTGGCTTCATCCCCTCAGCAGGACCTGGCTGAGCCGGGTTACCCTGACCCCGGGATGGTACAGTTCGCGCGGCTGGGATGCGCGGTTGCGTTATGATCTCGAGCGGAGTACCGGGAGAAATGCCCTGTTTCGAGCCAGCAGCACCCTCTACTGGACTGATGATCAACCGCGCAACCCTGAGTGGTCCGAGGTGTTGTTCTTTGCCCATCCCCTCGGCGATCGGGTGCAGATGGCCTACGAAGTTGGGGTTGTCGGGGATGTTCAGCCAAAGGTTGAAGATAACCGCTATTTCGCAAGCCTGCGCTACCGGCGCAATATTCACCTGGGCTGGGTTTTCTTCGAACTGCAGCCGCAGCTCGAATTTTCCCGTACCGACGATTTCAGGGCAAATCCCTCGCTGGTCCTGACGCTGGAAATTCTCTTCGGGGAGGGGTATCTGTAGCTGGATGGAGCAGGGAAGAGAGAATGAGCATGGCCGAATCTTTGGCCAACAAAACGATCGGGGCACCCAACCAGGTGCCCCGATCGCTTGGTTCTGGGACTCATTTTGACGGCAGGTCCTCGGGTTTTTTGCGGGGAGCCCGTTTCCGCGGCGTCCGTTCCTTCTCCGCGCCAGCCTCCGCCCCGGTCGCTGCTGACTGGGGCTCCGGCGCCGCGGCAGTTTTGACCGCCGGTTTCCGGGCCACCCGTCGCTTGGCTTCAGGTTTTTCAGCAGCGGGTTTCTCAGTAGCGGGTTTTTCGGCTGCCGGCTTCCTGGCTGCCGGCTTCCTGGCTGCCGGCTTCTTGGCTGCCGGCTTCTTGGCTGCTGGCTTCTCGGCTGCTGGTTTCTCGGCTGCTGGTTTCTCGGCTGCTGGTTTCTCGGCTGCCGGTTTCTCGGTTGCTGGTTTCTCGGCTGCCGGTTTCTCGGTTGCTGGCTTCCTGGCTGCCGGCTTCCTGGCTGCCGGCTTCTCGGTTGCCGGCTTCTCGGTTGCCGGCTTCTCGGTTGCCGGTTTGCGACGGCGGTTTCGCACCGGCCGTGGCTCCTCCGGGACTTCGGTCACCCCGGCAGGTGCCGGCGCGGCGACTTGCGGCGGCTCAGAAGCTGTTCCTTCGCCTGTTGCCTCAACGCTTGTGGTTGTTTCGTCCGCCGTTTTCTTTTTGCGGCGCCGGCGTTTGCGTTTGCGTTTCTGAGGTTCTTCTCCGGAATCGGCAGCGACGTTGCCTAGGTCTGTCGCTTCCTCCTCCGGCTCATCTTCGGTTTCGGTCGCAGTGGCGGCCAGTTCCTCAGGGCCCTCCCCGCTTTCCCCGGCTTCCCCCTTCTTCTTTTTGCGCCGCCGGCGTTTCCGTTTTCGTTTCGCATCGCCTTCGGCGGCAGTATCGGGAGAAAGTTCCTCTTCCGCAGGTATCGGGGCGGACGGCTGGGGGAGGTCTTCCGCTGCACTCTCCGCCGGTTTGGGACTCTCGGCCACCGCGGGCAGATTTCCCGCGACGGGAGCCAGGGTGGGAGCAGCGATGGGGTGGTGGGGGGCAGAAGCGGCCGTAACCGGCGCGTAGAGATCGTCACGGACTTCGCCCTTTTCCCGCTTGTGAACAATCAGCTCGAACTGGCTGGCGACGAAGGATTTGCGGGCACGAATGAAGATGCTCACCTGGTAGCGGCGTTCCATCTCCAGCAACTCTTCGCGCTTGGTGTTGAGCAGGTAATGTGCGACGTCGATCGGTACTTCCCCTTCGACCCGCTCGACCTGGCCGCGGGCGATGGCGGCGTGGAGCTTGCGCAGAAAGCCGACCGCCTGGGCTTCGGCACTCTTGACCCGGCCGCTGCCACCGCAATTCGGACAGGAGAGATAGGAGCCCTCGGCGAGGGTTGCCTTGATCCGCTGCCGGCTCATTTCGAGCAGGCCGAACTGGCTGATCTTGCCGACGGTGACCCGCGCCTTGTCGTTTTTCAGGGAGTCCTTGAGGACCTTTTCGACCTCGCGGATATGCTTGCGGTCCCGCATGTCGATGAAGTCGATGACGATCAGTCCGCCGAGGTCACGCAGGCGCAACTGGCGACCGACCTCGGCGGCCGCTTCGATGTTGGTCTTGTAGGCGGTCCCCTCCACCCCCTGTTCCCCGGCCATCTTTCCCGAGTTGACGTCGATGGCGACCAGGGCCTCGGTGGCGTCGATGACGATCGAACCTCCCGAGGTCAGCGGGACCTTGTTGCGCGAGAGAGTCTCGATCTGTTCTTCGATCTGGTAGCGGGAGAAGATTGGGCGCCGCTCCTGGTGCAGCTTGACCAGGCGGACATATTCGGGCATCACCTGCTGGAAAAATTCCTTGGCCTCCTCGTAGACCTCGGGGTCATCGACCAGCACTTCGTCCATGTCGGCGGTAAAGTAATCGCGGATCGAGCGGATGACCAGGTTCGATTCCTTGTAGACCAGCGCCGGGGCCTTGACCCGGCGGCCGAGTTCCTGGATGTTCTGCCAGACCCGGACCAGGTAATCGAAGTCGCGCTTGAGTTCCTCCTTGGTCTGGCCGATCCCGGCGGTGCGCACGATGTAGCCCATCTGTGGTGGCAGGTCGAGGGACTTCATCGCCTCCTTCAGTTTTTTGCGCTGCGTCTCCTCCTCGATCTTGCGGGAGACCCCCTTGGTATCCGAGTCGGGCATCAGCACCATGTAGCGACCGGGAAGGGAGAGGTAGGTGGTCAGCGCCGCCCCTTTGGTGCCGCGTTCCTCCTTGACAACCTGGACCAGAATCTCCTGGCCGCGGCGCAACAGGTCGTTGATGCGCGGCCGCCCCTTCCCCTCGCCTGCTTCGAAGGCGGCAAAGTAGGACGGGTGCAGTTCGCCCATCTGCAAAAAGCCGAGGCGTTCGGCGCCGTAATCGATAAAGGCGGCCTGCAGTCCCTGCTCAACGCGGACCACGGTCGCCTTGTAGATGTTGCCGCGGGTCATTTCGCGGCCTTCGGACTCGATGTCGAGGTCGGTCAGCAGGCCGTCCTCGACCGTTGCCACCCGGCTTTCCTCGGGATGGGTGGCGTTGATCAGCATCTTCTTGCTCATGGAAATCCTTCCGGTCGCGCCAGGCGCGGCCTCAAACGGGGTGCGGTCCGGGATCGCCCGGCCGGTCGTGCCCCGCGGTTTCGTCCTGATCCCGGGCCCTGCACCTTCCGGCCGCCGGGGCGGGCGGGGAGGGGGCGGGCACTGCGGGGAGGGCGCCGGCGGGACACCGGGAAACTCTGGTTGACTCTATCGTCGGGGCCATGGGGCCCAGAAGAAGCATGGTCGCGGAAGCGGGGACATTCCGGTTGCGGCGCAACTATAGCAGATATCAGCAGCTTTGCCCAGCGCCGAATTCTCCCGCGAGAGGGTGCAAAAGCCTGAAATTCGGAGTTTTCCAGGACCCCGGGGATGTGTTATAAAAGGCCCCATGTTGCAGCTGAGAGAAATCATCAAGGACTTTGGCGGCCGGCGGCTCTTTGCGGGGATCAGCTGGCACTTGCGGCCCGGTGACAAGGTCGGCCTGTGCGGCGAGAATGGCGCCGGCAAAACCACCCTGCTGAAGGTGCTGGCCGGCCAGGTTCCGGTCGATGTGGGCGAGGTGCAGATCGCCCGTGGCACGACCTGCGGCTATCTGCCCCAGGACGGATTGGAGCATCGCGGACGGAGCCTCTTTGCCGAGGTGCGCACCGCTCTGGCCGAGCTCCTGGCGATGGAGCGCGAACTGGGCGAGCTCGAAGCGGCCATCGCCGAGCGGCACCTGCCGGCCGACCTCGACCGCTACGCGACGGTGCAGGAGACCTTCCGGCAGCGCGGTGGCTACGAAATGGAGACCGAGATTGCCAAGGTGCTGCGCGGCCTCGGATTCGCCGAGGGGGACTGGGAAAAACCGTGCGAGCACTTTTCCGGGGGCTGGCAGATGCGCATCGCCCTCGCCCGCTTGCTGTTGCAGCGTCCCAACCTGCTCCTGCTGGACGAGCCGACCAACCACCTCGACCTGCCGGCCCGGGATTGGCTGGAGGCCTACCTCGCCAGCTATCCCGGCGCGGTGGTGCTCGTTTCCCACGACCGCTTCTTTCTCGACCAGGTGGTTGGCCGCATCGTCGAGGTCTGGAACGGCAGCCTGACCGAATACCCCGGCAACTACAGCCGCTACCTCGAAGAGCGGGAGCGTCGGGTCAATGCCTTGCAGGAGGCGAAGCGCCGCCAGGACGAGGAGATCGAGCGCACCGAGGCCTTTATCGGCCGTTTCCGCTACCAGGCGAACAAGGCCTCCCTGGTCCAGAGTCGGATCAAGCAGCTGGAGAAGATCGTTCGCATCGATGTGCCGCCGCCGCGGCGAAAAATCTTCTTCCGGTTCCCCGACCCGCCCAAGGGCGGCCGGCTGGCCCTGGAACTGACCGGCATCCGTCATGGCTACAATGAGCGCACCGTCCTCGACGGTATCGACCTGACCGTCGAAAAGGGAGAACGCATCGCCCTGGTCGGCGCCAATGGGGCCGGCAAATCGACCCTGATGCGGCTGCTGGCCGGAGTCGAGGCGCCACGCGCCGGAAAACGCACTCCCGGACACAACCTCCAGCTCGCCTATTTCGCCCAGGACCAGGCCAAGGTCCTCGATGCCAGCCGCACCGTTCTCGAAGAGATTACCAGCGCCGCACCGATGGCGATGGTGCCGCGGGTGCGGGATATCCTCGGCACCTTCCTCTTTTCCGGGGACGATGTTCACAAGCGGGTGGCGGTCCTCTCCGGGGGGGAGCGCAACCGCCTGGCCCTGGCGATCCTGCTGCTGCGGCCGGCCAACCTGCTCCTGCTCGATGAGCCGACCAATCATCTTGACCTCGCCTCCAAGGAGGTCCTCCTCGCCTCGCTTCAGCACTATGCCGGGACCCTTGTTTTCGTCTCCCATGACCGTTACTTCGTCGATGCCCTGGCGACCCGGGTCATCGAGGTCGGTGGCGGTGCCGCGACCTCCTGGCTCGGCAACTACGAGGATTTTCTCAGCGCCAAGGCGGCCGCCGGGGAAGGGGGGCATTCCCAGCAGCGGGTCGAGGCCCTGGTCGGCAGCAGCAGCGACGGTGTGCCGCTCGACCGGGAGGACCGCCGGCGCCAGCACGAGGAGCGCAAGGAGGCGCAGCGCCTGGAAAAACGGCGGCAGAAGGAGCTGGCCGAACTGGAAGGGGCGATTGAGGAGGCGGAAGGAGCATTGGCCACCGTCGAGGCTGCTATGGCCGACCCGGCCCTCTATGCGGACGTGGAAGGGTGGCGAAAGGCGTCGAGCCAGCACGCTGCCCTGCAGGAGAAGATTGGCCAACTTTACCGGCGCTGGGAAGAAGTGCAGGAGGAGCTTGCGATGGCCAAGGGTGCGTGATGAGCGCGGATAAGCAGCTGCGGCTGCCGGGTGGCGGCCCCTACGTGGTGGTGGTCGCGAGCGAAAAGGGTGGCGTCGGCAAGACCACGCTGGCGACCAATCTCGCGGTCTATCTTAAGGCCCTGCATGAAGACCTGCCGGTAACCATCGCCTCTTTCGACAACCATTTTTCCGTCGATAACATGTTCGCCATCGCCGGGCGCAGCGGCGGGTCCGTAGACGGCCTCTTTCGCGGCCAACTGCCGGAGGAGTTGGCGACACTGGGCGAATACGGCGTTGCCTTTCTCTCCTCGGCACGGCGGCTGGCGCCGGTCGGGGACGACCCCGGGCAGCTGCGGCGGCTCTTCAGCCGCTCGCGTCTGTCGGGGGTGCTGATCCTTGATACGCGCCCGATCCTCGACCTGGTCAGCCACAACGCCCTGCTCGCCGCCGACCTGGTGCTGACGCCGGTCAAGGACCGCGCCTCCCTGGTCAACGCGGCGGCGCTGCAGGCGCTGCTCGCCGATTCGGATAGCGGCCCGGGCCGCCTCTGGCTGGTGCCGAGCCTGATCGACGGTCGTCTGCGGCTGCGGGACAACCTCGGCATGCATGAGTTCCTGGTCTGGGGAGCCCGCGAACGGGGGTACCAGGTGGCGCCGACCGCAATCGCCAAGAGTCCCAAGGTGGAGAGCCTGGCAAGTGGCCTCTCCAGTCGCATTTACCCGGTCTTGACCCATGCCCGTGGTACCCAGGTGCATGGCCAGTTCAAGCTTCTTGCCGAGTTCGTCATCGAGCGACTCGCCCTGCAGCCGGGCCCCCTGGCGGCGCAGGGACCCGCTTCCTTGCCGCCCACCGACGGTCGCCCGGGGCTGTTCGCTGCGGCATGTCCGCTCTGCTCGGCTCCGGCCCCGGAGATCGGGCCCTGCTACCAGACCCTGCAAAGTCGCCACCGCGGGCTGCTCCATGCCGCCTGCCTGAA
The DNA here is from genome assembly GCF_001611275.1 of Desulfuromonas sp. DDH964. Classification (GTDB taxonomy): domain Bacteria; phylum Desulfobacterota; class Desulfuromonadia; order Desulfuromonadales; family DDH964; genus DDH964. The sequence goes on along the minus strand of NZ_CP015080.1, from coordinate 2,788,029 downwards.
TCGCCTGGTCGATAGGGACCTGCTGTGGGCCGGCGGGGACGACCCGGCGGTCCTGGCCATCCGCTTCGATGCCGAACAGCGCCCCCGGTTGAGCATGAAATACTTAACCGCGCAGGGTGCTCAGCCCGGGGAGGGGGAGCTGCCGATCCCCGCCGAGGTGGGCCAGGATCTTCTCGTGCGACTCTGCGGCCGGGCGATCGACGACCTCTTCAAAGAGTGCCTGCTGGTCGGTCTGGCCAGTCGCAGTGAGCAGGAGTGGCGGCACCACTTTCCACCCCTGCGGCGAACGGTTCTGGAAACAATGCGCGCGACCGGTAGCTGGGAGGAGGGAGCCGACGCTTTCCCCGATAGCGTTGAAGGTTGACAATACCGGGTAAATTGTTTAAGAATTCTATGGTTTTTTGATTTTAACAAATTCAGCTGGTGAGGCTTCTCCCCCATGATTCTTCTGCCACGCGGAAACCCGGTCAAGGAACGGATCGATCCGGGCAAGGTCAACCTCCCCGATGCCCTGCGCAAATTGCAGGGGGGTGGGTTCACCGGCTACCTCCGGTTCGACGCCAAAAGCGGGACCGGCATCGTTATCTTTCAGAACGGCAAGCTGATCAGCGCCCTCTTCGAAGCGGACCGTGAGCAATTGATCGCTTACGATGCCATCGCCCGCATTTTCGAAGAATCTCTCGCCGGCAACGCCCTGCTCGATATCTACAAGCTTTCACCCGATCTCGCCCTGAGCATCCATGCCCTGCTGCACGGTGAAGTCCTCTACAAGGGGCAGGAACTCAAGCTGATCGACATCAAGGCGCTGCTCGGCAAGCTCAAGGAGGACCAGGTCAGCGGTTGTCTGCGGATTTATACCCGCGAGCGTATCGCCCTGATTTTCTATCGTAACGGCAGCCCCCTGGGGTTTTTTCACGACGGCTCGACCGATATGGAGACCAACGCCGATACCTCGATGTCCGTCGCCCGGCTTCCCGGGGCGAAGATTGATGTGCTCATCTCCCGGGGCCAGGAAGGAATGGTCCTCGCCGACCTGATGGGCACGGCCGACCTCGGTGCCTTGTGGAAGAAGGCCCAGGAACGGATCGCCAGGGAACGGCGTTCGCGGGAAGACGAGGCGAGCCGCAACCAGGAGCTCCATGAAAAGGACCGCCGCTTGAAGCTCCAGGGTTTTCTGCGCACTACTGCCGAGGGGCATCTCGGTAAAATCGGCGCTTCCCTGGCTGACAAGGCGGCGGAGAAAACCCTCCCTCAGACTGGTGGGCTCACCGAAACCGATCTCGCACCTTTCTTTGAAAATCTCGCCAAGGCGGCGAAGCTGGTGGCTGGGCCCTCCGCCATCAACAGCATGCTTGAGGAAATGAAGAAGGGGGCCAGGGCTTTTCTCAAGTAGGCTTGATATTTGCTGCTGCTTTGGCAGCGCGTTGCAGCCGCCACGGCTGCCTGACCATGTCACGGGAGGTTTTCGATGGATTTCAACCTGCTGCAACTGATCCTCTGGCTGATTGCCGGTGCCGTCTCCTTTTACTTCAGCCTCGGCAACGCCCGGGTCTGGACCAGCATCGCCGTTGGTTTCTTCCTGATCCTGATCGGTGAGGTCATTCCCCGCGCCATTCCTTTCCTCCCCGGGGCCAATATCCCCCAGGTGACGGCCATGGCCTATATCGTCGGGACCATTGCGATCCTGGTGATGAGCCATGGATTCCAGGAATACTACGTCTTTTCCCGGACTCTTGAGCTGGAGGGGAACAAGATTTATGTCTATCTTTCGACCCTCGCGGTGATTGTCGCCTCGCTGGTTTTCGTCCTGGTCAACATCACCCCGGATGAAAAGATCCTGCGCACCATTCGTATCGTCGAAAATACCAACTGGGTCTTCCTCTCCCTGATCAATATCGACCTGATCCGCAAAATCTACCTCAATGTTCAGGACAGCCCGATCAGCAAGGGTTTCATCGCCTTTATCTTCGTCTTCGTCTGCATCTTCCTCTGGAAGGGTTCCGATCTTTACGTCCTCGTCTACAACCTCGACGATGTCGCCAACCAGCAGCTTTTCCCTTTCCGCTACCAGCTTTCAGTCATCTGCAGCAACCTTGGCAACCTTCTCGCCGGGCTCTCGGTCGCTGGCACCTTCCTTTATCTGGCCCGCCTGCTGCGCTAACGGCAAAACCGTTCGCCATGAATGAAAACCGCCGGAGCCCAGGGGGCCCCGGCGGTTTTTTTTGGTGCGCCAGGCATGGCGCGTAGCGCCTTGACTGGCGCTGTCTGATTCACTGTGGTGGTGAATCAGTGACTTGGGGGTGCAAGTCCCCTGCGGACCCTGATGGCGGGAACCGCTAGCCGGACGGCAAGGGTGTCCATCGCGAGGTGGAATCTGAAGGAAGCCGCAGGCAAAATCCCGGTCCGACGAACAGAAACCGCATGAGGCAGTCTCATCCGGGCGAGAAGGCCAATATCTTCAAAGCCCGATAGCCATCCGGGAGGGTGGGGCTGTAGATGCGGCGGGTAGATGGGAGGAAGGTCACGCGCATTACCCTGGGAGATCTGTCGGTCTGCCTCGTGCTACCGTCACCGTAAGGTGTCGGGACGGGCCGGCAGAAGTCAGCAGAGGCCGTAGTAGCCGGAGTAACCACCCGGCAAAGGGCCGAACACGAGGCGTCGTTTCAGGAGACTCGCGTTTCGATGACGACAAGAGCAGCAGAAGTCCCGGTCGAGATACCGGGAGCCGTCCCGGAGGGCAGCGGCCGGAAGCCGCCAGAGCATGGGAGCGGTGCGTCAAACGTCACGGCAACGAGAGACCCTTCCTGGACGAAAGCGGAAAGGGGGCTGATGGAAGACGTCGTCAGCCGCCCGAACATGATGGCGGCCCTTGAACGAGTGGAAGCCAACAAGGGCGCCCCCGGCATCGACGAGATGACGACGGGCGAGCTACGCGGCTTTCTCAAGGAGAAGTGGCCGACCATCAGGGAAGAGTTGCTGAATGGGACGTATCGCCCCCAGCCGGTGCGGAAGGTGGAAATCGAGAAGCCCGACGGGGGAGTGCGCACCCTGGGAATCCCCACGGTGTGCGATCGGCTCATTCAGCAGGCGCTGCATCAGGTGCTGACGCCGCTATTCGATCCGGACTTCTCCGACAGCTCCTACGGGTATCGTCCCGGACGGAGTGCCTGGCAGGCGGTTAGAGCCGCCCGTCGGCATGTGGCCGACGGCAAGCGCTGGGTGGTCGATATCGACCTGGAGAAGTTCTTCGACCGGGTGAACCACGACATCCTCATGTCGCGGGTCGCCCGTAAGGTCGAAGACAAGCGGGTATTGCTGCTCATCCGGCGGTACCTGCAAGCCGGAGTGCTCGAAGGCGGGCTTGTGTCGCAGAGGGTGGAAGGGACGCCGCAGGGTGGTCCCCTCTCACCTCTTCTGTCGAACATCCTGCTCGACGCGTTCGACAAGGAACTGGAGAGGCGCGGTCACGCCTTCTGCCGCTACGCCGACGACTGCAACATTTACGTGCAGACCAGGCGCAGCGGCCAAAGGGTCATGGCCAGTCTCACCCGGTTCCTGGAGGAGCGGCTGGCACTCAAGGTCAACGTCGCCAAAAGCGCCGTCGACCGTCCTTGGAAAAGGGTCTTTCTGGGTTACAGCATGACCTTTCACAAGAAACCCCGCCTCAAAGTGGCGGAGTCGAGAGTGAAGCGGTTCAAGGCCGGACTCAGGAAGGTCTGCCGACGGGGGAGGGGACGCAGTCTCGCTCAGGTCATCAAAGAAATCACCCCGAAGCTACGGGGGTGGGCCTCTTACTTCCGCCTGGCGGAGGTCAAAGGCATCTTCGAAGAACTGGACAAATGGCTGCGGCGGAAGCTGCGCTGCATTCTATGGCGACAGTGGAAGCGCCCCTATACCCGGGCCAAGAGGTTGATGCAGCGGGGATTGCCGGAAGCCCGGGCGTGGAAATCGGCCACGAACGGGCGAGGCCCCTGGTGGAACTCAGGGGCCTCGCACATGAATGAAGCGTATCCGACATCCTTCTTTCGCTACTTGGGGCTGATCCGCTTGACCGATCAGCACCGCCGCTTTCAGAGCGCCTTGTGAACCGCCGTGTACGGAACCGTACGCACGGTGGTGTGGGAGGACGGCGGGGGCGACCCCGCCTCCTACCCGATGCTCCGCCTTCTCCGGCGGGATGGACGAGGGCGCCTGTGGTAAACGGATCGGCGGGTGATTCGTCTAGGTAGTTGCTCCGAGGGGCAGGCGGATCTCGACCATTAGCCCGCCGTCCTTGGCATTTCTGGCGGTAACACTTCCGCGGTGCAGGCGAACTGCCCGCCGGGTTATCGCTAGGCCGAGGCCGTAGCCACCGCTCTGGCGGTCCCGCGCTTCCTCGGTACGGAAGAAGGGGAAAAAGACCTTTTCCAGCAGCGCTTCGGAAATTCCCGGGCCGTTATCGCGAACGACGATCAGCGCCTCTTTCGCTTCCCCTTCGCTGCAGGTCGTCGTCAGGGCGACAGTCACGGTCGAGTCTCTGGCGGTATAGCGAATGGCGTTGCGTATGACATTCTCGATTCCCTGCCGCAGCAGTTCCCGGGATGCTGAGACCGTTACCGCAACTGCCGCCACCAGATCGACCCGGCAGCCTTTGCTGCGCGCTTCGAAATCGGCGTCGAGAACAATTTCAGTAAGCAGACTCTGCAAGTCGGTGGCTTCCCACGCAGTGGTGCCGGCCTGGCTCTCCAACATCGTCAAGGTCAGCAGTTGGCCGATCAACTCGTTGAGCCGGCCGGCCTCCCGCTCGATCCGGTCGAGGGAAGGGGTCGCCTCGGGAGGCGCATGCTGCCGGGTCAACTCAAGGGCCAGGCCCAGTCGGGTCAGAGGCGACCGCAGTTCATGGGAGATATCCTGCAGCAGGCGGTGCTCGGCCTTGATGAGGTGTTCGATGCGCGCCGCCATCTGGTCGAAATCCCGCGCTAGTCCGGCAATCTCGTCATTGTTACCAGCAGGCGGATTGACCCGGGTGGAGAGGGCGCCGTCGGCGAAGGCCCTGGTCGCTCGCCGCAACCTGCCGATGGGAGCGGTCAGCGAACGGGCGAGGAGGAAGCAGACCACACCGGCGACGATAAAGGTGATGATCATACGCAGCCCGAGGGCGCGCGGGTCGAGGATGGTGGCGAGAGGATTGGGGCGGGTTCTGTTGATCAGGTAAACATACTCTTCTGTCGCCGGATAGGCGATCCAGATTTCCTCGTCCCCGGACTGAACCTGGTTGACATGGGTCTCGGCCGCCAGTTTTACCAAGGGAATAAGGGCGGGATCGAGCCGCTCATCGATGACACCGTCGCCATTGTTGTGGAGGAGGAAAAGGCGGGCGCCAGTTTTCTCCTCGAGAAGGCGGCGCTGGTTCTGGAAGGCGGCGCCCCCCCCTTCGCGGTACGCCTTGATCAATTGCTGGCTTTCGATCCGGTAACGGCGCTGGCGCATGGCGCGGTCTTCGCCGTCGCTGCCGGTGGTCAGGGCCAGAATGACCACTGTCGCGCCAATCATGGTCATGGCGAGCCAGAACCAGAGGAAGATTTTCTTGAAAACACTGTTCCTCATGCTTCCGGAATGTCCTTCTGTTCCGGCACCAGGTACTGGTACCCCGTTCCGCGCAGGGTTTTGATCCGGTCGCTACCGTCGCTCAAGGGACCGAGCTTGCGGCGCAGGTTGCTGATGTGGACATCGATGCTGCGATCATAGGGGGAGAGCTCCCGCCCCAAAACCGACTGCACCAGATCTTCCCGGGTGACGACCGCGCCGGCGTTGCGCAGCAGGATGGCGAGCAGGGCGAACTCTACGGCAGTCAACTCGAGGGGAACCCCCTTCTGTTTTGCGGTCAGGGTGCGCTGATCGAGGAAGATGTCGCCGACCGTCAACCCCACTCCCTGACCCCGGCGGACCTGGTGTGGCTCCGGGGCCGGCCGGAGGCGACGCTGCACGGCACGGATGCGCGCCACCAGCTCCCTCGGATTGAACGGTTTGGGCATGTAGTCGTCCGCGCCCAGTTCGAGCCCGACGATGCGATCGATTTCATCGCCGCGGGCGGTGAGCATAACCACCGCTATCTTGGACACTTGCCGGATCCGGCGCAGCACATCGAGCCCGCTCATTCCCGGCAGCATAATATCGAGTACCACCAGCTCGAACTCTTCACCGATGGCCCGTTCGGCTCCGGATTCGCCGTCCTGGGACGATTCGACGACAAACCCTTCCGGCCCCAGGTATTCCTTCAGGAGCTCGCAGAGTTCGACATCGTCGTCAATAATCAGGATGCGATTCGCCTGTTTGGTCATTAATCCCTCGTCTCCAGCCATATTAACGTAAAGTCCCTGCCACCAATGTAAAGAAATGTAAAGTCGGCTTGTCTCGCCCCCGTTTGTCCGGGGCCAGGGGGAGAGAACTGCACTATTCCGGGGCCCCTTAATACTTCTTTACCCTTCTTATTGAGAACTTAACCCCGCTCCGGAAAAAGTTTCTGTAGAATTCCGCACTGTTCAGGTGCGTGCTCGCGCAATGAGGCCAGGCAGCTCTTGCCTGTACTGATTTCCGTAGGTTGGTCGCGCGTCACCAGCGGAGCAGGGTTCGGGATCAAGGACATTTAAATTCGAAGGAGGCAACATGAGGATTTGGCAGCGAATGACGATCTGCGCAGCGGTGTTTCTGCTGGCCCTGGGGGCGGCGGGTCAGGCGCTGGCGGTCTCGGTGTCGGGGCGCTCGAGCACCGAACTCGAATGGTACGACGACGCCCAGGGTGACGCCGCGCTTCCCACCTACGAGTACCTGCTGCTCAACGTCAAGGATCTCGACGGCGCCGGGCTCAATTTCCGCGGCTACGGCCGCCTCGGGGTCGATCTCAACGACGAGGTCGACGCCGACAGCCGCCTCTACTACGGCTACCTGGAGAAGAAGGGGCTGGTCAAGAACCTCGACGTCAAGCTCGGCCGCCAGTTCATCGCGACCACCGCCGGCGCCTCGCTGATGGACGGCCTCTACCTCGACTACAACAACCTCGGCCCCCTCAAGGTCAGCCTCTTCGGCGGTGGTGATGTCGCCTACTACAGCGGCTACAGTGCCAAGGACCTGATCGGCGGGCTGAAGCTGTCCGGGAGTTTCTTCGACGGCCTCCACCTCGGCGTCTCCTACCTGCAGCGCTGGAGCGACAGCGAACTCGCCAACGAGATGTTCGGCTTCGATGCCGACTACGACTGGCGCAACCTGCTCAACCTCTACACTGAGGTGCAATTCGACTATCTGAGCAACAGCGTCTCCTACTTCCTGGCCGGGGCCAACTACCACCGCAGCGAGAAGTGGAACCTGCGCACCGAGTACCTCTACTCCCTGCCGGTCTTCTCTTCGACCTCGATCTACTCGGTCTTCGCCGTCAGCGAGTACCAGGAGCTGATGGCCGAATACAACGTTCGGCTCGGCGAGGGCTTAAGGGCCTTTGGCCGCGGCACCTGGGAAATGTACCAGGATTTCGACGACGCCTACGTCTTCGAGGCCGGGGTCGAAAAGATCCGCACCGAGCGCTTTGCCGGCTACCTCTCCGGGGTCTGGCGCGAGGACGGCGACGGCCAGGACCTGCGCGGGGTGAAGCTGCACGGCTCCTACCTCTTCAACAAGTACCTGCAGGCCGGCGCCGGCGCCGAGGTCGACGTGCTGCAGCGGCGGCTGGAAGAGACCAGCGACGACACCACCAGCAGCCGCTACTGGGTCGACGCCACGGCGTACCTGACCAAGAAGGTCAATGTCCAGGCAAAGCTCGAGCGGGTGGAGAGCGACCTGTACGACTACTACAACCGCGGCCGCGTCCGTCTTAACATCCTCTTCTAAGTCAAGGAGTGACGATATGATTCGAAGCCTGTTAGCCATCCTGGCCCTTGCCACCCTCTGGGCGGCGCCGGCGCTGGGCGCCCCATTCGACCACGCCACTCACCTGACCTATCTCGACGATGCCGCCTGCGCTACCTGCCACGTCGAAGGGGCCGAAGCGATCAAGCCGGCCGAGACGGTCTGCCTCGAATGCCACGAGAAAGCCTTTGTCGAAGAAGTTACCTTTCCGGGGCTGAAGACGCATGGCCCGGTCTGGGCCTTCAACCACCGTCCGGCCGCCAAGAATGGCGCCATCGACTGCAGCGCCTGCCACCAGCAGGACTTCTGCCTCGAGTGCCACAGCGACGCCGGGCGCGCCGACGAGATGGGGGCCTTTGGCAACGCCATGGTCAACGTCCATCGCAGCGACTTTCACGTCACCCACCCGATCGCCGCGCGCACCGACCCGCAGTTGTGCAGCAGCTGCCACGAGCAGAACTTCTGCCTCGAGTGCCACGAGCAGTTCGCCCCGGCCGACCTCGCCCTCGACTCGCACCGGCGCAGCTGGAGCGACCTGACCGTTTCCGGGACGCCGCACGAGACCTTTCCCGCGGACAGCTGCCAGACCTGCCACCCGAACTCGGTGCTGCCGTCGCACGAATGGTCGAGCCGGCACAGCCGCGAAGCGCGCAAGAACCTGGCGACCTGCCAGGCCTGCCACCCGGACGGGGATATCTGCCTCAAATGCCACAGCGCAAAGAGCGGGCTGATGGTCAACCCCCATCCGAAGGACTTCAGCGATTTCAGCGGCCGTCTCGACCGGGCCAGTGGCGGCAAAACCTGTCGGAAATGCCATTAATTACATCCTTAACCCACGCATAGGAGGTTTGCATGCGAACCACGAAGTTAGTTTCTCTCGCTCTTGCGGCGGCTCTGGCGCTGACCCTCTCGGGGTGCGGCAGCAATCGCGACTCCAGCGGCAGCACCACCACAGGTGGTGCTAATCTCGGCAGTGACCCGGTGACCAGTGTCGCCTATGTTGGCTCCGGCACCTGTATTGGCTGTCACGAAGATTTCTCCTGGAGTGCTGCCGAGGTCGACAAGTACCTGGTCGGCAAGCACGTTGTGCATAGCACCCATGTCGCGGCGACCTCAGAAGCACTCTGCCTGAGCTGTCACGATCCCATCGGTGACGGCCCGACCCTCGAGGGGCTGATCGATCCGGCCGACGTCCCCGCCGGCGGTCTCGCTGCGGTCGGCTGCGAAAATTGCCACGGCGCCGGTGGCGAGCACTTCGGCGTCGGTCCGATCCCCAGCGCGACCCCCGACTTCAATGCCTGCGGCCAGTGTCACAACAGCCGCTGGACCACCGAGATGCCGAGCCACATCACCTACCATCCGGAAGGAAACAACATCCTTGCGGATTACGTCGCCAGCCCGCACACCAAGATTCATACCGGGGCCCCCTGCTCCAAGTGTCACACCGATGAAGGGGCGCGCCAGTACAAGGATTACGATACCTTTGAAAGCCTGGTCACAGTCACGGAAGTCGAGAACCCGTCGCCGATCCAGTGCCGTACCTGCCATGACCCGCATAATCCTGGCAAACTGCTGGAAAACGAACAGACCAGCGGGCGCGGTGCGTCCCTGAAGGTGGTGGCTTCGGCCGAATATGCCACCTGCACCAACTGCCACCAGCGCCACGACGCCCAGATCGGAGCTGCCGTTTCCAAACTGCCCGGCTCTACCTCCAGCGACGGCGCCAGCGGCGACCTGATCTATCATGCCGCCCGCTATTCCCGGGTCATAGCCTCGACCCACTTCGACGATCCGGAGACGACCAACGTGGTTGAAGGCTATACCATGGATCCGGCCAATGAGCGCTCCTGCCGCGACTGCCACAACGTCCATGCGGCCGATATCACCATTAATGAGCAGTGGGCCGAATCGGGCCATGGCGGCGACATCATCGCTATCAAGAAGCAGGCCGTGGCTGACGCGGGCCTGACCGACCATGATTGGGCCGCCGTCGACATCTACCGCAAAGCCGGCGTCGCCGCTGCGGATAACGCTTTTGTCCACTATGACTGGGATGCCGCCAACCGCCAGTCTTGCCAGCAGTGCCATACTTCCACCGGTTTCAAGAACTACGCGGCCGATCCGGCCAACTACGATGCGGCCAACAATGACTTCTCGGCCCTGGTCGGCTGGTCGAAGGACGCTACTACCGGTGCGATTACCCCCTCCGGGCAGAACGAGATGCTCTACTGCTGGGCCTGCCATAGCAACAATGCCGGCGATCTCCGCGTTAAGGCTGCTGTGACCGCAGGTTACACCTACAACAGTCTGCCGATTGACTTCCCTGATGTCGGCAGCTCCAACACCTGTCTGGTCTGCCACTCGGCCCGCGGCAATGCCAGCGACGTTCCGGTCAGCACCAGCGGTTACGGTGCCTCCCACCACGGGATTGCCGGTGCCATCCTGTTCAGCAACCTGACCCATGTCGGCGGCGAGTATGTCGGCCTGGATTACTCCAAGCCGTCCTACTTCGAACATGACATTCTCGGCACCCCTGCCGACGATGCCACCGGCAACACCGACGCCGGCCCCTGCGCCGTTTGTCACATGAACGGGGCTGCGGGTCAGCCTGACCACACCTTCGCAGTGGTCGAGAAAGATGCTGCCGGCGTGGTCGTCGGCCTCAACTCCGAGGCTTGCATCAATTGCCACACCGGGGCTCACGGTGCCGCCCTGACCACCACCGACCTCGTGGCTGGTGACGGAACCGCTGCTGCTGCCGCGGCCTTCCTGGAGGAGGAGTCCCTTGGTTACCAGCAAGCCGGCCAGCTCCTCAAGGACACGTTGAACCAGGCCAACGGCCAGACCAACTATACCGGCGGTGTTGTTGCTGCCGCCACCGGCACCGATAACGATCACCGGGCCTTCCAGAACAGCCTGATCCCGGGCAACGACGCCGGCGGCTATGCCCACAACCGCTACTACGTCAAGCGCCTGCTGTTCGATTCCATCGACTGGCTTGACAACGGCGTCCTGGACGGCAGCATCACTATCGATGTCGCTCTCTACCCCGAGGCCGTTGCCTGGCTCCGTGGCGACACCGTTACCGGCGTGGCCAGCCGTCCGTAAATCAGCTTTAGCCCATTACTGGCCCCCGCTCCGGCGGGGGCTTTTTTTCGTCCCCCTCTTCGAATGAAATCAATGTTTCAGAACAGAGAAAGCCCGTCACCTAAGTGGTGGCGGGCTTTCTCATTGGTTGGTGGGGGTGGTCGGAGTCGAACCGACATGGACTTGCGCCCGCTGGATTTTGAGTCCAGTGCGTCTACCAATTTCACCACACCCCCAAACCTGGATACCGATTCTTTCTCGGTGAGCTGGTTGGCGAAAGTGCTGTGGATTATAGAAAGAAGCAGTCGGGCGGTCAAGGGCTTATACGGCGCAAAAAATTTTTCCTGCCCCTTGACCTGAAATGCCCAGCGGCAGTAAGTTGGCGCATGGAAAGTATGCTGATTATTCGCACGGAAAGCATCTGGAGGTTCTCGTGGATGGGTTGAATATCGAGAGCAGCCTTGGATTTCTGCTGGCCAAGGCGCACCAGCGCATCTACGCGCAATTTCGTGATCTGCTTGCCCCCCACGGCATTACCCCGGCGCAATTCGCACTGCTCGCCTTCCTCTGGCAGGAGGATGGCCGGACCCAGACCGCGCTCTCCGAGAAGACCGAAATCGATCGCACCACGCTCAGCGGCCTGCTCGATCGCCTGCAGAAGCTCGGCCTGGTTCACCGCCGGCCCGATCCTGCCGATCGCCGCGCCTGGCGGGTCTGTCTGACCGCTAAAGGACGTGCCCTGGAGAAGGTACTGACACCGGTGGCGCTCGGCGTGCGCCGCCAGGTAGTCGCCGCTCTCGCACCGGGCGAGTACGAAGAGCTCTGCCGCCTTTTGGCCAAAATAAGGGGAAGTAACCATGATTAGTCTCTCTGGCAGACTGCTCCTTGGCTGCCTGCTCCTCCTGCCGACAACCGTCGGCGCCGAATCGTTGAGTCTGGCCGACTGTCTCGCCCTCGCCCGGCAGCAGAACCCGACCCTGCAGGCGGCGGCGTTAATCTCAGGGGGGTCCAATTCCCCGAAGCTTGCTTCGCTATCGCCAATATGAAATATTGGCGACATGAGCGAATATGTACACAAAAGTCATAATGTTTCTGTGCTGTTATACCATCTTGTTTGCCCAGCAAAATACCGCCGGGTTGTTTTCACCCCAGAGGTTGATGGCTGGCTCAAAGAGGTCTGCCTTGAGATCGCCAAAAGATACGAGATTCAGTTCGTAGAAATTGGGACCGACAAAGACCATGTTCACTTTTTGGTGCAGTCGGTTCCAATGTACAGCCCAACGCAGATTGCACGAGTCATCAAAAGCATTACGGCCAGAGAAATATTCAAACGAGTCCCATCGGTTAAAAAGCAACTATGGGGTGGCGAATTTTGGACAAAGGGCTATTTTGTGAACACTGTAGGCCAAAAGGGTAATGAGAAAACCATTGCGACCTATGTTAGAAATCAAGGCCGAGAAAAAGAGTATCAGCAATTGCACCGCGAGCAGTTAACGCTTTTTGATACCCCGTAGCTTGCTGCGGGGTAGTTCATCGGCGGAGATTTCCGCCGAACAGAGCAAGGAAGCACACGGTATTTATCGCCCACGGCTCGATCTGGAGGCCGGCTACACGGCGCAGCAGGCGCCGCAGCAGGTGGTGATCGGCGGCCTTAGCGAAGCGACCCAGGATCAAAACTATGCCCATTTCGGCCTCGCCGCCGAGCAGCTTCTTTACGATTTCAGTCGTTCGGCGGGGAAGGTCGCCGCTGCCGATGCCAGTGCGCGCAAGGCCCGCTTTGCCTATGCGGGCCGCGAGCAGGATCTCTTTCTGCAGACCGGCGTCGCCTATTTCCAGGTCCTCATTGCCGAGCAGCTGCTGCAGGCAGCCGCCGAGGAGGTGACCCAGACCGAGGCCCATCTGCGGGTGGCCAAGGCCTTGTTTGAACAGCAGATGGTGACCCGCAACGACGTGCTGCAGGCCGAGGTTCGTCTCGCATCCGCCCGGCAGCAGCAGCTCGCCCGCAGCGGTGCGCTCGAGAATGCCTGGCTGCAACTCAACTACCTGACCGGACGGCCAACCGCGGCCCGTGCCGAGCTCCATCCCGAGACGGATCTCGCCTTGCCGTCGGTGCCTGATGCGGCCGCCATCGCCAGTCGCCCGGAGATCGCCGCGCAGCAGCAGCAGGTGACCGCCGCGCAAGCCGGGGTCCAGCAGGCGCAAGGGGCATTCCGGCCGGAGCTCTTTGCCCACCTTGGCGCCGACTATGTCGAGAACAGTCACGTCAAGGAACAGACCATCTATAGCGCCACCCTCGGGCTGCGCGTCAACCTCGCCGACGGCGGCGCCAGCAGCGCCCGGCTGCGTGCCGCCCGCCAGCGGCTCGACCAGGAGCGCCGGGTGCTGGCCGACCTGGAGCAGCAGGCCCTGCTCGATTACCGCAGCGCCCGCAACGATGCGGCGGTGGCGGCGCAGCGGATCGCGGTGATGGAAGCTGCGATCCGCCAGGCGCAGGAGAACCTGCGCCTCAACCAGAACCGCTACCGCGAGCAGGTGGGGACCGCCACCGAAGTCCTCGATGCCCAGACCCTGCTGACGCAGAGCCGTACCGATCTCTATCGTGCCCAATTTGAATATCAGCTCGCCCTGGCCCGGGTCCAGCGTGCCATCGGCGCCCTTTGAGGGATTCATCATGAGTGAAACTGCAGCGGAAAAGCCAGAGCAGACATCTTCCGGCAGCGATAAGGAAGCGAAGACCAACGGCGGGCGACGCCGGATCGGCCTGATCCTGCTCGTCCTGATCCTGTCTGGCGTGGTGACCGGCAGCTGGCTCTGGTACAAGAGCAAGATCGAACTGGTCACCGATGATGCTTTTGTCGCCGGGCACATCCATCTCATCTCGGCGCGGGTGGCCGGGCATGTCGAAACGGTCGCGGTGGCGGATAACCAGCCGGTGGCCGCCGGTGATCTGCTGGTCGAGCTCGACGCGGCGCCCTATCGTGCCCGCCTCGACAAGGCGCAGGCCGCCCTGGCGATTGCCCGCAATACCGTCGGCGGCGAACGCGCCGCGGTTGCTGCGGCGCGCGCCGCCCTCGGCCAGGCCCGGGCCCAGGCCGATCAGGCGGAGCTCGACCTGACCCGCGGCGAAGCCCTCTTTGCCCGCGAGGTGATTCCCGGCGAACGCCTCGACCAGCTGCGCACCGCGGCGAAGGTGGCGCGGGAGAGCGTCAACCAGGCGCGGCAGAACCTGGCCCGCGCCGAATCCCAGGTTGGAGCTGTCGGCGACGATGGCCAGGCCGCCCGCATCGCCGAGCGCGCTGCCGAAGTGGAGTCGGCGCGCCTCGACCTCGCCTATACCCGCCTCGTCGCGCCGGTGGCCGGTTACGTTACCCGCAAGTCGGTGGAGGTCGGCAGCAATGTCCAGGCCGGCCAGCCGCTCCTCGCCCTGGTCCGGCTCGAGGAGCCGTGGATCGTCGCCAACTACAAGGAGAGCCAGCTTACCCACCTGGAGCCCGGGCAGAAGGTCGAATTTACCGTCGATGCCTTCCCGGGCCGCACCTTTACCGGCCGGGTCGACAGCATCATGGCCGGCACCGGCGCCGCTTTCTCCCTGCTGCCACCGGAAAACGCCACCGGCAATTATGTCAAGGTGGTGCAGCGCATTCCGGTCAAGATCGTCATCGATGCCGATACCGACCCCGGCCACATGCTGCGGGTCGGCATGAGCGTGGTGCCGACGGTCTACACCGGTCGCTCGTTGGGGGACATCCTTGAGACGCTCAATCCGTTCCACTGAAAGAGCGGAAAATCATAGGTCCTATGGGACCTTTAGGACCTATAAAGAGCCTCTGCAATGAGCGACGCCAAACCCGTTAACAAGTGGCTGATCACCATCACCGTGATGCTGCCGACGATCATGGAGATCGTCGACACCTCGGTGGCGAACGTCGCCCTGCCGCACATGCAGGGGAGCCTCAACGCCGGCACTGATGAGATCACCTGGGTGCTGACCTCCTACCTGGTCGCCAACGCCGTGGTGCTACCGATGACCGGCTGGCTCTCCAGGATGTTCGGCCGCAAGCGCTTTTTGATCACCTGCATCGTCCTCTTTACCCTCGCCTCCTTTCTCTGCGGCGCGGCGCCCAACCTCGGCTTTCTGATCTTCTTTCGCATCCTGCAGGGCGCGGCCGGAGGGGCCCTGATCCCCAACAGCCAGGCGATCCTGATGGAGACCTTCCCGCCGAAGGAGCAGGGGATGGCGATGGCGATCTTCGGCATCGGCGCCATGTTCGGGCCGATCATCGGCCCGGCCCTGGGGGGGTACGTCACCGACCAGCTCAACTGGCGCTGGATCTTTTACATCAATTTGCCGATCGGCGTCATCGCCGTGATCATGGCCGCCGCCTTCCTCTTTGACCCCGAGTACCTGCGCAACCGGCAGAAGATTTCCATTGACTACTGGGGGCTGGCGCTGCTGGTTCTCGGCTTTGGTTCCCTGCAGATCGTGCTCGACAAGGGGCAGCAGGAAGACTGGTTCGACTCGGGTTTCATCATCGCCTTCGCGCTGGTCTCGGCGGTCTCGCTGGTCGCCCTGGTCCTGGTCGAACTGCGCCATTCCCACCCGATCGTCAACCTGCGTCTCTTCAAATACGTTTCCTATTCGGCTGGCAACTTCCTGATGTTCATCTTCGGCTTCTGCCTCTACAGCGCGATCATGCTGATCCCGCTCTTTTTGCAGACCCTGATGGGGTATGACGCCACCCTCGCCGGCATGGTCCTGGCGCCGGGGGGCGTGGTGACCCTCTGCACCATGCCCTTCGTCGGCGCCGCCCTCTCCCGGGGGGTGCAGGGACGCTATATAGTCTTTTGCGGCCTCTGCATCGGCGCCAGCGCCATGTTCATCATGCAGGGTTTCACCCTCGAGGCTTCGTATTGGGATTTCGTCTGGCCGCGCATGGTATTAGGCCTCGGTCTCGGCATGATTTTCGTCCCCTTGACCACCACCACCCTGTCGGTGATTCCAAAACCGGAGATGGGGAACGCCACCGGCATGTACAACCTGCTGCGCAACATTGGCGGCAGCGTCGGCATCGCCGTCTCGGCGACCCTGCTCGCCCGCTTCTCCCAGCTTTACCAGAACGTCCTCGTCGCCCACGCCAACCCGATGAACCCGGCTTTCCAGCAAAAGGTCGCCACCCTGACCCAGGCCGCGGTGGCCCGCGGCGTGCCGGCGAGCGAGGCCGAGCAGACCGCCCTGGCGATGATCTATGGCATGATCCGGCGCCAGGCAGGGATGCTCTCCTACAATCACATCTTCTGGATTCTCGGCATCGCCTTTCTGGCGGTCATCCCGTTTCTGCTGCTGCTGAAGAAAGGGGAGGGGGAGGCGCCGGCGGGGATGCATTAACGGCCGATAGCTGAGCGGCCCGATTCATGGTACAACTATCTCGTGTTGTTCGAATCGTTCCCCCCTGCCGAGGCCCCCGATGTTCCGCATCCGCCGCATCTACGACACGGTCCTGCCGGTCAACCGCCAGGCGATCGCCCAGGTCCAGCAGATTCTCCGCGACCAGTTCCCCGCCCTTGATAAAAAGGACATCAGGAAACTTCCGGAGCAGTTGACCAACCCGCTGAAATACCGCTTTCGGTCGATCCTTTCGGTGGCCGAGGACGACAAGGGGGAGGGGGTCAAGGGATTCGCCCTGCTGCTGCATGCCCCCGACCTGAAATTCTGCTACCTCGAGTACATCTCGGCGGCGGAAAAGATGACCGGGCGTGGCATCGGCGGCGCCCTCTACGAACGACTACGGGCCGAGGCGCGCGGGCTGGGGGTGGTCGGCATCTTCATGGAGTGTCTCCCCGACGATCCGGCGCTCTGCCGCGACCCGCAGATTCTCGCCCAGAACCGGGCGCGGCTGAAGTTCTACGAGCAGTACGGTGTCCGGCCGATCGCCGGGACCGCCTACGAGACACCGGTCAAGGCGGGGGACGACAATCCCCCCTTCCTGGTCTTCGATGACCTCGGCCAGGGGGTGGAGTTGCCGGCGGCGCGGGCGCGCAAGATCGTTCGTGCCATCCTCGAGCGCAAATATGCCGATCTCTGTCCCCAGTCCTACATCGACATGGTGGTCAACTCCTTCCAGGACGACCCGGTGCGCTTGCGCCCCTTCCGTTATCTCAAGAAGGAGGTGGCGCGTCCGGTGCCCCTCGATCGCCACCCTGTCGACCGCCAGATCGCCCTGGTGGTCAACGATCAGCATGACATTCACCACATCCGTGAGCGCGGCTACGTCGAGTCGCCGGTGCGCATCCGTTCGATCCTGCGCGAAATCGAACCGACCGGGCTTTTCTATCGCGTCCCGGTGCGGCGCTTTGCCGAACGCCACCTCAAGCGCATCCATGCCCCCGATTTCGTCGATTACCTGAAGACGATGTGTGCCGGCCTGCCGGCCAACAAGGCGCTCTACCCCTATGTCTTCCCGGTGCGCAACGCCGCCAGGCCGCCCAAGGAGATGGCGGTCAAGGCCGGCTACTACTGCATCGATACCTTCACACCGCTGACCCACAACGCCTTTCTTGCCGCCAAACGCGCCGCCGACTGCGCCCTGACCGCGGCGCGCTGGGTTCTCGAAGGGCAACGCCTCGCCTATGCCCTGGTGCGGCCGCCCGGGCATCATGCGGAGCGGCGCGCCTTCGGCGGCTTCTGCTATTTCAACAACGCCGCCCTCGCCGCCGAGGAGTTGTGCGAATACGGCAAGGTGGCAATCCTCGACATCGACTACCATCATGGCAACGGTACCCAGGATATTTTCTATTCCCGCCGCGACGTCCTGACGGTCTCCATCCACGGCCATCCGCGCTTCGCCTATCCCTATTTCAATGGCTTCGAGGATGAGACCGGTGTCGACCACGGTCTCGGCTACAACCTCAACCTGCCGCTCCCCGAACATCTCGACGGTGCCGGTTACCGGGTGGCGCTCAGCAGGGCGATCCGGCGCATCCAGCGCTTCAAGCCGGAGTTCCTGGTGATTGCCCTTGGCCTCGACACCGCCAATGGCGACCCGACCGGGACCTGGAGCCTGAAAGGGCCGGACTTCGTCGAAAACGGCCGCATGCTCGCCGCCCTCGGCCTGCCGACGGTGGTAATCCAGGAAGGGGGGTACGACAGCCGCGTTCTCGGCAGCAATGCCCGTCATTTCTTCAAGGGGCTCTGGACCGGGACCTTCGGGGCCTGAGCCGGTCTCGTCCCGGTGAGTTGGCCGGTCTCTGGCGTTGCCGGGTCGGTGGCTATCGCATCCTCTGCGAGGTTCGCGATGAACAGCTCGTCGTCCTGGCTCTCAGTGTCGGGCATCGGCGGGAAGTTTGTCGCGGCTAGTTTGCAACTGAACCCTGGCGGCGTTGCTGCCGTGGCTGTGGGTCTTCCTCCGCAGGTTGTGAAGGCTCCTTGCCTGCTTTGGCAGGATTCTTTCCATTTCCCCCTTGGAAAATTGTTGGCGCTTCTCTTCGGGATGGGTTAAGGTGCGGCCTGCCGGATTCCTTTCCACAAGGGGAAGGAGAAGCTTTGCGCCGACAAGGACTTATCCCTCTGCTCGATCCCTCCCTTCACCACCCGACGAGCACTTCCCCCTTAGGTTTCCCATGTCTGAAGAGAAGACCATCACCTTTGCCGAACTGAACCTCGCACCCGCTATCTTCAAGGTCATCGACGAAGTCGGTTACGAAGTCCCCTCGCCGATCCAGGCGCAGAGCATTCCGCCGCTGCTGGCGGGGCGCGACCTCCTCGGCCAGGCGCAGACCGGCACCGGCAAGACCGCCGCCTTCTCCCTGCCGCTCCTCTCCCGCCTCGACCCGAAGCTGCGCTACCCGCAGATCCTGGTTCTCACCCCGACCCGCGAGCTCGCACTGCAGGTCGCCGAGGCGATGCAGACCTACGCCCGCCATCTCGACGGATTCCAGGTGCTGCCGGTCTACGGCGGCCAGAACATGCTCGCCCAGTTGCGCCAGCTGCAGCGGGGCGTGCAGGCGGTGGTCGGCACCCCGGGGCGGATCCAGGACCACCTGCGCCGCGGCACCCTGCAGCTCGACCGTCTCGCCTGTGTCGTCATCGACGAGGCCGACGAGATGCTGAAGATGGGTTTCATCGACGATGTCGAGGAGATCCTCAAGCACACCCCGGCCGCGAAACAGACCGCCCTCTTTTCGGCGACCATGCCGAAAGAGGTGCTGCAGGTCGCCCGGCGGCACATGAAGGACCCGGTCGAGATCCGCATCAAGAGCAAGACCTCGACCGTCGAGACGATCTCCCAGTGGTACTGGCAGGTCAAGGGGCTGCACAAGCTCGATGCCCTGACCCGCATCCTCGAGGCCGAGGAATTCGACGCCATGCTGATCTTCGCCCGCACCAGGATCGAGACCGTGGAACTGGCGGAAAAGCTCGAGGCGCGCGGCTTTTCCTGCGCCCCCCTGAATGGCGACATGACCCAGGCCTTGCGGGAGAAGACCATCGAGCGCCTCAAGAACGGCGCCCTCGATATCGTCATCGCCACCGACGTCGCCGCCCGCGGCCTCGACGTCAAACGCATCAGCCATGTCGTCAACTACGACATTCCCTACGACACCGAGGCCTACGTCCACCGCATCGGCCGCACCGGCCGCGCCGGCCGGGAAGGGAAGGCGATCCTCTTTGTCGCCCCGCGCGAGCGGCGCATGCTCTACGCCATCGAGCAGGCGACCCGCCAGCCGATCAAGCCGATGAGCCTGCCGAGTCGCCAGGACATCACCGATCGGCGTATCGGCCTGTTCAAGGAGCAGATCGCCGAGGCGCTCGAAAGCCAGGATCTCGAGTTCTTCGAAGAGCTGATCGACGGCTATCAGGACGAGTATGACGTCGGCTTCCGCCGCATCGCTGCCGCCCTGGCCTACCTGGTGCAGAAGGAGAAGCCGCTGCAGCATGAGGGGCCTGCCGACCCGCCAGCCATCGAGGATCGGGAATTTTCTCGGGCGCCGGCGCCCCGCGGGGAGCGGGTCGCCCCCCGCGGCGGTCCGTCGCAGCGCTACCGCATCGAGGTCGGCCGCAGCCACGGTGTCGAGCCGCGCCACATCGTCGGCGCCATCACCAACGAGGCCCAGCTCAGCAGCGCCGACATCGGCGCCATCCGGCTCTTCCACGACTTCAGCCTGGTCGATCTGCCCGCCGACCTGCCGCCGCAGGTCATCCGCCTGCTGCAGGGGGTCTGGGTCTGCGGCCAGCAGTTAAAGCTCAGTGTCGATGCCGGCCCCGCCGCGGCGCGGTCGGAACAGGCATCCGGCAGGCGCCCTTACGTCAAGCCGGGTGGGGACCGGCCCGGCGGCAAAAAGCCGCCGTTCAAGAAGCGCGGCAAGTGAGCTGAGCATGCCCGGGACCTACCCTCCCTTCCTGATCGGCGAGCGCTTCCGCATCTGCCCGCCGGGCACCCCGCCGGCGGATGACGGTCGCATCAACCTGGTAATGGATCGCGGCGCCTTCGGTTCGGGGGAACACGAAACCACCGTCAGCTGCCTGGAGGCGCTGGAAGGTTTGCGATTCTCCGACAGCGAACGGATTCTCGACCTCGGCAGCGGCACCGGTATCCTCGCCATCGCCGCCCTCCTCCTCGGCGGCGGTGCGGCCTGGTGCGTCGATATCGAGGCAGATGCGGTGGCCAGCTGCCGCCGCAACTGCGCCCACAACAAGGTTGCTCGCCGCGTGCAGCATTGCCAGGGGACCCTGGAGCGACTGACCGAGACCGGCTTCGACCTGGTGCTGGCCAACATCTATGGCGACATCCTGCTGCAGGTCGCCTCGCAGCTGGTGGCCGCGGCCCGGCCCGGCGCCCTGCTCCTCCTCTCCGGAATCCTCTGGGAATACAATTTCGATGTGCGCCAGTGCTACCGGCGGCTCGGTTGCCGGGTGATCAGGAACCGCATGCTCCCCGAGTTCAGCACCGTGCTGCTGGAGAAGGCGGGGTAGGTTTCCCTTGGCTGCCGGCTCTGGAAAGAGGGAACCGAAGTTGCCCTGCTAAACCATCCTCGACCGATCGCTTTCTTGAACGCCGCGGCGCCCCGCCCGGGCAGCATGGTGGCCAGTTGCAGAAGTGCGAGGAGCTCGCTGCAAAGGTCAACGAGCAGCAGGTCGTCGAGCTTTACTGCCGCTAGCCAACCAGGGAGCTTACATGAAGAGAGCGGCACCCCTTCTGAGGCGCCGCTCTCTTCGTGTAACATCGATTCGGCCTGGGCCGGCGTGATTAAAGGGTCAGCGCTGCCTCCCCCTGGAAATATTCCTCCCGCACCTTCGCCACCTCGTTGCTCTCCAGGTATTCGTCAAAAGTCATGCTGCGGTCGATGTAGCCGCGCGGCGTGAACTCGACGATGCGGTTGGCGACGGTGGAGAGGAACTTGTGGTCGTGGCTGGCAAAGAGGATCACCTCCGGGAAGGCGATCAGCCCGTTGTTGAGGGCGGTGATCGACTCAAGGTCGAGGTGGTTGGTCGGCTCGTCGAAGATCAGCAGGTTGGCTCCGGTGAGCATCATCCGGGCGAGCATGCAGCGCACCTTCTCGCCGCCGGAGAGGACGTTCGATTTCTTGGTCGCCTCGTCGCCGGAGAAGAGCATGCGCCCCAAAAAGCCGCGGGCGAAGCTCTCCCCTTCGCCCGGCGCGAACTGGCGCAGCCAGTCGATCAGGGTCAGGTCGTTCTCGAAGAAACGGCCGTTCTCCTTGGGAAAACAGGCGCTGGTGATGGTGACGCCGAAGCGGAAGCTGCCACTGTCCGGCTCGAGCTCGCCGGCGAGGATCTGGAACAGGGTTGTCTTGGTCAGCGGCCCGCCGCCGACGAAGGCGATCTTGTCCCCCTTGTTGACGGTAAGGCTGAAGTTGTCGAGGACCCTGACGCCGTCGATGCTCTTGGTGAGGTCCTTGATCTCGAGAATGATGTCGCCGCAGGGGCGCTCCGCCTTGAAGACGACAAAAGGGTACTTGCGCGAGGAGACCGGCATCTCCTCAAGGGTCAGTTTTTCGAGCAGCTTCTTGCGCGAGGTCGCCTGCTTCGCCTTGGAGGCGTTGGAGGAGAAGCGCTGGATGAACTCCTTCAGTTCGTTGGCCTTGTCGGCGGTCTTGCGGTTCTCTTCCTGTTTCTGCTTCAGGGTGAGCTGGCTCGCTTCGTACCAGAAGTCGTAGTTGCCGACGTAGACGGTGATCTTGCCAAAGTCGATGTCGGCGACGTGGGTGCAGACCTGGTTGAGGAAGTGACGGTCATGGGAGACGACGATGACCGTGTTCTGGAAGCGGGCGAGAAAATCTTCGAGCCAGCCGATCGATTTCAGGTCGAGATGGTTGGTCGGTTCGTCGAGCAGGAGAATGTCCGGGCTGCCGAAGAGGGCCTGGGCGAGCAGCACCCGCACTTTTTCGCCCCCTTCGAGCTCTTTCATCTTCTTGTGGCGCAGCGCCTCGGGGATGCCGAGCCCGTTGAGCAGCACCGCCGCCTCCGATTCGGCCTCGTAGCCGTTCATCTCGGCAAACTCGGCTTCCAGTTCGCCGGAGCGGACGCCGTCCTCCTCGCTGAATTCCCCCTTGCTGTAGATCGCCTCGCGCTCGGCCATCACCCGGTAGAGCTCCTGGTGCCCCATCATCACAGTGTTGAAGACGGTCTCCTCGTCGAAGGCGAAGTGGTCCTGGCGCAGCATGGCGATGCGCTCGCCGGGGCCGGTGGTGATCTCCCCCTTGTCGGGCTCCGATTCGCCGGCGAGGATCTTGAGGAAGGTCGACTTGCCGGCACCGTTGGCGCCGATCAGGCCGTAGCAGTTGCCGGGGATGAACTTGATATTGACATCTTTGAAGATGATGCGCTTGCCGTAGGCAAGGGCGACGTTGTGGGCGCTGATCATGACGCTTCTTCTTTCGGTCTGGACAAAACAAAAACCACAGGGCGATCCCTGTGGTTCAGGAGAGGGTGTTCTTATACCACCGATGGCTCATCGGGGGCAACCGGTTTCTGGTTTTAAATCGCCGGTGTTGGATAATTCCTCCCATGCCGTGGCCGAGGCAAAAGGCATCTCTCACCCGTTCGCTTTGCTCACTAGAGACCACGGAGGTCACAGAGGTAAAAAATCTTCCACCAAAGCTTTCCTCCGTGGCCTTCGTGACCTCAAGCGACGGAAAGGAGCGGGTGAGAGACGCTCTTGCCTTGAGATTTGCCTGTTCCCTTTTCTGCTTTCCGGGTACCCTGCAGAACAGGGAGCGCGCCTCCCGCAATTGACTCAACGACCAGCACCCCCCGCTCTTTCCCGGCGCGACCCCGTCAATCGCATCGCTCGGGCGATCTGCCGCGTCGGCCAGAGGGCAGAGGGCAGAGGGAGACGGATTTCTGAGCAGCGCCAAAGGCAGGACAGAAGAGGTGACCGGAGATGGCAGAGCAAACCCAGGGGAAAAAACCGCCGAAACTGCGTCGGCCGGGAGGGATGGAGATCCTCTACGAGGACCGGGATATCCTCGTGGTGGTGAAGCCGGCCGGGCTGCTCACCATAGGCAGCGAACGGGAGAAGCGGCGGACCGCTCACTACCTGCTCAACGACTATGTTCGCAAGGGGGATCCGAAGTCGCGCCACCGCGTCTTCGTCGTCCACCGCCTCGACCAGGAGACCTCCGGACTTCTTCTCTTCGCCAGGAGCGAAGCGGTGAAGACCTTTTTGCAGCAAGATTGGGAGACGACGGAAAAGCACTATGTCGCCGTCGTGCACGGCGCAGTCAGCCCCGCGGCCGGGACGATTTCCAGCTGCCTTGCCGAGAACCGGGCGCAGCGGGTCTACTCGACCACCGAGCCCGGTCAGGGTAAGCTCGCTCACACCGCCTACCGCGTGCTGCAGCAGGGTAGGGGCTGCAGCCTGCTCGACATCCACTTGTTGACCGGCCGCAAGCACCAGATCCGCGTCCACTTCGCCGAGCTGGGACATCCGCTGGTCGGTGATCGCAAGTACGGGGCCGACTCGGCGCCGCGCCTCGCCCTGCATGCCCGCTCCCTCACCTTCACCCACCCCGGCAACGGGCGGCTGCTCTCTTTTGATACGGGCATACCGGAGGAGTTGGTGCGGCTCCTCGGCAGGCCTTAACCCCGGGCCGTCCGCCGATTTCCCATCTCTGCTACAATCTCATTCAGGAAGAAGAGAGGAGGCAGTCATGAGTGCAGGACTTGAT
This sequence comes from Desulfuromonas sp. DDH964, assembly GCF_001611275.1. Taxonomy (GTDB): domain Bacteria; phylum Desulfobacterota; class Desulfuromonadia; order Desulfuromonadales; family DDH964; genus DDH964. Next base: position 2,763,882 of record NZ_CP015080.1, on the reverse strand, counting down.
TCGGTGACCTTGGGTGGCGGCTGCTTCTGGTGCATCGAGGCAGTCTTCGGCCGGCTCCAGGGAGTGGTGCAGGTGGTCTCAGGCTACGCCGGGGGAACCCGGGAAAATCCCGACTACGAGGAGGTCTGCAGCGGCAGCACCGGTCATGCCGAGGTGGTGCAGGTCCACTTCGATCCGGCGCTAATTTCCCTCGCCGAGCTGCTCGAGGTCTTCTGGCGCGTCCATGATCCGACCACCCGCAACCGCCAGGGCGGCGATATCGGCAGCCAGTATCGCTCGATCATCCTCTATCGCGACGAGGAGCAGCGCCGGGTTGCCGAGGCCTCCCGGGACGCGGCGCAGGCCAGCGGCCTCTGGCCCGACCCGATCGTCACCGAGATCGTGCCGCTCGAGGCCTTTTATCCGGCCGAGGGCTATCACCAGGATTACTACCGGATCAACTCCTTTCAGCCCTACTGCCGGATGGTCATTTCTCCCAAGCTGCAGAAACTGGAGAAGCTCTTCGCCGACCGGTTGAAATAGGGATTTGGTGAGTTTGTGGGGGCTGGTGGCGTGCGCCGTGGGGTGGAGCCGGGGAAGAAAACGAAGAAGGGGTCAGCTGGTCGCTGACCCCTTCTCTTTATTTGGTGGAGCTAGGCGGGATCGAACCGCCGGCCTCTTGAATGCCATTCAAGCGCTCTCCCAGCTGAGCTATAGCCCCGTTGTGACGGAGCCACTTTATAACAAAGAGCCACAGCCGGTGTCAACTGCTTTTTATACAAAAATCCGATCTCCCGGATCGCCGCCGAATCCACGCTCGGCGGGCTCAGAGAACCAGGCTGACCAGGGAGAAGAGGGCGGCGCCGATGAGGAAGGGATCACACTCCCTGATCTTGCCAAGAAAGAGCTTGAGCAGGACATGGGCGAGAAAGCCGAAGGCGAGACCGGTGGTGATGGAGTAGGTCAGTGGCATGAGGATGAAGGTCAGAAACGCCGGGGCTCCTTCCTCGAAATTGTAGAAATCGATCTGGCCGATGCCGCGCATCATGAAGATGCCGACGATGAGCAGCGCCGGCGCCGTGGCAAAGGCGGGAACGGCGCCGATCAGCGGCGTGAAGAGGGCGGCGAGGAGGAAGAGCAGGGCGGTCGCGACACCGGTCAGGCCGGTGCGGCCGCCGTCGGCGACGCCGCTCGCCGACTCGATGTAGGTGGTGGTGGTGCTGGTTCCGAGCAGGGCGCCGCCGACGGTGGCGATGGCGTCGGCGGTCAGCATCCGCGGCAGGCCGGGAATATTGCCATCCTTGTCGGTCATGCCGGCCTCACGGCAGACGGCGATCAGGCTGCCGAGGCTGTCGAAGAGGTCGACGAACATTAAGGAGAAGATGCTCGCCCAGAGGGAGATCTGCAGGGCGCTGAGAATGTCGAGATGGAGCGCGACGGGGGCGATCGACGGCGGTACGGCGACCAGGCCGGTCGGAAAGGGGGTGAGCCCGGTGACCATGCCGGCCACCGTGGTGGCGAGGATCGCCAGCAGGATCGCGCCGCGCACCTTGCGAATCTCCAGCAGCACGGCGAGCAGCAGGCCGAGGACGCCGAGCAGCGCCTGCGGCGTAAAACGACCGAGCTGCACCAGCACCGCGTCGTTGTGCACCACCAGGCCGAGGTTCTGCAGCCCGATAAAGGCGATGAAGAGGCCGATGCCGACCGAGGCGGCGAGGCGCAGGGAGATCGGGATGGCGCGGACGATCCGTTCGCGGACGCCGAGCCAGGTCAGCACCAGGAAGAAGATGCCGGAGAGGAAGACCACCCCCAGCGCCGTCTCCCAGGGGACACCCCGGCCGAGCACCAGGCTGTAGGTGAAGAAGGCGTTGAGCCCCATTCCCGGCGCCATCATCAGCGGCGCGTTGGCCCAGAGGGCGACGAGCAGGGTTGCCAGCCCCGCCACCAGGCAGGTGACGGTGGTCAGGGCGCCCTTGTCCATCCCCGCCTGTGCCAGGATCGCCGGGTTGACGAAGATGATGTAGGCGCCGGTGAGGAAGGTAGTGAGGCCGGCAACCAGTTCGGTGCGGACGCTGGTGCCGTGGTGGTCGAGCTGGAAGAGGCGATTCAGCATGGAGACTCCGCATTCGCTTGGAGCAGGATTACTGTTGCGGGCTGATGACCTTGAAGTGGGCTTCGATATCCCGGATCAGGCCGCGCGCACTCGCCTGGGTGATCGCCTCCAGCAGGGTGCGGAAGGTCTCCCTGTCGTCAACCTGGCGCCAGTAGCCGAGGGAGGCGTGGTAGAGGGCGAAGGCGGCCTGCGCCGGGTCGGCGGCGAGCGGTTCAGCCTGGCGGAAGCGCTGGATCGCTCCGGCCGTATCGCCCCGGCCCAGGCGCAGCGCCCCGTCGAGGTCGATCGCTTCAAAGGAGTCGCCGGCAAGGCCCTTGCCGAGCCTGGCGGCAGCCCCGGGGGCGTTGCGGTGAAAGAGTTCGAGGAGGGCGAGGCGCCAGGTCAGCGTCGGCCGCAGCGGATCGTCACTGGCGATGGTGGCAAGGCCTTGCCGGTAGGCGGCCCGGGCGGCGTCAACCTCGCCGAGGCCTTCACGCAGGTCGGCATGGGTCAGCGCGTAACCTGCCTCGTCCGGAGCAAGATCCTGGGCCCGGGCGAACTCGGCGGCGGCCCCGCGGTAGTCCTTGGCGGCGATCAGCCCCTGGCCGCGCTCGGCATGCCGAAGCGCCGCTGCCGGGTCGGGCGGGGGCGCTCCGGCAAGACAGGCGGCGAGGAGGGGGAGGCAGAAAAGGAGGAGCAGGCGGGATGACAGTTTCATGGCGATACCGGGCCGGGTGAAAGCGACAGGCCGGAGCGCGCGCTCCGGCCTGTCGGATAGTCACTTAAAGAGTGATGCCGGTCAGCCGGGTCAGGGCTTCCATGTACTTTTCGCCGGTCTTGCGCACGATCTCCGCCGGCAGCGGCGGCGGCGGCGCCTTTTTCCCCCAGTCGAGGGTCTCCAGGTAGTCGCGCAGGAACTGCTTGTCAAAAGAGGGCTGCGGTCCACCGGGGCGGTAGCGGTCTTTGGGCCAGAAGCGGGAAGAGTCGGGAGTCAGCGCCTCGTCGATCCAGAGCAGCTTGCCGTCGAAGATGCCGAATTCGAACTTGGTGTCGGCAATGATGATCCCCTTGGCATCGGCCAGTTGCCGGGCCCGGTTGTAGATGGCGAGGGTGGTGTCGCGGACCTGGGTCGCGAGTTCCTCGCCGCAGAGGGCGACCGTCTCGGCAAAGGAAATCGTCTCGTCATGCTCGCCGAGCTCGGCCTTGGTCGAGGGGGTGAAGATCGGTTCCGGCAGCTGGGCGCTCTCGAGGAGCCCGGCGGGGAGCTGGATGCCGGAGATGGCGCCGCTCTTCTGGTAGTCCTTCCAGCCGGAACCGGAGACATAGCCACGGACGATGCATTCGACCGGCAGCGGCTTGGCCTTTTTCACCAGCATGCTGCGGCCTTCGAGCTGATCCCGGTATTTGTGGGTGGCGGCCGGAAAGTCGTCGACATCCATGGCCACGATGTGGTTGGGAATGATATCGGTCATCTGCTCGAACCAGAAGCGGGAGATCTGGGTCAGGACGATCCCCTTGTTGGGAATCCCCTGGTCCATGATGACGTCGAAGGCGCTGATCCGGTCCGAGGTAACGATCAGCAGGTGTTCGCCGAGGTCATAAATATCCCGGACCTTGCCACGGTTGACAAGGTTGAGATCGGGAAAAGCGGTCTCCATCACGATCTGGGTCATGGCGGTTATTTCCCTTCGAGTTCAGACTGGAGGGCAGGTGCGATAACGATCTCCGCTTTCTCCCGCAACTCCTTGAGGCGGGCGGTGACGGCGTCGTTGCGCTTGCGGGTCAGCAGGGTTTCGCGGATTTCGTCACGCTTGGTCGCGTCGAGGGCGTCCATGTCCGCTTCCTCGCGGCTCTTGAGGGTCACCACCACGAATTGGCCGTCGAGGTCGTAGACGACCGGCGCCACCGGTTCCGCCGTGGTCAGCTGGAAGGCGGCAGCGGCAATCTCGGGATTGCTGCCGAGGCGCGGCACGAAGTCGCCGTAGGCGCGGGCGAAAGAACCGGTCTCCTCGATCTTGAGGTTCTCCTTTTTCGCCAGGGTGGCGAGGGATTTCCCCTCCTTGAGAGCGGCGAGCAGAGCGTCGGCCGTTTGCCTGGCGAGGTCGCCGGCGCGGGCCTGGCGGTAGGCGTTGATGACCCGCTCGCGGACTTCGGCGAGTTCGGGGAGGCGGCTTTCGCGGCGCTCCTTGATACTGTAGAGAATCACACCGTCGGCGAGGGCGACCGGCCGGGCGAGTTCGCCCGGGACGAGGGCAAAGGCCTGGGCGGCGATTTCCGGGACGTTGCCGAGGCCGTCGATGGCCTCGTCGCGGCTGAAGAGACCGGTCGTCTGCACCTCGAGATCGCTCGCCTTGGCGGCCGCCTCGATCGTCCCGCCCTTGCGGTTGATGTTGTAGGCATCGAGCGCCTTTTCGAGGGCGAGCTGGCTCGCTTTCTCGCTGCGCAGACCTTCCTTGACGGCGTCGGTCACCTCGGCCAGCGGCTTGATGCCGGCCTCGATGTAACCTTCGCACTTGATGATGTGGAACCCGAAGGACGATTCGACAATGCCGCTGAGCTCGCCCGGCTTGAGGCTGAAGGCGGCCTGCTCGAAGGGCTTGACCATGGCGCCGCGGGGGAAATAGCCGAGGTCGCCCCCCTTGGTGGCGCTGCCGGGATCATCCGAGTAGCGACGGGCGAGGTCGGCAAAGTCCTTGCCCGCCTTGGCCTCGTCCAGGACCTTCTCGGCCAGCTTGCGGCGGGCTGTTTTCTGCTCCGGGGAACTGTTCTGATCGACCTTGATCAGAATATGGGCGGCCTTGACCTGCTCCTGAATTTCAAAGCGGTCAAGGTGGCGCCGATAGTATTTTTCCAGGTCGCCCTCTTCGAAGACGACATCCTTGGCGTAACGGGACGGCACGAACCGCAGGTAACTCAAGGAGATTGCCTCGGGAAGGCGGAATTCTTCGCGATGTTCGGCGAAATAGGTCTGCAACTCCTTGTCGTCGACCTTGATGCGGCTCTCGAAGAGGGCCGGGGCGAGACGCACGAAGGCGAGGTTGACCTTCTCGTTCTGCTTGCGGTAGTCGGCGGTGATTTCCTCGTCGCTGACCGCAACTCCTTCCTGCAGCTGGGCCCGCACCTTTTCGCCGAGGAGCTGGTTGCGCTGCATCCCCTCGAACTCGTCCGGGGTGAGGCGCTGGTAATTGAGGACCTGGAGGTAGCGCTCCTTGGTGAACTGGCCGTTTTCCTGGAAGGCGGGGATTTCGGCAATGCTTTTGACCAGTTCGTCCTTGCTCACCTTGATGCCGCGATGGTCGGCTTCCTGCAGCAGCAGGGTCTGGTCGACCACCTGGTCGTAGGCCTGTTGCGGAAGGCGGAGCTGTTTCTCCAGCGTCGGGGTAAACTGTTCGCGATAGATGCTCTGGTAGAGCTGGTAGAGGTTGCGATAGACGTTCTGGTACTGCGCATAGGAGATCGGATCACCGTTGACCTGCACCGCGAGGTTGGGGTCGCCACCGCTGCTGCGGTCGGAGCCCTTGCCCCAAACCAGGAAGATCGTACCGACAAAGGTGGCGATAATCGCCCAGAAGACGAATTTGATGATCGTCGTTTTCTGCTTCTTGCGAATCAGGTCAAGCATCGGGATTTTTGCTCCTTTTGCGGGGGGGGGTTAAGGTGCGGGAAACAGTGCCGCATGTTAGACAATCAAGGTTTTAAATGCAACAGCTTTTTCCTTTTATCCCTTGAAAACCGGGAGACTTTTTGATAGGGTGAGCGGCCACTGACGGGAGCCAACCAGGCCCCTCGGGCAAAAGGAGACCACCGCCGATGTTTAATCTGTTCAACGCGATCTGGGGGATGTTCAGCAACGATCTGGCCATCGACCTGGGAACCGCCAATACCTTGGTCTATCTCAAGGGAAAAGGGATTGTCGTCAGCGAGCCGTCGGTGGTTGCGGTACAGAAGGATGCCATGGGGCAGCGCAAGGTCCTTGCGGTCGGCAAGGAGGCCAAGAAGATGCTCGGCCGGACCCCGGGGAGCATCGTCGCCATCCGGCCGATGAAAGACGGCGTCATCGCCGACTTCGACATCACCGAGGAGATGCTGCGTTACTTCATTCAGAAGGTGCACAATCGCAAGAACCTGGTCCGGCCGCGTATCGTCATCTGCGTGCCGTCGGGAATTACCCAGGTCGAGAAGCGCGCCGTCAAGGAGTCGGCCGAGTCGGCCGGTGCCCGCGAAGTCTACCTGATCGAGGAGCCGATGGCGGCGGCGATCGGCGCCGGGCTGCCGATCACCGAGGCCTCGGGGAACATGATCGTCGACATCGGCGGCGGCACCACCGAGGTGGCGGTGATCTCCCTGGCCGGCATTGTCTACGCCAAGAGCGTCCGCGTTGGTGGCGACAAACTCGACGAGGCGCTGGTGCAGTACATGAAACGCAAGTACAATCTGCTGATCGGTGAGCGCACCGCCGAGCAGATCAAGATCGAGATCGGCAGCGCCTACCCCGATGGCGAGGAACGCACCATGGATGTCAAGGGGCGCGACCTCGTCAGCGGCATCCCCAAGACCCTGACCATCGACAGTACCGAAATTCGCGAAGCCCTCTCCGAGCCGGTCAACGCCATTGTCGAGGCGGTACGCATCGCCCTGGAGCGGACCCCCCCGGAACTGGCGGCCGACATCGTCGACAAGGGGATCGTGCTCGCCGGTGGCGGCGCCCTGCTGCGCAACCTCGACCTGCTGCTGCGCGAAGAGACCGGCCTGCCGGTCGTGATTGCCGAAGACCCGCTCTCCTGCGTTGCCATCGGTTCCGGCAAGGTGCTGGATGAACTCGACCTGCTCAAGCGGGTAACCATCTCCTCCTGATCCGGCTGCGGCCGACAGGTCGCAGTTTCATTGCTACGGCCGCTGCTGTGGCCGTAACCCGGGGGCCCGCGGCCCCCCTTTTTCGTGCCGCCGCCAGCGGAAATATCCCCGATGCTGGAACTGCTGCGAAAATTCCGGATCCCGCTGATGGCAGCGTTCCTGCTGCTGGTCGCGCTCCTCCTCTATTCAGCCAATCTTCGCAACCGTGAACATACCACCCTGTTCGAGCGCTCCATCCTCCAGTTGACCCTCCCTCTGCACCACCTCCTCGCCACCATGACCGGTGGCGTCTCCGGCTGGTGGGAAGACTATGTCTGGCTGGTTGGCGCCCGCCAGGAAAACCAGCGGCTCCTTGCCGAGACCCGCCAGTTGCGTGGTGAACTCGATCGCATGCAGGAAGTCCGGCTCGCCAATGAGCGTCTGCGCCGGCTCCTCGAATTCAAGGAGACTCTGGCGCTGCCGACCCTGCCGGCCCAGGTGATCTCCGAAGATGCTTCGAGCTGGTTCCGTACCGTGGCGATCGACAAAGGGAGTCGCGAAGGGTTGCGGGAAGGAATGCCGGTGGTTGTTGCCGAGGGTGCCGTCGGCCGGATCATCCGCGTTACCCCCCACCAGGCGCGCGTGCTGCTGATCACCGATGCTTCCTCGGCCGTGGCCGCGCTGGTCCAGGAGAGCCGCGCCCGCGGCGTCTGCCGCGGCCAGGGGGACCAGCTGGTTCTCGACTTCGCCCTGCGCCGCGAGGAGATCGCCGTCGGCGACCGCATTGTCACCTCCGGCACCGGCGGAGTCTTCCCCAAGGGGCTGGTGCTTGGCAGCGTCGCCGCCGTGACGCGGGAGGAATACGGGCTGTTCCAGTCGGTGCAGGTCGCTCCGGCGGTCGATTTCAGCCGCCTGGAGGAGGTCCTGGTGCTCCTTACCGAGGTGCAGAAATGACCCGGGTCAGCGCCTATTTTCTCCTCGGCTATCTCTTCATCCTGTTGCAGGCCGGCCTGTTGCCGCGCATGATCCCCCTCGGGTTTGCCCCCGACCTGCTGCTGATCCTGATCGTCTATCTCGGTCTCAACGAAGATTATTTGCGCGGCAGTTTCCTCGCCTACCTCCTTGGCTGCTTCCTCGATGTCTTTGCCGGGTCGAGTCTCGGGCTCTACGGTATGGCGCTGCTGGCCGTCTTTCTCACCGTGCGCGGTGCGGTCGGCCGGTTCAATGCCGAGAATTCCCTGCTCCTGCTTTTCATGGTCGGTTGCGGGACTCTGCTCGAGGGGGCCGTCATTATCGGTCTCGGCTTTCTTGCTGACATCGACCAGCTCTGGGTGGTCATCCTTCCCCGCCTCAGCCTGCAGATGCTGTTGAACCTTTGCTTCGCCTGGCTGCTGCTCAAGCTCGTCACCGGTCTGCAGCGTCGGCTCCTGCCGCGGCGTGGCATCCCCGGGCTGCAGCGACTGGATAGCCGCTATGAGTCTTGACTCCGGCTGGACCGAGCATCCCGGTCTGCGGCGCCGCTTTCTGGTTGTTTCGCTCCTTGCCATGGCGGTCTTCCTTCTTCTGGGGCTGCGCCTCTGGTATCTGCAGGTCATCAGTGCCGACCGTTATCTGGCGCTCTCCGAGCGCAACCGCATCCGCTACCTGCCGATTGCCGCCCCGCGCGGCCCGATCTACGACCGTGACGGCGAATTGCTGATCGCCAACCGGCCGGCCTTTACCGTTTCGGTGCTGCGCCAGGAGGTCGACGAGAAGGAAGAGCTGCTCACCCGCCTCTCCGATTATCTCGGGGTGCCCCGGGAAGCGCTTGCCGCCCGCTGGGACGAAGGGCGCCGCTTCCCCCCTTACCGCCCCTTTCCGGTCGCCGAGGACGTCAGCCGCGACGTCGTCGAGCGAATCCAGGAAAACTCCATCGATCTTCCCGGTGTTCTCATCGAGGTCCGGCCCCTGCGATCCTACCCCTACCAGGAGATGGCCGCCCACCTCTTTGGCTACCTCGGCGAGATCACTGAGGGGGAACTGGGGGAGGAACGCTTTGCTGAATACCGGGCGGGGGATTTCATCGGCCGCGGCGGACTCGAACAGACGCTGGAGAGCGACCTGCGCGGCGAAGAGGGGAAGCGGCTGATCGAGGTCGATGTCAAGGGGAAGGAGTTGCGCATCCTCAAAACCCAGGAATCCCGTCCCGGGCACAAGGTCTTTTTGACCCTGCAGCGCAAGGTGCAGCAGGCGGCGGAAGAGGCCTTCGGTGACCAGGCGGGTGCGGCGGTGGCGATCGATCCCCGCAACGGGGAGATCCTGGCGATAACCAGTCGACCCTCCTTCAATCCGGCCCAGTTCGCCCGCGGCATCTCCGGCAAGGAATGGGTGGCTCTGCTGAAGAATCCGCGCCATCCGTTGCAGGACAAGGCCCTCAAGGGGCAATACCCGCCCGGCTCGACCTTCAAGATGGTGACGGCGCTGGCGGCGCTGCGGGCCGGGTTGATAACGCCGGGAACTTCCTTTGATTGCACCGGCAGCCTCGCCGTCGGCAACCGCGAGTTCCGTTGCTGGAAGAAGGAGGGGCATGGCCACACCGATCTGAAAAAGGCGTTGCGGGAAAGTTGCGATGTCTGGTTTTATCAGGCGGCCCTCGAAGTCGGCATCGACTCCATCGCTGAAACCGCCCGCGAACTCGGGCTCGGCCAGGTTCTCGGGTATCCTCCCGGTGGCGAAAAACCCGGTCTGATCCCCGATCGCCAATGGAAGCGCAGCCGCTACGGTTCCCGCTGGTACGATGGGGAAACGGTGATTGCCGCCATCGGCCAGGGATACGTGACGGCAACCCCCCTGCAACTGGCGGTCATGACGGCCACCATAGCCAACGGCGGCACCCTCTATTGTCCCCATGTCGTCAAGGAGATCACCGACCTTGACGGCCAGGTGCTGAGCGCGACGGAGCCGGAAGTGATCGGTGTCGCCGACATCAGCCCGGCCGACCTGCGCGCGGTGCAGCGTGGCATGGAGGCGGTGGTCAACGACGCCGGAGGGACCGGGTGGGCAAGTCATCTCGACCAGGTCCGCGTCGCCGGCAAGACCGGCACCGCCCAGGTCGTGCGGATGAAGGAAGGGCGGGAAGTGGAGCGCCAGGAGGTCGCCTACCGGTTTCGCGATCATGCGCTCTTTGTTGCCTACGCACCGGCCGAGAATCCGCAGATTGCGGTGGCGGTGGTGGTCGAGCACGGCAGCCATGGTGGCAGCGCCGCGGCGCCGGTGGCAAAGGCGATCTTCAAGAGCTATTTCGGCATCGATGCCCCGGACCCGGTCATTCCGGTTCCCTTCAGCGGAGACTGACGTGATGTTCGACCGCCGCCTGCTGACCCATTTTGACTGGATTCTGCTGCTGCTGGTCTGCCTGGTGACCAGTATCGGCATCCTCAACCTCTACAGCGCCGCCGCCTCTCTCGGCGGCAGTGCCACCCCGGTCTATCTCAAGCAGATCTACTGGCTTCTCATCGGTCTGATAATCGCGTTGGGGGTCAGTTCCTTCGACTATCGTCACCTCGAACACTACAGCTTCCTCCTTTACGGCATCAACCTGGTCCTGCTCCTGCTGACTCTGCTGGTCGGGAAGACCTCAATGGGCGCGACGCGCTGGATCAGTTTTGGCTTCTTCAACCTGCAGCCCTCCGAGATCATGAAACTGGTCATCATCCTGACCCTCGCCCGCTTCTTTGCCGACAAGGGGCACTTTCTCGGCTATACGCTGCGGGAGTTGGTGATCCCCTTTGCCCTGCTCGGGCTGCCGGTACTGCTGATCCTGAAACAGCCCGACCTCGGGACGGCGATGCTGATCATCTTCATCGGCGGAACCATGGCCCTCTTTGCCGGCATCCGGCGCTCGGCCGTGCTGGTCCTCGGCTTTCTCGGCAGCCTGAGTCTGGTCGGCGGCTGGTTTCTGCTGCACGACTACCAGAAGGAGCGTATCCGCACTTTCCTGAACCCGGAGCGGGATCCCCTCGGTTCCGGCTACCATATCATCCAGTCGAAAATCGCCGTCGGCAGCGGCGGTTTTTTCGGCAAGGGATACATGCAGGGAACCCAGTCCCAGCTCTCCTTTCTGCCCGAGCGGCATACCGATTTCGCCTTCTCGGTCTTTGCCGAGGAGTGGGGCTTCTCCGGTTCCCTGCTCCTGCTTGCCCTCTACCTCTTCATCATCATCTGGGGGATCTACATCGCCCGGCGCGCGGCGGATCGTTTCGGAATGTTTCTCGCGGTAGGGGTGGTGGCGATGCTCTTCTGGCATATTGTCGTCAACCTCGGCATGGTCATCGGGCTGTTGCCGGTGGTAGGCGTCCCCCTGCCGCTCTTCTCCTACGGTGGCACCAGTATGGTAACGACAATGATCGGCACCGGCATGCTCCTCTCGGTGAGCATGCGCCGGTTCATGTTCTAGCCGGAGCGGGGTGGTTGCGGAGAAATCTGCCGCCTGCTGTTATAATGATTCCTCCTGTCCTTCGAACCGGAAAGGAGTTGCCATGCAGGAAGCACGTTTCTGGGAGAGTGCCGAGGGTGGCAAAGTCCGTTGCTGGCTCTGTCATTTTCGCTGCCTGATCGCCAGCGGCGGGCGCGGCATCTGCGCGGTACGCGAGAATCGGGACGGTACCCTTTACAGCCTGGTCTACGGGCGGAGTATTGCCGAGAATATCGACCCGATCGAAAAGAAGCCTCTTTACCACCTGCTGCCAGGGAGCGAGAGCTTCTCGATTGCCACGGTCGGCTGCAATTTCCGCTGCCTGCACTGCCAGAACCATGAGATCTCCCAATGGCCCCACCATCACCCCGAAATACCTGGACATGACCTGGCGCCGGCGGAGATCGTCCGCCGCGCCCTGGCCGCGGGGTGCCAGAGTATTGCCTACACCTACACCGAGCCGACCATCTACCTCGAATATGCCTGTGACACCGCCGTGCTGGCCCGGGCGGCCGGTCTCAAGAACGTCTTCATCAGCAACGGCTACACCACCCCCGAGGCATTGGCGGTCGTCGCCCCCTACCTCGACGGGGTGAATATCGACCTCAAGGGGTTCTCGGACCGTTTCTACCGGGAAGTGACCGGCGCCAACCTGCAGGGGGTGCTGGAGACCCTGCACACCTACCGGCGCCTCGGGATCTGGCTGGAGATCACCACCCTGGTCATCCCCGGCCACAACGACAGCGATAGCGACCTGGCCGGGATTGCCCGCTTCATTGCCGGGGAGCTGGGGGTGGAGGTCCCCTGGCATGTTACCGGTTTCTATCCGACCTACCGCCTGACCGACGCGCCGCCGACGCCGATGGCCACGCTGCAACGGGCGCGGCGCCATGGGCACGAGGCGGGACTGCAGTTCGTCTATGCCGGCAACATCCCGGGCGCCGGAGGGGAGAATACCCACTGCCCGGCCTGCGGCGAGACGGTCATTGCCCGCCGCGGCTTCAGGGTGGTCGATTCTGCCCTCGACGCCGGCGCCTGCCGCCATTGCGGCGCCGCCTTGCCGGGAGTCTGGAACTAGCCGTCGCCCGGGGTGGAGACGGTTGCCAGAAACGACAATTTGTGCCATGGTTGAGCCGCCCCGTCAGGGGTGCACGACAAATCGATCGACTGGAGCTCCTGTAATGAAACGACTTACCCAACTCGCCCTTGTTGCCGCCATCCTCCTGCTCTGCCTGCTCGCCAACCCGACCCGGGCCCGTCACCAGCAGAAGATCCAGGAAGCGTTCCGCAGCGAAAACAAGGTCCTCGGCAAGATTGGTCTCGGCCATCTCTACGCGAGTTCCTTCGATTATCACAACCTGCTTCTCTGTTCGCTGACCAGCGCAGACGGATCGGTCAAAAGTTTCGGCATCCTGGGAATGGTCTTTGTCGTTTAGTGTGAAGTAGAAACCCCCGTCCTCTGGACGGGGTCAGAGTCCTTTGGCTTTGCCAAAAGGGCTCATGGCAATCCATATTCAGGCGTTGTTCCCGCAACGACCTGAACAGAAAGGAAAGCCATGAGCCGTTTTCGAAAATTAACACATGCGATCTGGCACTGCCAGTATCACATCGTCTGGGTGCCCAAGTATCGCTTCCGGATATTGGAAGGTGAACTGGCGCAAGAAGTTCGAGCGTGTATCCGGATCTTCAGCGAGCAGAGTCACTGCGAGGTCGTCGAGCTGAATGTCCAGAAAGACCATATTCACCTGATCATCATGGTGCCGCCCAAGGTGTCCATTTCGGAGTTGATGGGGCGCCTGAAGGGCCGATCAGCGATACGTATTTTAAAGAACCATCCCAAGTTGCGGAAGAAACGCTACTGGGGCAATCATTTTTGGGCGCCCGGCTACTGCGTTGACACGGTAGGCCTGGATGCCGAGATGATCAGGCGCTACGTGCGGTATCAAGAGCAGCATGAGAAGAAAGTGGAACAACAGCAACTCAAATTCTAATTGTTGTGGACGTGGGAACAACGCTCCGGTGACCCTCTTTGGGGGTCACCGGCAACGCCCCCTCTGGGGGCGCCTTTAAAGCCCCGTCCTCTGGGCGGGGTTTTTTTACTGAGGGTGTGGTGAAGAGTTCTGGAATGAGGCCGTCGCTGCGGCCGTTGCGCAAGCTGCTCGCCGGTCTGGCGCTCCTCCTCGCCGGTTGTGGCTTCGGCAACCTGCCCGGGAACCTTTCCCGGGCGCTTCTTGACCAGCCCGATCCGGAGACGGTGCGCGACGGCGCTCCCGCCTACCTGGTGCTGATCGACACCCTGATCGAGGCCGCCCCGGAAAATGTCGGGCGTCTGAGTGCCGGCGCCCAGCTCTACACCCTCTATGCCACGACCTTTGTCGAGGATAACGGCCGCCGCCAGCGGCTCGCCGGGCGCGCCCGAGAGTACGGTGCGCGTGCCCTCTGTGCCGAGAAGAAGGACCTCTGCGCCCTCGCGGAGCGTCCCTACCCGGAATTTGCCGCCGGCCTGGAACGGCTCGACGATGCCGACCAGGTGCCGGCCCTCTACGCGATGACCGTCGGCTGGCTCGCCTGGATCAAGGCCAACAGTGACGATTGGGGGGCGATCGCCGATCTGCCCAAGGTCGAGGCGGCACTGGGGCGCATCCTGATGCTCGACGAAGGGTATCGCGGCGGCTCGGCCCATACCCTGCTCGGCATCCTGCTGACCCTGCGCCCACCCGCCCTCGGCGGCCAGCCGGAGCTGGCCCGGAAGCATTTTGAGCGGGCAATCGAACTTTCTGCCGGCCGTGACCTGGGCGTCAAGCTGGAACTGGCGCGCAGCTACGCGCGGCTGGTTTACGACCGGGAACTGCACGACCGGCTGCTGCAGGAAGTGCTCGCCGCCGATCCGCGCAGCCCCGGCCTGACCCTGACCAACACCCTCGCCCAGCGCCAGGCGCGGGAGCTTTTGGCGTCGGCGGACCAGTATTTCTGAGTAACGATGTGGCCTGTCTGAAGGAACGTTCCTTTTTCCTGCCCTGGAGAAGTTTTTCCGATGATCGCTAGACTGCTGCTCCTTTCTGGAGTGTTGTTGTCGCTGCTGGGCGCCGCCCCGGCGTCGGCCCTTGATTTGAAGATTGCCACCGTCGCTCCGGACGGATCGGTCTGGATGCGCGCGATGCGCCAGGGAGCCGACGAGATTCGAGAGTGCACCGGTGGCCGGGTCAATTTCAAGTTCTACGCCGGCGGCGTGATGGGGAACGACAAGAGCGTGCTGCGCAAGATCCGCGTCGGCCAACTGCACGGCGGCGCCTTCACTGCCGGCGGCCTTGCCGATGTCTATCCCGACCTCGGACTCTACAGCCTGCCGCTGCAATTTCGCTCCCTGGCCGAGGTCGATTACGTTCGCAGCCGCCTCGATCCCCTCCTATTGCAGGGCCTTGAAAGCGCCGGCTTCATCAGCTTCGGTTTTGCCGAAGGGGGGTTCGCCCTGCTCATGGCCGATGTGCCGGTGCGCTCCACCACTGACATGAAGTCCCGCAAGGTCTGGGTGCCGGAAGGGGATACGATCAGCTACCGTGGCATGGAGACCCTCGGGCTTTCCCCGGTCACCCTGCCGCTGACCGACGTCATGACCGGGCTGCAGGCCGGGCTGATCAATATCATTCCCGCTTCGCCGATTGCGGCGGTTGCCTTCCAGTGGTACACCCGGATCAAGTACGTGACCGATACACCCCTTTCCTACCTGACAGCCCTGCTCGCCATCGACGGACGTGCCTTCAAGCGGCTCAACGCTGCCGACCAGGCGGTGGTGCGGGAGGTCATGGGACGGATCTACCAGAATCTCGATCACCAGAATCGCCTTGACGATGCTGCCGCGGCCGCCGCCATGCGCCAGCAGGGGGTTGCTTTCGTCACCCCCGAGCCGGCTGCGGTCGAGCACTGGCGGAATGTTGCTGCCAACCTCGCCCGCGAGCTGCGCCAGGAGGGGACCTTTACCCCGCAACTCTTCGACCGCCTGCAGGAGCTGCTCGCCGAATACCGTCGCGCTGGCAACTAGCCATACCCCGGGCGGTGCCCCCCGGCCTTTGGTTACCATGAACCGACCCCTGCCGAAATTTCTCGTCAAGCTCGATCACTGCGGGCGGCGCCTGGAGGATGCCTTCCTGGTCCTGCTCTTCTGTGCGCTCCTCGTTCTTGCCGCCCTGCAGATCGTGCAGCGCAACCTCTTCGCCGCCGGCTTTGTCTGGAGCGATGAGCTGCTGCGCATCCTCGTGCTCTGGGTCGGCCTGTTCGGCGCCGTCGCCGCCAGCCGGGACGACAACCACATCAATATCGATATCTTTTCGCGCTGGCTTTCCGGCCGGCTCGGCCTGGCGACCCGGGTCCTGGTCGATTTCTTTACAACCGGACTCTGCGGTCTGCTCGCCTGGCATGGCGGCCGCTTCGTCGCCGGCGAGCGCGAATACGCTACCACTCTCCTCGACGGGATTCCGGCGTGGCTGTTCGAGGCGGCGATTCCCCTCGCTTTTGGCCTGATCGCCTGGCGCTACGGCGTCTTCCTCATCCGGGACCTGCTCAGGCTGATTGCCGGGGAGGTCGCGGAATGATCCTCGCCGGCCTGGTTCTGATCCTGCTCGCCCTTTTCGGCGCGCCCCTCTTCGCGGTGATTGCCGCCAGCGCCCTGCTCGGTTTCCAGCGCTCCGGGGTCGATCTCTCCGTGGTCGCCATCGAGTTCTACCGTATCGCCGAAATGCCGGTACTGCTCGCCATCCCGCTCTTTACCTTTGCCGGCTACCTGCTCAGCGAGAGCCACGCCCCGCAACGGCTGGTGCGCCTGACCCGGGCACTGATCGGCTGGATGCCCGGCGGCCTCGCGATCGTCGCCCTGGCAGTCTGCGCCCTCTTCACCGCCTTTACCGGGGCCTCGGGGGTGACCATCATCGCCCTCGGCGCGCTCCTCTACCCGGCCTTGCGCGAGGACGGCTACACCGAAGCGTTCAGCCTCGGTCTGGTCACCACCTCAGGGAGCCTTGGCCTGCTCTTCGCGCCGTCGCTGCCGCTGATCCTCTATGGCATCGTCGCCCAGCAGAGCAGCGCCGGAGCCGGGGTCTCCATCGATCGGCTCTTCCTCGCCGGGCTCCTGCCCGGAACCCTGATGGTGCTCCTCCTTGGCACCTACAGCCTCTGGTGCAACCGTAACCACCGGCTCCCCCTCGCCGCCTCCTCCTGGCGCGAGGTCGGCGCCGCGCTCCGGGCGGCGAAGTGGGAGCTGCCGCTACCGCTGGTGGTGCTCGGCGGCATCTACGGCGGCTACTTCGCCGTCTCCGAAGCGGCGGCGGTCACCGCCGTCTATGTCCTTCTCGCCGAGGTCCTGATCCTGCGGGAGATTCCCCTGCGCAAGCTGCCGGGGATCATCCGGCAGTCGATGGTCCTGGTCGGCGGCATCCTGCTGATCCTTGGCGTCTCCCTCGCCTCGACCAACTACCTGATCGACGCCGGCGTCCCGACCCGGCTCTTCGCTTTTGTCCGCAACCACGTTTCGAGCCCGCTCACCTTTCTGATCCTGCTCAACCTCTTCCTGCTGGTACTCGGTGCCCTGCTCGACATCTTTTCGGCCCTGGTGCTGGTGGTCCCGCTGATTCTGCCGGTGGCGATCGGTTTCGGCATCGACCCGCTCCATCTCGGCATCATCTTTCTCGCCAACATGCAGATCGGTTACCTGACGCCGCCGGTCGGCCTCAACCTCTTTATCGCCAGCTATCGGTTCAAAAAACCGATTACCGTCATCTACCGGGCGACGATCCCCTTCTTCCTGATTTTGCTCCTCAGCGTCCTGATCATCACCTACTGGCCACAGCTCTCTCTGCTGTTGGTGGGAGGATCGTGAGAGCTTCAGGCACCTGGAAAAACTGGCGCTGGCTGATGCTGGGACTGCTGCAGGTCCTGGCCCTTTTCGGTTGTGAACAGGTCAATCCGGCCCCGGGCCTGATCGATGACCGGGCCGGACTGTTGACCCGGGCGGAACAACGCCAGCTGGGCACCTTGCAGAGCCAGTTGCTGAAACAGATCGACGTCCACCTCTGGCTGGTGATTCTCGACCAGCCCGCCCCCGATCTCGATGCCACGGCGCGGGAGCTGTTTGAAGAGTTCGGTCGCGAGAGCCTGGTCCGGGGCGCCCGCGGGGTGCTGTTGCTGGTTGATCCCGAGGGGAACCAGGTGCGCATGGAGATTGGTTACGATCTCGAAGGAATCTTCCCCGACGCTTTTATCGGTTATATCGAAATGCGGCAGATGGCCCCCTTCTTTGCCTCCGGCCGGGTCGCCGACGGCATCGCCGCCACCACCGAGCTGCTGGTCGGCAAGGCCCTGAAAGGCGAGGAGCCAGCAGAATCAGCGACTTCCCCGTTGCCGCTTCGCCATGCCGGGGGCGGAGCCGGGGCGCGCATCCCGGTCGCTATCGGTGCCGGCGCTGCGTCAGCGGTCGTGGCCACCCAATCCGACCGCTTTCGCGCCCAGCCCACGCCGCTGGCCACCCTCGACCTTTACCGCCAGGTCCTGCGTTTGCGCCTGAAGGACCCAGACCTCGATCTCTACACCACGGAAACCCGACAGTTTCTGCGGCGCTGGCTGGTGACCGATGTCCAGCAGGACAATGAACTGGCCGCTCTCGATGCCGCCTGGAGTCATGCGGCGGTAATCAGCAACGGGCCGCTGGCGGTGATCCGCTTTCCGATCGAAGAGCGGCGCAACCCTCCCTATTTTCTGCACCGTAAAAACGGCGGCTGGCATCTCGATATCGCGGCGATGAATCGCCTGGTCGCCTTCAACCACCGCAACCAGTGGCATTTTCGCAATCTCGATCACGGTTACATGTTCGGATTCAGCGACTGGCAGTTCGATGTCACCGGCTTTCCCCATCGGGGCATGGGGGGGCGGCGCTGAGTGCTGAGGGAGGAGATGGGTCAGGGGTGCTGGAGGACGATCTTGATGCCGATGGCGATGAGGATCAGGCCGCCGGCTATTTCGACCCGTGGTCCCCAGAGGGCGCCGAGGCGGGCGCCAATGCGGCGGCCGAGGAGCATGCCGGCAACGGTCAGGCCGCCGGCGACCAGACCGATAACCAGCGCCGGCAGCCAGATCGAAACCTGGAGCATCGCCAGGGAGAGGCCGACGGCGAGGGCGTCGATGCTGGTCGCGACCGAAAGGAGCACCAGGGTCAGCCCCCGGGTCGGGTCGCGCTCGTCCCGCACCTCGGCAGCGGCGAAGGCTTCGTGGATCATCTTGCCGCCGACAAGGGCGAGGAGTCCGAAGGCGACCCAGTGGTCGTAACTTTCGATCCAGCGTTGAATGGTCAGGCCGGCCAGCCAGCCGAGGATGGGCATCAGCCCCTGGAACAGGCCGAAGTGAAAGCCGAACCGGAAGAGGTGGCGGCCGCCGAGGCGCTGCAGGGTCAGCCCGGCGCCGAGGGCGACGGCGAAGGCGTCCATGGCGAGAGCGAGGGCGATGGCAAAGATGCTGAAAATATCCATGGACTGGGTCTTGAGAGGGTGACGGCAACCGGATGGCAGGCGGATTTTTTCACGGCGGCGGTCTGCTTGTCAACCGCCATCCGTCCACCCTGGCGTCTAGGTTCACTTTCCGGGGGAGAAGAGCGCATGAAAAGATTTCTTTCACTGTTCGCCATCACCACGTTGATAATTTTTGCTCCGGCCGTGGCCGCTACGGCGACCGAGTACGTCACCATTGGTACCGGGGGGCTGACCGGCGTTTACTACCCGGCGGGCGGGGCGATCAGCAAGCTGGTCAACATGAAGCGCAAGGAATACAACCTGCGCATGACCGTCGAATCGACCAGCGGCTCGGTCTACAACGTCAACGCCCTGATGGCCGGAGACCTGGAGCTCGGCGTGGTCCAGTCCGATATCCAGTACGAGGCCTACACCGGCCGCGGCGCCTGGGCCGGTAAGCCGCAGACCGAATTGCGGGCGATGTTTTCCCTGCATCCCGAGGCGGTAACGATCCTCGCCGCGGTCGACAAGAATATTCGGTCGGTGGCCGACCTGAAAGGAAAGGTGGTCGACATCGGCATCCCGGGGACCGGCCAGCGGGTCAATGCCCTCGATCTCTTCAAGGCGGCGGGAATCGATGTGGACAAGGATCTCACCACCGAAGGGATCCAGCCGGTGGTGGCGGCCGGCATGCTGCAGCGGGGGCGTATCGACGCTTACTTCTACACCGTCGGTCACCCCAACGGCTCGATCCGGGAGGCGGTTTCGGGGCGGCGCAAGGTCAACTTCGTGCCAGTCGCCGCCGAGCTGGTGAAGAAGCTGGTCGCCGGACAGCCCTACTACGCGCCGGTCCTGACCTCGGTCAGGGACTACCCGGGGGTGGCCAACCAGGACGATGTGCCAACCTTCGGCGTCAAGGCGACGATCTGCACTGCGGCCGATATCCCTGAAGAAACCATCTACCGGATCACCAGGGAGGTCTTCGAACATATCGACGAGCTGCGCACGTTGCATCCGGCATTGGCGACCCTGACCCGGAAGAATATGCTGGAGGGGCTCTCGGCGCCGCTCCATCCCGGCGCCGCCCGCTATTTCCGGGAGGTCGGCCTGATCAAATAAGGTGCGCTCCGGAGAAGCTCGCCGGAGACCCTCTTGCGCCGGGAGGGTTAAACAAGTAAAATAGCTCCTTGTCCAGGAACCACCGGAGAACGACGGGCAGGGTGCCGGTCGGCAAGGTGGTCGATAGAGGGGTTATCCGATGAAGTTGCTGCCCGTTCTGGTTTTCGTCCTGTTGCTCTCCACGCCAGCCCTCGCCTTCATGGAAGGGGGCTGCGGCGCCGGCAAGTGTGCCGACTGCCACAGCCTCACCGTCACCGAGGCAAACCGCCTGCTCGGGGACGGCGTCGATCGCGTCCTCAAGGTCGAGGAGGCGGAGATGCCCGGCGTCTGGGCGGTCGAGGTCGAAAAGAATCAGCAGAAGTTCCCCCTCTACGTCGACTATTCCAAGTCCTACGTGGTTTCGGGCAACATCATCCGCCTTGCTGACAAGAAGAACGTGACCCAGGAGCGGATGGCCCGCAGCAACAGCATTGATGTCAAGCGCATTCCCCTGGAGGATGCCCTCCTCCTTGGCAGCCCCACCGCCAAAACCAGGATCATCGTCTTCACCGACCCTGAATGTCCCTACTGCCGCAAGCTCCACGCCGAGCTCAAGCAGGTGGTCGCCGCCGATCCGCAGATCGCCTTTTACATCAAGCTCTTCCCGTTGGCGATGCACCCCAACGCCGACAGCATCTCGCGCAGCATCGTCTGCGCCCGCTCCCTGGAAATGCTCGAAGCGAGCTTTGCCGGCCAGCCGGTGCCCCCGCCGCTCTGCAGTGGCCAGGAGGTCGACGACACCCTCAAGCTCGCCGCCGAACTCGGAATTCGCTCGACGCCGACCCTGGTCCTCCCCGACGGCAAGATCCTGCCCGGCTACCGCCAGGCCGACGACCTGCTGATCCTCCTCGGCAGCGACAAGTCGCTGCCGGAGACCCCCGCGGCGAAAGCGGCCGCTCCTGGTCAAAAACCTTGATTTACGGGCCATAGTCTGATAGATAATGCTACTTCGCTAGCGGCTCCTTCGCGGCGGAGCGGTCATGCAGGATTCCTGCGATTTATCCCGCCCGGGGGCGGCGGGTAGCGCGGTTATCAATTTCCACGGAGGACGAAGCAATGGGTCTGATGAAGGGCAAACGCGGCATCATCTTTGGTGTCGCCAACGATATGAGTATCGCCTGGGGGATCGCCCAGCAGTTGCACGAGCAGGGGGCCGAAATGGCCTTCACCTATCTCAACGAGGCGCTGGAGAAACGGGTGCGTCCCCTCGCCGAGAGTGTTGGCGCCAGCCTGATCCTTCCGTGTGACGTGGCGAGCGATGCCGATATCGAGCGCACCTTTGCCGAAGTCGGCAAGGCCTGGGGGAAGATCGACTTCGTCGTCCACGCCGTCGCCTTCGCCAACCGCGAAGACCTCAAGCGTCCCTTCAGTCAGACCAGCCGTGACGGCTTCAAGCTGGCGATGGATATCAGCGCCTACTCCCTGGTCGCCGTCACCCGCTACGCCGTGCCCCTGATGCCCGACGGTGGCAGCATCCTCACTCTGACCTACCTCGGCGCAACCCGCACCGTTCCCAACTACAACGTCATGGGCGTCGCCAAGGCCGCGCTGGAGTCGGCGACCCGTTACCTCGCCGCCGAGCTGGGCGAGCAGGGGATTCGTGTCAACGCCATTTCCGCCGGGCCGATCCGCACCCTGGCCGCCTCGGGGATCGCCAATTTCAAGTCGAAGATCGCCCTGATGGACGATTACGCGCCGCTGCGGCGCACCGTCACCCAGGAAGAGGTCGGCAAATCGGCCGTCTATTTCCTCTCCGATCTCGGCAGCGGCGTCACCGGCGAGGTTCATTTTGTCGATGCCGGCTTCAACGTCGTGGTCTCGGCCTGATGCTGCGGTCTTAGTCTGCCTGAGCATACCGGGGACCCCTGCTGGGGTCCCCTTTTGTTTGAACAACTTTTTCGCCTGGCTTCTCCGGACAACGATCAAATCTGATCACCACGGGTTTTCAGGGTCGGTGCAAGGGATTTGTTCCGAGTGATTTGGCCTGATCCGTCTAATCCGTCTTCATCCGTGGCCAAGGAATCCCTTTCTCTGGTCGCAGCAGTCTTTCTCACGCGCCAGCGCGTGAAAACCTTGATAGCGGGTTAAGCCATGGCTCAGACCACCCTCTACGGTAACCTCGCCGGTCTCAAGCCGAGCCAGCTCCAGGCGCTGGAGCGGATCTATCGCCGGCGTATTCCTCCCGAGCAGCTGATCTCCCCCGAACTCGGCCGCTACCTGACCGAGCGCTCCCATGAGCTGCGTCGCCAGCTCGGATTGATCATCGACCGCGCCGGGACGATTCACCATGTCATCGTCGGCGACGACCGTGAGATCGTCATTCCCGACCTCTCCGCCTTCAGTTTCGGTCGCAGCGGCCTGCGCGGCCTGCGCTGCGTCCACACCCACCTGAAAGGGGAGCCCCTTTCCCAGGACGACCTTACCGACCTGGCGCTGCTGCGGCTCGACCTGATCGCCGCCATCGCCGTTGGCAGCGACGGCCTGCCGGGACGGGTCGATTATGCCCATCTGCTGCCGCCGCGCCCGGGCCAACCCGCCACCCAAATCCTGGCTGCGCCCCATCTCCACGACTTCGAGCTCGATCTCACCGCCTTTTTGCCCGCCCTCGACGCCGAGCTCGAGCGGAAGATGGCCGAGACCGTCGATCTCTCCGACACTCGCGAGAAGGCGCTGCTGATCTCGGTCAGCCAGGCGCCGCGTCAGGCGATCGAAGACTCCCTCGACGAGCTGAGCGAGCTAGCGCGCACCGCCGATGTCGTCGTCCTCGAGCGGGTGGTGCAGCGCCCGCGCCAGCTCAACCCCAATACCCTGATGGGGGAGGGGAAGCTCAAGGAGGTGATCATCAGCGCCCTGCAGCAGGGAGCGACACTGCTGATCTTCGACCAGGAACTTTCCCCGGTGCAGGCCCGTTCACTGGCCGCCATCACCGCGCTGAAGATCCTCGACCGGACCCAGCTGATTCTCGACATCTTCGCCCGCCGCGCCCATACCCTCGACGGCAAGGTGCAGGTCGAGCTCGCCCAGCTCAAGTACATCCTGCCGCGGTTGCGCGGCAAGGGGAGCGCCATGTCGCGCCTGATGGGCGGCATCGGCGGCCGCGGTCCGGGGGAGACCAAGCTCGAGATCGACCTGCGCCGCATCCGCGAGCGCATCTCGCGGCTCGAAAAACAGCTCGACACCCTCGCCCGCGGCCGCAAACAGCGGCGCCAGAAACGGATCCGCGCCCAGGTGCCGATCGTCTCCATCGTCGGCTACACCAACGCCGGCAAGTCGACCCTCCTCAACGCCCTGACCCAGAGCAGCGTCTTCACCGAGAACCTCCTCTTCGCCACCCTCGACACCGCCACCCGCCGGTTGCGCTTTCCGCTGGAGCGGGAGGTGATCATCACCGATACCGTCGGCTTCATCCGCCAGCTGCCGAAGAACCTGATCGGCGCCTTCAAGGCGACCCTGGAAGAACTTGAGGATGCCGACCTGCTGCTGCACGTGGTCGATATCGCCAACCCGCGCTTCGAAGAGCAGATCATGGCGGTCGAAAGGATTCTCGCCGACCTCGAACTCGACCGTATCCCTCGCCAGCTCGTCTTCAACAAGATCGACCTGATCGATGCCGGCGAGGCCAAAGCCCTGGCACGGCGCTTCTCCGCCCTGCCGGTTACCGCCCTCGACCGCTCCAGCTTCCTGCCCCTGCTCGCCGAACTGCAGCGCCGTTTCTGGCCCGGTGAGGCGGAACTCCTTGACACATAAGGGGAACTCCTATAGCCTGTGGCGGTTTTTCAGGAGGAATTGATGATGCGTTCTTTTCTCGCTGCCATCCTGGTGGCTCTACTTGCCGGCTGCCTGCCGTCCACGCCTCCCCCGGCGAAGGGACCGGTTGCGGCAACCGCCCCGGTTGACCCTGCCACACTGCCGCTGCTGATTGCCGCACCGGACGACCTCGCTCTTTCCGGTGAGAACGAAGTCGATGCCGCCCTAGCCGAAATCGAGTCGCTGGCCAAAGAGGCGGCGGTTGAGGTGGAGGGGGTCGATGCCGAAACCCTCGAAGACAACGCCGTCCTCGCCGGCGCCGACCAGGCAGCCCCCGAGGAAGAGGGAATCACGGTACCGGCCGCGGTCACCTTCGACTTCCCGGTGGTGGAAAACGACAAGGTTCGCTACTTTCTCGACTACTACACCGGCCCGGCGCGCAACGCCTTCAATCGTTGGCTCGCCCGCTCCGGCCGCTACCTGCCACAGATGCGCGAGACCTTCGCGGCCGCCGGCCTGCCGCAGGACCTCGCCTACCTGGCGATGATCGAATCCGGGTTCAACGACCGCGCCTACAGCTGGGCTCACGCCGTCGGCCCCTGGCAGTTCATCGAGAGTACCGGGAGAATGATGGGGCTGAAGAGCGACTGGTGGCGTGACGAGCGTCGTGACTTCGAGAAATCGACCGCTGCCGCCGCCCGTTTTCTCAAGGACCTGCATCAGCGCATGGACGGCGACTGGTACCTGGCGGTCGCTTCCTACAACGCCGGCCCCGGCAAGCTGGCGACGGCGGTGCGCAAGTACGACACCCGCGACTTCTGGGAGCTCTCCCGCGGCAAGTACCTGCAAGCCGAAACCAAGAACTACGTGCCGAAGCTGCTGGCGGCGATGCTGATCGCCAAGGAGCCGGAAAAGTACGGCTTTACCGACATCGAGTACCATGACCCCCTCGCCTACGACACGGTGACGGTGCCGAGCGCTACCGACCTCGAGATCGTCGCCCGTCTCTGTGACGTCGACTATGAGCTAATCAAGCAGCTCAATCCCGAGCTCAAGCGCTGGTGCACGCCGCCGGGCGAGACCGACTACCAGCTGCGGATTCCCGCTGGCAGTCGCGAGCAGTTCCTCGCCGGCTATGCCAAAATCCCCGCCAGCCAGCGCGCCAACTACAAGCATCACAAGGTCAAGCGCGGCGACACCCTGCTCGCCCTGGCCAAGCAGTACGGCATCCGCGTCGATGACATCATCGCCCTCAACCGCATCAAGAACCCGCGGGTGCTCTCCATCGGCACCGACCTGGTGCTGCCGCTGCACAAGAGCTTCAGCCGGCTGCCGGTGGATGAGCTCAAGGACGACTATATCCGCACCCGCCGCCAGCTCTACACGGTGCGCAGCGGCGACAGCCTCTGGAAGATCTCGCAGCGTTTTGATGTCAGCGAAAAAGAGCTGCGGGTCTGGAACCGCCTCGGCTGGAGCAACACCATCCGCCCCGGTCAGGTCCTGGTCGTCTCCGCCAAGGGGGCGAAACAGGCCAAGCCGGTCAAGACGACGGCCAAGGCGAGCAGCGGACCGACCCAGAAGGTGATCTACAAGGTCCGTCCCGGCGACACCCTCTGGGGGATCGGGCGCCAGTTCGATGTCGGCACCGCGCAGATCATCGGCTGGAACAATCTCTCCGCCGACCACGTGCTGCGCCCCGGACAGACCCTGACCCTGCTCGTCCCCGCCGCTGACCACCAGGGTTGAGATGGAGCGCGCGCTCTTTCTCAACCGCCTCGACGGCGCCCTGCCGGCCGGTTTTTCCCGCCTCTACTTCGGCGCCGAGTTCTGCCCCTGGATGTTGCCGACGCTCCCCGCACTGCGTCAGGCGCTGCAGGCCGCCCGCAGCGCCGGCATCCCCTTCACCCTCGCCACCCCGGTCCTGATCGAGACCTCCCTCGACCCCCTGCGCCGCCTCCTTGGCGAGTTTCTGCCGCTGCTCGCCGCCGGTGACGAAGTGCTGATCTCCGATCTCGGCGCCCTGGAGCTGGTGCGGGAAGTCGATCCGGAGCGGACCGTCGTCCTCGGCCGGGTCCTCTCCGGGCAGAAGCGCGGGCCGCAGATTCTCGACCTCAAGCTCTCAGCCGCCGAGCAGGAGTACTTTCGCAGCGGCAGCTGGTACGCCGCCGGGGCCAGGGCTCTGCTGGCAGAACTGGGGATCGCCCGGGTCGAGCTCGACAACCT
Organism: Desulfuromonas sp. DDH964; assembly: GCF_001611275.1. Taxonomy (GTDB): domain Bacteria; phylum Desulfobacterota; class Desulfuromonadia; order Desulfuromonadales; family DDH964; genus DDH964. The sequence goes on along the minus strand of NZ_CP015080.1, from coordinate 2,737,907 downwards.
GCTGCAGGGGATCGCGCCCCTGCCGGGCGGCCTCCACGGGTCGCTCCACTACCCCTATGCGATGGTCGCCAGCAGCCGCAACTGCCCCTACCGCAGCGGCAGCGACCCGCGTGGCTGCGCCGCCGGCTGCGGGGAGGTTTTTACCCTCAGCTCGCCGCGTCACCGGGTGCCGCTGCTGCAGGGGGGGAACACCCAGTTCCTGCGCCACGACACGCTGCCGGAAGACCTCGCCGACCGTGGCATCGATCGCCTCGTCTGGCACCCCGTCCTGCCGCGCTGAACCTGCGAATGTTTTGACATTTGCCGGGAGGGTTGCTACACTCTTGCCCGCTGCAAACTCACCCCGAAAGGACCCATCCATCCCATGCTCAACCTGGTCATTGCCCTGGTCATCAGTCTCCTCGTCAACTTCGGCCTCATCCAGGCCTTTGACGTCAATATCTGGATCTCGTCGGCGATCGCCCTGGCCCTCTTTGCCGGCATCTACTTCCTCGCCACCCGCTTTGTCATGAAGAAGATCGGCGTGCTGATGGAGAGCGCCCAGCGCGACCTCCAGGCCCAGCGCTGGGAGAAGGCGATCCGCACCCTGCAGAGCGGCATGAAGTACGCCCCCTGGCAGCTCTTCATCAAGGGGCAGATCAACGCCCAGATCGGCACCGTCCTCTACCTGAAGCGCGACTTCACCGAGGCCTTCGACTACCTGCAGAAGTCTTTTGTCCGCCACTGGGTGGCGATGGCGATGCTCGGCATCTGCTACATGAAGCGCAACAAGAGCAAGCAGATGATCGCCACCTTCGACAAGGCGACCGCTGCTACCAAGAAGGAGCCGCTGCTCTGGGCGATCTACGCCTACTGCCTCGACAAGATCAACGAGCGGAGCAAGGCGATCGCGACCCTCGAACTCGGCCTCAAGCGCTGCCCCGGTGATGCCGACCTCGAGGAGAATCTGGCCCTGCTCAAGGCGGGCAAGAAGATGAACATGAAGGGCTTCGGCGATATGTGGTACCAGTTCCACCTCGAGAGCACCGGCACTCTCATCAAGCAGCAGACCAAGCTGATGCAGGGGCGGCGCAAGATCGTCCGGCGCTGATGGCGAAAAAGAGTTCCAAACCGAAATCGAAAGATTTTGCCAATAACCCCTTCAGGGATCTGAAGGGGTTGTCTGTTTCCGCCAGTGCTCCGCCGGAGGCGCCGAAAAAGGAGTTCGTCCCACGCCCCCCGCCCGCGCCGCCGCTCTCGGAGGAGGAGCTCTTTGCCGCCGAGATGGCGCTGCTCGGCGTCGCCCAGAAGGACGAGGCCAACGCCCTCGAAAAGCCGCTCCCCCCTGAAACCGAGCGACGCGCCCCCGCCAAGGCGCCGCCGCGCGCCACCCCCGAAGACGAGTTCCTCGCCGCCGTTGGCCAGCTCGATGTCACCTTCAGCGACGATTACCCCGAACCGCTACCCCCTGACGATCTCCCCCGCGCCGCCCCCCGCCGCATGCGCCAGCTGCGCCGCGGCCAGCTCCTCCCCGAGGCGACCCTCGACCTCCACGGCCTGTTCCGCGAGCCGGCGCTGGAGAAGGTGCGCTGGTTCCTGCAGGACGCTGCCTACCAGAGGCAGCACACCGTCCTGATCGTCACCGGTCGCGGCCAGCACTCCGCCGAAGGGCCGGTGCTGCGCGAGGCGGTCGCCCGCTACCTGCGGGAGCAGACCGGAAAGCTGGTCCTCGAATGGGGCGTCGCCCCGCCGCGCCTTGGCGGCGACGGCGCGCTGGTCGTCTTTCTGCGCAGCAGCGGGGGGGGAGGAGAGGGGTAAGCCCCCAGGTGCCGGCATGACGATCGCCCCGCCCAGCGCCAGGGCCCTCCTTTTCGGCCTGCTCCTGCTCCACCTGCCCCTCCCGGGATATGCCATGCTCGAATCCCAGTTCCTCTACTTCCCCTCCGCCAAGCTCTCCGCCACCCCGGCCGCCGCCGGTCTGGACTTTGAGGAGGTCGACTTCGCCGCCGCCGACGGCACCCGCCTGCACGGCTGGTTTCTCCCCGGCGACGCGGGGATGCCGGCGCTCCTCTTCTGCCACGGCAACGGCGGCAACATCGCCGACCGCATCGAGCTGCTGCGCTTCTTTCACGAGCTCGGCCTGCCGCAGCTGATCTTCGACTACCGCGGTTACGGCCGCAGCGCCGGCACCCCGAGCGAGACCGGCACCTACAGCGACGCCCGCGGCGCCCTGGCCTGGCTGGAAGAAAAGGGCTGGCCAGCGCAGCGGACGATCTACCTCGGCCGCTCCCTCGGCGCGGCAATCGTCCTGCAGCTCGCCCTCGAAGCCCCGCCCGCCGCCCTGGTGCTGGAGAGCGGCTTCACCTCGGTGGCGGCCATGGGGCGGCTGCACTACCCGCTCCTCGCTCGTCTCTTCGGCTGGGTCCTTGCAGCCGAATACGACAACCGCGCCAGGATCGGCCAACTCCGGGCGCCGCTGCTGCTGGTACACGGCAGCGCCGACCAGATCGTGCCGCTTGCCATGGGAGAGGAGCTCTTCGCCCTCGCCCCCGAGCCGAAGCGGCTGCTGGTCCTCCCCGACGTCGGCCACAATGACCTCTTTTTCGCCGGCCATCCCGAGTACCGGGCGGCCTGGCAGGAGCTGCTGGATCAGTTGCGGACCGAGGCTGATCAGGGCGGGGGAGAATAGGCGGGGAGGGGAGGAGGCTGGCAGAAAGCCGAATGTCAACCTATGGTGTCACCCATTGACCGGCGCCTTTTAATGGGTGACACCACAGGGGGCAAATGAACCTATGGTGTCACCCGCGCCAAACGTTTCCCCTCCCTGAAATCCATTCCGGTATATACTGTTCCAAAACCAGCCGTATTTCGATCCGGGGCATTGCCCAAAACACAGCTGCCCGCGTCGCCCCGCGGTGCCAGCGGGGCACCCCATATGCTGGAGGGCAGGTGCTGGAGATCGCGGCACTGAACCCGTCCCTGTCTGTTCCCCTGCCCGCGGGAAGGTATGCAATGAAACGTGTCCCCCTGGCGTCCCGATGGTTACCCGTGCTGATGGCCCTGCTTTTGCTCAGCGCCCCTCCGGCGTGGGCCGACTTTGATTTGCATGTAAATCTCGCCGCTACCGACCCCGGAGAGGGTGGTACCCTGGCCGTCGAACAGCAACTGTATATGAAGGTCGATTATCGCAGCGATATCCCGCTGGTGTTCGCCTATTCCGCTTACTCGCAGGGAGAAAAGCTGGAGGCGGATTTCTACAGTGGTTACCCCCAATTGCAGAGCGCAGGGGAGCACGAAGCTCTCGGCTGGATTGGATTTTCCTCCCCCACCCAGATCGATGAGCTGCGGGTTGAAATTCTCGATGCCAACCGGCAGAAGATCGGCGAAATTGCCAAGCCGTTCACCTTCTTTTGGAAGCAGACGGCTGCTGCTACCGGAGAGCGGCCCAAGGCCGCCTGGGTCAGTCAGCTGGAGCGCTACGAGGAGCGGCAGCGGACACTTACCGTCGATCCCTTCGAACAGCGCCGGAGGAACCTCGACGGGCTCCTCTTCGGCCTCGACTTTGTCTCCATCCCCCTTTACCTGCTGCTGCAGGGCTATACCCTGTGGCGCTTCCGTGGTCGCTGGCGCGATCTGGCGGCCATACCGCTGGTTTCCCTGGTCCCGCTGGTCCTCGCCAGCCTGGTCGGTTTTGGGATGGAGCTCCGCTACTGGGTAGTCTTCATCTTCCGCGGCACGCCCTTCGCCCTTGCCTATCTCATTGCCGTATGGCTCGGCTATCGCCGCATGCGCAAGCTTGGCATGGGCCGGAATGAGGGCGTCGCCAATTAGCCAGCGTCACCTGCAGCGGACCCTTTTCAGCGGCTTTCGCCGCAACCGTTTAGATTCGCCAGGACCCTCCCATGGCTGAAAACTGGTACGACCGTCATATCCTCCCCTGGCTCACCGACCTCGTCTGCGGCCTCGCCCTGATCAGCCGCCAGCGTGCCAGGATCGTCCCCCTCGCCCGGGGGCGGGTGCTGGAGATTGGCATCGGCAGCGGCCGCAATCTCCCTTTTTATGACCCGGCGCGGGTGAGGAGCGTCGTCGGCGTCGATCCGTCGCCGCAGCTCTCCCGCCGCGGTCGCCGGCGCGTGGCCCAATCCGCGATAACGGTCGAGCCTCTGGCTGCCTGCGCCGAACTCCTCCCCTGCGCGGCTGCCAGCTTCGACACCATCGTCTGCACCTATACCCTCTGCACCATTGCCGACCCCGCCGCCGCCCTGGCGGAAATGGCCCGCGTCCTCGTCCCCGGCGGCCAGCTCCTCTTTCTTGAACACGGCCGGGCGCCAGATAGAAAGGTACGTCGCTGGCAGGCTCGCCTGCAACCCTGGTGGCGCCGGGTCGCCGGCGGCTGCCACCTCGACCGCGACATTCCGGCGCTGCTGGCGGCGGCCGGTTTTTGCTCCGAGATTGAAGCGCGCTACCTTCCCGGCCCGCGCATCCTCTGTTACCATTACCGGGGGATCGCGATTCCGGTCCGGGCATCGGCACCTGCCAGGCCGACCGGCGCTGCTGAAGCCGGTCGCCCCCCCCATCACTTTTCTCGATCGCAAGGAATTCCCCCCCATGCAACCTGGTACTTCCCGGCTGATTTCGATTGCTGCCCTGATCATCATCTTTGCCGCGATTCGCTCGGCGCAGGAGATCGTTCTCCCCTTCCTGTTGGCGGCCTTCATCGCGATTATCGCGGCGGCGCCGGTCGGTTGGTTGCGGCGGCGCCGGGTGCCGCAGCCGCTGGCGGTGGCACTGGTGCTGGCGGCCATGGTCCTGCTGCTGTTCGGTGTTTCGCTGATCCTGACCACGTCGATCCAGAGTTTTTCCAAGACGCTGCCGGTCTACATGAAAGGCCTGCAGGATTCGACCGGGGCGGTGATTCACTGGCTCGCCCGCTTCGGCATCTCCCTCCCCGCCGAAGGCCTGCAGAATATCATCAACCCCGGTGCCGCCATGGGCCTTGTCAATACCCTGCTCGGCGGTCTCACCCAGCTGCTGGGGAATGCCTTCCTGATCGGCATGACGGTCATTTTCATGCTCCTCGAGGCGGCGATCTTCAGCGCCAAGATCGAGACGATCCGCAACGATGCCGGCAAGACCCTGGCGCGCATCACCGAGTTTCTCGACAGCACCAAGCACTACATCGCGATCAAGGCTTTCATCAGCCTGGTCACCGGTCTGCTCGTCACCGTCGGCTTGCTGCTGCTCGGCGTCGATTACCCGGTGCTGTGGGGTTTTCTCGCCTTTCTTCTCAACTTTATTCCCAATATCGGTTCGATCATCGCCGCGGTTCCGGCCACGCTCCTTGCCTGGCTGCAGCTCGGCACCAGCTCGGCCCTCGCCGTGGCTGGCTGCTTCCTCGCGGTCAACATGCTGATCGGCAACGTCGTCGAGCCACGCCTGCTCGGCAAGGGGATGGGGATGTCGACTCTGGTCGTTTTCCTCTCCCTGGTCTTTTGGGGCTGGCTGCTCGGTCCGGTCGGGATGCTCCTCTCGGTCCCCTTGACGATGCTGGTCCAGCTTTGGGCCAAGGCCAATGAGGAGACCCACTGGGTCGCCGTACTCCTCTCGGGAGCGCCGGATGAGACCAGCGCCAAATGAACTTCGCGAACGCCAGGGAATAAAAAAGGGCGGGGCACCCGATCGGGTGCCCCGCCCTTTTTGTCTCTCGCCAAATGTTTCAATCAGCGGGTCGCGGCGACCAGCTTGGCGGTAATGTTGTTCTTCACCCAGGAGTCGTCCAACCATTCGATCGGGTTGACCTGGACCCCGGAGGCGAGAACGTCGAAATGGAGATGGTCGCCGCCGGCAAGGCCGCTCGCCCCGGTGCGGGCGATCTGTTGGCCGCGGCTGACGCTGTCGCCGACCTTGACGTCGATCTGGCTGAGGTGGCCGTAGAGGGTCTGCAGGCCGATGCCGTGATCGAGGACGACGCAGTTGCCGTAGATGCCAAGTTCCTCGGCGTAGATCACCCGGCCGGCGGCCGCGGCGAGAACCGGGGCCCGGGCGACGGAGGCGAAATCGTAGCCGAGGTGGGTCTGGTGATCGATCACCTTCCCCTGGTAGGTGTAGGTGCGCGGTTGGGCAAAGGAGCCGGGCGCGGCCGCCTTCGGCTGGCGCAGCATCGCCCCCTGCCAGAGGGGGGATTCGGCGCTGCGGCTGCCGATCTGGCGCAGGGTGGCGAGGTTGCGGGAGCGTAGTTCACGGTTGACGCGCAGAAAGAGCTCGAGGGGGAGGGTCGTCTCCGGGAAGGTGTCCTGGAAGGTCGGCACGATCTTGTTCTGCAAAAAGCTGTCGGTGATGTTGATCCTGTCGCGGGGAAAGGTCCGCGGGTTGGTGTGGTAGTAAATGCCGGTAACCCGTTCGTTGCCGGCGAGATCGGTCGCGACCACCCGGGGGACGAAGTCGGCGCTCTTCATGTCCCAGGGAAAGGCGATGAGTGCGAGATAGTCCCCGGAAGGTTGCCGGTAGCCGGGGAAAAACAGGTCGCCGACCTGGACGCCGGTCTTGTCGACCGCTTCGGAGAGGGTGTAGGCCACCAAACCGGAGCCTCCCTGGTTGAAGTTGTGGTGGCGGGTGAGGATGTTGATCTGCGGCGGTTTGCTGTCGAGTTCAAAATCGACGGTCGTCTCTGCGCTGTTCCCCTGGCCGAAGCGAAAGCGTCCCCAGTCGACGGCCTTGACCACGACCCGGGCGGCGCCTTCCGCCGGTTGGGCGGCGCTGAGGTCGATGGTCTCCTCGATGGAGGTCGTTCCTTCGGGATAGCTGCGCACCAGCAGGTCGGTCTGTTTTGCTCCCTGAACGAGGGTGACCTGGACGCTTCGTAGTCCCAGCCCCTGGTCGTTCAGGGTGATCTTCAGGGGACGGCGCGGGGATTGCGGGCCGCCGTTCGGGGCGACGGCGATGGTCGGCGGGGTCAGGTCACGCAGCAGAAAGAATCCGAGCCAGCCGAGGGACGCCAGGATCAGCAACAGGACGAGACGTTTGAAAAACTTCACGGGGGAACCTCCGAAAAATGCAAAACCGGAGACCCCTGTGGGGCCTCCGCGGGGGAAGGGCCAATCGCTGCGAACCATAGCACAGGAAGGTTGCAGCCGGCAACCGGGTCCTTTTGGCTGGGAGTCCCCGGGTAAAGCGACGGCAGCCATTCCGCACGGTTGCATTGTGGCAAAAAAAGGTTAATATCTATTAATTTTTATCCCCGGGGAACCTGTGCCATGCAGCTGCGCCTGACGACCAAATTCACCCTGGTGACCAGCGCCGTACTGATTTCGGCCATGCTCCTCTTCGCCTATTTCAGTATCCGCTCCCTCGAGGAGACCTCCATCGCCGAGGCGGTGAAGGATATCGACAACCTCAGCGAAACCATCCTCCGCACCACCTTTCACCAGATGCTCGAGGACGATCGCGCCCGGGTCTATCAGACGATTGCCGAAGTTGGCTTTCAGCGCGGGGTGCGGCATATCCGCCTGATCAACAAGGATGGCCTCATCAGCTTCTCGACACGGCCCGAGGAGGTTGGCCTTCAGGTTGACAAGGGCGAGCCTTCCTGCAACATGTGTCACGGCCCGGTGGCAGTTGAACCGCTGCTGGCCGCCTCTTCCATGAGCCGCAGCCGGCGTTTTGTCGATGAGCAGGGGGAGACGGTGATGGGAATGGCGCGGGCGATCTACAACCAGCCCTCCTGCAGCACGGCGGCCTGTCACGAACACCCCGCCGGGGACCAGTTGCTGGGAGTTCTCGACATCACGGTCTCCCTCGCAGAGATGACCGCCAGCACCGCCGGTTTCCGCGAACGGATGATTTTGGCCACCCTCGGCCTCCTCTTCACCCTGGGGGCGAGTCTGGCGGTGGTCATCCGCCGCTTCATCCATCGGCCGGTGCGCGACCTGCTGGCCCATACCCGGCGGCTGGCGCAGGGCGACCTGGAGGGCCGGATCGAGAGACTGGCCAAGGACGAGCTGGGCGAACTGGAAGAGGCGTTCAACGAAATGACCGGTAACCTGCGGCGGGTCCAGGGGGAGCTGCGGGAGTTGGCGGCCTCCCTCGAGAGCAAGGTCGAGGAGCGTACCCGTCAGGTTCAGGATATCCAGAAGCGCCTGGTGCGTTCGGAAAAGCTGGCGTCCCTGGGGGAACTGGTCGCCGGTATCGCCCACGAGATCAACAACCCTCTCACCGGGATCATGGTCTTCTCCTCCCTGACGCTGGAGAACCACAGCCTCCCCCAGGCGCTGCGGGACGACCTGAGCGTCATCTACCGCGAGACCCAGCGTTGCTCCGGGATCGTTCGGCGACTGCTGGAGTTCTCCCGGGAGGCACCGCCCGACAAGACCACCGCATCGATCAATCATCTCCTCGACCATACCCTGCGGTTGCTGGAAAATCAGGCGACCTTCCAGAATATCTGCATCACCCGTAACTACACGGCGCTGCTGCCGCAGCTCCATGTCGATGCCAACCAGATCAGTCAGGTCTTCATGAATATCCTCCTCAACGCCGCCCAGGCGATGCCGGATGGTGGCACCCTGATGCTGGAAACCGTTCTTGCCGGGACGGGAGGGGAGGTGCTGGTCCGGGTACGTGACAGTGGCTGCGGCATCGCCGAGCAGGATCTGAAGCGGATCTTCGATCCTTTCTTCACGACCAAGAAGGAGAGCGGGACGGGGTTGGGACTGTCGGTCTCCTACGGTATCGTGGAGAACCATGGCGGGACGATCGATGTGGAAAGTTCCCTCGGCGCCGGGACGACCTTTACCATCACTCTGCCGGTCGATGCGCCGGAGGCGGTGTTCAGGGCCCGGGCCGATACGCCCGGGGTAATGGCGCTACCGGAGAGCAGAGGGCCCCTGCCGGCCTAGCCGCGACACACCTTCAGTCGTCGATGCCGCTCGGCCGGTTGCGGGCGGAGAGCCCCTGCTTTTTGAGCAGGGCGTGGAAGTTGGGCCGCAGCATGCCGACTTCCTCCGCCGCCCGCGTCACGTTCCAATCGTTGCGGCGCATGGCGTCGAGAACGAAAGCCCGCTCGATCGTCTCCACCGCCTGCTCCCGCAGCAGCCGTTTGCGTTCCTTCAGCTCGTCCATGGTCTGCGGCACGACCGCCTCCCAGGAGTGATCCTCGCCGCCGGGGACCTGGAGCTCCAGGTCGACCCGCTGGATCAGGTTGCCTTCCGCCAGGACCACCGCCCGCTCGATGAGGTTCTCCAATTCCCGCACGTTCCCCGGAAACGGATAGTTCTCCAGCAGCGCCATGGCATCGGGCGCGACGCCCCGGATCTCCTTGCCGATCTCCTGGGCATAGCGGGTCAGGAAGTGGCCGACCAGGAGCCGCAGGTCCCCCTTGCGTTCCCGCAGCGGCGGCAGCTCGATAGGGATGATGTTGAGCCGGAAAATGAGGTCTTCGCGGAAGCGGCCGTTGGCGACCAGTTCCTGCAGGTTGGCATTGGTCGCCGCCACCAGGCGGATATCGATGGGGAGGGGTTGGGTACCGCCGATTGGCAGCACCTCCCGCTCCTGCAACACCCGCAGCAGCTTGGCCTGGGTCGTCAGGCTGATGTTGGCGATTTCGTCGAGGAAGAGGGTCCCGGTATCGGCGACCTTGAACAGGCCGGTCTTGGTCTGGATGGCGCCGGTGAAGGAGCCCTTGGTGTGGCCGAAGAGTTCGCTCTCGAGAAGGTTCTCCGCCAGGGAGGTGCAGTCGACGGCGACGAAAGGAGCGTTGCGCCGCGAACTGTTGTTGTGGATGGCGCGGGCGACCAGTTCCTTGCCGGTGCCGCTCTCCCCTGTCACCAGAACGGTGCTGTCGGCGGGGGCGACCTGCATGATGCGCCGGTAGACGCGCTGCATCTCCTTGCTGGCACCAATGAAGGAATCGAAGCCCTGGTTCTCCTCCAGCATCCGCTGCAGGTAGAGGTCGTCGACGAGGAGGGGTTTCAGGTCGAGGGCGTTGCGGACCTTTTCGCAGATTTCATCCGGGAGAAAGGGTTTGGCGATGAAATCGGTGGCGCCATTCTTCATTGCCTCCACCGCGGTTTCCACCGTCGAGTAGCCGGTAATCATGATGATCGGCATCCCCGGATGGAGAATCCGGATCTGCCGCAGCACCTCGAGACCGCTCATGCCCGGCATCTTGAGATCGGTTATCACCAGGGAAAAGTCCCGCTGGCCCATGCGTTCGAGGCCGAGGATGCCGCTGGGGGAGGTGGCGACGGCATAGCCGCGCGATTCCAGGACCCGGCGCAGCCCCGCGGATCACTTCGTCGTCGTCAATCACCAGGATCTGTGCTTGGCTCATCAGAACATCTCCCAATAAATTAACAAATCCTCACAATAATCCTCAAATCATCCCTCAGCGTCAAGTTAAATATCGGGAGATATTCATAATATATCCACCTGTATGTTCCCGCTGTACATCCCGCCCTTCCAGTAGAAATCCTTCAATTTCAGGTACCTACGTCGATATCCCGGAGATTTCGGCCTCGGCGCCCGATTCTGATGAATGTTTCCGCTATACAGCCAGCCCCCGAAGAAGTCGCGGAATCCCCGTTTCTCCCGAGGTAAATCTCAATAAATTCAATAACTTAAAAATTATAATAAAAATAATTTAATTTGGGCACGGCGACTGCACAAGCACAGGGCAACGGTTCACACCCCTACGGGGAAAGGAGAAAGCCATGAAACGACTTGTATTGCAGGGGATGTTGATGTTTGGAGTGGCCGGTACCGCGTTGGCGGCCGGCGGCGCGGAAGCTGGCGGCGGCGGGTTCCTGGTCGCTCTCTTTCTCGGCTTCGTTGCGGTCATCATCGTTTTCCAACTGGTGCCGAGCATCGTGGTCTTCTACTCGGTCATCAAGGAGCTCTTCGCTCCCCGGCAGACCACGGCCACGACGGTTGTCAAGCAGGACGAGGCGAAGTAGCCGGGTCCCGCAGGGAATCATGCACGGCAGCCAGGGAGGCGCATGTGATGCGCGGACTACTCATTGCCGAAGAAGATCTGGAGTCGAGGAAGCGGATGGCAAATCTCTTCATTGAAGCGGGCTACCACGTGACGGTCACCGATTCAGCAGCCAGCGCCCTCCATGATGTGCTCAAGAATACGGCGCAGGTGGTGATCCTCAGCAGCCAGTTCGATGAAGTACGGGCCGCGGACCTGATCCCGTTGCTCAAGCGTTGCAATCGCAAACTGTCGGTGATCCTGGTGACGGGAGAATTGTCTCTCCCCCTGGTCCGGCGCCTGCGCCGGGAAGGGATCTTTTACCACGCGCTCAAGCCGGTGCAGCCGGAAGACAGTGAGGAGATCCGCCAGGCCGTCAGCTGCGCCTTTGCCAGCCTGCTCCAGCAGTAATCGACTGGCCATTGCCCTAAGGGCAGGCCGGAGTGTTAAACCATCAGACCCGAAAAGGAGACAGTCATGAAAGAACTTTGGAAAGGAACGCCAGCGCTGGTTTCATTGCTCGTCGCAGTTCCGGCTTTTGCGGTCGATACCGCCCAGACCTACCGCAGCGGCTGGCTGGTAATCGGGTTCCTCGCCTTTTGCGCCCTGATCCTGGTGGCGCAGCTGTTGCCCTCCCTGATGCTCCTCTTCGGCTGGGCCAAGGGAATCTTCAAGGGGAGTGCCACGGCGGAAGAGAAGGAACGCGTGAAAGCCCATTAGCCGACATCCGGTCCGTGACGCGGACCGGCTCAAGGAGATAACCCATGATTGAGATGCTGCAAAACTTCTTCCAGTCCATCGGTGAGGTACAGTCGGTCTTCACCCTGGTCGACTTCTACCAGTACATCAAGGGAGTGGAGTACCTGATCTGCGTGGCGTTCTTCATCTCGTTCCCGATGTTCTATCGCTACATCCATCACGATGACGCTTCCCGGAAGGACGGCCATTGACCGTGATGCGGACCATCAAGGAGGAATTACCCATGCTTCTTCTCAGGATCTGCCTGCTTGTTGCCCTCACCGCCCTGGCCCTGTCGAGTTTGCCGGCTTCCCCGGCCCGGGCCGGGGAAGGGCCCGACAGCGTGACAATCGATGCCATGTCCGCCCTCTACGGGGAGGTCGTCTTCGATCACGCCATGCATGAATCGGTCGCCGAAGACTGCGCGACCTGTCACCACCACACCACCGGCAGCGCCCCCCAGGCCCCGCAGTGTGGCGGCTGTCATGCCGCCGGCCAACCGGCGGCCACCGTCTCCTGCCAGGGCTGCCACCTGGCCCGGCCCTTTTCGGCCGAGGCACTGCGGCGCAAGGGGGAGAACATCAACCTCTACCACGCCGACAAGGTCGGGCTGCAGGCGGCCTATCACCTCTCCTGCATGGGGTGTCATGAGGAGATGGGGGGACCCCGGGGGTGCGAAGATTGTCACGCCCGGACCGATGCGGGGGATGCCTTTTACCATGCGGGGAACTACGCGCCGCCCATGGCACCGGCCGGCGGTTCGGGCCACTGATGCGCTGACCAAGCCGTGTTCGTCCATTTCGGGACTCAAGGAGATGAGATCATGACGAAGATAAGTCGCAGACGTTTTCTCGCGGCCAGCCTCGCCGGCGGCGCAGCCGTAACCCTGGCGCCGGCCCGCAAGGCCCTGGGGGCGGGGAGTTTCGAGGGCTATCCCGATGGCATGGGGGTGTTGGTCGACCTGACCCGTTGCATCGGCTGCCGCAGCTGCGAGGCCGCCTGCAACCGGGAACAGAATCTTCCCGCCCCGCAGGAGCCCTTCGATGACCAGTCGGTCTTCGATCAGACCTTTCACGGTGGTACCCAGAAACGGCGCACCGATGAAAATCACCTGACCGTCGTCAATCGCTACCAGCCGGAAGGGGACCAAAAGCCGGTCTATCGGAAAATCCAGTGCAATCACTGCAATGAGCCGGCCTGCCTGACCTCCTGCTTCGTCAACGCCTACACCAAGACCCGGGAAGGGGCGGTGATTTACAATTCGAAGGTCTGCGTCGGCTGCCGCAACTGCATGATCGCCTGTCCCTTCAATATCCCGGCCTATTCCTATTCGAGCGTCCTCAACCCGATGGTCAAGAAGTGCATCTTCTGCTACGAGACCCGGCTGAAGAACGGCAATCCTCCGGCCTGCGTCGAAATCTGCCCCCAGGAAGCCCTGACCTTCGGGCACCGCAACGACCTGCTGAAGATCGGCCGGGAGCGGATCCGCATGCAGCCGGGACGCTATGTTGACCAGATTTACGGCGAGAAGGAGGTCGGTGGTACCGCCTGGATGTACCTGTCGAATGTTCCCTTCGAGGAGGCCGGTTTCAACACGACCCTGCAGAAGGAGCCGATCATCAACAATGTCAAGGACTTTTTGAGCACCGTACCGATGGTCCTGGCGATCTGGCCGGCCCTGTTCAGCGGTTTCCACCTGCTGGCTTCGCGCAAGGGGGAGCACGGTGAAGACCATGAGCATCCGCAACAGGAGGATCTGAAACCATGAAAAGTCTCCTTACCAAAGGCTGGTCGCCGACCGAATCGGTCCAGGAACTCGGCTCCGGCCGCAAAGGGCTGATCAGCAAGCTGCTGCTGGGACTGTCGCTCCGGGAATACCTGGCCCAGGCGGTGCGCAATCCCTTCAACTGGATCCTCGGCCTGATCTTCGCCGTCGGCCTGCCCCTCATCGCCAGCCGCTTCATCTTCGGTCTCGGATCGGTCACCCACAGCTCCAACGACTATCCCTGGGGGCTCTTCCTCGGCTTCGGGCTCTTTGCCATGGTACCGCTTTCGGCCTCCGGCTTCATGCTCGGTACCTCGGTAGAGATCTTCGGTCGCCACGATTTCGAACCGATCGAGCGCCTGGCCCTGCTCAACGGTCTGCTCGGCTACTTCTTCGCTGTCGTCTACCTGATGGTCGATCTTGGCCAGCCCTGGCGCCTTCCCTATCCGATGGCCGTCGCCTTCGGCCCGGCCGCGGTCCTCTTCCTGGTCGGCTGGCACGTGGCCACCTATCTGACGGTACAGGTCGCCGAGGTCTCCTCTTCCTTCTTCGAATGGATGGGCTGGCTCGCCGGCAAGCGCTTTATCCGGCGCATCACCCTCGGCCTGACCGTCTCCGGCATCATCCTCTCGACCCTGCACCAGGGGGCCCTCGGCGCCCTTTTCACCTACGCGCCGGGCAAGGTCCACCCGCTCTGGTACTCCTCCTCCTTCCAGTGGATCTTCTTCCTCTGCTCGGCGATCCCCGGCGGGTTGTGCATGGTGATCGCGGTCAGCACCATCGTCAAGAAGACCATGGCCTGGCGTTGCGGGGAGGCCTTTCTGGCGAGCCTCGATCGCCTGACCATCGCCCTCGCCAAGGGCGCGAGCATGGGGCTGGTGACCTATCTGGTGATCAAGCTGATCGGGGTCGCCCACGACAACGAATGGGCCTACCTCGGGACCGGTTGGGGGCAGTGGTTCCTCTTCGAAATCGCCTTCGGCGTGATCCTGCCGCTGATCCTCTTCGCCCGCGGCATCCGCTACCGGAAGATCGGCCTGCTGCGCCTTGGCGCCTTTGTCACGGTGATCGGCGTGGTCCTGAACCGGCTCAATACCGCCCTGGTCGCCTTCAACTGGAATCTCTACCAGGAGATCCCGCACTGGAAAGAGCTGGTGATCAGCATCACCATCTTCGCCATCTACATCGCCACCTACCGCTTCATCCTTTACCGGTTGCCGATTCTCTATCGTCTCAAAGGGCTGGAGGCCTTGGCGGCAGAGACGGCACCTGTCGCCGAACCGCACGGCATCCGTCAGGGGGCGCCGGCCCCCTCGGCAGCCTACCGGGTCGCGGACGCGGAATGACCGGCCGGCGTGCAGCCGGTCCACCGTGGGGGTGGGCCGGCTGCCGGGCGGCGAGGGCGGAACGCGGATGTTCTGCCAGGAGAGGTCAATCATGCTGAAGAATCTATGTACCCGGGCCATTGTGCCCGTCGCGCTGGCCGTCACCGGATTCGTCGTCCTCTGCTGTATCCTCTTCTATACCGTGGTCCAGTCCGATCTGAGCAGCCATGCCGCAGAACAGTCGGCGGCCCTGGCCGGAACCGTACTCAAGTCGACCCGCTATGCCATGCTGCGCGACGATCGCGAAACGCTGCGCAACATCCTGCAGAACATCGCCAGCCAGACCGGCGTCGAGCACGCACGGATCTTCAACAAGGAAGGGCGGGTGATGTTCTCCGGGCACAGCGAGGAGGAGGCCCGCACCCTGGACAAGAACGCCGAAGGGTGCGCCGGTTGTCATTCCGGGCCCCTGCCGATTGCCAACCCCGAGCTCTCGCAGATGACGCGCCGTTTTGTCAATGCCCGCGGCGCCGAGATCCTGGCAGTGACCGCCCCGGTCTACAATGAGCCGGAGTGCATCGGCGGCGCCTGCCATGAAAGCCTGGGCCAGCGCAAGGTTCTTGGCATGCTCGATATCGGTCTCGACCAGGCGCCGCAGAAGGCCGCCCTGGCGACCCTCAAGCTGCGCATGATCGCCTTCAGCCTGATGGTGCTGATCCTCACCGTCGGCGGCGTTGCCGCCTTGCTCAACCATCAGGTCTTTCTTCCGCTCCGGCGTTTGACAGACTTTACCGAAAAACTTTCTAATGGTATTTTGGATCGGGAATTCCCGCGCGGCTGCGGGGAGCTGGAGCTGTTGGCCGGTCACCTGCGCCGCCTTGCGGCCACCCGCCATGGCTCCCATGCGCCACTCCCCCCGGAGAAAAGCCAGCATGCAGACACCGCCGCACCAGTCATCGAGCCCGGACCCCTCCCGGCGCAGGCAGGAGGCGCAGGCCAGAATCAATAGGCTGCGCGACCGGGCCAGCCGGGGGATCTGGCTGGTGGCGGCGTTCCTGGCGGTCAGTATTGCGGCGTCGCGCGGCTTCGATCTCCTGCCGAGTTTCTCGGAGGGGGCGAGGCGCTGGCTGGGGCCGGCGCCGCCGGTGCGGATGATCCAGCTGGCACTGGTCGGCTATGCCTTCAGCGCTTCGGTCCTGATCCTTTCCCGGATGGCGAAGGGGGATCCGCCCGGGCGAAACTACCTTCACCTCTTCTACCTCGCCGCTTTTTTCGGTTTTTTCCATTTCGCCGAATCGCTCCGGGAGAATTTCTGGGCGGTACTGGTCGCCGGGGTCACCATCCTCGGCCTGGCCGCCTACCAGGGCTGGGCCTACTGCGCCGAACAATTGCGCCTGGAAGAGGAGCTGCTCGCCAGCTACCAGCGGCCGGACAGTGCCGACGAATCCTGAAGGGCGCTGCGCTCTCCACCAGGAAAAGAGAAAGGCCGGGGCTTGAAGCCCCGGCCTTTCTCTTTTCCTGGTGCGGTAATGCCCCCTTCCCGGTTCAGTCGGGCCGACGGGGCTCGCCAAGGAGCCGGGCCAGGGATTTGCGGATCTGCCGGCTTTCTCCCATTTCCGTCACCTCCCGCGCGACCTTGCGTGCCGCCCGGGCGGAGATCGTCGCCAGCAGCGCCTTGGTGCGCGGAATAAAGGGTGCCGGCATCGAGAACTCGCGGATGCCGAGGCCGATCAGCAGCAGGAAACAGAGGGGGTCGGAGGCCATTTCGCCGCAGAGGCAGAGGCCCTTGCCCTGTTCGCGCGCCACCTCGGTCACGTCGCGCAGCACCTGCAGGATCGCCGGGTGGAGCGGATCGTAGTACTTGCTGACCAGCGGATTGTTGCGATCGGCGGCGAGCATGTACTGGATCAGATCGTTGGTGCCAAGGGCGAAGAAATCGACCTCGCGGGCCAGTTGGGGGGCGAGGCGGACCGCCGCCGGCACCTCGATCATCACCCCGAGGGGGATCGTTGCGGCGCATTCCACCCCGTCGCGGCGCAGGTTCTCCCGCGCCTCGGCGAGAACCGCCTTGCAGGCGCGGACTTCCTCGATGCCGGAGATCATCGGAAAGAGGAGTTTTACCTCACCGTGGACGCCGGCCATCAGGATCGCTTCGAGCTGGGTGCGGAAGATGTCGCGGTTGTCGAGGGAGACCCGCACCGAACGCCACCCCATGAAGGGATTGTCCTCCTTCGGCGGGTTGAAGTAGGGGAGCACCTTGTCGCCGCCGATGTCGAGAGTGCGGATCGTCACCGGGTGACCTGGAAAGCCCTCGATGACCTTGCGGTAGAGCTGGTACTGGTCGTTGCGGTCGGGGAAATCGCCGCGCGCCATGTAGGGAAATTCGGTGCGGTAAAGACCGACTCCTTCGGCGCCATTGCGGCGGGCGACTTCGACATCCGACACCAGGCCGATGTTGGCGCGCAACAGCACCCGCTCGCCGTCGCTGGTCCGGGCCGGCAGATCCCGATATTCCTCGAGGCGGTGCAGTTCCCGGCCGCAGTCCTCCTCCAGGCGCCGGTACTCTTCGACGATCTTGGCCGGCGGGTTGACGTAGAGACAGCCGGAGTTGGCGTCGAGGATCAATGGGTCTTCGGGACGGACCGCCTTGACGGCGCCGCGGACTCCAACCAGGGCCGGAATTCCGAGCGCCTTGGCCATGATCACCGCGTGGGAGTTCTTTTCGCCGGCCTCGGTGACGATGCCGCGGAGCTGTTCGTGATCAAGCCCGGCCATGTCCGACGGCAGAAGTTCGCTGGCGACGAGAATCCCGGGACTGCGCAGCTGCAGCACCTGGTGCTCTTCCCCGACCAGGTTGCCAAGCAGGCGCCGACCGATGTCTTCCATGTCCGCTGCCCGTTCCCGGAGGTACTGATCCTCCATCCGGGCAAAGGCCTCGATGTAGCCGCTTACCACCTTCTTCAGGGCATAGGGGGCGCTGTGTCCCCCCTTGATCTCGCGGCGCAGCTTGTCGAGAAAGCTGCGGTCCTCGAGGATCATCAGGTGAGTGTGGAAAATTGCCGCATCGTTTTCGGAAAGGCGCTCGGCGACCCGTTTTTCCAGGAAGAGGGTCTGGATCCGGGTTTTCTCGAGGGCGGCCTCGAGGCGCGCGAGTTCCGTCGGGCTGTCGACTTCCTCCTCGTCGAGGATGTCGGCAAAGCCGAGCTTCTGGTCGAGGACATGGGCCGGTCCGGAGACGACGCCGGGGTAGGCGACAATGCCGCGCATCGCCAGCTCGCCGCCGCCGTCCACCGGCTGCTCGCGCTGGAGCAGGGACTGCCGGGTTTTCTCCAGCTCCCGGGCGAAGCGGCTCGACTCCTCCTCCTTCTGGCGGATCGAGTCAAGCAGGCGGGCGTTGATGACGATCGAGCTGACCTGGAAGGCGATGGTCGACAGGGCGCTGATCTCTTCGGGGCTGAACTGGCGGGCTTCCTTGGTCTGCAGCACGACCACCCCGAGGGGGTGGTTGCGATCGAAGAGGGGGATGCCGAGAAAGGAATGGAAGCGCTCTTCGCCGGTCTCCTTGAAGTAGCGGTAGCGCGGGTGGGACTGGGGCTCGAGGATCGCGACGGCATGACGCTCCTGCGCGGCCATGCCGGTGAGCCCCTCCCCGATCTTCATGGTGACCTTGTCGACGGCGCGTCGCGAGAGACCCTTGCTGGCGCGCAATCGCAGGGTCTGCAGGTCGTCGTCGAGGAGGTAGATGGAGCAGACCTCGGTCCCCATGCGACGAGCGACGAGGTTGACGATGTTGCGCAGGGTCTCGTCGAGATCGTGGGACTGGAGGATCAGCGCGCTGATGTCCTCAAGGGTGGTGATGCCGATCTTTTCGCGCGGTTTCGAGGTTGGCATCTCTTCATTCCCTCCTGGGGGAGAAAAACATTAAAGTTAAGCCTCGTTAAATTCTAGCGGAACCTTTTCCCCTTGGCGAATAAAAAAACGCCGCTCGGGGGAGAGAGATCCCGGGCGGCGCAAGGGGGACTGGTTTCCGGTTGGTATGGAACGTAGTAAATCCCCGTGAAAGTTGGTTTTTAGGGTTAGCAAAGGGCGTGCCAAGTTGAAGCCGGAAGCGGCAGGCCCTGGAAATATGCGGATTCTGCCGCCTCGTGGCGAGGCAGTATGAAGTAGGTTCGGTCGGAGGCTGTGTCGAGGATGGCACAATAATTCTAGGCGGATTAAAAAAATTGGAAATTTATCAATAAAAACAGCCGATTGTCACGGTGTGCCGGTTTTGGCACGCGGTGAGGCCAGGGTTGTGTTGGATTTGGCTCAATGGCGGGTCCCTAACGGCTTTTCGCGCTGAAGTCCCGGCCCTGAATGTTATAGCGGCTCAGCAGGCGATAAAAAGTGCGGCGCGGGATCCCTGCCCGCCGCGCGGCTTCCGACACGTTGCCGGCGCTCTCCTGCAGGTAGCGCTTGATCAGGCCCTTCTCCACCTGGCTGAGGTGTTTTTCCCGCTGGCCGCGGAAACTGCCGGGCTGCTTGCCGGCGCCGGCAGTTTCCCCCAGGCTCAGTTCGGCAAAGACGACCGGCAGGTTTTCGAGGCGGATCACCTGGTCCTGGGTCAGGACGGCAGCCCGTTCGATGATGTTTTGCAGTTCGCGGATATTGCCGGGCCAGGGATAGCATTGCATGGCCTGGATCGCCCGCTCCTCGATGCCGAGCAGGGTCTTGTTGACCCGCTTGCTGGCACGGGCAAGGAAATGCTCGACGAGGCCGGGGAGGGAGTCGATGCGGCTGCGCAGCGGCGGCATGGTGATGGTGAAGACGTTGAGGCGGTAGAAGAGGTCCTCGCGGAACCAGCCTTCGGCGACGCCATTTTCGAGGTTCTTGTTGGTGGCGGCGATCAGGCGCACATCGACCTTGACCGCGGCATTGCCGCCGACCGGGCGGATTTCGCCGGAATCGAGGACGCGCAGCAGTTCGGCCTGCAGCTTGGGCGTGATGTCGCCGATCTCGTCGAGGAAGATGGTGCCGCCATTCGCCGCTTCGAAGAGCCCCTTCTTGTCACCGATGGCGCCGGTGAAGGCCCCCTTCTTGTGACCGAAGAGCTCACTTTCGAGGAGGCTGTCGGTGAGGGTAGTGCAGTTGAGGGTGACCAGCGGCTTGTCGCTGCGGTGGCTCTGCTGATGAATGGCGCGGGCGGTCAGTTCCTTGCCGGTGCCGCTCTCGCCGCGGATGAGGACGGTGGTCTGGGTCGGGCCGACCTGGCGGATCAGCTTGAGGACCTCCGAGGTGCCGGTGTCCTGGCCGATGATCGCCGCGTCGCCGAATTCCTGGTCAAGGGCGCGGCGGGCCAGTTCGTATTTCTGGGCGAGGTTGAAGCGGTCCTCCTCGAGGCGCTTGAGAGAGAAGGGGAGGCACATGTCCTCTTCCGCCAGCCCCTGGTAGACGGCGACGGCATGTTCGCGGCAGGTCTGGTAGCCGCAGCAGCCGCAGTTGAGCTCGTCCTGCTCGACGAACTTGTTGGTCGACTGCAGGATCTTGCGCACGCTGTCCCCGCTCGGCAGGTCGAGTCGCTGGTGCTTGTTCTTGAACTGGCGCCGCAGGTCGGGATTCGGCCGGTTGACGAGGTAATGGGGGGCGGTAACGTAGGGGACCTTGCCGTGCTGAAAGTAGTCGATGACGAGGCTGCGCTTGGAGAAGGTGGTGAGGCGGTTGTTTTTGCCGGGACCGCTGATGCAGCCCCCCGCACAGAAACGGAGGTCGACGACCTTGGGATGGATGCGGCCGGCCGCGAGATCCTTGATGATCTCGAGGGCATTCTCTTCCCCCTCGGTGGTGACGAAGTCGGGGTCGAGGAATTCGTTGCTGATCGCGAAGGCCTCGAAGGGACCGCCGGAAATCGGGAAAAGCCGCCCCCTCCCGGCCGGGATACCGTCGAAATGCCCCTCGGCAAGACGGGTGAGATCGATCTTCCGCTGGCGCAGCATCGAATTGAGTTCCTGGTAAGTGAGAACGACGTCGACGGCGCCGGCCACTTCCTCGGCCTCGATTTCGAATTTGCCGGCGATGCAGGAGCTGATGTAGATCACCCGGGTCTTCGGTCCCCGGCGCGCCTTGATGAAGCGACCGATGGCGACCATCGGCGAGACGCTGTCCATGAGGTTCTTGAGCAGTTGCGGGTAATGGCGTTCGATCAGGTCGACGATGGTCGGGCAGTGGGTGGAGATCAGCGGACGGCCAAGGGACTGTTCCTTGAGGCGGCCGTATTCGGCGCGCACCAGTTCGACGCCGCTGGAGCCTTCGTGGACCTCGTCGAAGCCGAGACGCGTGATGCCGCTCGCCAGCTGGCCGGGAAGAACGTCATTGAAAAAGGCGGGGAAGGAGCAGCCCAGCACGGCGACCACCGGATCCTTGCCGGCGAGAAGCCGCTCGGTCTCTTCGATGCAGGCGGCGATCACCTTTGCCTTCTGGGAGCAGACGCGGATGCATTTGCCGCAGCCGATGCAGCGCTGGTGGATGACTTCGGCGTAGTGTTGTTTGACCTTGATCGCCTTGACCGGGCAGTTGCGAACGCAGGAATAGCACTTGCGGCAGTTCTCCCGCACCGTCGTGATCGGACCCATGCAAAACCTCCTGCTGCGCGCGGCGGCCGATTGTGCCGCGGCGGTCTCGACAAACTGCTGGCAATGACAGTTCAGGGGAGAAAGATACCCCTGGCAATGGCGCCGATTGTGCCATTGCTGGCACGGGGTGTCAACGGCAAAGGGGTGCCTGGCAGGGGAGGGTCAGCGCGCCTGGCGAAACTTGCCGACCTCGGCGCTGAAGAAGCAGGCGGCAAACTGGCCGCTCCCCTGGTCGACCAGCGGCGGGGTCTGCTCGGCGCAAAGCGGGCGGGCGTAGGGACAGCGGGGGTGGAAGGTGCAGCCCGTGGGCGGTTCGATCGGGGAGGGAATCTCTCCCTGCAGCGGCCGGTGGGCGCGGCGCGCTGCCGGGTCGGGGATCGGTACGGCGTTGAGGAGGGCCTCGCTGTAGGGGTGGCGAGGCTGGCGGTAGAGGGCATCCGCCGGCGCGAGTTCGACAATGCGGCCGAGGTACATCACCGCCACCCGGTCGCTGAGATGCTCGATCACCGAGAGATCGTGAGCGATGAAGAGGTAGGTGAGGCCGAACTGCTGCTGGATGTCCTGCAGCAGGTTGACGACCTGGGCCTGGATCGACAGGTCGAGGGCCGAGACCGGCTCGTCGGCGACGATCAGCTGCGGCCGTACTGCCAGGGCGCGGGCGATACCGATGCGCTGGCGCTGGCCGCCGGAAAACTCATGGGGGTAGCGATCGAGGTGCTCGGCGCCGAGACCGACGGTGCCCAGCAGGCGCACCACCTCACTCTGCAGCTCCCTGCCGCGGGCGAGGCCGTGAATGACGAGCGGCTCGGCGACAATCTGCCCGACCCGCATGCGCGGGTTGAGGGAGGAATAGGGGTCCTGGAAGATCATCTGCAGCTGGCGCCGGTGGGGGCGCAGGCGCCGCTCGGAAAGCTGCAGCAGGTTTTCGCCGGCAAAGTGAACCTCGCCGCCGTCAGCGTCGAGCAGGCGCAGCAGCAGCTTGCCGGTGGTCGACTTGCCGCACCCCGACTCGCCAACCAGGCCGAGAGTTTCGCCGGGGTAGAGATCGAAGGAAATGTCGTCGACCGCCAGCAGCCGCTGCGACCGGGCCCCCGGGGTCTTGCCGCTGACGGCGAAGCTCTTGCGCAGGTTGCGCACCGAAAGAAGGGGTTCCATCGTCGCTACCTCCCCTGCCAGCAGCGCACCAGGTGGCCGGGCCGGATTTCGGTCATCGGCGGCAGCTGGTTGCCGCAGGGGGCGAAGGGGGCGGCGCATCGTTCCAGGAAGGTACAGCCGGCGGGCAGTTCGCCGGCGACCGGGACCTGGCCGTCGATCGGGGTCAGGCGCTGCCGTTTTTCCCCGAGGCGCGGAATGCAGGCGAGCAGGCCGCGAGTATAGGGGTGCCGGGGGTCGGCAAAGAGGTCGCGCACCGGAGCGTATTCGACGATCAGTCCGGCATACATGATGGCGACCGTGTCGGCCGATTCGGCGACGACGCCGAGATCGTGGGTGATCAGCAGCGTCGCCATCTGCCGCTCGCGGCGCAGCCGGTCGAGGAGTTCGAGGATCTGTGCCTGGATCGTAACATCGAGGGCGGTGGTCGGCTCGTCGGCGATCAGCAGCCGCGGGTCGCAGGCGAGGGCCATGGCGATCATCACCCGCTGGCGCATGCCGCCCGAGAGCTGGTGCGGGTATTCACGAAGGCGGCGCCCGGCCTCGGGGATGCCGACCTGGTGCAGCAGGTCGGCGGCGGCCTCCAGGGCGGCGCGGGGCGCGAGCCCCTTGTGCAGGGTCAGAACCTCGGCAATCTGGTCGCCGATGCGGAAGACCGGGTTGAGCGCGGTCATCGGCTCCTGGAAGATCATCGCCACCTGGTTGCCGCGGATGCGGCGCATCTCCGCCTCGGGGAACCGTTGCAGATCCTCCCCGGCAAAGAGGACTTCCCCGCCCACCACCCGTCCCGGCTCCGGCACCAGCCGCAGCAGCGAGAGGGCGGTGATCGACTTGCCGCACCCCGATTCCCCGACCAGGGCCAAAGTCTGCCCGGCATCGATGGAGAAATCGATGCCACCGACCGCCTTGACCAGGCCGCCGGGAGTGAAGAAGTAGGTTTTGAGGTTGCGGACTTCGAGCAGCGCCAAGGATGGGGTCCGTTCAGGGGTGGTATGAAGCCGTGCCCAATCTAACCGGATTCCTGCCGGCGGTCAAGGATTGACGAGGTGAGACATGACGCCGGGCCAGGTTGCTCAAGCCCGGTGGCAAGAAGATAAAATGGTTTACTGCAGGTGAGTAAATATTTATCGGGAGGACTTGACCCAGGTCAAATCTGGAATTCAAAAGCAGTTTTATAGTGAACCCAGCGTTCCCCTGGTCAGTGATCGAGTAGCTGTCGGGTATCGTCGGGATAACCGGGCGCAGGCTACTTGCCATGGCCTGAAAGGCTGTTAATCGTTAAGGGTCTGTAATGGCTGCGCGGCATGTGGATGCCGTTGCCGGGGAACCATTTAATCATGTTGTTTTGCGCTGATCAATCGAGGTGAAGCGATGGGAAAAAACGAACCGGGTCGAACCGCCATATTTGGGATGAGTCTGATCCTGGTGGCAATCCTGGCCGTCGGCGCGGCCGCCGCTTCGGACCAGACCGGGCAAGGCGAGACGTTGTTTCATCAGAAGTGCGCGGGATGTCACGGTCTGGGAACCGGTGACCGGCCGACCGGCCCGGACCTGTTCGGGGTGGTCGAACGTCGCGACCGGCCCTGGTTGATCAGTTTCATTCAAGACCCGGCCAAGATTATAGCTTCCGGGGATAAAACGGCAGTGGCGCTGCTGGCCAGGTTCAACGGCCTGGCAATGCCGAATCTGCAGTTGGATGCTGGACAGATCGAGGCCCTGCTTGCCTATCTAGCCAACCCTGAGGGGGGTGCTACTGCCGCCCCGGAACCGAAACCTTCAAAGACTGTCGGCAATGCGGTCCGTGGAGAGAAGCTTTTTACCGGCGAGATTCCCCTCGCCAACGGCGGGGCCCCGTGCCTCGGCTGCCACGGTATCGCCGGGGTAGGGCTGGCCGGCGGAGCCAACTTTGGTCCAGATCTGACCGGAATCTATGGAAATTATGGTGAAGAAGGCGTTTCCGGCATCCTCGAGAGCCTCCCCTTCCCAAGTATGGAGCCCATCTATGCAACACGTCCGCTGTCCACAACTGAGCAGCAGGATCTCGGCGCCTACTTTGCCCATGTCAGTGGTACCCCGGTGGTCAGCGATGGACAGCTACTGGTGGAAGTAGCCGGTGGTGTGCTGGTTCTGTTCGGACTAATGCTGCTGTTTGGCCTGGGGCGGCTGCCCAGCGTCCGGCGATCGTTGGTGGGACAGGTCTCTAACCAAAAAGGTGGGATGCGATGAGCTGGATCAAGGATATTGTCGACCCGAAGTCGCGGGCCTGGGAAGAGTTCTACCGCAACCGCAACCAGTGCGACAAGGTGGTGCGCAGTACCCACGGCGTCAATTGCACCGGCGGCTGCTCCTGGAACGTCCATGTCAAGGACGGCATCGTCGGCTGGGAGCTGCAGGCGACCGATTACCCCGAGCTCGAAGCGGGGCTTCCCTCTTACGAACCCCGCGGCTGCCAGCGCGGCATCTCCTTCTCCTGGTATCTCTACAGCCCGCTGCGCATCAAGTATCCCTACCTGCGCGGGGTGCTGACCGACCTCTGGCGCGCGGCCCGGGCCGAGCACAGCGATCCGGTGGCGGCCTGGGCGTCGATCGTCGAAAACCCCGAGCGGCGCAAGAGTTACCAGCAGGCGCGCGGCAAGGGGGGCTTCCGCCGCTCCAGCTGGGCCGAGGTCGAGGAACTTATCGCCGCCTCGACGGTCTACACCATCAAGAAACACGGCGCCGACCGGCTGGTCGGCTTCTCGCCGATTCCGGCGATGTCGATGCTCAGCTTTGCCGGCGGCGTTCGCTTCATGCAGCTCTTGGGCGGCGTCAACCTGAGCTTCTACGACTGGTACTGCGACCTGCCCAACGCTTCGCCGGAGATCTGGGGGGAACAGACCGATGTCGCCGAGAGTGCCGACTGGTACAACAGCAAGTACATCGCGGTGATGGGGTCGAACGTCAACATGACCCGTACCCCGGATGCCCATTTCCTGGTCGAGGCGCGCCACAACGGCTCCAAGGTGACGGTCCTCTCGCCCGATTTTTCCATGACCTCCAAGCACGCCGACTGGTGGATTCCGGCCCACGCCGGCCAGGACGGCGCCTTCTGGATGGCGGTCAACCATGTCATCCTCAGCGAATATCACCACCAGGCAAAAACCCCCTATTTCCACGATTACCTCAAACGTTTCAGCGACACCCCTTTCCTGATCCAGCTCAACGAACAGGATGACAGCTACCGCGCCGGGCGCATGCTCAGCGGCGCCGCGCTGGAACGATACAGCAAGGAAGAAAACGCCGCCTTCAAGTACCTGGTCTGGGATGAAGCCAGCGACCAGCCGCGCCTGCCGCTGGGCACCCTCGGCTTCCGCTGGCAGGAGAAGAAGGGGGAGTGGAACCTGCAGCAGAAGGACGGCCAGGACGGCAGCGAGATCGCCCCGGTATTGAGCCTGCTCGACGGCAAAGAGGATGTACTGCAGGTGACCTTTGATGATTTTGGCGCTGAGCAGACCGTGCAGCGCGGGGTGCCGGTCCGCTACCTGGAGACTTTGCAGGGGAAGGTCGCGGTAACCACCGTCTATGACCTGTTGATGGCCCAGTTCGGCGTCGAGCGCGGTCTTTCCGGCGCCTACCCGGCCGGCTACGACGACGACCAGGTCTACACCCCGGCCTGGCAGGAGAAGTTCACCGGCATCGACCGCGCCAATGTTATCCAGTTCGCCCGCGAATGGGCCGCGACCGCCGAGAAGACCGGCGGCAAGTGTTCGATCATCATTGGTGCCGGGGTCAACCACTGGTACCATTCCAACCTCACCTATCGCGCCGGCATCGTCGCCCTGATGCTCTGCGGCTGCGTCGGCAAGAATGGCGGTGGCCTCAATCACTATGTCGGCCAGGAGAAGCTCGCCCCGGCCGCCCCCTGGGCGACGATCATGGGGGCGCTCGACTGGAGCAAGCCGCCGCGCTTCCAGAACGCGCCCTCCTACCACTATGCCCACAGCGACCAGTGGCGTTACGAGCGAACCAGCGACGAGGCACGGATTCAGCCGGTCGCCGAGCAGAGCGCTATCACCGCCGGCCACACCATGGATCACCAGGTGCGTGCGGTGCGCAACGGCTGGCTCCCCTTCTACCCCCAGTTCGACCGCAACCCGACCGAAGTGGTCAAGCAGGCGGAGGCTGCCGGTGCGGCCAGCAACCAGACGGTCGTCGACTGGACCGTAAAACAGCTGGCCGAGAAAAAGATGAAGTTCGCCGTCGAGGACCCCGACGCGCCTTCCAATTGGCCGCGGCTGTGGATCATCTGGCGCGGCAACGCCCTGATGTCGAGCGCCAAGGGGCACGAGTATTTCCTCAAGCACTACCTCGGCACCCACACCAACAGCGTCGCCCCGGAGACCGCGAAGGATTCGGTCAAGGAGGTGGTCTGGCACGACCAGGCGCCGCAAGGGAAGCTTGACCTGGTGGTCGACATCAACTTCCGCATGGACACCTCGGCGCTCTACTCGGACATCGTCCTGCCAACCGCCACCTGGTACGAGAAGGACGATCTCAATACCACCGACATGCACTCCTTCATTCACCCGCTGCAGGCGGCCGTCCCCCCCTGCTGGGAGTCGAAGAGCGACTGGGACATCTTCAAGGGGCTGGCCAAAAAAGTCAGTGAGCTGGCCGAAGTCCATCTCCCCGACCCGGTGCGCGACCTCGTCGCCGTACCGCTGCAGCACGACACCCCGGCCGAAATGGCGCAAGCTGAGATCAAGGACTGGAGCAAGGGGGAGTGCGAACCGATCCCCGGCAAGACCATGCCCGGGCTGGTGGTGGTCGAACGCGACTACAAAAACCTCTACAATCGCTTCATCTCCCTGGGCCCCAACGCCCGGGAGGGGATCGGCGCCCACGGCCTCACCTGGAAGGTCGATGACTACTACGACGAGATGAGCACCAGCGGCAAGAGTGAGGAGTGGGGTGGCAAGCGTTACCCCTCCCTGAGCGAGGCGAAGTACGCCGCCGAGGTGATCCTCAAGCTCGCGCCCGAGACCAATGGCGAGATGGCCTTCCGCGCTTTCGCCGCCGAGGAGAAAAAAGTCGGCCTGCAGCTCACCGATCTGGCCGTCGATACCCGCGGCGTGCGCACCACCTTCGCCGACCTCGACCGTCAGCCGCGCCGGCTGCTCAACAGTCCGCTCTGGTCGGGCCTGACCGGTAACGGCCGGGCCTATTCGGCCTATTGCCTCAACGTCGAGAAGCTGGTCCCCTGGCGGACCCTGACCGGGCGCCAGCACTTCTATCTCGATCACCAGGGCTATATCGCCGCCGGCGAGCATCTGCCGACCTACAAGCCGAAACCCGATCCGAGCAGCCTGCAGGACCTGCTGGTCAGCGAAACGGACGAGAAGAGCATCCTGCTCAACTACCTGACGCCGCACGGCAAGTGGGGGATTCACAGCACCTACGGCGACAACCACCGCATGCTGACCCTGTCGCGCGGCTGCCACCCTTTTTGGATCAACGACCAGGATGCCGCGCAGATCGGCGTGATCGACAACGACTGGGTCGAGGTCTACAACGACCATGGCGTGGTGGTGACCCGGGCGGTGGTGAGCTCCCGTCTGCCGCGGGGGATCTCCTTCCTCTACCATGCCCCGGAGCGGACCATCGGCGTGCCGAAATCACCGCTGCGCAAGAACAAGCGCGCCGGTGGCCACAACAGCCTCAACCGCATCCGTCTCAAGCCGAACCTGATGCTGGGCGGCTATGGCCAGTTCACCTACGGCTGGAACTACTGGGGGCCGACCGGCGCCAACCGCGATACCTTCATCCTGGTCCGCAAGTTGAAGGGGGAGCCGCAATGGTAAAGACGCCGGGCAAAAACCTGCACTTAACCTAAAGGCTGGCCACGGAGGCACAGAGGCTTAGAGAAAAGCAGGAATATGAAATCCTCCGTGTCTCTGTGACTCTGTGGCAAAAATACCTGTCATTTGCTTACCCGAAGGAGAGCCCTTCATGAACGTGCGCGCACAGGTCTCATCGGTGTTCCATCTCGACAAGTGCATCGGCTGTCACACCTGCAGTATCGCCTGCAAGAACCTCTGGACCGACCGCAAGGGCGCCGAGTACATGTGGTGGAACAACGTCGAAACCAAGCCGGGCACCGGCTACCCGACCAGGTGGGAGGACCAGGAAAAATACCGCGGCGGCTGGGAGATGAAGGGGCAGCAACTTCAGCTCAAGCAGGGAGGGCGCGGCGGGACGCTGGGGAAGATCTTCCACAACCCGGCGTTGCCGCCCCTGGACGATTACTACGAGCCCTTCACCTTCAAATACGGCGACCTGACCGGTGCGCCGGCCGGCGACGACCAGCCGACCGCCCGGCCGGTGTCGATGATTTCCGGCAAGCCGATGAAGATCGAAGCCGGGCCGAACTGGGACGACGATCTCTCCGGCTCCAACATCTACGCCGTCAACGATCCTGGCGTGGTCAAGCTCAGCAGTGAGGAGCAGGCACAGATGTTCGCCATCGAGAAGATGGTGATGTTCTACCTGCCGCGCATCTGCAATCACTGCCTCAACGCCGGCTGCGTCGCTGCCTGTCCTTCCGGGGCGATCTACAAGCGGGGTGAGGACGGCATCGTGCTGATCAACCAGGACAAGTGCCGCGGCTGGCGGATGTGCGTCTCGGCCTGCCCCTACAAGAAGACTTACTACGGCTGGACCACCGGCAAGTCGGAGAAATGTATCCTCTGCTACCCACGCCAGGAGGCGGGCGAGGCGCCGGCCTGTTTCCACTCCTGCGTCGGCCGCATCCGCTACCTCGGCGTGCTCCTCTACGATGCCGACCGCATCGCGGCGGTGGCCAGCCGCGACGATGGCGAGCTGGCGGCGGCCCAGCGCGAGATCATCCTTGATCCGCATGATCCGCAGGTATTGGCCGATGCCCGCGCCGCCGGTATCCCCGAGCAGGTGCTGAAAGCGGCCCAGGCCTCGCCGGTCTACAAATTCGTCAAACAATGGGGGATCGCCCTGCCGCTGCACCCCGAGTTCCGCACCCTGCCGATGCTCTTCTACGTACCGCCGCTGTTGCCAGTGCTGTCGAAGGAGCACCAGGGAAGCCAGCAGCTGGCCGACGACTTCTTCACCACCCTGGAACAGGCGCGGCTGCCGATTCAGTATCTGGCCGGGCTCTTTGCCGGCGGCAACGCCGAGGAGGTGAAGGCGGTCTACCGCAAGCTGATCGCGGTGCGTCTGCAGCGGCGTCAGGCGAGTGTCGGCGACCTGCCGGAAAGTGAAGTCGAAAAGGCCTGCGAACTGGCCGGGGTGAGTGCCGAGGCGGTCGAGGCGATCTTCCGCATGACGGCCCTGACCCGGATCAAGGAGCGGATTGTGTTGCCGCCAATGCTGCGCGAACAGGCGATCGAGGCGGGAATGGATCCCGAAGCTTACAAACAGGGGATGGGTTTTGGCAGCCGTCGCCCACCGAAACGGCGGTGGTGAATATGACGAATTCGACCATCCGGAAAGAACTGCGCCTCGCATTCGCGACGCTCTTCAGCTATCCCGAGGGGACCGTCCGGGAGACCGCCGCCGCCTGCACCGAGCGACTGCGGGGACTCGATTCCGCCGCCGCGGCGCCGATGGCACGCTTTGCCGCCTATCTCCGGGAGCAGACTCCAGCCCGGCTGGAAGAGCTCTTTACCGCCACCTTCGACCTGCAGCCACTCTGCCACCCTTACGTCGGCTACCTGCTCTGCGGGGAAAGTCAGCAACGGACCCTGTTCCTGATCCGCCTGCAGCAGCTCTTCCGGGAACAGGGGTTCGCGCCGGGCGGCGAACTCCCCGATCACCTTGCCACCCTGCTGCGTTTTGTCGGCACGGTTGCGGATCCGGAGTGCTGCCGGGAGCTGATTCGGGACGGACTGCTTCCCGCCCTGGAAAAATTGACCGAGGGACTGGAGGCGGAGCAGCCCTATGCCGCCCTGATCGAGGCGCTGCAGAGCTTTTTGGCCGAAACGGTCGATACCGGAGCCGAATTGCTGACGGCCGCCGGCGGAAGGAGTTGAACCGATGATCGATCAAATCCTGTTCGGCGTATTCCCCTATGTCGCGGTGGCCCTGGCGATAGCGGTCGGTTGCTTCCGCTACGCCATCGACCGCTACTCCTGGTCGTCCCAATCCTCCCAGTTCCTCGAAAGCCGGGCCCTCTACTGGGGCTCGGTCCCCTGGCATTACGCCATTCTGCTGATTTTGCTGGCGCATCTGCTGGCCTTCCTGTTTCCCGCCGGCTGGGGGACCCTCCTCGGCGAGCCGGCGCGGCTCTACTTTCTGGAAGTCACCGGGATGGTGTTCGGCGTCACCACGGTTATCGCCATGCTGCTGCTGATCGTGCGGCGCGGCATGGACCCGCGGCTGGCGGTCGTTACTTCGCGCATCGACTGGCTGCTGCTGGTGCTGTTGCTGGTGCAGGTGGCGACCGGCGTCATGATTGCAATTTCCCTGCGCTGGGGGGGGGTCTGGTATCTGCACAACGCCGTCCCCTGGCTGCGTTCGCTGGTGCTGCTGCAACCGGACGTCCAGCACCTCGCGGTGTTGCCGGTGGTGGTCAAGCTGCATGCGTTCAACGCTTTTCTGCTGATCGCGGTCTTCCCCTTTTCGCGCCTGGTGCATGTGGTCAGCGTACCTCTCTCTTACTTGTCTCGCCCCTACCAGGTGGTGGTCTGGTACCGCGAGCGCCGCCGGCAAGCCGGGATTTAATTCCGCCTGTCCAGGGAGGAGACAGTCCATGAACCCGATCAAGGGGACCCCCTCCAGTGGCCTGTCCGGTGCGACCCTCGGTTTCTTTTTCGGCTTTGCCGCCGTCGCCCTGTTCGGCCCCACCGCCGGCAAGTTCAAGCAGGTGATGCCGCTCAGTCCGGCGCAGATCGGCCTGCTGGTCGCGGCGCCGGCGCTGTCCGGGTCACTGCTGCGCATCCCCTTTGCCGCCTGGGTCGACACCACCGGCGGGCGCAAGCCCTTTCTGGTGCTGCTGGTCCTTTCCCTGCTCGGCATGTTTGGTCTGACCCTGGTGATCTTCACCCGGTATCCGGAGGGGATGACCGCCTCTCTCTACCCGCTGCTGATCCTGCTCGGCGTTCTCTGCGGTTGCGGTATCGCCACCTTCTCGGTCGGCATCGGCCAGGTCTCCTACTGGTATCCCATGGCGCAGCAGGGGCAGGCTCTGGGAATCTTTGCCGGAATCGGCAACCTGGCGCCGGGGATCTTTTCCTTCCTGCTGCCGCTGGCGCTGGCCCGCCTGCAACTGGGGGGGGCCTACCTGGCCTGGCTGCTATTCCTGGCTGCGGGGACCCTTCTCTATTTCTGGATCGGCAGGAATGCCCCGTTTTTTCAGATGGTCGCCCAGGGGATCGTACCCGAGCAGGCCAAGGTCGCCGCCAGGGAACATGCCCAGGAACTCTTCCCGGCCGGGTCCTTGAAAATCAGTCTGGCGCATTCGGCGCGCACTTGGAAAACCTGGGTGCTGGTTGCCATCTATTTCACCACCTTCGGCGGCTTCATCGCCATGACCGCCTGGTTGCCGGTCTACTGGACCAGCTATTTCGAGGTCAGCCCGGTCCGGGCGGGGTTTCTCACTGCCCTCTATTCCATTCTGGCCTCGCTGATCCGGGTCTTCGGCGGCCGTATTGCCGACCGTAGCGGGGGGGAGAATACCGCCATCGGCTCGATGCTCGTCATGCTGGTCGGCGCCCTGCTGATGGGTTTCTCGGCAAGCCTGCCGCTGTCGGTGCTGGCCGAGGTCCTGATGGCCGTCGGCATGGGAGTCGGCAACGCCGCCGTATTCAAGCTGGTGCCCCAGGAGGTTCCCGATGCCGTCGGCGGCGCAGCTGGCTGGGTGGGCGGATTGGGAGCTTTTGGCGGCTTTGCCATTCCGCCGCTGCTTGGTGAGATCGTCCGGAATCTCGGCCCGAGCGGCTATGCCCGGGGCTTTCTCATCTTCGCGATGCTGGCCCTGGCGTCGCTGCTGCTCGCCTGGGTGCTGAAGAAAACGCCGACGCCGGCGAGCGTCACAGCTGAAACCCCAAGGTAACCACCCACCCGATCTTGCCTTGCACCCTGTCGCCATGATTTAAGGGAGGAACCAAGATGTCAGTCAACCTGGACAAGTGGGACGTCGAGGACGAACAGTTCTGGAATGCCCAGGGCAAAAAGATTGCCACCCGCAACCTGTGGATCTCGATCCCCAGTCTGCTCTGCGGCTTCGCCGTCTGGCTCTACTGGAGCATCATCACGGTACAGATGCTCAACCTCGGGTTCCCCTTCAGCCAGCCCGAGCTCTTCACCCTCTCGGCGATTGCCGGCCTCTCCGGGGCGACTCTGCGCATCCCCAGCTCCTTCCTGATCCGCATCGCCGGCGGCCGCAACACTATCTTTCTGACGACAGCGCTGCTGATGGTGCCGGCGCTGGGGACCGGTCTGGCGCTACAGAATAGCCACACGCCGATCTGGATCTATTACCTGCTGGCACTCCTTTCGGGGATTGGCGGCGGCAACTTCGCCTCCTCAATGTCGAACATCAGCTTCTTCTTCCCCAAGAAGGTGCAGGGGACCTCCCTCGGTCTGAACGCCGGCCTCGGCAATTTCGGCGTCACCACCATGCAGATTCTGATCCCACTGGTGATGACCATGGGGATCTTCGGCGGCGAGCCGATGACTCTGGTCAGTACCAGCGGCACCCTGATCGGCAAGATCCCGGCCGGCACCGCCACCTACATCCACAACGCCGGGTTCGTCTGGCTGGTTCTGCTGGTTCCCCTCGCCTTTGCCGGCTGGTTCGGCATGAACAATATCACCACCGAGACCGTCTCTCCCAACCTGGGGCCGTCGCCGCTCTGTTTCGGCAAAATTCTCGGCCTGCTGCTGATCGCCTTCGTTACTTCCGCCCTCGGCCTCTACCTGCTGCTGCCGGCGCCGGTCGGGCTGGGCCTGCTGAGCAAATGGCTGGTGCTGCCGTTGGTGATCGCCGCCACCGTCTATGGCATGAAGTACCTCACTACCGGGACGCTGCGGGCCAACCTCGAACGGCAGTACCGGATTTTCAACAACAAGCACACCTGGGCAATGACCATCATCTACACCATGACATTCGGTTCCTTCATCGGCTATTCCGCGGCCTTCGCCCTGTCGATTAAATGCATTTTCGGCTACTGTCACATCATGGTCGACGGCGCCCTGACCCACGGCACTCTCAACCCCGAAGGGCCGAGCGCCCTCACCTACGCCTGGATGGGGCCCTTCATCGGCGCCCTGATCCGGCCGGTCGGCGGCAAGATCGCCGACAAGTTCGGCGGCGCCATCGTCACCCAGTGGGTCTCCCTTGTCATGGTGGCTTCGGCGTTGGGCTGCGCCTGGTTCATGAAGGCCGCCTACGCCTCGCCGACTCCGGAGACCTATTTCGTCCCCTTCCTGATCCTCTTTATCGTCCTCTTTACCGCGACCGGCGTCGGCAACGGCTCGACCTTCCGCTCCATCGCCATCATCTTCGACAAGGAACAGGCCGGGCCGGTCCTCGGCTGGACCTCGGCGGTCGCCGCCTACGGCGCTTTTATCATCCCCCAGGTCTTCGGCGAGCAGATCAAGGCGACCACCCCGGAATATGCCCTCTACGGGTTTGCCGTCTTCTATTTCCTCTGCCTGCTGCTCAACTGGTGGTTCTATACCCGCAAGAATGCATACATCAAAAACCCCTAACTGACCCTCCCGGAAAGGAAGGACCAAATGCCGGAAACCCTGCCCCTTACTGTCTACCAAGAGATCATCGACCAGGCCCCCGATGCTGTGCTGCTGGCCGACCGGGAGGGGAAGATCCGCCTCTGGAACCGCGGCGCCGAACTCCTCTTTGGCTTCTCCGCCGCCGAGGCGCTGGGGCAGTCCCTCGACCTGATCATCCCCGAGCGTTTGCGGGGACGGCACTGGGACGGTTACCATCGGGTCATGGCCAGTGGCGAAA
Organism: Desulfuromonas sp. DDH964; assembly: GCF_001611275.1. Taxonomy (GTDB): domain Bacteria; phylum Desulfobacterota; class Desulfuromonadia; order Desulfuromonadales; family DDH964; genus DDH964. The sequence goes on along the minus strand of NZ_CP015080.1, from coordinate 2,703,391 downwards.
CCCGTTACGGTACCGACCTGCTGGCGGTCCCCGCCCAGCACCGCGACGGCCGCAAGCTCTCCTGTGAATTTTCCATCGTCATGCTCAAGGACAATGCAGGGAAGGTCCTCGGCATCGCTTCGTTGATGCGGGACGCTACCGCCCGCTGGCAGAAGGAAAAGGAGCTGCTGGCGCGGATCGCCGAGCTGGAGCAGGCGACCCGGGGGTGAGTCCCGCGCTGCCGCTGGATAGCGGTCGAAGGTTTGCTCTCCGGCGCCCGTCTTTTGCAGAACCGCATCGAGCGGGCACCCCGGCCGGGGTGCCCGCTCGATTGATGTTGGAATCTCAGTGCTGGTGGGAAGTCGACGAGTCTCTGGCGGGGTGATGCTCGGCGCCATGGACGAGTTGGGCGATACCTTCGACATAGTGAACGTAGTTGACGTAGGCCTCAACGTATTCCCGGCCGTTCTCGACGTTCTCTTCGGCGTGCTTGCGGCTCTCCAGGGCCTGCTTGAAGCGGGCGCGGATCCCCTCCTCGGTGTGGAGGAGGATTGCCCTGGTCAATTCATCGACCGACCCTTGCTCCAGAGCCTTGTCGGCCTTGGCGACTACCGGCGCCACGCTTCCTGCGGACTTGAGCCCACTATAGGGCGCGCCTTCGCCGGCGCGGTGGATGCGCACCAGATTTTCAAAAAAATTCCTATCGGCCAGCGCCATCGCCTCGGCGCTGAGATTGCGCACCGCCAGGGTCTGGGCGAAGACTTCGCGAATTTCGGGTTCGGCGTCGGGCTTGACCCACTTGAGCACCGGCGACACTTCCCCTCTGGCCAGGGCACTCCGCGCATCGGCGACTACCGGCCCGTCGAGGGTGTCACAATGGGCCGCCGCCTCCCCTGGAAGCATCAGCCCGAGAACCAGGGCCAGTAAGATTCCCAGACGCATCATCGATGTACGTGATTTTTGGATCATCATTTCCTCCTGTTTCGTGTTCGCAGGTGGCCCCGTGCCACCGGCTAAAGTTCGGCTGCCTTCAGGAAAAGGATGTTGTTTTCGAGATGAACGTGCTTGTGCAGATCGTCCTCGAATTCCTTGAGTTTGCGGTAGCTGACCACGAAGGTGCTGCAGACGCCGGGCGGGATGGCATATCCCCCGGCAAGCTCGCGGATGGCATGGGCCGCGGCACCGATCGCTTCGTGCTCGCCGTGGAGAGTCTCCAGGGCCCTCTTGATGAGGGTACGGTCCGCGGCGCGGGAAAGCGAGCCATTCTGCCCCGCCGCAGCCAGGCGCCGGATGGCCGGGAAGAGGACCTCTTCCTCTGCGCGGAGATGCCCCGTCATGTCGGCGGCGATCCGGTCGAATAGCGCCGCGATTTCCAGTACCTCGGGGTGATGGCCGCCATGAACGCCGGCGATCTTCCGGGTGTAGGCGGCGATCTGGCCCGTCTCCTGGTGGAGATAGGCATGGTGGGTGTTGATGATGTAATCCGCCAGGAAGGGGAGTTCCCAGGCTCCGAAGTTCTGACTCCGGTCCAGCGGCGCCGTCCGTTGCGCCGCCAGCTCCGCTGCGATCGCCCCCGGATCAAGGCCTCTTTCCTGGCAGGCCGCGGCGAGACTTACCTGGCCGCCGCAGCAGAAGTCGATGCCGTATTTTTCGAAAACGGTCGCGGTCCGGTAATCTGCCGCGACGAACTCGCCGATGGTTTGTTGCTGTGTTGCTACGTCGGGTAATTTCTGCACGGTATTCATGATGGCTCCTCTCGGACGGGAAATATGGAAATCCGTGGCCTGGTGGGAAGCGCCGTATCTCTACTCTAGTGGAGCTGGATTGCTCCGGCCTTGATCTGGGTCAATGTCGGCAAATGAAGTTCTTCTTATAACCTGCTTCTCCTGGCGGCTTCCACTTCCGGGGCAGGCATGCTAAACTCCCCGCCCCTGACTTCCTGCTGAAAAGAGTTGACTGCTATGGCCCTGTCCAATACCAAGTTTGCGACCATCCTTTCCTGTCTGACGGCGGAGACCGGCATTTCCGGCCGGCAGGTTGAAAACACCGTGGCCCTGCTGCGCGAGGGGGCCAGCGTTCCCTTTATCGCCCGTTACCGCAAGGAACAGACCGGCGAACTCGACGAAGTCCAGGTTCGGCTGCTGGAAGAGCGTTTCAGCTATTTTTCCGAGCTCGAAGAGCGCAAGACGACGATCCTTGCCACCATCAGCGAGCAGGGGAAACTCTCGCCGGAGCTGAAACAGCAGATTCTCAGCTGCCGGCAGAAGACCGAACTTGAGGATCTCTATCTCCCCTACAAGCCGAAGCGCCGCACCAAGGCGACTATCGCCCGGGAACGGGGTCTGGAACCTTTGGCCGCGCAGATCCTGGCCCAGCAGCCCCCCTTTCTCCCCCTGACCGAACTCGCCGCCCCCTTTGTCGATCCTGCGGCCGGCGTCGCCGACGTGGCGGCTGCTCTCGAAGGGGCGGGGCACATCCTCGCCGAAGGGGTCAGCGAGGACGCCGCGGTGCGGGCCATGACCCGCCAGCTGAGCTGGGAGCAGGGGATCTTCGTCTCCCGGGTCGATCCGAAGCAGGCGGGCGCGGTGAGCAAGTTTGAGATGTACTACGACTATCGCGAGCCGCTGAAGACGATCCCTTCCCACCGCATGCTCGCCATGCGCCGCGGCGAGAAGGAGGAGGTGCTGCGGCTCTCCCTCGAAGCGCCGGAGGAGGAGATTCTGCGCCGCATCCGCATGCGCATCGCCCCGCGCGACACCCCCTATGCCCCCTTTCTCGGCGAGGGGGTGGGCGACGCCTACAAGCGCCTGCTCGCCCCGTCGATCGAGGTCGATCTGCGCCTCGAGGCGAAGAACCGCGCCGACCTCGAAGCGATCGAGGTCTTTGCCGGCAACCTGCGCAATCTCCTGCTCGCGCCGCCGGCCGGCAGCCTGCGGGTCCTCGGCGTCGATCCCGGCCTGCGTACCGGCTCCAAGCTCGCCGCGGTCGATGGCACCGGGCAGTTCCTCGAGCATGTCACCATCTACCCCCACACCGGCGAGGGGCGCGTTCCCCAGGCCAAAAAGGAGCTGTTGCGCCTGGTGGCCGCTCACGGGCCGCAGATGGTGGCGATCGGCAACGGCACCGCCGGGCGGGAGATGGAGCAGTTCGTGCGCGAGACGCTGCGCGAGGCCGGGATTGCCCTGCCGGTGGTGATGGTCAGCGAGGCCGGCGCCAGTGTCTACTCCGCCTCGGAGATCGCCCGCGTCGAGTTCCCCGAACTCGACCTGACGGTGCGCGGCGCCATCTCCATCGCCCGCCGCCTGCAGGACCCACTCGCCGAGCTGGTGAAGATCGACCCGAAGAGCATCGGTGTCGGCCAGTACCAGCATGACGTCAGCCAGACCCTGCTGAAAAAGGCCCTCGACGCCGTGGTCGAGTCGTGCGTCAACTATGTCGGCGTCGATCTCAATACCGCCTCCTGGGCGCTCCTTGCCTATGTCTCCGGCATCGGTGAAACCCTCGCCCGGAACATCGTCCGCCATCGCGACGCCCACGGACCCTTTGCCGACCGCCAGGGGCTACTCCAGGTGCCGCGCTTCGGCGCCAAGGCCTTCGAGCAGGCGGCCGGCTTTTTGCGCATCCGCGGTGGCGCCCAGCCCCTCGACAACAGCGCCGTTCACCCCGAACGCTACGGGCTGGTGGCGCGAATGGCAGCCGACCTCGGCGCTTCGCTCAGCGAACTGACCGTCCGGCCGGAGTTGGTGGCGAAGATCGACCTGCCGCGCTATGTCGATGCCAGCGTCGGCCTGCCGACCCTGCGTGATATAGTGGAAGAACTGAAGAAGCCGGGGCGCGACCCGCGCCGCCAGTTCGAAGTGGTCGCCTTCCGCGACGATGTTCGCGAACTGACCGACCTCCAGGAAGGGATGGTGCTTCCCGGCAGCGTCACCAACGTCACCGCCTTCGGCGCCTTCGTCGATGTCGGCGTCCACCAGGACGGGCTGGTCCACATCAGCCACCTCGCCCAGCGCTTCGTCAAGGACCCTCATCAGGTGGTCAAGGTCGGCGACCCGGTCAAAGTCAAGGTGCTGTCGGTCGATATTCCGCGCAAGCGTATCGCTCTTTCGATCAAGGAGGCGCAGGCGGGCGGAGTATCGGAACCGCGCAGGCAGGAGAAGAGGGAGCGACCGGCTCAGGGAGCGGTCGATGCGGCGGCGGCCTTCGAGAAGGCGGGGTTTCGGGTCAAGAAACGGTAAGTCTAAGGCGTCTCTCACAAAGGGCACGGAGGGCACAGAGAAAATACTGCATGCTGGAGGGGGAAGATGAATCTGAATACGTTGAGCCGGGAAGTCATCGGCGCGGCCCTGGCGGTTCACCGGGAGCTTGGTCCAGGTTTGCTGGAGTCGGTTTACCAGAACTGTTTGCTTTATGAACTCAGGGAAAGGGACCTGAAGGCTGCTTCCGAGGTCGGTTTGCCTATTCATTACCGCGGGCAAAAGGTTTTCGAAAGTGGATTGCGGATCGACCTGTTGGTAGAGGACCGGCTCATCGTGGAACTCAAATCGGTCGATAAAATCCAACCGGTTCATTTCAAACAGGTGCTTACCTATTTGCGGCTTGCCAATAAACCCCTCGGGCTGTTGATTAATTTCAACGAGGTTCTGTTGAAGGATGGAATCACCCGGGTTGCTAACTAATGAATTTCTCCGTGACCTCTGTGATCTCGAGTGAGCAGAGCGAACGGGTGAGAGACGATTGGAACTTATGACCAGACTTGTCGATCTTCATCTCCACTCCACCTGCTCCGACGGTCTCCATCCGCCGCACGAGGTGGTGCGCCTGGCGGCAGAAGCGGGACTGGCCGCCATCGCCCTCTGTGATCACGACAACGTCGATGGCATCGACGCGGCCATGGCCGCCGGTGCGGAGCTGGGCGTCGAGGTGATCTCCGGGGTCGAGCTGTCGACGGTCTGGGAAAAATTCTCCGACCTCCACCTGCTCGGCTATGGCTTCGACCATCACGACCCTGAGCTGAAAAACACCCTCGCCGAATTTCGCGACTTCCGCGCGCGCCGCAACGAACGCATCGTCGAGCAGATCAACGCCCGGTTGGCGACGGAAAAGCGGGAGGCGATCGCCTTCGAGAAGGTCCTCGCCCGTGCCGGCGGCAGTGTCGGCCGTCCCCATATCGCCCAGGAGCTGATCGCGGCTGGCTACGTCAGGAACACCGAGGAGGCGTTTTTACGCTACCTCGTCCCCTGCAATGTCGAGAAGCGCTTCTTCCCCTTCAGCGAAGCGATCGACCTGGTGCACCGCGCCGGCGGCGTGGCGGTCCTCGCCCACCCCCCCTTTGTCACCAGCGACCGCAAGGTCCTCGGCGAACTCCTCGATACCTTCGTCACCCTCGGGCTCGACGGCGTCGAAGCCTGGAACAGCGGCGCCAGCCGCCACGACATCGAGTGGTACATCACCCTCGCCCGCCGACGCGGCCTGCTGGTCACCGGTGGCTCCGATTTTCACGGCAGCGAGGAGGGGGCGATCAAGATCGGCAGCGGCCGCGGGCAGCTGCGCATCCCCTACGCCTGCGTCGAAGAGATCAAGGCAGCGCTGGCGAGGCGCCATGAGGCTGACGGTGGTTGAATACGGCGCAAACAAGGCAAAGGCGTCTCTCACCCGCTCCCTGCGGTCGCTAGAGCGCACAGAGAACACAGAGATTAATCAAAAGTTGGGTTCAATTCCCCGCAGCTTGCTGCGCGATTTTTACTAAGGGTGTAGGCTGTTGATACCCCGTAGCTTGCTGCGGGGTAGTTCATTTAAAATTCTTCGCTTTTGCTTTTAAAATCAGAGGATTAGTTCAAGGACTTACTCTGTGCCCTCTGTGATCTCTAGTGAGCAGAGCGAACGAGTGAGAGACGCCTCTCGGGTTTCAGAAAGATCCAAAGGTCGGAATTGTCCGGAGCACCGCGCTCCTCAGGAACCTCAACGATGAACCACACTTTTTTTTTCGCCACCGCCCCCGCCGGGCTGGAACAGCTCCTTGCCGTCGAACTGGCCGAACTCGGCGCCAGTGAGGTTCGCGAGACCCATGGCGGCGTCGCCTTTGCCGGTCCCCTGGCCGTCAGTTACCGCGCCTGCCTCTGGTCGCGCCTGGCGAGCCGCATCCTGCTGCCGCTGGCGACCTTTGCCGCCGCTGACCCCGACGCCCTCTACGCCGCGGCGCGGGAGCTTCCCTGGGAAGAGCACCTCGCCGTCGATGGCAGCCTCGCCGTGGATGCGGTGGTCAACGCCTCGGCCATCACCCATTCCCGCTACGCCGCCCTCCGGATCAAGGATGCGATCGTCGACCGCTTCCGCGACGCCACTGGCGCCCGCCCCGCGGTCAATACCGTCCGTCCCGACCTGCGCATCAATCTCTATCTCTTTCGCGACCAGGCAACCCTCGCTCTCGATCTCTCCGGCGAGAGCCTGCACCGGCGCGGCTACCGCATCGAAGGGGCGGCGGCGCCCCTCAAGGAGAATCTCGCCGCGGCTCTTTTGCTGCGCGCCGGCTGGCCGGCGATCGCCAAGGGCGGCGGGGCGCTGGTCGATCCCCTCTGCGGCTCCGGCACCCTGCTGCTGGAAGGGGCACTCATCGCCGCCGATATCGCGCCCGGGCTGGGCCGGGAATCCTTCGGTTTTCTGCGCTGGCCCGGCCACCAGCCCGACGCCTGGTCCGAGCTGCTCGCCGAAGCCGCGGAGCGGCGCGAAGCCGGCCTGGTTAAACTCCCCCCCCTCTATGGTTTCGATGCCGACCCGGCGGCACTGCGCGCCGCGCAGGCCAACGCCGAGCGTCTCGGCCTGGCCGGGCAGGTCAACTTCCGGCGCGGCGACCTCGCCCGGCTGCGCAACCCCGCGCCTGGCGGCCCGCCGGGCCTGGTGATCACCAATCCTCCCTATGGCGAACGCCTCGGCGAAATCGCCCAGCTCGAAGGGCTCTACGCCACTCTCGGCGAGCGGCTGCGCAGCGAATTTGCCGGCTGGAAGGCGGCAATCTTCACCGGCAATCCGGAGCTCGGCCGGGCCCTCGGGCTGCGCGCCCGCCGCAGTCACCCCTTCTTCAACGGTCCGATCAAGTGCCAGCTGCTGCTCTGCGAGCTCTTTGCCACTGCCGGTACCGCGGCGGTGCCGGCGCGGGAGCTCAGCCCCGGGGCGCAGATGGTCGCCAACCGGCTGCGCAAGAATCTGAAGAATATCGGCCGCTGGGCCCGCCGCGAAGGGATCAGCTGTTATCGCCTCTACGACGCCGACCTCCCCGAATACGCAGTTGCGGTCGACCTCTACGGCGACCTGGTGCATGTCCAGGAGTACGCGCCGCCGAAGACGGTCGATTCCCACCAGGCCAGGGTGCGGCTGCGCGAGGCGCTGGCGGCGGTGCGCGAGGTCCTCGCCGTCCCGAGGGAACGGGTCTTTCTCAAGGTGCGTCAGCAGCAGAAGGGGAGCGAGCAGTACCGCAAGCTTGCCGCCTCCGGCGAATTCCACGAGGTCCGCGAAGGGGAGTGCCGGCTTTTTGTCAACCTGCGCGACTACCTCGACACCGGGCTCTTTCTCGACCACCGCCCGACCCGCCAACTCCTCGGGGAATTGGCTCTCGGGCGCGATTTCCTCAACCTCTTTGCCTACACCGGCAGCGCCACGGTCCACGCCGCCAAAGGGGGAGCTGCCACAACCACCAGCGTCGATCTGTCGCGCACCTACCTCGACTGGGCGCGGCGCAACCTGGAGCTGAACGGCTTCAAGGGGGCGGCGCACCGCCTGATCCAGTCCGACTGCCGCGAGTGGCTGGCGCGGGAGCCGGGGCGCTACGGCCTGATCTTCCTCGATCCGCCGACCTTTTCCAACTCCAAGCGCATGGACGGCACCTTTGACGTCCAGCGCGACCATGTCGACCTGCTGCTGGTCGCGGCCAGTCTCCTCACCGACGACGGCATCCTCATCTTCTCCACCAACCATCGCCAGTTCCGCCTTGACCGGGAGGCGCTCGACGGCCTGGTGGTCGAAGAGCTCAGCCGTCAGACCATCCCCCCCGACTTCGCCCGCAATCCGCGCATCCACCAGTGCTGGAAAATCGCTCGCCATTGACCTGTAGGCGGACCATGGTGAAAAATTGCTGTTATAATCCCGAAAATTTGTGGATTTCTTCTTCTGCCCGGAGCAGCTGATGACGGTCGACGAGCAATCATCCCCCGCCCGGGGGAGTGTAGGGCTGCTGTTGCGACGCCTGGCGATTGTCGCCGGCATTTCTGCCCTGATCATTATCGCTGGCAGCGGCTACGGCATTTACCATGTTTATTCCGGCCACATAATCCGCAGTGCCGAGGAGGATGCCGAGCACATCAGCCGGGTGCTGATCGACGAACAGCGCGATCTCCTCTTTACGCTCGGTGCGGACGGCAAGGAGAAGCTCTTTGTTGATCCAATGTACCAGGATGTTCTCGACCGTCGTCTGCGCCGCTTTCTGCACTCCTTCCAGATCGTCAAGATCAAGGTTTACGATGCCGGCGGGGTGGTCATCTTCAGCACCGAGCCGGCCCTCATCGGCAAGATCGATGCCGAAAACTTCAGGTTGTTGCGGGCTTTGCAGGGGCGCCCTGACTCTCACCTCGAAAACAAGGGGTCGGTTCGCGATCTCGCGGACGAGGAGAAACTCGATGTCGACGTGGTCGAGACCTATGTTCCGGTCCGGGTTGCCGATACCGTGGTCGGGGCCTTCGAGGTCTATGCCGACGTCACCCGCTACCGTCGGGAAATCACCACCATCGTTGTCAATTCAATCCTGATTCTGGGGGGAATCCTGCTCGCTGTCTTCGGCATTGCCTTCATCTTTGTCAAAAAGGCTACCGGTCGCGTTGCCGAGGTACAGCAGCAGTTGCATGCCATGGCCACGACGGACGCCCTGACCGGCGCCTTCAACCGCGGCACCATTCTCGCCCGGGCCCGGGAAGAGATTTCGCGGATCGATCGTCGCCGCAAGCAGAAGGACGATTATGACCTCAGTTTCATCATGCTCGACATCGATCACTTCAAGAAAGTCAACGACACCTATGGTCATCTGACCGGGGACCAGGTATTGCGGGAGGTCGTTGCCCGGGTGCAATCCACGGTACGCGACTACGACCTTTTCGGCCGTTACGGCGGGGAGGAATTCCTCCTCCTGCCCGATGCCTCCTTCAAGGGGGCAGTGGCCGCTGCCGAGCGGGTCCGCCTGGCCATCAAAGAGCGCCCCTTCGTCTTCGCGGGACCGCTTTTGAAGGTGACGGTCAGTCTCGGGGTGGCGACCGCACGACCGGGGGAGCACGATCTCAACCTGGTGCTGCAACGGGCTGACCAGGGGCTCTACAAGGCCAAGGCCGAAGGGCGCGACCGGGTTGCCTGGATTGATCCTGAACAGTCTGGCTGACGCGGGTGAGGCTGGGCCTGGCACGGGCCTATCTGCAGCAGGTGCTCCACTAGTCCGGTGCTTCCGACCCTTGCCGGACGGCGGAGGATGGGGTATTCTGGCGCAGCCTGACCTGCCGGGGAAAGTTTTCCGCCACCGGGCCCTGGTTGCAACGCCAGGTCGAACCTCGTCATTCGGTCCCTTCTGCCCGGAGCATCGCGATGACCGCGCCGGCCGCGCCCAATCCCTATTGCAGCCACTATCTGGTGCACAGCTACGAGGTCGATGCCGGTGGTCGCCTGCGTCCGGTCGCCCTCCTCAACTACCTGCAGGATATCGCCGGCAACCACGCCGCCGCCCTCGGCTTTTCCGTCACCCAGATGCAGCGCCGCCAGGTCACCTGGGTGCTCTCCCGTTACCACCTGCGCATCGAGCGCTATCCCCGCCTCGGGGAAGAGGTCGAAATTCGTACCTGGCCCTCTTCGCGCCAGCACCTCTTTGCCTTGCGCGATTTTGAGGTCTGCGATCGGCTGGGAGTGCCGCTCGTCAGCGCCACCAGCTCCTGGGTTCTGATCGGCCTGGAGAGCCGGCGACCGGTCCGCCTCGCCGAGCACCTCAGCGACTATCCCCTCGTTGAGCGCCGTGCCCTGGTCGACAGCTTTCCCTCTCTGCCGCTGCCGGCGCAGGTCGATCTCGAGCTCCCCTTCCGGGTACGCTACGGCGATCTCGACCTCAACGGCCATGTCAACAACACTGTCTATGCCGACTGGGCGCTGGAGACGGTTCCCGGCGAAATCGCCCGGCACTGGCTCCCCGAGTCGATCGAAATCGGCTTTCGGGCCGAGGCTTTCTACGGCGACCGGGTAGTGGTTCGCACCCAGACCCTGGAGCAGGGGGAACGCGCCGTTTTTCTGCATCAACTGGTGAGCGACAAGGATGGTCGGGAGCTGACGCGACTCCGCTCGCGCTGGCGTCCGGCGCCCGGCAGGGAGGAAAAAGCATGAGCGATTTCATGAAGAAGATGCGGGCCGGCGATGGCCTGCTGGTGGTCGACGTGCAGAACGACTTCTGTCCCGGCGGCGCCCTGCCGATTACCGCCGGCGACCAGGTGGTTCCGGTTCTCAACCGCTGGCTGGCTGCCGCCGCGGCGGCGGCGGGGATCCCCCTTTACGCCTCGCGCGATTTTCACCCCGCCAGCCATCCGAGTTTCGCACCCCAGGGTGGACCCTGGCCGATTCACTGCCTGCAGGATTCGCCGGGGGCGGCCTTTCACCCCGGGCTTCAGCTCCCCGCATCGACGGTGATCGTCACCAAGGGGACCCGCTTCGACCAGGATCAGAATTCGGCCTTTGACCAGACCGGTCTTGAGCAGCAGCTGCGCCGTGACGGCGTGCGGCGCCTCTGGGTCGGCGGCCTGGCCCTCGATGTCTGCGTCCTCGCCACGGTTCTCGACGCGCGGCGCGCGGGATTTGCCGTCAAGCTGATCCGTGCTGGCTGCCGGCCGGTGACCGCCGCCGGCGGCGAAGAGGCTCTGAAGAAGATGCAGGCAGCCGGGGCCGAAGTGGTAGAAGGTTGATCTAACAGTTTCCTAGTGTTTAATTGCAAAACTAAGCGTTATAATATAGACTTCTTTCACCCCCACCATCGTGAAAGGAGTCGCTTATGCCGAGAAAATCTCCAATACCCCTGTGCAGCGAAAAGGACCGCCAGACACTCAGGGAATGGGCAAGCAGTCGAAGCATGGAGGCGCGCCTTGTTGAACGTGCCCGGATTATCTGCAAACTCCTTGACGGAGAATCCGTCAGCAAGGTCGCCATGGATCTTAACGTGCGCCCGAACACGGTTATTGAATGGCGGAACCGTTTCTCCGCTGCGGGTATTGCCGGGCTATATGATCGCCCGCGCTCTGGCAAACCGCCGAAATATGACCAGGCGTTTCAAACGCGAGTTCTGAAAGCGTTGGAACTTCCGCCACCGCCCGGCCAGGCATGTTGGGACGGCCCGGCGCTTGCCAAGCAGTTTGGCGCTTCGGATGATGCCATTTGGCGAGTGCTGCGCAAGCACAATATCAGCCTTGCCCGACAACGAAGTTGGTGCGTAAGCACTGATCCAGAGTTCGCACCAAAGGCGGCTGACATTATCGGGCTCTACCTGGCGCCCCCCGAAAAAGCCTTGGTGATCTCAGTCGATGAGAAACCGAGCATCCAGGCGCTTGAGCGCGCCAAGGGGTATGTCTGTACCAGTAGCGGCAAAGTCGTCCAGGGCCTAAAGAGCACCTACAAACGGCATGGAACCCTGAACCTTTTTGCGGCGCTCAACGTAGCGACAGGCGCCGTGCATACGCAGACAACCGAGTTCAAGAGAAGGGTTGATTTCCTAGCCTTCATGGATCAGGTCCTCTCAGAACTTCCGGACAGCGACCAGCGAGAAATTCACGTGATCCTGGACAATTATTGCATTCATAAACGCAACGACGAATGGCTTGCGCAGCACCCAAACGTCATGTTTCACTTTACACCGACTTCTGCAAGTTGGCTCAATCAAGTCGAGATATGGTTCGGCATTCTTTCACGTAAGGCACTGAAGAACGCCAGTTTTCAAAGCATTGACCAGTTGCGTGCGGCCATCGAGGCCTTTATAGAAGCCTATCAGCCCAACGCCAAGCCTTTTGTATGGCGTAAGCGAGAGGTCAAGGGGTCGCAACTGAGAAACACTATCGCTAACTTTTGCAACTAGACACTAGGTCCCTGAGTCCTGTGGGACCTATAGGACCAATCATCAAAGGCGCTAAATGACCACCCCCCACATGATCATCACCCTGCCGGCCTGGGTTGAGCTCTGCGTTGCCGAGTTCCCGGCCCGGCTGCCCGATTCCGAGGCGCGGATGCGCCTGGTGCTGGAACTGGCGCGGCAGAACATTGCCTTCGGTGGCGGCCCCTTTGCCGCGGCGGTCTTCGATTCCGCCAGCGGCGAACTGATCGCGCCGGGGGTGAACATGGTCCTCGCCGCCGGCTCCTCGGTACTGCACGCCGAGATCGTCGCCCTGATGCTGGCCCAGCAGGTGGTGGGTACCTTTGATCTCGGCGCTTCCGGTCGGCCCGCCTGCGAGCTGGTCAGCAGCTGCGAACCCTGCGCCATGTGTCTCGGCGCCATCCCCTGGTCGGGAGTGCAGCGTCTGGTCTGCGGGGCTGGCGACGGCGATGCCCGCGCCCTCGGCTTCGACGAGGGGGAAAAACCGGCTGACTGGATCGGCGGTCTGCAACGGCGCGGCATCGCCGTCGAGCGCGACGTGCTGCGCCCGACCGCTATCGCGCTGTTGCAGGCCTACCAGGCCGCCGGCGGCCCGATCTACAATGGCCGCGGCCGCTAACGGTGATGCTCGGGGCAGCAAAAAGCCCCGATTCCCAAAAGATAATTTTGTATAGGTCCAATAGGTCTTATAGGACCTATCGGTCCCAACGTCTTTCAAGGAGGAACCCATGGACATCCTCGACGGCATCAAACGGCAGCTGCGCTCGGTCATCGAGTGGCGTGACCCCGGTCCCGACCTCCTCTTTTACCAGTGGGGGGACAACGGCGACGAGATCAAGAACGCCTCGAAACTGATCGTCAATCCCGGCCAGGGATGCATCTTTGTCTACGAGGGGAAAATTCACGCCCTGCTCACCGAACCGTGCCTGGTCGAGCTGGCCACCGCCAACATCCCCTTCTGGACGACGATCAGGAAGGTGATGCAGTCCTTTGAGAGCGAGCACAAGGTCGGTATCTACTTCTTCCGCACTACCCGCATCCTCAACCAGAAGTGGGGGACGCTGGCGCCGATCAAGTACGAGGACCCGAAATACGGCATCCCGGTGACGGTCAAGGCTTTTGGCAACTTCAGCTATCGGATTGTCGAGCCACGCGACTTCTTCGTCAACGTCGTCGGTGGCCACCGCAACTTCACCAGCGGTGATTTCCGCAGCATCATGGCCGAACGGCTGGTGCAGTCGATCAGTGACCATATCGCCGAGTTGAGCCTCCCCTTCACCGAGATCGATGCCCAGCGCGAAGAGATCGCGGCATCGCTGGCGCCGCGGCTGAGCGCCGATTTTGCCCAGCTCGGTTTCGAAGTGAGTGACTTCCGCATCGAGGGGACGACCTTTGACGATGAAACGGTGCGGCGCATCGGGCGCATCGCCGATCTCGCCGCCGAAGCCCGCGCGCTCAAGGAGGTCGGCGTCGATTTCGCCGAGCTGCAGCGCCTCGAGGCGCTGCGCGAGGCTGCCCGCAACGAAGGGGGCGGCGCCGGCATGGGGATGGGGCTCGGCGCCGGGCTCGGCATGGGGCAGACCCTGGCCCAGTCGATGGCTGCCGGGTCTGCCGCGCCGGCGGCACCGACTCCCGCAGCGGCCGATCCGGCCGCGAAGCTGGCCAAGCTGAAAAAGCTCCACGCCGAGGCGTTGATCACCGACGAGGAGTACGCGGCCAAGCGCCAGCAGATCCTCGATACGTTGTAAGGTTGCTCCCATGGCCCTGTGCACCAGCTGTTCCGCGCCACTGCCGGTCAACACCGCCTTCTGCAGCTACTGCGGCACCCGCAACGACCTCGACGTCCTCGGGATGCGACGCTTCGCCGAAACCCATGAACTGTCGCAACGCATCTGTCCCGACTGCGAAACGGCGATGACGACGATCCGTCTGGGACAGGACGGTTCCTTCGCTGTCGAGCGCTGCGCCACCTGCTACGGGCTCTTCTTCGATCCCGGCGAGGTTCAGGCCTTTCTCGATGCAACCGTCGCCCCCGCCTTCGTCGTCAACTTCCAGGAGATCGTCAATATCAACCAGCAGCGGGCGAGCAGGGACCGCGGCGTGCGTTACGTCAGGTGCCCCGAGTGCCGCAAGTTCATGAACCGGGTCAACTTCGGCGCCACCAGCGGCGTGGTGATGGACCAGTGCAAGGCGCACGGGGTCTGGCTCGACAATGGCGAGCTGATCCACCTGATGGAGTGGAAACGGGCCGGCGGGGAACTGCGCGCGCAACAGCGGCTGCAGCAGCGCCGCGAGGAGATTGCCGCCGGCGCCGCCAGGGTGCGCCCGTCGTTACCGCTGGCAGAAGAACCGGAGAGTGATCCCGTCGGCGAAGCGCTCCTCAAGGTGCTCGAGTCGGCAGCCAGCCTGGTTGGCCGGATTTTCCGCTAGCCCCTCCCCGTCACAGCAAAGCAAAAGAGCCGGCCCCTTGAGGGACCGGCTCTTTTGCATGCAACGACTGCCGGATTTCGTTATTTATCAACCTTGCTGAAGGAGGTCGCAAAGATCTCCAGCAACTCCATGCTCTGCTTGCTGAGCATCATGGCATTGCCGATGATGCCGTAGTAGAGGATGCTGAGGCGAGTCTTGGAGGTATTGTCCTTGATCCGCGCGGCCTGGCGCTCGTTGAGCTCGGCGGCGAGGGCGCGCAGCCGGCTGTCCTTCTCGTGCAGCCCGGCAATGTCGGCGGGCTGCCGGCGGTTGAAGGTTGCTTCCACCTCGACCAGGATATCGTGGAGCTGCCGGCGCACCTGCTCCAGCTCCTCGACCTGCTCCGGCAACAGCCCCTTGTGGTGGTTGCCGACATGGGTATAGCCGCGCAGCACGATGTCGCGGTAGCCGTCATTGAACTTCTGCAGGCGCCGGATCGCCTGGGCATAGCGGTAGGAGACGGTCATCCCTTTTTGGTCGAGGATGCGCATCGCCTTGAAGATGTTGGCGCTGATGATGTTGGTCCAGCTCTGCACCTTGTTCATCTTCCTGCGCTCCACGGTCAAAAGGTCGATCCGCTGGCGGAAGAGCGCGTCGAGGGCGAGGTCGAGGGAAGTGCGGATCTCGCCGAGGAAGAGGCTCATGTGCTCGAAGGTGGTGGCGATCGCGCCGCTCGGGTCCTCGACCGACTTGAGGTTGAAGATCTTCTCCTTCTGCGCTTCCTCGGTGAGGGTGCGGTGCTTGCGGTGGGCATTGCGCACCATCACCACCGTTAGGACGATCAGCAGCAGGACGCCAAAGGCCTGGCCGTAGAAGATGATAGCGGCGAAGAGGCCGGCAAAGATGAAGGCGGCGACCGCGGTGAGAAACCAGCCACCGATGACCGTCAATACGCCGGTGACACGGTAGACGGCGCTCTCCCGGCCCCAGGCGCGGTCGGAGAAGGAGCTTCCCATGGCGACCATGAAGGTGACATAGGTGGTGGAGAGGGGGAGCTTGTTGGCGGTGGCGTAGGAGACCACGGCGCTCGCCACCATCAGGTTGACGGCGGCGCGCAGCAGGTCGAAGGATGGGCGCTCGCCCCCGCCCACGGCCAGGGGGGCCAGCGCCGGGTCGAGGCGGCGGTGGACAAACAGTCGCAGCGGGGCCGGGATGACGGCGCGGGCCATATCGAAGATGCCAAGGACCAGGCGCACGATGGAGCGCGAGAGGAAAATCGACTCGAAACGCTCCTGCCCCTCTTCCTGCTGGGCAAGGCTGATCTCGGTCTCGGTGACGGTGCGCGCTTTCTTCGACAGGCACAGGGTCACCACCATGATCAGCCCGGAAAGGAGGAGCAGCGCCGTTTCGGTCTGGACCTTCTGCGCCAGGGCGCCCATGGGGACGGTGAGGGGGTTGGCGCTCGCCAGGGCCGCCTTGTAGGCCTGCAGCCCGGCGAGGGGGACGCCGATGAAATTGACGAGGTCGTTGGCGGAAAAGGCCATTGCCAGGGCGAAGGTGCCGATCAGCACGATCGGCTTGAGGATGTTGACCTTGAATGCCTGCAGCACCGCCAGCACCACCACGGAGACGGCGAAGATGATCAGCTGCAGGGTAAAGACGTTGCCGTTGATCCAGGCCACCGTCGCCGGGGTAATGAAGGCGGCCCCCTTGGCCCCCTTGACGAGGATGAAGTAGGTGATCGAAGCCAGGGCCAGGCCGCCCCAGAGCGCCCCATAGCGTTTCATGCGCTGGCGATAATCGAAAGTGAAGAGGAGCCGGGTGAAGAACTGGACCACGGCGCCGCTGACAAAGGCGATTACCACCGAGAGCAGGATCCCCATGATGATGGTGATCGCCTTGGCGGAGTTGATGTAGTTAACGACAGTTACCAGGCTGTCGCCGCTCTGGACGATCTTCAGCACGGAGACCGCGACGGCGGCACCAAGGAGCTCGAAGACAATGGAAACGGTGGTCGAGGTCGGCAGGCCGTAGGTATTGAAGAGGTCGAGGAGGATGACGTTGGCCAGCATCACCGCGAGGAAGATGGTCAACAGCTCCGGCATGGTGAAGAACTGCGGATTGAAGATCCCCTTGCGGGCGACCTCCATCATGCCGCTGGAGAAGGTCACCCCGGCCATGATGCCGAGCCCCGCGACGGTGAGGATGACGGTCCGGGGCGCAACCCGGGAGCCGATGGAGGAGTTGAGGAAGTTGACGGCGTCGTTGCTGACGCCGACGAAGATTGCGAAAATCGAAAAGAGGCCGAGGATGCCGACTCCGACCATCCATAATTCAATGCTCATATGCGTTCATCTCCATTGCGTCGTTGCAAATGTGAGCGCCCTTGTTACCGGGGTGGCACTCGACCTGGTTGTGGGGATGGTCCGGGCTGGCAGGGAGCTTCCAGGCCGACGGGGCCGCCTCGCTAAAATAACAGGCATGGCCGCTCTTGGCGACCCTCAAAACACCAGATTTAAAAACCGGCATGCTTTTACTAGCGGATTGTTAGGGTTGTGTTAGCCTTCCCACTTTTTCCTCTGGTTGAGCCAGCGTCCTGATGACTGCCATGGGGCACACAGGTGATGGATAAGCGGGAAGAATGGGGCGGTCCGGCTTGCGGGAGCGGCGAGTTGCACTACAATTGATGGCGGGTAATGGAACGAAAGGTTTGAACGTGCATTCCCGTTGCCACCCAAGCTGCCGGACGACGAACCCGCCACAACACCAATCGACCGGACTGCCGAAGGATGAATCCTCTCGCGGGTCCGGTTTCAACTTTTTCCGGCAGCGGAACGTCGGCAGCGGCGACCGCCGGCAGCAACCATGAGGAGCTTATGATGGCTGAACCGTGCACCCTCGGGGTCGACCTGGGGGGAACCAAGATCAAGCTGGCGTTGGTCGCCGGCGATGGCCGCATCCTGGCGGACCGACGCCTGTCGACCGATGCTGATGGCGGACCCGGGCGGGTCCGGGACCAGATTGTCGAGGCGTGCCGGGACCTGCAGGAAGCGGCGCCTACAACGCCGGCCGGCCTCGGCGTCGGGGTTGCCGGGCAGGTCCGCGCCGCCGACGGCGTGGTTCGCTTTGCCCCCAACCTCGGCTGGCACGATGTGCCGCTGCAGGCCGAGTTGCAAAGGGAGCTCCAGCTGCCGGTGGTGCTGGTCAACGACGTGCGGGCCGCCACCTGGGCGGAATGGCGGTTCGGCGCCGGCCAGGGCTGTGCCGACCTGGTTTGCCTCTTCGTCGGGACCGGCATCGGCGGTGGCATCGTCAGCGACGGCCGGATCCTGGCCGGGAGCAGCAACAGTGCCGGGGAGATCGGGCACATGACCGTCGATCTCCATGGTCCTCCCTGCCATTGTGATAACCGCGGCTGCTTCGAGGCCCTGGCCGGTGGCTGGGCCATCGCCCGGCGCGCCCGGGAGGCGGTTCTCGCCGATCCCGGCGCCGGCGCCGTTTTGCGCCAGCTCGCCGCGGATCAGGGGGAAGAGTTGAGCGCGGCGATCGTCGCGGCCGGCCTGCGCGCCGGCGACCCGCTGGCCCGCAGGATTGTCGATGAAGTCACCTTGGCGCTGATCGCCGGTTGTGTCGGTCTGGTCAACGCCTTCAATCCCCGGCGTCTGATTCTCGGCGGGGGGGTGATTGATGGCCTGCCCGAACTGGTCGCAAGGATCGATCAGGGGATCCGGCAACGGGCCCTGGCCGTCGCCGGAGAAGGTCTGGAGGTCGTGGCGACCGCTCTTGGCAGCGATGCCGGAGTGATCGGCGCCGCCGCCGTGGCCTTGAACCAGAGTCAGGAAAAAGGAGCAGCGGCATGACGGAACAGGCCATCGATTCCCGCAACGATCTCGATACCCTCTGTATCAACACCCTTCGCATGCTCGCCGTCGACATGGTCGAAAAGGCCGATTCGGGGCATCCCGGCCTGCCCATGGGCGCGGCCGCCATCGCCTATACCCTGTGGACCCGGCACCTGCGCTGCAACCCGCAAAACCCCGCCTGGCCCGACCGCGACCGCTTCGTCCTCAGCGCCGGCCACGGCAGCGCCCTCCTCTACGCCCTGCTGCACCTCGCCGGCTACGATCTGCCCCTGGAGCAGATCAAGCACTTCCGGCAATGGGGAAGCCGCGCTCCGGGGCATCCCGAGCGGGGCGAAACCCCCGGTGTCGAGGTCACCACCGGCCCCCTCGGCCAGGGGGTCGCCAACGCCGTTGGCCTGGCCATGGCCGAGGCCTGGCTCGCCGCCCGCTTCAACAGGGACGGTCTGCCCCTGGTCAATCATTTTACCTACGGGCTGTGCAGTGACGGTGACCTGATGGAGGGGGTCGCCGCCGAGGCCGTTTCACTGGCCGGGCATCTGGGTCTCGGCAAGTTGATCCTCCTCTACGACGACAACCTGATTTCGCTGGCCGCGGGCACCCGCATCACCTTTACGGAGGACGTCGGGGTACGCTTCGCCGCCTGCGGCTGGCAGGTTCTCGATGTCGCCGACGGCAATGATGTCGCAGCGATCGACCAGGCCCTTGCCGCCGCCAAGGCCGAGACCTCCCGTCCGTCGCTGCTGCGGGTCCGCACCCATATCGGCTTCGGCAGTCCCCACAAACAGGACAGCTGTGAGGCCCATGGCTCCCCTCTCGGAGCGGAAGAGGTCGCGGCGACCAAGCACCACCTTGGCTGGCCGCTTAAACCGGCCTTTCACATCCCCCCCGAAGCCTTGGCCCGTTTCCGCCAGTTGGTCGACACCGGCCGGTTGCTGGAGCGCAAGTGGGACGATCTGCTCGGCGCCTATGCCCAGGCGTATCCCGCCGCAATGGCCGAGTGGCGGCGCTACCAGGCCGGCGAGCTGCCGCCGGGGTGGGACGAGGAGATCCCGGTCTTCGCGGCCGACCACAAGCCAATCGCCACCCGCTCGGCCGGCGGCGAAGTGCTCAATGCCATCGCCCGCAAGGTCGGCAACCTGATCGGCGGCTCGGCGGACCTCGACCCCTCGACCAAGACCGCCCTGAAAGGGCGGGGCAGCTTTCAGGCCCCGGGCTCCGGCGACGACAGCGTCGAAGGCTCGCCCGGCGGGGAGTGGAGCTACCGCGGCGCCAATATCGCTTTCGGCGTGCGCGAACATGCCATGGGCGGCATCCTCAACGGCATGGCGGCCCACGGCGGCATCCGCCCCTTCGGCGCCACCTTCTTCATCTTCTCCGATTACCTGCGCCCCTCCCTGCGGCTGGCGGCGCTCAGCCGCCTTCCCGTCAAGTACGTCTTCACCCACGACTCCGTTGCCCTTGGCGAGGACGGCCCGACCCATCAGCCGATCGAGCAACTGGCCAGCCTGCGGGCGATGCCGAACCTGACGGTCATCCGCCCCGCCGATGGCAACGAGGTCGCCGAGGCCTGGCGGGTGGCGATGCGCATTGACGACGGCCCGGTGGCCCTGGTCTTTTCCCGGCAGGACCTGCCGATTCTCGACCGCGGACAGGTGGCCCCGGCCAGCGGGCTGGCCCGGGGCGGCTATGTGCTGCTCGACCCGCCGGGGCCGGAGGCCGCCGATCTGATCCTGATCGCCAGCGGTTCGGAGGTGCATACCGCGCTTGCTGCCCGGGAACGGTTGACCGAGGAAGGCTGGCGGGTGCGGGTGGTGAGCCTCCCCTCCTGGGAACTCTTCGCTGCCCAGCCGCAGGACTACCGCGACCAGGTCCTGCCACCCCAGGTCAGCGCCCGGATCGCCATCGAGGCCGCGGCCAGCTTCGGCTGGGAGCGCTATGTCGGCCCCGGCGGCCAGGTGATCGGCATCGACCGTTTCGGCGCCTCGGCTCCCGGCGCGGTCAACCTGGAGAAGCTTGGTATTTCTGCCGCGGCGATCGTTGCCGCGGCTCGCAGTCTGCTGGCATGACGCTGAACTGCGTACCAAAAGGAATCGAGCTATGAACGAAACGGGAAAAGGGTAAAGTAAAGGGCAGGGTGAATCCTGCCCTCTACTCTACCCACCCGGGGGGCCGGGGGAGCGAACTTTCAGCCCTCCGGCGAAAGACTTATGGCGCGGCGTTCAACCGATGGGACTGTACCGAGAAGAGCTGGTTCAACGCGGCGAAGCTCCTTAGCGTCTCGGGGCGGTCCCCCTGCGATCTGGCCGTCTTGAAACGGATCAACTCCTCTTTGAACCCCTCGCTCAGGCTCCCGGGCACTCCCCGCTCGCGCAAAAGAACCTCAAAATGCGGATAAAACTCATCGATATCCTTGATTTCGCTGTCGATCTTGGCCCAATTCCAAATCTTCAGCGCTGCGTCCATTTCCCGGAAGTCATTCTGCAAGGCGAAGATCAGGGGGTGAACTTTGAAATCGTAGCAGGCCATCAGCGCCAGCAGGCCGTTGTAAAGATCGAGAAACCGTTGCTGGACCACCAGGCTGCTGGGTTCGCCCAGCGCACTTTCCAGGGCCATAAGCCGGTCGCGGAAGTGGGAAATGGTCGCTGCAGGAGCGGACTGCTCCAGGCTGGCGAAAAAAGCCTGCTTGCCCTGCAACTCCACCAGCCATTGGCGAACCTGGTCCCACTCCCCTTTTTCGATTCGTTCCTCGGTGTGAATGAAGTCGGTGAAAATCTGGTTCATCTCCTCCGGCGGAGCTGGTTTGGCTGCGGCTGAGAAAGGCAACAACCAGGCGGCGGCAATTAGAACGGCGAGAATGCGTGGAAACATGGGGGGCGACTCCTGGGGACTGAGTGGTTAGTGGAAATAGGTGGCGATGCAGGATTCGAGCTTGGCCTGTAGAAAGACTTCGTCGTTATTGCCGATTTCGGCATAGAGCGCGGCCGCGTGGTCGAGAAACAGCTGCGAAACCGCCGGGTCGAAATGGCTCCCCGAGGATTCATACAGGATTGCGACCGCAGTCTCGAAACTGAACGGCTCTTTGTAAGGGCGTTTGGAGGTCAGGGCGTCGAAGACGTCCGCAACCGCAAAAATCCGGGCATTGAGGGGAATCGCTGCCCCCTTCAGGGCTTGGGGATAGCCGCTGCCGTCGAATTTTTCGTGGTGGCAGCGGGTTACCTCGATGCCGTCGCGCAGCCAGTCGTAACTCCGCAGGATATCTTCGCCGTGGTCGACGTGGGATTTCATGATCTCGATCTCCGCGACGGTCAAGCGTCCCGCTTTGTGAAGGATGTTGTCGCTGATGGCGATTTTACCCAGGTCATGCAGAAAAGCGCCCTTGATCAGTCCCTGCATCGCGGCAGAGGGCAACCCCAGCAGTTCGCCGATCCGCACCGAATAGAGGGTGACCCGGTAGTTGTGAATGTTGGTATCGCTGTCCCGTTTAGCGACAGCGTTGCCCAGGACCTTTAGCAGGCCGACATTGGTCAGTGCCAGCTGTTGGGAATAATCGATCAGCTTGCGGTTGAGACGCAGGATCAGGGGATAGAGGACCAGGCTGGTGGTGAAGATCACCAGCACGACCAGGAGCAAGGACCAGAAGATTTGTTGCTTGCTCCGCGCCACCATCTCTGCCGGGGCCCGGTAGATTCCTTCCAGATAGCCGATCCGGCGACCGTCCTTGCGGTGGATGGGGACAAAGACCCGCAGGTAGGTCTCCGGACCGAGCGTCATTTTTTCGCACAAGGTCCCCTCCCGACCGGCAAAACCTGTCCCGTGCTTGGGGAGTTGTTCCTCGATCGCCTGGGCCGAGGGTTTGATCGCTTCGGTAATCTTTCTCGCATCGCTGTCGTAAAACTCGACCACGATCAGGTTGTCCTGTTCGATGGATGTCCGAATTTTGCGATCGAGGAGGGTCAGGGCTTCGGGAGAGGGGGCTTCCAGATAGGTGGCGACCGCCAGCGCGTAGTTGTCGGTTTCCGACCGGGCCTGGCTGACGACATGGTTGTCCAACTGGACGTTGCCGAGGTAGCGCACCAGCCCGCCGATGACCAGCGAGAGGAGAAGCCAGACCAGGAACAGTTTGAGCAGCAGCCACTTGTGGGGTTGATGAAGCATGGTCGGCCCGCCCCCCGCGGCCGTTCCGGCTGCAGGAAAAGAGGATGAAGGAGGTTGTCTTTGGCCGGGCCATAGTTGCCATTTTCTTCCTCTCTTTTCAAGGAAATTCTGTCCGACCTGTGGCAACGGGGTGGCAGGGGGAGCAGGGGGAAGTAGAAGGCGGCGATGACCCTCGGCGAGGCGGCGCTGATCGCCTCCTTGCCGAGGGGCTTTTTCCCCAGGGCGACGCTGCTCGCCAGGGCGAGGGCGCAGAAGAGGGTGAGGGGGAACCAGAGCACCGGCGGGCCTCTACGGGGAGGGGAGGGTATATCCGGTCAAGGTGGAGCAGGGGACTGACGGCCATCCCGCCAGCAGAGGTATTCTACACTGCCAGATCTTTTCCCGCCTCCCGTTCCAACACCTCGACGATGAACTTGTTCAAGGTCATTCCCCGCTGGCTCGCGGCGATGGCGACGCGCTGGTGCAGGGCAGCGCCGACGCGGACGTTGAAGGAGCCCTTGAACGGTTTTTCCGGGACGTGGCCTGCCGCCTGGCAGGTTTCCAGATAGTCGTCGACCGCTTCCTCGAAGGAACGGCGCAGGGAGGTGACGTCGGTTCCTTCGTAACTCACCAGGGCGCGGATAAACTCCACGCGGCCGAAGAAGACGCGATCCTCGTCGCTGTAATGGACGGAACCGAAATAGTCCCGGTAACGCATCATGTCTTTCATAGTAAACCCTCTTGGGCGAGTGTTTCCTTGATCTGTTCCACTTGATAGTGCTTCAAGACCGGGGTCGGATGGGGTTTATGCAGGATGATGGGGGCTCGCGTATCGTGCAGGAACCTGACCCGCGAACCTCCGGTCTTGCCGGCAACTGCCGGATGGTAGCCGAATCCAGCCAGCAGGGTTGCCAAT
Organism: Desulfuromonas sp. DDH964; assembly: GCF_001611275.1. GTDB lineage: Bacteria > Desulfobacterota > Desulfuromonadia > Desulfuromonadales > DDH964 > DDH964. The sequence goes on along the minus strand of NZ_CP015080.1, from coordinate 2,679,942 downwards.
TCCTGCCAGGTGAAATCCTTCGGTCGGTTGCAGAAGCGCTGCAACAGCTTGTCGCGTCTGGTCATTTTCCCCCCTCCACTGCAGAAACTCTAGCAGATATTTTTTAAAAAGTGCAACTGGAAATAGTTGCTTGTTGCGCTGTGCCTGTTTGCCCGGCCCAGCAACAAAAAGGGCCGGCCCCTTAGCAGGAGCCGGCTCTTCTTATCGCAACCTTGAACTTCTCTTCAGTAGTTCCAGTTGAGCGTCACATAGAGGTTGCGTCCCGGCTCGGGCACCTTGCTGCCGAGGGCGAAGGGGTCGCGCTGGTAGGAGAGGTGGGTTGTGTATTGGCGGTCGAAGAAGTTGTTGATGCCGGCGTAGAGCGACCACTGGCCGAGGGTGGCGCCGGTTTTGAGGTCGGTGGTGGCCCAGGCCGGGGTCTCTTCTTCGAGCAGGGCCGGGTCGACGCGGTCCTGGCGGGCGGCGAGGTTTTCCGCCGCCTCGACGAACCAGGTGCCGTTGTCGTAGCGCAGGGCGAGCAGCCCTTTGCGCGGCGGCATCTCGGAGAGGGGCTCGTTGCTGTCGCGATTGTCGCCCCAGCTGCAGGAATAGGCGGCGCGCAGGAAGAGGTCGGCGGGGAGGGCGACCTGGCCGCTCAGCTCGCTGCCGTAGATGGTGGCGTCGACGTTCTCGTACCCCTTGGTGGTGGGGCTCAGCTGGGTGAAGTTGATGTAGTTGGTGAGACGGCTGTAGAAGAGCGAGGCGCTGGCGAACCAGCGGCCGGTGGCGTATTTGACGCCGAGATCAAGCTGGTGGTTGACGGTCGGGTCGAGGTCGGGGTCGCCGCTCCAGGTCGGGCTGCCGGGGAGGTGGATGTAGAGCTCCTCGGGGTCGGGGGTGCGCACGCCCCTGGCGATGCCGACGAAGATTTCGAGGGGGTCGCTCGGTTTCCACTGCAGCTGCAGGTTGCCGCCGAGGGCGGAGAAATCACGGTCGTCGCCGCGGCTGCTGGTCAACACATTGGCGGTCCCGGCCTTGACCGAGGCGACGTCGCCCCGCAGGCCGCTTTTCAGGGTGAGATTCGAGGCGAGGGGCCAGTCGTAGCCGGCGTAGAGGCCGAGATTGATGATATCGACGTCGGGGATCATATTGACCGGGGTGTAGGGGGTCGCCATGGTGTACATGGCGCGCTCGTTGACCGCGTCCCAGTTGCGGCGGTAGAGGTCGATGCCGGTCTTGACCATGCCGGGGCCGGCGGCAATCTTGGCGCCGAGGCTGGCACCGGCGGTCTCGGTTTTGGCGTCGGTCTGCATCATGTAGTACTTCGGCTTGGTGAGGGAGCTGGTGCGCAGCCGGTCGTCCATGATGTGGTTGACCTTGTCCCAGTAGGTTTTGAATTCGACCTCCTTCACCCGTCCCGAGAGGTCATGCCCCTTGAGATTCCAGTTGAGGCGGTGGGTCCGGTCATAGTCGGCATCCATCTTCAGGTAGGGATAGAGCACATGGTCGGCGTCCTGGTAGGTGTAGCCGAGTTCGCTGCGCAGGTGCGCGCCGCTGTTGACGCCGAGCTTGAGCCAGCCGGTGTTCATCTCGTAGGCGCGCGAATCGATCGCCTCGGGGCGGTAGTTGGCGACCTCGGTCTGGCGCTTGCCGTCGCCGGAACGGGGGGAGAGGGAATATTTGTAGGCGTAGCCGGCCAGCACGTCGTAGTCGTCGCTGCCGTAGGCGGCGGTGGCCGCGAGGTTGGTCATGTCGAAGGAGCCGTAGGTCAGGTTGAGGTCGCTGCCGAACCCGGGGCCGGGGCGCTTGGAGATCGCCTTGACGCTGCCGCCGATGCCGCCGGGGCTGGTGATGTCGTAGGGTCCCTTGATCACCTCGACGCTCTCGACCTCGGCGAAGTCGAAGTGGAAGGCGGGCGGGTCCATGCGCGCCGGGCAGGCGCCGTGGATGCGCACGTCGTCGATGGTGACGTTGATGTTGTCACGCTGGAAACCGCGCAGCACGATGTCGTTGGCGATCGCCCCCTTGCGCACGGTGTTGATGCCGCCGAGCTGCTGCAGCGCCTCGCCGATGTCGCGGGCCGGGCTCTCGCGCACCTCGCGCATGGTCAGGCTCTCTTCGATCGACGACTGCTGGTCGCCGCGAATATTGATCTCTTCGAGGAGCAGCGGTTCGGCGGCCGGGGCGAGCCGGGGGGCCAGGAGCAGGGCGCTCACCGCCAGGGTGAGCAGGATGCGATGAGATGACATGAACAGGACCCTCTTCTGCCTCGGGGCTCGGCCGGCTTGCTGCAGTGAGGCTGGCTGCAACGCGGCAACAGGGTGAATCAGCGCAACTGGAAAGCGACCGGCAGAATCAACTCTGCGGCGACTGGCGGTGGTGGAAAGGGGGCGGCCCGGTCGACCGCGGCCAGGGCCTGGCGGTCAAGCAGAGGCCGGCCCGAACTCTGTTCAATGCGCAAATGCTCGATCTGGCCGTCGGCGCGGATCAGGAAGGCGACGCGGGTCTCGCCCTCCCAGCCGTTGCGCCTGGCGACGGCCGGGTAGTTGAGCCGCTGCAGCACCCGGTCGCGGATATAGGCGAAGTTGGCCGCAAGGTAGTGCGCCTGGGCCGCGGCCGGGGAGGTCGATCCTTGAGTCAGGGGTGTGGCCGGTTCTTCGGCCACCCGGTCCGCCGTCTCTGCATTCTGACCGGGAAGGGAAGACTCGGCCACGGTCGGGACCGGAACGGGGAGAGCGGGAGGATGTGGCGCCAGGACCGGGCGCGGCAGTGCTGCCGGGGCGACCGGCGCTTTTCGTGCCGGAGCCTGGGGTGGCCGGGGCGCCGGGCGGGGCGCTCGCGGCGCTGGGGGCGGTTCGATGCGGTTGGTGGTCGGCGCCGCGCTGCTGAGATTGAACTCGATCAGCACCACTGGAGGCTTGCGCTGCCACTCGCCGGCGACGAAGGCGAGGATCAGAATCGCCAGGCCGTGAAAGAGCAGCGATGCCAGCAGGGAGAGGGAAAGGGGAGCGCCCCCCCGCATCATCCGGTCCATGGCGACTCCTTCCGGGAGCGCTTGCGCTGGCGCGTCTGGGCGAAGACGAGCAGGCCGGACAATAACGCAGGGGACATGGGATTCCCTCCCGGGACGAAATAAATAAAGGCAGGTTTTGCAGTGACTGAATTGTGATAACGGTCTAAATCTATATCGGAAAAAGTTTGACTAACAACAGAAAGTTTTTGAAAATAACAAAAATACTGTTATATTAATCACAATTTTGGTGGGGGAGGAGGAGCGAGGGAATGCGAAGCACGCAGCGCAGGAAAGAGATCCTGGCCCTGCTCAAGGCCAGGGGGGGGATTTCGGTGGGGGAGATCGCCGAACGTTTCGGCGTTTCGAAGATGACTGGTCACCGCGACCTCGAGCAGCTTGAGCAGCGCGGCGCTATCAGACGCATTTTCGGCGGCGCTGTGCCGGTGGCCGAACATAGTCCCCTCGGCGGCTCCATGGCCGGGGAACTGGCCGCAGCGCGGGTCTGCACCGTCTGCCGGCGACCGCCGCCGGCCAACCTGGTTTACACTATCACCCTGACCAGCGGCGAGCAGCGTTTCGCCTGCTGTCCCCACTGCGGCATCTCCGCCCAACTGGTACTCCGGGACCAGGTGTCGCTGGCGATGTGCGTCGATTACTTAAGCGGGCACCCGAACCCGGCCCTGGATTCCTACTTTCTGCTCGGGAGTTCGGCCGCCCCCTGCTGTCACCCCTCCCTGTTGACGTTCAGCGACCTCGAGGTGGCGCGGCGTTTTCAGACCGGTTTCGGCGGCAGCCTGGGGCGGATGGACGATGCGATGGAGTTCCTGCAGAGGGCGATGGGCGCCGGCAGCGGCTGCCCCAACTGCGGACCGGGGCGGAGCTCGTGAGGCGCGCCGTTACCGGTCCGGCAAGTTAACCGTTGCAATTTCCTGCCGTTTTCTGCACCATCAGGCTTCCCCGTAGGCCCTTAACGGCAACTGGCCCGCTCCCCGTCGCCCGTACAGGAACCGCCCATGACCGAGATCTCCATCGAACTGGTGCCGCGCAATGAAACCTCGCTGCGCCGTGAACTGGACGAGGTCCGGCGCCACTTTCCCGCCGTCACCCGGATCAACATCCCCGATATCCTGCGCTTCGACCTGCGCAGCTGGCAGGGGTGTCGCATTGCCGGCGAATATTTCCCCAGGACCATTCCCCACCTGCGCGCCATCGACTTTGATCCCAACAGCCCGCTGCCGATCTGCGAGAATCTGAGTTGCCGGGAGATCGAGGCGGTGCTGGTATTGACCGGCGACCTCCCCCAGGATATGGGACATAAATGCTACCGCACCAGCTGCCTGGAGATGATCCGCCGTCTCAAACGCGAGCTTCCCGCCCTCACCATCTATGCCGGCATGGATCCCTACCGCAGCGGCATCAAGGAAGAGATCGACTACCTGCGCGCCAAGCAGGATGCCGGTGCCGAAGGGTTCTTCACCCAGCCCTTCTTTGACCTGCGTCTGATGGAGATCTACCAGGGGTTGCTGCCGGACTGCCAGATATATTGGGGGGTCTCGCCGGTTCTTACCGAGAACAGCCAGAATTACTGGGAGAACAAGAATAACGCTGTCTTTCCGCCCGATTTTCGCCCGACCCTGGAGTGGAACCGGGGCTTTGCCCGCCAGGCACTGCAATTCGCCCGCGACCACGACAGCAACCTTTACTTCATGCCGATTCGCACCGATATTGCAGCTTACCTGGACGGAATTCTCTAGGGGCCTTTCCGCTGCCCCCAGAATTGTCCTACCTCAATCCAGAGGATCGAACTGGTCGCGGCTGGCGTAGCACATCGGGCAGACCCACCCTTCCGGCAATTCCTCGAAGGGGACCCCCGGCGCCACCTGGTTCATCGGATCGCCCTGCTCCGGGTCGTAGATGTAGCCGCAACAGCTGCAGATATACCGCATCTTTCCCTCCCTGAATCAATTACTAGACGGCAAAATATTTCGCCTGCGGGTGGTGGACGACAATGGCCGAGGTCGTCATCTCCGGTACCATCTCGCACGACTCGGTGAGGGTGACGCCGATCTCTTCCGGGCGCAGCAGCGCGAAGAGGGGCCGGTGCGCCTCGAGGTCGGGGCAGGAGGGGTAGCCGAAGCCGTAGCGGGAGCCGCGATAGCCCTGGGCCACGTAGGCGGCCGGGTCGCCGGCACTCTGTTGCAGGCCGAGTTCAATGCGCATCTGCTCATGCCAGTATTCGGCGAGGGCGTCGGTCAGCTCGACCCCGAGCCCATGCAGCATCAGGTAGTCGTGATAGCTGTCGGCCTCGTAGAGGGCCCGCGTCCGTTCGGCGAGGGCGGCGCCGATGGTGACGACGAAGAAACCGACCTTGTCCCCCCCTTCCGCGGCGCTGCGGAAGTAATCGGCGATGCACAAGCCCGGCGCCGCGGCCTGGCGCGGGAAGTCGAAGCGGTAGCCCGCACCGTGGTCGACCAGCAGACTGTCGCCGTCCCGGTGACAGTCGAAGTAACCGTAGGCGACCTGCGGCTGCAGCAGGCCCTGGTCGAGCAGTTCCCGTTTCAGTCGCTCATAGAGGGGGAGAACGGTCTCGTTGGTGAGGGTCTCGTATTCTTCCTTGCTGAGCTTGCCGCGCCGATAGCCCCAGCGCCCGCGAAAGAGCGCGGCAAGGTTGAGGTAGTCGAAGAGCAGTCCCGGGTCGATGTCCGTGACCAGCCGGCGGCCGGCAAAGGGGACGGTTGGCGGTTCGACCGTACGGTCGAGGGTTTCGATTTGCGGCCCCGGGCGGTTGGCGGGGGTCGCCGCCGCCTGCCAGGTGGTCGACTGCAGCGTGCCGGCCTCGAACTCGCGCAGCGCCTTGAGCCCGGCAAAGGCGTCGGCGCAGTAGACCACCGGCTCGGCATAGTTGGGAACGCAATCCTCGGCGACATACTTGCCGGTCAGTGCCGCGCCGCCGAGCAGGACCGGCTGGGTCAGGCCGGCGGCCTGGAACTGGGCGAGGTTCTCCTTCATCAGCAGCGCCGATTTGACCAGCAGCCCGGAGAGGCCGATGATGTCGACCCGGAACTCGCGGGCCTTGGCGATGATCTCTTCGGCCGGCACCTTGATGCCGATGTTGTGCACCAGGTAGCCGTTGTTGGAGAGGATGATGTCGACCAGGTTCTTGCCGATGTCGTGGACATCGCCGGCCACCGTCGCCAGCAGCACCCGGGTACGCCCCTCGGCAGCGAGTTTCTCCATGTGGGGTTCAAGCAGGCCAACGCTCTGTTTCATCACCTCCGCCGATTGCAGCACAAAGGGGAGGAGGAGGTCGCCGCGGCCGAAGAGTTCGCCGACCTCGCGCATCGCCGGCACCAGCAGGGTGTTGATGATATCGAGCGGCCGCCAGCGGCCCCGCAGTTCACTGAGCAGGTCCTCGAGCCCCTCCTTCTCCCCTTTCAGCACCTTCTGCCGCAGCAGTTCCTCGGGCCGCAGCACCTCTCCGCTCTCTTCGTTCTCCTCCACCGCCTGCTCGAAGTGATCGATGAAGTCCATCAGCGCCGACTCCCTGCGGTTGTAGAGGAGGTCGAGGCAGAGGGTGCGATCGGCTTCGCTGATCGCCGCGTAGGGGAGGACCTTGGCGGCGTCGACGATGGCGGTATTGAGCCCGGCGGCGACCGCTTCGTGGAGGAAGACCGAGTTAAGGACCTTGCGCGCCACCGGCCGCAGGCCGAAGCTGATATTGCTGACCCCGAGGGTGAAGCCGACGCCCGGCAGCTCACGCTTCACCTGTTTGATCGCCGCCAGGGTTTCGATGGCGGCGTTGCGCATCTTTTCATCGCCGGAGCCGACGGTGAAGGTGAGAAGATCGAAGAGGAGATCCTGCGGCCGCAGCCCGAAGCGGTGAACCGCCAGGTCGTAGATCTCCCGGGCGACGGCGACCTTTTTGGCACAGGTCAGGGCCATCCCCTCGACGCTGATGGTCAGGGCGACCACTGCCGCACCGTACTTTTTCGCCAGGGTGCAGATCCGTTCGAGGTTGGCGCCGCCATCTTCGAGGTTGATCGAATTGATGATCGCCCGCCCGGGATAGCGGGGGAGGATCGCCGCCAGCGTCTCCGGGCTGGTCGAGTCGAGCATCAACGGCGCCTTGCAGGAGCCGGCAAAGAGTCTGGTCAGATGGATCATGTCGGCGAGTTCGTCGCGACCGGCGTAGGCGACGCAGAGGTCGATGACCTGGGCGCCGCGCGCCTCCTGGTCGAGGGCGATTTTCAGGCAGCCGTCCCAGTCTTCGGCGAGGAGCGCCTCGCGGAAGGCCTTGGAGCCGTTGGGGTTGCAGCGTTCGCCGATGAGCAGCGGCGGGATCTCCTGGTGCAGCTCGACGGACTGGTAGAGGCTGGCGACGGCCGGTTTCATGCGCTCACCTCCCGGATTTTCGGTGTCACCCCGGCGAGTATTTCAGCGAGGGCGCGGATGTGGGCGGGGCTGGTGCCGCAGCAGCCGCCGACCACGCTCACCCCCTGCTCGGTGACGAAGCCGTGCATCTGCGTGGCAAAATCGTCCGGAGACAAGGGGTAGACCGTCGCGCCGCCCACCACCTGCGGCAGCCCCTGGTTGGGGATACAGGAAATCCGCCCCGGCCAGTGGTGGCTGAGATAATTGATGTGCGAGGTCATGTCGCGGGGCCCGGTGGCGCAGTTGAGGCCGAGGGAGAAGAGCGGAAAGGGTTCGAGGGTGGTGACGACCGCGGCGATGTCGGTGCCGAGGAGCATCGTCCCCTGCTGTTCGATCGTCACCGAGACCAGCACCGGCAGCTCCAGGCGGGCTGACGCCAGCACCTCGAAGACGGCGACCAACGCGGTCTTGGTCTGCAGCAGGTCCTGGCAGGTCTCGACGATCAGGCAGTCGACGCCCGCTTCGAGCAGAGCTTCGACCTGCTCGCGGGTCGCCGCGGCGAGCTCGGCGACCTCGATGTGTCCCAGCGAGGGGAGCTTGGTCCCCGGGCCGATGGAGCCGGCGACATAGCGCTCCGGCCGGCCGGCGCTGGCGGCGCGGGCGTTGGCGACCGCCTGGCGATTGATCTCCTTCACCCGCTGCTGCAGGCCGTACTCGGAGAGCACCACCCGCGAAGCGCCGAAGGTGTTGGTCTCCAGGACCATCGCACCGGCATCGAGCATCTCGCTGTGGAGGCGGACGATGACCTCGGGAGCGTTGATATTGAGAATCTCGTTGCACCCTTCGCACCCCTGCCAGGCGGTGGCGGGGATCACCATCTGCTGCAGGTTGGTGCCGCAGGCGCCGTCAAAGATCAGAATCGGGTGATCAGCAAAGGTCATCTTCGGATTTTTCCTTGAATGTAGCGGGGGAGGCTGCGCTCCGCCCGGAGTGAGGAGCAATCATAACCGAAGGGGGCCGGAATGGAAAGACGCGGAAAATCCTCAAGGAATCTTTCCCGCTTCCTTGCTCCGGTGGCAGGGAAATTCCGGACCGGCAAGCTCCTGATGAAAAAGGCGGGGTACCGTTCCCGGCACCCCGCCCCCTGCTCCCGGGCTATCCTCGGGTCCACTCCTCGTAGAGTTCCGGGTTGAAGCCGATGACAAAGTCATTGCCAACCCGGTAGGTCGGGGCACGCAGGTTGCCGCTCGGTCCCATCGCCGCTTTCAGGACTTCTTCTTTCTCCCTGGCGACCTCTTCGAAGCACTGGAACTTTTTCCCCTTGGCGACGGTGACGGAATGGGCGGACTTCAAGAGGGCCCATGCCTGGTCGGCATCAAATCGCGTCAACCGGGCGTCGACGACTTCTTTCGGCTCGAGCTGCCTGTTCCCAAGAAACTCCTGGGCATTAATGCAGGACGTTCAGCCTTTTCGCAGGTAAGCCCAATCGATTTTCATGCTTTCCTCCCAGATCAATGTTTGACCAAGCATAGCATAACAGGGTGGCCGTCTGAAGGTTCCTGCTGCGAATCGGCCCTGTCCAGCTCCGTGGAGGTTATCCGTCGAGCCATTGTCCGCCGGAGGGAAGGGAACCTCCGGGAGGGATTTCCGGGGCAATTTTCTTATCGGTTCAGGCGAGCGCAATAATCAATTCCTGCCGTTAAGGTAGCGGGTCAGCCGCAGCAGCAGCCCCTGCTCGGTCAGCAGCGCTCCATGCGGGCAGAGCTCCTGGCAGCAGAAGCAACGGATGCAGCGGGCGTAGTCGATCTCCAAAGCCTCATCGGTGATCTGCATCGCCTGCGGCGGGCAGTGCTCCACGCAGAGTCCGCAACGGACGCATTTGGTATGGTCGGGTGACGGCCGGGCGGTGAGCGCGTTTTTCAGCGGCCGCCTGATGAAGGCCGGCAGGCCGAAGTTGACGTCGGTGGTCCTGGCGGGTCGGAACTGGCTGACCTGTAGCTCTTCCAGCACGGCTCCGAAAATATCGACTCCGGCCAGGTCGCTCCCTTCCCGCCCGGATTGAGAGGCGACCTTCTGCGTCCAGTTGACCTTTGGTCCGAGACCGAGCAGGGCGGCGGCGACGGTATCGACGGCCAGCGGGTTGGCGCCGGCGAGGAGGGCGCCGACCAGGACCGGGTCGCCACTGCCGGGGCCGTCCCCCTCCATGGCGACCACCGCGTCAACGATGGTCAGCGCCGGGGCGATCTGCTCGGCCAGTTCCAGCAGCATCAGCGCAAAGAAGGCCTTGTCGGTGCCGGCCTGGAGGTGGAGGCGCACCTTGCGCATGCCGACCACCGCGCCGAAGAGGTTCTTGACGCCGCAGGTCAAGCCCATCATCTGGTGGGTCTTGAGCTTCGGCAGATTGATGATCACCTCGGCGTCGAGGACGTCGCGGGCGAGCTCCAGCTCATGAAAGGTCCCCTGGCCGACGCGGACCCGCACCGACTCGCTGAAGGGGGCGAAACGTGCACCCTCCTCCTCGATCACCTGCAGCAGCCCGCAGCGCCGTGCGACCTGCTCGGGGGAACCGACGCCGGGGGAGTCGCCGACGCTGACCAGGCCGCCGGCGGCGCGCACCGCGCGAATCACGGCGCGCAGGATTTCCGGGTGGGTGGTGACCGCCTTCTCCGGCGCCTTGCCGGCGAGCATGTTCGGTTTGAGCAGCACCTTCTGGCCGGGGCGGACAAAGGTGGCGATGCCGCCGAGGGGGGCGAGGAGTTGGGCGAGGGCGGCACTAACGGCGGGCGGGCGGTAGTCGGCCAGTGCCTGGAGGCTGACGGCTGGTTTCATCCGGGCAGAATCTTCAGTTGCAGCGAGCGCCGGCGCGGGCCGTCGAACTCGCAGAAATAGAGGCCCTGCCAGGTGCCAAGGACGAGGTCGCCGCCGGCGAGGATCAGCGTCTCGCTGGCGCCGACCAGAGTCGCCTTGAGATGGGCGGCGCTATTCCCTTCGGCGTGCCGGTAGTTGTCGGCGAAGGGGACGATCTTGTTCAATTCCATCACCAGGTCGGTGACGACGTCCGGGTCGGCATTTTCATTGATGGTGATCGCGGCGGTGGTGTGGGGGACGAAGAGGCAGACGAGGCCGTCGCGCACCCCGCTGGCGCGGACGCTGGTTCGCACGGCGGCAGTGATGTCGATCAGCTCCACCTGGGCGCGGCTGACGATCTCAAGGGAGGGCATGCTCGGCTCCGGTTGGCGCTGGGGCAGAAGGCGATGCACACAGCCCTTCAATGAGGGCGTCGAGGGCGCTGGGGCAGTAAAGGATGCCGACGTGTCCCATCCCGGAAAGTTCGATGTTGCGTACTCCGCCAAGACGGGCACTCTGCCAGGGGAGGACGATGTTGTCGTGGCAGCTGCAGATGGCGGTGACCCGCTCGGGGCGCGGCAGGGGGGCCGCGTTGAGGCGGTTGAGGAAGGCGGAGCCTGGCACCAGCGCCTCGCCGAGCCGGGAGACGGCAAAGGGGGCGAGCTTGGAACCGTGGTTGGGCGCGGCGAGGAGGACGCAGCGGTCGATGCGTTCGCCGCCACCCCGGAGCTGGAGATAGTTGCGGGCGATGATGCCGCCCATGGAGTGACCGACGAGGTGGACGCGGTCGCCGGCCCCTGCCAGGCGCAGTTCGTCGATCTTCAGGGTCAGGCGTTCGGTGAGGCTTTCGATATCCTTCCAGGGGGGGAGATTGATGGTGTAGAGGTTGCGCAAGCCCTTGCGCCGCAGGCGGAACTTGACCCACAGCCAGCAGGCCCGGTTATGAAACAGCCCATGCAACAGGATGACCGGGGGACCGCCCCCGGGATCGAAGGGGGCCGGCCTGGGCGCCACCCAGCCAAAGGGATGCAGCAGAAGGGTGACGATCAGAAAAAAGGCTTCCTGCAGCAGCAGGCGGACGGCAAGCCAGAGCCGCTCCGGCGCGAAGCGGCCGGGGACCAGTTCCGGCTGGGCGCTGGCGCTCTCATACCAGGCAATGGCGTAAGAGAGTAGAACCACCAGTCCTGCCGCGCCGCCCAGGGCGCCCAAAATGACGAAAATAATCAACATGTTCCCTCCTGTCTGCGGCAAGTATGGCATGCCAGGCCGGGGTCGTCAATCGTCCCCCCGCCTCTTGTGCCGCCGGCGCGAGAATGCCATAATTCCGGCAGACCCGCCCAACCTCAACCGGGAGCTATCTGTGGACCGCCTGTTGGAACGCTTTACCCAGCACCTGAGCGTCGAACGGAACGTCTCACCCCATACCCTCGATGCCTATCGCCGCGACCTGCTCGGGTTCAATGCCTTTCTACATCACGAGCTGAAATGGGAAGAAGTGGACGCCGCGCTGTTGCGGCGCGTCGATCAGATCGTCCTGCGCCGTTACCTGGCCCTGCTGCACCGCAGTTGCAAGCGCTCGACTATCGGCCGGAAACTGGCGGCGCTGCGCACCTTCTTCCGCTACCTGGTTCGCGAAGGTCTCCTCGAGGTCAACCCCGGCGAACTGGTCGGGACGCCGAGGGCGGAGAAGTATCTGCCCAAAACCCTCTCCGTCGACGAGGCCTTCGCCCTGATGGAACGGGACGGCGGTGACCACCTCCTCGGTCTGCGCGACCGCGCGATCGTCGAGACCCTCTATTCCTGCGGCCTGCGCGTGAGCGAACTGACCGGGCTCGACATCCAGGGGCTCGATCTTGCGGCCGGCCTGGTCCGGGTCGTCGGCAAGGGGCGCAAGGAGCGGATCGTCCCGGTTGGTCGCAAGGCGCGGGAGGCGCTGCGTGACTATCTCGATGCCCGCGGCCCGGCGCCCCTCGATGCGCCCCTCTTCATCAACCACCGCGGCGGCCGGCTCACCCCCCGCAGCGTCCAGCGCAATCTCAAGGTCCGGCTGCTGCAGGCCGGCATCCTCAAGGAGGCGACCCCCCATTCCCTGCGCCACTCTTTTGCCACCCACCTGCTCGGGGGCGGCGCCGACTTGCGCGCGATCCAGGAACTGCTCGGCCACGCCTCCCTTTCCACCACCCAGAAGTACACTCAGGTCAGCATCGAGCACCTCGCCCGGGTCTACGACGACGCCCATCCGCGCAGCCGGATAAAAAAAGACAAAAACGGTCAGTAATTCCTTGACACCTCCGGAGCAATCGGTAAACTGGTGCCAATTTGAACACTGACAACCGATTCAACCCCCTGAAAGGAGTAGTACAATGAGCGTTCTGGTTGGCAAGAAAGCCCCCGAGTTCACGGCTGCAGCGGTCCTGCCCGATGGTACCATCAAGGGGGATTTCTCCCTCGCCGATTACCACGGCAAATACATCGTCCTCTTCTTCTATCCCCTTGACTTCACCTTTGTCTGCCCCACCGAGCTGATTGCTTTCAGCCGCCGGATCCAGGAATTCGAGGAACGTGGCGTGCAGGTTATCGGCTGCTCCATCGATTCCCAGTTCACCCACGTCGCCTGGCGCAATACGCCGGTCGAGGATGGCGGTATCGGCGCCGTCAAGTACCCGCTGGTCGCCGACGTCAAGCACGAGATCTGCCGCGCTTACGATGTCGAGTTCGGTGATGCCGGGGTTGCCTATCGCGGCTCCTTCCTCATCGATGAGAAGGGGATCGTTCGTCACCAGGTCGTCAACGATCTCCCCCTTGGTCGTAACGTTGACGAGATGCTGCGCATGGTCGACGCCCTGCAGTTCACCGAGAAGTACGGGGAGGTCTGCCCGGCGGGATGGAACAAGGGGGATGAGGGGATGAAGCCGAACGCCGAAGGTGTCGCCAGCTATCTGAGCAAGAAGGCCGGGAGTCTCTGAAAAAGATTTCTGCAGCCGAAAGAACGAAAGAAAGAGAGCGCCGTCCCGCACAGGATGGCGCTCTCTTTCTTTCGGCTGGGCGATGTGGTCGATCAGTAGGCGATCGGCGCCATGGCGATCATCAGTGGGTAGGTCCCTTCCTGGGTTCCTTCGGCAAGGACGACACGCATGTCGAGGTTACGTGTCACTGCAACCGATGGCAGGGTGCCGACAACATGGACAGCCTCCGACAGGGCGGATTGACCATCTTTGACCAGGATCTGTTCCGGACCACCGCTGCTGATTTCGAAGCGGATGGCATCGCGGATGTTGGTCTGAACACTGAAGGTCAGGGCCTGGGGCAAATCAATGTAGCCGCGACGGATGTCTTCACTGGTCACTTCGTAGCTGGTCATAGGCTGATTGGCCGAGAACTTGATCCAGGGGCGGATAACGGCCTGGACCTGTACGATGGCGCTGCTGCTGGAGGACGCCTGTACCGTCGCGGCCCAGGGGCTGAGGATGGCAAGTGCCAGAATTACAGTGACGAGAAGTTTCATGATTGTCACTCCCTTCGGTAACCCGGCTATCCGTTCCACCTGCACCAATGTTCAGGTTGACGAGGACCCGTGGCTTTGCGTCGCCGGATTTCTCCGGGTTTGCCGTTGTCGCTGAAGTGTGCAGCCCTTTTACGGTGATCGGGGAAAGGCTGGTCGTTTTCGTTTTGCCTTTCCTGGATCCATGAACCTTGCAGGGCTCTTGATCAGTATAAGCTGCGATTGTTGTGCCAAGCCTCAAGTTGTTGAAAACAGGGAAGAAAAAATATGGAGAGTCAATAACTTGGCAGGGAAGGATCGAAGGATTGGGGAAGGTTGGATCGTCAGTCCCGGCGGGGAGCTGGTAACTTGCTGATAATATACGGGGATACGAATCCTAGAGCAGTTCGTTGGCTGCTACAGGGTGGTTGTAATTTTGACGCGGAATCAATAATTTGACACTTTTCCTCCCGGGGAGAGGCCATAGACGTTACCACTGAATGGTTACCGTGATGAGGTCGCTGTAACTACCGGCGGCAACGTTCTGGCGGGGGGGGATTCTGCCGTAGATCGTTGCCGTCAAGGGTGAAGTTCTGGTTACATTGCCGCTGATGATGCTCGATGAACCGGAGCCGTCGCCCCAGATGGTGGAACAAGCCGCATTGGTAAAGAGATTGTAAACGAGCGGGGTGTTCCCCGTCCCCCGAAGCTGGCGTTGCGCGAAGGTCCCGGAATTGCCGGGGCTGAGGGAAACCGTGACCGGGAGCGGGGCGTTGGGATTTTGTTCCGGGGCATTGCAGGTGACGGTTATGGCGCCGGTGGTATCCTTGGCGACATTGTCGAACACATCGTAGCTGCCGAAATTGAGCCCGGTGGCCATGACATTACATTTAAAGGCGAGAGCTTCGGGCGCAGCGCTCAGCAACGTCAAAAACAGTCCCAGGGTAATGAAAAGTATGCGCATCATGTCCTGACCTCCGAAACGTTATCGTACGCCCGTTAAACCTAACACTATTCCTCCCCGGCTACCACCGTCATCACCACCCGACGGTTTCGAATCTGGCAACCTGGGGTGGATTCGGAGCAGAGGGGGTTTGCCTCCCCACGGCTGACGACGCGCAAGATTTGCCCTGCTTCGACACCCGCGTTGAACAGATAGTCGCGAACAGATTCGGCGCGCCGCCGGCCGAGCCTGAGATTGTAAGCCTCGGTTCCCCGGCTGCAGGTATAACCAACGATTTCCAGCTTCATTCCCGAATGAGATTGCAAATATCGAACCATGGGCTGCAGCTTTTCCCACTCCTGCGGGAAGGGGCGGGAACGATCAAAAGGAAATTGGAGGACGACCCGGTCGGGAATCGGCTCCGGACGCACTTCTGGTGTCACTGGTGACGGCGGGAGTGGTTCTTTCTCAAGGATGTTTTCCGCCTCGACGGCAGGCGGTGCTCCTGATGGTGGAGTTGGGCTCACGTTGATTGGAGGCGCCAAAGTGGCAGGCCCCACCGCGACAGGTTTTCCCAAAGCGATCCTGCGGCAGACCAGCTTCCCAAGGTCAACGGTTTCGCCGGTGCTGGTCGGGATGGTCACCTGGGCCTGATAGGTTTCATTCTCCAGTTTGACCGTGACCCCGTAGCTGCCGGCGGGGAGAAATTCGCCGGGGCCCTGCTCCAGAGCATCGCACCCCTGGTAGCGGTTGCTATCGACCGTCGCCATCTGGCTGTCGAAATAGAATTCGCCGTCTCCCCCGGTCCAGAAATCGACCGGGCCGTCCGGTGCGGCAAGAATCAACTCCGCGTTGGCCAATGGCTCGCCGCTGGCTTCATCCCGCAGCAGGGTGCCGGTGAAGGCCTGATAGCGGCGCAGGGGAAAGTTGAGGCAGGAGCCGCTGCGCAGGGGGGGGGAAACGAAGAGGCGTACACGCGGCATCAGGTAGTCGATAGGGATGTCCGTGTCTTCGATTGCAACCTGGTTATCGTAATAAGAGGTTAGATCGGGGATGACAGCTTTACCATGGATGTTGGTTCGCCCTGCCAACTGGCCGTTAGTGTAGACCCTGACCCCTTCGGCTTCTCCGACACTGACGAGGGAAAAACTGTCTCTTACCGGGCGGGTCGGGGCGAAGGTATCGCCTATGTGAACGAGGGCCCCATAAAGTGAGAGTCGCAAGTCCTTGGTGGTAGCTGCGGCACTGTCGTCCAAAGTGAAATCGCCGCGCAGGCTGGCATAGCGGGCGTTGTGTTGGGCGGTGGCATTCAGTAAATAGGAATCCCCCGAATGCTCGCCACGGAGGTCCCAGCCGCTACCTTCACCGAGCGGGATGGTGTTGCGGGCCTCGATAACCTGACTGCTTCTTCCGTTTTCGTGCTGCACCGAGCTTGTGAAGGAATAGCCCTTATCGAAATACCAGGAAAGGTTAAGGGCCGCTTCGTAGGAAGTACGGGGATCGCGGACCTGACGCATGGAGGCGAGGACATAAACATTGCGCCACAACAACCGCGACCAGGAAAAGTTAGTCACCTGTTGGTCAGTGCCGTTGAAAACCGTTGCACGGGAAAAATCGACGCCGAAGGAGCCGAATTGTTGCGTCGAATAGACGATGCCCGCCCGCAGATTCAACTCGCGCCGGGATCCGCTTTCGGTGTCATCGAGCGTCCTGTAGCCCCCGGAAAACTTTTGCAGGGACAAATGGATTCGAACCCGCGGGCTTTGGTACTCGTAGCTGATCAGTCCTGCGCTGCCCGAATTCCCCTCACCCGTGCTTCCGGCGACTTCAAAATGCAAAAGCCCAAACCCACCCACAGTCAGGGCCGATTCGCCCCCCAGGTTCAACAGGCCGTTCTTTGCTTCGCCACGCAGCCCCAGACTGAGACGGTCCGTCACGCCGTAGCGGTGAAAACCGCTGAAAACCAAATCCGCGTAGTGGTTGCTCACCTGCCCGAATTCCTGACGCATGAAGCCCAGGTTGTAGCTGTATTCATTCAGGCCACGACGCAGCAGTTGGCTGGTGAAATAGAAAGGAGCGGCGATTCGCTGCTCGCGTCCCAACGCGTCGCGGATCACCACCTCCACATTCTGTGCTCCGCCGATCCCTTGAAAATTGCGCAGTTCGAATGCCCCGGGCGCGAAGTGCTCGGAGTGGACCCGGATGCCATTCACGTAGAGGTCGACGGTCGAGGGGAGTGACACCAGGCCGCTGAAATCGAACAGCGGATAGCGGATGAAGTATGGATCGATACTGTATTGCTTGGAGATGCTCAGGCCACCCAGCTGCACCCTGCTGCCGAGGTTCCCGGAGGTTGCGTAGAAGTCGCCGCCCACCATCCGCCGCAACGTGGCGTGGTCGTCCCAGGTCAGGTTGGTATTGAGTCGGACGAAGTTGGAATTGTCGGGGGTTTCGGAGTACTGGGAGTCGTTGATCAGCAGCAGGTCGTTGTAACGCACGCCAAGTTCGTTGCTAACGGACATCCCGCTGAAGGCCAGGTTGTTGCCGCCAGCCGAATAATCGAGGCCATAGTTGAGAAAGATACTGTTGTCGTGGGGATAAAGAATGTCAGTGCGCCGGGCGGGGCTGAGGTCGATTGCCGTCCTGGGTAAAAGTTCTGGTGGGGCAGTGACTCCGAGCGTAAGGGTGGCTTGATCGAAATGATATGTCACTTCCGCCAGGGATTTCAGGGAAACGTAGGTGTCCCCATCCACCAACAGTTTTACCCCCGGGAGACTGCGGAATCCGGCGTCGTGAAGATCGGCAGCCCTGACAAGGAAGTCCCCGTCATCCCGAAAAATGACGAAAATATCACCCTTGATCTGTTGATTCAGGGTCAGCGAAACAATGATGGTCTGGTCGGCGAGCGAGGAGGAGGGAAAAAACAGACCGAGCGTGAGGCTGGCCAGCAGGGTCAGGGCGATGCAGGGGAGCCAGTGGCGCCCATTATTCTTAATTCGCGGTACACATGGCTGAATCGACATCGATCCTGTCGGTGAGTTGGAACTTGTCGGTTGTCAAGAGGATGTCGAGATTCCGGAGCCGTTCACAGTCCTGCTTGGGAATTGGGGCCGCGTAGCTGTGGGAGGTTCCGGGCAAAAGATACCAGCCGGGAAGATCCTTGGAAAATAATTCGTCACCAGAAACGTCTTTGCCGGAGAGCGCTACATCCGTGACACGAAAATGAACGTTCCCGGTATTTTTCAGTAAGATCGTGGCCAGGCCATTAACGATCCCTTTGTCGACGATCTTCCCTTCGGCAATGGTTTTCGCCGGTGCAGAGAAGATGGGCACCGCGAATTGAATTGCGATAGCGACGGTTGACCCTTTGGCATCTTGGGGTGCCGCCTGCTCGCGGATGAAGAGACGATATGTCTTCTCCTGGAGGATGGCGGGCGCTTTGATGCCGACCCGGATGACCCGCTCTTCATGGGCGCCGATGGTGAGGAGCTTGGGGAAGAAAATCACCTCATCGGTAGCCGCGTACTGGTCCTTACCTTCGGCGTCCTGAGTCCAGGCCAGGGCACTGATATCGAAGCTGATTTTCTGCTCGCCGTCGTTCGTGACGGTGATTACGCCGCTGCGGGTTCTCTGGTCGAAATCGAGGCGGATGGGAATGACCCGCCACTCCCCACAGAAGGCCTGCGAGACAAACAACAGGACCATCCCCAGGATGATGCAGAGTTGGGGCTTGCCGGAGCGGACATGGTCGAGGAAGCTTGGTTTCATGCTGGCGAATCTACCCCATCCGGCCTGCTTTTGCAATTGTTTCGTGGGTTTTTAATTGCTGAGTTTCACCACATCGCTACGGGGTGATGGTCAGGGTTACCTGGTCCGAATAGCTCCCGGCAATAGCGGTCTGGTAGTCTGTTCCCAAAATGGTGCCGGTGACGGTCAGTGTCTGGGTAGTGTTTTTGGCGACACTGCCGGTTGCCGGGCTCAGGGACAGGCTATAGGGCAAAAAGGCAGTCAGGGCGGTGGCGTGCCGCATCCGGTTGCCGTTAGGCCCGAGTTCGTAGAGACCGTCGTCGTCGCTGATAAGAAAAGTCGCCACGGGCGCACTGCCGCGGCAGGTGTAAGTGACGGGAGGGATGGCGTTGACCGTTTTGTTCACCGGGTTGGTGGGGTCAAGGGTGCCGAAGTTCAGGGCGGCGTTGGTCGTTTGGAACTGGCAGTTGCTTTTGGAGAGGATGGTAGCGGAGATGGCGACGGTGACGGGGGCAGCCCAGGCAAGGCTGCCGGGAGCAAACAGCAGCGCTGTCGCGAGGCCAAAGAGCAGCAGTTTTTTGAGTCGCAGCGTCACCATTTGTGAAAATCTCATATCAATTTGCAGTTGCCTGTCCTTCGATCCGCCTTTCGTCGAAGACGGGAGGTTTTCCTAAGCCCGGCGACTGTTGCGACAGCCGCCGGGCCTGGAAGAGCCATGATCAATAGGTAATGGTAAGGGTAACGGTGTCGGTGTAGGCGCCGGCCGGCGCCGAAGCGTAATCGGTAGCGGCAACCGAACCCGTGATGGCAAGGGCCTGGGCAGTACCGGTGCCGGAGCCGCTAGCCGGGAAGGTCATGCTGTAGGAGAAGCTGTTGGTGCCGTCGGTGAGCAGGTAGGTGTCGCTGTTGTCGCCCACGGTGAAGGAGGCGCCACTGGTGCAGGTGATCGAAGGGCTGGTGGCCGTGGCGCTCTTGGTGCCAGTGTCGTTGACCGGATCGAGGGTGCCGAAATCCAGAGCGCCGCCGCTGTTGACCTTGCAGGTTGCCAAAACCGTCGCGCTAACGTCAACGGTAGCGTTCTGGCTTGCCGCCATTGCATTCCCCGCCGCGAAAATCCCGGTGAGGGCCAGAGCCAATGCTGCCAGTTTCATCGTTTTCATGTGTTCCTCCATTCTGTGGTTTGTGGGATGATCCCTGTTTGAGCCTGTCGATTCAGGCGTATATGGGCTAAACAAAAAGCGCCCGTCTTCAGCTGTTGCCGAAGACGGGCGCGCAGAAGTAACGGGAACTTGCGTCACCCGTCTCTTCGGCAACCCGGCGATCCGTGCCATCTTTCGATGACCGAGGACCCGTGGCTTTGCGTCACCGGATTTCTCCGGCTTTGCCAGTATCGGAGACTAAATTGGTTATAATTAGCGGAGCATCGCATAGTGTCAGGAGAAAGTCAATACCCAAAAATTCAATCCGCCAAGCTAAAGGCCTGTTTTTGCGATTTAATTTTTTACGGCCTTTAGTTGCCTGTGCATTGGTATATAGCATACAGCGTGCCAGCATTGCTATGACCTGATTCCAGGTGGTTGGAGGGTTCAGGGGGGGGGAGTAAAAAGTGTATAGGTATCCATTTTGGATACTCAAAATAGATACCTGGGGGGCTCGTTCACTTCCGGCTGACTTTTCAGCCCATTTTCAGGGCACCCTGAAGGAGGTCGAGCAGGAAGGTGATTGTGTTAAACGCGTTCGCTATCCTCTGGCATTCGCTGCACGCAATGACTTGTCGTCAAGTCTCCACGATTGAAATCCCGCACCCCCCAACGGATTCAGGTTTACCGCAACCCTTTTTTGTTCATCTTGGCCAGCAGGGTCGTCCGGTTCAACCGGAGCAACCGCGCCGCCTCTTTCTTGTTGCCATTGCTGAGCTGGAGGGCGTGCAGGATAAGGCGGTCCTCGAAGTCCTGGACCAAGGCGTCAAAATCGACTCCCTCGGGACCGAAGGGGTGGGCCAGAACCGCTGTCGTTGTCTGCGTATTGGGCGGGGAGTCTGATTGCCGGGACGGGGAGTACTTGTCGGGAAGCTCGGCAACGCCGATAGATCGCCCTCCATGCAGCACGACCAGGCGCTGAACCAGATTTTCCAACTCGCGGACATTTCCCGGCCAGGGATATTCGACCAGCGCCGCGAGGGCCGCAGGTTTGATTTCTTGCAAGCGGTTCGGACGATTCCGATTAAATATCTGGACGAATTTTTCCACCAGCAGGGGAATGTCCTCCCGGCGTTCGCGCAAGGGCGGGAGCGAAAGGGGGACGACGCTCAGTCGGTAGAAGAGATCCTCGCGAAAGTCTCCATCCGCGACCATTGCTTCCAGGTCGCGATGGGTGGCTGCGATGATGCGTACATCGACCGGCACCTGTTCCAGACCGCCGATTGGGACGAACGATTTCTCCTGCACCACCCGCAGCAACTTGGCCTGCAGGGAGGGGGACATGTCGCCAATTTCGTCGAGAAAGAGAGTGCCTCCTTCTGCATACTGGATTCGCCCGATTTTCGATTGAATCGCGCCGGTAAAGGCTCCTTTGTGGTGGCCGAAGAGCTCGCTCTCCAAAAGATCCTCGGGGATGGCGGCGCAATTGACAGGGACAAAATTTTTCAATCGGCGCCGGCTATGAGCGTGGATCGCTCGTGCCACCAACTCCTTGCCGGTGCCGCTTTCCCCCTGGATCAGGACAGTGCTGAGCCCGTCCTCGGCAACCTTTTCGATCAGTTGGTAGACAACGTGCATTTTTGGCGAGTCTCCGATCATACCGTAGAAGCCGTCGGTTTTACGGATTTTTGGGCCGCGCTTTTCCTGGTGAATCAGCAGATCGTAGAAGTAGAGGGCCCTGGCGACGGCAATGACCCCCTCGGTGAAGTGGTAAGGATGATTTAGGTAGGTAAAGCAGCCAACCTTGAGCGCCGCGACGATGGCCTCCTGGTTTCCCAGGGGAACCACCGGAATGACAAGCACTTGGGAATACTGCCTGAGCACGGTTTTCAGGAGGTTCGTCTCATCCTGGTCCGGGGGGAGAATGCCGATGACAAGGACGCAGACGGTTTCATTGGCGAGAATGTTAAGCGCCTCGGCCGAATTGTCCGCTTCGTAGACGACGCAGTCGATCTCCTTGCGGATCATGCCGGCAAGTTCTTCGCGGTCCTGCTGGTTACTTTCGGCCAGCAGCACACTGCGTAGCGCTTCGAGCATGCGGAACTCACGGTAAGGGAAGGGGGAAGGTGGTGGAAAGTATGGCACCCCAGGTAGGGGGTGTCAATGAAAGGTGAGAGAGCCCGTGCCGGCTGTTGCGTGTACTTTCGTCCAAGTCGCCAAAATTACATGAAATTCACCCATGCATTGTGCTGGTGTCGCGCAGAAATCGTTTGGAATTATCAGGACAGCATTAGATGCGGCGAGAGCTGGAAATAGCAGGCCCCCTTCTGCGGTATCGCCCGGGAAAGCCGTTCCAGGGAACAATCAATTTCCTCTTTTTGCAAAAGGCTGAACGAAAACTCTATAGGGTTAGTTTCTGGCCCTGGGGTCCATGGATACCCGAACAGATCAACTTTCAGCTTCCTCATCAATGCCGTAACGTGCCAGGCGACGCCGGAAGGTGTAGTAATTCATGTCCAGAAGTTGCGCGGCCACCATCTTTTTCCCATTGGCCGCCGCCAGGGCCCGCTTCAGCGCCCACTTTTCCACTTCCGCCATCTTAAGTGGGAGTCCTTCGGGGAAGGCGTCGAGGCCTTTCTCCTGCACCGCAGCCGGCTTGACGCCCGGATCGGGCTTGGTCGAAATCCCCTGCAAGATGGCGCAGGAGATCAGGTCGTCCGCCATGACAGCAGCATTCTTGATGACGTTGCGCAGCTCCCGGATATTCCCCGGCCAGGGATGTTCGCGCAAGGCGGTCATGGCATCGTCGGAAAACTCCGGCGGGGTTCTGCCGATTTCGTGACATGCCTCAATCAGGAACTTTGATGCCAGCACGGGGATATCCTCAGGAATGGCGCGCAAGGGGGGCATCTCGATCATGAAGGTCGCAAGGCGGTAATAAAGATCCTGGCGGAAAGTCCCGGCCGCGGCTGCGGCTGCCAGGTCCTTGTTGCTGGCAACAATGATGCGGATGTCGGCGTGGGCTTTGTGGGCGCTGCCGAGGGGGTGATAGCTTTTTTCCTCAACCAGCTGAAGCAGCATGGCTTGTATCGCCGGCGGGGCCGCATCGATATCATCGAGAAAGAGCGTCCCCCCTTGGGCGGCGTTGATGCGGCCCTCGCGTTTTTTCTCAGCGCCGGTGAAGGCACCCTTTTCATGGCCGAAAAGTTCAGCAGCGACCAGGGACTCGGGAATGGCCCCCAATTGTACGGTAACGAAGGGTTTGTCGGAACGCGAGCTGAGATTGTGAATCATCGAGGCCAGTAGCGATTTCCCGGTTCCGGTTTCCC
Source organism: Desulfuromonas sp. DDH964 (assembly GCF_001611275.1). GTDB lineage: Bacteria > Desulfobacterota > Desulfuromonadia > Desulfuromonadales > DDH964 > DDH964. The sequence goes on along the minus strand of NZ_CP015080.1, from coordinate 2,657,093 downwards.
CCTGGATGAGGACGGCGTAATGGCTGCGGGCGATGCGGCGGACCTGCGCGGCGATGGCTTTCAGCTTTGACCCTTTGCCGAGCATCTGTTCTAGCGACAGCTGCAAATCTTCTTTGAGTTCGGACAGCTGCCGTTTCTGCAGTATTGGCAGGGCTGCTTTTTGAAGGGTGGTCAGCAGCTTTTCGTCATCGCAGGGTTTGGGTACAAAGCCTGCCACGCCCAGTTCGATCCCGCGCAGCAGATTAGGAACATCGGAGAAGGCGCTGTAGAAAATGACGGGGGTTTCAGGACTGAGTTGGCTGAGTTCTTCGGTCAGCGTGATGCCATCCATTTCCGGCATGATGATGTCGGTCAGCACCAGGTCCGGGTTTTCCCGCTGAAAAATCTCCAGGGCCTCGCGGCCGTTAGCCGCCAGAAGCAGCTTGCCGAAATGGGGCGCCAGAAGGTCTGCCAGGGCATGGCGCAGCAAATTCTGGTCTTCAACAAACAGCAATGTCAAATGCTTTAAGGCGTTCATTCTCATCTAATGTAGGTGGCGGGTGGATGGCGGTCGTGAAGCTGTTTCGGATGCAGGGTCGCGGCGGGTGAGTGATCGTGGAAGCAAGAACAGAATTGGGGTGCCCTAGCAAAAAAAACACTGCTCCGGCCGTTTGAATGTGCGCCCCACCTCCATGGGCCTGCCCGCGTCCTTCCTGGCTGGGGCATCTCCTCTCTTGTGCAGTCCCCTCCGGTTGGGTCGTTGTGGGGTGCCTGACCTCCGGGTTCCCTTGGGTTGGCTCTGCTCAGCGTGAACAACACCACGCCGTTACAAGTGGCTATTTAAGGACGAAAGCGGATTGGAGTCAAGGAGAAACCCGGTCCGCTCTGATTTGAAATCCAGACAAAATACCCCCCGGTTTCCCGGGGGGTATTTTGTCTGGATGATGAAGTGGTGCAGTCGAACTATTCGCAGAGATCGACTTTGACGTCCCAGTTTTTCAGCTTCATGGTGCCGTTGCGCTCGAGATTGAGGTGCATCTTGAAGGCGCGGTCCCACAGCTGCGGCTCGTGGCCGACGCCACGGGAGAGGCAATCCTTGCTGGCAATCGCCAGGTACTCGTTGAGCTGGTCCTTGTAGTCCGGGTGCGCGCACTTCTCGATGATCAGCTTGGCGCGATCCTTCGGTGCCAGACCGCGGCAATCGGCGAGACCCTGCTCTGTGACGACGCAGTCGAGGTCATGCTCGGTATGGTCGATGTGCGAGCAGTGCGGCACGACGCAGGAGATGCCGGTCGGGTCGGTTTTGCTCGGACGGCTCGACGGGGTGTGCATGATCTTCAGGAAGCCGTTGCGCAAAAAGTCGCCCGAACCGCCGAGGCCGTTGATCATGCGGGTGCCGCCGACCAGGGTCGAGTTGGCGTGGGCGTACATGTCGATCTCGACCGGGGTGTTCATGGCGATACACCCGAGACGGCGGATCGGCTCCGGCGCGTTGGAGATCGACAGGGGGCGCAGGGTGATCTTGCTGAAGTACTTGTCCCAGTTCTCGAAGAAGCGCGGAAAGCCCGGGTTCTCGGAGAGGGAGAGGGAGCAGGAGGAAGCGCTGTCGAGACGACCGGAGTCGAAGAGGTCGAGCATGGTGTCCTGCAGCACCTCGGTGTAGACGCTGAGGTTGTAGAAGGGACCCTTGGCGAGGCCGCCGACGACGGCGTTGGCGATGGAGCCGACGCCCGACTGCAGCGGCAGCAGGTTTTTCGGCAGGCGCCCGGCCTTCACTTCGTTGGAGAAGAAGTCGATGATGTTGGCGGCGATCGCTTCCGAGGTCGCATCCATGTCGGTGAAGGCGCGCCCCTTGTCGCGCAGCTTCGATTCGACGACGGCGATGATCTTGCTCGGGTCGCAGGGGATCGAGGTGGAGCCGATGCGCTCGCCGGCCTTGGTGATGCCGAGGATCTGGCGATTCGGCGGGTTGTTGCAGGAAACCAGGTCATGGATCCCTTCGAAGGAGGGCTGTCCGGTGTTGACCTCGACGATGACCTTGTCGCAGACCATCAGGATTTCCGGAATGACGCCGCAGGAGCTGGTCGGCACCAGGCCGCCGTCTTCGGTGATCGCCGAGACTTCGATGATGGCGAGGTCGAGCTTTCCGGTAGGGGAGTCCTTGGTGTAGAAGCCGTAGCCGAGATCCTGGGCAAAGAGGGAGAGGTGCTTGTCACCCATGCGGATGCGCCCCTCGTTGATCCCCTTGGCGATGTTCTTGCCGGTCTGGTAGGGCCAGCGGCGGTCGATCATGTCGAGGGTTGCCCAGCGGTCTTCGGTCTCGGCGCCAACCGAGGCGCCGATGAAGAGATTGAACTTCATCTTCCCCTGCAGGTTGTTCTTCTCGACGTGGTCGGCCAGGGCGATGGGCACCACCTTGGGGTACCCGGCGGGGGTGAAGCCGGACCAGCCGAGGTTCATGCCGGACTTGAAGAAGGGGACCGTCTCCTCGGGGGTCATCACCTTGTTGAGCAGGGACTTGCAGCGAACGCGATCTTTCAGGGTACCGTAATCGGCCATCTCTCTCCTCCTACTGTAATATGTCGGTGGCGCACGAAATGGGTGCGTCCCGAAACGGGGGGTAAAAAAGTAAAACAAGGTCAAGCACTTTTCAGCTGAACCTTGTTTTGCTGTAAGTCACTTTAATTCAATGGAAAGTTTTGCCCTCTGTGGATTGTGGCAAACGAGAACGGGTGGGGAAAGGGAAGTCCTCGTCTGGTTGAATAGAATTCCGTTATAACAGTGACGACTTTTATATAATGCCGTAAACATCAAGTCAAGCAAAAAAGGGTGCCGGGCAGGGTGGCCCACAAGAGTAGCAAATATTTGAAAACAAAAGAAAAATTTCGGAAATTTGGGTTCCATTCAGGGGCCGCCGCAAGCTCCTGGTTGGAAGTTTCTCAGAATTTCTTTTCCACGTATTTCTGCGCCTGAAGGATATATTCGCTCTCCGGAAAATCGCGGTAAAGGGTATTGAATGCGATGACCGCCTGGTCCCGCTTGCCAGTCTCCAGGTAGGCCTTGCCGAGAAAAAACCAGGCCGAGTCGCGGCCGATGAAGTTGGGGTAATCCTTGAGCAGGGCTTGCAGTCTGCCGATGGTCGCCTCCGGATGACCGGTGCGCAGGTAAAACCGCCCGACGTAGAGCTCGTGTTCGGCGAGGCGGTCACGGCAGCGGCTGGCAAAGACGGCGACCTCCTCGCTGCGGTTCGATTTGGGGAAGCGCTTGAGGAAGGTTTCGAAGGTCACCAGGGCATTACGGGTTGCCGTCTGATCGCGATCGGCGGAGAGAATCTGGTGATAGTAGGACATGCCGAGCCGGTAGATGGCTTCCTCGGTCCGTTCATGGTCCGGGTGCTGCTTGAGAAAATCCTCGTAGGCGGTCGCCGCCTCGACGTAGCGTTCGCCGAGGTAGTAGGCCTCGGCGATTTTCATCTCGGCCAGCACATTGAGTTCCGGGGAATAGTAGCTGTCACGGACTTTTTCCCAGGCCGTAACCGCTTCGTCATAGAGTCCCTTGTCGAAGTAGTTCTCCCCCTCCTGGAAATAGGTGGCGGCAGACTTGGGTGGCGGAACGATGGTCGAACTGCAGGCGGCGAGAAAGAGGAGCAACAGCAGGAGCGAAAGGCGTGGCAACGACATCAGCGCATGACCTCTTGGGTGGGAATTTCACGGTTTCGAACCTGTTGAAGGTAAGGGAACCCCCGGCGTTTGTCAATGTCATTTGCGAGCGCCCGGCGCAGAAGGGAGCGCAACCTAAGGCGCCGTGCCTTGTCGCCGCACGGGGTTGGTGCAAAGCGCTCCTCGTCCTCGGCCCTGCGCCAGGCTTCCCACAGCGCGACCGTTGCCGGAGCCGCGCCGCGGGCGGCCAGCTCCTGCCGGATCCTTGCGCTGGTCAGTCCTTGCGGTGAGCGACCGAGGAGCTGGCGCAACAGGGTCGCGAGGCTGCGGCGGCGGCGCAGCTGGTGACGGGCCAGGCCGAAGAGGATCAGGAGGCTGAGGGCGACAGGAATAACGGGGAAGCTCCTTCCGCTATTTTGGCGGCCGGCGTGCAGTTGCCGGTATTGGCTGTGGCCGGGGTCGAAAATGGTCAGGTCGACCGAGGGCAGGGCCCGGGGATCGGCGCCCGGATCGTAAAGGTAGCGGAAGGTGCGGCTCCGCGGTCCCCCCGGGACCCCGGCCATTTCCTCGCCGAGGGGGATCAACCGTCCGCCCCGGGGCGGAGTGGCGGTCGGCACCGCGAACCCCTGCAGCCAGGCGTTCCCCCGCAGCGAGATGCTGATTTCGCGCAGCCCGGCGCCGGCCGCTTCGAGGGTAAGGTCGATCGCACCGGGGGGGCTTCGGAAGCCGGGTGGGCGACCGGCGCCGGGGAGGGGGCGGACCCGCAAGGGGAGGTCCGGGGCGGCCAGCAGGCGGCCATCCGCCAGACGTACCCCGCCCCCTTGCAGCAGCACCGGTCCCGCAGCCAGGGGACGCAGCAGCAGGCGCTGGCTTTCGATGATTTCGGCGGCTTCTCCCGCCACCGCGACCCGTCGCGGCCGGCTAGGCGGGAGCTCTTCGATGGCAAAGCGGTCGAGGAGTGGCCAGACCAGCGTGAGGTTTCCCGGGGGGCGCTGCTGGTACGCAAACTCCAGGGTCAGGATCAGCTCCTCACCGAGATAGGGGAGCGGATTGGAGGCGAGCAAGCGGACCCGGGGGGATTCGGTGCTCGCACTCCCGGGAACCGGAGCCGCACCAAGGACCAGGAGCAACAGGCAAAAGAGCAGGCGCGCCATCACCAGTCCTTTTCCGGGCGGCGTTCGAAGACCCTGCCGGTGGCGGTCGGCGGCGCCCCGGGGGCGGGGCGGACCGCTTCCAGCAGTTGCAGGGCCTGCTCGGCAGAAAAACCGTCAGCGCCATGGTCGGGGCGGGATGGCATTTCCTCGCCGACCCCGGCGCCGGCCTGGTCGCCGGCCTCCCGCAGCGCCAGGGCGAAGTTGCGACGGACCTCGGCGTCGCCGGGGAGGAGGAGCAGCGCCTCCTCCAGGAGCGGGAGCGCCGCCGGCGCCTGACCGCCCTGCAGCAGTGCACTGCCGCTGTTATAGAGAGCGATTCCCCGCTCCTCTCCCTCCAGGCTCGCTGCAGCGGCGGCAAAGGCTGCAGCCGCCCCCGGATAGTCCCTGGCGGCGGCCGCGCTCACGCCGCGGGAAAAATCGTCGCGACCCGGTGGTTCTTCCTGGGCCGGGGAGCAGGCGGCGAAAACCAGCAGGGCGAGGAGGCCGGCGGCAGCTTGCGGTCGCCAGCCCGGGAGACCGGGAAGCTGGCGGGCCAGCAGCAACGCCAGGGCGAGAACCAGCCAGGGGACCGGGGGGGCGGAGCCCGGGGATGACCCCAATGGTCGCAGGCGGGCGGCCAGACCCTCCGCGGCCAGGCCGGTCCCGGGCAACTCGACAATGCTGGCGGCGCAATCCCGGGCAAATTCGACCAGACCCGGTCGATCGAGGCGACTGGTGGCCGGTTTTCCGCGCAAGCTGTGCCCGGGAACGGTGGCGCCGGTCGTCGTCGCGAGGGGGACCAGGTAGACAGGGAGGTCCCGGGGCAGGGGAGGGGGCGGCTCGGGGTGAGTGCGCTCGAAGTCGCTGAAGAGAACGATCGCCCGAACGCCGCCGGCATCGGCCAGGGCCTGGCGGGCTGCTAGCAGAGCTTCCTGGGGCGCCGATCCGGGAGCGCTGACGGTGCTGCTGTCCAGCCCCGAAAGGAAGAAGCCGAGGGCGCGGGTATCGCTGGTCAGTGGCACCTGCAGGACCGCTTCGCCGGCAAAGGGGAGCAGGGCGAAGCGTGCGCCGGGAAGGGCCGTCAGCAGGGCCGCGATCTCGGCCCGGGCCCGGTCGAGGCGCGAGGGGAGGAGATCGGTGGCGGTCATGCTGGCCGAGACATCGACCGCGATGGCGATCGCCAGATCGGCAGTTCTTGTTTCCCCCTGCGGAACCTTGCTGCTGCTGAACAGGAGCAGACCGAGAGCGACCAGGGCGCAGGCATCCCCGGCCAGCCGTGGCAGGGTACGGGGTTGCAACCGGCAATAGCGCAGCAGCCGGCGACTGCGTCGTTCCGCCAACAGCAGCAGGGCCGCAATCAGAAGGAGCAGCAGCCCTGTCATGGCACCCTCCGCAGCCAGCAGCGCCAGAGGAGGAGTTCGAGCCCCAGCAGCAGGGCGGCGGCAAGGGCCAGCGCCGGCGCCAGGGGGGTGGCGCGCCGTTCTACCCTGGTCTCCAGCGGGCTGGTCTCGAGGGCGTCGATCTGGCGGTAGACTTCCCGCAGCGTCGACGCGTCGCTCGCCGGGAAATAACGGCCGCCGGTAAGGCGGGCAATCTCGCGCAGCGGTTCGGGATGAAGGCTCTCCCGCAACAGCGGGGCCGGACTGGCGAGGGGGACGGGGGCGCCGCTGCTGGTTCCGTAGCCGATGCTGTAGATGCGGATGCCGAGGGCCGCCGCGGCCCGGGCCGCCGCCACGGGGGTCAGGTGGCCGCGGTTGTTGCTGCCGTCGGTCAGCAGGATCACGGCGCGGCTGGCCGCATCCGAGCCGGCCAGCCGTGCCGCCGCAGCGGCGAGGGCGTCGCCAACGGCGGTGCCGCTCCCCTGGCGATCGGGCTCGATGGCGGCGAGACGAGCCAACAGCGGCGCCCGCTCCAGGGTCGGCGGTGCCAGCAGGTAGGGGATGCCGGCGAAGAGGACGACGCCGACCCGGTCGTTGCTTCTGCCGGCGATGAATTCGGCGGCGGCAGCGCGGGCGACGCTGAGCCGGTCCGGCGGGATGTCGGCGGCCCCCATGCTCGCCGAAATGTCGAGGACGAGCATCAGGTCGATGCCGCGGCGGATCACCCGCTGGTTCTCCGTGAACGCAACCGGCCCGGCAAGGGCGAGGATGAGCAGCAGCAGAGTTGCCAGCGCCACCACCGGTTCCAGCGCCGCCAGCCGGGTCCGCCAGCTGCGGCCGGCGGCGGCCAGGTGATCCAGCGTGGAGATCGGCACGGTCCGCACCCGGCGCGGCAGGAGCGGCAGCAGGGCGAGGGGGAGGGCCCAGAGCAAGGCCGGTTGTTCGAAAGCGAAATTCATGGCGCTGCCCCCCCGGTCTGCAGCGCTATTTTTTCGGCGAGGTGCGCGACCGCTTGCGGCGGACGGGGACCTGGGGCAAAACGCAACCGTAGCAGTTCCTCGTGCAATTGCCGCCAGGCAGGGTCCTCCTCGCCGGGCGCAGCCTCGAGTTGCCGCTGCAGCCGGGTGAGAAGCAGCTCCTCGGCATCGCCGGGGGGCCCGGTTTGCGGGCGCCGCAACCGCCGGCGCAGGAGCGGCAGCGCCAGGCTACCGGCGAGGAGGAGCAGGAAGCACAGGGGCCACCAGCGACTTGCCGGGGCTGGCGGCGGGGAGGGCAAGGATTTGAAAGGCGCGATCGCGCTGTCGCTGGCCAGGCCGCTGGCGACCTGGAGTTCGACGGCTGCTGTCTCGACCCGGGTGCCGGTTTGACTTTCGAGCAGCAGCGTGGGAATTCGCACCGGGCCGGGTCGCATCGCCACCAGGTAGAGGCGCAGTTCGCCATCCTTGGTGTGGGGCGGGGCGAGGAGTTCGAGGGGGGGGAGCGCCGGTAGCCCCGTCAGCCTCAGACCCGGTTCCGGGAGAGGGTAGCTGGCGACGAAGGGCTCACCGAGCCGGGGCCGGGGTGGATTGAGTTGCGGAGTAGGTCCTGCCGCGGTGAGGAGGAGCCAGCCAAGACCGAGGAGGCAGAACCGCTTCATGTTCGCCTCCGGCGCTGGAAGAGCTCGCGCAGGGCCGCCAATGGGGGGGTGCCGCTCTGCAGAAAAACATGGTCGATGGCACGCTGGCTGAATCGGGCCGCCAGGGTGCGGTCGCATTCCTGCCAGGCAGTGACGATGCCCCGGCGCTGGCGACTGTGCAGGTCGAGCAGCCCGTGCCGGCCCGCTTCGGCGTCACCGACCCGGAGTATGCCACCCGCCGGCCAGTCGCGCTCGCGGGGGTCGCGCAGGACCAGGGCCAAAAGGTCGTGACGGAGGTGGCAACGGTCGATGGCCGTGGCTGGCCAGGGGGCGTGGAAGTCGGAGAGAACGAAACAGAGGCTGCTACGCCGTTGCAGCCGGGCGGCGGTGGCAAAGGGGAGGGCGAGGTCGGTGCCGCTCCCGGCTGGTCGGCAGGCGAGCAGCTCAGCGAGCAGCCGGCGCAGGTGCGGCCAGCCGCCGCTAGCTGGAACCAGCAGTTCGATGCGGTCGGAGAAGGCGATCAAACCGACCCGGTCCCGGTGGTTGACGGCGACCGCTCCGAGCAGGGCCACGGTTTCGGTCAACAGCTCCCGTTTGGCGGGAGTACAGGATTGGGAGAGGTCGGCCAGCAGCACAATTTCCCGTGCCCGCTCTTCCTGCTGCAGGCGGACGTGCAAACGACCGCTGCGGGCCGAGGCGAAGGGGTCGATGGCGCGCGGGTCGTCGCCGGCCTCGTAGGGGCGCAGAGCGGCGAATTCCATCCCGCGGCCGCGCATCCGGCTGCGATAATCACCGGCCAGCGGCGTGTCGAGCAGGCGGCGGGAGTGCAGCTCCAGGCGCCGGACCAGGGCGCGCAGATCGGCGGGAGTGGTCATCGAACCTCAGGGCGGCGGGATGTGGCAGGCGACCCGTTCCAGCAGCTGGTCGGCATCGACCCCTTCGGCGACGGCCTGGAAGGAGAGCACCAGGCGATGGCGGAAGACCAGCGGCAGGACCTTCAGGATATCGTCGGGAACGACATAGGAACGGTGCGCGAGAAAAGCGTGAGCGCGGGCCGCGCGGGCGAGGAAAATGGCGCCGCGGGGAGAGACGCCATGCTCGAGGAACGGCGCCAGTTCGGCGAGGCCGCTGGTGGCCGGGTTCCGGGTCGCGGCGACCAGGTCGAGAATGTAACCTCGCAGCGAAGGCGCCAGGAAGATCTCACGTACTGCCGCACGGGCCGCCGCCAGCTCGGCCGCGGCGAGGACCGGCAGCACCGGGCGGCAGGACGCCTCCTCGATGGTGGCGAGGATCTCTTCCTCTTCGCGGCGGCTCGGGTAGCCGACCAGGGCCTTGAGCATGAAGCGGTCGAGCTGCGCCTCGGGGAGGGGGTAGGTTCCTTCGTGGTCGAGAGGGTTCTGGGTCGCGAGAACCAGGAACGGCTCGGGGAGGGGGAGCGATTCGTCGCCGATAGTCACCTGCTGCTCTTCCATCGCCTCCAGCAGCGCCGACTGGACCTTGGCCGGGGCACGGTTGATTTCGTCGGCGAGGAGGAGGTGGGTGAAAATCGGACCGCGGCGCACGCTGAAAGCGCCACTGCCGGGATGGTAAACGGGCGCCCCGAGCAGGTCCGACGGGAGGAGATCGGGAGTGAACTGGATGCGCCCGGAATCGAGGGCGAGGGCGCTGGCCAGGGTCTTTACGGTGCGGGTCTTGGCGAGGCCGGGAAGACCCTCGATGAGAACATGGCCGGAGCTGAGCAGGCCGATCAGCAAGGCCTCGACCAGCTCGCGCTGGCCGACGATCTGCTTGCCCATTTCATGGAAGAGCGGTTCGACAAAGGCGCTCAGGCGCGTGATGTCGCGCTCCTTGTCGGTCACTTGCTGGCTCGGGGTGGGGATCGGCACGGTTCCTCCCGGGATGAAAGCGCGGCCGGCGGCCGGTTATCCGAGTATAGACAGCTGCTCTCGGCAGTTCAAGAAGGAAGAAGTCGCACCGGAACTTGCCGGTGGTGCCGGATTCGATTGACAACTACCCCCGCCCGCCACTACTGTTGCCGGGTAAAAATATCACCTCAGAGCCCAAGGTGCCGCCATGTCAGGATCGACGGACCCGCTGCCGGAAAAGATGGATGTCGCCGTAATCGGCGCCGGTGTCGGTGGATTGACGGCCGCGGCCCTGCTCGCCCGCAGCGGTCTGCGGGTGGTCGTTTTCGAAGCAGAGTCCCAGGTCGGCGGCTACCTCGCCGGCTTTGACCGCCGCGGCTTCCGTTTCAGCAGTTCCATCGAATGGCTCAACCAGTGCGGTCCCAACGGCTTTGTCCGCACCATCTTCGGTCATCTCGGCGCATCCCCCCCCGAGTGTCCCCCTCTGCACCGTATCCAGCGCTTCAAGAGCGACCACTTCGACTATCTTCTGACCAGCGATCCGCGCCAGCTCTGCGGCGAGCTGGTGCGCGATTTTCCCGGCGCGGAGCGTGGTATCCGTGCCCTGTTCCGGGATGGCGAACGCCTCGGCCGCCGTCTGGAACGGCTCGACACCCGCACCGTCGGCGGCGCCACCCTGAGCGGCGTCGACCGGGCGCTGCGGGGGCTGCAGATGCTCGGCTGGTCTCTCCCCATCCTGCGCTACCTGCGCACCCCGGTCGAAAAGGGGCTGCAGCGTTACTTCGGAGCCAGCGGCGGCGCCGACCTGTTCGCCGGCCATGATTCGCTCATGGCGGTGATGGTTTCGATTGGCTGGGCTTTTTCCGGCAACTTCCAGGGCTGTCCGCCGGGAGGGAGCCAGGCGATTGCCACCTGGCTGTGCGAGCGGATCGAGGGGGCGGGATCGGAAGTGCTGCTCAATCGCAGGGTGGAGAAGGTTCTGCTCGATGACCAGGGTGCAGCGGCGGGGGTGCGTCTTGCCGATGGCATGGCAGTGAAAGCCCGTTACGTCATCGCCGCCTGCGACAGCCTCCATCTTTACCAGCGGATGCTGCCGGAAGGGACGATTCCCCAACGGTTGCAGCAGGCGTTGCAGCAGGCCGACCTCTACCCCTCCAGCTTCAGCATTTTTCTTGGCCTCGATTGCCCTCCGGCGGCACTCGGTTTCGGCGAAGAGGCCCTGCATCTGATGCGCAGCGATGCGACGCGGGCCGAGCATAACAGCGGCGACCCGCAGCGCTGCAGCCTCGTCGTCCTTGCCCCCTCCCATCGCGACCCCTCCCTGGCGCCGCCGGGGAAAGGGACCCTGACCATTCACTGCAGTGCCGATTTTGGTTACGAGAATTTCTGGCGAACGGAACCAGGGCTGGTCCGTGGCCCGGCCTACCGGGCACTCAAGCAGGAATTTGCCGCCACCTTGCTTGAACGGGTCGAAGCCGCCTTCGCCCCGGGTTTGCGGCAACATATCGAGGTGATGGAGCTGGCCACGCCGATCACCTACTGGCGCTACACCGGCAACGCCCGCGGCAGTTTTTCCGGTGTCAAACCGACCGGCCGCAACATCCGCGCCGGGGTCGCCCATCACCAGACGCCGGTTAAGCGCCTGCTGCTCGGCGGCCACTGCGGCGAATACGGCGGCGGCGTGCCGATGGCGGTCAAAGCGGCGGCCAACGCCAGCCTGATTGTCCTGCACGAGATGAACCGGCCCGGTTATGAGGCCCTGAAGAGCTTCCTCGATGATCCCCCGCTCACCCCTCCGCCAACACTTCCCTGAGCTTGCCCGGGATGGGGGCGGGGAAACACGCAAGCTTCCGTGGGCAGTTGGGTCAAAGCCTTGAAGGTGAACTTCCTGATGATCTTCAAATCTTCAAGGTACGACCCAATTGACCTCCGCATCCAGGACAAGCCGTTCCTGCGATCAAAGGTAGGGCAGTCGGGTCTTTGAATATTAGAAAAATACGAGGACTTTCCAACTTTCCAAGCCAGAAAAATTTTTATCCTATTGACCGGCGCCTTTAAATGGGGCACCCGATAGCCACTGGTCTATTCCATGATCAGGGCGTTGTCGTCGTCGTAGCCCGAGGGGATTTTCTCCAGGGCCCAGGCGACGTTGGCCAGGTCGGGGGCGAGGTGGCCGGTCAGCACCATGCCAAGCAGAATCGGCATGGCCCGGTAGCAGAGGTAGAGGTTGCAGGCGGGACAGTAGGGTTGGGAGCGGTTCTTTAACCGCTCGCCGCAGTATCGGCAGTGCAGGTGGAGGATTTGCGCCATGGGGTGTGACCTTTCTCCCTCCGCGGCGAAATCGTGCATCTGAGTATGAAAAAAGCCCCGGCACCGGCGACGAGTGCCAGGGCATGATTCAACTATAACCAAAATTGTCGGAAATTTAAGCAGATAATTCCAAAGAATGGGGAAATAGGGTCAGGGGGGCAGTAGGGCCTGGAAGGTTTTAAACTCAGCAGAATTTTCCAACTTTCCAAGCCCTACAGACATGTCCTTATACCATCTCGCAAACCCCTGTGACACATCAGGAACGTCCCGCTGGGGGTTCTTTACGCGGCATACAGAACCTCCCCTTTGCCGGCGAAATCGACGATCATGGAATCACCCGCCTGCCACTCCTTCGGCGTCATGGCGACCGCTTCGATCGGTGCATAGACCGCATAGATGGCATCGGTCAGGATTTCGATTCGCTCCCAGTAACTCTTCCCGGCAAAGCTCTCCGATACGACCACCACATCGATATCGCTGGCCTCGGTTGCCGTGCCGGCAGCTTGGGAGCCGTAGAGAATCACCTGCTGCGGCTGGATGCCGCGTGCCTGCAGTTCACGGGTGAACTGCTCAACTATGGTGACAACTGCTTTTTTATCCATACGACTACCTCCCTGCTGCGATCCAGGAGCTCTCGAACCACGTCGGCTGAATAATCCCGCTGCACTTTGGCAAGATCATCAGGATACCGGGTTGGTATGCTTGCTTCGCTGAGCTTGACGATCACTTTGCCCAGATATTCGGGAGGCCGTTCCTCCAGCTTCGTCATCAGCAGCACCAAGCTGTGGCTCTTCGGCGGAATCTCGCGGAGTCGATCGTAGAGGAGGCCCTTGAGGGCTTTTTCGATGGCCAGATGGCACATGAAGACGGCATAGATCTGCCGCCCGCTTTGGTACATGATTTCGGCGGTCTCAAGATCATAATCCGACTGGCGGAGCCATTCCTCGGTGCGCGTCTCCATGGAAATTGACTATATCAGCCAACCACCTGAAATGCCAGCGGGAAACTTCATTCCTGGGGAGGGTGATCTTTCTGTCTTTCGCGCGGGCGAGCAGATGAGTAGATTCTCCGGCTTTGACGAAGTGGTGGTGACGAGGTTGGTGTATTCAACGCGGAGGGACCAGAGGTCGCTGTCATCACAGCCGGTCATTTACCCGTGAGCGCAGCCGTCGAAATTAAGTGAGGCTTCCCCCGAACTCAGAAGGGGTTTGTGCGGGACGGCGCTATGGAAGCGGTCGATTTTAAGGCGGAAGAGCTTGGGAAGGAGGTTCGGCATGAGACCTTGATTCTGTGTGACAAAATATGGTTGCAACTATCTGTTACGGAAGAGGAGTTCCGGGCCTGTCCCCGCGAAATTCCGATCAATGCGCACCTCAATTAGAAAAATAAAAAGAAAAATAAAAAGGGACGTCCCCTCTGCCCCCCCCGGCTTTGACGAAGTGGTGGTGACGAGGTTGGTGTATTCAACGCGGAGGGACCAGAGGCCGCTGTCATCACAGCCGGTCATTTACCAGGGAGCGCAACCGTCGTAATTAAGTGAGGTATCCCCCGGACTCAGAAGGGGTTTGTGCGGGACGGCGCTATGGAAGCGGTCGATTTTAAGGCGGAAGAGCTTGGGAAGGAGGTTCGGCATGAGACCTTGATTCTGTGTGACAAAATATGGTTGCAACTATCTGTTACGGAAGAGGAGTTCCGGGCCTGTCCCCGCGAAATTCCGATCAATGCGCACCTCAATTAGAAAAATAAAAAGGGACGTCCCCTCTGCCCCCCCCCATACAAGCGTCGGGGGCCCCTGGATAGAAATGGATTGTTCAAACATATTCGACATAGAACGACTTCTCATCAGCAGTGTCCGGTTAAGAAGTTGCACAAGCGCTTAATCCCCAATCAATGAAGCCGGGAGACGTTAAGCCGTCAGCCACCGCATCTTCGGCGGCTTCGTTTCGGATTTTGTTGCGGAACTCGCGCACCCGCCGGATGCTGACCCTCTCACCATGCTCCTCATGGCAATACATGGCCAGCAGCAGATAGGTAATCAATCCAGAGAGAATCTGCATCAGCAAGCCGTAGGGGCTGCGCGCGATGAGGTGGTAAACCTTGAGGTGGCGCTTCCACCACCCGAAAAAGGACTCGATCGTCCAGCGCAGCTTGTAAATCAGGGCGATCTGCTCGGCGCTCAAGTCAAAGCGGTCAGTGGCCACCCAGTAGGTTTTGCCGTCGGCCCTGTAACCGACCACGCGGACTTCCCGCGCGGTCTGGTTGATGTCCTGCGGATTCCGATGAAAGTTGCCAGCCGTTCCAGCGCAAAGTTGCCACTCGTTCCAAGGCAAAGTTGCCAGTGATCGGAGCGTAGCGACGCTGGAGTTTTTGTCTTACGCCAAGTTGCCGATCGGGTCAAGCTGGGATCGCCGTTTGCGCATCGATTCTCCTTTCAAGGTGAGCCGGTAGGCGTTGTGGATGAGGCGGTCGAGGATGGCGTCGGCGACCGTCGGATCCCCGAGGTAGTCGTGCCAGGCTTCGACCGGAAGCTGGCTGGTGATCAGGGTCGAACGCAGATTGTGGCGGTCCTCGAGGATTTCGAGCAGATCGCGGCAACCGGCGGCGGTCATGGGGGCGAGCCCCCAATCGTCGAGGACGAGCAGTTGAGTCTTGGCGACTCTATCCATCATCTTGGGGTAGCGGCCGTCGGCCCGCGCGAGGGCCAGTTCCTCCAGGAAGCGGGGCAGGCGCAGGTAGAGGGTCTTGCAGCCGAGGCGGCAGGCCTTGTGAGCCAAGGCGCAGGCGAGGTAGCTCTTGCCGACGCCGGTGGGGCCGGTGATGAGAATGTTGTGGCCCTTGGCGAGGTAGCGACCGCCGGCCAGCGCCAGCACGAGGTCGCGGTCGAGTCCCCGGGGTGCCCTCCAGTCGAGGTCCTCGATGCAGGCGCTCTGACGCAGCCGGGCCGTGCGCAGGCGAGTGGTGAGCCGGCGGCTGTCGCGCTCGGTCTGCTCGCGGTCGACCAGCAGGCCGAGGCGCTCCTCGAAGCTCAAGGCATCGGCGGTCTCGCTAAGGCGCTGTTCCTGAAGGGCCTTGAGCATGCCGGTCAGCTTGAGGGCGCGCAGTTTGTCGTCGGTGGGGTGGCTGAGCATGGTGGTCTCCTTGGTCAGTGGTAGTAGCCGGCGCCGCGGATGTTGTCGTGACTCGGCAGCAATGAGAGTTGGGACTCGGTGGACTCGGGGAGCGACTGGCGGTCCAGTCCGGTTTTGAGGATCGAGGCGACGCTCTTGAGGCGACAGGCGTTTGTTGCCAGGGCCCGCTGGCAGGCCGCCTCCAGGCGCTCGGGCGTGTAGGTCTTGGCCAGCCGGATCAGCCCCAGGACGCTGCGGTAGCCCTGCTGGGGATGGGCCCGTGAGGCCAGGATCTTCTCTGCCAAGGCGGCGGTGTGCGGTCCGGTTTTGGCCGCCCAGGAAACCAGGCGCTGCGGCGTCCATTCGGCATACTCCCTGTGGCTTTTGGGCATGTGCTCGCCGAGAGTGGTGTGGCGACCGCGCTCAGAGGAGCGGACATGGGAGGCCACCCGTTGCCCTTTGTGCAGAAATTCGACGGTGGTCGCCGTCAGGCGCACGTCGAGCTGCTGCTTCACCAGCACATACGGGACCGAGTAGTAGTGGTGGTCGACTTCGGCATGGTAATCGATGTTGACCCGCGCATGGCGCCATTCGGCGAACGTATAGGGGGTCGCCGGCAGAGGATTCAGAGCCGGACGTTCCAGGGTGTCGAAGAGCTGCTGGCGGCAGCCGGGAAGCTTCTTGAAGGGGCGCCGGTTGAGGTGCTCCACCAGCTCCCGAATGGCGGCGTTGGCCTCGGCCAGACTGAAGAAGGTACGGTTGCGCAGCCGCGCCAGGATGAAGCGCTCGGCGACCAGAACCGCCGCCTCGACCTTGGCCTTGTCTTTGGGTTTGCGCACCCGCGCCGGAATCACCGCGCAGCCATAGTGAGCGGCCAGCTCCGCATAGGTGGGGTTGATGTCCGGTTCGTAGCGGCAGGGTTTGGAGACGGCGCTTTTCAGGTTGTCCGGAACAACGATCTCGGGCACTCCGCCGTAGAAGGAGAAGGCCCGGACATGCGAGCCGATCCAGTCCGGCAGCCCTTGGGTCCAGGTGGCTTCGGCAAACGTCTGGGAACTCGCCCCCAGGGCCGCGACGAACAGTTGCGCTTCGCGGATCTCGCCGGTGCGGCGGTCGACGATCGGCAGGGTCTGGCCGGTGTAGTCGACAAACAGCTTCTCGCCGGCTTTGTGCACCTGACGCATCGACAGACGCAGTTTGCCGGACCACTCACGGTACAGATCGCAGAAACGGCTGTAGCGATACCCCTCGGGATGGCTGTTCTGGTATTCCTCCCAGAGCAGCCCCAGGGTGACGCCCTTGCGCTTGAGTTCCTGATGGATGGTCGCCCAGTCGGGCATGGGGCGCTGGTCGGCGGGAATGACTGGCGCTGGCGGAAAGAGCAACTGTTCAAGTCGGGTTTCGTCCAGATTCTCTGGCAGCGGCCAAGACAACCCGGCGTGAGCGGCGCGTCTCAGAAATTCGCCCACCGTGGTGTGTGACGTGCCGACGGAGCGGGCGATGGCCCGCTGTGTCAGGCCGGCTTCGTAATGCAGACGCAGAACGTCCTTGATCTTGCGCATGGATAACCTCGTGTGTGCCAATGGGACCACCTCCTGGAAAAAGTCCAGAAGGTTGTACCCCGCGGTTACCCAGCGTCGCGAGAACTTTGATCAGTCTGACAGATTCACCGACCTCTTCCGCTCAAACTGGAAAGTTTGGATCGGAACGGGTGGAAACCTTGCGTCGGAATGACTGGCAAGTTTGGATCGGAATCAGTGGCAAGTTTGCATCGGAATCGGTGGAAAGTTTGGCTCGGAATACGCAGCCTGGATCTACTTCGCGTTTTGCATCAAATTGCCCTGGATTAAAAACAATTTTCGCGTGTTTTACAAAACCAATGAACATTGTTGAAAATCCAACCACGACGAGAACATATCCCCCGGTTCGTATTAATTTTAAGCTTTCATAGTTGTCGGCTATGGCGAGCACAAGCCACCCTATGAAAAAAACCATCCCTCCTTTACTTGCCAGACGAAAGCCATAGAACCGGGGATCAGTTCGTTTCGCCCTGAAAGCGAAATAGGCGAAAATGGCAACAAATGCTGAGCCATATAAAATTTCCATAGAAGCTTTCATTTTGCCGAACGTTAAAGCTGTGCGGTGCAAACGAAGCGCAGCGTAGTTTGCATCCGAACGAGCGCCTTGTTAGCCGCGCTCGCGCCGATAGTGCATGGCGACCGCTCCGTTGCGAAGAGGCTTCGCCGAGACCAGCTCTAGCCGTCGCGTGGTGGACAGCCCGCCCTCATACAGGGTCGGGCCGTGACCGGCGATCCTAGGGTGAACGAGGAATTTGTACTCATCGATCAGATCCAGCCGATCGAGCTCTGTCGCCAGCTTGCCGCTACCAAGGAGCACACCCGCCGGAGTCGCGTCCTTGAGTTTCTGTACACCCGTGCGAAGGTCGCCAGCGATGCGGTGGCTATTGGTCCATGGGTAGTCCTTTCGCGTCGAGGACACCACATACTTCGGCTTGGCCTCCAGCTTAACCGCCCACTCGCGAATCGCGGGCTGTGCCTCTATCTCGCCGCGCGCGACCGCCGGCCAGTAACTCTCCATCATCTCGTAGGTGACGCGACCCCACAGCATCACCCCGCCCTCATCCATGAGGCGGGTAAAGAATGCGTGTGTCTCGTCGTCAGCGATCCCCACCTGGTGATCGACGCACCCGTCCAGCGTGACGTTGATGCTGAATATCAAGAGTCCCATGCGGCCAGTCTCCGGCTAACATTAGTAATTCTGTTTCTTCTATCTTTTCCCAGAAATTCCCGACCGGACCACCCGGTTGGGGCGTATCTTGTTAAAATTAGCCAGGAAAAACTCCACGGCATGCAACATAACTCGCCAAATCGGGGGAGTTATGCTGCAGCGGCGGAATAACGGAGGGGGATTATGCTGAACGGTTTTCGAGGGTATCTGGCAACCAGCGGCACCGTCAAGGAAAAGAGTGTTCCTTATTACGGTCCCGGGGTTGGCAATGCCTACAGCCATTGCCGGGTGGGTTTGGCGCAGCCGTTGGCGACGGATCAGAAGAGTGTCTTTCTGACGGAGATGGCGAAATCCCATGAGGAGTGGCAGGTGAAACAGGGGCGCCTGCCCCTGCGGTGCTTCATCTGCTTTCTGACAACCTTGCGTGGCCACGAGGCGAAGAAGAATATCCTCGGGGTGCAAAGCCCGCTGGATGGCCTGTCGTGAGAGAGGCGACCCGGGCCGCTGCCGGCACCTCACCCTGGCGGAAAAAACAACGAGCCGCCCGCCGGATTCTGCTCCGGTCGGGCGGCTCGTGAACGTTCCCCGGTCTGGTCCTCTTCCCGGCATCATCCCTCCACAAATGCAATGGAATCAAGACCCTTGTTAAATACCGGAAATCGTAGCCGGCTGTCAATCATTTTGCCTTCTTAGCCGCGCCACTCCGCTTCCAGCGCCGCGGACCAGCCCAGCCGCCCGATCACCTCCGGGTGATCGGACTGGCGGGGGCAGTAGGGCCTTGAAGTTTCGAACATCCTGAAAATCTACAACTCTTCAAGGTACGACCCCATTGACCCAGGCTTGGTGTTCTCCCCCCTCGCGATCGCTGAAAACGAAAAACCGCCCGAGTCGGTGAACTTTCGACCCGGGCGGCTTCCCCGGTTGCAAATGCGCCGTTGGCTCGTTTTTTCCGCTGCTACGACGCCTCCGCCAGCACCCCTTTGAGCTTGCCCAGCGCCTGCTTTTCCAGCTGCCGGACCCGTTCGCGGCTGATGCCGTAATCGTCCGCCAACTCCTGCAAAGTGCGGGGGTCGTCGGCAAGGATGCGGTCCTGCACAATGTGCCGCTCGCGCGGGTTGAGGACAGCCAGGGCCTTGCCGACCCGGGCCGAGAGGCGGCTTTCGCTCTCCCGCTCGATCAGGAGTTCCTCCTGGCTCTGGCGCTGGTCGGCGAGGGTGTCGAGGAGGGAGTAGTCGTCCCCTTCGGTCAGTTCGACATCGAGAGAGGCATCCCGCCCGGCGAGGCGTACCGTCATTTCGTCGATTTCATCGGCCCGCACGGTGAGCTCTTGCGCCAGGGCTTCGGCGTCGCTGCTGCCGCCCAGGCGCTCGATCGCCTGGCGCGCCTGGCCGAGTTTGAAGAAGAGCTTGCGCTGGGCCTGGGTGGTGCCGATGCGGACCAGCGACCAGCTGCGGATGACGAAGTTCTGAATGTAGGCCCGAATCCACCAGACGGCGTAAGAGATCAGGCGGATACCCCGCTCCGGGTCGAACTTCTTCACCGCCATCATCAGACCGATGTTCCCTTCCTGGACCAGGTCTAGAAGCTTGATACCGTAGTTTCGATATTCGTTGGCGACCTTGACGACGAAACGCAGGTTGGCGCAGATCAGGGTGTGCGCCGCCTCCAGGTCGCCATCGCGGCGATAGCGCAGGGCGAGCTGATTCTCCTCCTCGCGGCTGAGAAGGGGGAAGCGGTGAACCTGGCTCATGTAGTGCTCAAAACTGTCGGTAGTGACCGAAAGGAGGGCGCTGTTCATCGATTGACCTCAAGATATCGCTGTTAATACAATAGATTGGCACTCTGTCCTTTAGAGTGCCAAATATAGCAAATCAGTTGCTTTAATGCAAGCGGCGGCGTCAGCAGGCCGGCGGGGTGCTTTCCAGCTCGAAATGCCGCCGGGTCTCTGGTAGAGTAAACAGCCAATTACGATATCCGCCATCAGGAGGCACCATGACCCCGGAACCCTCTATTTCC
This sequence comes from Desulfuromonas sp. DDH964, assembly GCF_001611275.1. GTDB lineage: Bacteria > Desulfobacterota > Desulfuromonadia > Desulfuromonadales > DDH964 > DDH964. The sequence goes on along the minus strand of NZ_CP015080.1, from coordinate 2,637,282 downwards.
CACACTGAACTGCCGGCCTGGCGAGCCCTTGCGGCCCATGCCGAAACCCTCCGCGGCCAGCATCTGCGCCAGCTCTTCGAGGCCGACCCGGCCCGTGCCGAGCGCCTTGCCGTCGAGGCCGCCGGGCTCTACTTCGACTTCTCCAAGCAGCGCATCACCGACCAGACCCTGCAACTGCTGGTAGAGCTTGCCGTGGCGTGCGGTCTGGGGGAACGGATCGAAGCGATGTTCCGCGGTGAGATGCTCAACAGTACGGAGCAGCGGGCGGTCCTGCATGTCGCCCTGCGGGCAAACCGCGCCGCCACCATCGTCGTCGATGGGGTCAACGTGATCCCCGAAGTCCATGCCGTGCTCGACCGGATGGCGGAATTTTCCGGACAGGTGCGCAGCGGCCAGTGGCGCGGTTACAGCGGCCGGCCGATCCGCAATATCGTCAATATCGGCATCGGGGGGTCCGACCTCGGCCCGGTGATGGCCTACGAAGCGCTGCGCTCCTTCAGCCGGCGCGACCTCGTCTTCCGTTTCGTCTCCAACGTCGATGCCAGCGATTTTGTCGAGGCGACCACCGGCCTCGACCCGGCGGAAACCCTCTTTATCGTTGCCTCGAAGACCTTCACCACCCAGGAGACGATGGCCAACGCCCATACCGCGCGCGATTGGCTGCTGGCCGGGCTCGGTGCCGAGGAGGCGGTCGCCCGCCACTTCGTCGCCGTTTCGACCCATGCCGAAAAGGTCGCCGCCTTCGGCATCGATACCGCCAACATGTTCGGTTTCTGGGACTGGGTCGGCGGACGTTATTCGATCGATTCCGCGATCGGCCTTTCCACCATGCTGGCGATCGGCGCCGACCGCTTCCGGGAATTTCTCGCCGGCTTCCGCAGCATGGATGAGCACTTCCGCAGCGCCCCCTTCGCCGCCAACCTGCCGGTGCTGCACGGCCTGCTGACGGTCTGGAACGTCGACTTCTGCGGTGCCCGGAGTGTTGCGATCCTCCCCTACGACCAGTATCTGAAACGTTTTCCGGCCTACCTGCAGCAGCTGACCATGGAGTCGAACGGCAAGTCGGTGACCCGCGATGGCCGCCCCGTCGACTGCGCTACCGGTCCGGTCTATTTCGGCGAGCCGGGAACCAACGGCCAGCACTCCTTCTACCAGCTCCTCCACCAGGGGACCGAGATTATTCCCTGCGATTTCATCGGCTTCGCCCGGCCCCGCCACGACCTCGGCCGCCATCAGGCGCTGCTGCTGGCCAACCTGCTGGCGCAGAGCGCCGCCCTCGCTTTCGGCAAGACCGGCGCCGAGCTTCGTGCCGAGGGGGTCGCCGCGGAACTGATCCCCCACCGCAGCTTTCCCGGCAACCGGCCGACCACCACCATCCTCGGCGCGGCCTTGACCCCGGCGATGCTCGGCCGGCTGGTGGCCCTTTACGAGCACAGCGTCTTCGTCCAGGGGGTGATCTGGCAGATCAACTCCTTCGACCAGTGGGGGGTGGAACTCGGCAAACAGCTCGCTGGGAAGATCCTGCCCGATCTGGAGGGGTCTGGAGCGGCGGAACCGGGGCACGATCCCTCCACCAATGCTTTGATCCGGCGCTGCCGCAGCTGGGCGCAAGGGTAGGGCGCCGACAGGTTGCGCTTCCCCATGGTTGACAGCCACCCGGCGGCGGCAACATAATACGCGGGTCTTTTTCCTCTCCAACCGTGCGGGATCTGCCATGCAGCTCATCTATATCGGTCTTTTCGGCGCCTGCGGCTGTCTGGCCCGCTATCTCGTCTCCGGCTGGACCTACGCCCTTTGCGGGCGGACTCTCCCCTATGGCACCCTGGTCGTCAACGTCGTCGGCTCCTTCCTGCTCGGGCTGCTGATGGAAGGGAGCCTGCGCAGCACCTTCTTCTCTCCCGCGGTGCGAGTGGGAATCAGCGTCGGTTTCATGGGAGGCTTTACCACCTTTTCGACCTTTTCCTACGAGACCGTGCGGCTGTTCGAGGAGGGGAGTTTCTGGCAGGCCGGTACCAATATCCTGCTCAATATGATCGTCTGTCTCACATTTGCCGCCGCCGGAATCTTCGTCGCCCGCCAACTCTAGGAGGAGCCATGCGCAAACTGGAAGGGGAGCAGACCCTGATGCGGATCTTCATCGGCGAAAGCGACCGTTTCGAACATCGCCCCCTCTACGAGGCGCTGCTTGATCTGCTGCGGAGTGAAGGGTTCGCCGGCGCCACGGTCCTTAAAGGGGCGGCGGGCTTCGGCGCCGCCAGCGTCGTGCACAGCGACAAGCTGCTGCGGCTCTCCAGCGACCTGCCAGTGGTGGTCGAGGTGGTCGACAGCCGCGAAAAGATCGACTGTCTGCTGCCCCGGCTCGACACCATGCTCAAGGGGGGGCTTGTCACCCTGGAGAAGGCCCACGTCATTCGCTACTCGGAGTAATTTTGATGCTCAATCACCTGCGTCGCCTCCTGACCTCGGCCGCTAGCGAGGAGCGGAGCGCCGATAAACTGCAAATCGCCACCTGTGCCCTGCTGCTGGAGATGGCTTACGCCGACCGCAGCTTTGATCCCGCCGAGGAGGCGTTGCTGCGCACCCACCTGCAGCAGCATTTTCAGCTCGATTCGGCCGCCCTCGACGGGTTGCTCGCCAACGCTCGCCAGGCCCGCCGCGAGAGCGCCGACCTCTTCCAGTTCGCCCGTGAAATCAACGCCGTCTGCAGCCTGGAGGAGAAACTGGCGATCATGGAGACTCTGTGGCGGATCATCTATGCCGACGGGGTTCTCGACAAGTACGAGGATGCCCTGGCGCGCCAGCTCGCCGGCCTGCTCCGCCTCTCGCCGCGCCAGGCCATCGACCTGAAACTCCGGGTCCTCGGCGAGCAGGGACGTCCCTGAGGCCTCCCCCCCCGTGCCCCTGCCCGTCCCGCCACTGACCCGAATCGTCGCCTGGGCCCACTCGTTGGTCGGCGACTGTCTCACCGCCGGCGACCTGGCCGTTGACCTCACTGCCGGCTGCGGTCGCGATACCCTTTTTCTCTGGCAGCAGGTAGCCCCCAGCGGCCGGGTCCTCAGCTTCGACATTCAAACTGCGGCCCTGGCAGAAACTGTCGCCCGCCTCGAATCTGCCGGCGCTCCGGTCCATTCATCCCGGAAGCTCGGCGAACCGGCTGGCCCCGAACCCGGCGTCTACCCGGTCGCCGCCTGCCATAGCCGATTCGGTGAATTCCTCCCGGCCGCACCGCAGGTCATCTTTGCCAATCTCGGGTTCCACCCCGGGGGGAACCGGGAGCTCGTTACCCGGCCGGAAACGACCCTCGCCGCCCTGCAGGGGGCGGAGCGGCATCTGCTGCCCGGCGGCAGGCTGCTGGTTGCTGGCTACCCGGGGCATCCCGGCGGGGGGGAAGAGGCCGCGGTGGTCGAAGGGTGGTTCGCGGCCCTCCCCCCTCAGCACTGGGAGACCCTGCAGCTGCGCGTGCCTAACCGCGTGCATGCCCCGTTTCTGGTGCTGGCAGCGCGGCGCGGGGGTGGAGCTGCATAATCCGGGCTGCGAAAGGACCGGATTTCGTCATCGCCATATGACGGTAATTCCATGTCCGTTTTGGATTCAGCCCTAATTTGTGGGGCATATCGTCCCATCGCCAGGTCGTGCCTGCCTCGGCATGTACCTTGCTAATATTGTTTGGACCCATTTTTTACCAGCGATTCACTGGACGGTAGCCGACAAGACTAAACCATCCGTGAGGATGGGGCGGAAAGCCCAGGGTCTCTTTGAGATGGCCGGGATGCCGAAATATCGTCGATATTTTTCGCTCCGGCCTTTCCTCTTTGCGGGAGGCCGGGTTCCGAGGAGCAGGAGCTGGCATGTTCGAGCTGCATCAGGACGCAAACTGGATCGTGGTCGAGACCGCCGATGTGGTGGCCGTCTATCGGTCAGCGGCGCCCCAGCCATTGCGTGGCGCCCGGCCGGACCTCCCCCAACTCCAGGGGTTCGTCGTCGTCACCGGCAGCGGCGGTCGCCAACAGGTCTTCGCCGCCCTCTACAGCAGGGAGCTCAAACGCGGACTGGTCTTCCAGGTGCGGGAGGCCCAGCAGCCGGAATTGCCCCCCGATACTTTGCTGCAGCGCGCTTTCGCCCGCTTTTCCGCCCACGGCTTTCACCTCGAACCGGTCAATCTCAAGTACGGCGCAGCAATGCGGGAAGTGGTCATTCGCGATATCCCGGTCATCGCATCGCCGGAAACTGCCCAGCGGGCCCTGGAGCAGCACGCCGCCCTGCAGGCCGAACTCAAGTGGCAGGCCGAAGCCAATGAAGAGAATGCTCCGGCCGGCGAGAGCGATCTTTCTCCGGCCCGGCGCGCTGCCCTCGATCTGGCGCGCAAGGAGCGTCTCGGCCTGACCCGGGCCGCGTTGCGCAGACTGGAGGAGCAGCGCCGCGGCGACGCCTTGTTGACCCGGATCGGGCATCTCTTCAATGGCCGTCCGGAGGAGCAGGATCTTCCGCCTGGGGCGGAAGAGGTTCCCGCCCCGTCCGCCGCGCCGGAGGTTAACGTTCCCCTGCCGTCGACCGCGATTGCCGAAAGCGGAAGTGGGGCCGGAGAACTGAATGGGGCGGAACAGGAAATTGCCGAGCTGGCAATTGCAAGCCGGCAGGCGGCCGAGCTGATCGCAGCGGAACGCACAGAACGCGAGCGCCTGGCCGCGGAGAAGAGTGCGCTGGAAGAGCGCACGGTCGCCCTGACCAAGGCGGTGCGCCAGGCCGCGCGCAAGGCCCGCAGCGAGCAGGAAGAAGTGGCCCGCTTGCAGGCCCGCCAGGCCGAGGCGGAAGCCCTGGCCCGTGCTGCCCAGCAGGCAGAGCAGGCCGCTGAACGGGACAAGGAAAGCCTGAACCGGGAGAAGGCCGCGGCCGAAGCGCGCGCCAGCCGCCTTGCCGAAGAAGTCGCCGCCGCTGTCGCCCGGGCCGATCGGGATCGCAGCGAGCGTGACCGGTTGGCGGCGGAAAAGCGGGCGGCCGAGGAGCAGGCGGGGATCATGGCCGCCAACCTGCAGCAGGTGGAGGAGCGCCTGGACCTGGAGCGGAAGTTGCGCGCAGAGCTGGTCCGGGAGAAAGCCGAAGCGGAAGAGCGCCTGCGGGAACTCGGGGAGCAGGTTCGCCAGAACGCCGCCCGTGCCGCTGCCGAGGCGGCTGCCCGCGACACCCTCGCGCGGGAGCGGGCGGAACGGGAACGGCTGGCTGCCGAGAAGGCGGCCCTGGAAGAACGGGCGGCCCAACTCGCCGCTGTGGCCCGTCAGGCCGACGCGATGGCCCAGACCGAACGCGAAGCCCGGGAGCGTCTCGCCATCGAACAGCGGGAGCGGGAAATCCTGCTGGCGGAAAAGGCGCGCCTTGTCGCCGAGAAGGCGGCGCTGGAGCGCCAGGCGGCCGCTTTGGCGGCGGCAGCAGCCGCCGCCCGGGAAGAGACCCGGGCCAAGGGGCTCGACCAGGAGTGGTTGAGCGCCGAGAAAGCACGTCTGGAGCAGCAGGCCGCGGAGCTGGAACGGGTGGCCAAAATGGCGGTCGAAAAAGCAGAACGGGAGCGGCGCGACCGCGAAGCACTGCTCGCCGCCAAGACCCTGGCCGAAGAACGGCTGGCTCTCCTGCAGCGACAGGAAACCGCGCGAAAGGGGGGTGGAGCGGAGCCGGGGAAGGAAACCTTGCCAAGGTTTCCCCTGCAGGAGAAACCGGCGCCGCCACCGCCATCGGCGGCGCCGCCCCGGCGCCAGCGCACCGCTGTCTCCGGTGCTCCCTTTATTGCCGATCTCGATCAAGATGGAATCGCCTGTAACCCGGCGACGGATCTTCTCGAAGTCTGGCAATCGATCAACCAGACCCAGCTCTCCCTGGAGGGTTTTCCCAACCAGTACGCATCGGCCTGGATCATTGGCTGGCGCCGTGGCGGGGTGCCGACGCTGCAGGTCGTCTTTCGGCTTGGCAGCAGTCAGCGCACCCTCGTGTATCGCCCGGCGCGTGAACCGGTCGGCAAGGAGGGCTGGCACGCCCTGACCAGGGCCGCCTTGACCTTTCTGCAGGTGGCCGGTCTGGAGATGGAACGGTTGGACCTTGGCGAATCCCCGCAGGAACGGGGGAAGCTTTTGACGGCTATTCCTGTCTTTGTGGCGCCGGCCGGGCAGGTCCAGGGATTCTGAATGGTTCGGAACTTCAGGCAAGACCAGGGGGGCGGTGTCACCGCCCCCCTGGTTATTTCAGGCAGGTTCGAAACCGGCTACTGCGGCAGAACCGCGCAGCAGATGATCTCCACCCGCCGGTTCTCATAACGTCCTGCCGCGGTTTCGTTGCTGGCCACCGGCTTGGTTTCACCATAACCGCGGGCGTGAATCTTGTCCGGGCTCAAACCGTAATCGCGGATCAGGGCATCGCGCACTTCGGCGGCCCTGCGTTCAGAGAGTCGCTGGTTGTAGGTGGCATCCCCCATGGAATCGGTGTAGCCGGCAATGACAAAGTAGGGAACATTCGGATTGGCGCGGATGAAAGCCGCTGTGCGGCTGATATCGTCCTTGAATTCCGGTTTGATCTCCGTTTTGTTGGAACCGAATTTGATGTGCAGGGTCAGTTTCAGGGTGCAACCGGTCTTGTCGACCAGTTCGCCGGCCGGGGTTTCCGGGCACTTGTCCAGATCGTCGAAGACGCCGTCGCCGTCACTGTCGGGGCGGCAACCGTTCTGGTCGACGGGGATTCCCGCCTGGGTTCCGGGACACTTGTCCAGATCGTCAAAAACACCGTCGCCATCGCTGTCGGGGCGACAGCCGGCGGTATCAACCCGGACGCCGGCCGGGGTCCCCGGGCACTTGTCCAGATCGTCGAAAACACCGTCGCCATCACTGTCGGGGCGACAGCCGGCGGTATCAACCCGGACGCCGGCTGGAGTCCCGGGGCACTTGTCCAGATCGTCGAAGACGCCGTCGCCATCGCTGTCGGGGCGACAGCCGGTCTTGTCAACCCGAACCCCCGCCGGGGTCCCGGGGCATTTGTCCTCAGAATCCAGGATCCCGTCGCCATCACTGTCGGCCGGGGGAACGACTTTCGCCGGTGCTGGCTGCGCACCACCGAACTGGTACATTAAGCCGGCCGTATAGGCGAGGTTGTTTTCCGGGTGGTCGAAAACCAGCAGGTGACGGACGTCGAGGCGCAGTGCCAGGTTGTCGCTGCCGTAGATCTTGAGTCCGCCGCCCCAGTCGAACAGTCCGTTGGTTTCCTCCTCGTTGAAATACGGGTTGAGAGTCAGGCCGCCGAAGCCGGCAGCCAGGTAGGGGACGACCATATTCCCCGGGAAGAAGTGGTAGATTCCATCGATCCGGTAGAGGTAGCCATTGATATCCTTGCCCCCGCCCCGGTTGGTGTTGGCATTGATATACTGCAAGGTGGCCTCGGTGCCGAGATTCCGGTCGAAGTTGTAACCGAGGGCGAGCCCCAGGGTCGGCGCATTGCGCTCGACATTCTGCTGCCCTTCAAAGAGATAGCCTCCGACCAGCGGTGTCAGGGTATAGGTTCCTCCCTGGTTGGCTGCCAGTGCCGGAACTGCCAGGATTAAAATCAGGAAAATTCCAAAAATGGTACTGGTCATTCGATTCATAGATATTATGCTCCTTGCTAGAGGAAGGGACTACCATTCAGCGTCGGTCCAGTTTGAAGACTCTAACAGAATTTAGTTCCCTGACAATCGGTCACGTTTCTGGGGCCCCGGCGGCAGAGGGGCTTCCTTCGGTCATTTTTCCTGCTATTGTAGTAACGTTGAATTTGCCTGGGAGGAACCCAATGCGGCTGCGCATCATCATCTTCGAAGATGACCCCCTTGCCCGGGAGTTGCTGCTTCGCTCCATCGAGCAACTCGGGCACGAAGTTCTCGCCTTTCCCGACCCTTTGGCCTGCCCCCTCTACAGCAGGGATGACTGCTCCTGTTCCCAGCAGTACCCCTGCGGTGATCTGCTGATCAGCGATAATCGGATGCCGCGCATGACCGGACTGGAATTCATCCGCCGCCAGGCCGAGCAGGGATGCAAGGGGGCGGCGGTCAACAAGGCGCTGATCTCCGGGGCCTGGACCGATGCCCAGCGCCTCGAGGCGCAGCGCCTCGGTTGCCGGATCTTCGACAAGCCCCTCGCCCTGGATGAACTCCTGACCTGGATTGGGGAACGGGAGGCGGGCATCAACCCGGAGCGGCAGCTCGCTCCCCTTCCCGCACCCTAATGCCTATCCTCCTTCCCCTTGCCTGACAGGAGATTTGTTGATATGCGCTTTTCTCTGACCACTGTTCTTGCTGTCATGATCCTGCAGACGAGCTTTCCGGCTGCATATGCAGCGCCCAACGAAGAACGGGAGCGGATCGAGCTGGCGTCCATTATTCTCGACGAGATCATGCTGATCCCGGAAAAGGGGATGCCCGCCAACCTGCTTGCCAATGCGGCCGGGATTGCGGTCATCCCCAACGTTCTCAAGGTCGGCCTGATGGTCGGGGGGCGCTTTGGCAAGGGGATCCTGTCGCTGCGCAACGAGCAGGGGAGCTGGAGCGACCCGATCTTCATCTCCCTCACCGGCGGCAGCCTTGGCTGGCAGATCGGCGCCCAGGCGACCGATGTCATTCTCGTCTTCAAGTCGCCGCGCAGCGTCAACGGCATTCTCAGCGGCAAGGTCACCCTCGGCGCCGACGCCGCGGTGGCGGCCGGTCCGGTGGGCCGGAACATGTCCGGCGCGACCGACACCACGCTGCGTGCCGAAATCTATTCTTATTCCCGCAGCCGCGGGCTCTTTGCCGGGGTGGCGCTGGAAGGGTCGGTGCTGCAGATCGATGACCCGGTCAACGCGGACTACTACGGCGCCCGCTACCTCTCGCCGCGCAGCATCATCAACGGCAATGCCAGTCGCGAGACGCCCGAGATCGGGCGCTTCAGGGAGAAATTGCGCCAGTACTCGGGACAGCCCTGAACTCATGCCGCCACCCCCTCGATCCGAGCCCTGCCTGATGCGGGGCTCTTTTTTTTTTAGTGTGAAGTAGAAACCCCCGTCCTCTGGACGGGGTCAGAGTCCTTTGGCTTTGCCAAAAGGGCTCATGGCAATCCATATTCAGGCGTTGTTCCCGCAACGACCTGAACAGAAAGGAAAGCCATGAGCCGTTTTCGAAAATTAACACATGCGATCTGGCACTGCCAGTATCACATCGTCTGGGTGCCCAAGTATCGCTTCCGGATATTGGAAGGTGAACTGGCGCAAGAAGTTCGAGCGTGTATCCGGATCTTCAGCGAGCAGAGTCACTGCGAGGTCGTCGAGCTGAATGTCCAGAAAGACCATATTCACCTGATCATCATGGTGCCGCCCAAGGTGTCCATTTCGGAGTTGATGGGGCGCCTGAAGGGCCGATCAGCGATACGTATTTTAAAGAACCATCCCAAGTTGCGGAAGAAACGCTACTGGGGCAATCATTTTTGGGCGCCCGGCTACTGCGTTGACACGGTAGGCCTGGATGCCGAGATGATCAGGCGCTACGTGCGGTATCAAGAGCAGCATGAGAAGAAAGTGGAACAACAGCAACTCAAATTCTAATTGTTGTGGACGTGGGAACAACGCTCCGGTGACCCTCTTTGGGGGTCACCGGCAACGCCCCCTCTGGGGGCGCCTTTAAAGCCCCGTCCTCTGGGCGGGGTTTTTTTACAAGAAGTATTGCAGGAAGAGGCCGCCGCTGGCGCCGGTAGTGCCGAATTCGCTGCGCGGGGTGGCCGGGAAGGGGGGGGCGGTGGAACGGGGGGCGGGCCCGCGGCTGAAATTCCAGAAGAGTTGCAGGGTGGCGGCGTCGCTGAGGGAGATTTCAGCCAGCGGGCGCAGCAGGCAGGAACCGTCGTCAAGATTGGCGATCACCAGCCCGTCGAGCCGCAGCAGGGGGTGGACTTCCCAGGAGGGGCCGAGCAGCAGGTAGTGGCGGCCGGCGAGAAAGCTCAGGCCCTCCCGGAACGGGGCGCCGGCCCAGACCGTCGGGTAGGCGGCCGGCTCGCTGCTACCGGGCCCGTTGTAGAGGTATTCGGCGAGCAGCACCAGGCCGACGTCAAAGCGATACCAGGTCTCGACCGCCGCGATGGCGAAGTGGCGGGCGGGATCGCCGCCGGGCTCCCCTGACGACGTTCCCTGGTAGCCGGCCACTTCCCCCTTCAGTCCGAGGGGGCCGAGACTGCCGGCGAGGCCGAGACCGAGCAGGGAGCGGTGACGCAGGCTGCCAACGATAGCGAGCAGGTCGACGCCGCCCCGATTCTCCGTCAGGGTGAGCAGGTAGCTGTTGTGACGACTGCTGTCGCCAAAGACGACGGTGGTCCCGATCTGGCCGCCGAGGCCGAAATAGCGGACCAGGTTCACGGCATCGACCCCGGGGCGGACATCGGTATCGATGGCGTCGGGGGGAAAAGGGGCGATGACATCGAGGGGGGAGACCAGGGCGATGCGGCCGAAGCCGAGGGCCTGGCGTCCCAGCCGCCAGTTGAATCCGGCGTGGCTGCCGGCGAGATTGGCGCGGTCGACCTGCAGCCGATCGGCCCAGCGGCCGCCGTCGTTCCAGCTCCGGTCGAGATCGAGACGGCGATTGACGCCGGCCACCGGGAGGGGGAGGTAGCCGGGCGGGTCGCTGAACAATAACTGGTTGTCGAGGGCGAATTCGACATCGAGGCCGTGGCGCCAGGGACCTGTCAGCTCCAGGCGCAGGCGGTTGCTGCTGAGGGCGCCGTAGCCGTTATCTCCCCCCGGCGGAGCCTCAAGGTAGAGGTTGAGACTCTTCAGTGAGCCCCCCGGGCGAAGTTCGGCGATAGCGGGAAGCGGGGCGGAGAGGAGGATAATAAGGAAAAGCAGCCAGCCCGTTCTTTTCATCTCGCCCCCACCGAATCACTCTCCAGTTGGCCGTCGCGCAGGCGCACCACGCGCCGTGCCAGGGCAATCACCTGGGGATCATGGGAGCTGAAGATGAAGGTGGTGCCGTGCTCGGTGTTGAGGTTACGCATCAGCCGCAGCAGCTCTTCGCTGGTGTGGGAGTCGAGGTTGGCGGTCGGTTCGTCGGCGAGGACCACGGCCGGCTGCGAGATGATCGCCCGCGCCACTGCGACCCGTTGCTGCTGGCCGCCGGAGAGGTCGCCGGGGCGGCGCTCTTCAAGCCCCGCGATGCCGAGCTCGGCGAAGAGGGCGCTTACCTTCCGGCGCCGTTCCCGTTTTGGCACACCTTGCAGCATCAGGGTGAATTCGGCGTTCTCCGCCGCCGTCAAGACCGGGATCAGGTTGTAGGACTGGAAGATGAAACCGACCTGGTGGAGACGGAACTCGGCGAGCGCCTTCGGACTCTCCCCGCCGAGATTGCGCCCGGCGATAGTGACCGAACCGCGGGTTGGCGCATCGAGGGCGCCGATCAGGTTGAGGGCCGTGGTCTTGCCGCTCCCCGAGGGGCCGGCGAGGACGGTGAACTCCCCCGCCGCGATCGTCAGGGTCAGCCCGGCCAGGGCGGTCACCGTGCGGTTGCCGACAGGGTAGATGCGGGTCAGGTCGTTCAGTTCGATCAGGGGCATGGGCAGGGTCCACCTTTAAAAATGCCGCATCGCCTCGACCGGGCGAATGCGGGCCGCCTTGACCGCCGGGTAGAGGGAAGCGAGGAGCGCCAGGGCGAGAACGTAAAGGGCGATGCGCACCATCCAGGCGATGTCCCAGGTGGCGCGCAGGATCGGGTCAAAAACGACCCCGCCGAATTCGAGGTTTTCCGGCAGGAAGGTGCGCAGGTCGATGCCGACCGTCACCAGGTACCAGGTGGCGAGGCTGCCGAGGAGGCTGCCGAGCAGCAGGGCAGCCAGGCCGAGGATCAACGCTTCGGCGAGGATCATCCGCCGCAGCCGTCCCGGGGTAGCGCCGACGGCGAGGATCACACCGAACTCGCGGATCCGTTCCAGCACCGACATCAGCAGGGTGTTGACGACGCCGATGGTGACGATGAGCAGGATCACCACGAAGATAAACTTCTGGCTCGCGTAATCGAGGCGGATGGCGTTGGAGAGGTTCGGCATCGCCTCCTGCCAGCCGAGGGCGCGCAGTTCCGGGCGGTCGGCGACCAGGGCGGCCACCTGTGGCAGGGTCGCCGCCTCGTCCCCGGTCCCGCGCAGGACCAGGGCGAGCTCGTGAATCTCGCCGGGGATGCCGGCCATGGCCGCGGCGCGGCGCCGGTCGACCATGACCAGGGAGCGATCGACCTCACGGATGCCGCTCTGGACCACGCCGCGGACGCGAAAAAGTTCGCTCGCCAGCTCGCCGTCGCGATTCTGCACTGTGATGACGAATTTGTTCCCCGGCTGCAGCTTGAGTTCGTGTAGCAGCCGTTCCCCGACCAGGGCATCGCGGCTGTTGTCGGCGCGCAGCATCTCCTCGTTGCCGAGGTGGCGCAGGAAGGGGTTGATCGCCATCTCCAACTCCGGATCGACCCCGGTCAAAAGGATGCCGCGGCTCTCGCGGCTCGACTGGGCCAGACCCGGCAGATAGACCCGCGGCAGCGCCTGCAGGACCGCCGGCAGCGCCGCCGTCGTGGTTGGGAGTTGCGCCGCCGGGAATGAGAGCTTTTCGTTGCGGCTGGCGGCGTAATTGCCGCGGTAGATCGCGATATGTCCCGAACCGGCCCGCACCCCGCTGTCGATCATGCCGGCATAAACCCCAAAGGAGAGGTTGTGGAAGGCCTGCACCAGCATCAGGCTGAAGCTCAGCGCCGCCAGGGTGATCAGGGTCCGGCGCGGGTTGCGCCAGAGATTTTTCCAGGCCAGCTGTAACAAATCCATGGCTTCCCAGGGTCAGGTGACGAGCGACGAGCGACGAGGTGCCCGGAACTCAGAACGCAAAACTTCCTATCAGTCTTCCCGAAGCGCCTCGACCACCTTCAGCTTCGCCGCGCGATTGGCGGGGAGGAAGCCGGCGAGGAGGCAGACGACCAGCAGCAGCCAGGCCGGGAGGAGGACATTGCTGGCGACGATGACGGCATGCAGGCGCGGCGGCAGGGTGCCGCCGGCGTAGGTGATCGGCGTCATGGTGGCGGAGAGGTCGATACCGTAACGGGCCATGTAGAGACTCATCAGCAGGCCGAGGCTGACCCCGGCGACGAGGGCAAAAACGCCCATCACCAGGGTCTCGATCAGGACCAGGGCGCGGATTTTCCAGGGCCGCATGCCGATCGCCATCAGCACCCCGAACTCGCGGGTCCGCTCCAGCACCGACATGAAAAAGGTATTGAGGATACCGAGGCCGGTCGCGAGGTAGAGGATGATAACGATGATCATCCGCGAGACATCGAAGCTGGCGATTACTTCTTTCATCTCCGGCAGCAGCGTTTCCCAGCCGACGGCGCTCAGGTCGGCCGGCAGCCACCGGTTGATACGGGCGGCGACGCTGGCGGCGGCCATCGGGTCGGCGAGGCGCACCGCGATCTCGTGGACCTTGCCGGGCAGGACCATGAGCCGCTGCAGCCAGCCAAGGTTGACCAGGACCAGGCCGTTGTCGTGGCTGCTGTCGCCGGTGGCGAAGATCCCCTTGACCCGTAACAGGTCGTTGCCGATGGAGCCGTCTGCGGCCTGGGTGACAAAGACCAGCTCGTCCCCCGGCTTGACCCCGAGCCGGGCCGCCAGGCCGGTGCCGATCAGGGCGCCGTCCTTCTCCCCGCTGTCGAGATAGCGCCCGCTGCTCAGCCGCCCGGCGAGGGTCGTCACCTGGCGCTCGGCCGCCGCTTCGATGCCGAGCAGTTCGGCCGGGTAGGTCGCCTGGCGATGGGAGACCAGTCCGAAGCCGCGCAGGCGCGGCGTGGCGCCGAGGACCGCGGGATCGGCGCGCAGGGATTCGAGGGTCTGGTCCGTCGGGCTGAAGTTGGCGAAGAGGTCATGGTCATCCTGGTAGCCGCTGCGGGCGATGACCAGGTGTCCCTGATACTGCTCGGTGGCCGAGGCGAGGATGTCGGCGAGCATGCCGGAGAAGACGCCGAGCGCGAGGATCAGCAGCGACGCGGAGACGACCATCGCCGAGAGGGTGAGGAGAGAGCGGCGCCGGTTGCGCCAGATGTTGCGCAGGGCGAGACGCAGTAGCATCTCAGCGCGCCTTGAGATTGCGCAGCGAGAAGTAGTCCTCCCCCAGCGGCAGGTCGAATTCGATGCTGTCATAATGGAGGACGGTCTGTTCCTCCGGTTTGTCGAGGGGCTGCACCGTCATCGTCAGCGGCAGGGTGCGGTTCCCGACCTTTTCCACGTCGCTGAAGGTGATGGTGCGGACCGGTTGCAACGCCTCGTCGAAATAGGTGACCTGCACCGGGACCCGGGGGGCCTTGCGAACCGTGTAGACGATCCTGCCCCAGACCACCGCAGCGTCAGGGCGGGGGGTTCCTTCGATGCGCCAGAGTTCCGGAGTCTCTTCGAGGAGGGTGAAGGTATAGTCCTGGTCGACGTGATTCGCTTTGACGAGGTCGTCGTTGGTGATGTGGCTCCCCATCCAGGCGCCCCCCATCATCGACGGCGGGATCTTGATCACCCGGTCGACCTTGGGGAGGTAGTTCCAGACCTCGCGGCGCACCTTGAGGGTGGCGACGCCGCGCTCCCTGGCCGGTTCGAGGATGCGGACCAGGAAGTGCTCGCGCCCCAGGGACCAGGCCTCCATGGTCAGGTTGCGCTGCCAGTGTGCGGTCGCTACTTGCATCTCCATCCGCGAATGGGAAGAGACCCCCATGTACTGCTGTTCGACATCGTGGATCAGCTGCTGCAGGTCGAGCGCCCGCGCCAGTGCGGGGAAGGCGAGCAGGAGGGAGAGCAGGACGAGAAATGCAAACCGGAATGGTGGTGTGGACATGGAAACTCCCGGGATTGGGGGCGGCAGCACGCCGCATGCTCCCAGTATAACCGTCCCCTCCCTGCTTGGCCAGATCGTGTCGAGTGGGGAGCGGAGAGTATACTGTAAAGAGCCGCGGGCGGTTTGGCATGCTTGCGGCCGCTTCCCGGGGTCGATAGCGCTTGACCCTCGCCGGAGCCTGCTTTACATTGGCCCTCCATTGCCAAACCGAGGAGATATCCCATCGTGACCCGCATTGAACTCCCCGCCGAAAAACGGAGCGGCCACCTCACCCTGTTGCGCCAGGCGCGCAGCATCACCCCCAGGGAATTCAACCTCCTGAGTGCCGAGGAACGCCTCGAACTGATCAGCTGCGCCCAGGGGGGGGAGAAATACCGGCTACTGCTCGAGGCGGCGGATATCGAAACCCTGGTGCCGCAGCTGGCGCCTCAGGAGCTTTACCTGCTGATCCGCGAACAGGGTTTCGAGGACGTCGCCGAGCTGCTGCCGATGATCAGCAGCGAGCAGTACAACCTGCTGTTCGATCTCGACTGCTGGGACCAGGATCAGCTCGAAGGGGACGCGGTCTTCAAGTGGCTGCAGGCGCTCCTCGACTGTGGCGAGGACAAGGTGCTGCAGACAGTGCGCGAACTCGACTTCGAGATGCTGGTACTGATGCTGAAAAAGCACCTGAATGTGATCGCCGGTCCCGGGGATTTCGTCGGTGATGATGAACGTGTCGAGGCCCAGGCCCGCGATGGCGGCTACCAGCTCGATTATTTCGACAGCGAGAAATCGAAGCCCCTGGCCCAGCTCCTCGGCGTGCTCTATCGCGGCGACCAGGATTTCTTTCGCGGCCTGATCGAGGCGGTGCGCTGGGAGCAGGAGGCGCAGTTAGAGGAGGATGCCTACCAGCTCCATTGCGGTCGTCTCGAGGACTGCGGTTTCCCCGACCCGCAGACGGCACAGCGCATCTACGCGCTGCTGACCGTGGACCAGCTGGAAGCTCCGGAAAAGGTGAAGACTCCCTTTGCCACCGGACGCGGCCGGGTCCCCTCGCCGGGATTCTTCCTCGCCGCGGCGCGCCCGCTGGACCTGCTCGCCGAGGTGCTCGCCGCCGGTATCAGTGAGGCGACCGCCCGGGAACTGGTCTACCTGATCAACAAGCTGATGATGGCCGAACGGGTCGATGTCGGTGAGCCACAGCAGGTGCAGGGGGCCGCGGAAAGCGTTTACCGCTATCTCAACCTCGCCCTCGAGGAGCTGGCCGGGGAGGATGCGCTGCGCGGCCGGGAACTCCTCAACGGGCACTATGTCGAACATCTCTTCCGGGTTGGCTTCACCCTGACCCAGGAGCTGCGGCGGCGGGCCGCCGCCCTCGCCGGCAAGAAACTGGCCCCCTACTACGACCCGGCTTTCCGGGCCCTGCTTGCCGCTCTCGACCGCCGGCTGCCGCTCTTTTTTACCGGGATCGAGGATGCCACCAGCGGCGGGGTGCGCCCCTTTGCCACCCTGCGGGATCTGCGCCGGGCCGAGGAGTGGCTCGGCTGGCTGGAGGTGCAGGTGCGGCTCTTCGAAAAACATTTCGACTTCAGGCTCCCCAACCCCGCCGATCTTGACCTGGACGGCTGCCAGCCGTCTGGGGCCGAGGCGCTTACCCTTTCGACTTTCTTTCTCACCGCTCTCGCCAACCGTCTGCTCGGCGGCGCGTTTCTGCCCGAACCGGTCGCCGCGGGTCGCCTCGGCGAACTTCATGCCGGGGTCAGTCACAGTGGCAAGCTGGCAGCCGGCCTGCGCCGCGAAACGGTCGCCTGGCTGGACAGCCTGGAAGTGGGGGGCGGCGCATTTGCCAATGCCGCCCTTGATCGTTGGGAGGAGGAGTTCTGTGCCCTGGATGCCGACGATCTCGATCCCCGTTTTATCGGCGGGCTGATTGTCAGGATTGCTTGAGCCGCGAGTGGTGGGGGCAGGGGGAGGAAAATAGTGTCATGCTCTTGCCGGTAACCTTGCTCTGGGGAGGGGGGAGCGACGGTGGTTCCCCGCAACCACTTCAATCCCGATCCGAGCCGGCGGAACACTCCTTGACCGGCGCGCCAGACTCCAGAAGCAGTTCCCGCACTTCCAGCCCGGCGCCGCTGCGGGTCAGGTAGAGAAAGAGCCGCAGCTGGCGCCCGGTCCCCACCGGGAGCTGGTGAAAGACGGCGGCAAAATGCTGCAGTTTGACCCCCTGCCCGCGGATCTCTCCGGTCTCGCGCCGCACCGCCTCCCGGACCCTATCCTCTTCCTCCGCAGTCAAATCGATGTCGAAAAAGGCCGGGGCCTTTCCCGGCACCACCCGTTCGCAGCGGGCAAAGTCGCGGGCGAGGAGTTCCAGTATCTCCTGCCGGCGCTCCCCGTCGAAGGTGGCATGGACAAATTCGGCGAGGGCTTCGAACAGCGCACGCTGGGAGAGCGGGTGGCGAAAGAGCCCGCGGCGACGCCAGTCGGCTTCGACTTGCAGCAGGCCGCCGGCCAGGGAGCCGGTCGCCGCCGTGAGGCCGGCCGTAAAGCCGGGGAAGCGTCCGCTGTTGACAATCAGGTCGAAGAGCCGGCTCAGCCCGCGCAAGCGCTCCAGTTCGGTGAAATCGAGGTCCGGCGTCGCCAGCACGGTGTAGGGCGGGTTGGGGTCGAAGCGGATGCCGCGGGCTGACGCCTCGCGGCGCAGGGGGGAACCGGGGAGGAGCTTGACCGGCTCGATCTGGAGATGGTGTGGGGCCAGCGTCGCGACGCGGTCGACGGAGGCGACGAAGGCGTCGAACCCCTCGCCCGGCAGACCGGCGATCAGGTCGAGGTGAAGCTGGACCGCGGTCCGCTGGCGCAGCCGGCGCACATTGGCGAAGAGCGCTTCGAGGGGAGCGCGTCGGCCGATGGCGGCGAGGGTGGCCGGCAGCGTCGACTGCACGCCGATCTCGAACTGGAAGGTGTCGGCGGGGACCTGTTCGAGGAGCTCCAGGGTCGCCGCGTCGAGGAGATGGGCGCCGATCTCGAAATGGAGGTGGCTGCCGCGGTTGTTTTCCAGGATAAAGCGGAAAATTTCCCGGGCTCGGGCCGTATCGTAGTTGAAGGTGCGGTCGACCAGCTTGATCTTCGCTACCCGTTGTGCCAGGAGCCAGCCGAGGTCGCTGTGAATCCGCTCCATCGAGAAGGAACGGACCGTGGCATCGAGGGCGCTCATGCAGAAGGAACAGTCGTAAGGACAGCCGCGGCTGCTTTCGTAGTAGACAAAGCCGCGGTAGAGATCGGCCAGGCCGAGGGTGAAGGGGGAAGGGAGGGCATCGAGGTGGGCCAGCGGCGGCCCGTCCGGTCCTTCGACCACCTCCTCGGCGCGGCGCCAGCAGAGCCGCGCCACCCCTTGCGGTTCCCGCCCGGCACTCCAGGCGGCCAGCAGGCCGTGCAGCGGCAGCTCCCCCTCGCCGCGCACCAGGGCGGTCAGTCCCGGGTGCCGGTGGAAGAGGTCGGCGCCATCGAAGGAGACCTCCGGGCCGCCGAGGACGATCCGCAGTCCCGGCCGGGCGACCGCCAGGGCGTCGACCAGTTCCAGGGTTGCGCCGCGGTTCCAGAGGTAGACCGAAAAGGCGACCACCTCCGGCTCCTCGGCGAGCAGGGCGGCGAGGACACTCTCCTTCGGCTCGTGGAGGGTGAACTCCCGAATCGCCAGTTCGACCGGCAGGTCGCGGCAGTAGGCGGCCAGGCAGGGGAGGGCGAGGCTGGGGTGGATAAACTTGCTGTGCAGGGTGGCGAGAAGGACGCGCATAGGGGGAAGAATACCGAAGGAAGAGCGCCCTGCCAAGGAGAAAGCGGCGGCCCTGGCCGGACGGCGGCGCACCATTTTAATCAAAAGTTGGGTTCAATTCCCCGCAGCTTGCTGCGCGATTTTTACTAAGGGTGTAGGCTGTTGATACCCCGTAGCTTGCTGCGGGGTAGTTCATTCCCTTTAAGTAGCGAAGTTTCATCAATTAATAGTTGACAAAGCCGGTTATCTATGAGAAAAAGCTCACCGGCGCCGACCGGGGGAACGGAACCGCATCGTTACTTTTGAGGAGTGCTTTCATGCTCAGTCGCCAGGAAATCCGGATTCCCCTTGCCGATCTCATCGCCTGCCTTTCGGACGTCATCGACCTGATCAACCCGGAGCTGGTCGATCACCACAAACGGGTAGCCTACATCGCCTGCGCCATCGCCCGGGAGATGGGGCTGGGGGAGGAGGCGAGCACCGAACTGCTGGTGGCGGGCAAGTTGCACGACATCGGCGCCCTTTCCCTGCAGGAGCGCCTCCGGCTGCTGAGCTTCGAGACCGAGTCGGCCCAGCGCCATGCCGAGGTCGGCTACCTGCTGCTGCGGGACTTCGCCCCCTTCGGTGCCGTAGCCGAAATCATCCGCGGTCACCACGAGCGCTGGGGGGAAGTGCAGGGGCGGGGCGCCAACGACCTGGTGGTCAAGTCGCAGATTCTCCACCTCGCCGACCGGGTGGCAGTCCTGACCCGCAGCGGCCCGGACGCCCTCGGTCAGGCGGCGGGAATCCGCCGGGAGATCGAGGCGCAGAACGGCGGCGTCTTCCACCCCGAGGCGGTGGCCGCCTTCCGGCGCCTGGCGGCAAAGGACTACTTCTGGCTCGACATCGTCTCGCCGCTGCTCCGTTCCCGCCTGCAACGGCGGGTCGGCATGGAGGGGTTCCTGCTCAACCTCGACGGCCTGCGCGACCTGACCCGGGTCTTCGCCCGGGTGATCGACTTTCGCAGCCCCTTCACCGCCACCCACTCCAGCGGCGTCGCCGCCTGCGCCGAAACCCTGGCCCGGCTCTGCGGCTGGAGCTGGCGGGAATGCCAGCTGATCCAGATCGCCGGCTTTCTGCATGACCTGGGCAAGCTCGGGGTGCCGACGGAAATCCTCGAGAAGCCGGGACCCCTCTCCGCCAGCGAGCGCAACATCGTGCGCTGCCACCCCTTCTACACCTACCGGACCCTGGAGCGGATTCCTGACTTCGCCATAATCAATGTCTGGAGCTCCTTTCACCACGAGTGCCCGGCGGGGCAGGGGTACCCCTTCCATGTCGACCGCCACGACCTCCCCCTCGGGTCGCGGATCATGGCGGTGGCCGACGTCTTCACTGCCCTCGCCGAGGACCGCCCCTACCGGGCGGGGCTGGCGGGGGAGGAGATCCTCCATCTCCTGCGCGAGATGGCGGCCAGCGAGGCTCTCGACGGGGCCCTGGTGGCACTGCTGGAGCAGAACTTCACCGAGGTCAACGCCGCGCGGCTGACCGCCCAGTCCGCCTCGCGCGATCTCTACCAAACCATGCTGGAAGGGCTGGCCAAGGTGGCCTGACCCGCCAGGGGAACGACAAGAAAGGAACATCACATGGCCATCAACTGGGACGACTCTCTCCTCACCGGGGTAGACGACATCGACGACCAGCACCGGGAACTCTTCCGCCGCTTCAACAATCTCCTCGCCGCCTGCAACCAGGGGCAGGGGCGGGAGGAGGTGCTCCGTACCCTGACCTTCCTCGACGACTACATCCGCAGCCATTTTCACGAGGAGGAACTGATGCAGCAGCGCAGCAACTTTCCGGACTACCCGGCACACCGGGCCCAGCACGATAACTTCATCGCCACCACCGAGGCGCTGGCGGACCAGTTCCGCAGCGAAGGGGCCTCCCTCGGACTGCTGGTCAAGACCAACACTACCCTGATGGAGTGGCTGGTCGGCCACATCCGCAAAATGGACCGCGCCTTCGCCCGGCACCTGAACGCCGGCCGCACCGCCGGCTGAGGGCGGTCCCCCCAGGATCGATGATTGTCTCCCCGCCCCCGGCTGTGGTAGTCTCACCCTGCGGGCGCCCGCGGTGGGCGGTCTCCGGCGGTCCCGATCCCCTTACCGAACGTGCAGCCGATGGCAGTTGAAAAGACCATCCTCGCCGTCGTCGCCGACGAGCGGGGCGAAGTCTTCGAACATCCCGACCTGCTGCTGGCCGGCATGAGTGGCCTCGTTGCTCGCCGGCCCCGCTCCGAGGAGCTGATTCCGCTGCCGCAGGGGAGCCGGCTCTTTACCATCCCCGGCACCCCGCCGATCGGCTTCGATCGTCGCAGCAACAAGCTGCAGACTGTCAGTGAACTGCCGCGCAGCTGGGGTGGCGGCAAGGTGCAGGCGGTGTCGGCCTTTCTCACCCCCGCCTTCACCCGTACCCTGCTTCCTGCCGCCGACTGGCGCCGCAAGGGGTTGACTCTCCCCTTGTGGTCCTACACCGCCGTTGGCTGGTGTGTCGAGGAAGAGCGTTTCTATTGCGCAGCGGTGCGCGTCGATCGCAACGACCAGTGGCGTCCCGACCACTTCGACGATCGCGACATCGACCCGGTGGTGCGCCGCATCCTCAAGGAATTTCCCGACAACCGCCTCTTCGAGCAGCTCTCCCGCTGTGCCCTCGATTATCACTGCTTCGCCGCCAAGAACCTCTTCTATCGGCGCTGGGAGGCGCCGCTGCCGACCTCGCCGGTCTGCAATTCCCGCTGCTTGGGTTGCATCTCGCTGCAGGAGTCGGAGTGCTGCCCGTCGAGCCAGGAACGCCTCACTTTCGTGCCGACGGTCGCGGAGCTCTGCCAGGTGGCAGTGCCGCACCTCGAACAGGCCGAGAACGCCATCGTCTCTTTCGGCCAGGGGTGCGAGGGAGATCCGATCCTGCAGGCCGACACCATCGCCGCGGCGGTGCGGGCGATGCGCAGGGCGACCACCCGCGGCACCATCAATTTCAACTCCAACGCCTCCCTCCCCGACGCCGTCGAAGAGCTGGCGGCGGCCGGTATCGATTCGATCCGCATCTCCCTCAACTCGGTCCAGGAAGAGCTTTATAACGCCTACTACCGGCCGCGCGGCTACCGCTTTGCCGATGTCCTGGAGTCGTTGCGGCGGGCGCGCCAGGCCGGAATCTTCACCATGCTCAATTACCTGGTTTTCCCGGGGGTGACCGACAGCGCGGCGGAGGTGGCGGCGCTGGAAGAGGTTCTTGCCCGTGGCGAAGTCGACCTGATCCAGATGCGCAATCTCGCTATCGATCCGGTTCTCTACCGGGATGCGCTGGGCGTGGCCGGGGAAGGGATGGGGATGGCAACGATGCTGGCTCGGGTCAAGGGCAACTTCCCGGAAATCCAGTACGGCTACTTCAACCGCACGCGCGAAAATTTCTTTCCGGCCGGCTACCAGAGTGATTGGCCGCTACCCGCCTGAAGCTGCCGGCAGCATGACCCTTGGCCTGTTTTTGTAATTCGGGAGGGAGTCTGACGATGGGTTTTCTGGACCTTGCCCCGCAGGTATCGGCCTGGTCGGCGGACCAGGTGCGCGACTTTCTGACCAGCCATCACCCCGACAGCTATACCCTCCTCGATGTGCGTCAACCCCGGGAGTTTGCCCCCGGGCACCTGCCGGGAGCGATCAACCTTCCCCTCGATGTGCTGCTCGACCGGTTGCCGGAACTCGACGGCGTCGGGCCGGTGATCGTCTACTGTCAGAGCGGGATGCGCAGCCACGCCGCCGCCGCGGCACTCGCCCGTGCCGGCTACCACGACGTTCATCATCTGGCCGGGGGACTGCACGCCTGGGAGGGGGAGCTGGCGGCGGGCCATCCGGCGGTCGAACTCGAGCGCTTCCAGCGTTACACCCGGCCAACCGAACATGCGGCCCTGGCCTGGTGCCTTGAGGAGGGGACGCGCCGATTTTACGCCGCCGCCGCCGAACAGGCGGAGACCCCGGAACTGGGCACCCTCTTCGGCGAGCTGGTGAACGCCGAGGAGGGGCACAAAAAGATGTTGCGGGGGGTCTACGAAGCGCTCCGCGGCGCTCTCGCTCCCGATGATTTCCCGGCCTGCGAACTCGGCGCAGGCGCTGCTGACGACTACATGGAAGGGGGGATGGAGGTCGCAGAGGCGATCGCCTGGGCCCGGCAGCAGCCGGCGCGGGCGATTCTGGAACTGGCGATGGCGGTGGAGACGAGCGCCCTCGACCGTTACCTCTATCTCCAGCGCCGGCTGCCGGATGAGAACTCGCAGCGGGTCTTCGAGCTGTTGGCCGACGAGGAACGCCGCCATCTGAAACAGCTGGCGGCAGGTCTTGAACGCCTTCTCTGAAATGGCGCGACAGTCTGAAAGGAAAGGAGCGGGGTGGTCGGAAACGGCCACCCCGCTCCTTTATAGGAGCGGATGACGGCGCAGAAAGTCGCGGGCGGCGCCGAGGAATTCATCACAATCGGCAGCGAGCCCGGCGCGATGGCGCTGCAGCTCGTGCAGCCCGGCGGCGAGGTCGCGGGGGCGGCGCAGGCGCTGGCCGAGGCGCTCAAGGGCGCGGCCGACATTCTCCTGCTGGCAGTAGGAGGTGAGCCAGTCGTGGGCGATCATCCGCGGCGCCACCGCCTGGAATCCGGGCGGCAGCAGGGGCAGGTAGGTTTCGATGTCGCGGTAGACCGCCTCGGCAAAATCGCCGAGGGGAATCTCGGCGTGGCGGTGCCAGTGGCGGGCGAGGAAGTGGTCGTAAAAGAGATCGACGAGGATCCCCCGGCAAAGTCCGAAGGCCGGGTCGAGGCGTTCCCGGCTGCGCTGAAAAGCACGGTTCCCCTGGGCAAAGACATCGACCTGGCGATGCTGGCGCAGGCCGCGCAGCAGCAGCGGCGGCCAGCCATCCCTGAGTACGCCCTTGACAAAATCACCGGTCAGGTTGCCGAGCCGGCAGAGGGGCTCGGGGTCGGAGAGGTAGAGATGCACGAGGTAGTTCATCGGGCGGGGAGGGTGCCGGGGAGGGTCGCCAGCGGGTCGCTGGCCGCTTCTTCCTGCGGCAGGTCAAGGGTGGTCAGCTGGAGCTGCTCCTGCAATTCGATAGGGTCCAGGAGGCGTCTGGCGCCGAGCAGCCGCTGGCGGAAATAGCTGTTCGCAATGGCCGAGATGACGACGCGGTGGCTGCGCGAAGAAGCATGCAGCATGTGCCCCTCTCCCAGGTAGATGCCGACATGGGAAGCGTAGGGAGCATAAGTATGGAAGAAGAGGAGATCCCCGCTGGCCAGGTCTTTCGGGTCGACGGGATGGCCGAGACGGAATTGCTCGCGGGCGGTACGTGGCAGTTCGATCCCCAGCGGGCGGAAGAATCGTTGCACCAGGGCCGAACAATCGATACCGCTAAGGTCGTTGCCGCCCAAGCGGTACGGGATGGCGAGGTAGTCGCAGGCCGCGTCCGCCAGCGGGTCTTCCCCGCCGCACGCGGTCTTTTCCGCCCCGGCCGGCTGCTCCCGGGGCAAAGCGAGGCGCAGCCGCTGGCCGGGGTGAATCAGGTCGGAGCCCAATCGGTTGAGATGTTTCAGGTCCTTGACCGAGAGGCCGTTGCGGTGGGCGATGGCGAAGAGGGTATCCCCTTTGCGCACCTTGACCACGGCCGGGTCGGTTGCCGATGGCGCCGCCGGGGCAAAGCCGGGAACGAGCAGACTGAGCAGGCAGAAGCAGAAGGAGAGGGTGGTGGTGCGGCTCATCGACGTTCGATGTGGTCGATGCGCAGCTGTTTGCCCCACATGCGGAAACTGACGCCACCCTCGATCCGTTCGCCGCTGACCTGTACGGCAAGGCCATCCTGGCAGAACTCGACCGGCAAATTGACCGGGTCGTAGCGTTGTCCGTCTGCGGCGACGAGACCGCAGAAGCCGCCTTCGAGCTGCTTGAGGACGACTTGGCCGGAAAATTCAACGTGGTTGGCCGAAGCTGCTGGCTGCGGCCGCGCGGTGCCGGCACTTGCCGGACCGCTACAGGCCGGGAGGAAGGTGAGGAGCAGGAAAAGGGCGCAGGACGGAGCGAATCGAGGCATGACTGCTCTCCGGATAACGGGTTGGTTAGCGGGTAGCCGTTGCTGTCGTTGCGGCGGCCAGGTTCTGGCGACCTTCGAGGGCGGCGAGGAGCTCGCCGGCCCGGGCCTTGAAGGCCGGAAGGTTGGCCTTGGAGACCGGTGACGCCGAGGCACTCTTGAGCTTGGACGGGTTGAGGGGTGCCCCATTTTTGTACATGCGGAAGCAGAGATGCGGTCCGGTGGCGAGGCCGGTCGCACCGACAAAGCCGATGACCTGCCCCTGGGCCACCCGTTTCCCCTGTTTCATCCCCTTGGCAAAGCGGCTCATGTGCAGGTAGAGGCTCTCGATGCCATTGGTGTGCCGCAACTTGATGTAGTTGCCGTTGTACTTGGTGCGGCCGATCTTGACGATGCTGCCGTCGCCGATCGCCATGATCGGCGTGCCGGTCGGCGCCGCGTAATCGATGGCCGGATGGGATTTCCAGGTCTTGGTGATCGGGTGGAAGCGCCGCATGGAAAACCCCGAAGAGATGCGGCTGAAGGCGAGGGGCGCCCGCAAAAAAGCCTTGCGCAGGCTGTTGCCGTCGGCGTCAAAGTAGGCCGGCGTCCGGTCCCCATCCTGATACAGGAAGGCGTCGTAGTGGTCCCCCTGGTTGATGAACTGGGCGGCGAGGATCCGACCATAGCCGGCCGGCTGACCGTCGCGGAAGCGTTTTTCGACAATCGCCTGAAAGGCGTCGCCGACCCGGATATCGCGGATGAAGTCGATATCCCAGGCAAAAATATCGGCGAGGGCGATGGCGAGCTCGGCATTTTCGCCACTCTCGGTGACCGCCTCGAAGAGGCTGGTGGAGATGGTGCCGCGCACCAGGTCGGTCCGCACCGTATAGGCGATCAGCACCCGGGCGACATCGAATCCGCTTTCGCTGGGACGGATAATCAGCTGCTGGTCACGGTCGATGTCGTATTCGAACCGCTCGACCGCGTTATCCTGCAGGCAGAGCTTGAAGGGCTGGCCGGCGCAGATTCCGCTCAAGGGGAAGACCTTGCGGCTGGTCGTCGCCAGGTCATGCAACTGTTGCGGGTTGAAGTAGTCGCCGAGCAGGCCAGTGATGGTGTCTCCGGGCTGGATCGTTCCCTCGACCACCTTGCGGTGAACCTGGGCCTCCGGCGGCGGGGCGCTGATTTCGACCGGGTTGGTACGGGCCTCAAGCTGCGGCACCAGCAGGCGCAGCACCAGGAGCCCGGCACCGAGCGCCAGTACCACCGCCAGCAGCACGACCAGAGAACGGCGGGGACGGGCGGAGCGAGGCGGGGGGGTGCTGCCGAGGGGCGGGTTGAAGTCGAAATCCACGAAATTCCTCAAGGTTCGGAAATGCCGGTAACAAAAGGCTCGGAAAGTGGCGCCATCTTAACAGGAGCGACCGCCTTTTGTCCAGCCGCAGCAGGCCGTTCCTCCGGGCCATTTCTGTTGAAAAGGCGCCGGGGATGGGCTAAAGATGGGGGCACTCTTTTTAGCCCCCAGGTTATCACCAAGGAGCTCTTGTCATGATCGATGCCAATCGCCTTGCTGCCGAATTCGCCCGCATGGCGGAAATTGCCAGTCCTTCCCGCAAAGAGGGGGGGATGGCCCGCTATCTGGCCGGGAGATTTGCCGCTCTGGGCGCTGAGGTCCTCTTCGATGGCGCCGGCCACCAGGTCGGTGGCGAAACCGGCAACCTGATCGCCCGCTTTCCCGGTCAGGGTGAGCCGCTGATGCTCTCGGTTCACATGGACACGGTCGAACCCTGTACCGGGGTTCAGCCGGTGCTCCGGGATGGCCTCTTCACCAGCGCCGGAGAGACCGTCCTCGGAGCGGACGACAAGGCCGGTATCGCTGAACTGATCGAGGCCCTCGAAGTGCTGCAGGCCCGAGCGATTCCCGTTCCGCCCCTCGAAGTGGTGGTGACGATCTGCGAGGAGATCGGCCTGGTCGGTGCCAAGTTTCTCGACTATTCACTGATTCGCGCCCGGCGCGGACTCGCCCTCGACACCTCCGGGGTCGATGTGGTGATCCACCGGGCCCCCTGCGCCAACAAGCTGCGCTTCGAAATTACCGGCCGCGAGGCCCACGCCGGCATCGCTCCGGAGCGGGGAATCTCGGCCATCGAGGTTGCCGGCCGGGCCATTGCCGGGATGCGCCTCGGGCGTATCGACGCCGAGACCACGGCGAACCTCGGCACCATTGCCGGCGGCCTGGCGACCAACATCGTCGCCCGCAGTGTCATCATCGAAGGAGAGGCGCGCAGCCACGATTCGGACAAGCTGGCCACCCAGACCGCGCACATGGTCGACTGTTTCGAACGCGCCGCCCGCGACCAGGTCCGGGAGATCGACGGCCAGACCGTCGCGGCCCAGGTCAAGGTCGAGGTAATCAATGATTATCCCCTGGTCAACGTTCCGCTGGACGCCCCGATTCTCCTGCTGCTGCAACAGGCCGCCGCTAACCTCGGCCGCACCCTGGCGATCCGCGCCGAGGGAGGCGGTTCGGACGCCAACATTTTCAACGGTCACGGCATCGAGACGGTGATTGTCGGGACCGGCATGCGGGATGTGCACACCGTCCAGGAAGCGGTCAGCGTCGCCGATATGGTGCGGGTGACGGAGCTGCTGGTGGAGACGATCCGCCTCGCCGCCGAACCTAAGGTTAAGCCATGAAATTCAAGGTCTCGCCGCAGATCGAAGGGGTCCATTTTCCGCCGATTTCCGAGGTGCGCGGCTGGCTGGTGGGACGGAATTTTCCCGCGCAGCGCCCGCTGATCGATCTCTGCCAGGCGGTCCCCGACTATGCTCCTGCATCTGAACTGGTCGACCATCTCAGGCCGTTGCTCGATGATCCTCAGACCTCCCGCTACACCCCCGACGAGGGGCTTGAGGAGGTGCGCGCGGCCGTATGCGCCTGGTACGGGAGGCGCTACGGCGGCGGACCGCAGGCCGACCAGCTCTGCCTGACCATCGGCGCCAGCCAGGCCTTCTGGCTCGCCATGACGGTCCTCTGCCAGGCCGGTGACGAGGTGATCGTGCAACTCCCGGCCTACTTCGATCACCCGATGGCGCTCCAGGCTCTCGGCATCCGCTGCGTCTACGCCCCCTTCGAAGAGGCGTCCGGCGGCCTTCCCGATCCCCGGGCGATCGCCGCCCTGGTCACACCCCGCACCCGGGCGATCCTGCTGGTCTCGCCGAGTAACCCGACCGGCGCCGTGACCCCGTCGGAAACGCTGCGGCGACTTTTCGACATGGCGCGGGTCCGCAATCTCGCCCTGGTCCTCGACGAAACCTACAACGCCTTCCTCCCCGGCAACGTCCGCCCCCACGAACTCTTTTGCGATCCGGCCTGGAGCGACCATTTCGTCCAGATCGCCTCCTTCGGCAAGACCTTCGCCCTTACCGGTTACCGGGCCGGCGCGCTGATCGCCTCGGCTCCCTTTATCCGCCACGCCCTCAAGGTGCAGGACACGATGGCGGTCTGCCAGCCGCGCATCACCCAGCAGGCGGTGCGCTTCGGCTGCGATCATCTCGATGCCTGGGTTGTGGCGAACAACGCCATGGTGCAGCGCCGCCACGACCTCTTCCGCAAGGAATTCCGGCGTCCCGGCAACCCTTTCGAGCTGGTCGCCAGCGGCGGCTTCTTCGCCTGGGTGCGTCACCCCTGGGACCGCCTCTCCGGCCGTCACGCCGCCCGCCGCCTCGCCGATCTTGGCAACCTCAGCTGTCTCCCCGGCGAAGTCTTCGGGCCCGGCCTCGAACCTTACCTGCGCCTCGCCTTCGGCAATCTGCCGGAAGCGGCGGTGCCGGCGGCGGTGGCGCGCTTTCGGGAGCTGGGTGCCTGATCGCCGAACGAACCGTAGGTTGGGTTGAATGGAATGAAACCCAACACTGTTGGCACCCCACCGGAGATTTCCGGGTTGAATGCAATGAAACCTGACATCGATTCTTGTGTTGGGTTTCGCTTTGCTCTACCCAACCTACGCTGGTAATTGGCTGGCGGTCCGTGCTAGATAGGGCATCATGTCTGCACCCCTCCCCATCGACAAGGTTCTCCCTGAACTCATCACGGCCCTTGCCACCCACCCGGCGGCGGTCCTCGAAGCGCCCCCT
The DNA here is from genome assembly GCF_001611275.1 of Desulfuromonas sp. DDH964. GTDB lineage: Bacteria > Desulfobacterota > Desulfuromonadia > Desulfuromonadales > DDH964 > DDH964. The sequence goes on along the minus strand of NZ_CP015080.1, from coordinate 2,608,455 downwards.
GGCGCCGGCAAAACGACGCGGGTGCCGCTGGCGCTCCTCGACCAGCCCTGGCTTGCCGGGCAGTCGATCATTATGCTTGAGCCGCGCCGGCTCGCCGCTACCAATGCCGCCCGCTTCATGGCACGACTGCGGGGCGAAGAGGTCGGGCAGGCCGTTGGCTACGTCATTCGCTATGAACGCAAGGTGTCAAGGCGAACGCGCATCGAGGTGGTGACGGAAGGGATTCTCACCCGCCGGTTGCAGAGCGATCCGGAGCTCGCCGGCGTCGGGCTGGTCATCTTCGACGAATTCCACGAGCGCAATCTCAACTCCGACCTTGCCCTCGCCCTCTGCCGCGATGCCCAGCTCGGGCTGCGCTCGGACTTGAAGCTCCTCGTCATGTCGGCAACCCTCGACGCCGCCCCGGTGGCCCAGCTCCTTGGCGGCTGCCCGCGCATCAGCAGCACCGGGCGCAGCTTCCCGGTCGAGGTGCGCTATCTGCCCCAAGAGCCGACCGGCCGGGTCGGCGACTATGTTCCGCCGGCAATACGCCGGGCTCTTGGCGAGACCCGGGGCGATCTGCTCGTTTTTCTCCCCGGCAGCGGTGAGATCAGGCGCTGCGCCGAGCAGTTAGCCGATCTGGCCGGCAAGGTCGATGTCCGGCCGCTCTACGGTGATCTCCCTTTTGCCGAACAGGAACGGGCGATCCTTCCCGGCCCCAGGCGCAAGGTGGTCCTTGCCACCAACATCGCCGAAACCAGCCTGACCATCGAAGGGGTGGCGGTGGTGGTCGATGCCGGTTTTGAGCGGCGACCCCGTTTTGACGCCGCCCGTGGCATGACCAGCCTGGAGATGGTACGAATCTCCCGGGCCAGTGCCGAACAGCGCGCCGGTCGTGCCGGGCGCCTCGGCCCCGGGGTCTGCTATCGGCTCTGGACCGAAGGGAGCCAGGGAGCGCTGCTCCCCTACACCCCCCCGGAGATCCGTGGCGCCGATCTCGCCCCCCTCGCCCTTGAACTCGCCCACTGGGGAGTGCAGGACGCCAGCGAGCTCGCCTGGCTCGACCCCCCTCCCGCCGGCCACCTCGCCGGGGCGCATGCCCTGTTGCACCTCCTTGGTGCTCTTGACGGCCAGGGGCGCCTGACCTCCCGCGGTGAGGCAATGGCGCAACTGCCGGCCCATCCGCGCCTCTCCCGCCTCCTCCTCGCGGCGCAGGATGCCGGCGTGCCGGGCCTTGGCGCCGATCTCGCCGCCCTGCTCGGGGAACGGGACCTGGCCGGACGCGAGGCGCCAGCCCACGCCGGCGCCAGTGACCTGCTCGACCGGCTCGAACTGCTGCGGCGGCGCGGGGGGGAGGCGGCAGCGCGCGCGGCACGTTATTGGCGGGAAAAACTCGTGGTTGGTGCCGCGGAGGCTCCTCCCGACGCCGAAGCGGTCGGACGGCTGCTGGCAGCAGCTTTCCCCGACCGCATCGGCCGCGAACGGGAACCCGGCAGCGGGCGCTACCTGTTCAGCGGCGGATTCGGTGGCAAACTCTCGGCGCGCTCGGCCCTCAAGGGTGGGGAGTGGCTGGTGGCGGTGGAGGTTACCGGCAGGCCGGGCGGGGAGGGGGCAATCGATCTCGCCAACCGGTTACGCCGGGAGACGGTCGAGGAACTCTTCGGCCGGGACCTGGCCTGGGAGCGGGAGGTCGATTGGGATGAGCGCGCCGGGCGGGTGGTCGCCCGCGAGGTGCGCCGGTTGGGGGCGCTGCTGCTGCAGGAGCGGCCGGTGAAGGCAACGCCGGCGGATACGGTTCCGGCGCTACTGGCGGTGATCCGCCGCCGGGGCCTCGACCTGCTCGACTGGAACCCGGCCGCGCTGCAACTGCGGGCGCGCGCCGCGCTGGTCGCCGCCCATCGTCCCGGTTGGCCCAACCTTTCCGATGCGGGGTTGCTGGCCTCTCTGGAGGCCTGGCTTGCACCGCACCTGGCCGGCACCACCACTCTGGCCGGTCTGCGCAAGGTCGACCTCTGGTCCGCCCTGCAGAACTATCTTGGTTGGCAGCGCCAGCAGGAGCTGAGCCGCCTCGCCCCGGAGCGGCTGTCCGTGCCGAGCGGTTCGGCTATCCGCCTCGACTACGCGGCCTCCGAGGGCCCGGTCCTCGCCTGCAAGCTGCAGGAACTTTTCGGCCTGGCTGCGACACCGGCGGTCGTCGGCGGCACCGTGCCGGTCCTGATCCATCTCCTCTCTCCCGCCGGCCGGCCGCTGGCTGTCACCCGCGATCTGCGCTCTTTCTGGGACAGCGTCTACCCCGAAGTGAAGAAGGAGATGAAGGGGCGCTACCCCCGGCATCCCTGGCCGGATGACCCCTGGAACACGGTGGCGACCAGGCGGGTCAAGAAGCGGACCTAGGCGGGTACTCCCTGCCCACCTGTTGGCCCGGGAGGCCCGATCTGTTACGATGAGATCGCTATTGACCTTCGCCCGAGCGAGCCAATTTTTCCGAAAGGTTTGACACGATGACACCTCTGGACCAGGCCCTCAAAAGCCTCCATGACGACCCCGAAAGTCTCGAGAATCGGCATCACTTTTACAGCCTTTTTCTCCAGAGCAACTTTTTTGTGCCGATTTTCGACCAGGAGAGTGGCGGCGTGTCCAGTGCAACTGGGCCAAAGGCTGATCCGGAGAAGGCGTTGCCGCTGATCATGGAAGCCGACGGCAGCAACTTCATGATGTTGTTTGACGAAGAAGAGCGGGTGACCGCCTGGGCCGAGGAGGAGGTGCAGTGCCTCACCATGCCCGGCTACGTGGCAATTGCGATGGCGACCGAAGGGCTGCACCTGGCGATGAATGTCGGGACCGACCATGCCAAGCAGTTTGTGCCGGAAGAGATCAACTGGCTCAAGCAGGTCGTGGAAAAGAGCGCAGAGGCTGGCGCCGAGTAAGAAGTGGCGTGACCTACAGCTTATCGCAGACGCTGCGGATCTTCTCCTCCATCGTCTGCGTGCGATCGGTACGGGTGCCGACCTTGAGGGTGGTGGTGATGCGCGGCGCGCCCAGGGCGTGAACCGTCTCGTGGCAGCGCTTGACGGCGGCGAAGACGGTGTCCCATTCCCCCTCGATGTTGGTCCCGTAGGCATGCAGGTTGTGTTTCAGTCCGGCTTCCTGGATCACTTTTTCACAGGCGGCGATGTAGGGGGAGACCGAAACGCCGACTCCGAGGGGGACGATGCAGAGATCGATGATCACGTTCATGCTACCTCCAACTCAACTTCTTTTTCGATTGGCCTGATCCGGGTAATCCGATTTGATCCATGTCCAAAGGGTAGTGAAGTCAAGGTCATGTGGACACGGATTGCACGGATGAACACGGATTTCAGTCAAGGACAACCTATTCAGGGTTTTTGCCCGGTTGAAACGAATTAATCGGCTGAAAAGGCGTCGCGAATCTGCTCCAGCCGCCGGCGGTTGACGCCGAAGTCGGACCAGCCGCTGCGGGCGGCGCTGCGCATTTCGATCCGGTTTTCGTCGGCGGGGAGATAGAACTCGAGGTCGTCGACGAAACGGAAGATCAGCGAACGGGCCTCGGCATGCAGGTAATCGTCGCTGCGGGCGACGATGCGGGTGCGGGGCTGCGCGGCGACTACCTGCGCCAGTCGTTCCAGCGCCGCCGCACGGCTGCCGCTGTAGCTGAGCGGCGCGATCCGGTGGTCCGCATCACCTTCCTGACTGGCGAAGCAGTTAGGGCTTTTGGGACAGGCGGCGAGCCGCCCGTTCTGGAGACCAAGCCCCGGTGGGATCTCCCCGGCGCAGGCGGTCAGCAGCAGTCCAGCCAGCATCAATACCCACCTTCCCGCCTTTTTGTTTATATCCGCTCCACCTCCAACTGCTCTTCTGCGGCCAGCTCCCGGTTCGCAGCGAGCAGCGCCTCTTCGCCGCCGATCACCGAAACCACACTTGCGCTGCGTCCGGCGATCAGGTATTTCTCCGCCGCCGCCATCAGCTGCTGGCGATCAACGGCGAGGATCCGCTGCCGCAACTGCTGGCGCAATTCCAGGGTCATCCCCTGGCGGAGATTGGCGAACTCGCGGGCGCCGCGGCTGCCGGGGGCGAGGGGGCGGTCAAGGTCGCCGAAGACGGCGAGGACCGCTTCGTCGATTCCCTGGGTGTCGAAGTGGCCGCCGGCCGCCCAGTTCGCCGCCTCGTCGAAGACGCGCAGGGTGCGGGCGAGCTGCGGATCGCGGTAGGAGAGAAGAGAGAGCAGCCCCCCTTCCGCATCGTAGCTTGCCATGCCGCCGTAGGCGCCCCCCTTTTCGCGGATTTCGCGATGCAGGTAGCCGGTCCGCAGTAGCTTGGCGAGGACCAGCAGGGCGGCCGTGTCGGGTGCCGTGAAGGAGACTCCGGGGAAGACCCGGGTGACGTAATTCACCGGAACCGAGGTGGCCCAGCCGAAACTTCCGCGGCCACCCTCGAAGGTTGGCAGCGGGTGCCGGTTATCGGTGCCGGCCGGCAGAGATTCAAGGTAGCCGGCAAGCTGCCGGGAGAAGGTCGGCAGCTGCTCCTCCTCGCCGGTCAAGCCGCAGGTGAGGGTGGCGCGGCCAAAGAGGATGCCGGCCAGTTCCTGCAGGTTTGTCGCCACCTCCTGCAGCGCGGCCGGTTCCAGGGCGGCGAGGCGCCTTGCCTGCCGAACCTGGGTGAGGCCGGCCCAGCCTTCGCGCAGGGCGCCGCCGGGGGTCAGGCGGGCTGCGGCGGCACGGGCCGCGTAGCTGTGGCCGGAGCCGGTAATTGAATTGTCGAGGTTGGTACGCAGCTGGTTGAAGACGGTGCGCAGCCGCGCGAGGTCGGAAAAATCGGGAGCCCGGCTGAGATCGCTGAGAATGGCGAAGAGCGGGCCGGCGTTGCGCTCCAGGGCTTTGCCGCGCAGGCTCAGAATGGCCTGCAGCTGGCGGTGGTCGGCCGGGTCTTCGAGGAGGTCGGTGCTGATACTGATTCCGCCGGTGGCGGCCTCGATCCGTTCCGCCATTTCGAGGTAACTCCTGCCAGCGGCGCCGACCTGGGTGAGGAGGGTGCAGTAGAAGGGGATGAGCGGCAGCAGCCGGGGCGGGACCAGGGCGACCGGCATGTGGGCGTGGAGATAACCGATGCCGTTGGTCGGCTGCGGGAAGAGGTGGACCGCACCTTGTGCAAGGCTCTGCTGCGTTACCGGCACCGCAGCTTCGGACGGCGGGATATCCTGGCGACCGAGGCCGGGCAGGCAGGAGAGATCCTCGGCCGCTTCCTGGGCCTGCTGCAGTTCCTCGGCGGCGCGCTTGATCGCCTCCCGCTCGGCGGGAGTGAGGGTGGCGCCGACCGTCTGCAGCCGGGCGCTGGTTTCTGCTTCCTGGCGCTGCTGCAGCTGGTGGTCGGGGCGCAGGGTCAGGGTGACCCGTTGCGGGTTGTCGAGAAGCCGGCGGCGAATCAGCTGCTGGAAGAAGGGGCCGGCGGCCAGCTCCTGGCGCAGCCGGGCGAGATTGGCATCGAGCTGCAGCGGTGAGAGGGGGTCGTCGGCATGGAGCCAGGGACCGAGCATCCGCATCAGCAGGGCGAGGGGGTAGGGGTAGTGGTCGCCGGAGACCTCGCGATGACCGAATTCGAGGCGATGAATGGCCGCTTCGATGCGCTCTGCCGAGAAGCCGGTCTCTGCGACCTGTTCCAGGGTTTCGAAGATCAGGGCCTCGACCCTGGCGCTGTGCTCCGGTTCGCTCGCCTGCAGGCCGGCGGCGAAATAGGTGGTGCGGTTTTCGTCGTGGAAGCCCCCCCCGGGAGCGAGGTTGCCGCCGAGACCCGAGTCGAGCAGCGCCTTGTAGAGCGGTGCCGCCGGGTTGCCGAGGAGGAGGGTCGCGAGCAGGCCCAGGGCGAGGCGCTCGAAGCTGTCATTGACATCTCCGGCCAGCCAGCCGACCTGGATCATGGTCTTGGCCGTCAGCGCCTCGGCGGCATCGAGGGGATAGAACTCCTCCACCCGGCGCGGCGCGGTGAGCCCGGTCTCGGGCGGGACTGCACTGTCGACCTGGCGCGGCAGGGTATGGCGCAGCACTCTCGCCTCGACGACCCGCAGGTGCTCCTGCAGCGGCAGGTTGCCGTAGCTGAAGAACCAGGCATTGCCGGGCTGGTAGTAGTCGCGATGAAAGGCGCGCAGTCCTTCCCAGGTCAGCGCGGGGATCTCTTCCGGCTCGCCGCCTGAATTGTGCCGGTAGCAGGTGGTCGGGTAAAGGGCGCGACTTAGCCGTCGCGACAGGAGCGATGAAGGGGACGCCATCGCCCCCTTCATCTCGTTGTAGACCACTCCCTTGTAGGTCAGGGGGGAGGCCGGGTCGGTCGGGTCGAGAAATTCGAGCCGGTGCCCCTCCTGGCGGAAGTCGCGCTCCCGCAGCAGGGGGAAGAAGGCGGCGTCGAGGTAGACCTCCATCAGGTTGTAGAAGTCCTTGCGATTCTGGCTGGCAAAGGGGTAGGAGGTCCAGTCGCTGGCGGTCATGGCGTTCATGAAGGTATTGAGGCTGCGCTTGAGCATGGTGAAGAAAGGATCGCGCACCGGAAAGCGCTCTGACCCGCAAAGGACGGTGTGCTCCAAGATGTGGGCGACGCCGGTCGAATCGGCGGGTGGAGTGCGGAAGGTGACGGCAAAGAGGTTGTTGGGATCGGCAGTGGCGAGGTGGACATAGCGGGCGCCGCTCGCCGGGTGGCGCAGCTGGATGAAGGTGGCATTGAGTTCCGGCAGTTCGATCTGTCGAACAGTTTCGAATCCGTAGCCGAAGGGACCGGGCGCGGGGGTGGTTTCAGTCATTGGCAGGCAACTCCCAAGGTTAATTTGTCAGGTCGTAAGTTTAACCGACCGGAAGGGAATGTCACGGCCAAAGTCGCACCCTCACGGGCGACATGATGCCCAGGTCGCTGGCTGATTGAAGGGTTGCAGGTCGATTGTGGAGCCGGGCGGAGAGTCGGCAGGCCATGAAGGCCGATTTTGGGGTTGCAGAAAGTACGGGGGTGTGTTAGTAATCTCCCTCTTGTCGGGGCGTAGCGCAGCCTGGTAGCGCACCTGCCTTGGGAGCAGGGGGCCGCTGGTTCGAATCCAGTCGCCCCGACCATTCCGCGCCAGTAGCTCAGTTGGAAAGAGCAGCGGCCTTCTAAGCCGTTGGCCGAGGGTTCGAATCCTTCCTGGCGCGCCATTTCAGCCGTGTCGGGAAAACCCAAGATTCCCGTTGACAAATGGCCAGTTGCTTGGCTAGTATTGGCTCCGTTTTGTGGTGGGTGTAGCTCAGTTGGTAGAGCACTGGATTGTGGCTCCAGTTGTCGAGGGTTCGATCCCCTTCACTCACCCCATTTAGATTGGACTGGCCCGCCTTTTCCGTGCCTGAGATTTGTGGCTTTCCGGGCCACAGGTAAGTCGGCAAAAAAGGGCGGGCTTCTCTATTTTCCCATCGGCAGACAGGCGCACCCGCCGGGAAACCTTCCCGAGTGCCGGTTGGCCTGACCGCGTCGTTGGAAAATTCCGTGCGAGAGTGGCGGAACTGGCAGACGCACTGGACTTAGGATCCAGCGGGCAACCGTGGGGGTTCGACTCCCCCCTCTCGCACCAACCTCAATAATCGCGGCAAGGATCCTGGCCGCGCCCACGCATCCGACCGGTTGGCCATCAGGCCCCTTTGCCCTTTTTCACAGCTTCAATCCAAGGTGAGGAAAATCAGATGAACGTCAAGATAGAAGAGATCAGCAGCGTCCGGAAGAAACTTTCCTTCGAGCTCCCTGCCGACCATGTGGCGGCAGAGATCGACAAGGCCTACAGCAAGATTGGCAAGTCGGCCAAGCTTCCCGGATTTCGCCCCGGCAAGGTTCCGCGGGCTATCCTCGAACGGCAGTTTGCGCCGCAGATGGAAGAGCAGGTACTCAGCCGGCTGATCAATGATTCCTACTTCAAGGCCCTGTTCGAGCACAAGATTCTGGCCATCGCCGATCCGGAAATCGTCGACAGTGGTGTGATCGCAAAAGGGCAGCCTTTTACCTACGAGGCCCATGTCGAGGTCAAGCCGGAATTCACCGCCAAGGACTACACCGGGCTCAAGCTCGAAAAGGAGCGGTTCGAGGCCGATCCCGAGGTGACCGACAAGCGCATCGAGGAGATGCGGGCCTCCCGGGCCGAGATGGTGGTTTCCACTCGCAAGAAGGCGCGCAAGGGCGATTTTGTCGTCATCGATTTCGAAGGTTTCCTCAAGGGGGAGGCCTTTGAAGGGGGGAAGGCGGAAGGGCACCAGCTCGAGCTCGGTTCGGGGAGCTTCATCCCCGGCTTCGAAGAGCAGCTCGAAGGGATGAAACGGGAGGAGGAGAAGGAGATTCAGGTCACCTTCCCCGCCGACTACGGCAACGAGGAACTCGCCGGCCAGGAGGTCACCTTCAAGGTGCGTCTGCACGAGATCAAGGAGAAGGAACTGCCCGCTCTCGATGACGAGTTTGCCAAGGGGTTCGGACTCGATTCCGTCGCCGAGCTGCGCGCGCGTCTCGAAGAGAACTACCTCACCCAGGAGCGGAACCGGATCGACGGTGACCTGCGTGAACGCCTGATGGAAGCCCTGATCGCGGCGAACCCGGTCGAGGCCCCCGAGACCATGGTCTCCGGCCAGCTCGATTACATGCTCGCCAACATCCGTTCCCGCATGCAGTCCCAGGGGATGAGCCTGGAGATGCTTGGCATGAACGAAGAGTCTTTCCGCGCCATGTACCGCGACACGGCGGTCAAGCAGGTGCAGGGGACCCTGATCCTGGAGGCGATCGGCCGCCAGGAGGGATTGCAGGTCGAGGAGAGCGAGATCGACGGCAAACTCGAGCAGATTGCCGCCATGTCCAACGCGCCAATCGATGCCGTCAAGCGCCATTACGGCAACGAAGACGCCCGCCGCGGCCTGCTGCTGCAGATGGGTGAAGAGAAGGTGATCGAGTTCCTGCTGGCCGGGGCACAGATCAGCGAAGTTGCCAAAGCAGACCTGGCGGCCAAATCGACCGACGACAAGGAGTGAAGCTGATGACCCTGGTACCGATGGTGGTTGAGCAGACCGGACGGGGCGAGCGCGCCTACGATATCTATTCACGACTGCTCAAGGACCGGATCATCTTTCTCGGCGGAGCGATTGAGGATCATATGGCCAACCTGGTCATTGCCCAGCTCCTCTTTCTCGAGTCCGAGGATCCGGAAAAGGATATTCACCTATATATCAACTCCCCCGGTGGGGTGGTGACGGCTGGTATGGCCATTTATGATACAATGCAGTATCTGAAGGCTCCCGTATCGACCATCTGTGTCGGGCAGGCGGCGAGCATGGGGGCGGTCCTGCTGGCGGCCGGGTCGGAGGGGAAGCGCTTCGCTCTGCCCAATGCACGGATCATGATTCACCAGCCCCTCGGCGGTTTCCAGGGACAGGCGACCGACATCAATATCCACGCCCAGGAGATTCTGCGCATGCGCGATACCCTGAACGGGATTCTGGCAAAACACACTGGACAGAAGCTGGAGCGGATCGCGGCTGACACCGAGCGGGATTTCTTCATGGGTAGCGAGGCGGCGAAGAAATATGGTATCGTCGACGACATCGTGAAGAGCAAAATCTGAATCACCCCTGAACGGAGGCAGTATTGAGCCCGAACAACGAGCATTCCGGACAGCTGATCTGTTCCTTCTGTGGCAAGGCCCAGGACGAGGTCAAGAAGCTGATTGCCGGCCCGGCGGTCTACATCTGCGATGAGTGTATCGAGCTGTGCAAGGACATCATCGCCGAGGAAGCCAAGCTCGAGGAGTCTGGCGGCAGCGGGACTGGCAGCCTGCCCAAACCGATCGAAATCAAGGAAGTTCTGGACGAGTATGTCATCGGCCAGGAGCGCGCCAAGAAGGTCCTGGCGGTCGCGGTCTACAATCATTACAAGCGGGTGGAGAATACCGGCCGTACCGGTGATGTAGAGGTGCAGAAGAGCAACATCCTGCTCCTGGGACCGACCGGCAGCGGCAAGACCCTCCTTGCCCAGACCCTGGCCCGACTCCTCGACGTTCCTTTTGCCATCGCCGACGCCACCAACCTGACCGAGGCGGGTTATGTCGGTGAAGATGTCGAGAATATCATTCTCAATCTGCTGCAGGCGGCCGACTACGACCTCGAGAAAGCGCAGAAGGGGATCATCTATATCGACGAGGTCGACAAGGTCGCCCGCAAGTCCGATTCCCCGTCGATCACCCGGGATGTCTCCGGCGAAGGGGTGCAGCAGGCGCTGCTCAAAATCATCGAAGGGACCATGGCGAGCGTTCCTCCCAAGGGGGGGCGCAAGCACCCCCAGCAGGAATTTCTCAAGGTCGATACCACCAATATCCTCTTTATCTGCGGTGGTGCCTTTTCCGGCCTCGACACCATTATTTCCCAGCGTATCGGTGCCAAAGGGATGGGTTTTGGCGCCGATATCCGGCGCAAGAGTGAACAGAACCTGGGAGAAATCCTCGCCCAGGTCGAACCCTCGGACCTGCTGAAATACGGCCTGATCCCCGAATTTATCGGCCGGCTGCCAGTGGTTGCCACCCTTAACGAACTGGATGAGGAATCGTTGATCCAGATTCTCAAGGAGCCCAGGAACGCTCTCGTCAAGCAATACCAGAAGCTCTTCGAGATGGAAAAGGTCCATCTTCGCTTCACCGACGGCGCCCTGGTTGCCATTGCCAGGGAAGCGCTCAAGCGCAAGACCGGCGCTCGTGGCCTCCGCTCGATCCTCGAGAATGCCATGCTGGAGGTCATGTATGATATTCCGTCCCAGGACCGGGTCAAAGAGGTCGTGATCAGTGAGGAAACCATCATTGGCAATGCCCGGCCGATCGTCCTCTACGAATGCGCCGAGTCGGCGTGAACTGTTTGAACGCCGGCGTCGAGAAAGGTCATTCCACTCATGACCGATAAGACCGAACCTATCGCCGAAGAGATGCTCGACAGCGGGCTGTTACCCCTGCTGCCGCTGCGTGACATCGTCATCTTCCCCCACATGGTTACTCCCCTCTTCGTCGGTCGGGCGCGCTCCATCCAGGCGCTGGAATGGGCGATGGAGCGTGGCCGGGAAATCTTTCTGGCGACCCAGCTCGACCCCCGCACCGATGACCCGGAGTTCGACGACATCTACCATTCCGGCTGTGTCGGTCAGATCATCCAGCTCCTCAAACTCCCCGATGGCACTGTCAAGGTTCTGATCGAAGGGAAGGAACGGGCCAAAATCCTCGAAGTTGTCAACGGGGAGGGGTGTACCTTCGTCTCGGCGGAGCGTCTGGCCGATCTCCCGGTCGATTCCCCGGAGATCGAGGCGTTGCTGCGCAGCGTCCGCGACACCTTTGAGAGTTACATCAACCTGAGTAAAAAAGTTCCCCCGGAGATGGTGGCTTCGATCGCCGGTATCACCGAGCCGGGGCGGTTGGCCGATACGGTCATTGCCCAGGTCAGTGTGCGGATCACCGAAAAGCAGGAGCTGCTGGAACTGATCAATCCCCAGGAGCGTCTGGAACAGCTCCTCGCCATGCTCGAGCGGGAAGTCGAAATTCTGCAGATCGAGAAGAAGATTCGCAACCGCGTCAAGAGCCAGATGGAGCGCAGCCAGAAGGAGTACTACCTCAACGAGCAGATGCGGGCGATCCAGAAGGAACTCGGGGACAAGGACGAGTTCAAGCAGGAGCTGCGCGAACTCGAAGAGAAGATCAGTAAAAAACGGATGTCCCGTGAAGCCACGGAGAAATCGAACAGCGAACTGCGGAAACTGAAAATGATGTCGCCGATGTCCGCCGAGGCGACCGTCGTGCGCAACTACCTCGACTGGATGATCTCCCTCCCCTGGCGCAAGGCAAGCCGCGACCGGCTCGATCTCGCCTTTGCCGAACAGGTGTTGGAGGAGGATCATTACGGGCTGGAGCGGGTCAAGGAGCGGATCATCGAGTACCTTGCGGTCCAGGCCCTGGTCAAGAAGATCAAGGGGCCGATCCTCTGCCTGGTCGGACCTCCCGGGGTCGGCAAGACCTCGCTGGGACGCTCCGTCGCCCGTTCTCTCGGCCGGAAATTTGTCCGCATCTCTCTCGGTGGCGTCCGCGATGAGGCCGAAATCCGCGGCCATCGCCGGACCTACATCGGCGCCATGCCGGGCAAAATCATCCAGAGCCTGCGCAAGGTCGGGGTAAAAAACCCGGTCTTTTTGCTCGATGAAATCGACAAGATGAGCACCGATTTCCGCGGTGATCCGTCCTCTGCCCTGCTGGAGGTCCTCGATCCGGAACAGAACAACAGCTTCGGCGATCATTTTCTCGATGTCGAATACGACCTGTCTAGCGTCCTTTTTATCGCCACGGCGAACAATCTCTTCTCTATTCCCGGGCCGTTGCGGGACCGGATGGAAGTGATCCGCATCGAGGGGTATACCGAGGAAGAAAAGCTGAATATTTCCCGGCGCTATCTGGTGCCCAAGCAGCTCGCGGCCCATGGCCTGGCCCTTGACCAGGTTCAGTTTTCCGAAACCGCTCTCTACGAGATTATCCGCCGATACACCCGCGAGGCCGGCGTGCGCAACCTGGAACGGGAACTGGCCAACATCTGCCGCAAGATTGCACGGGAGCTGGTCAAATCAGAAGAGAAGCAGCGCCGCTTCAATGTCGCTGCCGCCCAGGTCAAGAAATATCTCGGCGTCCCCCGGTACAGTTACGGTGTTCGTGATGAGGAGAGTCGGGTCGGCATGGCCACCGGGCTGGCCTGGACCGAAGTCGGCGGTGAGTTGCTGACGATCGAGACGGCTATCCTCCCCGGCCAGGGCAAGCTGACCATCACCGGCAAGCTCGGTGAGGTGATGCGTGAATCAGCCCAGGCGGCCCTCAGTTACGTTCGTTCGCGCTGGACCGAGCTGGGCCTGGAGAAGGATTTTTACCAGAAGCTCGATATCCACATTCATGTCCCCGAGGGGGCCATCCCCAAGGACGGGCCGTCGGCCGGGATCACCATGGCAACGGCCCTGGCCTCAGCCCTTACCGGCCGTAGTGTCGACCGCGACCTGGCGATGACTGGAGAAATCACCCTGCGCGGCCGGGTTCTGCCGATTGGTGGCCTCAAGGAGAAGCTTCTGGCGGCCAGGCGGGCAGGGATTTCCAAGGTTTTAATCCCCAAGGAGAACGAAAAGAACCTGGAAGAGGTGCCGGCGCAGATACTCAAGGCACTGACTGTGACCCCGGTTGGACACATGGACGAGGTCCTGGAGAGGGCCCTGCTGGTCGACCTCCCCCTGAGCTCGCTCCCACCGGCTGAAGACTACCGCCCGGAGGCCGAAGAACCGCTCCACCATTAGGGTTGCGGCGGAAATATTCTCTTGACACTCTTTTTCCAACTCTGATATAAGTATCGCGATTTCAGCAGGGCTTTAATAATCCCTAATACGTGGAGGTATGTTGTGACGAAAGCGGATCTTGTTAATGCGATGGCAGAAAAAGCAGGTCTGAGCAAAACCGATGCCGAGAAGGCACTTAAAGCATTTGCCGATGCGGTGACCGATGCTCTCAAGGCCGGCGAGAAAGTCGCCCTGGTTGGATTCGGTACCTTCAGTGTTAGCGCTCGTGCGGCCCGTACGGGCAAAAATCCCCAGACTGGCGCCAAGATCAACATCCCTGCCGCCAAGACCCCCAAATTCAAGGCTGGCAAGGCTCTCAAGGATTCGGTCAACTAAATTGCTTCACCCCGCTGTCCTGCCACCAGCGGCTAAAAAATCAGGGAAATAGGAAACGGAAATAGCCGGCTTCGCTCCCACTTAACGACTATTTTTGTTTCCTATTTTCTGTCTAAGAAATGGGGCTGTAGTAGAGTCGGTTACAACGCCGGCCTGTCACGCCGGAGGTCGCGGGTTCGAGTCCCGTCAGCCCCGCCATTTCCTTTCCTTGTTTACTGGCTGCCGGGGCGAATAGCTCAGCTGGGAGAGCATCGGCCTTACAAGCCGAGGGTCACAGGTTCGATCCCTGTTTCGCCCACCAGTCCTCAGCGGTAGCAACAGAGTCAAACAGATATGGGGCTGTAGTAGAGTCGGTTACAACGCCGGCCTGTCACGCCGGAGGTCGCGGGTTCGAGTCCCGTCAGCCCCGCCATTTTATTGAATGCAAAGAGGAGGCGAACTCGCAATGGTTCGCCTCCTCTTTGTACTTTGGGTCTATGACTTGACTTTGCCTGAGTCGGTTCCCTATGATAACGGTTCCTGACCAATCCAATGAATCTCCCCGCAGCAAGCTACGGGGTATCAAAAGTTTAGATTGATCGCTTTCATCGAAGCAAGCTTCGGGGAATTCGACCCACCTGAGATTAAAGGAGATTATAAAATGCTTTATGCTTTTCGCGGCCTGGTTGCTCTGGTCTTTTTATGTGCCGGAATTTTTAATGTATCGGTGTTTGCTGCCGAGGCCGAAGGTGTTGCCCAGGTCGGAAGCCTGACGATCTCCAATCAGGAGATGAATCAGGCAATCCAGAAAGTTCTCCCCTTAAATGTCAGCTTTCATGGCGGTGTTTCACCGGAGAAGATTCAGGAAATCAAAAAGAAAGCCTTGGATGGTTTGGTTCAACGCGCGTTGAAAGTTCTGTACGCCCTCAGTGAGGAACTGGTTGTCGATAATGGTGAGGTTGACAGGCGTTTTCAGAAAATCCGGGACCGATTTAAATCGGAAGCTGATTTTAGGGATGCAATTGGCGCGGAGGGAGCCGGATTCCTGCGCGCCGACATTTACCGGGACCTTCTTGCTGAAAAGGCCGAAGAGGCTGCCGTTGGCAGTAAGGTCAAGGTACCGGAAACAAAAATCAAGGAGTATTACGAAACGAACAAGGCACGCTTCAAGCGCCCCAGACAATATCACGCAAGCCACATCCTGATTAAAGTCGACCCCTCATCCAACCAGGAAGAGCGTACCGTTCTGCTAGAAAAGGCCGAGGATCTTCTTGAAAAAGCCAAGGCTGGAGATGATTTTTATAACCTGGCATATTACAATTCCGATGACCGGACCCGTTACGTCGGCGGCGATCTTGGTACTTTTCATGAGGGACAGACTGTCCCTGAATTTGACGCAGCGTTAAAGTCGATGAAACCCGGTGAAATATCTGGACCCATAAAAACCATGT
The DNA here is from genome assembly GCF_001611275.1 of Desulfuromonas sp. DDH964. Classification (GTDB taxonomy): domain Bacteria; phylum Desulfobacterota; class Desulfuromonadia; order Desulfuromonadales; family DDH964; genus DDH964. The sequence goes on along the minus strand of NZ_CP015080.1, from coordinate 2,593,321 downwards.
ATGGGTATCACATAATTAAATTGTTCGAAGTCAAAGAGCCAAAGCAACTATCGTATGAAGAGATGCATGACAAGATCAAAAGCGACCTGGAAAAACAGCAACGGGAACAATTAACCAAGGATTGGATGGACGCCCTGAAAGAAAAGTATCCAGTTAAATATTATTAGGGGGTGTTGTACCTTGCTGCGCTCTTGGAGTTGGTTGGCTCTAGGCGGTCTGTTGTGCCTGGGTGGTTGTTCCTCCGGATTGTCATCCGGAGCGAGGTGGAGCAACCCTGAGATAAACCTCGCATGGCCCCAAGCTCCCTCGCCACCGCGAATCCGATTCCTGCGGACGGTTAATGAGGAGAACATTGGCGAAGGGGATGGCAGCAAAGGGAACAGGTTTTTCGAGTGGTTGGCAGGAAAGGATCGGACCCCGAGGCCGTTGGCCAATGCCTACGGGGTTGTCGCCGATGGCGAAGGACGCATCTGGGTCACCGATTCCGGGACCCCCGCTATCCATCGCTTCGACCTGACACGGGGAACGCACGAGCAGTGGCTTAGTGCTGCCAACCGGCCTCTGACCTCGCCGGTGGGAATCGCCGTCGATTCTGGCCAGGGGAGGATTTTCGTCGCCGATTCAATAGCACGAAGCGTTTCAATTTTCGACTATTCGGGGAAATGGCAGGGCTTTGTCCAGCCCAACAAACCCTTTTCCCGCCCCGGCGGTCTGGCGGTCGATTCCGCCGGGCAGCTCTATGTCGTAGATGTCCTGGAAGGGACCGTCGAGGTTTTTGACCGCAACCTGGCCTATCAGAAAACCATCCGCGGTTCCGGCCAAGGGGGAGGGTTTAATCACCCTACCGCGGTGGTGGTGGCCAAGGACGGTCGGATTTTTGTTGTTGATAGTTTGAATTTTCGCGTTGAAGTTCAGGATTCCCAAGGAAATTTTCTGGGGTACATCGGCCAGCTAGGCGACGGACCCGGGACTTTTGCCAGACCTCGTGGAATTGCCCTTGATTCGACAGGCAATATTTACGTGACTGATGCGGCATTCGATAATATCCAGGTTTTCGATTCGGAAGGGAATTTGCTGCTGTATTTCGGTCAGCCGGGACGAGGCGCCGGGCAGTTTTGTCTGCCTGCCGGGCTTTTCATGGACAACCACGATCGGCTATATGCTGTGGATGCCTGTAACTTCCGGGTACAGATCTTTCAGTACCTGGTCAGCCCCTGAAATCGAGTGGTGCCGCTGTAGCGATGGTGTTTTTCTTGCATTACCTAGCCAGGTCGGGGTGATTGCTATCCACATCCAGTTCTGCCCGTGAGACGAGATATGGTCTACCTAAAAAAAATTTTGCTGTACGGTCTGGGTTGCCTGGGGGGGGGGCTCCTGGTCCTTGGCACTGCTGACGCCGCACAGAAGCTGAGTGCAGGGACCGGCGGGGTCAACGACCATCCGCACAACCTTTCCAGCAACAGCCAAAGTGCCATCCATGCGACGTCGAATGAGAACGTGCAACAGGTTTGCGTCTTTTGCCATACGCCGCATGGTGCTTCCACCAAGGGTCCACTCTGGAACCGCAACGACCCCACGAGGCCGAGTGGCGGATTTCCCCTCTACGGCAATCTGGCGGCAATTTCCATCGACGAAATTCCCGCGGCCAAGTATACCAATACCGATCCCACCATCGAGTACCCGAACGGGGCGTCGCGACTTTGCCTTTCCTGCCATGACGGGGTTTCTGCGGTCGGCGAAGTCATCAGTCGGGGCACAATTGCCAACTTGACCATGTCCGCTCAGGGGACGATCGACTTGACGACCTCCCACCCGATTTCCTTTGTCTACGACGGGACCGTGCAAGGTACCCTGAGCGCTGTCGTCGGCAAAGGTAACTATATCGAGCCCCCAATAGAGTACCTGGATAAGGAAAAGCGAATGCAGTGCACCACCTGCCATGATCCCCACAACGACACGCGAAACGCCAGTTACGACCTCCCCATGTGGGCCCATTACACCAACGATGCCAGTGCTGTTAGCGATTATGACACGACCTGTAATGCCTGCCACGGACCGGCGTTCTCTTCCGGAGGTCTTCCCGCCGGAGGTGGGGTCGGGGCGGGGCATAACACCTTCTGACCATGACCAATTTTCGTCGACGGAATCTGATGCCTAAATTTGCGCTTTTTGCCCTGCTGCTTATAGTCGCGCCCTGGGCTGCGTTTGCCGCTCCCGGGGCCAGCATGCTGCAGGGTGTACACGGCGACAAGACCCTGCTGCCAAAATCCTGTCGTGCCTGCCACCGGGGGATGTCCATGAGCATTTCCGGAGAGGAGCAGGCCTGCCTCGTTTGCCACGGCGACAGCCAGGGACGTCAGGAGATGAGCCGCCGGGGCTACCTGAAGTCGGAGGGGGCCGGGGCCTTGCGGGATATCGGTGCGGAATTGCGTAAACCATACAACCATCCGGTTTTGGCGACCAGTGGGGTGCATCAGGCCAACGAGGCGCTTCCCGAGGAGTTGGTGAATGCGGCGCGGCACGCCGAATGTGTGGATTGTCACGAGCCGCACCAGCTGGATCGTGACACCCCCTTCCGGGGGCTTTCCGGAAAGCGGGTCGGTAATTTCACAGTCGAACTTACCGAAGAGTACGAACTTTGTTACAAGTGTCACGCCGAGAGTGCCAACCTGCCGTCCGATTCTTCCAACAAACACGCAGAATTTTCCGTTACGAACACCTCCTTCCATCCGATCGAAGGGGAGGGGCGAAATGCGTATGTGATCAGCCTCAAAACTCCCTACGCAACGCGTCAGGAGAAGCCTGGTGACATTTCTGTCATCTCGTGCCGGGATTGTCATGGGAATGACGACTCGGCCGGTCCCAAGGGACCGCATGGGTCGAATTACAGGGGTCTGCTCGTTAACAATTATGAGATGGAAGACGAACGGCCCGAGAGCGAGTTCGCCTACGCCCTGTGCTACAAGTGCCACAGCCGGACGAGTATCCTCGGTAATGAAAGTTTCCCTTATCATGCGCTTCATATTAAGGGTAACGTGGCAACTGGGAAACTTGGGACGACCTGTTTTTCCTGCCATGACGCCCATGGTAGCAACCGATATCAATTTCTGATTTCTTTTAACAAAGACTTCGTGCAGCCCAATGCCGACAACAAGCTCGAGTTTAATGCCCAGGGGGTGGCCAGCAGGCACGGCAGCTGTCTGTTGAACTGCCATGGCGTCGAACACAACCCGAAAAGTTATTGACGCAAAGGCTGTTTTGAATTTTTTTAACGGCCGGTCGGATACTATTCCGACCGGCCGTTTTGCAAGGTTTCTATTCAATTCCCGGTGGATTTGTGATATCTTTTCGACCCTATGCCAACCTACCTCTGTAAGCTCGGCACCGTCGACGGCCGGGTCCTCGAGAAAGAGTTCGAGGCCAGCAACCAGGAGCTGCTCCGGGAGAACCTCGAGACGCAGGGTTTCTTTGTCTTCCGGATCCGGAAGCGGCTCTTTCGTTCCCTGATACCGGCCCAGCTTTTCAGACGCCGTCTCAACAGCCGGCGTTTTTTGGCCCTCAACCAGGAACTCCTGGTCCTGTTGCGGTCGGGCTTGCCCATTCTTCAGGTCCTCGATGTCCTCATCGAGCGGATGGAGCCCGGGCTCATGCTCGACCTGTTCCGGGAGGTGCGGGAGGATATCAAGGGGGGCAGTTCCCTCTCCGAGTCTTTCGGAAAATTTCCGAAAATCTTTCCCCCTCTTTACATTGCGTCTTTCAAAGCGGGGGAAAAGACTGGCGATCTGGTGCTGACCCTGGGGCGATTCATTGCCTATCAGAAGCGGATCGAGGTGCTCAAGGGGAAGATCCGCAGCGCATCATTCTATCCGCTGCTGGTAACGATCGCGGTGGTGGCGGTACTCTCGTTCCTGATCTTCTACGTCATCCCCAGCTTTACCCAGATTTACGCCGATGCCAATGTGGAACTCCCCCTGGCGACCCGTCTCCTGATCGGGTTTTCCAAGGGGGCGGTCCGCTCGTTGCCGGTAACCCTTCCCCTGCTCGCCGCCGTCGCCCTCCTCCTGCGCGGGTTCCTGCGCACCGAAAGAGGGGGGCTGCTGGTCGACCGCGCACGGCTGGTCCTCCCTTTTTTCGGCGGGCTCTTTGCCGATTATGCCCTCTCCAGTTTCTGCCGCACCCTCGGCACGACCCTTTCGAGCGGGATTCCGATGGTGCCGGCCCTGCGCATGTCCGGCGGCACGCTCAACAACCGGGTTCTTGAACGGAGCCTCGGCCTGGTCGTCCGTCGGGTCGAGGAGGGGACGTCGCTCTCGGCCGCTCTTGAGCCGAGCCGCATCTTCCCCTTGATCGCCCTGCGTATGGTCGGGATTGGCGAGACGAGCGGCGCCCTGGCCGAAATGCTCACCGATGTAGCCGATTTTTATGAGGGCGAAGTCGAGAAACGGCTCGATCGGTTGACAACCATGATCGAGCCGCTGATGATGCTCGGCATGGGTCTTTTGGTGGGCGGCGTCGTCGTCGCCATGTATTTGCCGATCTTCCAGATGGCCGGTACCGTCCGTTGATAATTTCGGAGCAGGAATGAATTTCCAGCGCAGAAAACTCGGTGAAATTCTGGTCGAGGCGGGCGCCATTACGCCGGCGGAGGTCGACCTGATCCGTGCCCAGCAGGAGCTGCACGGCAAGCGTTTCGGCGAAACCGGCGTCGCCGAGGGGTTCTTCAGCGAGGACTTGCTCGCGCAATCGCTGGCCCAGCAGTTTGGCCTGGAGTTTCTCGATCTCGGGACCTTTATCCCGGACCCCGAACTGCTGGGCGAACTTGCGCCCGGGTTGGCGCTGCGCTTCCATTTCATACCGGTGCGGCGGGAAGCCGGCCGGCTGGTGGTCGCGGTCGCGGACCCCACGGATGTGCTTTCCCTCGATGAACTCGAAGCCCAGCTCGGCCAGCCCCTGACCCTGATGGTGACGGCCAGGGACCGCATCGACCGCTTCCTCGAAAAGGGAGAGGCCGGCTCCAAGCGGGTCTTGCGCGAAGTCTCCGAGGACTTCAAGCTGCAGCTGGTGAAGGAGACCGACAAGGGCGAAGAGGTCCTCTCCATCGAGAAACTGACCGCCGACACCAGCCCGATAATCCGCCTGATCGATTCCACCCTCTATGACGCCCTGGTCAAGCGGGCGAGTGACATCCATATCGAATCGAGCCAGGAAGGAGTCATCATCAAGTACCGCGTCGACGGCGTCCTTTACCGCGCCACCGAGCCCCTCGATGGCCGCTTCCAGAGCCCGATCATCTCCCGTATCAAGGTCATGAGCGAACTCGACATCTCGGAACGGCGCATCCCCCAGGATGGCCGCTTCAAGGTCCGGATCGGCGGCAAGTCGATCGACTTTCGGGTTTCGATCATGCCGAGTATCTTTGGTGAAGATGCGGTTATCCGTATCCTCGACAAGGAGTCGATCGCGGCCGACCTCAAAGGGCTGACCCTGGAGGCCCTCGGCTTTACCGAGCGGGAACTGGTACGGTTCCGGCGCAAGATCCGTGAACCCTACGGCATGGTGCTGGTCACCGGTCCGACCGGCAGCGGCAAAACTACCAGTCTTTACGCCGCCCTCCTCGAAATCAACAACGAGGAAGAGAAGATCATCACCATCGAGGACCCGGTTGAATACCAGGTCAAGGGGGTGGTGCAGATTCCGGTCAATGAAAAGAAGGGTTTGACCTTCGCCCGCGGGTTACGCTCGATTCTGCGCCATGACCCGGACAAGATCATGGTCGGCGAGATCCGCGACCCCGAGACCGCCCAGATCGCTGTGCAGTCGGCCCTGACCGGGCATCTGGTCTTTACCACGGTTCACGCCAATAACGTCTTTGATGTGCTTGGCCGTTTCCTCCATATGGGGATTGACGCCTACAATTTCGTCTCCTGTCTCAACTGCGTGGCGGCCCAGCGCCTGGTGCGCAAAATCTGTCCCCATTGCCGGCAGCAGGTTCCGGCCGATCCGCAGCTTTTGCTCGATTCGGGTCTCAAGATCGAGGCGATGGCCGACCAGGTGTTTTTCGAGGGGGCAGGTTGCTCCGAATGCCACGGCACCGGCTACATGGGACGCAGCGCCATCGTCGAACTGCTGGAATTGACCGACGAGATTCGCGAATTGATTATCACCCGGGCTCCGGTGACCGAATTAAAGCGGGCGGCCAAAGCCTGCGGCACAGTTTTTCTGCGGGATGCGGCTCTGGAAAAGGTCTTTTCCGGCATCACCACCCTGCGTGAAATCAACCGGGTGACCTTTGTCGAACCGACGGAGAGTCTATGATCCGCCGCACCTATCTCGGCCTCGATATCCGCAGCGGTGAGTTGCGCGCGGTCGCCCTGCACCGCCATGGCCGCTCCGGGCGATTGACCAACGGCCGCCTGCTGCCGTTGCGTGATGGCCTGCTCCGGCCTGCCCTGCGGGGCGCCAATATCCCGGACCGGAGGCTCTTTGTCAAGGCGCTGCAGGAGGTGTTGCACCCCCTTGCCGGCACGGAAGAACGGGTTGCAGTCTCCCTGCCGGAGGGGGCCGGCCGACTCTTGCTGACCGAGGTAGGGGAGACCTTCCGTTCGCGCGAAGAGGGGGTGGAGATTCTTCGCTGGCAACTGAAAAACCAGCTCCCCGGGGAAGCCAAGGAGGTTCATCTCGATTATCAGTCGATCGGGCCGGGGCAGAACGGGCGCACCCGGCTGTTGGTCGGTCTGGTCGCCCAGGATGTCCTGCTCGATTACGAGGAGACCCTCGCCGCGGCCGGCTACGGGGCGCAACTGATCGATTTTCATCCTCTCAACGTTTACAATTTCTATCGGCCGCGACTTGAAATGGGGAATGATTTCATTCTGGTCGGGGTCGACCGGCAGACGCTCTCGCTCCAGGTTTACCAGGACCGTGCCCTGGCTTTCTACCGGGCCCGGGATGTGGAGAGCAGCCCGACCCGGGTGTTCCAGGAACTGGCCCGTTCCCTCGCCGGGCAAAGCGAGAAAATCCCTGGCAGCGGCCGCGCCCCGGTTTTCCTCCATTGCGACTGGCCGGAAACCGGTGACGTTTCCGCTGCGGTTGATTCGGCCTTCGGTCGCGAATCAACCCTGCTGGATGTCAATCTCCAACAACTGGCCACCGGTGCTCTCGACCTCCCACCCTGGCGGGCGCGCGGATTGGCCGCGGCTATCGGCGTTGCGGAACGACTTCTTTGAGGTAAGGGGATGAATCCAAGTCTGAACCTGGCGACCAAAACCTACCTGAACCGCCGCCTGCTCTATGCCGGCTATGGGGTGGCGATGCTGCTTCTGCTGATATTGCTGGCGGGGCTGGGAGCTTATTTCTGGAGTTGCTGGCAGGAGAGCCAAAAACTGCGCGCAGCTATTGTCCAGATGGAGCGGGCAGCGCAGCCTGAAGTGGGTACTGCCGAAGTTCGCTTTTCCGCTGAGGAGTACCAGCGCCTGCGGGAACGGATTGCCTTTTTTAATGGTGTTCTGGCCAAGGATACCTTTCGCTGGACCGACCTCCTCGGGCGCCTGGAGAGGCTGGTTCCGGCGGGGATCGGGTTGCGCAGTATCCAGCCTGACTTTCGTGGCCGCTCGCTAAGAATCTCCGGCCTCGCCCGCAACCTTGACAAACTGCAGAATTTCCTCGATCGCCTGCTGGCGTCCGAGGATATTGCAGCGGTTTACCTGCTCAACCAGGCCCGCATTGAACCGGGCCGGGGGCAGACCGGGGGGGGGGAGGAACTGAGCTTCTCCCTGGTCCTCGAAGGAGCCTTTTGACATGGTCCGGGAATCGCTCTGGGCGGCTATCTGGCGCACCAACCGCGTGTTGCCAATACTAATCGGCATCCTGTTGCTGGTGAGTCTTGCCGCGGCAGCTGTGGCATTCTGGTACGTCGGCCCGCAGCTGGCTGCCCTGGAGAACGACTTTCTCCGTGCCCAGCAGAATTATCGTGACGCCCGCAAGTCCGGAGAGGTTGACGAATCACCCCAGGGGCTCTTCCGGCGCGGTCTTGCCGACCTGCAAACCTTGGCGGCGGCTATTCCCGATCGGACCGACTTCACCGGCCTGATCGGCGATCTCTTCGCGATGGCGGGTCAGTCCAGGCTTGCCATCGACCGGGTCAATTACGACCCCGCCCCGGTCAAGGGCGAGGAGGAGTTGCTCAGCTACACCGTCTCCTTCACGGTGACCGGCGATTACGGGCAGGTCAAAAAGTTCATCTACCTTATTGAGCATTCCCCGCGTCTGGTGGCCATCGAGGAATTGAACCTGAATACTTCTTCAGGAGCAGAGCGCCCCGACCAGATCAACCTCGGGCTGCGGTTGACGACCTATTTTCGGAAGCCGGCACCATGAAGCGAAAACCACTTATTCTCCTGCTGCTGCTCATCTGTCTCGGGCTCTCCATCGCCTACAGCTACTGGGCTTCTCCGCGTCAGGAACGCATTCCCCGGCAGAACCCGCCCGGCAAGGAACGTCCCTTGCCAACCCGGCTGACCACGCCCAAGGGCGATCCGGCCGTCGACGATACCCATCTTCACCTGGAGCTGTTCCAGGTAAATGAGGGGACGTTCCCCGGGTACAAGCGGAATATTTTTGGCAGCGTCGAACCGCCGCCACCGCCCCCCCCGCCACCGCCGAAGGTCGTCAGTGCCCCGGTCGTCGCGGCACCGCCACCTCCGCCGCCACCGCAGCCCACCCCGGTGGTGCAACGGGAGCTGGCGCGCTTCAGGTTTCTCGGTTATCTCGAAAAGGATCAGGAAAAGACTGTATTTCTAAGTCGTGACAAGGATCTTTATCTGGTAAAGAAAGGGACGCGTTTCGGTGATCGGCAGGAATTCACTGTCGGCGAACTGACTGCCACCAGGTTGGTAATCCAGGTGGCCGGCGACAGCCGTAAGATCGAGATCGAACTGGCCGAGAATCAGCCCCTGATCCCCCAATTCGGTACCGGTGGCGGAAATAAGACAGGACGCAGCCCGACCCCGGGGTCGCGGATTAACCCGCGGATGTTGTTGCCGGTGCGGCCATCAGCGACCACCATGCCGGTCATGACCGGGAGCGAAGAGGCTCCTGCCGTCGAGCCACTCCCCGATATTACCGTTCCTCCCGTCGAGGAGGGATTGCCCCCGGATAGCCCTTTGCCGGAATCTCCGGTCAAGGCGAATGAGGTTGGCCAATGATAAAACCAGCATCAAGCGTGTTTTGCGTTCTGTTCGTGTTACTTGCCCTGCTGCTTGGCGGTTGCGCGGCCAAGAAGTCTTTCGTCGCCGGCGAGGACTTGATGGCCCAGGGCCAATACGATGCGGCGGTTGAAAAGTATCTGGCTGCTGCCAGCGGGGACCCGGATACCGACGAGTACCGGGTCAAACTCGCCAACGCCCGGGCCAAGGCGGGTTGGGCACATCTTCAAAAGGGGCGGGAATTATCCGCCGGGAACGAATTGAATGCTGCTGTCGATGAATTCCGCCGCTCCATCAGCTATGACCCTAGTCTCGCGGTCGCCGGGCTGGAGCTCAAGCAGGCGGAGGCGCGGATCCAGGCCGGACTGCTCATTGACGAAGCCGAGGATTTTTACCGGCAGCGCCGTTTTGCCCCGGCCCGGAAAAACCTGCAACAGGCGCTGATTCTTGACCCGGAGAACCTCCGCGCCCGCACCCTGCTCGAAAAGGTCCAAAGCTCCGGGGGAACCATCCTGGATGGCCAGGAACTCGATGTTGCTTCGGACAAACCGATCACCCTCAAGTTTAAGGATGCGCAGATCAAGGAGGTCTTCAGCATCCTCTCCAAGCTCTCCGGGATCAATTTCCTTTTCGACGAAGATACCAAGGAGCAGAAGGTCACCGTCTTTCTCGAGGACGCCAGTTTTGCCCAGGCCCTCGAACTGCTGCTGAAGATGAACAACCTCGGCAAGCGGGTGCTCAACCCGAAGACCGTGATCATCTACAGCAGCAGCAAGGACAAGGAGAAGCAGTACCAGGACCAGCTGATCCAGACCTTCTATCTTTCCAACATCGATGCCAAGAAGGCGGTCAACCTGCTGCGGACGATGCTGCAACTGCGCAAGATCTATGTCCACGAAGAATTGAACGCCCTGGTGATCCGCGATACGCCCGATGTCATCCGGTTGGCGCAGCAGATAATCGAGGCCGCCGATCGCGGCGATGCCGAGGTCATTTATGAGCTGGAACTGGTCGAGATCAGCCACACCGACAACCTCGATATCGGCGCCCGGCTGAAAAGCTATGGCACCAGTTTCGGCTTCGTCAACCCGGGTGAGACCTCCATCGGGGACAGCATCACCGTCAACGGTATGAGCGGGCTGCGCAACCTCGATTTTCTCTACACCATTCCCTCTGCCACCTTCAATTTGCAGAAGACCCTGACCGATTCGGAGATTCTGGCCAACCCGAAGATCCGGGTGCGCAACAAGGAGAAGGCCAAGGTTCATATCGGCTCGCGCGAACCGGTCATCACTGTCACCACCACCGGGACTGATACCCGTTCCGACAATATCCAGTACGTCGATGTCGGGGTCAAGGTCGAGGTCGAGCCAAGCGTGCAGCTGGACAATACCGTGATCACCAAGCTCGGGCTCGAAGTCAGCAACGTCACCAACCGAATGACCACCGATAATGGTACCCTGGCGCTGACCATCTCCACCACCAACGCCAACACCTCCCTCACCCTCAAGGACGGGGAAACGACCATTCTCGGTGGCCTGATCCGTGACGATTACTCCAAGACCAAAAATACCTTTCCGTTCCTCGGCCGGATTCCTCTGGTGGGCGACCTCCTCTCCGGCCACAAGCGCGACAAGACCAAGCGCGAGATCCTGCTTTCGATCACCCCCCATATCGTCAAGGCCCTCGAATTGCCCAGGTCGGATGTCGCCAGCATCTGGTCGGGTGGGGAGGATGACTTGAAGGCGGGGCCGAACTTCAGCGCCTTCGCTGCGCCGCTCGAGGCACAGCAGAATAAAACCGCGCCCCCTCCCGCTCCTGGGCGCAACCCGGTTACTCAGGGGGCTGCTGTTCCTGGTGAAGCTGAGTTCTCCGTGTCCTCATTACCTGCAACTCCGGCGCAGCCGTTGCAGCCTGCGGTCACTTCTCCGGCAGGGGCAGGGCTGGAAGGTCCACCTCCAGCCACAATGAGCCCGGGCAACCCTGAGTCCGCTCTTCCCGTGCTGCCCCCACCCCAGGAGCCGCCGGCCATGATGGAAGTTCCCCAGGCTCAGATGCCGGCCGCCGCCAGTCTGCCGCTCGCGCTGCCCCCCCCTGGGACGGAAGGCAAACCCCTACCTCCCGGGAATGTCCCCGAGGTGACCCTGCCTCCCCTTGAATTGGCACCTGCCCCAGCCGAGGCGCGGATTTTTCTGAAGGGGCCTGGCCTGGTCACGGTTGGAGAGGAGTTTGTCGTCGAGGTTGCTGTGGATGCAATGCAGAACCTTTACAGTGCTCCCTTCTTTCTGTTCTTCCCTCCGGAGCTCTGCAGTTTCGTACGGGCCGAGGAAGGAGAGTTCCTCGGCGCCAGTGGCGCGAGCACGATCTTCACCTCCAGCGCCAATCGCGACAAGGGGCAGCTGATCATCGGTACCAAGCAGGGGGCCGCCGGAACCGGTTCCTCCGGCGCCGGAATCCTGGCACGGGTAGTTTTCACCGCCCAGGCCGTAGGCCGGGGCGAGATCACCCTCGATCGGGTGAATTTCCGGGACCCGGCCGGAAACCGGTTGTCAGTAGTGACCGACGGACTGCCGATCGAGGTGCGCTAGCTTGTCAATGCCCCGGCCTTTTTTTTCGCGAAGGGGTCAGCAAGGCCTGACCCTGCTCGAACTGTTGATCGCCATGGCTATCCTCGGCGTCCTCGCCTCGGCGATTCTGCCGATGGCCGAGGTCACAGTGACCCGGACCAGGGAACTGGAACTGCGTCGCTCCCTGCGCATGATCCGGGTCGCTATCGACGAATACAAAGCCGATTTCGATAAGGCAAAGGCGGAGAACAAGATCATTACCTCGGTCAATGAAACCGGCTACCCGAAAAGCCTGGAGGACCTGGTCGAGGGGAAGGAATGGGGAGATCTCTACCCCTTCCCGCGCAAATATCTGCGGCGCATTCCCGTCGACCCCTTCGATACCTATGGTCAGGGGTGGGGCCTGCGGGCCTACACCGATGAACCTGACTCGACGGTTTGGGGGGGGGAGGATGTTTACGATGTCTATTCCCAGAGTGATGCCACTGCGCTCGATGGCACGCCCTATAACAGTTGGTAGATCTGCGATGAAATTCAACATTTTACCTTGTAGTTGCAAACGCGGATTCACGCTGATCGAACTGTTGATCGTCATGACGATCATCGGCATCCTCGCCAGCATTGTTGTTCCCAACTACAAGACCAGCCTGATCAGGTCCCGGGAAACGGTCCTGATGGAAGATCTTTATCAGATGCGGCGCTCCATTGACGGCTATTTTGCCGATCACTCCCGCTATCCTGATTCACTCAACGAGTTGGTCGATGCCCGCTATTTGCGGGATATCCCGGTCGACCCCTTTACCCGCTCCGCCGATACCTGGGTGATCGAGCCACCCCAACCGACCCCGGAGGGGGCGCTGGCCGAAGGGGGTGTTTTCGATGTCCGCAGCGGGAGTGACCTGGTCGGACTCAATGGCATTCCGTACAACGAGTGGTAGGGCGATGATCCAGCTCTTCAACATCTGCAAGGCCTACCAGAAAGACGCCTCGGCGTTGTCCGATATCTCCCTCAAGGTTCCCAAAGGCGATTTCATCTACATTACCGGGGCCTCGGGCGCCGGCAAATCAACCTTGCTCAAGCTTCTCTACGCGGCTGAAAAACCGAGTCGCGGCCAGATCCTGATCAATGGGCTCAATGTCACCCGCATGGGGCCCGGCCGCATTCCTTATTTGCGGCGGCAACTCGGCATCGTCTTTCAGGATTTCAAGCTGATCCCGACCCGTACCATCTTCGAAAATGTGGCCTTTCCCCTTGAGGTCCAGGGGCGCAAACGCTTCGAGGTCAGTAAAAAGGTCTATCAAACCCTCAAACAGGTCGGTCTGGAGCACAAGCTGCACCGCCGCCCCCTCGAATTGTCCGGTGGCGAACAACAACGGGCAGCCATTGCCCGGGCGCTGGTCGTCGACCCCCTGGTTCTGCTGGCCGATGAGCCGACCGGCAACCTTGATCCGGAAATCACTCTCGATATCATGGAGCTATTCAAAGGGGCGAATGCCCGCGGTACCACGGTCCTGATCGCCACCCACGACCGGGCGATGATCAGCCGATTTCCCCGCCGGCAGATCATTCTCGATCAGGGTCGCCTGGTGGAAGACCGTACTCCCTAGATTTTTAACCGGCGCGGCAGGGGTCGAATCCGCCGCTTGCAAAAGGAACCTGGAGTGCTGGAACGGAGTCTCTACCTCTTGCGACGGGCCTTGCGCAACATTCGGCAAAGCCCGGTGTTGTGCGGCGCCGCAATTGGCACGGTGGCCGTCGCCCTGACCATCCTCGCCTTTTTCGGCATCCTCGTCCTGAATATCCAGAAACTGACCAGCCAGTGGAGTCAGCAAGTCCAGGTGGTCGCTTATCTTGACCAGGTTCCGGCACCCTCCGTTCTGGAGTCCTGGAAGAAATCGATCGCCGCTCTTCCTGAGGTGGATCGGGTCGTTTTCGTCAGTCGCGGCACCGCCCTCGAACGTTTTCGCCAACGGCTTGGCGCCGATGCCTCCCTGCTGGAAGGTGTCGAGGAGGACATCCTGCCCGCCTCGCTTGAAATCGGCCTGCGTCCCGAGGCCCGCAATCGTGCCGGCGCGGAGGTGGTGGTGGCGGCGCTGCGAGACCGGTTGGGGCTGGCCGATCTTCGTTACGGGCAGGACTGGCTCGACCGCTTTGAGGCGTTTCTCACCCTATTGCGCACCGGCTTTCTGGTCCTCGGCGGCTTTTTGCTCTTTGCCGCCCTCTTTATCGTCGCCAACACCATCAAACTGACGCTTTATGCGCGCAAGGATGAATTGGAAGTCATGGCGCTGGTGGGGGGGACCCCCTGGTTTATCAAGACCCCCTTTCTTCTCGAGGGCGGTATCCAGGGGTTGTGCGGCGGCGGCCTGGCCCTGGCCGGTGCGGCGCTGGTGTTTCACGGTTTCCTGCAACAGGGGCTGAGTACCCTGCTGCTGGCGGCAGGGGTTGACGGCATTACCTTTCTCCCCCCGATCTACCAGTTGTTTCTGGTTGGGCTCGGGGTCTTCCTCGGGGTGGCCGGCAGCCTGCTCTCCCTGCGCCGCCTGGTACGGGCCTGATGCGGTTGCACGGCGGTGCCCGGGGGAGGCGTATTGGCGTCGGCCTGCTCCTCCTGGTCCTGCTCGCCCCAGGGCCGCTCCGGGCCGATGAGCTGACGACAACCAGGCAGCGACTTGCCGAGATCGAGCGACGGATTGAAACTACGGCGGCAAACGCCGCCGAAAAAAAGGATCGGGAGAAACACCTTGCCGCGGACCTGGCGACCCTTGAGGAGGAACAGGGCCGGCTCGAAAAGCGCATTCGTGAGCGGCAGGTTTCGCTGCGGCAGCTGAGTGCCCGGATCGGTACCGAAGAGCAACTCGTCGCGGAAATCAAGCGATCGGTCACCGCCCTGGCAGCAAAGGTCCGGCAACGCCTGGTCGGCCTCTACAAGTCGGGTGATGGCGGCCTGCTGCGGGTCCTCTTCGGGGCAACCTCACCCGCCAGTCTGGCCGAAGACTATGACTTCCTGGGACGGATCATCGGCCGGGACCGGCAGCTGATTGCCGGCTACCGGGACACGTTGCAGCAGCAGGAAGCGGGCCTGCAGCGCCTGGCGCAGCTCAAACGGCAGGAAGAGGCCAGCCTGGCAGCGAGCCGGCGGGAACAGCAAACGTTGAAGGCAGCTGGAGCGCTCAAGGCGCGCCTGGTTGCCGAGTTGCGCCAGGAACGGGCCGGCCTCGAGCGGGAACTGGCCGATCTGCGCGAACGGGCGGAGCGGCTGGTGGCCCTGGTCAAAAGGCTTGAATCCACCAAAGGTGCCGAGTATAGTGGCGATTCACACTTGTTTGTCCAGCAGCAGGGCCGTCTTGCCTGGCCGTTGCCGGGTCCGGTGGAGGTCAGTTTCGGGACCGGAAGGAACCCGCAACTGGGTACCCTGCACGACAGCCAGGGGATTGAAATTGGCTGCCGGGCGGGCGAGGAAGTGCGGGCCATCTGGGCGGGGCGGGTTATTTTCGCCAATTGGTTCAAGGGCTACGGCCGGCTGCTGATCATCGATCACGGGGAGAGTTACTATTCGCTCTATGCCCAGGCGGCCAGCCTGACCAAGCAGGTCGGTGACCAGGTGGAGCGGGGCGAGGTTGTGGCGCTGACCGGGTACGAAGGCGCCCGCCGCTTCTATTTTGAAATCCGTCACAGCGGCACCCCCCTTGACCCGGAAGCCTGGCTGGCACCCCACCAAAATCACTGAGTCCGGAGGAGACGGATATGCATAAAAGTCGGCGTGCGACTCTTTTCATCCTGGTTCTTGCCCTGGTCCTGCTCGGCTGGCTTTCCAGCGGCAGGTTCAACCCGCCGGCGATTGCCGAATCGGGGCAGGATTACCAGGAACTCAAGCTCTTTACCGATGTCCTCGCGATCGTCCGCAAAAGCTATGTCGAAGAAGTGCCGATGAAAGACCTCATTTACGGGGCGATCAACGGCATGCTCGGTTCCCTCGATCCCCACTCTTCCTTCATGCCGCCGGACGTCTACAAGGAGATGCGCGTCGACACCCGGGGGGAGTTCGGTGGGCTCGGCATCGAGATTACCATTCGGGACCACGTGCTGACGGTGGTTTCGCCGATCGAGGATACCCCCGCCTTCCGGGCCGGGTTGAAGGCCGGTGACCAGATCATCATGATCGGTGAGGAATCGACCAAAGAGATGACGATCATGGACGCGGTCAAGAAGATGCGTGGTCCGAAGGGGACCTCGGTGACGATCAGCGTGATGCGCGATGACTTCGAAAAACCGCAGGAATTCACCCTGGTCCGGGAACTGATCAAGATCCAGAGTGTCAAGGCGAAGACCCTCGAAGACGGGTTCGGTTATGTGCGGCTTACCCAGTTCCAGGAGCGCACCGGGGACGATCTGCTGAAAGCCCTGGAAAGACTTCACCAGGAAAACCCCCAGGGGCTCTCCGGTCTCATTCTCGACCTGCGCAACAACCCCGGGGGGCTCCTGGATCAGGCGGTCAAGGTGTCGGATCTCTTTCTCGACAGTGGCCTGATTGTCTATACCGAAGGGCGCGAAGAGGGGAGCGCGATGAAGTTCACCGCGCACCAGGACGGGACCGAACCGGACTATCCCCTGGTGGTCCTGATCAACGGCGGTAGCGCCAGCGCCTCGGAAATCGTGGCCGGCGCCCTTCACGATCACGATCGTGCCGTAATTCTCGGCACCCAGAGCTTCGGCAAGGGCTCGGTGCAGACTATCATGCCCCTCAGCGACAACTCCGGTTTGCGCCTGACCACGGCCCGCTACTTTACCCCGGCGGGGATCTCCATCCAGGCCAAGGGGATAACCCCGGATATCGTCGTGCCGGCCATGGAGATCAAGGAACTCGAAGAGGGTAGCGGGCTGCGGGAAAAAGATCTCACCAATCATTTCGAGGGGGGGAGCCCGGCCGTGACCACCGAACCGGCGGCGACACCCAAATTCCAGCTTGACCAGGCAGCACGGCAGGATTATCAGTTGCTGCGGGCCCTCGATCTGCTCAAGGGGTATCGCATCATGCAGGAGCTGACCCACAAGGCCGCTTGATTTGTCGTCTTTTCCGGGGGCCCAATCCCCGTTGCTGCTGGAACCTTCATGTCCGCAAGGAAAAAACCGTCGCGGCGCAAATCCCCCCGCCGTTCGCACGGGGGGTCCCTGACCCTGAAACTTTGGCTCGCCGGGGTCTTCCTGGTCGGCTTTGTCCTGGTCAGCCTCATTCTGCTTGGCGAGCTGCGCAGCCGCTATCTCTCGCCGACCGTGCCGCCCCCCTCGCCCAGTGCCGGCGCCCCGGCAACTCCCCCGCAGGTAACGGAAGGGACCCGTTGGGAGGAAATCCGGCGCCGGCTCGAGAGCGCCGGTTGGCGGGGGGAACGGTTTGATGCCGAACCCGGTGCCGCCAGCTGGGAGTACCGGGTCGCCCGTCCCATCCCCCCATCGACCGAACTGGCGGCCATGGCCGAGTCGCTGTGTCGTCTGCCAGGGGTGGAGGCCGAGCTCCTGCCGGGACGAGGCCTGCGGATTCTTCATGGCGATCATCAGCAGGGGGCGATCCTTTTCCAGCCCCCAGCCCCTCCCGCCCAGCCCGGCAGGAGTGCCAGGGTTGCGATCATCGTTGATGATCTCGGGCGTGACGTCGCGACCCTGCGCCAGTTCCTCGGCGTCAAGGTGCCCCTGACCCTGGCCATTCTTCCCAACGAGACCCATGCCCGGGAGTCGGCCCGGCTTGCCCACGAAACGGGGCACGAAGTGTTGATCCACATCCCGATGGAGCCGCAGGGCTACCCGGCCGTCAACCCGGGGCATGATGCCCTTTTCGTCGCCGCTTCCGCCGATGAATTGCGGCAACGTTTCCAGGGCTACCTGACCGCGGTCCCCTTTGCAGTGGGCGGCAACAATCACATGGGGTCAAGATTTACCGAGGATCCGGCGGGAATGGCGGTGGTGTTGGGGCAGATGCGCGAGGCGGGGCTCTTCTTTGTTGACAGCCGGACGACCGGCGCATCGGTCGCCTTTGAACTGGCGCGGCGGGCCGGAATTCCGGTGGCCCAGCGCGATATGTTCCTTGATAATGTCCAGGACGCCGGCCTGATCGGCGGTGAAATCCGCAAGCTGATTCGCATGGCTCGCCAGCACGGCAGCGCCATCGGCATCTGCCATCCCCATCCCGCGACCCTGACCGCCTTGCGCCAGGCCCTCCCCGAACTGCGCGCCGCCGGCATCGAAGTGGTGCCGGTTTCGCAGCTGGTTGCGGTTCCGACCGCCCCTCAGTAGAACTGGCTGGCAATGCGCCGCCCGGCTTCCCGGAAGGCTTCCTGGGCTTCATCGTAGAGGATCTCTTCCGGCACATCGCTGCTCACCCTGCGCACCAGCAGGAAATCGTCCCCCAGTCGTCCCTGCTGGTCGCAGAGGGTCCTTAGCGCCAGTCGCTGCAACGGGTTCTCGGTTTCCCGGCCAAGCCCGTCGAGGTCGATTACCCGGTGGGAAACTTCGAGACCGCTTTCGTCGAAGCGGTAAAAAGAGAGCTGCTGGCGAAAGAAATTGCGGGTTCCCGGGGCACGCCGCAGGACGAAGTAGGAGCGCTGCGCCGATTCCCGGAACAGCTCCCGCAAAGGCTGACTGCCGCTCCCTTCCCGCGATGACTGGAAGATATGGCGGAAGACCAGCTCCGAGTAGCATTCCTCATCGAGGAAACCGGAGAGGCTGCCGCTTCCGGTTGCGGCAAAATAGCCCGCTGATTCGACTCCTCCCGGTCCGACCAGTTCGCGGTCGCACAGCAGGCAACCCGGGGCGATTTTGGCGAGACGGGCCGCAAAGGCGCTGCTGCGCTCCTGGCTCCGGCGCTCTTGCTCCAATGCTATGGCCGAAAGACGGAGTTCATTGCAGTCGCGCAGGTCGAGGAAGACCTGGCGGGCCAGGTGGCTGAACTGGATATGGACCTCCGTGCCGCGGCCATGGGTAATGACCGGGTAGATCTTGCCGTCGGGGTTGGTATTGAGAGATTCGACCTTGGGGCTCTTGGCGATATATCCCTCCAGGCAGCGGTAGCCGCGATTGATGGCATAGCCTTTGAGCAGCTGGTAGGAATCGCGAAAGGGGCCGTCGAAATGAATGCGCGAGTCGACCAGGCACGGGAGAATGCGCAGCGCCTTTTTACTCAGCCCCTGCTCGGCGAAGAAGGCGTAGAGGTTGCGGCAGTTTTCGAGGGAGGCCATATCCTTGACCGGGACGATAACCCGGTCGGCGGCGTAGAGGGCGTTGCGGGTGAAGTGGTCGAGGTCGGGGCGGGTGTCGATGATCAGAACCCCGGTCAATTGCGCTGCACAGAGCATCCTGGCGAGGAGGTCCGGGGTGGTCAGTCGCTCGCGCAGGCTGGTGAGGTCAGAGCGGGAAGGGATAAACTGGACGCCGTATTCGCCCAGTTCGACCAACGCCTCGGCGGGCGTTCCCTGTAGCAGGTCGGCAACATCCCCGCGCGGGGTTCCCTGGCCGATCCGGAACATGCGATCGACCGAGAAGTGGTTGTCGAAGCTGAACAGGGTGACCGGCAGGTCTTCGCACAATGCCTTGAGATAGATGGCGAGGTTGGTCGCCAGGGTGGTTTTGCCGACCCCCCCCTTTTCGCTGGCGATTGTCACCACGTAGAGTTGCGACATGACGGTTCCTTGATTCATTGAAGAGATTCCTATATATAGGGAATCAGGGCCGCTTTGTCAATTTAAAACCCCAATATCTGGTGGTCTAGGCATGGATCAGACAGCGCCGCGTTTGACCGTTTCCCGACTGGTAGCATTGCTGCGGGAGACCGTCGAAGACAATTTTGTCCAGGTCCTGGTCGAGGGGGAGTTGTCCAATTTTGCCGCACCGGCTTCGGGGCACTGGTATTTTTCCCTCAAGGATGAGCAGGCCCAGCTGCGTGCGGTCATGTTTCGCACCCAGAACCGGCTGCTCCGCTTCCAGCCGGAAAACGGCCTGCAGGTTGTCTGCAGTGGCCGGGTCTCGGTGTACAACCAGCGCGGGGAGTTGCAGCTCATCGTCGATACCCTGCATCCCCTCGGCGCCGGAGGGTTGCAGCTCGCCTTCGAGCAATTGAAGGGACGTCTCGCGGCGGAGGGGCTCTTTGCCGCGGAGCGCAAGCGGCCAATTCCCGGGCATCCAGTGATGGTCGGAGTGGTCACCTCGGCGACCGGCGCCGCGATCCATGACATTCTCAACGTCTTGCAGCGCCGCGCCGCCGGAGTGCGGGTGCTGCTCCGCCCGGTGCGGGTCCAGGGGGAGGGTGCGGCCGAGGAGATTGCCGCCGCGATCGAGGATCTCAACCGGCATGGCCGCGCCGAAGTCCTGATCGTCGGTCGCGGCGGCGGCTCGCTGGAAGACCTCTGGGCCTTCAATACCGAGGTGGTAGCACGGGCGATCGCGGCCTCAGGGTTGCCGGTGATCTCTGCGGTCGGGCATGAAACCGACCTCACCATCGCCGACTTTGTCGCCGACCTGCGCGCGCCGACACCGAGCGCTGCGGCCGAGCTGGTGGTCGCCAGCCGCCTTGAACTGGAGCGCCACCTCGACCACCTGGTGTTGCGGCTCGGCGCCCAGATCGACAGCCGGCTTGGCCTGTTGCGGGAGCGGCTGACGGGTCTGCAGCGGCGACTGCGCTCCCCCCTCGCCGACCTGGCGCTGTCGCGGCAACGGCAGCTCGCCCTCGAGCAGCGGCTCTACCTGGCCTGGCAATCCCGCTGGCAGGAGTACTCCGGGCGGCTCGCGGTTCTCGGCACTCGCCTCGATCTCCTCTCACCGCTGCGAACGCTGCAGCGCGGCTATGCCATCGCCTTGCGGGAAAGCGACGGACGGGCTGTCGTCGATGCCGCCACCCTGGTACCGGGCGAGGGATTGCGGCTCCACCTGGCCCGGGGAAAGGTGCGGGTGGTGGTCGCGGAGGAGGGGGAATGAAAATTCTTCTTCTGCTCGCTCTGCTTTTCTGGGCGACAGCCGCCGGGGCCGGTGAGCTGCAGCTCTCGGCGCCGCGGGTCGCCACCGGCGGAGTGGTCCGGCTGGCCTATCGCGGCGCGCCACCGGTGCTGGCCGTGGCGCGCTGGAATGACCGCTTGATCTACCTGGAGCGGGACCGAAACGGCGCCCATGCCCTGCTCGGGGCCGACCTGGCGCTGGCGCCGGGATCCTATCCGCTCACCCTGGCCGTAGTCGACCGCAGTGGCGCTTCCCACTTTTTCCAGTCCGCCCTCGAGGTCTTTGCGACCCCTTTCCCGGAAGAGCGCCTATCCCTGCCGGCGGCGATGGTCAACCCGCGGGACCCGGCTATCCTCGCTCGGATCGAGCGCGAGTCCAAGCGCCTCGCGGCTCTTTTTGCCAAGGAGACCCCGGGATTACGGGCCGGTCCCTTCCGGCGCCCGGTCCCCGATCCCGCCGGCAGCAGTTTCGGCCTGCGACGAATTCTCAATGGTTCTCCCCGCTCCCCCCACGGCGGCGTCGATTTTCGCAGCCCGCTGGGACGCCGGGTGCTGGCTGCCGGCGCCGGCCGGGTGGTCTTTGCCGGCGCCCTCTACTTTACCGGCAATACCGTCATTCTCGATCACGGCGAAGGCCTCTATACCCTCTATGCCCATCTCCAGAGACTGGACTGCCGCACCGGCAACGACCTGGAGGGGGGGGCTCTTTTGGGGCGGGTCGGCAGCAGCGGACGATCGACCGGGCCCCACCTGCACTGGGGGGCGAAGCTGCGCGGGGCACGAATCGACCCGCTGGCGCTGCTTGCCGTTACCGGGAAAAGCCTTGACTCACCCCGGACCCCCGGCAATAATGAACCTTCTCCTGATGGTGGCGATTTATGACGGCAAAAAAGAGTGTTCCTCCCGACTTCGAAGCGACGCTGAAAATCCTGGAAGCGGCGGTCGAACGCCTTGAACAGGGCGACCTGCCACTGGAACAGGCCCTCGCCTGTTTCGAGCAGGGGGTGCAGGCAGCGTC
Organism: Desulfuromonas sp. DDH964; assembly: GCF_001611275.1. Taxonomy (GTDB): domain Bacteria; phylum Desulfobacterota; class Desulfuromonadia; order Desulfuromonadales; family DDH964; genus DDH964. Next base: position 2,571,554 of record NZ_CP015080.1, on the reverse strand, counting down.
CCGCTGCCAGTTGCTGCTCAAGGATGTGGAAACCCGGGTCGACTGCCTGCTCAAAGATCGTGCTGGCAGCCTGCGGGTCGAGCCTTTCCAACCGGCCGAGGATGACTGATTCGATGGATCTCAAAGCTTACCTGGCCGAACGGCAGCTGCGGGTCGACCAGGCCCTTGATCGCTACCTCCCCGCCGCCGACACCCTCCCGGCCAGCCTCCATCAGGCGATGCGCTACTCGGTCTTTGCCGGCGGCAAGCGGGTGCGGCCGCTGCTGATGATTGCCGCCTGCGAGGCGGTCGGCGGCGATCCCGAACTGGTCCTGCCGGCGGCCTGCGCCATGGAGATGATCCACACCTATTCCCTTATCCATGATGATCTGCCGGCGATGGATGACGACGATTTCCGGCGCGGCCGTCCGACCAGTCACAAGGTATACGGTGAGGCAACGGCAATCCTCGCCGGTGACGGCCTGCTGACCGAGGCCTTCATCCTGCTCAGCAATCCTGACCTGCAGGAGGCGGTCCCCGTCGCGATCGTTCGCCAGGTGATCCATGTCATGGCCCGCTGTGCCGGCAGCCTCGGCATGGTCGGTGGACAGGTCGTCGACATGGAATCGGAAGGGAAGGAGGTCAATCTGCCGACCCTCGAATATATCCACACCCACAAGACCGGCGCCCTGATTCTTGCTGCAGTTCAGTGCGGCGGTCTGCTTGGCGGCGCCTCGGACTCCGCCTTCCAGGCGCTGAGCCGCTACGGTGAGGCCGCCGGCCTCGCCTTCCAGGTGGCCGACGATATCCTTGACGTCGTCGGCGACCAGGCCGAAATCGGCAAGGATGTCGGCAGCGACGCCGCCCGCGGCAAGGTGACCTATGTCGCCCTGCTCGGGCTGGAGCCGGCGCGGCAACGGGCCCGGGAACTGCGCGATCGCGCGGTTGCCGCCATCGAACCCCTCGGTGATGCGGCCGAGCCTCTGCGGCAGATTGCCCATTACATCGTCAACCGCAGTTCGTAACCTTTTACGTGGTGTCTTGCCTATGACGGAAATCCTCTCCCGTTTACAGTCTCCCGCCGAGCTCAAGGGCTTCACCCTGGCCGAGCTCGAAACTCTTGCCGGGGAGCTTCGCCAGACGATCATTGCCACGGTGGCGAGCAACGGCGGTCACCTGGCGAGTTCGCTGGGGGTGGTCGAACTGACCATTGCTCTGCATCGGGTGCTCGATACCCCGAAGGACAAGATTGTCTGGGATGTCGGTCACCAGGCCTATGCGCACAAGCTGTTGACCGGTCGGCTGGATCGTTTTCATACCCTGCGCCAGCTTGACGGCATCAGCGGCTTCCCGAAACGGATGGAGAGCCCCTATGATGCCTTCGATGTCGGCCATTCGAGTACCTCCATTTCGGCGGCGCTGGGGATGGCCGCCGCCCGCGATGCGCTCGGTGGTACCGAAAAGGTGGTGGCGATTATCGGGGACGGCTCGCTCACGGCCGGCCTCGCCTTTGAAGGGCTCAACCAGGCGGGGCACCTGAAGAAGGACCTGGTGGTCATCCTCAACGACAACGAGATGTCCATTTCCCAGAATGTCGGGGCACTCTCTTCGTTCCTCAGTCGCAAGATGACCTCCGATCTCTTCGTCCGTTTCCGGCGGGAAACCGAACACCTGCTCGGCACGGTCCCCCGCTTCGGCAAGGACCTGGTCAACCTGGCCCGCCGGGCCGAGGAGTCGGTCAAGGGGTTTCTCACCCCGGGGATGCTCTTCGAGGCCTTCGGCTTCGATTATGTCGGCCCTATCGACGGCCACCAGCTCGATGATCTGGTCGAGACCCTCGGTAACGTGGTACGCCTGAAGGGGCCACGCCTGGTTCACGTCGTGACCAAGAAGGGGAAGGGGTACGCCGCCGCCGAGCGTTCCCCCTCGGTCTTTCACGGGGTTGGCCCTTTTGACCCCGAGAGCGGGGTCGTTGCCGCTGGCAAGGGGGGGGCGAAGAGCTTTACTGGTGTCTTCGGGGAGACCCTTTGCGCCATGGCCGATCGCGATCAACGGGTGGTGGCGATCACTGCGGCGATGCCCGACGGCACCGGCCTGAGTCGTTTTGCCGAGCGCCATCCGGACCGCTTCTTCGATGTCGGCATTGCCGAGCAGCATGCGGTGACCTTTGCGGCGGGGCTCGCCTGCCAGGGGTTGCGGCCGGTGGTGGCGCTCTATTCCACCTTCCTGCAGCGTGCTTACGACAATGTCCTGCATGACGTCTGCCTGCAAAACCTGCCGGTAACCTTCGCCATGGACCGGGGCGGTTTGGTGGGCGCCGACGGCCCGACGCACCACGGGGTTTTCGACCTCTCCTACCTGCGACACATTCCCAACCTGACCTTCGCCGTCCCCCGCGATGAACTCCAATTGCAGCGCCTCATGGTGACCGCGCTGGCCGCGGAAGGTCCCTTTGCCTACCGTTACCCGCGGGGCAAGGGGCTCGGCCTGGAGCTGGCAAGCGACCCTCAGCTGCTTCCGGTTGGGCGCGGTGAAAAGCTGCGTGCCGGTGATTCCGGGGTTGTTTTTGCTCTCGGCACCATGGTTGAACCGGCCCTGCGGGCGGCGGAGACCCTGGCTGCGGAAGGTATTTCCCTGGCGGTGGTCGACCCCTGTTTCGTCAAACCGCTCGACCGTGAGCTGCTGCTCACCGAGGCTCAGCGAACCGGTAAGGTCATCACCATCGAGGAGAATGCCCTGCAGGGCGGTTTCGGCTCTGCCGTTCTCGAGCTTTTCGCCGACGCCGGGGTCACCCTTCCGGTTCTGCGCCTCGGGCTCCCCGACCACTTCGTCGAGCAGGGGAGCCAGGCCGAACTTCTGGCCCGCTATGGTCTCGATGCCGCTGGGATTACCAACGCCGTTCGACCTTTTCTGCAACAGTCGGGCGCGCAGGTGGTTTCCCGCTAAGTTCTGCAAACCCTTTCGAGGTTCCCCATCAACTCCCGCGGACCTAACTTCGACCACCTTCTTCTGCTCGGGTTCCTGCTCCTCTCTGGACTCTGGGTTGGGGATGCTTTGCTCGATATGCATGTCCGCAATGCCGCCACCTTGTCCGAGGCTGTCCTCGGTGAACCCCACGAGGTGCTGCTCCGGCTCCTTTCCCTCGCCCTGCTCCTCGGATTCGGCTGGTTGTTCCGCAACAGTCTGCGGAAGAACCGCCGTCTGACCGCCGATTTGACCCGCGCCCTCGATGAGGCCTCTCTGGCCCGCCAACGCAGTGACGGAGTGCTTGCCGCCATCGGTGATGGTGTCAGCATCCAGGGGACCGATTTTCGCATTCTCTACCAGAACGCCGCCCACCGGGAATTGGTCCAGGGCGATTTCGTCGGCCGCTTCTGCTATCAGGCCTACGACCACCAGGAACAGGTCTGCAACAACTGCCCGGTGGCACGGACCTTTGCCGACGGGGGAATTCACCGGTTGGAGAAGCGCCTGGAGGGAAAAGAGGGTCTGTCGCACATCGAGATTCTCTCTTCGCCCCTGCGTAACGCCGCCGGGGAGATTGTCGCCGGCATTGAGGTCGTCCGGGATATCAGCCTCAGCAAGGCGGCGACAGAAGAGGCGACCCTCCGCAGCCGATTTCTCCAAAGGCTCATCGATACCATTCCCAATCCCCTTTTCTACAAAGACAGCGCCGGCCGCTACCAGGGGTGCAACCAGGCGTTTCTCGACCTGCATGGCCTGACCCGGGAGGCTGTGGTCGGCCGCCAGGTGGAGGATCTCGCTCCCCCCGAGCTGGCCGCCCATTATCGCCAGCAGGACGATGCTCTCTTTGCCAGCGGCGGAATTCAAAGCTACGAGGAGCAGGTCTGTTGCGGTGATGGCCAGGTACGCGATTTTGTCTTCTCCAAGGCGACCTACGGTCCGGAGAAGGGGCCGCCTGCCGGCCTGGTTGGTGTCATGGTCGATCTGACGGCACGAAAACAGACGGAACGGGAAATCCGCCAGCTGAACCTCGAATTGCAGCGCCAGGCAGCAGAACTGGCCGCCAGCAACCGGGAACTGGAAGCCTTTGGCTACAGCCTCAGCCACGACCTGCGCAATCCCCTTTCCCGGGTCAGTCTTGCGGCGGAAATCCTCGAGGAGAGGGCCTTCTCCCAACTCGACGAGACCGGGCAATACTGCCTGGTTCGGATCCGGGAGGGGTGCGATTCGATGACGATGCTGAGTGATGCCCTGCTGCGTCTCTCCCGGCTGACTTTGAGCGAGTTGAAGCGGGAGGAGGTCGACCTGGCTGCCGTAGCACGCCGGATATTCAAGGGACTGACCCAGGAGGAAACGGGGCGCCAGAGTAGATTCATCGCTCCCGCTAATCTGATTGTCGAGGGAGACCCCCAGATGCTGGGGGTGTTGCTGGAGAATCTCATCGGCAATGCCTGGAAGTATACGCGCGATGAAGAGCTGGCGCGGATTGAGCTGGGGCGCCGGGAGCGGGAAGATGGACCGGTCTATTTCCTTTGCGACAACGGGACGGGATTTGATATGGCCCAGGCCGGCGACTTGTTTCAACCCTTTCGGCGGCTGCACAGCCAGGAACAGTATCCCGGCGCCGGCATCGGGCTGGCCACGGTAAAACGGGTGGTTGAACGTCATGGTGGCCAGGTCTGGGCGGAGAGTGCACCGGGAAACGGCAGCTGTTTTTTCTTTTCGTTGCTGCCGCCCGCCGGGTGAAATCCGGGTTGGTACCATCAAGGATCAGGACGACCGCGGGCACCCGGCAAGGGTGCCCGCGGTCGTTTTTTCTTTGCTTCAAATCGGGTGGTTGCCGGTCTGAACAGCGAGGGCGATGAGAAGATAGCGGAAGAATTTGCCGGTTCCGGCAAGTACCAGGAAGGAGCCAAAGTTGACGCGCAGCATGCCGCCGGCGAGACAGATCGGGTCGCCGATCAGCGGCAGCCAGGAGAGGAGCAGGCTCCAGCGGCCGAACCGCTGGTAGAGCCCTTCTGCCCGTTGGCGCTGCCCGGGGCTGATTCGCAGCACCCTGGTCACCAGCCAGTCGCTGCCGCCGCGGCCGACCAGATAAGTCGTGCAGGCGCCAAGGAGGTTGCCGAAGGTCGCCAGGGTGAGGAGTTGCGGCGCAGGGTATCCCTCGATCAGGAGGGCCAGCAGCAGCCACTCGGAACCGAGGGGGATCAGGGTGGCGGCGAGAAAGCTGAGAAGGAATAGGTTGAAGTAGGGAGAGGCCGTCAGCAGTTCCATGGCCGCTGCCGCGTCATCCCGGTTCCCCCCGGTGAGAATGTCTCCGCTTGAGCTGGTGAATAATGCCGGCCTTTTCGAGAGCCAGGGCCGCGTGATGGGAGAGCTGGATCAGGAAATGCATTTCGTGTTCGGTGAAGGGATGTTCCGGCCGCGTGCCGGAGAGGACGACAATGCCGACAACCCGGTCACGCAGCGTCAGCGGTGCAGCGAGGAGTCCCGGGCTGGAGAGGAGATCGGTCAATTCGTCGACATCGGCCAGGCGCTGCAATTTGGATGGCAATTCTCCCGGAATCAGCAGCGGTTTGCCGCGGCTGGCAAGCTTCGTGGTCAGTCCCGCGGGAATGGTCGTAGCATACTGGCGGCAGATGGCGGTCGGGATACCGGCGCCGACCTTGAGCCCGAGTTTTTCCGAGGAACGGTCAAAGAGAGCAAGGAAGCCGCGTTTCAGGTGCAGTTCCTCAACCGCCGAAGTGAGCAGTTCCATGAAGAGGGTTTCGATGTCGGTGGCCGCGGCCACCCGCTCGATGGAGGTATTGAGGGCTTTTAGCATGTCCAGGCTGTGGCTCAGAAAGCGGTTGTGCTGGGCCAGCTCGCTGAGGAGCTGGTTGTTCTGCTGCCGCAGTTGGATGTGGCTGAAGGCCCGGTCGAGCGCGTTGTGCAGGATTTCCCCGGTGTCAATGGGGCGAACGATAAAGTCGTAGGCACCGTTACGCAGGGCCTGGAGCAGATTATAGGAAGAGGCGTTGTGGGTGAGGAGGATGACCTCAACCTCGGGGTGCTTCTGCTTCACCTTCTGCAGCAGATAAAGACCGCTCTTGTTCGGGAGCTCGGTCTCGGTAAGGATCAGGGCAACCGGTTCCACGATCAACATGGCCAGGGCGCTTTCGCAGCTGTCGGCCTCCAGCGCAACAATTTGCCGTTCCTCCAACAGCTGGCGCAGGCTGGCACGCCGTTCGGCGGAGTAGTCAACAATCAGCAGCCGCCGGACGTGGTCCTGTTGCTGCGCAGCGGTCATCATCGCCTAGGCTTCCCTCTCTGGGATGTGTCCCTCAGCTTCGTCCAATTGCAGAATGCGGGCACGAACCATCAGGTAGAGAAAATTGTACACCTCGAAATCGAGCATGGTCGCTTCGCTACAGATGGTGTGGATGGAACGGCGACCATCGGCCAGAGCGAGGACCAGCATCTGGGGGATGCCTGATATAGGCGTTCCTGGCCTTCCCGCGCCCTCCCGGGACGAATGCGAGGAGGGTATCGAGAGTCGGGATGGCCTTGCCCCATTTCCCCTGACGGCGCGGCAGAGATGACGGCCGTAACCTTTGGTCGTGCTGGCTCGACTTGTTACCACCGGCGGGTGACGGCGGTTACCAGTTCGGGGAGCTTGCGCTGGCGCCGACGTTCAGGCTGCTGCAGAAAGTCGTCCACCAGAAATACCGAAAGCCCGTGTAAACGATCCGTGTCGTCTGGAAGTTGGGCCCGTCTCCGGAATCAGCCATTAACTATAAGAAGAGACAGAGGTTTTTGCAAGGAAGAAACGGATCGTTGGAGAATATTCGTGTGGTCAGCCAATGTCGGGTCGGTCACCTCGCCGCCGTTTCCGGTAGAAGGAGACGAGGGCCAGGCTGACGCCGGTCAGCATCGCCGCTGCCCCCGCGAGGGCGAGGTGCGCGCCCGGGTCGCTGTTGACGGTCAGCACCGCATAGGTCTGAAATATCGGTGCCAGCGGCGTCATCTGCAGTCCGGCGACGGCGGCAGCGCGCGGCAGTCCCTGCCGTAACGGGTACCACCCTTGCCAGAGGAGGCGGTCGGCGGTGACCAGCTGCAGCAAAAGCGCGGGATCGCCGAGGTTCTCGCTGCGGGCATAGGCGCGACCGTCGCTGCCGATCGAGGCATCGGGAAGAAAGCCGCGAACCAGCAGCGCGCGGTCACCACCGAGATCGTGCCGCGAACCGGGACGCAGTTCCACCTCGGCGCCATTGCCGAGCAGGAAGCGAAAGCCGGTCGGCTGTTGGCCGAAGCTTTCCGGCAGGATAACCAGGTCTTTCCAGATCAATGGGTGGTTGATGCGAATGGCCGCGGAGGATAGAGGGGAATCTCCCTGCAGCAGGGTCACCTTGCTGATCATGTCGATGGGGCGGCCATCGCGAAAGACCGGATCGAACTGATCGAGGCGCAGGTAGAGCCCGGCCTGCCCCGGCAACGGGACCGGGGCCCCCGGGGAAAAGCGCAGACCGGACTGCCGTGATCCGGTCATCCCGCCCCAGAGGTAGGCGCAGACGATCAGAAGAAAGCCGAGATGGAGCAGATACTCACCACTTTTGCGCCAGCGGCTGCGCAGCCTGATCAGCCAGTCGAGGAAACAGCAGCCGGTGTTGAGTGCCAGCAGCCCCATCAGCAGCACCAGGGCCGCAAGCCAGGCGGCGAAGAAGGGATGCTCGCGGCCGCGACCGAGGAACCAGGCGCCGAGAGGAACCTGATCGAGGTTGCCGAAGATGCCGGGCAGGAAATGGATCAGCAGGGAACCGCCCATGGTGAGCAGGGTTGCGAGGCTGGCGAGGAGGATCGTCAGCTTGAGGGAAATGCAATAGTCCCATATCTTCTGGCGCAGCGTCGGCATGGTTCAATCCAGGGGGTGGTTGCTGGTCAGCAGCAGGCCGATGCCGAGGTAGGTGAAGAGAACGACGGCGAACCCGGCGATCGACAGCCAGGCGTAACCAGTCCCCTGCCAGCGGCGGACGAACTTGGCGTGGCACATACCAGCGTAGAAGAGCCAGACGATGAAGGACCAGACCGCCTTGACGTTCCAGGAAAAATAGAAGCCCCAGGCGATGTAGGCCCAGAGGCTCCCCCAGAGCATGCAGAAGGTGAAGAGGCAGAATCCGAGAAAGATCGCCTCTTCGTTGAGGCGGCGCAACTCGGGGAGGCCGGGCAGGAGCGGCGAATGCCAGCGTTTTTGGACCAGGTAGAGAACGCCGAGGGAAAAGGCCATGGCAAAGAAGGCGTAGCCGAAGAAAGAAAAGCCGATGTGCAGGGTGAAGAGCGGGGTATCGAGGCTCGGGATCAGCGGCGGAATCGCCGGGTCGCGGGGGAGCGCGCTGCCGAGCAGGAGCAGGTTGAGGAACATGACGAAGAGGCCGGTCGCACCGATGCGGTAGCGCAGTTCGAAGTAAAGAAAGGTCGCGGCGAGGGCCCAGCTGAAAAAGAACTGGGTCGCGAAGAGGTTGGTCACCGGCAGGAACCCGGCCAGCCACCAGCGCTGTGCCAGGCAGATGCTCTGCAGAAGGAAACCAAGGCCAATCAGGCGCAGGGCGTTGCGCACCAGCCCCCGGTTTCGATACCGCAGTTGCAGCAGGTAAAGGATGACCGCCAGCAGGTAACTGGCGAAGGCGGCGGCAAGCAGAATGCGGGTCAACAGCAACATCGGCGGAAACTCCGCAGGCGGTGACGGTCCGGAGAGGGAAGGGAGGGTTTGGCCCGGTAGCATAAACCAAACCGGCGCCCGCGCCAAGCCCGTAACGACAGCCCGTAACGATTGTCAACCAGGCATCTCCTTGAGGTTGACAGGGCCGGGCCGTCATGCTAGCTTCTTCGCCCATGAATCCGACCCTTTACAGCCTGCGCATGCACAGCACCCGGGAGGGAAAACATATCTCCGGCGCCGAAAGGATCGTGCCTGCCGAAGAGCTGGCGCGCGCCGGCAGGGACCTGCTGCAACGGGCTCTGGACCACACCCGCGGTGCTGCTGACGAACTGCGCCTGAGTGCCGAGGCGCTTGATCCGGCAAAGATTCGCTACGGGCGCCTGCCCCAAGTACGGACGCTCCCCGTTGCCGATTACCAGGCCGGTCGCCGCCTAGCGGTCGATCTCCTGATCAAGGCCGGCGTCAGCAGGCTGGCCGTCGATCAGGCGCTGGCGGCGCTGGTCGCCGGTCCTGCCCCGGGCGGCGTCAGCATGCGCGGCGCGATGCTGGTCGACGCCGACAGCGGCGCCCGGCTCGAGGCGGACCCTGCCCGCGGGGTTCGCGCCAGCCGCATGGACCTGACCCGGTCGGCGGATCGTATGCTGCGCCGTCGCCTCGCCCGGGTCGGTCTGAACAACCCCCACGTTCGCGAGGCCCTGGTCCTCGCCGCCAAGGTCCTGGCAGCCCCGGGGATCGTCGCCGAGCTCTGCTGGTCCGATGATCCCGATTACCCGGCCGGTTACGTGGCGACGGCAGTGGACGGTTACCTGCGCCTGCCCCACCTCAAGCCACTCGGCGAAGAGCGCGGCGGTCGCGCCTTTTTCTGGCGTTCCGGCACCGCCAGCCTGGAGGAGACGGTGACCTTTCTCGAACGCCAGGTGCTGCTCATTGACCAGGTCGGCACCATCGCCCGCCCTCCGGCGCAGGAGTCCTGACATGGAAAAGTGGCGCCGTGAACTGGAAGCCTTGCGCGCCGACGGCATGTACCGCTCGCTGCGCACCGTCGACGGCCCCCAGCAAAGCCGGGTCATGGTCGAGGGACGCGAGCTCCTTCTCCTTTGCTCCAACAACTACCTCGGGCTCGCCAACCATCCGGCGCTGATCGAGGCGGCCTGCGCGGCGACCGCCCGCTATGGCGCCGGGTCCGGCGCCAGTCGCCTGGTCTCCGGCTCGATGCGCCCCCATGTGCGTCTCGAAGAGGCCCTGGCCGCTTTCAAGGGGTGCGAAGGGGCGCTCCTCTTCAATTCCGGCTATGCCGCCAACACCGGGATTCTGCAGGGGCTGTTCGGCCCCGGTGACGTGATCTTCTCCGATGCCCTGAACCACGCCTCGCTGATCGACGGCTGCCGCCTGTCCGGAGCCCGCACTGTTGTCTATCCCCACGCCGACTGCGCCGCCCTGGAAGCCCTGCTCGCTACCGAGGCGCCGCAGCGCAAGGGGCGCTGGCTCATCGTCAGTGACGGCGTCTTCAGCATGGACGGCGATCTGGCTCCACTCCCCGAGTTGGTCCGCCTCAAGGAACGCTTCTCCGCCCTGCTGATGATCGACGATGCCCACGGCACCGGGGTACTCGGTCCCCATGGTCGCGGCACGGCCGAGCATTTCGGCTGCCTCGACCAGGTCGACCTGCACATGGGAACCCTGGGCAAGGGGCTCGGTGCGGCCGGCGCCTACCTCGCGGCGGCGCGGCCGGTGATCGATATCCTGATCAACCGCAGCCGTCCCTTCATCTTCTCCACCAGCCTGCCGCCGGCGGTTGCCGCGGCGGCCGAAGCGGCGCTGGCCATCGTCGCCAGCGACGAAGGCGCCCGCCTGCGTCGGCAGCTGGAAGAGAACCGTCGCCGTTTCAGCGCGGTGCTGAGCGCCGCCGGTCTCGACCTGCTCGGCAGTACCACGCAGATCGTGCCGGTGCTGACCGGGGAGCCGCAACCGACCATGGCAGCCGCCAACCGTCTCTTCGAACGCGGTATCTTCCTGCAGGGGATCCGGCCGCCCACCGTCCCGGTCGGCAAATGCCGGCTGCGGGCGACGGTCATGGCGAACCACGATCCTGCCGAACTGGAGCGGGCCGCGGCAGCGATCGTCGCCACCCTGGAGAACCTGCCGTGAGGCGGCATCTTCTCGCCGATGGCCGCAACCTGGCCTGGCGCCAGCAGGGGAGCGGTGCGCCGCTGGTGCTACTGCATGGCTGGTCGATGTCATCGGCGGTCTTTGGCGAGGTGCTGCCCCTGCTCGGGGCGAGGCGCCTGGCCCTCGCTCCCGACCTGCGCGGGCACGGGGACTCCTCCCCGGGGCCCGGCTACGCCCTCGACGATTTTGCCGCCGATCTCGAAGGTTGGCTGCTCGCCAGCGGGCATCGGCAGATCGATCTCCTCGGCTGGTCCCTCGGCGGCCAGGTGGCGATCCGCCTGGCGCGCCGTCGTCGGATCGAGGTCAGGGCGCTGCTGCTGGTAGCAACAACACCGAAATTTGTCGCCGCCGGCGACTGGCCCCACGGCCTCCCGGCCGGGCAGGTTCGGGTCATGGCCCGCGACCTCGTCCGTGCCTATGCCAAGACCCAGGGCGACTTCTTTCAGCTCCAGTTTGCCGGCGAAGCGATTCCGCGCCAGCGGCTGCGCGAAATTGTCTCCTTTGCCGTTCGGGGCGGGAAACTGGCCCCCGTGGAGGTGGCGCTCGCCGCGCTAGAGACCCTGAAGGAGGGCGACCTGCGCCCGGAGCTGACCGAGCTTCCCTGCCCGGTCCTGGTCCAGCAGGGAGAACTCGACCGCATCACCCTGCCGGGTGCAGCCGCGGCTCTCGCCGCCACCTCTGCCCGGGGGCTCCTGGAGCTGCTGCCGGAGCGTGGTCACGCCCCCTTCCTCAGTGCCCCGCAGCAGAGCGTCGAAACCTGGGAGGCGTTCCTGTCATGACCCCCCTGCGTCCCGTCGACCGGGCCAGCGTGAAGCGCAACTTTGCCCGCCAGGCCAGCGAGTACGAGCGCCACGCCCGGGTACAGCGCCAGGTCGCCCAGCGCCTTGCCGGGCTCCTGGACGGTGTCGACTGGCCGGCCGGCCCCATCCTCGAGGTCGGATGCGGTACCGGGCTGCTGTCGGGCCTCTTAAGCTCCCGCTGCGCTGAAGCGTCCCTGATCCTTTCCGACCTCGCCCACCCGATGACCTGCTGTGCCGCCAACCTGCTCCCCGCTGCCTCCGCCGTCGATGCCGATGCCGAGACGCTCCCTTTCGCCAGCGGGAGCTGCGGCCTGGTCGCTTCCGCATCGGTCTACCAGTGGCTCAATTCCCTCCCCAGCGCCCTAGCCGAAGCGGGACGCATCCTGCGCCCTTCAGGCGTGCTGGCCCTCGCCCTCTTTGGCGGGCGGACCCTCCACGAACTGCGCACCTCACACCGGCGGGCGGTTGCCGAGAGCAACAGTCTCCAGCCCTCCCATGCCCTCGACTTTCCTGATCTCGGCGACCTTCAGGCCGCCCTGGCGGGGAGTGGCCTCTCCCCCCTCCAGCTTTTCAGCGACGAGGTGTCTGAAACCCATCGGGATGTCGCCAGCCTGTTGCGCGGTCTTAAGGGGCTCGGAGCGTCCAACGCCGCCCGTAGCCGCCCCCCCGGCCTGGCGCGCCGGGATGTCATGCAGCGGATGACCCAGATTTACCAGGCCGAGTTTGGCCGGCCCGGATCGATCCCGGCCACCTACGAGGTGATTTATCTGCTGGCGCGGAAAGTAGGATAGCTGCATCCTCGATGGCGATCAGAGGAGAAGCTTTGGGCCAGGGACTTTGGTTTTCGTGGGATGAGCAGGGGCAGGGAGGGTCAGAGGAGCTGCAGGATCACGCACTTGAGGTATTCGGTCTCCGGGCAGGCGAGCAGCACCGGGTGATCGAAGGCCTGGCCACGAACCTCGAGCAGGCGGGCCTCGCGGCCGGCCTGGTGGGCCGCCTGGCGCAGCAGGCCGAGGAAGGTTTCGCGGTCAAGGTGATGGGAGCAGGTGCAGGTGACGAGGATGCCGCCGGGGACGACCTGTTCCATCGCCCGGCGGTTGATGGTCAGATAGCCGCGCAGCGCTTCGGGAAGTTTTTTGCGGCTCTTGACGAAGGCCGGCGGGTCGAGAATGACAGCGTCGTAGCCGGGACCCTGCTGGCGCAGGCGCTCGAAGACATCCCCCTGTTCGAACCGGCAGACCTGGTCCAGACCGTTGCGGCGCGCGTTCTCCGCCGCCAGGGCGACCGCACCCGGGGAGATGTCGATGCCGGTGACACTGGCGGCACCGAAGTGCGCGGCGTGCAGGGACCAGCCGCCGCCGTAACAGAAGAGGTCGAGGACCCGCCCCCCGGCCACCCGGCCGCGCAGCGCCTGGTGGTTTTCCTTCTGGTCGAGGAAGGCGCCGGTCTTCTGCCCGCCGAGGAGGTCGACGCGGAAGCTCAGTTCCCCTTCGCGAAAGCAGAGCGGGTCGGGGAGGTCACCGGTCAAAAGCTCGACCTGCGGTTTCAGCCCTTCCAGTTCGCGGACGGCGACATCGTTGCGGGCGACGATCGCCCGCGGCTGGAAAAGCTCCTGCAGGGCCTGCAGCACCAGGTCGCGCCGGCAGTCGATCCCCCAGGTCAAAAACTGGACCGCCAGGACCTCGCCGTAGGCGTCGACGACCAGTCCCGGCAGCCCGTCCGCCTCGCCGTGAACCAGGCGCACACCGTCGCGGTGGCCATAGAGCCGATGGCGGTGGGCGGCGGCCTGCTCCAACCGTCGACGATAGAAGTCGGGATGATCGATATCTTCGCCGCTGCGGCTGAGGACGCGGACGGCAATCAGCGAGTGGGGGTTGAAATAGCCGTTGCCGAGATAGGCCTGCCGTGATGAGCGGATTTCCACGGCGGCGCCGGGCGGGAGGTCGGAGGGGAGGTGTTCGATTTCGTTACTGAAGACCCAGGGATGGCCGGCGCGCAGACGGCGATCCTGCCCCGGGCGCAGCAGGAGCTGGTGCTTCAAGGACAGCTGCCGGGATCAAAGAGGGCGCCGACAATCATCCGCGCCGGGTCGGAGATGACGGTGTAGAAGACTTCGACGCCGTCACGGCGGCCGTCGATAATCCCCTTGTTCTTGAGCAGGGCGAGATGCTGGGAGACGGTCGCCTGCGGCAGCCCGAGGCACTCCCAGATCTTCTTCACGTTACAGGACTGGGACATCAGGCCGGCAACGATCTTCAGCCGCACCGGGTGGCCGAGGACCTTGAGGATCTCCGCTTCGCGATCGCAGTTGAGGTCCTTGTTGAATTCCACTCGATCCATTGCTATTCTCCCGATCTCAGGCCTGAACGATTATTCGAATATGCGGATTTTAGTTGGGCCGGTGAATGCTTGTCAATACGATTTCGTGTATTATGTGGAAATAATTGGGTTCAAAGCCAGCTTCAAGTCTGCCTTCGACCCCTCACTTCTACCGGTGCGGCGACCATCGCTGGCCGCGCTTCTCGCCCTCTGAAAGGAACCGACCTTGTTGCAACGACTCCTCCTTCTGCTGATCCTGGTCAGCTGGCCGGTGACGCCTGGTGCCGAGGAAATAGCCGCGGACCGACCGGTCCTGGAAGCGCAGGTCCTTTCGTTCGACGAACTGGTCGGTCGTGAATTTTCCTACGACATCTCCTTCCTCTGGTTCGACCGCCTCGCCAAGGGGCGTTTCAGTCTCCTGCCCGGGGAGCAGCCCGGCACCTACCGGGCGGTCCTGGAGGCGCGGACCCTCGGCGTTGCCGCCTGGTTGACCCAGGACCGGGTGCAGAGCTACGTCGCCCTGATGGAGCGGCAACCGGATGGCCGGCTGCGCTCGCTGCGTTACGAATCACGGATCATCCGGCGCCGCGACAAGACCTTGGTCGAGCGCAGCAAGCGCTTCACCTTCGATCACGTCCGGCGCGAAGTGCGGATTGAAAAACTGGCCGACGGCCAGCAGGTTTGGGAGGAGGTCCGGCCGATGGCCGCGGAGAGCACTCCCAACGACATCCTCACCGCCTTTTTCAACTTCCGCGCCGGCTACTTCGGCCCGCTTGAGCCGGGACGCCACTACCTGGTGCCGACCTTCAATCGCCAGGGTGCCGGCAATATCGAAATCGACCTGCTGTCGGGCAAGGAACGGGATGGGCTCGATTTTTTCCCCGCCGGCGGTCTGGTCGCCCGGCTCAAGGTCGATCCGGAGATTTTCGACTCGGAGGATGGTGGGATCTACGTCTGGCTCGATGATCAGCTCCGTCCGGCCCGGGGCATCGTCCAGAACGTCATCGGTCTCGGGGACGTGCGCGGCAGCCTGCGCCCCTGAAATTTCATCCTGAGGAACCTCCATGACCCAACGCCGTATTTTCGTCGTCGGCCACCGCAATCCGGACACCGATTCCATCTGCAGCGCTATTGCCTATTGCCGTTTGCGCCAGCGCCAGGGGGTGGAGCATATCCTTCCGGCGCGGGCCGGCAACGTCAACCGCCAGACCGAATTTGTCCTTGAGGAGCTCGGCATCCCGCAACCGCAGTTGCTGATCGATGTCTATCCCCGGGTCAAGGATGTGGTCGGCCGGGAGGTGGTGACCATTGACGGTGGAGCACCCCTGTCGCGGGCGCTGGAACTCTTCCACCTGCACAACATCCGTCTGCTGCCGGTGGTCGACAACGATCGCCGCCCGGTCGGCATGCTGGTCCTGAAGCGGGTCGCCGAACGTTTCCTGGTTCCCCGCGAGGAGAGCGCAATCCGCCGCGTCCAGGCTTCACCGGCGTCGCTGCGCCGTTGCCTGAAGGGGACGGTGCTGGTCGGCGACGAGCTGGAAACGGTCGAGGAGCTCTCCCTCTACGTCGGCGCCATGGCCTCGGCCACCTTCGATGCCAAGCTCGCCGGACTCGAAGGCCGCCGTCTGGTGCTGCTGACCGGCGACCGGGAGAATATCCAGCGCAAGGGGATCGAGATGGGGGTAAGGGTGCTGATCGTCACCGGCAACCTGCCGGTCGCGCCTGGTTTGCTGGAAATAGCCGCGAAACGCGGGGTGACGGTCCTCTCCACCCCCTTCGACACCGCCACCAGCGCCTGGCTGACCCGCCTTTCGACCCCAATCTCCCACCTCGTCGACGGCGAGGTCACCAGCGTCAGTCTCACGGACCGCCTTGACGATTTGCGCCTCAAGCTGACCCACGGCAAGGACCCGGGTGTGGTGGTTCTCGACGAAGAGGGACGGGTGGCCGCGGTGGCGACCAAGAGCAACCTGCTGCAGAGTTCGCCGCTGCAACTGATCCTGGTCGACCACAATGAGCTCGCCCAGGCGGTCCCCGGTGCCGATAAGGTCGAGATCACCGAAGTCGTCGATCATCACCGCCTCGGCAATTTCCACACCGAAGCGCCGATCCGCTTTATCAACCAGCCCCTCGGCAGTACCTGCTCCGTCGTTGCCTCCCTCTATCGCCAGGCCGGACTCGAGCCGGAGCCGGAAATGGCCGGTCTGCTCCTTGCCGGTCTCCTCTCCGACACGGTGATCCTCAAGTCGCCGACCACCACCCCCAGCGACCACGAGCTGGCGACCTGGCTCGGGCGTCTTGCCGGCCGCGACCCCCAGGAGTTCGGCCGCCGGATCTTCGCGGCGGGGAGCGCCCTGGCCGCCTACGCCAGCCTGCGGCAACTGCTGCTGGCCGATTTCAAGGAATACAGTGCCGGCGAGCAGTCCTTCGGCGTCGGGCAGGTGGAGGTGGTCAGCTTTCACGAATTCCAGGGGATGAAGGAGGCGATCGCCGCCGAACTCGGCAAGCTGCGCGAAGAACGCCGGCTCGATTTCGCCGGGCTGCTGGTCACCGACATTGTCCGCGAGACCAGCCTGCTCCTCGCTGTCGGCGGGCGCGATCTTTCCTACCGCATCGGCTATTCCCAAGTCGACGCCAACCTCTTCGATCTCCCCGGGGTCCTCTCGCGCAAGAAGCAGCTGGTTCCGCACCTGCTCAAGGCCTTCAAGGCCTAGCCGCGGGGGCCAGCAGTTCCAGCAGTTTTGCGGCGCTATGGACCGGCGCCAGGCAGGTGTGGTCGCGGCAGAGCTGGGCGGTTGGTCCCGGTTCCGGAGCGGGGCCGCTGCCGCGCCGCCAGACCAGGCCGGGATAGAAGCCCTGCTGGACTGCCGCCAGCAGCGGACTTGGCGCCGTCTCCTCCGCGCCGGGCCAGAAACTGAGCTCCGCCTCCGGCGCGAGGGCGACATCGAGGGCGCAGAGCGCCTGGGCATAGGCCGCCGGATAGCGTTCGATTTCCGGCAGGGAAAGGGCCAGCAGTTTTAATCCACGCGCCGTCAGCTCCCGCTGGCCGCTCACCCGTCCCAGGCGCAGCAGCACCCCGATCGCCACCGAAGTGCCGGACGGGATCGCACCGTCCTGCAACGACCGCCCCCGGCCGAGCACCTCCTCGGCATCCCTGCCGATGTCAAAGAGCCCCCCTTCGCCGTCGCCAAAGAGATCTTCCATCGCCGTCGCCAGCTCAAGGGCGAGTTGCAGGTCTTCCGCGAGCAGCTGCGCCTGGTGCAGTTCGAGCAACCCCCAGCAGAAAAAGGCGTAATCTTCGAGGAAGGCGGGAATCGCAGCCTCGCCGTCGCACCAGCGCCGCAACAGCCGCCCGGTGGCGGTGCGCAGGTGGCCGCGGACAAAATCGGCCGCCGCCCTTGCCGCTGCTACCAGGTCCGGCCGGCCCAGGGCCGCTCCGGCCTTGGCCAGGGCGGCAATCGCCAGGCCATTCCAGCCGGTGAGGAGTTTGCGATCGAGATGGGGACGAAGTCGCCGGGTGCGGGCGGCCAGGAGCGCTATCCGGGCCTGTTCCAGCTGCTCCGCCGTCACCGGGTCCGGAGGGGAATGCCTTCCGAGCAGGTTCGGGATGCTGCGCCCTTCGAAGTTGCCCGCGGCAGAAATATCGAAGTGGCGGCAGAAGAGTTCGGCACGGTCATCGCCCAAAACGGCGTGAACCTGAGCCGGCGTCCAGAG
This sequence comes from Desulfuromonas sp. DDH964, assembly GCF_001611275.1. Taxonomy (GTDB): domain Bacteria; phylum Desulfobacterota; class Desulfuromonadia; order Desulfuromonadales; family DDH964; genus DDH964. The sequence continues at coordinate 2,553,914 of NZ_CP015080.1, read as the reverse complement.
ATAGAAGGCCCCTTCCTCCCCCTCGGAATCGGCGTCCTCACCGCAATAGAAGCCCCCCTCCCGGTGCTGCAGGTCGCGCAGCAGGTAGGCCGCCGTTTCGATCGCAATCTGTGCCAGGGCGGGGTCGCGTCTGACCTGCCAGGCCTCGTTAGCCGCCAGGATCAGCAGCGCCTGGTCGTAGAGCATCTTTTCGAAATGCGGCACCAGCCAGCGCGCATCGACCGCGTAGCGGTGGAGGCCGAAGCCGAGCTGGTCGTAGATGCCCCCCCGCCGCAGGGCGAGGAGGGTCGCGACGGCCATCTCCTCGGCGTCTTCACTGGCGAAGCGGGCGCCGAGGCGCAGCAGCAGGGAGAGGTTGTGGGGGGCCGGAAACTTGGGCGCGGCGCCGAAGCCGGCGTGGGTAGCGTCAAAGGTCTGGCGATAGAGTTGGAGGGCCTGGCGCAGCGGCTGGCCACCTGGCTGCTTGTCGGGAGCGCTGCGGCTGTTGCGCTGGCGCAGGGAGACGGCGAGCTGGGTGCCGGTGGCGAGGACGCGCTGGCGCTGCCCCTGCCAGAGCTCGACAATCTTCTCCAGCAGCGGGATCAGGCCGAGAACCCCGGGACGGGACCGGGGCGGGAAATAGGTGCCGGCGAAGAAGGGTTGGCGCTCCGGGTCCAGGATGACCGTGAGCGGCCAGCCGCCGCTGCCGGTCATCATCTGGCAGGCCGCCATGTAGGTGGCGTCGATGTCGGGACGCTCCTCACGATCGACCTTGATGGCGACAAAATGCCGGTTGAGCAGGGCGGCGACTTCCTCGTCCTCGAACGATTCGTGGGCCATGACGTGGCACCAGTGGCAGGTCGAGTAGCCAATGGAGAGAAAGACCGGTTTCTCCTCCGCCCGCGCCCGGGTAAAGGCGGCTTCGCTCCAGGGATGCCAGTCGACGGGATTGTCGGCGTGCTGCAGCAGGTAGGGGCTCTTTTCCCGGGCGAGACGGTTCGATCGCGGCCGTTCCCGCGGGGACGGCTTGTCGCGGCCGGGGGGTGGGGCGGAGGGGGTGGGCATGACAGCACTCCTTGGCAGAGAGGCTACCATTCTAGCATGAACGCCGGGTGGGGCGACTGGAGGGGCGCGGCCGGGCGGTGGGCTGCGGACATAAAAAAGCCCCGTGAAGGAGGGGTATCACGGGGCAAAAACCCCCCGGCCTTTTGGGGGTGCCGGGGGAAGCATTGGCGGGAGTCTACCCGAATCGGCCCCGTCGTGCAACCGGAAAGAAATCATCCCGGGAGAATTTTTTTAAGGAGACGGTTGGCGGGCGGCGGACGTAAAAAGGCCCCGTACACGGAGGGGGGGTGCGTACGGGGCCAAACCTTTGGACTGGTAAACCAGGCCAAAGCTCGTGGCGATATTAAGGGGACAAAAAAGAAATTTCAAGGGAAAAATGGCCGATCTGATATTTTTCTCACCGGCCGTGAGACAACCCCAGCAATCCGGGAATTTCAGCGAGGGAGCGGATCTCCCGGCAGCCGGTGTGAAACGGGCCGCCGGCGTTCATGGCACCGGGGATGACGAGGCAGGAGAGGCCGGCGCCGAGGGCCGCCTCGGCACCACGGGGGGAGTCCTCGATGACAAGGCAGCGCTCGGGGCGGGCGCCGCTGCGGCTGAGGGCGAGCCGGTAAGGTTCCGGGTGCGGCTTGGAGTGGTGGTAGTCTTCGCGCACCAGGCAGAATTCGAAATAGGGGAGGAGGCCGCTGTGACGATGGATCGCCTCGAAATGGTGGCGACGGGAACTGGTGACGATCGCCATGCGAACCTGGCCGTGCAGCGCTTCGAGGGTGGCGATAACCGCCGGTTGCAGCGGCGCGCCGGCCGCCAGCAACTCACTGTAGCGCCGGTCGCGCCAGTCGCGCAGGGCGTCGATGGTCCAGGCGCCGAGGTCGGTGCCGGTGGCGAGCTGGAACACGCTCTCGCCCCGCTGCAGGGAAATGGTCCGGAAGTCTGCCAGGTCGAGGTCGATGCCGACCAGACCGAGGGCTTCGGCGCTCGCCTGGAAATAGAGGTCCTCGGTAGCGACCAGTACCCCGTCATTGTCCCAGAAAATCCAGTCCATGCCGTCTCCCCTTGGCGCAACGTCTCTGCCCAGTATAGGCCGACTCCCAGGCCAGGTCCATAACCGGTTACAGGGAGGGTCGCCCGCAGGGGAGGAGTCCCGGTCGCCCGGGGAATGAAAGCGGGATATAAATTGCCATAAAATGCTATTGGTGACTTTTCGTGGCATAATTAATGCGTTTCACTTGCAGATCTGGCGATCCTCCTGCGTTTTCCCGCCGCCGGACCCTTCTTGCTGCCCAACCGGGTGGCACCCCTGCTTGAAGGATAGGCTAAAATGACGATCCGCGTTGCTCTGAATCATGTGACCCATTACCGCTTCGATCGTCCGGTTTCCCTTGCGCCGCACGTGTTACGGTTGCGTCCGGCTCCCCACAGCCGCACCCCGATCCATGCCTACTCCCTGCGGATTCTCCCCGAGACCCACTTTCTCAACTGGCAGCAGGATCCTTTTGGCAATTACCTGGCGCGGCTGGTCTTCCCGGAACGGGCCCGGGAGCTGCGCATCGAAGTGGAGGTGATCGCCGACATGACGGTGATCAACCCCTTCGATTTTTTTGTCGAGGAGTCGGCGGAGAACTATCCCCTTACCTACGATCCGCAGCTCGGCAAGGAACTCGCCCCCTATTTCGAAAAGAGCGAGAAGGGGCCGCTCCTCAGTGCCTGGCTGGAGAAGGTCGACCTCAAGAAACGGCGCAGCATCGACTTCCTGGTCGAGCTCAACCAGCGGGTCAAGGACTCGGTCAACTATTCGGTGCGCATGGAGCCGGGGGTGCAGAGTTGCGAGGAGACCCTCGGCCGGGCGATCGGCTCCTGCCGCGACTCGGGCTGGCTGCTGGTGCAGATCCTGCGTCACCTCGGCCTGGCGGCTCGCTTCGTCTCCGGGTATCTGGTGCAGCTGACCGCCGATGAGAAATCCCTCGACGGTCCATCGGGACCCGAGGCCGACTTCACCGATCTCCACGCCTGGGCGGAGGTCTACCTTCCCGGCGCCGGCTGGATCGGCCTCGACCCGACCTCGGGACTCTTCGCCAGCGAGGGTCACATCCCCCTCGCCTGCACCCCGTCCCCGGGAAGCGCTGCTCCGGTCGATGGGGCGATGGAGCCCTGCGAGGTCAGCTTCGAATTCTCCAACACGGTTCGGCGCATCCACGAAGATCCCCGCGTCACCAAACCCTACAGCGACGAGCAGTGGGCCTTTATCGACGCCCTCGGCGCCAAGGTCGATGCCGACCTGCTCGCCGGGGATGTGCGCCTGACCATGGGGGGCGAGCCGACCTTCGTCTCCATCGACGACATGGAAGGGGCCGAATGGAATACCCGCGCCGACGGTCCCCACAAGCGCAAGCTCGCCCATGAGCTGACCCTGCGCCTGCGCGCGGCCTTCGGGCCCGGGGGGGTGCTGCACTTCGGCGAAGGGAAATGGTATCCCGGGGAGCCGCTGCCGCGCTGGGCCTATGGCTGCTTCTGGCGCAAGGACGGCGTCCCGGTCTGGCACAACCCCAAGCTCCTCGCCGACCTCACCCGGGATGACGGCGCTACGGTGGTGGACGCCGGCCGTTTCGCCCGCCAGCTCGCCAAGCGGCTCGGCATCAACCCCGGCTATCTCGTCCCCGGCCACGAGGATGTCTTCTATTACCTCTGGAAAGAGGGGACGATTCCGGCCAACTGCGATCCCCTCAAAGCCAACCTGAAAGATTCCCTGGAGCGCCAACATCTCGCCCGGCTCCTCGACCAGGGGCTGGGCGAGCCGATCGGCTTCGCCCTGCCGCTCAAATGGCGGGCCGATGCCGGCTGCTGGCAGAGTGGCCGCTGGGATTTCCGCCGCGGCGCGATGTTTTTGGTCCCCGGCAACTCGGCAATGGGGCTGCGCCTCCCCCTCGATTCGATCCCCTGGGTCGCCCCCGCGGAGCGGGAGCCGCTGGCCGAGAACAGCCTCTTCGCCGAGCTGCCGGAGCTGGGCGATATCCACGGCGAGGTCGCCCGGCGCTACAGCCGGTTCGAGCCCGAACTTCCGGCGCACCCCGAGCTGCAACCGCAGTCGCCGGCCGACAGCGGCCAGCAGCTGGTGGAGATTCCCCATACCGCCCTCTGCGTCGAGGCCCGGGACGGCCGGATTCACCTCTTCCTGCCGCCGCTGGGGATGCTGGAGCACTACCTCGACCTGATCGCCAGCATCGAGGCGACCGCCGCCGACCTCTCCCTGCCGGTGGTGATCGAAGGGTACGAGCCGCCGCGCGACTGGCGCCTGGAGCGGCTGCTGGTCACGCCCGATCCCGGCGTCATCGAGGTCAATATCCACCCGGCGGCGAGCTGGCAGGAGCTGGTGAGCAATACCACCACCCTCTACCAGGAAGCGCGGCTGGCCCGCCTCGGCACCGAAAAGTTCATGCTCGACGGGCGTCATACCGGCACCGGCGGCGGCAACCATATCACCCTCGGCGGCGCCACCCCGGCCGACAGCCCGGCGCTGCGGCGCCCCGATCTGCTGCGCAGCCTGGTCACCTACTGGCAGCACCATCCGGGGCTCTCCTACCTCTTTTCGGGGATGTTCATCGGTCCCACCAGCCAGGCGCCGCGGGTCGACGAGGGGCGGGACGAACTCCTCTACGAGCTCGAGATCGCCTTTCAGCAGATGCCGGAAGGGGAGACCCCGGCCCCCTGGCTGGTCGATCGCCTGCTGCGCCACCTGCTGGTCGATATCACCGGCAACACCCACCGCTCCGAGTTCTGCATCGACAAGCTCTACTCCCCCGACAGCAGCGCCGGCCGCCTCGGGCTGGTCGAGCTGCGGGCCTTCGAAATGCCCCCCCACGCCCGCATGAGCCTGGTCCAGGCGCTGCTGCTGCGCACCCTGGTCGCCTGGTTCTGGAACACGCCCTACAAGCACCCGTTGATCCGCTGGGGGACCGAGCTGCACGATCGCTTCCTGCTCCCCCACTATGTGCGCCAGGACCTGAAGGACGTCGCCGCCGACCTGCAGCGCGCCGGCTATCCGTTCCAGCTCGAATGGCTCGATCCCTTCTTCGAATTCCGTTTTCCCCACTACGGTACGGTCCAGATCGACAACCTCGAACTGGAACTGCGCTTTGCCATCGAGCCCTGGCACGTCCTCGGCGAAGAGGTCAGCAACCAGGGGACCGCCCGTTTCGTCGACTCCTCGGTGGAGCGGCTGCAGCTGCGGGTCTCCGGCCTCACCGAAGGGCGCCACGTCGTTGCCTGCAACGGGCGCCGGCTGCCGCTGCGCAGCACCGGGCGCAAGGACGAGTTTGTCGTCGGCGTCCGCTACCGGGCCTGGCAGCCCCCCTCGGCGCTCCATCCGACCATCAAGCCCCACTCGCCGCTTGTCTTCGATGTCATCGATACCTGGAACGGCCGCTCCATCGGCGGCTGCTCCTACCATGTCGCCCACCCGGGGGGGCGCAGCTACGATATCTTCCCGGTCAATGCCTTCGAGGCCGAGTCGCGGCGCATCAGCCGCTTCTGGGACAACGGCCATACGCCGGGGCCGCTGCAGCCGGTTCCGGAGCTCGCCAGCCTCGGCAAGTTTATTCCCAGCGGCAGTCCGCCGCGCCCGATGGCGCCGCCGCCGGAGGATGTCAACGAAGAGTTCCCCTACACCCTCGACCTGCGCCGCGGGCGGGGGTAGCTGCATGCAGTCAGCCATCGGTGAAAGGTCGGCATGAAGATGCCAGATGAAATGAGCGGCGGCAGCGGCGCCCAGTACTATGCGACCCGTCTCGGCACCTATGACGAGATGCAGGCGACCGCCGGCGCAGTATTGCCGCACTGGGGGCAGTTGCTGAAATCGCTGGCGGCCTTCGGCGGCCAGGGGCTGGCGCGCCGGCGCCAGGAGGCGGAACGCCTGCTGCGGGAGAACGGGGTCACCTACAACGTCTACAACGACCCGGAAGGAAACCTGCGCCCCTGGCAGCTCGACCCGATTCCCCTCCTCCTCGGCAGCGAAGAGTGGCTGCGGCTGGAGCGGGGCCTGCAGCAGCGCGCCGAACTGCTAGACCGGGTCCTTGCCGACCTCTATGGCGAGCAGGCGCTGATCCGCGACGGGCTGCTGCCGCTGGAGCTGGTCCACTGTCACGCCGGGTTCCAGCGCTCCTGCGTCGGCGTGCCGGTGATGGGGGGGCGGCACCTGGTCCTCTACGCGGCCAACCTCGCCCGCGGCCCCGAAGGGCGGATGTGGGTCCTCGACGATCGCAGCCAGGCCCCCTCCGGCGCCGGTTACGCCCTGGAAAACCGCACCGTGATGACCCGCATCCTGCCGGGCCTCTTTCGGGACGCCCAGATTCAGCGCCTCGCCCAGTTCTTCCGTTCGCTGCGCCTCGCCCTGGCCCGGCTGGCGCCCCACAACCGCGATGACCCCCGGGTGGTGGTGCTGACCCCCGGTCCCTTCAACGAGACCTACTTCGAGCAGGCCTATCTCGCCGCCTACCTCGGCTATCCCCTCGCCCAGGGGGATGACCTGACGGTGCGCGACGGCCGGGTCTGGCTCAAGTCCCTGGAGGGGCTGCAGCAGGTCGACGTCATCCTGCGACGCCTCGACGATTCCTTCTGCGATCCCCTGGAGCTGCGTTCCGACTCCCTGCTCGGGGTTCCGGGCCTGGTCGAGGCGGTGCGCCGCGGCCACGTCGCCATCGCCAACCCGATCGGCAGCAGTCTGCTGGAGAACCCCGGATTCCTCCCCTTCCTCCCCGGCATCGCGCGCCACCTGCTCGGCGCCGAGTTGGAGCTCCCGGCAGTCGCCACCTGGTGGTGCGGCCAGCCACGGGAACGGGAGTTCGTCCTCGCCAACCTCGGCGAGCTGGTGATCAAGACCATCCACCGCACCCCCGGCAAGTCGTCGGTCTTTGGTGGCAGTCTCGACCAGGCCGGTCTGGCGCTCTGGCGGGAGCGGATCCGGGCCAAGCCGCACATGTATGTCGGCCAGGAGCGGATCAGCTTCTCCACAGTCCCGTCGCTGGTGGGGGAGGGGGTCGAACCGCGACACGCCATCCTGCGCACCTTCCTCGTCGCCCGCGAGCAGGACTACCTCGCCATGCCCGGCGGGCTGACCCGGATCGCGCCGGCGAAGGAGAGCTTCTCGGTCTCCGGCCAATCGGGGGGGGTGAGCAAGGACACCTGGGTGCTGGTCGACGAGGTCGAAATGCTCTCCACCACGGCGCCCGCGCCGGAATCCCCTGGCACGGTGCAGCCGATGCTCGGGCCATTGCCGAGCCGCTCCGCCGACAACCTCTTCTGGGTCGGCCGCTATACCGAGCGGGCGGAGAGCAGTGCCCGGCTGGTGCGCACCATTCTCAACAAGCTCGACGAGCAGCAGGAGATCGACGATCCCGGCGACGCGATCTGTCTCGAACACCTGCTGCGGGCCGTCACCCACCTGACCAGCAGCTACCCAGGCTTTGTCGGCGCCGGGAGCGCTTCGCGGCTTTCGCAGCCGCTGCCGGAATTGCGCTCCCTGCTGCTGAACGAACAGCGCCCCGGCTCGCTGCCGGGGACCCTGGTCGCCTTCAGCCGGGCCGCCTTTACCGTCCGCGATCTCTGGTCCAACGATGCCTGGCGCGTGGTGGACGAAATCCAGCAGCAGTGGCGGCAGGTGCAGTCCTGGCCCCCGGGCGAAGCCCCCGAGTCGCTGCAGGACTCCCTCGACCAGTTGATTCTCAAGCTGGTCGCCTTTTCCGGCCTGACCACCGAGAGCATGGCCCACGACTCCGGCTGGCTGTTGCTCGATATCGGCCGGCGGCTGGAGCGGGCCAAGCTGACCACCGCCCTGCTGCGGGCGACCCTGGTCTCCTGCCATCACCCGGCGGTGGTCGGCCAGGTTCTCGAGGCGGTTCTCGCCACCACCGAAAGCCTGGTGACCTTCCGCCGCCGTTACCGTTCCCACCTGCAGCTGCCGGCGGTCCTCGAACTGCTGCTCCTCGACGAGAAGCATCCCCGGGCACTTGCCTACCAGCTGCGCAAGCTGCAGAGTCATATCGCCTTCCTGCCGAAATCGAAGGCCTGGCCGACGATGCAGGAAGATGAGCGGCTGGTGCTGGAGGCCTTCACCCGGGTGCGCCTGGCCAATGTCACCCGGCTGGCGACGGCGGCCGAAAGTGATATCTTTGCCGACCTCGATGATCTGCTCGACGGGGTCACCTCCCTGCTCGCCAAGCTCTCCGATGCTCTGACCCGGGCCTATTTCAGCCATGCCCAGGGGCCGCGGCTGCTGGCGGCCGATCCGCTGGAGGTGGAGTTATGAATTACCGCGTGGTGCATCGCACCGAATACAACTACAGCGAGCCGGCCTCCCTCTGCTACAACGAGGCGCGCCTGCAGCCACGCCATTCGCCGCGCCAGCGTTGCCTGCGCAGCGTCCTCGCGGTCGACCCGGCGCCGGTCGACTACCGCGAGCGGGTCGATTTTTTCGGCAACCGGGTCGCCTATTTCGCGATTCAGCAGCCGTACGAAAAGCTGGTCGTCACCGCCACCAGCGAGGTCGCCCTGAGCGAGGAGCAGGAAGCCTTCGTCTTCGGCAGCGACGTCCCCTGGGAGCAGGTCCGCGACCAGCTGCGCAGCGACCGTGCGCCGGAGCTGCTCGCTGCCCTCGCCTACGCCCAGGACTCGCCGATCATTGTCACCGACGGCGAGATGGCCGATTATGCCGGCGACTCCTTCCAGGCAGGCCGGCCCCTGGTCGAGGCGGTGGAGGATTTGATGGGGCGGATACACCGCGACTTCAGGTATTCGCCCGGCGTCACCACGGTGGCGACCCCCCTCTCCGAGGTCATCGCCCATCGGCGCGGCGTCTGCCAGGATTTTGCCCATTTTGCCATCGGCTGCCTGCGCGCCCAGGGGCTCGCCGCCCGCTACGTCAGCGGCTATCTCGAAACCCTGCCGCCGCCGGGGCAGGAGAAGCTGGTCGGCGCCGACGCCTCCCATGCCTGGTTTGCCGTCTTTCTCCCCGGCAGCGGCTGGGTCGATTTCGACCCGACCAACAACCTGCGCCCGACGCAGCGTCACATCACCATCGGCTGGGGGCGGGACTTTGCCGACGTCACCCCCCTCAAGGGGGTCGCCTTCGGCGGCGGCAAGCAGAAGCTGAAGGTGTCGGTCGATGTGCAGCCGCTGGGAGGGGAATTTGAATTTTGAATTTTGAATTTTGAGTCCGGCCTGCCGGTGAAGACCTTGTTGTGAGAAAGGATGGTCCTGCATGAATTTTGACAATTACCAGACCGATGGATTCTACGACGAGATGTTCGACGCCGATGGGACGCCCCGTCCCGGCGCCAATCTGGTGGTGGAGCGGATCAATTCTCTGCCGGCGGAGGAATTGACCCGCCGCCAGCGCGCTGCCGAGCGGGCGCTGCTCCACCTCGGCATCACCTTCAGCGTCTACGGCGACGACTCGGGGACCGAGCGGATCTTCCCCTTCGATATCGTACCGCGCATCGTCCAGGCGGGCGAGTGGGCGGTGATGGAGGCCGGGCTCAAGCAGCGGGTCCACGCCCTCAACCTCTTCATAAACGATGTCTACAACGACCAGAAGATTCTCAAGGACCAGGTTGTCCCGGCCGACCTCGTCTTTTCCGCCGACGGTTTTCGCAAGCCCTGCCTCGGCCTCAAGCCGCCGCAGGGGATCTGGTGCCACATCACCGGCACCGACCTGGTGCGCCACGCCGACGGCCAGTATTACGTCCTCGAGGACAACCTGCGCTGCCCGTCCGGGGTCTCCTACGTGCTTGAAAACCGGCTGGTGATGAAGCGCACCTTCCCGATGGTCTTTGACGCCTGCAGCGTCCTGCCGGTTACCGACTACCCGAGCCGGCTCCTCGACCTGCTGCAGTACCTGGCACCGAAGAAGGTGCGCGACCCGCTGGTCGCGGTCTGGACCCCCGGCGTCTACAACTCGGCCTATTTCGAACACAGTTTTCTCGCCCAGCAGATGGGGGTGCAGCTGGTCGAAGGGCGTGACCTGGTAGTGCAGCGCGGCAAGGTGATGATGCGCACCACCAAGGGGCTGGAGCGGGTCGATGTCATCTACCGGCGTATCGACGACGACTTTATCGATCCCGCGACCTTCCGCCCCGACTCGATGCTCGGCGTTCCCGGCCTGATGGCCGCCTACCAGGCCGGCAACGTGGCGCTGGCCAACGCCCCCGGCACCGGCGTCGCCGACGACAAGGCGGTCTACGCCTACGTCCCCGACATCATCAAGTACTACCTCGACGAGGAGCCGATCCTTCACAACGTGCCGACCTATGCCTGCTGGCGCCCCGACGACCTCAGCTACGTCCTCGAGCACCTCGGCGAGCTGGTGGTCAAGGCGGTCAACGAGTCAGGAGGCTACGGCATGCTGGTCGGTCCCCACTCGACCAAAGAGCAGCAGGCCGAGTTCGCCGAGCGCATCAAGGCCAAACCGCGCAACTACATCGCCCAGCCGACCCTGGCCCTCTCGCGGGTGCCGGTGATGGTCGACGATCACTTCGAAGGGCGTCACGTCGATCTGCGCCCCTACATCCTCTACGGCGAGGAGACCTACGTCCTCCCCGGCGGTCTGACCCGGGTGGCGCTGAAGAAGGGGTCGCTGGTGGTCAACTCCTCCCAGGGGGGCGGCAGCAAGGATACCTGGGTCATCGACAGCAGCTGCCCGCTGACCATGCCGGCGAATCCGCCGCTCAAAGAAGGAGGGGGCGAGCCATGCTGAGCCGCGTCGCCGAATCGATCTACTGGATGAACCGCTACATCGAGCGCGCCGAGAACGTCGCCCGCTTCATCGATGCCAGCTATCACATGATCCTCGACCTGCCGCGCGGGGCGAGCGAGCAGTGGGAGCCGCTGGTCGCCACCACCGGCGACGACGAGCTCTTTGCCGAACATTACCAGGGGATGACCCGGGACAACGTCCTCCAGTTTCTGACTTTTGACCGCAACAACCCCAACTCGATCCTCTCCTGTCTGCGCGCGGCGCGCGAGAACGCCCGCTCGGTGCGCGAGCACATCAGCTCGGAGATGTGGCAGCAGGTCAACACCTTCTACCTGATGGTCAACGAGGCGGCGCCGCGGGGGCTGAGCATGGACCTGCCGCACCAGTTCTTTGTCGACATCATGATGGCGAGCCACCTCTTCGTCGGCATCACCGAAAGCACCATGACCCACGGCGAAGGGTGGCACTTCGGCCGCCTCGGGCGGATGCTGGAGCGCGCCGACAAGACCTCGCGCATTCTCGACGTCAAGTATTACATCCTGCTGCCGTCGGTCGATTACGTCGGTACCCCCTTCGACAATATCCTCTGGGCGGCGCTGCTCCGCTCGGCGAGCGCTTTTGAGATGTACCGCAAGCGCCACGGCCGCATCGACCGCGAGAAGATCGTCGATTATCTGGTGCTCGACACCAAGTTTCCGCGGGCGATCCACTATTGCCTGACCACCGCCGAAATCTCCCTGCGCAACATCACCGGGCGCCCGCGCGGCTCTTTTTCCAACCTCGCCGACAAGACCCTCGGCAAGCTCCTCGCCGATCTCGACTACATCACCATCGAGGAGATATTGAACGGCGGCCTGCACGAATTTCTTGACAGCACCCAGACGCGCATCAACAATGTCGGCGAAGCCATCTCCGAAACCTTTTTCGCCCTGCACCCCCTCGGCGAAACCGGCCGATCCTCCAAACAGGAGCAACTGCAATGACCTTTTGCCTCGGCATGCGCACCAGCGCCGGGCTGGTCGGTATCGCCGACACCCGTATCACCTCCGGCTACGAGGCGATCACCGCCAAGAAAGTCACCATTTTCCACGCCGAGAAGTCGGCGATGTTCCTGATGACCTCCGGCTTGCGCTCGGTGCGCGACAAGGCACTGACCTACTTCGAAGAGTTCATCGAGGCCCAGGAGGTCCCCTTCGATCGCCTCTACAAGGCGGTCAATGCCTTCGCCGAGATGATCCGCAAGGTCGCCGAGGAGGATCAGCCGGCGCTCTCCAAAAGCGGCCTGATCTTCGACATCCACTGCCTGATCGGTGGCCAGATGGCGCGGGACGCCGAGCCCAAGCTCTACCTCCTCTATCCGCAGGGGAACTGGGTCGAGGTCGCCAAGGGGACCCCCTACTCGATCGTCGGCGCCAGCGGCTACGGCAAGCCGATCCTCGACCGTACCTTCACCTACGACGACCCCCTCAACTTCGCCCTCAAGGTCGGCATCCTCGCCTTCGACTCGACCCGCATCAGCGCCACCGACGTCGATTTGCCGGTGGACGTCATCATGTACGAGAAGGATTCCTTCCGCATCGTCGAGCACCGCTACGGCCAGGAGGATCTGCGCGAGATTTCCAACTGGTGGATGGAGCGCCTGCGCTCGTCAATCTTCGAGCTCCCCTCCGAGTGGATCGACCGCATTCACGCCAAGCTGGCAGCGCCGAACCAGGCGGCGTTGTGTCCGGTGGAGCGGAAAGAGAAGGCGTTCGAGGAGGAGTGACCAGCCCGATATTGACGGCAACCGGTCAAAATTCTAAAACCCACAACTTGACATTGAGGGACGTTTGTGTACTCTGTGGTGTACACGAATGGAGGTCGTCATGAAATTTCTAAGTGTTCGCGATTTAAGAGGCCAATCCGCAAAGGTTTGGAAAGAACTCCCTGGAGAGCGGGAAATGGTGATTACGAGCAACGGCCGACCCATTGCCATTCTTGCGGCGATCAACGAATCAAATCTTGAAGAGGCTCTTTCGGCATTCCGCACTGCACGTGCGGTCGAAGCAACTGCCTATCTCCAGCGCCGGTCAGTTGAACTGGGAACAGATCGGATTTCTCTGGAGGAGATCGACAGCGAGATCAAAGCAGTTCGCGGTAAACGCCCGCGATGAAAATCGTCCTTGACACAAATGTTTTGGTCGCCGGCCTACTGTCGCCTTTTGGTCCTTGCGGGGAAGTTGTTCGTATGGTGTCGTCTGGCGAATTGATACTCGCCCTTGATGCCAGAATCCTGACGGAATATCAGGATGTCCTTGCTCGACCCAAATTCAGATTTGATCAGGACAAGGTTGCAGCCATGCTTGATCTCATAGAACATTACGGCAGCATCGTCGCGGCTTCCCCCCTCAAGCAACCGTTGCCAGACCCCGATGACGAGCCATTTTTGGAAGTCGCCATCGCCGCTTGTGTAGCGTGTCTTATCACTGGCAACCACGTACATTTTCCGTCTGAGTCCTGCCAGGAGGTGACCGTTCTCTCTCCGGCTGATTTTCTGGCGTTCTACAGGCAGCACAGACCCTCCGGGGACGTTGTTCAATAGTTGACTAGCCTGTTTCGGATGCTAGTCTTTCAGCATGCCAAGAGCCGCTCGCCTCGATATTCCCGACTTGCTTCAACACGTCATCTTCCGCGGTGTCGACCGTTGTGATCTCTTTCGCGACGACAACGACCGCCGGCGATTTCTTCATAATCTTTCACGTCTTCTCATTCAGACCGGCACCGAATGTTTCGCCTGGGCGTTGATGACCAATCACGTCCATCTCTTGCTTCGTCCCCGCCAGACCTGCCTCGCACCCTTCATGCGTCGGTTGCTCACCGGCTATGCCATCTATTTCAACCTCCGGCACAAGCGTTCCGGACACCTCTTTCAGAATCGTTACAAGTCGATTGTCTGCGATGAGGACACCTACCTTCTGGAACTGGTTCGTTATATCCATCTCAATCCGTTACGGGCCGGGCTGGTGACGGACTTGACGGCGCTGGACGACTGCCCTTGGTCCGGCCATGCGGTTATCATGGGGCAGGGCGTTCTGCCAGGTCAGTCTGTGGATGATCTCCTTCGCCTCTTTGCCAGGCGTGAAGGCGAAGGACGGCGCCGCTACCGTCAATTTGTCGCCGATGGAGTTGAACAAGGAAAACGGGACGATTTGACCAGCAGCGGTAAGCGGCGCCTGGAGAACCCCGATGATCCGTATGACGACCGGATTCTGGGCGGGGGAGATTTTGTCGAAGACCTCCGCGGGCGCCGGGGGTTGGCTGCGGAGCTGCCGTCCCGTCTCGGCATCGCTGAACTGATCGCCAAGGTCTGTGATCGTTTCACCGTCGATTCCGCTCTGTTGCGGGAGAAGAGCCGCGCGGTGGGGGTCGCCGAGGTTCGCGGTCTCGTTTCGTATTTGGCCACCCGTTATCTTGGTCACAGCGGTGCCGCGGTGGGGAGGCAACTGGGGTTGAGTCGCTCCGGGGTGAGTATGGCTGTCCGACGGGGGGAACTATTGATCAAGAACGATCCGGCGCTGTTGTCGCTAATCGACTGATGAACGTCCCCGGTTTTGCGCTACCCGGAATTGCAGGCCTCGGAATCCTCAACGCTGTGCCCGGTACCCTTGTGGAATCCCCTCCTTGCTCAGCACGATCTGCCAGAGTTGATTGACCCGGGCGCGGAAGGCTCCGGCACAGGAGAGGAGATAGTAGCGCCACATGCGGTGAAAACGTTCGTCGTAGCGGCTGCGCAGCGCCGGCCAGGCCGCTTCGAATTTGCGGTACCAGGCCATCAGGGTCAGATCGTAGTCGGGGCCGAAATTGTGCCAGTCCACCAGCACAAAGACCTTCTCCAGGGCGCGGGCGATCTGTCCGGGCGAGGGGAGAACGCCGTTGGGAAAGATGTAACGCTCGATCCAGGGGTCGGTGGTCGCTGTCGGTCGGTTGCCGCCGATGGTATGGAGCAGGAAAAGTCCATTATCAACCAGGCAGCGGGCAACGACCTGCATGAAGGTTGCATAGTTGCGCGGGCCGACGTGCTCGAACATGCCGACGGAAACGACCCGATCGAAAGGTTCGTTGAGCGCGCGGTAGTCCTGCAGGCGGATTTCCACCGGCAGATCGTGGCAGAGTTCCCGGGCCAGCCTGGCCTGCTGTTCGGAGATGGTCACCCCCACCACGCTGACGCCGTAACGTTCGGCGGCAAAGCGCGCCATCGCCCCCCAGCCGCAGCCGATATCGAGCAGACGCTGCCCGGACCGCAGATGCAACTTGCGGCAGATCAGGTCGAGTTTCTGCTCCTGGGCGATTTCGAGGTCGGCGGTCTCCTTTCAGTAGCCGCAGCTGTAGTTCATGCGCGAATCGAGCATGGCCCGGTAAAGATCGTTGCCGATGTCGTAATGGCGCTTGCCGACCTGGCGGGCGCGGGCAACCGATTGGCGATTGCAAAGCCGCGCCTTGCAGGACGCCCAGAGCATGCCGAGGGTCCGCACCTTTGCATCCAGCCCCGCCTGCAGGACCCGATGGAAGAATCGGTCGAGGGCCTGGCAGTCCCACCAGCCGTCCATGTAAGCCTCGCCCAGGCCGAGGCTCCCTTCGGCCAAAATCCGTCGGAAGAGGCGGGTATCGTTTACCTCGATATCCCAGGGCCGGTTACCGTTCACCCGGACTCCGGCCAGGTCGAACAAGGCCTCGACCCGGTCCCGAAACGATTCCTCGGCCGTTTTCGCCCACTGCGGTCTTGCCAGGGGCTCCATCGGTCCAGGTTCCATCGATGCTCCTCCTATCGACAAGTCTGCCGCCGCTCCAAATAAACGACCCCGCAGCACGCTACGGGGTCGTTTATTCTTCAACCCAAGTCTTGCTCCTGAAAAGCTCGGTCGATACGGCCAGACCGGCAAGATTCAGGATCGCAGCCGGTTTACCCCGTTATTCGTTTGAACTTCTTTACCATCGTAGCATTCTCAGCCCTTTTTGTGACAGCCGGTACAGGCGGTCGGGGCATTGCCGCCCATGACCTGGTGGCACCCCTTGCAGAGCGTATGGGCGGAGGTCTTGTCGATGGCGATCTTCTGGGGTGGGTCGTTAGTGTGGCACTTGCTGCAGTCGAGTCGGGCGGCATGGGTGGCATGGGTGAAGGCGACCTTCCCCATCGACGCCGGGTAGGTGATGACTTCGGGCGCCTTCGGCGCCGGTGCTGGCGGCGGGGTCAGCGAATCGGCGACCACGGTCGCGGCGGCAGCGACTTCCTGCTTCGCCTTGGTGACAGTTTCCTCGACTACGGCTTTGCTCTCCGTTGCGACCTTGTCGGCCTCCTTGGCCACGACCTTGGCTCCCTGGACCGCCTCCTGCTCAACCTTGTTAAGGCTGGTTTCAACCTGCTGCGTCATCTTCTCTCCCGCCGTCGCGGGGGCCGGTTGCGTCTCCTGAGCCGCTGGCTGGGCCGGCTGCTGGACGGTGGCAGGCGTCGGTTGCGTCTCCTGCGCCGATGGTTTGACCGGTTCCTTGACGGGGGCAGGCTCCTGGGAGCAGGCCCCGGCGAGGAAGGTGATCATCACTGCCATGAGCAAGGTCGGGATGAGTCGCATCTTCTTCTCCTGGTTGGGGTTGGGAATCGATAACTCTTGCAAGGGTATCACCTCCACGCCCCAGCGCCAGTGGCGCTGCCCCTCGATCACTGAGGCAATACCAGCAGGGTCCAGCCTGGCCAGGCTGGACCCTGCTGGTATGCGTACTTGGGATGGCCACCTAGTGTCTAGTTGCAAAAGTTAGCGATAGTGTTTCTCAGTTGCGACCCCTTGACCTCTCGCTTACGCCATACAAAAGGCTTGGCGTTGGGCTGATAGGCTTCTATAAAGGCCTCGATGGCCGCACGCAACTGGTCAATGCTTTGAAAACTGGCGTTCTTCAGTGCCTTACGTGAAAGAATGCCGAACCATATCTCGACTTGATTGAGCCAACTTGCAGAAGTCGGTGTAAAGTGAAACATGACGTTTGGGTGCTGCGCAAGCCATTCGTCGTTGCGTTTATGAATGCAATAATTGTCCAGGATCACGTGAATTTCTCGCTGGTCGCTGTCCGGAAGTTCTGAGAGGACCTGATCCATGAAGGCTAGGAAATCAACCCTTCTCTTGAACTCGGTTGTCTGCGTATGCACGGCGCCTGTCGCTACGTTGAGCGCCGCAAAAAGGTTCAGGGTTCCATGCCGTTTGTAGGTGCTCTTTAGGCCCTGGACGACTTTGCCGCTACTGGTACAGACATACCCCTTGGCGCGCTCAAGCGCCTGGATGCTCGGTTTCTCATCGACTGAGATCACCAAGGCTTTTTCGGGGGGCGCCAGGTAGAGCCCGATAATGTCAGCCGCCTTTGGTGCGAACTCTGGATCAGTGCTTACGCACCAACTTCGTTGTCGGGCAAGGCTGATATTGTGCTTGCGCAGCACTCGCCAAATGGCATCATCCGAAGCGCCAAACTGCTTGGCAAGCGCCGGGCCGTCCCAACATGCCTGGCCGGGCGGTGGCGGAAGTTCCAACGCTTTCAGAACTCGCGTTTGAAACGCCTGGTCATATTTCGGCGGTTTGCCAGAGCGCGGGCGATCATATAGCCCGGCAATACCCGCAGCGGAGAAACGGTTCCGCCATTCAATAACCGTGTTCGGGCGCACGTTAAGATCCATGGCGACCTTGCTGACGGATTCTCCGTCAAGGAGTTTGCAGATAATCCGGGCACGTTCAACAAGGCGCGCCTCCATGCTTCGACTGCTTGCCCATTCCCTGAGTGTCTGGCGGTCCTTTTCGCTGCACAGGGGTATTGGAGATTTTCTCGGCATAAGCGACTCCTTTCACGATGGTGGGGGTGAAAGAAGTCTATATTATAACGCTTAGTTTTGCAATTAAACACTAGCCGCTGCTTCTACTTCTTTGCTTTCTTCAGCGCAAAACCGACCAGCGCCTCCGGCGCGATCACCCGGAAGGTGAAGGATTCGGTCATGAAGAGGTGGATCTCCTCGGCGGTGTGGTGGTGGTAGCCGATGGCGAAATCCTGGCCGATGGTCAGCTCGAGGTCGCCACCGCGGGTGGCGGCAAGGAGCGCGTCCTTGACGGTGGCGGAGTAGATCACCTGGCCGCCGAGCTGCTGTTCGAGCAGGCTGCGCAGGGTGCCGCCGGGGGTGCTGCGGGCGAGAAATTTCCAGATCTCGGGGCTGACCACGAGGTGGGCGGGGCCTTCGACGCCGTCGCGCAGCAGCTGCGCCTGCCCTTCGGAGACGGCATCGACGAAGGCGTCCATGTGCAGCTCCAGCGAAACCGGGCGGGATGGGATCTCGGCATGCAGCCCCTTGATGCCGGCCTCCTTGAAGCCATGGAAGATTGCCTTCTCTTCAAATCCGGCGATCTCGCGGGCGGCGGCGACCAGAGCGTCGAGCTGGGTGTCCTTGGCCCCGCGGTCGATATTGTCGAGCTCCCACTGCCTGAGGACAAAGTTGACCCGGGTTTCGATCAGCGGCAAGACCTGGTGGATGCCGTAGCGTACGCTGCCGTCTTGCTGGCCGGAGGGGAGGGCGAGGCGGCCGAGGTTGACGCAGGCGTGGGCGATGCCCTGGGGGCCATCGAGGTCGACGAATTTGCGCGCCGAGAGGGTGGCGACCAGAGCCTCGCGGGCCATGGCGTCGATCTCGGACCAGGCATTGGGGGTAACAGGGGCGAGTTCGCGTCTGAGCAGGTCCATGAGCATCTCCTTGGCAACGGGTGGAACGGCAGCGGCCGGGGTGGCGTCAGCCGGCGGCGTCCGTCGCTATTTTTTGAGGCTGCCGACACCGATGCCGCCGCCGCCCTGCTTGGCGGCCGGGGCGGGTGCAGCGTCGGCGGGAGCGGCGCCGAGGAATTCCTCCTCCACTTCCTGCGCCCCCTGCTGATAAAAAGTCTCCTCCTCCGGGTCGAGCTCCCTAAGCAGGCGCAGGAACTCACCGGCATGGACCCGCTCTTCGTTGGCGATGTCGATCAGCACCTGCTGGGCGAGGGTGTTGTCGGTCGACTCGGCGAGCTGCATGTAGAGCTGGATCGCCTCGTACTCGGCGGAGACCATGAAACGAATGGCTCGCACCAGCTCAGGCTGGGTCAGCAGGCGGTCGTGCTTGAGGCCGCTGAAGGGGTGTCCAAAGTCGGGCATGGCTAAACCTCCTAAAAAGATGATGGATGCAAGGGGTGGCGCCGCAACGCGGCAAATCAGTTCAAATTCAAACGTAATTCCCGGCCATGTCAAACCTTCCGGCGCAGCTCGCCGCCCATTGAATTGCCGCGAACGTGGATCAGAACTCCCCGGCCGCCTTCTCGAGGGATTTCCCGAGTTGATCATAGCTTTTGGCAAATCCCCGCTTGATCTCATCCCAGGCATTGCTCGAACTGTGTTTCCGTCCGCCGTACCATTCGGCGATATCCCGGCGCTCCTGCTGCAGCTCCTTCATCGCCGCGCGGGCCTGTTGCCGGGCCTCGGCGCTCATGCTTTGCCAGTTCTGGTCAATTCGCTTCTGCAACTGCTCGATACGGGCGTCGGTTTTTTCCAGGGCCTGCCTGGCGGCGGCCACCGCCGCGTCGCGCTGCTCGGCGCTGTAGCTGCCGATGGTCTGCAGGGCGTCGCCGATCTCCTGGCGGACATCGTTGGCGGTGGTCTTGGCGGTGCTGTTTGCTGCCGCGAACAGGGGCGTGGCGGCCAGCACCAGGGTAAGCAGGGTAACAGGTATCATCAGGTTCCATTCGGTTTTCATGGTTCAGTCTCCCCTTGGTAAAGAAGTTTTCGATCCTGCTTCAAATAATACCATGCCGGTCCGATCGACCGGCGAAGGGCAGACATCGTCTCTCCCCCGCGGGTGGCGCAGGCCGGTTCATGGCGTTATGATGAAAGTGGTTGGATTGGTCGTCCCCATCCTTGGTACCGACTTTCAACCTGGCGAGCCGAATGGTTCTGCCGAGTCTGAATCGCAGGCCGGAAAGGAATCTTCATGAGTCCGAAATCGACCGCAACGACAGCGCGGACCGTCTATCTCATCGACGGAGCCCGCACCCCCTTTCTCAAGGCGCGGGGCAAGCCAGGCCCGTTTTCGCCCGTCGACCTGGCGGTGCAATGCGGCCGGCCGTTGCTGCTGCGCCAGGAGATTCCCCGCGCAGCCTACGACCAGGTGATCCTCGGCTGCGTCAACGTCCTCGCCGATGAAATGAACCCGGCCCGGATAGCCGCGCTGCGGCTCGGCATGGGCGAGGCGATGCGCGCCTATACCGTGCAGATCAACTGCGGTTCGGGGATGCAGTCGATCGATTGCGCCTTTCGCGCCATTCGCGACGGCTCCCGGGAACTGGTCCTCGCCGGGGGGACCGAAGCCCTGAGCCGGTCGCCCCTGCAGCTGCGCCCCGAAGCGGTGCAGTGGCTTGCTGAGCAGCGCCAGGCCGATACCCTCTGGGAACGCACCCGCCATCTGACCGAACTGCGTCCCGACCTCTTCAAGCCGCTCCTCTCCCTGCGCCAGGGGCTGACCGATCCGATCGTCGGCATGAGCATGGGGGAGACCGCCGAACTGGTCGCCCATCTCTTCGCCGTCACCCGCCAGGAAGCCGATCAGTACGCCGTCATCAGCCACAAGCGCCTGGCCCGGGCGCAGCAGCAGGGGGGGCTCGACGTTGAGGTTGAAGCGGCGATCAGCGCCGATGGTGAGCTCTTCACGGCGGATGACGGGGTGCGGCCCGACAGCTCGATGGAGGCCCTGGGCCGGCTGGAACCGGTCTTCGAGCCCTTTGGCCAGGTGACGGCCGGGAACAGCTCCCAGGTGACCGACGGCGCCTCCTGGGTCATCCTCGCCTCGGAAGCCGCGGTGGAGAAGTACCGGCTGACGCCGAAAGTGGTGATCCGCGACAGCGCCTGGTCCGCCCTCGATCCCGGGATCATGGGCCTGGCGCCGGTGCTCGCCATCGCCGAACTTCTGCGCAGGGCGGAGCTGGATGTCCCCGAGGTTGGGTTGTGGGAACTCAACGAAGCGTTCGCCGCCCAGGTTCTTGGCTGCCTCAAGGCGATGGACGATCCCCACTTCTGCCGCGAAGCCCTGGGCCGCGACCAGCCCCTGGGCGCCATCGACCGGGCGATCCTCAATGTGGACGGCGGTGCCATCAGTCTCGGGCACCCGGTGGGCGCCAGCGGCAATCGCATTCTGCTTCACCTCGCCAACGCCATGGTTGACCAGGGGGTGCAACGTGGCATCGCCACCGAATGCATCGGCGGCGGCCAGGCCGGGGGGATGCTGCTGGAACGAGTCTGAGGCGAGCATAACGGCCGACGGTTGGCATAACCCCCTGGACAAAGCTTTTTTCCGCGAATCCGCGGCCTGATTTTCCCGAGGAGTTTTGATATGACCGGTCCCATTCTCAAGCTGCTGCAGCAACGCTTCATGGAGCTCGGCCCGCTGGCGGAACAAAGCGGCGGTGCAGGCTCCTGGCGCCACTGGCGTCTCGCCCGGGACGACAGGAAGATCGCCTGGCTCCTTTTCGACCGGCAGGATGCCAGCGTCAACGTCCTCTCCGAGTCGGTGCTGCTGGAGTTGGCGGAGATCCTGGCGCAATTGGCGGAAAATCCCCCCCATGGGCTGGTTTTGCGTTCGGCCAAGGCCTCCGGTTTTTGCGCCGGCGCTGATCTCAACGAGTTCACCGACCTGGATGAAGCGGAGGCGATCCTCGCCAAACTCCAGGCGGCGCACGCGGTCGCCGACCGCCTCGAAGCTCTTCCCTTTCCGACCGTCGCCATCCTCCATGGCAGCTGCCTGGGGGGCGGCGTCGAACTGGCACTCTGCTGCCAGCTGCGCCTGGCGTTGCCCGACCTGAAGCTAGGCCTGCCCGAAGTGCGCCTTGGCCTTCACCCCGGACTTGGGGGGACCGCCCGTTTGACCCACCTGATCGACCCCATCGAGGCGATGACCCTGATGCTCACCGGCAGGACGCTCGATGCCCGCCAGGCGAAGAAGGCCGGGGTGGTCGACCGGGTCATCGAGGAACGCCAGCTGCAGCAGGCACTTCGCGCCGCTTTTGCCGGGCGAATCGAGCAGCGGGGGGTGGGATTGAAAGGGAAGCTTTTGACCACCAGCGCGGCCCGCCGCCTCGCGGCCCGGCAGATGCGGGCCCAGAGCGCCAAAAAGGCCCGCCCCGAGCATTACCCCGCCCCCGGAGCCCTCATCGACCTCTGGGAGGAAGCAGGGGGCGACCCCGTGGCAATGCGCCAGGCCGAGATGAAATCCTTTTCCCAGCTGCTGACCAGCGCCACCGCCCGCGGCCTGCTGCGGGTCTTCTTCCTGCGGGAGAAGCTGAAGAAGAGCGCAGGCGCCGGGGGCCGGACTATCGGCCAGGTGCACGTGATTGGCGCCGGTGCCATGGGGGGGGATATCGCCGGCTGGTGCGCCATCCAGGGGCTGCGGGCGACCCTTTACGATCGGGACCCCGCGGCCGTCGCCGCTGCCGTCCGCCGTACCGCCGAGGTCTGCCGCGCCCGGCACCTCGGCGCGGCCGAAACCCGGGAGGTCCTTGACCGGCTGATCCCTGACCTGCGCAACCAGGGGATCGCCCGGGCCGACCTCGTCATCGAGGCGGTGCCGGAGAAGATCGAGATCAAACGCGAGGTCTACCGGGAGGTGGAACCGTTGCTGAAACCGGGGGCGCTTCTGGCCACCAACACTTCCAGCATTCCCCTCGAAGAGCTGCGCGCCGACCTCGCGGACCCGGGGCGCTTCGTCGGCCTGCACTTCTTCAATCCGGTGGCGCGGATGCAACTGGTCGAGGTGGTGGCCCCGGAAGCAGTGGCGCCGGCGACGCTGGAAGTCGCCCGCTCCTTTGTCAATCAGATCGGTCGCCTGCCGGTGACCGTCGCCAGTGCTCCGGGCTTCCTGGTCAACCGGGTGCTGATGCCTTACCTGATGGAGGCAATCGTCCTCCTCGATGAAGGCGTTGCTGCGGAGATCATCGACCGGGCCGCCGAGGATTTCGGCATGCCGCTGGGGCCGGTGGAGCTGGCCGACCAGGTCGGGCTCGACATCTGCCTCGATGTCGCCGAGATGCTGGAAAAACGCCTCGACCGGCCGTTGGCGGCTATCCCGGACTGGTTCCGGGAGAAGGTGGAGCAGGGGAAGCTGGGCCGCAAGTCGGGGGAGGGCTTCTACCTCTGGAAAGAGGGGCGGCCACAGAAGAAAACGATCGACAGCACCGACAATGACGACCTGGCCGACCGGCTGCTGCTGCCGATGCTCAACGCCTGCATGACCTGCCTGCGCGAGGGGGTGGTCGCCGACGCCGAACTCCTCGACGGCGCCTTGGTCTTCGGCACCGGTTTCGCCCCCTTCCGCGGCGGTCCCCTGCATTACGCCCGGCAGCGGGGTTTCGCCGAGATCGCCGGGGTTTTGGAAGCGCTGGCCGCCCGCCACGGTGAACGCTTTACTCCCGATCCGGGCTGGGTGCAGGAGTCCTGAATAAAGGAGACGTCATGACCAAAAATCGTCAAACCAAAGCCCGAGTTGTCGGCATCAATCACGTCGCCCTGGAAGTTGGCGATGTCGATGCCGCGCTGGAATTCTACGGCAGCCTTTTCGAGCTGAAATTGCGCGGTCGCCACGACGGCATGGCCTTCATCGATATCGGTGACCAGTTCATCAATCTCTCGCCGCGCCGCAGCCAGGAGCCCGACTCGGCCTGGCACTTCGGCCTGGTGGTCGATGACCGCGAGACGTTGCGCCGGGCGCTGGCCGAGACGGCGGCAACCATTCTGCCGAGCCGGGGGCTCGATTTCCTCGACCCCTGGGGGAACCACGTGCAGGTGGTGGAGTATCGGGACATCCAGTTCACCAAGGCGGACCAGGTATTGCGAGGAATGGGGCTGACAGGGCTGGAAAAGTCGGCCAAGGCACGCGCCGAGCTGGCGGAAAAAGGGATGGCCGACGGTTAGGCTGCTGGCGAAACGCGAGGGGCGGGAGGAAAATCATGGCAGGGAACCGGGTCGTGGTCATCGGCGGCGATGCCGCCGGCATGAGTGCCGCAGCAAAAATTCGCCGCGAAGAGCCGCGGCGGGAGATCCTGGTTCTGGAACGGACTGACCATACCTCCTATTCGGCCTGCGGCATTCCCTATTGGCTCGGTGGTCTGGTCGAGAATGCCGAAAGCCTGGTGGTGCGCTCCCCGGAAGTATTCCGGCGTGATTATGATATCGAGGTGAAGACCGGTCACGAGGTGCGCGCCATTGATCCGGTGGCGCAGCGGCTCCTGGTTCGCACTGCCGAGGGCCGCGAATGCCGGGAAGCCTACGACCAGTTGCTGATCGCCACCGGAGCTCACCCCTTCTGCCCCGACCTGCCGGGGAGTGACGCCCGCGGTATCTTCGGCCTCTCCACCCTGGCGAGCGGGGAGAGACTGGCAACCTTTATCGAGAAGGAACGGCCGCGCCGGGCGGTGGTGATCGGCGGCGGCTACATCGGCCTGGAGATGGCGGAAGCGCTGGTGCGCCGCAAGCTCGAAGTCGCCCTCGTCGATCGCAATCCCGAGGTGATGAACACCCTCGACCCGGAGATGGGAGCGCTGGTCTCCGCTGCATTGCAGGAGGTCGGGGTGGCCCTTTATCGCGGCGAGGAACTGCTCGAATTCCAGGTCTCCGCCTCCCGGGTGACGGGGGTGGTCACCAATGCGCGACAGCTGCCGGCCGATATCGTCATCCTCGGCATGGGGGTGCGCCCCAACGCCGGACTGGCCGCCGCAGCCGGGCTGGAGCTCGGGGTGAACGGGGCGATCAATGTCGATGGCCGCATGCAGACGGGTGATCCCAATATCTGGGCGGCCGGCGACTGTGTCGCCAGCGTCCATCGCCTGACCGGAAAGCCGATCTACATCGCGCTGGGGACTGTGGCCAACAAACAGGGTCTGGTCGCCGGCATCAACCTTGCGGGCGGCCAGGCCTGGTTCCCCGGCGTGATGGGGACGGCCGTGAGCAAGATCTGCCAGGTGGAGGTGGCGCGCACCGGGCTGCAGGAAAGGGAACTGCAGGAGCTGAGCATCGATTTTATCAGCGCCCGTATCGAGGCGCGGACCCGAGCCCACTACTACCCGGGCGCCGGGCCGATCACCGTCAAGCTCCTCGCCGAAGCCGGTTCCGGCCGTCTCCTCGGTGCCCAGATCGTCGGTCACGAGGGGGCCGCCAAGCGCATCGATATCGTCGCCACCGCCCTCACCGCCGGCATGACCGCGGCCGACCTGGTCGATCTCGACCTGAGCTACGCGCCCCCCTATTCGCCGGTCTGGGACCCGGTGCAGACCGCCGCCCGCCAGCTGGCAGGGTAGCGGAACGAATCCGGATAGGGCCCCTCCGGCGGAATCTTGGCCCGCAGATAAAGAATGGTTGCCAATTTCCCGGCTTCCCCTTAAGCTCGTGACTCAAGGGGGCAACCGTTCGAATTTGATCCGAACCCGCCCTTGCAACCGCAGGGAGTTTTGTCACACTTAAGGCGGACGGCGCGGGCCGGACGTATTTCTATCAGGGAGAGGTTTTTTTATGTATTCAATGGACAACGTGGGGAGAAGCACCATCGCCATGGTGCTGGCCGGGGGCAAGGGGGAGCGGCTCAGCCCCCTGACCCATCGGCGTGCCAAGCCGAGCGTCGCCTTCGGCGGCAAGTACAAGATCATCGATTTCGTTCTCTCCAACCTCTTCAACTCCGGCATCAAGAAGTGCTACATCCTCACTCAGTACCGGGCCTTTTCCCTCAACAAGCACATCCGTGAATCCTGGGGGAAGTGGACCGGCCTCGGCGAGTTTTTTGTCGCCATCTCGCCGGAGACGAGCAGCGAGAGCGAAGAATGGTTCAAGGGGACGGCCGATGCTATCCTGCAGTACCTGCGCTTCGTCGAATCGTCCGATGCCGATTACGTGGCGGTCTTCGGCGGCGATCACATCTACAAGATGGATATCACCCAGATGATCAACTTTCACCGCATGAACCGCGCAGATATCACCATCGCGGCGCTCGAAGTGCCGGTGGAGGAGGCGAGCCGCTACGGGGTCTTTTCCGTCGACGAGGATGCCCGGGTCACCGCCTTTACCGAGAAACCGGAAAAGCCGGAACGGATTCCCGGTCGCCAGACCAGTTTCGCCTCGATGGGGAACTACATCTTCCCGACCAAGAAGCTGATCGAGGTGCTGCTGGAGGGGAAGAAGAACCACGCCGATCTCGACTTCGGCAAGCATGTCATCCCGATGATGCTCAAGAACAACGACCGCGTCTTCGCCTACAATTTCAACGACAATGTCATCCCCGGCATGAAGAGCGAGGAGCGCGGCTACTGGCGAGATGTCGGTACCCTCGATTCCTACTACGAGGCGAACATGGACCTGGTCAACGTCTCGCCGCAGCTCAATCTCTACAACTACAAGTGGCCGATCCTCACCAACCAGGGGAACCTCCCCCCCGCCAAGACCGTTTTCGACGACGAGGCCCGCCGCGGCCAGAATATCGACTCCTACGTCTGCGCCGGCTGCATCACCAGCGGCAGCACGGTACGGCGCTCCATCCTCGGCCCCCTGTGCAAGATCAACAGCTACAGCCTGGTGGAAGACTCGATCCTGTTCGAGAACGTCACCGTCGGCCGCCACGTCAAGATCCGCAAGGCGATCATCGATAAAAACGTAGTGATTCAAGATGGTTCCGAAATTGGTTACGATGTCGCGGCCGATCGCGCCAAGGGCTACACGGTTACCGATTCAGGTATCGTCGTGGTGCCGCGCCGGGAGAAGTAAAATCTGGGGCTCCGGGTAAGGCCGAATTGCCGTGTTCACCCCCTGGTGGTGAACGCCGTTGTCTGGTGCAGGACCGGGCGGCGATTCCTGCAGCGCTCTGGCCGCGGCCAAAATAGACGAGGTGAAGATGTTCGTAAAGGGACTGGCCCTCGGCATTCCGCTGCTCCTGCTGGTGGCGCTTTCCACGGCGGTGGCCGGTGCCTCTGTGCCCGACCTGGCAGGTGGCCTGGAGCGGGAATTCTCCGGCAAGCAGGCGCGGGAGTGGGGTGAAACCGTGACGGGCGTCAGGACCCGGTTGGGGACGCCGGAGCGGGTGCTGGTGCTGACCCTCGATGCCTGCGGTTCGCCGAAGGGGAAGGGGGTCGATCAGGAGTTGCTCGACTTTCTCACCCGGGAGCAGGTTCCCGCCACTCTCTTTCTCAATGCCCGCTGGATCGACGCCAACCCGGAACTGTTTCAGCGCTTGGCGGCCAACCCCCTCTTTACCATCGCCAACCACGGCATGTGGCACAAGCCGGCCTCCATTGACGGCCGCTCGGTCTACGGCATTGACGGCACCGCCACCGTCTCCGAACTGGTGCAGGAGATCGAGCTCAATGCCCGCAAGATCGAAGCGCTGACCGGCACACGCACCCGCTACTACCGCTCCGGAACCGCCTACTACGATGAATACGCGGTCGCGGTGGCCCGGCGGCTCGGTCATGAGGTGATCGGATTTTCGGTGCTCGGCGATGCCGGGGCAACCTACAGCGCTGCCGAGGTGGAGGCGGCGCTGCTGGCCGCGCAGCCGGGGGAGATCATCATCGCCCACATGAATCACCCCGAGGCCGGAACCGGCGCCGGCATCATCGCCGCCGTTCCGGAACTGCGCCGGCGCGGCTTCCGCTTTGTCCGGCTCTCCGACTACTCACTCGAATAGCGGGAAAACAGCTGAATAAACGCCAAAGGCCTGCCCCAGTTGGGGCAGGCCTTTGGCGTTGCACGGCACCTTGCGGTGAAGATCAGCGGTTTTCGTTGACCACCTTGCGCTGGTCCTCGGTCATTACCGCCTGGGCGTTGGTGTAGCGGTAGGTCTCGCCGCGGTAGTTCTTCAGGACAACCTCTTCGCCGAGACTCTGCAGGTAGTCGGGAAGGATCGGGATCTTGCCGCCGCCGCCGGGGGCGTCGATGACATAGGCCGGCACCCCCATGCCGCTGGTGTGGCCGCGCAGGGCGCGGATGATCTCGATCCCCTCTTCGACGCTGGTGCGGAAGTGGTCGGTCCCCTGTACCAGGTCGGCCTGGTAGATGTAGTAGGGCTTGACCCGGATGGTGAGGAGCTTCTGCATCAGGCGCTTCATCACCGCCGGATCGTCGTTGACGCCGCGCAGCAGCACGGTCTGGTTGCCAAGCGGGATGCCGGCGTCGGCAAGGCGGCCGCAGGCCTTGGCGGCGGTCTCGGTGATCTCGTCGGGGTGGTTGAAGTGGGTGTTGATGTAGAGTGGGTGATACTTGCGCAGCAGCCGCACCAGGTTGGGGGTGATGCGCTGCGGCAGGACCACCGGCACGCGGGTGCCGATGCGGATGATCTCGACGCTGGGGATTGCCCGCAATTCCTTGAGGATCCACTCGAGGCGCTCGTCGCCGAGGAGCAGCGGGTCACCGCCGGAGAGGATAACGTCGCGGATCTCGGGCTTGCTGCGGATGTAATCGATACCGGCCTGCAGGGTCTCGCGGGTAATGACCATATTCTCGCCGCCGACCTTGCGCTTGCGGGTGCAGAAGCGGCAGTACATGGCGCATTCCGACGACACCAGAAAGAGGGCGCGGTCGGGGTAACGGTGCACCAGGTTCGGTACCGGGCTTTGGTTCTCCTCCTCCAGCGGATCGGCGACGCAGACCGCGTCTTGCAGTTCCTCGGCGGCGGGAACCGCCTGACGCCAGATCGGGTCGCCGACCTCGCGGATCAGGCCGAGATAGTAGGGGTTGACCCGCATCGGGTAGGCTTCCGCCACCGCTTCGAGCGGCTGCGGATCGACGCCGAAGCGCCGGGTCAGATCTTTCGGACGGGTAATGCTTGCCTGCAACAGTTTCTGCCAGGTCTCCATCCTCTTTTTGTCTCCTCCTCAGGAAGAAAAGCGTTTGACGTAGGTGAGGCGATCATCGCCGGGCTTGTAAAAGTCCCGGATACACGACTCCTGGATATAGCCGGCCTGGTCGTAAAAGCGCCGGGTGCGCTGGTACCCCCCCTGGGAGGAGGTCTCCAGGCAGACCATGCGGGCGCCGCGGGCGCGGGCATCGGCTTCGGCAAATTCCATCAGCGCGCGGCCGAGCCCTTTTCCCTGCACCGCCGGATCGGTGGCGATCCAGTAGATGTCGAAGTTCCCCTCGGTCACCGGCACCGGGCCGTAGAGGATGTAGCCGGCAGCCTTGCCCTCGTGGTCAGCCACCGCCACCAGGTAGTCCTTCTGGGCCGGATCATCGAGGACGATATGCAGCAGTTCCATGGCGCATTCGACCTCCGGCTCGGTGAAGGCGCTGGTGGCGCGCAGTACGCGCTCCAGTTCCGGCAAGTCGGACCGTTCAAGCTTTCGCACTTTGCAGCTCCTTGCGTTTGAGGGCCATGCCGAGAATCCGCTCGATCAGTTTGCTATAGGGGAGCCCGCCGACGCGGGCGGCGCGGGCGAGGCCGGCGCCGGGGGAGATGTCGGGATTGGCATTGACCTCGAGGATGTAGGGGACACCATCGCGCAGGCGGATGTCGACCCGCGCGTAGTCACGGCATTCGAGGATCTTGTAGGCGCGCAGCGCCACGTCTTTGACCAGGATGCCTTCCTTGGCCTTGAGGAGGGTGGGGCAGACCGGTTCGGTGCGGACGTATTCGGGGGAATCTTCCAGCCACTTGCCGTCGTAACTGACAATCGAGTGCTTGAGCCCGGGCTGGAACAGGATTTCAGAAACCGGCAACACCTCGAAGGGACCGTTGCCGATCACTGCGGCGTTGAGCTCGCGCCCTTCGATGAATTCCTCGACCAGGGCGCCCTGGCGGTAGGTGTCGTGGACGTACTGAATCCGTTTTTTCAGGGCACGCTCGTTGGCGACGATGCTCTCATTGGTGATGCCCAGCGAGGCGTCTTCGAAGCGCGGTTTGACGATCAGCGGGTAGGTGAGGTCGCGGGTTTTCGGGAACTGTTCCCCCATCTTGACGAGGATATACTTCGGTGTCGGCAGACCGTGGCGGACCAGCAGGTCCTTGGTGCGGACCTTGTCCTGAGTGAGACCGAGAGCGAGAGGGGGCGCCCCGGTGTAGGCAAGCCCCAGCAGGTCGAAGAGCGCTGCGACGTGCAGTTCGAGGCGGCTGTTTCCCCAGAACCCTTCGCAGAGGTTGAAGACCAGTTCACTGCGGCTGCTGCGCAACTCCTCGATGAAGGGGGCGACGTCGCCGGCCAGCGGCAGCAGGCGCACGCTGTGGCCGAGCTCGGTAAGGGCCTTCTTGACCGCCCGCGCCTCGGCTTCGGCCCCCTCCTCGCTGATGCGGTCGGCGGCTTCCCCCTTGAAGAGCTTGGGGGGGACGCGGTTAAAGCATACGGCGACGTTCATCGGCAACCCCCGGGACCAGATTGAGCCGCGCGCAGGCGGCATCGACCACGCTGAGAATCATGGCGTCGTAGGTCAGGCCGGACGCTCGCGCCGCCTTGGGGAAGCAGCTGTTCTGCTCCGGACGCGGCAGGATGCCGGGAAGCGGGTTGAGTTCGATGATGTTGGGAATGCCGCGCGCATCGAGACGCACGTCGATGCGGCACCAGTCACGGCAGCCCATGGCGCGGAAGGCGCGCTTGCAGGTCTCTTCGATGTTGCGCTGCAGCAGCGGTTCGAGGGGGGCGGGGCAGGCGAAAATCTGCAGCGGGTTCTCTTCCTGGTCCCAGAGCCACTTGGCTTCGAAGGAGTAGATCGGATTGACCCCGGCGGGGAGGGTCGTGAAGTCAATTTCGACGATCGGCAGGGTACGCAGGGACTCGCCATTGCCGAGCAGGGCGACGGTAAATTCCCGCCCCGGCAGGTATTCCTCGATCAGGGCCGGTTGACCGTAACCCGACAGGACCCAGTCAACCTGGGCCAGCAACGCCTTGCGGTCCTGCACCAGCGCCTTGTCGGTGACCCCTTTGCTCGATCCTTCCAGGGTCGGTTTCACCAGGAGCGGGTAGCGCAGCCGGGCCGGCACTTCGGCCAGGGAACGCACCACATGGAAGCGCGGGGTTGGAATCTGGTGGTAGGCGAGGATCTCCTTGGTCCGCTGCTTGTCGAGGCAGATGCCAAGGGTGACCGGGTCGCTGCCGGTATAGGGAAGGCCGAGAAAGTCGAGCATCGCCGGCACCTGGGCCTCGCGGCTGGCCCCGTTGAGCCCCTCGGCAATATTGAAGACGAGGTCAGGGCGGAGGCGCCGGAATTCCCGGCAGGGGTCGTGCGCGGCGTTAACCAGGGAAACCTGATGCCGGCTGGCGAGGGCGTCAGCCACGGCACGAATGGTCTGAATGTCATCCCATTCGGCGTAGCGATCGTCACCCGGTTGCGAGGGAGGTTCGGACGGAGGTTCCGGGGCAGGCTGGTCAGCCGCCTGGACGGAATCCTCCCGCAGATTGAAGGCGAGAGCGATATGCATTTTTAACCCCTTTTCAAAGCCAGATCGTGCCGTAATTCTCCAGAAGGAGAGGCGGGTCTGTTCACTCGGTCCAGGGTGCCCGGAGGCGTTAGGCCATAAAAAGGGGTTGCTTTTTACGCTTGATCGTCGTGCGCGTCCTGGACCGGAACGTGACACCGTTAGAAATGCGTATACTCCTCATCGGAACGACCTGTCAACGGAAATATTTTTCGGAAAAAAAATACAATGAAATTGATCGGTTAACTGTTCAACTGCGGGATGAAAAAAGGGGGGATGGGGAAGAAAAGGAAAAATATTATTCGTGGCGGGAAAGGGTGACAAAAAGAAGGGGGTCGCTGCGGACAGCGACCCCCTTCTGGGCGAGCAGGTGGAACGGTAACTTATTTCTTGTGGCAGTCTTTGCAGCCGGTCGGGCCGCCTTTTTCCTTGTGGCAGTCCTTGCAGTGCTTGTGAGCCCAGTCCTTGCCGAAACCTTCGATCTTGCCGGGGCCGGCTTCGTGGCAAACTTTGCAGTCGCCAACTTTGGCCTGATGGCCGGCATGGTTGAAGGTGACTTCGCCCATTTTGGCCGGCAGTTTCATTTCGGCCGGGCCGTTGTCGGCGAAGGCGAGGGAGCCGGCGGCGATGAAAGCGGCGACGAGCAGGGTGACGATGAGACGTTTCATGTTGATTTCCTCCAGTTTCCGGGTTGATGGGGCAGGCGGGCGCTAACCACTATTCCGCCTGGCTAAGTTGGCTACAAGTATAAGAGGTTTTTCCCGACAATGCATTAGACATCGATCGCCGTACACCCCGATGTCGGGTTTTGATCATGTGAAATCAATGGGTTGGAATATGGAATGTCGGGTCAGCTCCAAGGATGAAGTCGGGTCGATGTTTAGGGTTTACAGGCTATCGCCGCTTTGCTAGACTCGGCGCGACTCTGTGAGGTGAATGCATGGCAAATAAAATCCTGCCGCCAACGGTCTGCCTTGACAGCAGCGCCGTGCGCCGCATTCGGGAAGAGAAAAAATTGACCCAGCTCTACGTGGCCAAGGTCGTTGGTGTCACCACCGATACGATTTCACGCTGGGAGAATAATCGCTACCCGTCCATCAAGCGGGAGAATGCCCTGAACCTGGCCGTTGCCCTCGAAGTCGAGGTCGATGAGCTGTTGCAGCCGGCCATCGAAGAGATGGCCGCGGTTGCGGAGGCCGCAGAAGAGACCACCCCCGCATTGATCAGGTACCTGCCGCTGCTCGGCGTGGTCGTGGTTTTGGCGGCACTATTCGGCTATTACCAGCGGCAGGAGAGTCCGGGCCTGGTCCTGATTGCGAAGCGGGTTCTGCCCGAGTTTGCCGCGCCCGGGGGGATTGTCCCGGTGCGGGTCCGGCTCGAAGCCGGACCGGAGACCAAGGGGTTTATCCTGCGCGAACACTTCCCGCCGGGGTGGCAATTGATCGAGGCGAACCCGCCCCCTTCGAGTCTCAATAATGAAGAAGGGACCGCACGCTGGATTGTCAAGCCGGATGAAACCCGTCCCCTGATTGCCTATCTGGTGCGCGCTGCCACCGATGCTCCCTTGGGATCAACGGGGTCCTTCAGCGGTGAAATCGTGGCCAACCCGAACGGGAACAATGCGCCGACGGCCCTTCTGGGGGAAAATAATATCAAGGTTGGCCCCTATCTCTGGGCCGATCTCAACGGGGATGGCCGGGTCGATGACAGTGAAATGCTCACCGCCTCCGACACCTTTGACGAGATGAAAGGGGTCCATCTCGACTGGAACCAGCTGGAAGATATCTGGGATGCCGAAGGTTACCGCTGGGACCCGGGCAAGAGAGTCTTTATCCCCGAACACCCGGGCAAATGAGGTCTTGCCGGGGCCGCACCGGTCACCACCAGCCGAGGAGCTGGCCATGCCGGAACAGATTGTAAATACCCATCAGTGCCACCATCATTCCTGCCGCACGCATCATTCCCTGCCGCATCCTCTGCCCGAGCCAATGGGCGCCGCTACCGAAAAATAGCAGGCCCGGCAGCGTTCCCGCGCCGAAGGCACCAAGCATCAGCGCTCCCTTCCAGGGGTCGGCACTCTGCGCCGCCGTGATCGCCAGGGCATAAAGGAAACCGCAGGGGAGGAACCCCATCAAAAGGCCAAGGGGGAGCCCGACCAGGGATGTCTTCGAAGCGCCCAGGCGTGTCGCGCCACGGGTCAGCGCCGGGAGGAGGGGGGCGCACTCGAGGCGATTGAGGTTGATGCGGGCCAGGAGCCCGGCAGTGCCGAGACCGAGGGTGATGATAAAGAGGTCCGAAGCGACTAGGATGATCCGGCTCCAGAGGCTGAAGGCGTCGGTGTAGGCAATCGCCGAGCCGAGCCAGCCGACGGTCAGGCCGATCAGGGTATAGGTCGTGATGCGGCCGAGGTTGTAGGCAAGATGAAACAGAGGGCCGCGCGGTCTGCCTTCGCCGGCCAGGCCGAGGGCGGCAACCAGCCCGCCGCACATGCCGAGACAATGGCCGGTGCCGAGCAGCCCGGTCATCAGGGCCATGCTGTAGAGCGGGTCGATCACTGAAGGAGGACCCGCTCAATGTCGAAGGTGAGATGATCAACCTCGGTGCCGTCACGGCGCAGGGTGACCAGCATCTGCCAGGCCCCGGCCATGGTGAAGATGGCTTCCCCGGCAAAATGGCCGCCAGAGCGGGTCACCCGCGGCCGGTTCTCGGGCATGGCCATGGCCGGCATGACCAGGGAGCAACTGGCGTCCGGTGCGGTCGTCTCCAGGCCGGTGGGATCCTGCAGGGTGAGGGTGAAGGCCGTCGGCCGCATCGTCTGCAGCGGTGACGCGGCAAATTCGAGCAGGCCGCGGTAGCCGGCCTGGCCAGAGGCGGCAATGCGGGTGCTGGCAGCCATGGCCCACCCCGGGAGGAGCAAGGCGAGGATGAGAGTGGTGACAACAAGCAGCGGGCGGTAGGGGGCAGGTCTATTGTTTCGGGCCATTCTCAATCTCCTCGATCGGCGGAGCAGGTTCATCTTCATCGAGCATACGGTACTTGGGCCTTTCGGCATCGTCGAATTCCCCCTTGCGGACCGCCCAGAGAAAGACCAGCCAGACCCCGGTAGCGAGGAAAAGGGAAAGGATAATCAACATCACGACGGAGGTCAACATCCGCGCTCCTCCGCAATCGAACTGCGCGCCAGGCGCAGGGAATTGCCGATCACACACAACGAGCTGAGCGCCATGGCCGCAGCAGCGTGAATCGGTGCCAGCCTGCCGCTGGCAGCGAGGGCCAAGGCCGCCAGGTTGTAGATGAAGGCCCAGAAAAGATTCTGGTGGATGACCCGCAGCGTGCGGCGGCCGAGGGTGATCGCCTCGACCAGGCGCCGCAGGTCGGGACGGGTCAGGACCAGATCCGAGGTTTCGATGGCAATGTCGGTGCCGCCGGCGAGGGCGCAACCGACATCGGCGGCCGCCAGGGCCGGCGCATCGTTGATGCCATCGCCGACCATCATCACCCGCTGGCCGGAACGGCGGCGATCTTCAATCCAGGTGCCCTTGCCGGCCGGAGTGAGGCTGTCACAGGCGTGGCTGATGCCGAGACGGTCGGCGACCTTGGCGACGGCCGCCGGCCGGTCACCGCTCAAGATGGCGGTTGTCACGCCCTGGCCATGGAGGGCGGCAAGGGCCGCCGCGGCCTCGGTGCGTAGCGGATCTTCGAGGCGGATCATGCCGAGATAGCGATTGCCCTGGCTGACATGGACCTCGGTCAAGGGGGTCCCGGCGCCAGGCGCGGAGACCGGAATCCCCTGGCCGGAAAGAAATTCGCGGGTGCCGACCAGGAGGCGCTCCCCCGCAAGGTCGAGGCTGACGCCCGCCCCGGGGAGGGTCCGCGCGCCGCTGCCGATCCTGGTGACCGGCCAGCCCCGCCGCGCGGTTTCACTGCGAATCCCCCGGGCGAGGGGATGACCGGAGCCCCCCTCGACGACCGCGGCGCAGCGAAGTAGCTCCTCTTCGCTGACCCCGCTCGCCGGGTTCAGGGAGCTGACCGTTGGCTGGCCGATGGTCAGGGTCCCGGTCTTGTCGAAGGCGACCAACTGCAACCGGCCGACCTTCTCGAGAACATCGCCGCCGCGAAAGAAAATGCCGCGGCGGGCGGCAGCCCCCGTTGCCACCATGACCGCGGTCGGCGTGGCGAGGCCGAGGGCACAGGGGCAGGCGACGACCAGGACGGCCACGGCGTGGAGGAGTGCGGTTGCGCTGCCGGCACCCCTGGCGAACCAGAAGGCGGCGGTGCCAATGGCGAGGAGAATGACGATCGGTACAAAAATGCCGGCGATGCTATCCGCGAGCCGTTGTACCGGAGCTTTGCGGGCGAGGGCTTCTTCGACCAGGGCCGCGATCCGGGCGAGGAAAGATTCGCTGGCGGCCCGGGTCACCCGCAGGGTCACGGCCGTACTCAGATTGAGGCTGCCGGAGAGAAGCGGGTCGCCGGGCCCGCGCAGGACCGGCAAGGGTTCGCCGCTGACCACGGCCTCGTCGACTTCGGTACTGCCGGAGACCACTGCGGCATCGACCGGGACCCGTTCGCCGGGGCGCACCAGAATCAGGTCGCCGGGGCGAAGCAGCGCACTGTCGACCAGCTCTTCAATATTGTCGGCAATGCGGCAGGCAGTATCCGGGGCGAGGGCCTGCAGGCGTTCGATTCCTTCCGCCGCCCGCTGGCGTGCACCATTTTCGAGCAAGCGGCCGAGCAGGACCAGGGTCACGATCATCGCCGCCGTATCGAAATAGACTTCGCCTCCCCGCAGCAGTGCCACCATGCTGTAGCCATAAGCCGCCAGAACGCCGAGGGCGATGAGCAGCTCCATGTCCGGGGTGCGGTTGCGCAGGCTGCGCCAGGCTCCGGTAAGAAAGGATGACCCGGAAAAGAAGATGACCGGGGTGGTGACGATGGCGGCAAGCCACTGCACCAGACTTCGGATGCCGGGGGCCATGCCCTGGAAATAACCGGCATATAGCGCGATCGAAAATCCCATCAGTTGCAGAGAGAGAAAGGCCGCGGTGGTAAAACGGATCAGCAGTCGGCGGCGTTCCTGCAGACGAAGCTGCGTTTGGCTGTCATGGCTGTCGAGGCGGGGGAGGTAGCCGAGGCTGCTGACGGTTTCGAAAATCGCTACGGGAGTGGTCCTGGCCGGGTCAAAACGGACCCGCGCCCGATGGCTTGCATAGTTGAGCCGGGCATCGAGCACTCCGGAAAGGCGGGAGAGAATCTTCTCGTTGAGCCAGACACAGGTGGCGCAGCGTACCCCCTCGACCAGAAAGGTTAGTTCGGCGCCGTCCGGGGTCATGCGAACCTCGTTGGCCAGGGTGGCCGGATCGAAGCGGCCGCGATAGGCCCCGGTCGGCAGACCGCTCTCCTCCCAATGCCGTTCACGGTAGAAACGATCGAGGCCGGCGCCGTTGATAATCCGGAAGGCGCCGTGACACCCCTGGCAGCAGAAATCGAGCCGGCGATCGGGCAGGGTTTCGCTGATGCGCTCCCCGGGCGGAATCGGCAGGCCGCAATGGGCGCACTGGTCAGAAGGAGTCATCATCGGGATTGGCTCGGAGCGGGGCGGAAGCGGGGCCCGCGTCTCAGAAGTTCAGTAACAGGCTGCGGTGCAGGCTGGTGCTCCCCTTCTCCAGGGTGAGCTGGGCCATGACCTGTCCATCCAGACCTTCGGGGAGGCGCACCAGGTATTGGCCGGGGTCCCCTTCGGTAAGGAACAGGTCGAAGCGTTTCATGGCGCCGGGACGGGATCCGAGCAGGACGATTTCGCCCTTGGCGCCGCTGACGCTGCTGCCGTCAGCGGCCTGCAGGCGGATCTCCAGGAGGGTGCCGTCAAGCTGGAAAGTAAGCGACCAGCTGCCTGTTGCACCAGCCTCAGAGCCCCCTGCGTTTTCATTGTAGGCGAGGCCGTGGCGATAATAATCCTGGTCGCTGACCGCGCTCCCCTTCTGCCGGGCCTGGTCGATGGCCCAGGCGGTCAGAGCGAGGAAAAGGACGATGAGAATCGTCAGCAGGGGCTGCCAATGGCGACGGCGGATGACTTGTTTCATTAATGACTCCCGGGTAACGGATCGAGGTAGGCCCGACTGCTGGCAAGGGGTTCTCCCTGGCTGTTGCTCAGCCTGAAATCGACTGCCTGCCGCTGCGGGGCGGCGGGGGCGAGAAGCAGAATGCTGAGTTGGCGCCGTTCATTCGGCTGCACCTGCAGTTGCTCAGTCGGACCCCGCAACTCCAGGGTGTGCCCCTTGTCGTCATGGGCAGAGAGGGTCAGCGACAAGGGAGCGGCACCGCGGTTGGCGATGACGGTGGTGAACATGGTGGCCACCCTTCCATCCTCCAGCGCGCGGGGTGCGATATTTCCCGCGCGCGCCAGTTTGAGAGTCGCCAGCGGCCGGTTGAGGGTCGCGACGACCAGCAC
Organism: Desulfuromonas sp. DDH964; assembly: GCF_001611275.1. Lineage (GTDB taxonomy): Bacteria > Desulfobacterota > Desulfuromonadia > Desulfuromonadales > DDH964 > DDH964. The sequence goes on along the minus strand of NZ_CP015080.1, from coordinate 2,516,222 downwards.
CGCGGAGAGGAGGATGAAGGCAGCGCCGACCAGCAGCATGCGCAGATTGAGGAGGGCAGCGAAGCCATTGCCATCGACTCCGAAGGTATAACGGATGATTCCACTCTGGCCGCGACGGGCCATGACCTCCCGGCAGGCATCGAGACAGCGACCGCAGTTGATGCATTCTACCTGATAGCCGCGGCGAATGTCGATCTTCATCGGGCAGGCCCGGACACAGGCGCCACACTGGATACAGCGGTCGGCGTGGTCGGGGTGATAACGCAGGGTCAGGGTACCGGAATCGACCAGGACGGTCTGGAAACGGCCGTAAGGGCAAAACTCCTGACAAAAGAGCCGTCGCAGCCAGACCAGGTCGAGGTAGACGATCAGGGCCGTGCCCAAAAGGGAAATCACTGCGCCAAGGGGGAGCGATAGGGTAAACAGCCGGGGAAAGAAGCTGTAGGGGGAGATGAAATACCAGACCAGGTTGGCGCCGACCAGCAAGGCCAGCAGGATGAGGAGCAGGTGCAGCAGCCCGCGGCGCCAGGGAGCGCCGGAAAAGCCGCCCTGCTCCAGCTCCAGGCCGAGGCGGCGGGCGAGCCCCTCGCTGAGATCGCTCAGGGTCGTCTGCGGACAGGCCCAGCCGCACCAGGCCCGTCCGAACGCCAGGGTCACCAGCAGGAAGAGGAAGATCAGGGAGAGGGCCAGCAGCAGGAAGAGATAGAGCTCTTCGAGATGGAGGGTGCTGCCGAAGAGCTGAAGCGAGAGGGTCGGAATATCGAGCCGCAGCAGGCTTTGATCCCCGCTGCGGATAAACGGAATCACCACCAGGACCAACGAAGTGCACCACTGGAAAGTTCGGCGCCAGGGGCCGAGGCGATGGGGGGTGGACTTGGTCATGGCGGGGAAAAGGCCGGCGGGGGAGTAACTCCCCCGCCGGTTTCCTTAAAGCGATTCGATAAAGGCGGTCAGGCTGGCGATCTGGTCCTTGGAGAGCTGGTTGCCGAAGGCCGGCATGCCGCCCGGCCGGCCGCCGCTGATCGAGGTCTCGATGTCAGCAGTGGTACGGCCGAACTTGAGGGTTTTGGCCGTCAGGTCGGGTCCGATACCGCCGGTCGCAGCGGCGCCATGGCAAGCCGCACAATGTTGCGCAAAAAGCTCCTTGCCGGCCGCGACCTGGTCTGCCTGGCTCTGCTCGGCGGGCTTAGCCGCAACCGCTGCTGCTGATCCTGAAGGAGTCTTGCCGCCCTGCTGATCCACCTGCTGTTGGTGGGTCGCCATCTTCTGCTCGAACTCGGCCTCAGAACTCCAGCCGGAGAGCAGGTAGTAGGCGGAGAAGATGACACCCCAGAGAATCAGCCCGTAGAAGAGGACGGAGAAGTAGGCGGGCGGCGCGGTGACGCGATTTTCAATGATCCCGTCAAAATTGTGCACAGCGTGTTTGTGTTCGTGGTCGTCGAGCATGGCCATAGCGAATTCCTCCGCGAAAGTCAGTCGTCATCAAGCATACGGTTTTTCGGTTCCTCCAAGGTCTCCTTGCGCTTGCGGCTGTAGGTGCGCACCACAATAACCGCAAAGACCAGGAAGAGGCCGAAGGTGATCCCCAGATAAAGGAGCGAGGCCCATCTCATCAGTGGCGCTTGTGGTACTTGACGAAGGTGACGAGCTTCCAGACCCGGTCGGGACCGAGGGCCGCGAAGCCCGGCATACCGGCGTCGGGGATACCGTTGAAAATGATTTCGTAAAGGTCGGCATCGGGCAGGTCAAGGTCGTGGATGTCAGCAGCGATACCGCCGGTCATGTCGTCGCCGTGGCAGGCGGCACAGTGCTGGGCGAACAGGGCTCCCCCGGCTTCCAGGACGCTGGAATCGCTCTGGTAGGGGTTCTGCAATTCGCCGACCATGATCGTCTGCGCGGCCTGGCGCCAGGGGATGTCGCTGCCGAGTTTCTGCAGGTAAGCGACGAGGGCATCCATCTCGCTCTTTCCCTGCAGGGCGGTAATGTCAGCCTCCTGGTATGGGAAGTCCAAAACCTCCATCTTTTTTCGGGTGTAGGCCGGGTCGACCAGCCCTAAGCCGAGAAAGGCGTAGGCCGGCATGTTGGAACGGGGCACCATGGAAGTTGGCGCGGCCATGTGCTGGTAATGCCAGGCGTCCGGATACTTGCCGCCGATGCGGGCCAGGTCCGGCCCGGTACGGCGCGAGCCCCAGAGGTGGGGACGGTCGTAGACGAACTCACCCGACTTCGAATAGTCCCCGTAGCGCAACACTTCGGCGACCAGCGGCCGTACCGTTTGGGTATGGCAGTTGTTGCATCCCTCGCGGATATAGACATCGCGGCCGGCCAGCTGCAGGGCGGTATAGGGTTTGACGCTGGCGATACGGTCGGCTTCGGTATTGACCCAGGCGAAGGGAAGCACCATGGTGATGATGGTGCCAACCAGAATGGTCAGGGTAGCCAGCAGCAGAAAGAGGACCGGTTTTTTTTCCCACATGACGTCGACCTCCCCTCTCAAGCGTTCTGAGCGATTGCGCCGGCGGGCTTGCCGCGGCGAACCGTCATGAACAGGTTGTAGATGAAAGTGGCGAGGCCGACAAGGTAAATCACCCCGCTGATCGCCCGAATCCACCAATAGGGGTAGAGTTCGATCAGGGTTTCCATGAAGGAGTAGGCGAGGCTGCCGTCGGGATTGAGGCTGTGCCACATGCCGGCCTGCTGCACTCCGGCGATCCACATGGAGACGGAATAGCCGAGCTGACCGAGCAGAACCAGCCAGAAGTGAAGGTTGGCCAAGGGGATGCTGTAGAGCTCCCGGCCGTAAATGCGTGGCACCAGGTAGTAGATGGCGGCGAAAAGTACCAGGGAAACCCAACCCAGGGCTCCCATGTGAACGTGGCCGGGAACCCAGTCAGTGTAATGAATGAAAGCCGAAAAGGATCGTATCGCCTGCAGCGGACCCTGCAGGGTCTGCAGGCCGTAGAAGGTGATGCCGAGGATCAGGAACTTGACCAGGTAATTCTCCCGCATCTGGTGCCACTGCCCCCCCATCGACAGGTAGCCGTTGAAGACCGAACCCCAGGAGGGCGCGATCAACATTACCGAGAAGGCCATCGCCAGGGTCTGGATCCAGTCCGGCACCGGGGTCCAGAGCAGGTGGTGGGCGCCGGTCCAGAGATACATGAAGATCAGCGACCAGAAGGCGACGATGGAGAGGCGGTGGCTGTAGATCGGCACCCCGGTCGATTTTGGCAGAAAATAGTAAAAGACCGCCAGCGGCGGCGCCGTCAGCACCATCGCCACCGCGTTGTGGCCATACCACCACTGGACGTTGGCGTCATTGGTGCCGGCATAGGCCGAATAGGACTTGAAGAGAGAGACCGGAACCTCCGCTGCATTGACCAGATAGAGGATGGCAACGCCAACGATGGAGGCGAGCATGAACCAGAGCGAGATGTACATCTGCTCTTCCCGGCGCTTGATGATCGTCATGACGATGTTGATGGCGAAGACCACCCAGAGGATGACCACCATGACGTCCACCGGCCACTCCAGCTCGTGGTACTCCTTGGAGGTGTTGAACCCGAGCAGGAGGGTAATGGCGGCGGCGATGATGGTAGCGTTGAAAAACCAGAGCTGGAAGCGCGCCAGGCCATTGCTCCACAAGGGGCGGCGGGTGAGACGCTGTACCATGTAGAGGAAGGTGGCGAAGAAGCTGCCGATGGCCCAGCCGAAGATGCCGGCATTAGTGTGCAGCGGGCGCAGGCGGCCGTAGGTGAGGTAGGGCGGGAAGTTGAGGTCAGGGTAGACCAGCTGGAAGGAGATCAGGACGCCGACCAGCACGGCGACCAGCCCCCAGAGGATGCTCCAGCTGACGAAGCTGCGGACGATGGCGTAATTGTAGCCGGGTTGTTCCATGGCGCCTCCTTGAGATCGTGGCAGGTCCCTCCCGGTGTGGCCGGGAAGCGGGGCAGGCAGGGTCCCCCGCTGAAGGTAAAAGAGATAAAAATTGTCCTATATTACTCAGTGCCGGTTGGATGTCAACCCGGTTGTCGTATTTTGTTTTCCGGGCGCAGGTCAGCCCGGGTTCTGTAGCCTGGGTATGTAGTTCGGGGCATGTAGTTGACAGTTATATCACCGCTTCACTATGATGCCAGCACCGTGGCTGTTGCCCCGGTCGGAAAGGGGGCAGGGCTGTGCCATTGACGCTGGGGCGGAAATTCTTTCTCTATTCGGGCGGTACCCTGGTGGTGGTGCTGCTCATTGCGTTTCTGACCCTGGAACGGCAACAGGCCCGCCAGTGGGAGGACCACCTGCGGACCCAGAACAGCTCTTTTGCCCGGCTGGCGACACCTGAACTCCTGAAACTTTTCCGGGGGGACTTCCCCCCCCGGGAGAGCGTGGTGCTTCAGGATGTCTATGACTTCCTCAGTTTTAACCGTGACCTGGTGCGCTTCGAGATTTACAGCCCGGCCGGGCGTCTCCTGTTCCAGTCTCCCCAGTTTCCCGATTACCTCGATCTCCCCCTTAAACTTGACAGCATCGCGGTGGACCGCGAGCGTTTGAAGGTGCCGCGCATGACGGTGCAGACCCTGCACCTGGAGGATGGCCAGCGGCTTCTCGACCTGACCGAGCCTGCGTTCGGGCCGACCGGGGCCCAGGTGCTGACCATCCGCTACCTGGTCTCCTTCGATTCCGTCGACCGCCGCCTGCTCGAGATGCGTCAGCAATCGTGGCGCATCGGCGGTATTGCCCTGATTTGCTCCCTGCTCCTCACCGGGCTTGGCGCGCGGCGGGTGACCCGGCCGATCCAGGCCCTGACCGCCGGCGCCCGTGCCGTTGCCCGCGGCCAGTTGGCAACGCGGATTGCCGAAAACGGGCGGGATGAACTGGCGACCCTGGCCCGGGCTTTTAACGAAATGGCGGCGAGCCTGGCCGCCAACCAGGACGAATTGACGGCCAAACACGCCGCCCTGATCCGGGCCAACGCCGAACTGCAGGCGATCCAGGAACACCTGATCCGGGCCGAGCGCCTTGCCACTATCGGCCAGTTGGCGGCAGGAGTTTCCCACGAAATCGACAACCCGGTCGGCATTATTCTCGGCTATGCCGAGCTGCTGCTGGAAGACTTGCCGGAGACCGACCCGCGGCGCGAGGACGTGTTGGCAATCATCGCCGAATGTCAGCGCTGTCGGCGCATTACCGGCGGTTTGCTCGGACTGGCCCGCAGCACCCCGGTGCAGTGGGAACCCCTCGACTTCACCCTTCTGGTGCGCGAGACCCTGACCTCGCTGCAGCCCCAGAAGATTTTTCGCGGCATCGACTGTCGCCTTGCCATTGACCCCGATCTGCCGTTGCTGGTCGGCGATGCCGACCGTCTGCGCCAGGTGCTGGTCAATCTGTTGATCAACGCCGCCCAGGCTCTTGGTGGTCAGGGCATGATCGACATGGAACTGGCCCGGGAGGGGGGAGCCCTGGTGCTGCGCATTTGCGATGACGGGCCGGGGATACCACCCGAGTTGCGGGAACGAATCTTCGAGCCCTTTTTCTCCACCAAACCAAGCGGTGAGGGGACGGGGCTCGGTTTGCCGGTCTGCAGGAAATTGATCGAAGAGCATGGCGGGAGTCTCGAGGCTGAGGCTCGGGAAGGGGCCGGCGCCTGCTTCCGCTTGCAATTGCCCATTCAAAGCCCGGAAAAAAGTTTTGACAAGGGTTACGACGATTCTTTAGGATGACGAGAATTTCCTATTTGCCGGAGATGGCTTGACACTTATGGACAAGGTACTGGCCCAACTGAAAGACGATCTGCAACGGGTGGAAGCCCAGTTCAAGATCGACCTGACCTCGGATGTGGTCCTGATCCGCAAGGTTGGGGAATATGTCCTGGCCAGCGGCGGCAAACGGATCCGGCCGATTCTGCTCCTTCTTTGTGCGCGCCTGGCCGGTTACCGCGGCGACGCCCATATCGGTCTGGCCAGCGTCGTCGAGTTTATCCACACCGCGACCCTGCTGCATGACGACGTAGTCGACAGCGCCGTGCTGCGGCGCGGCAATGCTTCCGCCAATTCGGTCTGGGGGAACGAGGCCTCGGTACTGGTCGGTGATTTTCTGTTCGCCAAGTCCTTCTCGCTCATGGTTAGGGGCGGCAGCCTGGCGGTCCTCCAGGCACTCTCCGATGCCACCACGCAGATGGCCGAGGGGGAAGTCCAGCAGCTGATCAGTACCTGTGACCTCGATATCGACGAGGCGAGTTACCTGAATGTGATCGAGAACAAAACGGCCATTCTGATCTCCGCCGCCTGTCGCGTCGGCGGCATCCTCGGCAACCTGGAGCCCCAGCAGGAGGAAGCCCTCGCCGCTTATGGCATGGATTTGGGAATTGCCTTCCAGTTGATGGACGATGCCCTCGATTACGTGGCTGACCAGGACGAGTTCGGCAAGGCCAAGGGGCATGATCTTGCCGAAGGGAAAATGACCCTGCCGCTGATCCACGCCCTGCGCCAGTGTACCCCTGCCGAGCGCCAGGAAGTGGCTGTAATAGTCGAGGCCGAGGATTTGGACGATGTCGCCCTGACCCGGGTGACGGCGCTGATCGAGCGCTACCAGGGGATCGAATACACCCGCCGCCGTGCCGCCGATATGGTTGCCCGTGCCAAGTCCCACCTCGCCGCCTTTGCCTCCGGCCAGGAGCGGGACGCCCTAGAAACCGTGGCCGACTATGTCCTTAGTCGCCGTAAATAGACGGCGACCGACCGGTTAAATAACTTGAGAGGATTGGTCTGGTTCTTCCAGTGACGCCCGTGACGGCCCCGCCGTTGCGGGCGTCTCTCGTTTGCACCTGGGGAGATTTTCTGGTTGGCCTGAATTTTGCTCAAAAATAGAATCCATATTTTATTGGCGCCCGTCAGCCGGGCACTTTGGCTAAACCTGCCGAACCCCCGGGGGGGACGATTATGGAAACTCTGGTTCACACCACCCACCATGCGATTGCCGGAAACGATTACGAAATTCTGATCTTTCGGCGGGCGGATGGTACGCATGTTGCCAAGACTTTCTTTACCCCCCGTGACGTCATCATCAACGACGGGATTTCCCTCGAAGAAGCACTCTCCCGGCACCAGCGGCTGCTCCCGCTGGCGGTCAATTCCCGCGAATTGCTCTACGCGACCCGCCGCCTGAGCTGCTAATTTTTTAGCGACTGTCCCAACAGGGTGGTCGACAGCCCCGCCCTGCTGCTATACTCCCGTCCATGCCGCGTCTGAACCTGCACCGCAAGGTGCTCTATGCCTTCTGGGCCCTGTCGCTGATCCCGCTGATTCTGCTGCTGGTCAGTTCCAACCACAGTCTGCGGCTGGTGGAGTCACTGCTGCGCGCCAGTGCGACTGCCGCCATCGATCAGCAGGCCGCCCGGGCCTTGCAACTGCGCGCCGAGATGGTTGCAACCGATGTCGGCGACTTTCTGCAACGGGTCGAAGGGGACCTGCGCGACCTGGCACTCCTCCCCGCCCGGCCCGATTCCTACCTCGCCTTCAGTGCCAACCATCATCGCGCGATCTGGCAGCGCTGCGGAACCAATCGGGCCCCGCAGGAATGCCGCGACGAAATCCCCCTTTACCGGGAACTGGCATTTGTCGGTGCCGACGGCTTCGAGCGACTCCGGATTGTCGACGGGGTGGTGAGCCGGGAGTTGCGCAAGGTTGCCGACCCGGCCGATACGACCTATCGCAGCGAAACCTACTTCAGGGAAGCGGCCCGGTTGCCCGCCGGTGCGGTCTATGTGTCCCATGTCACCGGCTGGCATGTCGGACGCCAGGCGCAGCTGGGGGACGCCGCCAGCCCCGAGGAAGCGGTGGAGGGGGCGAGCTACCAGGGAGTGGTCCGCTTCGCCATGCCGCAGCGCGCCCCGGACGGCACCTTGCGGGGGGTGGTCGTGCTCTCTCTCGATCACCGTCACCTGATGGAGTTCACCCAGCACATCATGCCGACGGAGGAACGCTACGTCGTCTTTCCCTCCTACGACAGCGGCAACTACGCCTTTTTATTTGATGACGAGGGGTGGATGATCGCCCACCCCAAGTTCTGGGACATCCGCGGGCTGGATTCCCAGGGCCGGCTCGTTCCCCCCTATACCCTTGCCTCCAGTTTTGAGGATGTCCAGGCCGGGCGTATCCCCTTTAATCTCTTCAACGCCGGTTTCGTCCATCCCAATTATCCGGTCGTGGCCAGCGCTGTTCTCGACGGCCAATCGGGGGTGGCCGATGTCACCAATGTCGGTGGCTCGGAGAAGATCATGGCCTACGCGCCAATTCGGTATAGCGGGGGGAGTTATGGTGACCGGGGAATCTTTGGCGGCGTGACGATTGGCGCCGAGGTGCGCCAGTTTCACAAGACCGCTCTCGCCACCTCGGCAGTTATCCGGCGCGAAATCACCCGTTTCGTCAGCGGTTCCTCCCTGATGATCACCCTCACCGGGTTGCTGGTCCTGTTCGCTGCCTGGCGATTGTCGCGCGGGATTACCGGACCGCTCCTGGAGCTGATTGACGGGACCCGGAAGATGGCGCGGGGGAAGCTGGCCACCGAGGTGCCGGTCTCCGGCCATGATGAAGTCGGGCAGCTCGCCGCCTCCTTCAATACCATGGCCCGCGAACTCAATGAACGCCGGGGCCGCCTGCTGCGCACCCTCCAGGCCCTGCGCCGGTCGCGCAAGGAGATTCTCCGCGAACGCAACTTCAAGGAGACGATCTTCGAAAATGTCGAAACGGGAATCTTTACCCTTGACGCGGGCGGCAACGTGACTTCGGCCAACGGGCCGGCGCGGCAGATTCTCGATCTGCCGGTCCTTGCCGCACCCCAATCGGCCGCGGTACTGCTGGCCGGGTGGCCGGAACTTCTCGGCGCCCTCGGTGCAGGAGAGGCGGCCAAAGGGGCGCGCGGGATCTGGAGTGATTACGTTATTGCCAGCCGCGATGGCAAGGAGCGCACCTTCCGCCTTGCCCTGCTGCCGCTCAGTTTCGGCGAAGCGGGGGGGCAACTGCTGACGGTGGAGGATCTCACCGAGCGGGTCGAGATGCGCCATCACCTGGCGCGCATGGATCGCCTCGCCTCCCTGGGGCGGCTCTCCGCCGGGATCGCCCACGAAATTCGGAACCCGCTGACCGGGCTCAGTCTGTTGCTCGATGAACTGCACGACCGGCTGATCAGCAGCAGTGGCGACCAGGTGCTGATCCGGCGCGCCCTGAGTGAAATCGAGCGCCTCGAGGGGCTGGTCAATGAACTGCTCGAATTCGCTGCGCTCCCCAAGTTGCGCCTGCAAAACGATGCAATCGGCGGCGTTCTCGCCGACACCCTCTTCCTGGTCGAAGGGCAATGTCGCAAGGCCGGAATCTCCCTGCAGCAGAGTATCCCGGAGAACCTGCCCTCCTTCCCCCTTGACCGCGACAAACTGAAACAGGCATTCCTCAACCTCCTGACCAATGCCATCGAAGCGATGCCGGCGGGAGGGGTCCTGCGACTGAGCGCCGCACTCCAGGATGATCAGGTGCGAATTGCCGTTGCTGATTCCGGAGAGGGGATACCGGCAGAGCGTCTCCCCTTGATCTTCGAACCTTTTTACACCAGCAAGGGGGCGGGGACCGGCCTGGGGCTCTCCATCAGCCACAATATCGTTTCGGAGCATGGCGGCCGCATTGAGGTCGAAAGTTCACCCGGAGGTGGGACGACCTTCACGCTCTGGTTCCCCTTGCCGCCGAAGCCGATAACCGTCGCGAACGAGAGCCGGCCTCCCGCCAGGAAGTGAATTGGTGCGGCCGCTTTTTTGACAGTCCCAGCTGGAAATTGAAATCCGGGAGTATGTGCCATGGAAAATTTTCGTTTCAGCATCCCTTACACGGTTCGGGTGGCCGACATCAACTACGGTGGTCATGTCTCCAACGCCGCGGTTCTCAGTTTTTTCCAGGATGCACGCATTGCTTATCTGGGCCATCTCGGCGATTTCTCGGAACTCGATATTGGCGGCTGTGGCATCATCCTTCCCGAGGCACAGGTTCGCTACCTGGCGGAGATGTTTCTCGGCCAACAGCTTGAAATCGGCGTCCGGGTCAGCGAACTGCGCAACTCGTCTTTTATCATGAGCTACCGCATCGAACGGGGTGGTGCCGCCGTTGCCGAGGGGACAACCAGCCTGGTTGCCTTCGATTACCAGAGCCGGCGCCCGGTCCGGCTTCCCGGGCCATTTCGCCGGGCCGTGACCGCTTTCGAGGGGTTCTAGGCTTCCGCACCAGGGACCGCTCTGGGCGGAAGGGTAGCTCCTCACCCGTCCCTCCCTTGCATTTGCCGCCAGAGTGGTAGACTTCCTCCATGCCGGGCGACTGCAACTGTGCAGTCGTGACCATCATGGAATCCCGGTTGAAATCAGATTCACCCTTGAGAAGGAGATGAATGGGATGGCCATGGTGAAGGAATTCAAAGAGTTTGCCATGCGCGGCAACGTCGTCGACATGGCGGTCGGGATTATTATCGGCGGTGCCTTTGGTACCATCGTCAAGTCTCTCGTCGCCGATGTCATCATGCCGCCGATCGGCCTGCTGCTGGGAAATGTCGATTTCTCCGACTTGTATGTGGTGCTCCGGGAAGGGGCTACGGCCGCCCCTTATCTCACTCTGGCTGATGCCCAGAAGGCGGGTGCCGTGACCATCAACTTCGGTCTCTTTTTCAATGCGGTCGTCAGTTTCGTGATCGTTGCCTTTGCGGTCTTTTTCCTGGTCCGTTCGCTCAACAGGATGAAGCGGCAGGAGGAAGCTCCGGTGGCTGAGCCGACCACCCGGGATTGTCCCTTTTGTTTCACCGCCATACCAATCAAGGCGAGTCGCTGCCCCAACTGCACCTCGGAGCTTACTGCAGGCTGAATCGAGGATCAAAATTTCGCCAGGGGTCGTGACCAGAGCAGGAGCAGGAAAGAGATGCCAAAAGTTGTAATGCTCCTTCTTTCATCATTCCCGCTGTGGTGGCGGGCCTGGTATGAATTTTATGTCGACCGGAGGCGCAAGCGATGGAACAACGAGTATTTTTGAACTTTCTCGACCGCGCGGAGGTCGAGGGGGTGCTGAAACGACCCTTCAAGCCGGGCGAGGGGGTCGTCGAGGTTCTCCTCGAGGGGCAGGGTCGCGCACTGACATTCCGTCTCTCCGAGCTGGCCTGCATCAAGTTCTGTGGGCCGGCGGTAAAGATCGTCAATGCCGAGCTGGGGGGGGGGTACGAGGAGGTTCTCACCATGAACGGCGAGACCTTTCGCGTGCAGATTCCGGATCGGGACAAGTTCACCGCCGGCTTCTTTGGTTTTCCCGAAGATGGACAGGGACCCTACCAGTCGATTTTTTTCACCAGCCACGGCATCCGGCTGCGGCAGCTGCAGCGCCCGGTCGGGCAAATACTGCTGGAAAATGGGGTGTTGCGGGAAACCGATATGAACGCGGCTCTCGCCGAGCAGGATCGCTTGCGGCGTCGCCGGGTTGGGGAGATTCTCGCCGAGGAGAACAACCTCCCCCAGGGGACCATTGAGGCGACCCTGCAACACCCTCCTGCTGAGGGGAGTCTGCCGAAAAATGCGCGGGTTGGCGACATCCTGATTGCGGCCGGACTGGTGACCCGGGAACAGGTGGAGAAGGCGGTTGCCAGCCAGGAACAGGGGAAGAGCAAGCGGATCGGGGACCTGCTGATTGAACGGGGCCTGATTACCGAGGAACAGCTGATGGTCGCCCTGGCCACAAAATTCCGGCTCCCCCTGGTCGATCTGAGCGCGGTCGAGCCGCAGGAGGAGGCCCTTGCCGCCCTCTCCAGCGGCATGGCCTACCGGTTCAAGGTCCTGCCCCTGGAGCGGGACGGCAACCGGCTGCTGATCGCGACCTCAGCCCCCACCGACACGACCATTGCCGACAGCCTGCGCTTTGCGACCGGTTGCCACATCGATCTGGTGGTTGCCTATGCGGCCGCCATCGACGATGCCCTGACCCGTTATTACACCCCCGAGGGTTCGGTCGATTCGCTCCTCGGGCAACTCGACGGTGAGATTGCCACCTTCGAAGAGGATGAGGCGAAGGAGTTCGGCTCCGAGGTCAGCGAGAGCGACTCCCAGGTGATCAATGTCGTCAACCGGCTTCTCATCGAGGCCCACCAGGAGGGGGTATCGGATATCCACTTCGAGCCCGGTCCCGGTTCGGCCCCGCTGCGGATTCGGCACCGCATCGATGGCTCTTGCCTGGTGGCTCACAGAATCGCCGGCGTCTTCAAACGCGCGGTCATCGCGCGCCTGAAGATCATGTCCAACCTCGATATCGCCGAGCGCCGTAAGCCGCAGAGCGGCAAGATCCTGCTGCGGGTCGGGCGCAAACTCCTCGAATACCGGGTCGAAATCACCCCCACCGTCGGTGGCCAGGAAGACGCCGTCTTGCGGGTGCTGAGTTCCTCCAAGCCGCTGCCCCTCGACCAGCTCGGCTTCTCCTCTCGCAATCTCAATGCCTTCCATGATTTTCTGCGCAAACCCTATGGCCTGATCCTCTGCGTCGGGCCGACCGGTTCGGGGAAAACGACGACGCTCCATTCCGCGCTCGCCGTGATCAACACTCCGGAGCGGAAAATCTGGACCGTCGAGGACCCGGTTGAGATTACCCAGTCCGGTTTGCGCCAGGTCCCGGTCCATCCACGAATCGGTTTTGGTTTCGCCGAGGCGCTGCGTTCCTTCCTGCGCGCCGACCCCGACGTCATCATGGTCGGCGAGATGCGCGATGTGGAGACCGCCAAAATCGCCATCGAGGCGTCCCTGACCGGGCACCTCGTCCTGAGCACTCTGCACACCAACAGCGCCCCCGAGACCCTCACCCGGCTGATCGAGATGGGGATGGATCCGTTCAGCTTTTCCGATGCCGTGCTCGGGGTAATCGCCCAGCGCCTGGCGCGGGCGCTGTGCAGCCACTGTCGCCGGCCCCGGCCTGCGTCCCGAGAGACCTGGTCCGACTTGATCGCCGCCTATGGTGAAGAGCGGTATCATGCGGATGGCTTTCCCGCATGGTCACCCGATGCCGTCCTGATGCTGGCCGAGGGGTGTGAAAAATGTGACGGCAAGGGGTATCGGGGACGGGTTGCCCTGCATGAAGTTTTGGTCGCAACCGCGGAGATCAAGCATGCCATCAAGCGCAATCTTCCCCTTGAAGAGATCCGGGATCTCGCTCTCGACCAGGGGATGCGCAGCCTGAAAATGGACGGTGTCGCCAAGGTGCTGGCTGGACAGACCGATTTTGACCAGGTTATGAAGGTCTGCCTTTAACTCCGGTTCCCACCCAGCCTCAAATCCGGCTCGCCCCCAGTCCCATCCGTCTCCTGCCCCACGGTTTGCCCCTTGGGGCGCAGCTCACTTCCCTTGTTACCACAGCGTTCTTGCCGTTAGTGAATAGCGGCGACTTGCGCTGGAAACGGCCCAGGTCAGCCGTGACCACGGCGCCTTAGTTCGTCGGAGACCAGTTCTCTCTGGGCGGGGGAAAGGCGCCGGCCGGCGAGCAGGTTGTGCAGGTCGGGGGTGCGCAGGGCGGGGAGGAAGAGGGTGAACCAGATCGCCGGGGTCCGGCGGTTTTTGAGGATGGCGAGCCGCAGGTTGGGGCGGCTCTTCCAGCGCGGGTGACGCGCGACCATGGAGATGGTCTCGGCACTGGCGGCGGCGCTGTTGAGGAACTGCAGGATGGCCACTTCCCGGAGCTGCCCATTGGCGAGACAGGCCTCGACCACCCGGGGTTCTCCCTCCCGCAGCAACGCGGCGAGCAGCACCGGGGTGCCGCGCCGGGCCAGAGTCAGCTTGTGGCCAAGTTCGACCGTCGGCAGCCGCTGCAGGATGACCCGTTCGGCGGCAAGGCGCTGGTCGGGGGTGGTGCCGGGAAGAATGCAGAGATTGAGGAGTTCAAAGAGATAGAGGTGGGGGAGGAGGGTGAGGGTGACCGCTCCCGGGGTGCCGGGATTGGCGGCGAGGGCCAGCTTCAGGCGGTGACTGGTTTCGACCAGAGGGAGCTGGGACAAGGCCCGAAGCAGATCCTCGGGGAGATCCCGCCGTTTCAACAGGGCGAGGAGGTGCTCTTCGCGAAGAGCACGGTTTTTCAGCGCCGCGCGCAGGACCTCCGGAGCCGGATCCTGCAGAACCTGGAAGAGGTTGGCGGAGGTTGCGGTTAACGCTTGTCGCAGGCGGCCCACCAGGTCGGGGTCAAGCTGGCCGGCGGGGTGATTTTCACTCAACGGCGCCTCCCTGCGTCCGGGATGCGGGGCCTGGCATGGGTCCGGTTACTCGTCGCCGCCGCTCGTGCCATAAAGGCCCAGGAACTCGGCCTTGAAGGCGGCATAGTCGCCGCTCTCGATCGCTTCCCGCGCGCCGGCCACCATGTTCAGGTAAAAGCGTACATTGTGGATCGCCGCCAGGATCGCCGAGAGGATTTCATTGGCGTTGTAAAGGTGGTGGAGGTAAGCCCGGGTAAAGTTCCGGCAGCAGTAACAGTCACAGGCGGCATCAACGGGGAAGAAGTCGCGCCGGTAGCGGCGATGGGTGAGGCGGATCTTGCCGCGGCTGGTGAAGAGGGTGGCGCTGCGCGCGTAGCGGGTAGGGATGACGCAGTCGAACATGTCCATGCCGCGTTCGATGCTTTCGAGGATGTCCTCCGGCAATCCCACGCCCATCAGGTAGCGCGGCTTGTTGGCCGGCAGGAAGGGTTCGGTGTCGTCGACCACCTGCTTGAGCAGATCCAGCCCCTCGCCGACGCTGACGCCACCGATGGCGTAGCCGGGAAAATCGAGGGCGGTCAGCTGCTCGGCGCATTCCCGGCGCAGGTCGGGATAGACGCTCCCCTGGACGATGCCGAAGAGGGCCTGATCGGTGCGCTGGTGGGACTTGCGGCATTGCTCGGCCCAGCGGATCGTCTTGCGGATGGAGTTGGCGGCGTAGCCATGATCGGAGGGATAGGGGATACATTCGTCGAACGCCATGATGATGTCGGCGCCGAGAGCATTCTCGATCGCCATCGCTTCCTTGGGGCCCAGGAAAATCTCCTCGCCGGTTACCTCGTGACGGAAGAAAACACCGTTCTCGGTGATGCGTTTCTTGGGCAGGGAAAAGACCTGGAAGCCGCCGCTGTCGGTGAGGATCGGTTTTCCCCAGTTCATGAAGCGGTGCAGGCCGCCGGCCTTCTGTACCAGCGCCTCGCCCGGTTTGAGATGGAGATGGTAGGTGTTGGCGAGGATGATCTGGGCGCCGCATTCGCCAACCTGGTCGGGCGTCATTGCCTTCATGGCGGCATGAGTGCCGACCGGCATGAAGATCGGCGTCTCGATCACCCCGTGGGGCGTGTTGAGACGGCCGCGGCGGGCGCGGGTGGTGCGGTCGGTGGCGAGGAGCTGAAAGTCAAACATCGGAGTCATCCAGTTGGGGGCGAGCCGGGGAAAAAGAATAGCCCGAAATGATCCGGGCATGCCTTGCGGACTCTAGCAGATGCCGCCTTGGAAAGCAACCGGAGAGAGGGGCTGCGGACCGGCCTGGAAACGGCCCGGGAAGCGGTCCTAACACTGTTTGAAAGGTGTATACAATATGCACTTTTAAGTTGACACGTATACACCCCGAATGGTACTTAGAACCAGTTTCTGCCCCGTTAAAATTCTGCCATCTTCAAAGGGTGTCCGTGGTCTTTTGACCCTGGCGCCGGTTCCAATCCATTCCTTTTTCCCGAAAAGGGGGTCTGAATCATGAAATCCTACGGCGAATGGCGTGCTCCACCTGTTTCTTCACCGGTCTTCGGCGCCCACATTCTCTGTGAGTCCATCCGGAGAGCGGCGACGGGGCATAGCGCATAGAGGCCTGGGGTTTTCATGCCCCAGTTTGGCAAATGAAATTTCAATCGAGGGAAAAGACATCATGTTACTGACGCAAAGCTCCGTGGGCAGAAAGCTCCTGATGGGAATCACCGGGCTCATCCTGCTCCTGTTCGTGTGTGTCCACCTGCTCGGCAACTCGTCGGTCTTCGTCGGACCGGACGGGATCAACGCCTATGCCAAGCATCTCCATGATCTCGGTCCCCTGGTCTGGTTGTTTCGCCTGGTGATGCTGGTCGTGATCGGTATTCACATCGCACTCGGCGTGCAGCTGACTCTGGAGAACCAGAGCGCCCGGCCGCTGGCCTATTCGGTGAAGGAGAGCCTGCGGGCGACCTTCTCCAGCAAGACGATGATTATCTCCGGCGGCGTGTTGCTCGCCTTTATCATCTACCACCTCTTTCATTTCACCATCCAAAGCGTCGGCCCCTTCAGTGCCAAGGCCAATCTCGTCGATCTTCACGGTGAAATGGTTCCCGACGTCTACACCATGGTCGTGCTGAGTTTCAAGCAGCTTTTCATCACTCTGGTCTACGTGGTCGGGATGATCTTTCTCTTCCTCCACCTCGGTCATGGCGTCCAGAGCTTCTTCCAGACCATGGGCCTGACCAACGACAAGACCTTCCCGGGGATCGGCGTATTCGGCAAGGCGGTGGCGTTCGTGCTGCTGCTCGGCTATGTCTCCATTCCGCTTCTCATCATCATCGGCGCAGTCAACGGCTAGGGGGTACAACAGTGATTCTCGACGGCAAATGTCCTACCGGACCTATTCAAAATTCCTGGGATAAACACCGCTTCGACATGAAGCTGGTCAATCCCGCCAATAAACGTAAATTCAAGATCCTGGTGGTCGGCACCGGCCTTGCCGGCGGCGCCGCTGCGGCCTCCCTCGGCGAGCTCGGCTACAACGTCGAAGCCTTCTGCTACCAGGACAGCGCCCGCCGCGCCCACTCCATCGCCGCCCAAGGCGGTATCAACGCGGCCAAGGCCTACCCGAATGACGGCGACTCCATCTATCGCCTCTTCTACGACACCATCAAGGGTGGCGACTTCCGCGCTCGCGAGGCTGACGTCTGGCGCCTCGCCCAGGTCTCCAACAACATCATCGACCAGTGCGTCGCCCAGGGCGTTCCCTTCGCCCGCGACTACGCCGGCTACCTCGACAACCGCTCCTTCGGCGGTGCCCAGGTCTCCCGTACCTTCTACGCCCGCGGACAGACCGGCCAGCAGCTGCTGATCGGTGCTTACCAGGCGCTCTCCCGCCAGGTCAAGGCCGGGACGGTCAAGCTCTTCACCCGCCGCGAAATGCTCGACCTGGTCGTTATTGACGGCGTCGCCAAGGGGATTACCTGCCGCAACCTCGTCTCTGGCGAGATCGAGTCCTACGTCGGTGACGCCGTGGTCCTCGCCACCGGCGGCTACGTCAACGTCTTCTATCTCTCCACCAATGCCATGGGTTGCAGTGTCACGGCCAACTGGAAAGCAGCCAAGAAAGGCGCTTTCTTCGCCAACCCCTGCTACACCCAGATTCACCCGACCTGCATCCCCCAGACCGGCGATCATCAGTCGAAACTGACCCTGATGTCCGAGTCGTTGCGGAACGACGGCCGCTGCTGGGTGCCGAAGAAGAAAGAGGACTGCGACAAAAAGCCCCACGAGGTCAAGGAAGAAGATCGCGACTACTACCTGGAGCGCAAATACCCCTCCTTCGGCAATCTGGCGCCGCGCGATATCGCTTCCCGTGCCGCCAAGGAACAGTGCGACGACGGTCGTGGTGTCGGCCCCGGCAAGCGCGGGGTCTATCTCGACTTCCAGTCCGCCATCGACCGCGTTGGCCAGCCCACCATCGCCGAGCGCTACGGCAATCTTTTCGACATGTACGAGAAGATCACCGACGAAAACGGCTACAAGCAGCCGATGCGGATCTACCCGGCGCCGCATTACGCCATGGGCGGTCTCTGGGTCGACTACAACCTGCAGAGCAACGTTCCCGGCCTCTTCGTGCTCGGCGAGGCGAACTTCTCCGTGCACGGCGCCAACCGTCTCGGCGCCTCGGCCCTGATGCAGGGGCTGGCGGACGGCTACTTCGTCATCCCCTACACCATCGCCCATTACCTGGCGCAGATCAAACCGGGCCTGGTGAAGACCGACCACCCGGAGTTCAAGAAATCGGCCGAAGATGTCAAGGGGCAGATCGACAAGCTCCTCGCCATCAAGGGAAAGAAGACCGTCGGCGAAATGCACCGCGACCTCGGCAAGATCATGTGGGAGAACGTCGGCATGGCGCGCTCCAAGGAGAGCCTCACCAAGGCCCTCAAGGAGATCCCCGCCCTGCGCGAGGAATTCTGGAAAAACGTCAATGTCACCGGTGGTCCCGGCGAGGTCAACCAGCAGATCGAAAACGCCGGTCGTCTGGCCGACTTCCTCGAGTTCGGCGAGCTGCTTGCCAAGGATGCCCTCCATCGTGAGGAATCCTGCGGTGGCCACTTCCGTGTCGAGCACCAGACCGACGACGGCGAGGCGATGCGTGACGACGAGAACTTCACCTATGTCGGCGCCTGGGAATTCAAGGGCAACGACAAGGAGCCGGAACTCCACAAGGAGCCGCTGAAATTCGACAATGTTCATCTTGCCGTGAGGAGTTACAAATAATGGCCGCGAACGGAATGAATCTGACGCTGCATGTCTGGCGGCAGAAAGATGCCAACGACAAAGGGAAGTTCGAGCAGTACCAGGCGAAGAATGTCAGCCCCGACATGTCCTTCCTTGAAATGCTCGACGAAGTCAACGAGGACCTGATCCGGACCGGCCGGGAGCCGATCGTTTTCGACCACGACTGCCGCGAGGGAATCTGCGGCATGTGCTCGCAGATGATCAACGGAATCGCCCATGGTCCCGACGACCTGATCACCGTCTGCCAGCTGCACATGCGCAAGTTCAAGGATGGCGATACCATCTATATCGAGCCGTGGCGTGCCAAGGCCTTCCCGGTCATTCGTGACCTGCAGGTCGACCGCAGCGCCTTCGATCGCATTATCCAGGCCTACGGCTATACCTCCGCCCACACCGGCGGGGTGCCGGACGGCAACGCCATCCCGGTATCGAAGGTCGACGCCGACAAGTCGATGGATGCGGCTGCCTGTATCGGGTGCGGCGCCTGTGTCGCCTCCTGCCCCAACGCCTCGGCGATGCTCTTTACGGCTGCCAAGGTTTCCCACCTCGGTCTGCTGCCGCAGGGTGAGGTGGAGGCGGCCCGCCGGGTGCGCGCCATGATCCAGCAGATGGACGCCGAAGGCTTCGGCAACTGCACCAACCATTACGAATGCGAAGCCGCCTGTCCCAAAGGGATCAAGGCCACCTTCATCGCCCGTATGAATCGCGAACTGATGAAGGCCCTGCCCCAGGGCGAATAGGTCAGGAAGGTATTTTAACACCGCCGGCAATTGGCCAGCGGTCTCCAGTCGGGCGGGTCTTCGGACCCGCCCTTTTTCGCTGTACGCTGGCAGCAAATTGCCGGCAGAATGCCCCGAACTGATGCTTGAGAACCTGGATCAATTCGAGTTCAGCCGCCTGCGGCTGCGCCTTGACCTGGGCACGGCGGTCGAGCTGCCGGCTGTGGCCCTGCTCGGACTGCGCCGCGAGTTGCAGCGGCTGGGACGCCAGGTCCTTGGCGGGGGAGCGGCATATGCAGCCATTTTCGACCCACCGGTCCCGTCTTCTCCCTATGGGGAGCGGCGCTATCAGCGGCCCGGTCCCGCCTTCGTCCTGAACCTGGCGCCGGAACAGTGCGGAAGCTGCGCAGCCGGGGCAGGACTGCTCCTTGACCTCGTCCTCTTTGGGCCAGGGATCCGAAACGCAGACGCATTTATTGCCGTCCTTGACGCCCTTGGCAGACAGGGGCTGGCCCAGGGCGCCGGCCGTTTCGAAATTGGCGCCGTGCGCCTGTTCGATGCCGCCGGGGGCGGGGAGGACCTGACCGGCGCCGCATTCCCGGTCGGCGGAAGACTGCCGATAGTCAGCGCCCGCTGGTATCTGGAAACCTTCGCCGAAAGCGCGATCTGGTCTCTGCGGTTTTCGACCCCGGCGCGGCTACTGGTGGCCGGGCGCCCTCTCTTTCGGGGGACACTGCCGCGCATCGTCCCTTTTGTCATGCGCCGCGTTACTTCGATGGCTTATGCCCACTGCGGAGTGGAACTGGTTCGGGATCCCCGCCGCGTCCTTGCGGCTGCTGAGGCGCTCGTGCTCGACCGGGGACGTTTCTGGTGGCAGGACTGGCGCTCCCTGGAAGGGGGCGCGGAGAGTCTCGATCTCGGCGGGCTGGTCGGGTCGGCGACCTTTGCTGCCCCCGCGGACGAGGATCTGCGGGCGCTCCTTCTCCTGGGCGCCCTGGTCGGGATCGGCAAGGGGGCGGCGTATGGCGCTGGCCACTATGCAATTGAACCGTTGGCGGCGGGCCGGGCGTAACGCCTTTTGTGCCGATGGTGGTTGTAGTCGGGATATTGTTCGCTATACTTCCTAAAAAGGCAGTAATTACGGGGAGGTGTCGCCATGACAGATGCATGGGAGGAACGCAAGAAAGCGCTTGAAAACGAATACTTTTTCAAGCTTGAAAAGGAACAGATTGCGCGGATGCAGCATGATGCCCGCGAGCGATTGATCCGCGAAGCCTGCCGCAATCGTTGTCCCAAGTGTGGTGAGCCGATCGAACCGAAAGAATTTCGTGGCGTGCCTCTTGACCAGTGCCCTGGGTGCGGCGGTGTCTGGCTGGGACCGAAGGATTTGCAGATACTGGCCGAAAAGGATCACCGCACCTGGTTTGAGACCTGGTTTCAGCAGGAGCAGAAAAGTTGACCCTAACGGGGGCGGCGCCGATGCGCCGCCCCCGTTTTTTGAACCACCTTGCTAGGTCCTGTGGGCCTGCTAAGCTTCAGACTGGAAGAAGTAAACAGCAGCGAGTTGCTTCTGGGAAATTGGCCCCATCGGTAGAAGGAGTCGGGAAGATGAGCTTCGGGTTCTGGGTCGTGGTGGCTGCTGGCGGGGTTGGTGGCTATCTGGCATTTCGTCGTTTGCGGGAGATGGAAACAGAGATTCGTGGCGAGATTGCCGGTCGCCAGGAGAAACCAAAAAAGGACGAAGTATCTGCAAGGGAGCCGGCGCTGCCGTCAGGGGGAGGGTCGGAACCGGTGGCCGTTACCCTCGACAACCAGGTGCTGAGCCTGATCCGGACCCGGCCGGGCCGGCTGCAGACCGACATCTACCGGGAAATGAGCCAAGTTGATCGCAAGACCTTGCAGGAACTGCTGTTGCGGCTCGATCGCGGCGGCCTGGTTCGCAGGGTGAAAGAGGGGAGCACCTATAAACTCTTTCCGGCCTGAGCGTCCCGGGGATAGTGGTTCCCGTTTCTGCGGCGCGAGGTTTCGATCGGAGTATTGCATTAGAAAACCTGATTAGCCCTAATTCTCAGCTATGACACATTCTGTCGCACAGGAAGCATAGAGTTTGGCCATGGAACCCATGAAAAACAAGGAGGTTAGCACCCATGGCCATCAATCGTATCCAGTTTCAACCGGGGCTGAGCTTGGCTGATTTTCTCAAAGACTACGGTACGGAAACCCAATGCGAGGCGATCCTTGAGCGCTCGCGCTGGCCCCAAGGATTTGTCTGCCCAGCATGCAGTGCAAGCCGCGCGGTCCAGTTCCGGCGAGGACAGTCGAAAATCTTCCAGTGCAGTCGCTGTCGAAAACAGATCTCTCTGATTTCCGGAACGATTTTTCATGGGAGCAATCTACCGCTGACCCAGTGGTTTCTTGCCCTCTACTTTATGACACAAGGCAAGTCCGGCCTGTCGATGCTGGAGATGAGACGTATGCTGGGCTTGAGCTACAAGGCGGCTTGGCGACTCAAGCACAAGCTCATGCAGGCGATGTTCGAACGCGAAGAGACAACGGTTCTGGGTCAGCGAGTCGAGATCGACGATGCCTACTTGGGCGGAGAACGCTCCGGCGGGAAAGTCGGTCGCGGTTCGGAGAACAAAGTTCCCTTCATTGCGGCGGTGGAAACGAGTCATGACGGCCATCCGCTGCGAGCGGTTTTTAGCCGGGTGACGACCTTCAGCAGCCATGACGTTGATCAATGGGCCAAGAATCATTTGGCACCGACGGCGCTGGTCGTTTCTGATGGCCTGAATTGCTTCCGCGCGGTCACCAAGACTGGGTGCTACCATCAGCGAGAGGTGGTTGGTGATCAACGCAGAAGTACCGACATGGGCTGCTTCCACTGGATCAACACCATCCTGGGCAATCTTAAGACGGCCATGGCCGGAACGTATCATGCGTTTGACTTCGACAAATATGCGCATCGCTATCTGGCCGAGTTTCAGTACCGGTTCAACCGGCGGTTCGATCTGCGCAGCATGCTGCCAAGACTGCTTTTCGCCTGTGTCTCAATCGGCAAGCGGCCCGAGGCCTGGCTTCGCCGAGCTGAGAATTGGACCTAATCAGGTTAGAAAAAGGGCCGGTCCGGAATATTCCGGACCGGCCCTTTTGGTGAGAGCAGAAGTTACGCCGATCAGCGCAGGTTGTAGAAGACTTCGCGCCCGTTAAACTGTGCGACCTCGTCAAGTTCATCCTCGATGCGCAGCAGCTGGTTGTATTTGCAGACCCGGTCGGTGCGGCAGAGGGAGCCGGTCTTGATCTGGCCGGCATTGACGGCCACGGCGAGATCGGCCAGGGTGGTGTCTTCGGTCTCGCCACTGCGGTGGGAGATGACGGTGGTATAGCCGGCCCGCTTGGCCATTTCGATGGCGTCGAGGGTCTCGGTGAGAGTGCCGATCTGGTTGAGTTTGATCAGGATCGAGTTGGCGATGCCTTTGCTGATTCCTTCCTTGAGGATCTTCGGGTTGGTGACGAAGATGTCGTCGCCAACGATCTGGATCCGTTTGCCGAGGCGGTCGGTAAGGAGTTTCCAGCCGTCCCAATCGTTCTCCGCCATGCCGTCTTCGATGGAGATGATCGGGTAGCGGTTGACCAGGTCTTCATAGAAGGCAACCAGCTCGGCCGGCGTCTTCACCGGCTGCTTCTCGTTTTCAAGGTGATACTTGCCGTCTTTGAAGAGTTCCGAGGAGGCGACGTCGAGGGCGAGCAGGATATCTTCTCCCGGCTTGTAACCGGCGGCTTTGATCGCCTCCATGATGACCTGGAGTGCTTCTTCGTTACTGCCCAGGTTGGGGGCGAAGCCCCCCTCGTCGCCGACGGCGGTGTTGTAGCCCTTCCCCTTGAGAACCGTCTTCAGGGCGTGGAAGATCTCCGCTCCCATGCGCAAGGCTTCCTTGAAGGAGGTGGCGCCGGCCGGCATGATCATGAATTCCTGGATGTCGACATTGTTGTCGGCGTGCGCACCGCCATTGATGATGTTCATCATCGGCAGCGGCAATTCCTTGGCGTTGGAGCCGCCGAGATACTGGTAGAGGGGGAGGCCGGCATCCTCTGCCGCCGCCTTGGCGCAGGCGAGGGAGACGCCGAGAAGGGCATTGGCGCCCAGGTTGCTTTTGAAATCGGTGCCGTCAAGTTCCAGGAGCTTGCGGTCGATTCCCGCCTGGTCGGAGGCTTCCCAGCCGACCAGCGCCTCGGAAATGACCTCGTTGACGTTTTCCACGGCCTTGGTGACCCCTTTGCCGAGGTAACGCCCCTTGTCGCCGTCCCGCAGTTCCAGCGCTTCCCGTTCACCGGTAGAGGCGCCGCTCGGAACCGCTGCCCGACCCATGGCCCCACTCTCCAGGTAAACTTCCACTTCGACCGTCGGGTTGCCACGGGAATCGAGGATCTCTCTGGCATAAATGTCAATAATTTCACTCATTTGAACCCCCTTGGGACTGGAATTATGTTGCCCCCGGCAGGGGCCGGGGCGAAGTGTTCCTTTTATAGCACAACGGGCCGGAAAGGAAAGCCTTTTTTCCCCCTTGCCGCGGCGCCTTCGGGGAAATGACGATTGATTTTCCCGGGGGGTGGTGCTATTGTTTGGCCTCCAAATTTCATGCGTGCATAAAAGGAAGTTTTTTGGATACTGATCCGACTGCAGGACATTTTTCGGCTGCTGATCAACACCTGGCGAACCTCCTCTTCGGCCGACAGAACCGCCATCTGAAGATTATGGAACGGGTGCTTGGGGTGCGCATCGGCTCCAAGGGGAGCGAGTTGCGCATCGAGGGGGACCCGCCCCAGGTCGGCCTGACCCGGCGCCTGCTCGATGAACTGCAGATCCTGCTTCAGGAAGGCTATCCCCTCTACCCGACCGACATCGATTACGCCATCCGCATTCTCAGTGCCGACTCCGGCAGCCACCTCCGGGATATCTTTCTCGATACGATCTACGTCTCTGCCCGCAACAAGGTTATCGCCCCAAAGAGCCTGGCGCAGAAGTCCTACATCGATGCCATTCGCGGCAATGACGTCGTCTTCGGTATTGGTCCGGCCGGGACCGGCAAGACCTACCTCGCCATGGCGATGGCGGTGGCGACGCTGATGAAGAAAGAGGTCAGCCGTATCGTCCTGGTCCGGCCCGCCGTTGAAGCCGGGGAGAAGTTGGGGTTCCTGCCCGGCGACCTGGCCGAGAAGGTCAATCCCTACCTGCGGCCGCTCTACGATGCCCTCTACGATATGATGGACTTTGAAAAGGGGCAGGCGCTCATCGAAAAGGGAGTGGTCGAAGTGGCGCCCCTGGCCTTCATGCGCGGTCGCACCCTGAATGATGCCTTCGTGATTCTCGACGAGGCGCAGAATACCACCGCCGAACAGATGAAGATGTTCCTTACCCGCCTCGGTTTCGGCAGCCGGGCGGTTGTGACCGGGGATGTGACCCAGGTTGACCTGCCGACCGGCCGCACCTCCGGTTTGGTCGAGGCGCTGCGCGTCCTGCCCGGGGTTGACGGGATCGCCTTTAACCACTTTACCGACCGCGACGTGGTCCGGCATCCGATCGTGCAACTGATCGTGCAGGCCTACGAGCGCGCTCCGTTGCCTGGCAGACCTCCAGTCGCCGGCCAGGATCTTCTCCGCCATGACCAAAGCTGAACGGAAACCGGAAAGTTCCAAGCGCAAGGGACGCTTCGCTCCCGAGCTGCCCGGACCGCCGTTGCAGGAACGAACCCGGCGCCAACTGCTGCTGATCTTCCTGGCCGTCGTTCTGACCATTATCATCATCCCCAAGGGGGGGCTCGTCCCTGACTACTACGAGCCGGGTGATATCGTCTCCCGGGATATCAAGGCGCCCAAGGATCTGCTCATCCCCGACCAGCCCCTGACCGAAAAGAAGCGGGTTGAGGCGGAAGCTGCTGTCCTCCCCTTGTACGATTACGATCCCGCGGTTGGCAGGGAGATCGCGGATCAGTTGGTGCAGGCATTGCGGCAGAGCCGCCGGGAACCGCCACCGGGAAGTGAATCCGAGAGCCTGCGCAAGGAGATCGAGGCAACCCTCGGGGTGCCACTGACGGAAGCTGACCTGGCCGGGCTGCGCAAGATTCCGGAGGGGGATGCATTCTATACCCAGCTCGGAACCGTAGTGGCTCGCGCTCTCGGCGGCAGGATTGTCGGGAATCTGCAGCTCTTCCAGGGCGAAAAGGAGCGGGGCGTCCTGGTCAGGGACCTGACCAGCCAGCAGGAGTCAAAACTTGAGGATATCTCCTCTGTCATCGGCCTGGGGGGGGCGCAGGACCGGATAGGGGAAGGTCTGCGCCAACTGAAGGAGCTCTCCCGGGGAGAGCGGGAGTTTCTCGACGGGCTGTTGCGCCGGCTGGTGCACCCCAACCTGACCTTCAATAAGAATGAAACCGAAGCGCGGCGGGCGGCCGCCCGCGCCGCCGTAGCACCGGTCCTTTTTCAGGTCAAGAAGGGGGAGATGATTGCCCGGGAGGGGGAGCGGGTCACTTCGGAGCAGATCTCCAAGCTGCGGGCACTGCGCGAATCGGGAAGTGATTCGAGCACGCTGCGAACCGGCGCCGGGATGCTCCTGGTCACGCTGCTGCTGATCTTTATCACCCACCGCTTCGCCAAGCTCAATGTGCGCAAATACCGGCCGGCAACCCGTGACCTCCTCTTTCTCGTCACTGCCTTTCTCGGGCTCTTTGTCCTGATCAAACTGGCGATCTTTATCTCCACGGCGCTGGAGAGCGCCTTCCCCTACATCGATTCCTCGAGCTATTTTTATCTCTTCCCCTTTGCCGTCGGCGCCATGCTGGTCCGGATCGTCCTCAATTCGGAAGTGGCGCTGATCTTTATCCTCCTCTCCACCACCCTGCTCGGGGTTCTTTTCGGCAACAGCCTCTTCATTACCCTCTACGCCATGAGCGGCAGCCTGGTCGGCGCCCACTGGGTTCGCCAGTGCAAAGAACGGACAAGCCTCTACCGCGCCGGTTTCCGGGTGGCCATTGTCAATGCCCTGATGATTCTCGGCCTGCAGCTCCTCGCCGGCCGGGGCTTCGATACGCAGTTGCTCTACAAGATCGGCTTTGGCCTGGGGGGCGGTTTCCTCTGTGCGGTAATCGTCACCGGCCTGATTCCCCTGGTCGAGCATCTTTTCAAGTACACCACCGATATCAAGCTGCTGGAACTGGCCAACATGAACACCCCCGTGTTGCGCGAGCTGATGGTGCAGGCGCCGGGGACCTACCATCACTCCATCATTGTTGGCAACCTGGTCGAAGCCGCCGCGGAAGAGATCAACGCCAATCCGTTGCTGGCCCGGGTGGCGGCCTACTACCATGACGTCGGCAAGATTCGCAAACCCCTCTATTTCATCGAAAACCTCGGCGGGCAGGAGAATCGCCACGACAAGCTGGCGCCATCGATGAGCGCGCTGGTGCTGATGGCCCACCTCAAGGACGGGGTCGAGATGGCCCGCGAGTGCAAGCTCGGCGAGCCGCTGATCAATATCATCCGCGAGCATCATGGCACCTCGCTGATCAAGTTCTTTTACGACAAGGCCAAGAACAAGTCCGACCCCGATGTCCAGCAGGTCGACGAGCGGGATTACCGCTATCCCGGTCCCAAGCCGCAGACCCGGGAGGCGGCGCTGATCATGCTCGCCGACGCGGTGGAAGCGGCCAGCCGTACCCTCACCGACCCGACCCCGGCCCGCATTCGCGGCATGGTGCAGAAGATTATCAACAATATCTTCATCGACGGCCAGCTCGACGAATGTGAGCTGACCCTCAAGGACCTCGACAACATCGCCAAGAGTTTCAATCGCATCCTTTCCGGTATTTTCCACCACCGGGTCGATTATCCCGAGCCGGCCTACAAGGAGCGGGAAAAGGATCCCAGCAAAAGGAAAAATGGTGAAGATTCAAATCGAGAACCGGCAAAGGAAGCAAAAGATAAGGAAACTGCCACTGCGAAGGGTAGCACGGAGGATCTTAAGCGCCTCGGGATGTCCTGATGCCGAGCTTTCGATCCTGGTTGTCGACGACGCCGGAATCCGGGTCATCAACCGGGACTTTTTGCAGCGCGACAAGGCGACCAACGTGATCTCCTTCGCCATGCAGGAGGGGGAGGGGAGCGGCATCAACCCGCTGCTACTCGGCGATGTGGTCATTTCCGCCGAGACCGCGGCGCGGGATGCCGCCGAAGCGGGCATCGGCTTCGAGGAGGAACTCTGGTTCCTGCTCCTGCATGGCATTCTGCATCTGCTTGGCTATGATCATGAGCGGGGGACGGCTGCCGAGGCCCGGCGCATGGAGGCCCGGGAAGCGGAGCTGTTCGCCCAGTTGCGCAGGGAGTTTGTGACCGGGTGAGCAGGGAGAAAATCAAACCGGCCAACTGGGTGGCGGCGATCAACTGCGCCATTGAGGGGATTCTCTGGACCACCTCGACCCAGCGCCACATGCGCGCCCACTTTCTGGCGGCGGTGCTGGTCCTGCTGCTGGCGATTTTTCTGCGGGTTTCGACCCTTGAGTTTATTCTGCTGACCTTCGCCATCACCCTGGTTCTCTTTGCCGAGCTGGTCAACACCGCTTTTGAAGTGCTGGTCGACCTGGTCTCCCCCGACTATCATATCCTCGCCAAGCGGGCCAAGGATGTAGCCGCCGGCGCGGTTCTGGTCGCCAGCTGCGGTGCGGCGGTGCTGGGGTTCTTCGCCTTTGCCCGCTACCTGGTTCCGCCGCTGGGCCGGAATCTCGACCTGCTCGGTCACCCGCCAGGAGAACTCTCGATCGCGGCGGTCCTGGTCGTCACCCTGCTGGTGGTGCTGCTCAAGGCGCGCTTCGGTTACGGCACCCCGTTGCAGGGGGGGATGCCGAGCGGCCACGCCGCGGTCGCTTTTTCCATTGCCACTTCCCTGGCCCTTGCCGGGCCCGGTACGGTGCTGGTCCTGCTGGCGCTGGGGATGGCGGTCATGGTCAGCCAGAGTCGCCTGCTGCTGGGGATCCATAGTCTGCGCGAAGTCCTTGCCGGTGCACTGCTGGGGAGTGGTGTGACGCTGGTTATCTACCTGGTCTTTGGCTGATCTGCCGCGCTGAGCGGATCGAATATTTTTTTGCTGGGGAGGAGAGGGTTCCTTGGACGAAGACGGCAGTAGTAACGGACATTCGGGTCTCTGGAAGGGTACCTTGCAGCGGTTGCTGTTCGGCCGGCGGCGGGCGCTGACCGAAAAGGACCTGCAGGACATCATTCAGGAATCGGAGGAGGAGGGGCTGATCAACGAAGATGAGGGGGAGATGCTCCACTCCATCTTCGAATTCGGTGACACCATCGTGCGCGAGGTGATGGTGCCGCGACCCGACATGGTCTGCTGCAGTTGCCAGGCGCAACTGCCGGAAGTCCTCGAGGCGATACTCTCCTCCGGGCATTCCCGGATTCCGATCTATGAGGGGGTGGTCGATCGGATTGTCGGTGTCGTCTATGCCAAGGACCTGCTTCGCTACTGGGGGGCGGCCGCCGAGGATCTCCGCCTGACCGAGGTGATGCGCCCCCCGTTTTTCGTTCCCGAATCGAAGAATATCGAAGATTTGCTGCAGGATTTTCGCAGCCGGCGGGTCCACATGGCGATCGCCATCGACGAATACGGGGGGACCTCCGGCCTGATTACCATTGAGGACCTGATCGAAGAGATCATCGGCGACATCCAGGACGAATACGATACCGAGGAAGAATGGCTGATCGAGGAGGGGGACGGCTCGGTCCTGGTCGATGGCCGGCTCAATATCGAAGACCTCGAAGAACATTACGCGATCCAGATCCCGCGGGAGAAGTTCGATACGGTCGGCGGGTATCTCATTCACCTGCTCGGTCATGTGCCACGCCAGGGGGAGGAGGTTTGCGATGCTTCTCTCTCGCTGACGGCCGTCGATGCCGATGAGCGCAAGGTGCGCAAGGTCCACGTCCGGCTCCTGCGCGATCCCGCTAGCGGGGAGAACATCCCCTGATGCGCTTGCGCCCTGATCGCGGCCTGGCCGCCGCTTTGCTCTCCGGCCTGCTGCTCGCACTCGCCTTTCCCCGCCCCGACCTGGCCAGCTGCGCCTGGTTCGGCCTGGTCCCGCTGCTGATATTCAGCGGCGAGCGCCCGCTACGGGACGGTTTTGTCGCGGGCGCCACCTTCTTTGCGATCGTCCTTTACTGGCTCAATATCGTCATGACCACCTATGGCGGGCTCAACCCGCTGCTGTCGGTGGTCGCCTACCTGATGCTGGTCGCCTATCTCAGCCTCTTTATTGCCGTTGCGGTCTGGGGCGGCTTTGCGCTGCGGGATCGGTTCAGGCTGCCGTTGCCGTTGACCTTGCCGGTCCTCTGGGTCGGTTTAGAATTCCTGCGCTCCTTCCTTTTCAGCGGCTTTCCCTGGGCGACCCTCGGTTATTCCCAACAGAGTCATCTTGCGCTGATCCAGTCCGCCGACCTCTGCGGCGTCTACGGGATCAGCTATCTTTTGCTCCTCGCCAACACGGTTCTCTCCTGTCTGCTGCAGGCTGGATACCAGCGGAAGCTGGCAATGACCCCCCGCTGGTCGCTGGTCGCACTCCTCCTTTTGGTGCTGGCTGATCTCGGTTACGGGCAGTGGCGGCTCGGGCAAGATATCGACCGCCGCGATACTACCCTGGAGACGGTCCTGGTGCAGGGGAATATCGACCAGTCGATCAAGTGGGACCCGGCGTTCCAGGAAGCAACCGTCGAACATTACCGCGACCTCTCCCTGCAGGGCGCCTCCGGGCTGACCGGGGCGCTCATCGTCTGGCCGGAGAGTGCGACCCCCTTTTACGCCCAGGATCCTTCTCCCCTGCAAAGCCTGGTGCATCAGGTGCCGCGGGTCACCGACTCCTGGCTCCTCTTCGGCAGTCCGGCCTATGAACGCCGGAATAACGTTGTCCGCTATCTGAACAGCGCCTTTCTCCTTGCCCCGACCGGTGCCGTCCTGGGACGCAGCGACAAGGTTCATCTCGTCCCCTTCGGCGAATATGTGCCGTTGAAAAGCTTTTTCCCCTTTATTGACAAGCTGGTCGTCGGTATCGGTGACTTTTCTCCCGGCAGCGTCGCCCCCTTGCGCCTCGATGGTCACCGCCTCGGGGTTCTCGTCTGCTTCGAAGGAATTTTCCCCGAACTGGCCCGGGATTTCGTCCGCCAGGGGAGTGACCTGCTGGTGAATATCACCAACGATGCCTGGTTCGGTCGTTCCTCGGCCCCGTTTCAGCATCTCGCCATGACCCGCTTTCGCGCCATCGAAAACCGCATCTGGGTCGCGCGCGCCGCCAATACGGGAGTCTCGGCCCTGATCGCGCCCTCGGGGCGGATTCCCGACCAGACCGAAATCTTCCTTTCCACTTTTCTGCGCGGCAGGGTTGGCCTGGGGAGTGGCCATGCCTTCTACAGCCGCTATGGCGACATCCTGCCGGGGGTCTGTCTCGCCCTCTCCCTCTTCTGGTTCCTGCGCCTGCTGCGCCGCCGCTACCAGCGCCCGCTGCCCTGAGTTTCGGTCCGGCCCGGGTCCCGCCCCCTTCGGCCCTGTTGGCAAGAGAAGTCTGGCAAGAGAAGTCTTGTGGAAAGCCGCGGCAGTCGCTATAATCGCAAACCTTGCCAAATCCAACGGGAGCGCCGCTATGTACCGTGAAGAAATCGAAGCCCTCAAGGAACTCCAGGACAAGCTCGCCGAGCTGAGGAGGTATCTTTGACTTAGCCGCCAAGCAGGAACGGGTGGCTGAGCTGGAAGCCGAAATCGCCAAGCCCGATTTCTGGAATCAGGGGGACCGGGCTCAGGAACTGCTCCGCGAGCGGACCACGTTGCAGAAGGTGGTGGAGGACTGGGAGGGCGCTACGCGCGAGCTGGAGGATCTGCTGGTCCTGTGCGAACTCGGTGAGGAGAGTGAGGACGAGGCGACCCTGGTCGAGGTACGGGAGCTGCTGCCGGCCCTGGCAGCCCGGGTCGCGCGCATGGAGTTCGCCCGCATGCTCTCCGGCGAGCATGACGCCAACAACGCCATTGTCAGCATCAACGCCGGCGCCGGCGGGACCGAAGCCCAGGACTGGGGCGAAATGCTGCTGCGCATGTACCTGCGTTTCTGCGAACGCAAGGGGTTCCGTACCGAGATCACCGACTATCAGCCAGGCGACGAGGCCGGGGTCAAGGGGGTGACCTTCACCGTCGAGGGCCCTTACGCCTACGGCTACCTGCGGGCGGAGATGGGGATTCACCGGCTGGTGCGAATCTCCCCCTTTGATTCCAATGCGCGCCGCCACACCTCCTTCTGTTCCATCTTCGTCTTCCCCGAGATCTCCGACGATATCGAGGTGGTGATCGACGAAAAGGATCTGCGCGTCGATACCTACCGCTCGAGCGGCGCCGGCGGTCAGCACGTCAACAAGACCGAATCAGCGATCCGCATCACCCATATCCCGACCGGCGTCGTCGTCGCCTGCCAGAACGAGCGCTCCCAGCACAAAAACCGGGCTACCGCCATGAAGCAGCTCAAGGCCCGGCTCTATGAACTCGAAGTGCGCAAAAAAGAGGAAGAGGCGGATTCCATCGCCGGCGAAAAGAAGGAGATCGGCTGGGGAAGCCAGATTCGTTCCTATGTCCTGCATCCTTACCGGATGGTCAAGGACCACCGCACCGGGCATGAGGTCGGCAATACCGACGCGGTGCTCGACGGCAATATCGAAGATTTCATCGAGGCCTATCTGCTGAGTAAAAAATAGCCGGGCCGTTCACCGCGGTGAGCGGCAGGGAGTTGCAAAAATGAAGCGTTGCAATATCTGGAATGGGATGACCCTGGTGATGGGGTTGCTGCTCTCTGGACTGCTGCTCACCAGTTGCGGCAGCAGTCAGGAGGATCTGGTCGCCCCCAGGATAACCTTCGATGGCGCCGCTGCCGATACGACCTCCCGTACCCGCTACCTGTCGGGAACGGTCGAAGCCGGCGCGACGGTCGAGGTGACCCTCGGCAACGATCTCCTCCCGGCAAGCCAGGTGCATGTATCGGGCGGCTACTGGAGCTGCGTGATCGACAATCTGGCCGCCGGCAGCAACCTGGTGAGCGTCACCGCCGTCGATGCCATCGGCAACCAGAATATCCTCTCCTTCTTCCTGGTTTACGATCTGCTCACCATCGACACCTACGTTTCCCCGCTCCCCGGCACCAGCCAGACGATCGGCGGTCAGGTCGATCCGGCCCTGGCGGCGCCGGAGGTGACCCTGAACAGCGTGGTTGTCGGTAATGGCACAGTAAGCGGCAACCGCTGGAGTTTTGATCTCACCGGGTTGGTCGAAGGCAGCAATGCCCTCGAGGTCAGCGTCACCCACCCGGTTTTCGGCCTGGTAAAAAAGAATCTTACCCTCCAAGTCAATACCCTGGCGCCGATTATTACCATCGACCCGGTGGTGACGCCGACGGTGGCTGCCGACCAGAACCTGAGTGGCAGCTACACCACCGCCCCGGTGGTCTCGGTGGCGACGGCCACTCCCGGCACCCTCAATGCCGCGGCCGGGCTCTGGGACCTTTCCCTTTCCGCCCTCGCCGCCGGGAAGAATATCGTCATCACCAGTGACAGCGCCAACAATATCACCGCCACGGCGCGGACCCTGATCACCCAGCAACTGGTCGCGGACCGGATTCCTCATCCCGGCGCCTTCGATGTCGCTGCCGCGACGACCGTCAGTGTCACCTTCCCGGTGGCGATGGCCGCAGCCACCATCACCGACAGCAGCTTCACCCTCAGCGCCGGCGATCCCGCCGTGGCGGTCGCCGCCGTGGTGACCTATGACGATGCGAGTCGTACCGCCACCCTGACGCCGGTCTCCCCCCTGGCGCCGGGGACCGTCTATACGGCGACGCTGTTGGCGCGCGACAGCAACGGGGGCGTCTTGCCCTCCGCCATCACCGACCTCTCCGGCCAGCCCCTGGCGCGGAATGTGAGCTGGTTTTTCACCACCCTTTGATGAATACCGGTCGCCCCTTATGGGCTGCGACCGCGACCTGAATCCGGCAGGAAAGGCAGAATCGAACCATGGAAGAACTCAACGACCTGGTCCTTCAGCGCCGCGCCAAACTGGCCGAGCTGCGCTCCCAGGGGCTCAACCCCTACGCCAATGATTGCCCGGTCAGCCATACCGCGGCGGAAATCCACGCGGCCCACGCCGACCAGGATGCGGCGGCTCTGGAAGCCGGGGCGCCCCATTACGCCGTCGCCGGCCGGATCATGGCCCGACGCGATTTCGGCAAGGCCGCCTTTATCCAGCTGCAGGACCGCAGCGGCCGGTTGCAGGTCTACGTCGGTCGCGACCTGATCGGAGAAGCGGCCTTTGAGCAGTTCAAGAAGCTCGACCTTGGCGATATCGTCGCTGCCGGCGGCGTACCGTTTCGTACCAAGACCGGGGAACTCTCGCTGCGGGCCGACAGCCTGCGGCTGCTCACCAAGTCGCTGCAGCCGCTCCCCGAGAAATGGCACGGGCTGACCGATGTCGAGACCCGCTACCGCCAGCGCTATCTCGACCTCATCGTCAACCCCGATGTCCGCGAAACCTTTCGCAAGCGCAGCCGGATCATTGGTCTGATCCGCGATTTCATGCAGCAGCGCGACTTCCTCGAAGTCGAGACGCCGATGATGCAGCCGATTGCCGGCGGCGCCACCGCCAAGCCCTTCATCACCCACCACAATACCCTGAAGATGGATCTCTTCCTGCGCATCGCTCCGGAACTCTATCTGAAGCGGCTGGTGGTCGGCGGCTTCGAGCGAGTCTTCGAGATCAACCGCAACTTCCGCAACGAGGGGATCTCGATTCAGCACAACCCCGAGTTCACCATGATGGAGTTCTACCAGGCCTACGCGACCTACCATGACCTGATGAACCTCACCGAGGAACTGATCTGCCACGTCGCCGCCGAGGTCTGTGGCAGCCTGCAGATCAGTTACGGCGGCCGCGAGGTTGACCTCTCCCCCCCCTGGCAGCGCCTGACGGTGCGCGAGGCGATCATCCAGTACGGCGACATCGATGCCGCGGCGTTGGAAGACCGGGAGCAGGCCCTCGCCTATGCCCGCAGCATCGGTCTGGAGCTGGAGCCTGGCATCGGCCACGGCAAGCTGCTGACCGAGCTCTTCGACGCCGTCGCCGAGCCGCAGCTCTGGCATCCGACCTTCATTACCGAGTACCCGACCGAGGTTTCGCCCCTTTCCCGGCGCAATGACGCCAACCCCGAGGTCGTCGACCGTTTCGAGCTCTTCATGGTCGGCCGCGAACTGGCCAATGCCTTCTCGGAGCTTAACGACCCCGACGACCAGAAGGAGCGTTTTCTCAAGCAGCTGGCCGAAAAAGAGGCGGGGGACGAGGAAGCCCACGCCATGGACGAGGATTATGTCCGCGCCCTCGAGCATGGTCTGCCGCCGACGGCGGGCGAGGGGATCGGCATCGACCGGCTGGTGATGCTTCTCACCGATTCGGCCTCGATCCGCGACGTCATCCTCTTTCCGCAGTTGCGGCCCGAAAAGAACTGACCGCAGCGGGGGACGGGGGAGGCGGGACGCGAAGGTTCCCCACGTCGAAACCACCCCCTTTCGTCCCGCGTTCCGCGTCCCGGACCTACTATGAGCTACGAACTCTTTGTCAGCCTGCGCTACCTGCGGGCCAAGCGCAAACAGACCTTCATCTCGGTCATCTCCTTCATCTCCATCGCCGGGGTGACGCTGGGGGTGGCGGCGCTGATCGTGGTGCTGGCGGTGATGACCGGCTTTCACGATGGGGTGCGCAAGCAGATCCTCGGTAACATTCCCCATGTCCTGGTACAGAAACAGGGCGCCGATATGAGCGGTTACGAGGAGGTAGCGGCCTCGATCCGCCAACTCCCCCATGTCACCTCCGCCACCCCTTTTGCCTCCAGGGAGGCGATGCTCCTCTCCCGCGGCAATGTCGCGGCGGTCAACGTCAAGGGGATCGAGGCAGGGAACAAGATCTTTCAGCAGAAGTTTCTCACCCTGGATGGCAAGAGTGCCGAGGAGCTGCTCTTCCAGGCGACGGACGGTCTGCCGGGGATTATCATCGGCCTCGACACCGCGACCACCCTCGGGGTGGCGGTGGGTGAGTCGATCAACGTTATCCCGCCCCTCTTCACCATTACCCCCTTCGGCATGATCCCGAAGATGAAACCGTTCCGGATCGTCGGCATATTTCGGCAGCGCGGGGGCTTTCTCGACACCTATTTTGCCTATATCCAGCTGCCGGTGGCGCAGACCTTCTTCGATGCCAAGGACCGCGCCAGCGGCATCGAGGTCGAGGTCGACAACTTCGACCAGGCGCGTCCGGTGGCGGCCGAACTGCGGCAGGAGCTCTCCTTCCCCTACGTGGTGCGTTCCTGGGAGGACCTTTTCGGTTCCTTTCTCTCCGCCCTCAAGCTGGAAAAACTCGGCCTCTTCATTGTCCTGGGTATCATCGTTCTGGTCGCCGCCTTCAATATCGGCACCACGCTGATCATGGTCGTCATGGAAAAACACAAGGACATCGCCATCCTGCGCTCGATGGGGGCGAATGCCCGCAGCATCATGAAGATCTTTGTCCTCGAAGGGCTGATTATCGGCACCGTCGGCACCCTCCTCGGTACCCTGCTCGGCCTGCTGCTGGCCAAGAATGCCGATCCGATCATCAAGGGACTGGAGAGTTTGCTGCACGTGAAGATTTTTGACCAGAGTGTCTACGGCATGGATACCTTCCCCTCGGTGGTCAACTCCGGCGACGTGCTCGCCGTGATTGCCGTCGCCATGGGGATTTCGCTCTTTGCCACCATCTACCCGGCCTGGCGCGCGGCGAAGATGGACCCGGCCGAGGCGCTGCGCTATGACTGAGGCGGTGGCAACAAGCCTGCTTAGGGTTACCGGCCTGGCGAAGAGCTTTGCGACGGCCGGCGGGGTGGTCGAGGTGCTGCGCGGCATCGATATCGAAATCCGCGCCGGGGAGCGGGTCGCCGTGGTTGGTGCCTCCGGGGCGGGGAAGACCACGCTGATGCATATCCTCGGCGCCCTCGACCGGCCGACCGCCGGCACCGTCACCTTTGCCGGGCAGGACCTTGCCCGACTGCGCGGTCAGGCCCTCGATGCCTTTCGTAACCGTAGCGTCGGCTTCGTCTTCCAGTTTCACCAGCTCCTCCCCGAGTTCAGTGCCCTCGAAAATGTCATGATGCCGGCGCTGGTGGCCCGCAAAAGTCCGGCGGCGGCCCGTGCCCTGGCCGAGGAGTTGCTGCGCGAAGTCGGCCTTGCGCACCGCCTCGATCACAAGCCGGGGCAGCTCTCCGGCGGCGAGCAGCAGCGCGTCGCCATCGCCCGTGCCCTGGTGATGTCCCCGCGGCTGCTCCTCGCCGACGAACCGACCGGGAATCTCGACAGTGGCACCAGCGACGAGATCTATCGCCTGCTCGACGAGCTGCACCGGCGCCATGGTCTGACCATGGTCATCGTTACCCACAGTGAACGGCTGGCCGGACGGCTGGACCGGATTATCCGCATGCGCGACGGGTTGCTCGATTGCTAGTTTTTTGGTTTACACGCTGGCGGGCATTTTCTATAATGACGCCCTTTGGCAGCGGATTTTCAGGAGTTTTTTCTGTATGTTGAAATGTTTGCTCATGCTGCTGGCACTCCTCTGGCTCCCCGTCGCAGCCTGGGCCCAGCCCTACCTGATCAGCGCCGTGCAGGTCGAAGGGGTGCTGCGGGTGGAACCGAGCGCGGTGCGCGCTGTCATTTCGGTGCAGCCCGGGCAGACGGTAACCCTGGACGCGATCGACAAGGATATCCAGGCGATCTTCAAGCTCGGCCGGTTTACCGATGTCAGCGCCGATATCACCGAACAGGGGGGCGCCACTATCCTCACCTACCGGCTGGTCGAACGTCCACTGTTGCGCAAGGTGGTCTTCTCTGGCAACAAGGAGTTCACCGAAGAGAAACTGCGCACCCTGATCAGCCTGAAAATTCCCGATATCTACAATCCGCGCCTGGTCGAACAGAGTACCACGGCGATTCGCAAGGCCTACGTCGAAGAGGGCTACCACGCGGTGGTCATCACACCGGAACTGGTCGCTGGAACCAATGGCGAGGCGACCCTGACCCTGGCCATCAAGGAGGGGGAAAAGGTCCTGATCGATACGATCCGCTTTGAAGGGAATACGGTCTTTTCCGACCGCAAGCTGCGCAAGGTGATGCAGACCAAAGAGCGCTGGTTCCTCTCCTGGCTGACCGATCGTGGCACCTACCGCGAAGACCTTCTCGACAACGACCTGGAACTTCTGGCCGACCAGTATTTCAATCAGGGCTATGTCCAGGTCAAGGTGCGCAAGCCGCAGATCACCCTGGTCGACGAAAATCGCTACATGGATATCCTGATCGTCATCGAGGAAGGCCCCCAGTTCCACGTCGGCAAGATCGAGGTGGCCGGAGACCTCATCAAGCCGGCCGCAGAAATCCTCGCCCTGACCAAGCTCAAGGCCGGGGATGTCTTCAGCCGGGAACTGCTGCGCCAGGATATTACCACCATCAACGACCTCTACGCCGATCAGGGGTACGCCTACGTCAACGTCGCACCCCTCTCCACCACCGATCCCGACCAGCGCACCATCGACCTGAAATACGATATCGAGCAGGGGTTCCAGGTACATATCGACCGGATTCGCGTCTCCGGCAATACCAAGACCCGGGACAAGGTGGTGCGCCGGGAAATGAAACTGGTCGAAGGGGACCTCTACAGCGCCACCGCCCTCAAGGAGAGCCGGCGCCGGCTCAACAACCTCGGATTCTTCGAGGAGGTCAACCTGGCGACCGCCAAGGGGCCGGAGGAAGCGCTGATGGATATCGATATTTCCGTCAAGGAGAAGCCGACCGGAACCTTCAGCCTCGGCTTCGGTTATTCTTCCGTCGACAAGTTTATCGGCCAGGGATCGATCACCCAGGCCAATTTTCTCGGCCGCGGCCTCAAGCTGAACCTCTCCGGGTC
Organism: Desulfuromonas sp. DDH964; assembly: GCF_001611275.1. GTDB lineage: Bacteria > Desulfobacterota > Desulfuromonadia > Desulfuromonadales > DDH964 > DDH964. Next base: position 2,477,909 of record NZ_CP015080.1, on the reverse strand, counting down.
GATTGGTGGCACCAGCACCACCTACCAGCTCGGGCTGCTCGATCCCTATTTCCTGGATCGCAACCTCTCCCTCGGTGGGGACCTCTACAAGACCGATCGCGAATGGACCGATTTCAGCAAGAAGGCGACCGGGGGCGACATCAAGCTCGGTTTTCCGCTGACCGATAATTCCCGGGCCTTCTTCATCTACCGGTACGAGCAGAAGGATCTCTACGATGTCGACCCCAACGCGTCCCGGACCATCAAGGACCAGGCTGGGCAGTCATCCCTCTCCTCCATCTACGCCTCGGTCAGCCGGGACTCGACCGATTACCGGCTCGACCCGAGCCGCGGCGGCGTCTCCGAGTTTTCCATTGAATATGCCGGCCTCGGCGGCACCGACCGTTTTGCGCGGACCATCCTCGATCATCGCCATTTCTGGCCCTGGTTCTGGGGGACGGTCTTCTCCATTCACGGCCAGGTCGGCTATGTCGCCCAGGTGGGTGGCCGCGAGATTCCCATCGACGAGCGTTTCTACCTGGGGGGGATCCGGACCCTGCGTGGCTTCAAGTCACGGGAGGTCGGGCCGCGGGTGCGACGGGTCGGCAACAGTGTCGATCCGGTAACCGGGGCGGTTCTCTCCACCGGCGAAGATTTCGAGTACATCGGCGGCACCAAGGACGCCTATTTCAACGTTGAATATCTCTTTCCCCTGGTCAAGGATCTGGGCCTGAAGGGGGTGCTCTTCTACGATACCGGCAACGCCTGGAGTGAAGACCAGGACTATTTTACCGATATGCGTTCCAGTGTCGGTGCCGGCATCCGCTGGTTCAGCCCCTTGGGTCCGCTCCGTCTCGAATGGGGCAAGAACCTCGATCCAAAGGAAGGGGAGGGCGCCTCCCAGTTCGAATTTTCCATCGGTAATTTCTTTTAGGTTTTCACCCTATCCCGCAAGGAGTTCGTCATGAAGAAGGTGCTGATCCTGACCCTGTCCCTGATTTTCTTCGGTGCTCTCGCCGCCTCGGCTGCCGAGACCAAGGTCGGCTTCGTCGACCTGCAGAAGGCGCTCAACCTCTCCGCCGAGGGGAAGGCGGCGAAGGAGAAGATCACCGCCAAGGTCAAGGAATACGAGTCGGTCATCGACAGCCGGCAGCAGGAGCTGAAAAAGCTCAAGGAGGATCTGGAGAAGCAGGCGGTCCTCCTTTCGCCCGAGGCGCGCGACGCCAAGGAGCGCGATTACCAGCAGAAGCTCAAGGAATTCCAGCGTTTCACCAAGGATGTTCAGGAGGAGCTGCAGCAGCAGGACAGCGACCACACCAACCGCATCATCGAGAAGCTGGTTAACCTGGTGCAGGAGATTGCCAAGCGCGATGGCTACGACCTGGTTGTCGAGCGCAACAGCGGCGGTATCATCTACGGTGCCGACAAGGTGGATCTCACCGCCATTGTTCTCAAAGAGTTCGATGCCCGGTTCCAGAAGGGCGCCGGGAAGTAAGGGGGGATGATGGCGACCCTCAAGGAACTGGCGGAACTGGTTGGCGGCAAGGTGGTGGGGGACGACCGGCTCGAGATTCTCCGCGTCGCGCCGATCGACAGCGCTGGACCCGGCGAGATTACCTTTGTCGCCAACCCCAAATATCTGCCGCGCCTGGCCGAGACCCGGGCGGCGGCGGCCATTGTCAGCGCCGGGATCGAGAGCCCCGGGTTGCCGCTGGTGGTCTGCGCCAACCCCTATCTCGCCTTCGCGAAAATCCTGACCTGCCTGCAGCCCAGCCGTCCGCAGCCGCAGGGGGTGATGGCCGGGGCGTGCGTTGATCCCTCGGCCCATCTGGCGGAGGAGGTGACGATCCACCCCGGCTGCGTGGTCGGGCCCGGGGTCCGTATCGGTCGCGGCACCATCCTGCATCCCGGGGTGGTCCTCTATGCCGGGGTGGAGGTGGGAGCCGACGCTCTGCTGCATGCCGGCGCGGTGGTACGCGAAGGGTGCCGGCTCGGTGACCGGGTCATTCTGCAGCCCAACGCCGTGATCGGGTCCGACGGTTTCGGCTTCGCCCCGGACGGCAGCCGTTACTACAAGATCCCCCAGGTCGGCATTGTCGTGATCGAGGACGATGTCGAGGTCGGCGCCTGTTGCTGCATCGACCGCGCTGCCATGGGGGTGACCCGGATCGGGCGCGGCACCAAGATCGATAACCTGGTGCAGATCGGGCACAATGTCGCCATCGGCGAAGATACGATCCTCGTCGCCCAGGTCGGTATCGCCGGCAGCACGGTGATCGGCAACCACTGCACCTTTGGCGGCCAGTCGGCGGTGGTTGGCCACATCAAGGTCGGCGACAACGTGATGCTCGGCGGCCAGAGCGGGATCGCGGGGAATACCGAGGGGAACCAGGTGCTCTCCGGTTCGCCGGCGATGCCCCACCGCGAATGGCTGAAAGCCTCGATGAGCTTTGCCAAGCTGCCCGAAATGCGCAAGGAGCTGACCCGGCTGCGCCGGCAGCTCGATGAGATGGAAACGCTGTTGAAGGAGAAGAGCCAAGGATGAAACTTGACAGTCTGCAGATCATGAAGATTCTTCCGCATCGTTACCCCTTTCTCCTCGTCGACCGGATCGAGGAGCTGGTCGAAGGGAAGCGCGTGGTCGGGATCAAAAATGTCACCATCAACGAACCCTTCTTTCAGGGGCACTTCCCGGGCCATCCGGTGATGCCCGGGGTCCTGATTATCGAGGCGATGGCCCAGGTCGGTGGCGTCTTCGCCATCATTTCCGACAAGATCGGACCGGACAAGGTCACCTATTTCACCGGGATCGACAATGCCCGCTTCCGGCGCCCGGTCGTTCCCGGGGATGTGCTGCGCATGGAGCTCGAACTGACCAACTGCCGGCGCGGGCTCTACTGCTTTTCCGGCAAAGCCTACGTCGGCGATCTGCTGGTGACGGAAGCCGATCTCAAGGCAACCTTCGCCCCCAAGGAAGGGTGACGACGATGATTCATGCCACGGCCATCATTCACCCCGGTGCCACCCTGGAAGAGGGGGTCAGCGTCGGGCCCTATGCGGTGATCGGCGACCGGGTCAGCATTGCTGCCGGTACCAGCATCGGTCCCCACGCCGTCATCGAAGGCCCGACGACCATCGGCCGCGATAACCGGATCTTCCAGTTCGCTTCGGTCGGCGCCGTCCCCCAGGATCTCAAGTTCCACGGCGAGGAGACCTTTTTGAAGATCGGCGACCGCAACACCATTCGCGAGTTCGTCACCATCCATCGCGGCACCGAGGACGGCGGCGGCGAGACAGTGATCGGCGATGACAACCTCTTCATGGCCTACTCGCACGTCGCCCACGACTGCAGGGTCGGCAACCGCGTCATTCTCGCCAACTGTGCCACCCTGGCCGGCCATGTCGAGATCGATGATCATGCCATCCTCGGCGGGCTCTCGGCGGTGCACCAGTTTACCCGGGTGGGCAGCCACACCATGATCAGTGGCGGCTCGATGGTCGCCCAGGATGTGCCGCCCTACACCATCGCCCAGGGGGACCGGGCGAAGACGGTAGGGATCAATATCGTCGGCCTCAAGCGGCGCGGCTATTCGGAAGGAGTCCTGCGCTCGATCAAGACCGCCTACAAGCTGGTCTTCCGCAGTGACCTGCGCCTCGAAGAGGCGTTGGCCCGCATCGACAGCGAACTCGAGAAGAGCCCGGAACTGGCGCTCTTTGTCGATTTCATCCGCAACAGCCAGCGGGGGATCGCGCGCTGAGGCGATGGATGCGGAGCCGTCCATGAACCAGATGGGAAGGCTGCGGCGGGCCTTGGTTGTCACCGGCGAGGCCTCGGGCGACCTGCACGGCGCCAACCTGATCAGGGCAGCCCGGGATGTCGATCCCGGGCTCTCCTTTTTCGGTATCGGCGGTTCACGGATGGCGGCCGCGGGGTGTGAAATCATCTTCCCGGCCGAAGAACTGGCGGTGATGGGGCTGGTGGAAGTGCTTGGCAAGCTGGCGACGATCCGGCGCGCCTTTCGTCGGCTCAGGGACGCCCTGCAGGGGGCGCAGCGTCCCGACCTGGTGATCCTGATCGACTATCCCGGCTTCAACCTCCGCTTTGCCCGGGAAGCGAAGCGGGCCGGCATCCCGGTCCTCTACTACATCGGTCCCAAGGTCTGGGCCTGGAAGCGGGGACGGGTCAGGACCATCGCCGCCCGGGTCGACAAGCTGGCGGTGATCTTCCCCTTTGAGCCGGCTCTCTACCAGGGGCTCGGACTCGACGTGGAATATGTCGGCAACCCGCTCCTTGACGAATATCGGCGGGAGCAGGAGCGGCCGGAGTTGCTCAGCGGCCATGGCCTAGATCCGGGGCTGCCGGTAGTCGGGCTCTTCCCGGGGAGCCGCGCCGCCGAGCTCCGCTACATGCTCGGCACTCTGCTGGAGAGTGCCCGGCGGCTCCGCGAGGGTGGTGTGGCCAGGCAATTTCTGATGCCGGTGGCCCCGGGGGTTGATCGCTACTTTCTGGCGGAACGGATTGCCGCGGCCGGTCTCCCCATCGCTCTGGTCGAAGCGAATATCTACGATGTCGCCGCCGCCTGCGACGCGATTCTCTGCGTTTCCGGTACCGTGACCCTGCAGGCCGCCCTCGCCGGAACGCCGCTGGCGATCCTCTACAAGGGCGCCACCCTGACCTACGAAGTAGGCCGGCGGCTGATCCGAATCGACCACTTCGGCCTGCCCAACATTGTCGCCGGCCGCGAGGTGGCCCGCGAGTTTCTGCAGGATGCCGCCTCTCCGGAGGCCCTGGTGGCGGAGATAGAGCGCCTGCTGCAGGACGAGACTTACCGGCAAAACGCCCTGGCCGGCCTCGCTGCCGTTCGCGAGCGCCTCGGCGCCCCCGGATGTTCACGGCGGGTGGCGGAGATTGCCGTTGAAATGATTACCAACAGCAAGACGAAAGGGACCTCGTGAAAGAGCAGGGCCTGACCCTTTACCGCCGGCTTTTCGCTTATGCCTGGCCCTACCGCTGGCGCATCGCGCTCTCGATCGTCGCCTCGCTGGGGGTTGCCGGGACCGATGCCGCCACCGCCAAACTGGTTCAGCCCTTCGTTGACCGCCTGATCGTCGCCGGTGACCGCACCATGGTCGCCCTGGTCCCCTTTCTCGTGCTCGGCCTCGCCTTTTTCAAGGGGGGCTCCCGCTATGTCCAGGAATATTTCATCAAGACCACCGGGCAGCTGGTCATCCAGCGGATTCGGAATGAACTCTACTGCCATGCCATCGATCTGCCGATGCGCTTTTTCTCCCGCACCCCGGCGGGAACGTTGATGTCCCGGATCCTCAATGATGTCGGCGTCATGCAGGGGGCGGTTTCAGATGTGCTGGTCAACATCATGCGGGAAGGGGTGACCCTGGTTGCCCTGACGGCGGTGGCCTTTTACACCGACTGGAAGATGGCGGCCATCGCCTTCATCGTTCTTCCGGTCGCCGGCTGGCCGGCCTCCTTCATCGGCAAAAAAATCAAGGGTTATTCCCGCAGCGGCCAGGGAGCGATGGGGATCCTGACGACTTCTCTGGAACAGACCTTTTCCGGCATCAAGGTGATCAAGGCCTTCGGCACCGAAGAGTTCGAAAAAAGCCGCTTCCTCGCCGTCAACGATCGATTCTACAAATTCATCCGCAAGGTGATCAAGTACGATGCCGGCTCCTCGCCGATGATCGAAATCCTTTCGGCTTTCGGGGTGGCCGGCGTCCTCTGGTTCGGGCTGGCCCGGGTGATGTCGGGGGCGATGACCCAGGGCGAGCTCTTTTCCGTCCTCACCGCGATCCTGCTGATGTACACTCCGCTCAAGCGCCTGACCCGCACCAACAACATGGTACAGCAGGCGATGGGGGCAGCGGAGCGGGTCTTTGAAGTGCTGGAGGAACGCTCGACGATCCAGGACCCCGCCGCGGGGAAATCGCCAGGACGGATCCAGGGCGCGGTGCGGTTCGAAAATGTCGAATTCGCCTATGACGATGAGCCGGTGCTCAGGGATTTCTCGATCACGGCCGCCCCCGGCGAAGTGGTCGCCCTGGTTGGACCCTCCGGCGCCGGCAAGTCGACGGTGGCGGGACTGCTCTGTCGTTTCTACGATCCCACCGGCGGGCGGATTCTCGTCGACGGCTGCGACCTGCGGGAAATGAGCCAGAAGAACCTGCACGACAATATCGCCCTGGTCGACCAGGAGACCTTCCTCTTCAACGAAACGATCCGCGACAATATCCGCTATGGGCGCTTCGCGGCGAGCGAGGCCGAGGTGGAGGAGGCGGCGCGCCTCGCCTATGCCGATGACTTTATCCGGCAACTCCCCGATGGCTACGAGACCTCCATCGGTGACCGCGGCCTGCGCCTCTCCGGCGGTCAGCGCCAGCGGCTCTGTATCGCCCGGGCGATTCTGCGCGATGCGCCGATCTTGATCCTCGACGAGGCGACCAGCGCCCTCGATACCGAGAGCGAAGCGATGGTTCAGCAGGCGCTGGCCAACCTGATGCGCAACCGGACCACCTTCGTCATCGCCCACCGGCTGTCGACGATCATGAATGCCGATCGTATCGTGGTCCTCGAAGCGGGGCGGGTGGTCGAGTGCGGCCGCCACCAGGAGTTGCTGGAGGTGAGCGGGCTCTACCGGCGCCTCTATGAAATGCAGTTCAAGGAGTCGTCATGAAATCGCGCCTCGGCGAGGGGCTGCTGCTCGCTCTGGCGCCTGCGCTGGCCGCCCCGGTGATCCTGCTGCTCCATGCCAGCATGCGCATCGAGATTCGTGGCGAGGAAGGTCCGCGCGGCTACTGGGATCGGGGGGAGCGGGTGATCCTCGCCTCCTGGCACGACCAGCTCCTGATGATGCCGCAGGTCTACCACGGACCGGGCGCCAAGGTCCTGATCAGCGCCTCCCGGGACGGCGAACTTCTGACCCGCACCCTGAAGCACTTCGGTCTCGGTACCGTGCGCGGCTCTTCCAGCCGCGGGGGGCGGGAGGCCTTCCGGGAGATGGTGGAGCTCGGCCGGCAGGATTTCGATCTCGGTATCACCCCCGATGGCCCGAAGGGGCCGCGACACCGGATCAAGCCCGGCGTCGGGGAACTGGCCCGGATTACCGGCCGGCCGGTGATTCCCCTCGCCTTTGCCTGCAGCCGCGGCCATCGCTTTGCTTCCTGGGACCGCTTTCTGCTCCCCTATCCCTTCAGCCGGGCAATCTTCCGCTACGCGGCGCCGGTTTGCCATCAGCGCGGCGAAGACCGGGAGGCCTTTCTCGCCCGGCTGCAGGAGGCGATGGAAGAGAATGACCGGCAGGCACGGGCCTGCCTGGAGGCTTTCGGTGTATCTGCTGTATGACCTGATGCTCCTCGCTTCGAGCTTGGTGCTGGTCCCCTACTACCTGTTCCGGGGCCTGCGCTATGGCAAGAGCCGGCGCGGTATCCGCGAACGGATCGGCTTCTTTGCGCCCGACCGCCTCGCGCCCCTCGCCGGCAGGCGGGTCTTCTGGGTGCACGCCGTCTCCGTCGGCGAGACCCGGGCTGCCATCCCGCTGGTGCGGGCGCTGAAAGAGGCCTATCCCGAGGCGGCGGTACTGATCAGCAATATGACCGAGACCGGCCATGCGGTGGCCGAAACGGTGCGCGAAGCCGACCTCTGCCTCTTCTTCCCCTTCGACCTCTCCTGGGTGGTGCGGCGGGTGCTGGCACAGGTGCAGCCGGCGATGCTGATCATTGTCGAAACCGAAATCTGGCCCAATTTCGTTCGTTTCGGCCATCGTCTCGGCATCCCGGTGGTGCTGGTCAATGGCCGCCTCTCCGACCGCTCTTTCCCCCGCTACCGGCGCATTCGCCCCCTGATGGCGCCATTGCTGGCGAAGTTTTCCGCCTTCTGCATGCAGTCGGAGCTGGACGGCGAACGGATCCGACAGCTGGGGGCCGACCCCGGGCGGGTCGAGGTCACCCATAACCTCAAGTTCGACATGCAGGCGCCGCTGCCGGACGCGGCTGAGGTTCTGCGCCTGCGGGATTGCTACCAGCTTTCTCCCGAGGTCAAGGTCCTGGTCGCCGGCAGCACCCATGCCGGGGAAGAGGAGACGGTGGTCGCCGCCTACCGGCAACTCCTCGCCAGTGGCCGCCAGGCCGTCCTGATCCTGGTCCCGCGCCATCCCGAGCGTTGTCGCCTGGTGGCCGAGATGCTCGGCGCGGCCGGGCTCCCCTGGGTGCTGCGCAGCGAGGTCGAAGGGCGCCCGGAGCGGCTTAGCCCCGGCGCCGTGCTGATCGGCGATACCCTGGGAGAAATGCTCCGTTTTTATGCCGTCGCCGACCTGGTTTTTGTCGGCGGCAGCCTGGTACCGGTGGGCGGGCACAACGTCCTCGAGGCGGCGCTGGTCGGCAAACCGGTCCTGTTCGGCCCGCACATGCATAACTTCAAGGAAATCTCCCGGCTGCTGCTGGTGGTCGGCGGCGGCATCCAGGTGGCCGATGGCGAGAGCCTGGCACGGGAGGCTGGAAAACTGCTCGATTCTCCCCAGGCCTGCCAGGCGATGGGGGCGAAGGGACGCGACCTGCTGGCCGCCAACGCCGGGGCGACGGCGCACACCTTGCGGGTCATTGCCGGCCTGCTCGGGGAGGCGCATGGCTGATCTCGGGGGATGGCATCGGCGCCTGATCGAGGGGTGCGCGAATTCCTTTTCGCAGCAGGCCCTGCTGTTTCTGCTGCGGCTGCCAGCCTTCTTTTTCAGCCTGTTGGGGCGCCTGCGGGTCGCCTGCTACCGTTGGCGCTGGCTGCCGGTCTACCGGGCACCGGTCCCGGTGATTTCCGTCGGCAACCTGGCGGTAGGCGGTACCGGCAAGACGCCGGTGACCGACTACCTGGTCAAGCTCCTCCTCGCCCGCGGGTTGCGCGTGGCCGTGGTCAGCCGCGGTTATGGCGGCGCCGGGGTCGAGGGGGAGGGGCTGGTCAGCAGGGGAGGTGGGCCGATCGTCGGCCCGGAGGCCGCCGGCGACGAGCCCTATCTGCTTGCCCGGCGCAATCCGCGGGCGCTGGTGCTGGTCAACCCCCGCCGTCGCGTCGCGGTCGCAGCCGCCGTCCGGCAAGGCGCCGAGGTGGTGGTTCTCGATGACGGATTTCAGCACCTCGCCGTCGTCCGCGATCTCGATATCGTCCTTCTTGATGCGGCGCGCCCCCTCGGCAACGGCCGGGTGCTGCCGGCCGGGCGCCTGCGCGAGCCGGCCGCGGCCCTGAAGCGGGCCGACCTGCTGCTCTTGACCCGCTACTGCGGCGGCGATCTCCCTGTTCTGCCAGTGGAGAAGCCGACCCTCTGCTGTCGGCACCAGCTGGCGGCAGCGGCCATTGATCTGAAGGGTGAACCCCGGCCACTGGCGGAACTGACCGGGCGCCGGGTGGTGGCCGTTGCCGGCATCGCCGATCCCCAGGCCTTTTTCGCCGCCCTGACCGCGCACGGGATGGTACTGGTGGCGACCTTTCCGTTGCCCGATCACGCCAGCTACGGCCAGGAACTGCGGGCGCAGCTCAGCGCCGCCGCGCGGCAGGCCGACTGCCTGGTGACCACGGAAAAAGACGGCGTCAAGCTAACAGGGGCGGACTTCCCCGTCCCCTGTTACCAGCTGCCGCTGGAGATCGTGTTCGACGCACCGGAGCGTTTCGCAGCCATGATAGAGAACTGCCTGCATGGCAAGGAGGTGGCATGAGTCTTGACAAAAAGCTTCTTGAAATCCTCGCCTGTCCCAAATGCAAGGGGCCGGTCGAGCCCCGGCCCGACGAGTCGGCCCTGGTCTGCCAGGCCTGCCGACTGAGCTACCCGGTCCGGGACAATATCCCGGTCATGCTCATCGACGAGGCGGAACCTTTTTGATTCCAGGCACCGACATCAGAGGCCGGACGCTGCTGGTCCTCAGCGACGGCAAGCCCGGGCACCTGAACCAGTCGCTGGCCTTTGCCGACCTGCTCGGGCTGCAGGCCGCGGTGCGCGAGGTCGCCTTTGCCTTCGCCGGCGCCAAGGGGCTCTCCTATCTTCTGGATCGCTGCGGGCTGCATTCGCCGCACCTTTTCCAGGTCAAGGGAGCGCTGCCTGACTGCTGCGCTGTGGCTGCCGCCGGTTCCGCCACCTACTACGCGGCCAAGGTGATTGCGCGGCAACTCGGGGTGCCGGTCGCTGCCATCATGCTCCCCCGCGGTTACCGCTACGATTTCGACCTGATCCTGGCCCAGGCCCACGATCGGCCGCCGCAGCGCGCCAATATCCTGACCCTGCCGATCAACCTCTGCCGGCCGCGTCCGCAGGGGCTGGTCGCGGCCGTTCCCGGAAAGACGAGTGTCGCCCTGGTGATCGGCGGCCCGAGCCGGCATTTTCAGATGGACCCGGAGACCCTGCGCAGCCAGATCGAGGCGATCTTTGCCCTCTTTCCCGGCGCCGATCTGCTGGTGACCAGCTCTCGGCGTACCCCGGCAGCGGTGGAGGCGCTCCTTGAGACCTTCCCCTTCCGGCGCCGGGTCCTCTACTCGCGGGAGCCGATCAACCCGATCCCCGACTTTCTGGCGCTCAGCGACTACGTCTTCGTTACCGAGGACTCGACTTCGATGATCAGCGAGGCGGTCAGCTTCGGCGCGGCGCGGGTCGAGGTCCTCCCCCTGCAATCGACCGGGGCGCGCAACAAGGTCGGGACCATGGTTGCCACCCTGGCGCAGCGCGGCTGCCTGCACATCTTCGACGGCACCCTCGGGGACTGCGACGAAAAGATCGATCTCGCGGCGCTGCTGCAAGGGGTTCGGCTATGCGGATAATCCAGCTGCTGCCGGAACTGAACGAAGGCGGGGTCGAACGGGGGGTGGTGGAGCTGAGCCGGGAGTTGGTCAGGCTCGGGCATGACAGCCTTGTCCTCAGCGCCGGAGGAAACCTCGCCCCGCAGATCGCGGCGGACGGCGGGCGCCATATCAGCTTCGACCTCTGCAGCAAGAATCCGCTCACCGCTCCGCTGCGGGTGGTGCAGCTGCGACGGCTGCTGGAAAATCTCCGTCCCGATATCCTGCACGCGCGCAGCCGCGTTCCGGCCTGGCTCGGCTGGCTCGCCAACCGCTCCCTGCAGCTTCCCTTTGTCACCACGGTACACGGCTTCAACAGTGTCAATGCCTACAGCCGGGTGATGACCTTCGGGGACCGGGTGATCTGTGTCAGCAGCGCCATCCGCGACTATGTGCAGCTCCACTACGGCGTTCCCACCGAAAAAATGGTGGTCATTCCGAGGGGGGTCGATCTGGTGCGGTTCGATCCGGGCCAACTTGACCGCCAATTCCAGGAGAATTTCAGCAGGGAATACGGGCTCGAGGGGCGTTACGTCATTACCAGTGTCGGCCGCATCACCCAGCTCAAGGACTATGAAACCTTCATCGACGCCCTGGTCCGGGTCAAGACGGTCCTGCCCGAAGTCCTCGGGCTGATCGTCGGTGGGGTGCGGGAGGACAAACAGACCTATTTCCGGCAGCTGCAGCAGCGCATTGCCAGCGCCGGAGCAGAAGAGTACATCCGTTTTACCGGCAGCCAGCGACAGGTGGCGGAAATCTACGCCCTCAGCGATCTGGTCGTCTCCGCCTCAAAGAAACCGGAGAGTTTTGGGCGCGCCGCCGCCGAGGCGCTGGCAATGGAGACGCCGGTGCTGGCAACGAATCATGGCGGTGTGGTCGATATCGTCCGGGACGGCGAGACCGGCTACCTCTTCCCGCCGGGGGAGGCCGCCCTCCTCGCGGACCTGATCCTCCGAGCCCGGCTCACTTCTTTTGCCGGGTTACGGGACTTTGTGGCGAAAAACTTCACCCTGGAGCGGATGGTGGCGGAGACCCTGACGGTTTATAAATCAGAACTATCCAAAGGTTCTCCGGGACCGAACCACGAGGATTCTTAATGCTGGAGGTCACTAAATCGACGTGCCTGCCCTTGATTTTTTCGCCGCTAACCAGCATTCTGTGGCCGACTGTTGCCTAGGGGACCGACGATGAACAGCAATCAACCCATAGCCAGCATCATTGTTCCTGCCTACAATCACGCCAACTACATCCGTGATTGTCTGATGTCCATTTATCGCCAGACTTATCAGAATCTGGAACTGATTATCATCGATGATGGATCCCGAGATGCAACGGCGGCGGTTATTGAGGCCTTTTTGGCAGAATATGAGGCGCGTTTTGCCCGGGTTGAATTCCGTTCCCGGCCCAACCGGGGGGTGAGTGCGACCCTCAACGAACTGGTCTCCTTAAGTCGTGGCGAATGGATCCATCCCCTCTCCTCCGACGACATGTATCTGGATAACAAGGTGGAGGTGATTTGGCAGGCCTACCAGGAATGGGGGGTCCCGGAAGTGGCGTTGATCTATGGCGACACCCTCTTCATGGACATGGACGGCAACCCCGTCGAGATGCCCAAGGGGGTCAGGCCGCCCCCTGGCCCTAACCACCAAGGCTACCTCGAACTTTTTTTCGCCAACCGCCTCAACGGGCCGACCATGGCATTCAGGCGCCGGGCCATCGAGGCGATCGGTGGTTTCGACGAAAGTCTGCCGATGGAGGACTGGGACTGCTGGCTACGTCTCTCGGCGCGCTACCCCATCGGCAGGGTGCCGGAGCCGGTCAGCAGGTACCGCTATCACGCCGACAACAGCCACCGCGGCCAGGCACGCATGCTGCGGGCCATGCTGTTAACTTTTGGTAAGTTCCTGGCCAAGGACGCAGAGCTCCTCCCCGCGGCTCTCATCCGGAAGAACTGGCGCAAGAATCTTCACCGCCTTTATCGCTGGGCGCGGCGGGAAGACCCGGGTTTTCTCCCGTGGTTGTTGGCGCAGGCGTTGCAGTCTCCCTTGCGCCTCCCGACCCCGGCGGATTATACACTGGCGGCAAAACGAATTGCGCATCGTTTGGAGGGGCGCTCGTGAAGTTGCTGCTGGTCGCCAAACCCTGGCGCGGCGGTCTGGCCGATTATCTCTACCAGGCGTTGACCGAGATCGTCCCCGGTTCGGTGGAGTGGTGGCCAACCCGCCCAGTGACTCTGGGTGGGCGGCTGGCCTTCGCGCGGGATAAAAAAGGCTGGTATGCACGACTCTGGGAACGGATCGACCGGTGCGCGGCGGAGGCGCAGATCTTTATCAATTATCCCAGAGAACTCCCACCCCTGGCGCCGAGGAAAAACCGCATTCTCTGGTTGACGGACGGACCTCGTCCCCGCCCCGGAGAACTGGACCCTTTTGGCCGGGTCTGCCTTTCCGATCCCGGATACGTGGGCGAGGTCAAGGCGGCACTTGCGGCGGAGAGCTTTGGCGGCGAAGTTTCTTTCGGTTACTGCCCGGCAGTTCACGCTCCACGAGCCCCTGAAGGCCGGCGGGAGGGAGCCTGCTTCATCGGTAACCGCGATCCCAAGCGGGATCGTTATCTGGCCGCCCTCTTTCAGGCCGGGCATTTTCCGTTGGTCGTAGGCAATTACTTTTTGCATCACCCGTTCTTCTGGCGCCATCCGCTCAACTTCCGCCCCGCGGTCAGTAATCAAGCCATGGGACGCATTTATGGGCGGCACCAGCTTAGCCTGAATATCCATGCCGAAGTAGTGCGGGAAGGGACCAATATGCGGACCTTCGAGTGCGCTGCCTACGGCATTGCCCAACTGGTCGAAAAGCGTCCTGGCCTGGAACGGTTCTTCGACCTGGAGCGGGAGCTTGCAGTGTTTAGTGAAGAGACGGAGCTGGTCGAGAAGCTGGCCGAGCTACTCGCAGCCCCGGAACGGGCAAAAGCTTTGGCCCACCGAGCCCGGCAACGGGTTCTGGCCGAACATTCCTATTATCACCGGGCGGTTCAGTTGCTTGACGGGGTTCTGCCCGCGGCCGTGCTACGTGGTCGACTACAGGCGGCCATGGCCCGCTGGTCCTCCTCGCAAGGAGGGAGCTTCCGCTGACGAAATTTCAACCGAACGGCAGTGCGGCAGCACTCCGTTTAAGGGGGTCGACACCATGGAAAAGGACAGTAGCAAATCGATTGTCATCATCGGTTCCGGAGAGACGGCGGCCATTGCCTATGAATATTTCACCCACGATTCGCCCTACACCGTGGCCGGATTCAGTGTCGAGGCAGCCTATCTCAAGGAACCCAACTTCAACGGCCTTTCGTTGGTCCCCTTCGAGGAGATCGAGGAACACTTCCCACCAGAGGGATACCAGGCCTTCGTCGCTGTCAGCTCAACCAAACTCAACCGGGTGCGGACCCGACTCTTTCATGCAACCAAGGAGAAGGGGTACCAGTGCGCCAGCTATGTCAGCAGCCGGGCCTTCGTTTGGCATAACGTGAAGATCGGCGAAAACTGTTTCATCTTCGAGGACAATACCCTGCAGCCCTTTGTGGAGGTGGGGGAGAATGTGGTGCTCTGGAGCGGTAACCATATCGGACACAACAGCCGAATTGGCGACAATTGCTTCATTGCCTCACAGGTGGTGGTGTCGGGTTTTTGTGAAATCGGCGCCAACTGTTTCCTCGGTGTCAACAGCACCGTCATTAATAACATCAGCATCGGCCGCGACTGCTTCATCGGCGCCGGTACGCTCATCCAGAAGAATACGGGTGAGGGGGAAGTCTATCAGGGGGAGAGCACCAAGCCGTCGGCGGTGACCAGTCACCGTTTGTTCCGTATCAAGGAGTAGTCAGCATGCGTTGGCAAAAGATCGGCCAGGTCTATGCACCTTCCGGCTCTGAGGGGTGGGCCCGGAATACCGCTCTGACTCCGACCCCGGTCCTGCTCGAGGATCGAATTCGGGTCTTTGTCGGCATCCGCGACCAGGTCGGGGTCAGCCGCATCGGTTTTGTCGATGTCGATCCGATTGATCCCTTGCGGGTGCTGGAAGTCGCAACGACCCCGGCCCTCGATGTGGGATCCCCGGGTACCTTTGACGACAATGGGGTGATCCTGGGAGATATTCTTCCCCGGGGGGAGTCGTTGCACCTCTATTATGTCGGGTTTCAACTGGTGGCCCAGGTTAAGTTCTTGGCCTTTACCGGTCATGCGATCAGCAGTGACTGCGGCCGAAGCTTTCAGCGCAGCAGTGATGCGCCCGTGCTCGACCGTTGCCATCGGCAGCGCTACATTCGAGCGATTCACTCAATCATGGAGGAGGATGGCCGCTTCCGGGTCTGGTTCGCCGCCGGTGACGGCTGGGAACTGATCGACGGCAGGCCCTATCCCCGCTACCACATCCGCTATATCGAATCACCCGACGGCACGACCTTTCGGGGTGAAGGTGTCCCCTGCATCGATGTCACCGGGCGGGAATACCGGATCGGCCGCCCGCGGGTTTTCAAGGCTGGCGGCTGTTACCACATGCACTACACCCGGGGAACCCTGGACGGCGATTACATTGCCGGATATGCCCGCTCCGATGACGGTCTGACCTGGACTCGGATGGACGATCAACTGGGGATCGGGCTGAGCGAGGGTGGCTGGGATTCCCTCCACCTGGCTTACCCGGCCATTCTGACGTGGCGAGATCGGACCTACATGTTCTACAATGGCAACAACATGGGGCAGACCGGGTTCGGCGTGGCCCTGCTGGAGAGTTTATGAGGGCGGTTCGCTACCGGGGTGAGGAGCGACCCGCCTGGGATAACTTCGTACGCAAGGCGAAGAATGGGCTCTTCCTTTTTTTCCGTGATTACATGGATTACCATGCCGATCGTTTTGAGGACCATTCCCTGCTTTTTTATGATGAGGCGGATAAACTCTGCGCCCTGTTGCCGGCCAACCGCCGGGAGGAAGCGCTGATCAGCCATGGCGGCCTGACATTCGGCGGGGTGGTGAGTGATGAGCGGATGACCACGGCAAAAATGCTGGAGGTTTTTGCCGCCATTGCCGACCACGCCCGCCAGGAGGGGCTGCACCAGCTGGTTTACAAGGCGGTGCCCCACATATACCACACCGTTCCGGCCGAAGAGGACCGCTACTCTCTCTTTTTGCAGAATGCAATCCTGCTCAAACGCGAGGTAACCAGCGCCATCAACCTGGCGACTCCGCTGAAACTGAGCAAGGGGCGCAAGTGCGGGATAAGTAAGGCGAAAAAGGCCGGAATTGAAATCCGGCCCTCCGACGACTATGACAGCTTCATGGCGATCGAAGCGCGACTCCTTCTGGAAAAATACGGCACCAAACCGGTACATAGCACGGCGGAGCTGCAACTGCTGGCTGGCCGGTTCCCGGGAAATATCAAACTGTTCGGTGCCTTCTGCAATGACGAACTGCATGCCGGCCTGATCATCTACTCCGGTGCGAATGTCGCCCATGTCCAGTATATGGCCACTACCGAAGCTGGTCGGGAGTGTGGTGCCCTCGATCTGCTTGTCCAGCAGGTGATCGCCCTCTACGCGGATCAGGTGCGCTTCTTCGATTTCGGCATTTCGACCGAAGAGGGGGGGCGTATTCTGAATGCTGGTCTGCTCGCCCAGAAAGAGATGTTCGGGGCCCGGGCAGTGGTTCACGATACCTACCAGTGGGATTTGACCTGAGGAGTCTGCATGAGCTTGCTCGAAGAATGCCGGATCGTTGAACTGCCCAAAATCCAGGACCCCCGCGGCAACCTCACCTTCATTGAGGGGAGCCAGCATGTTCCCTTTGCCATCGAGCGGGTTTACTATCTCTATGATGTCCCCGGCGGTGCCTCGCGCGGCGGTCATGCCCACAAGGGGTTGCAGCAACTGATTATCGCCATGTCAGGAAGTTTCGACGTGGTTCTCAACGATGGATATGGGGAGCAGCGCTTTCACCTCAATCGTTCTTATTACGGCCTTTATGTCTGCCCGATGATCTGGCGGGAAATCGACAATTTCTCTTCAGGTTCAGTCTGTCTGGTGCTCGCCTCCAACCATTATGACGAAGCGGATTACTTCCGGGACTATCCGGACTATGTCGCTGCGCGCGGGATTACCCCATGAATCACCCTTTGATGAAGCTCCCCTTCCTTGACCTTCAGGCCCCTGGCCGGGAGCTTCGGAAAGAACTCGAGGCTGCTTGGCAGCGAGTAATGGAATCTGGCTGGTTCATCCTGGGGCCGGAGGTCGAGGCATTCGAGGCTGAGTTTGCCAAATATTGCGGTGTCAAGCACTGTATCGGGGTCGGCAACGGCCTCGACGCTCTGCACCTGATTCTGCGCGGCTACGACATTGGACCGGGAGACGAGGTGATTGTCCCGGCCCATACCTTCATCGCCACCTGGCTGGCAGTCTCCCAGGTTGGCGCCACTCCGGTGCCGGTCGATGTACTCGATGAGACGGCCAATCTTGACCCGGCGCAGCTTGCCGCCGCGGTTACGGGACGAACCAAGGCGATTCTGCCAGTCCATCTTTACGGTCAACCGGCCGCCATGCAGGAGATTCTGGCCGTGGCCGAGTCCTGTGGTCTGCGGGTGATCGAAGACGCGGCCCAGGCCCATGGAGCCCGCTACCGCGGTCGGCGGGCCGGCACCCTCGGCGATGCTGGCGCTTTCAGTTTCTACCCTGGGAAGAATCTTGGTGCCATGGGCGACGGCGGAGCGGTGACCACCGACGACGACCAACTGGCCGAACGCTTGCGGGCGCTGCGTAATTATGGGTCCCAGGAGAAATACGTCCACCAGGTGGCGGGTTTCAATTCCCGACTCGATGAACTTCAGGCCGCCCTGCTGCGGGTCAAACTCGGCGTACTCGACGAATGGAATGGTCGCCGGATGCGCCTGGCGCAGCGCTACACCGTTGGCCTGGCCGATTGCGGCCTCGGCCTGCCGCAGGTACCTGACTGGGCCGAGTCCTCTTGGCATCTTTATGTGATACGCTCGCCGAGGCGCCACCAATTGCAGAAGGCATTGCAAGCAGCCGGCATCGGTACCCTGATCCATTATCCGATCCCTCCCTACCGCCAGCAGGCCTATGCTGGTCTAGGAGCCGATCCAGCCCGTTTCCCAGTAACTGAACGGCTCAGCGGCGAGATTCTCAGCCTGCCGATGGGGCCTCACATAGAAGATGCCCAGGCCGAGGCGGTGGTTGCTTCGGTTCGGGCGGCAGTCTGAGGCGTCGGTGGTGAAAGCTCCCGCAATCACTGTCAATGTCGGCAGGCAGGGCGATGGGAAGAGGACGGTACTCTGGTGGGGGCATTTTGACCCCGAATACTCGCGCAACCGTATCCTGCGCCAGGTGCTTGCCAACTTCGGTTGGTCGGTACGGGATTTTCGTCCACGTTCCAGCGCCCTGGGAGACCTTGAAGCCACCTTGCGTGGAATAGAAACCCCCGCGCTGGTCTGGGTCCCCTGTTTTCGCCAGCGGGACATCGTCGCCGCCCATCGTTGGGCTCGACGGCGTGGGGTGCCCTTGTTGGTGGATCCCCTCATCAGCGCCTATGACAAACAGGTTTTCGAACGTCGCAAATTTAATGTCGACAGTGGCCGGGCCAGGCGGCTGCTAACTTGGGAGCGGCGTTGCCTGGGATTGGCTGACAGGGTCCTGGCTGATACGGTTGCCCATGCCGAATATTTCAGTAAAACCCTGCAGGTGTCGATCGAAAAGATCCAGGTGGTGCCGGTAGGTGCCGAGGAGGGGCTATTTTCCCCCGGCCCCTGGCCCTCCCTTGGCACTGGCGGAGCGTTGGAGATACTGTTTTTCGGCAGTTTTATTCCGCTACAAGGCCCCCGGGTTATTATCGAAGCAGCACGGTGTTACCGGGGACCGGCGGTACGCTGGGTACTCGTTGGCGATGGTCCGCTGCTTGCCGAGTGTCGTCAGGCAGCCGCGGACCTCGACCAAATTTCTTTCGAACCCTGGGTTCCTTATCAGCAACTACCTTGTCGGATTTCCCAAGCTCATATCTTGCTCGGGATATTCGGAGCCACGCCCAAAGCGTCGCGGGTGATTCCCAATAAAGTGTACCAAGCCGCTGCCTGCGCCCGTCCGGTAGTTACTTTGCACGCCCAGGCATACCCTGCTGAATTGATTGCAAAGGAAAATTCAGGTTTTTTCTGGGTTCCGCCTGGAGATCCCGTTGCCTTGGCGGCAGCGGTTGCCGACCTGGCCAGCGACCCGTGGTCTCTCCCCGTGTTCGGGGCGGCGGCACGGCAGAGCTACGAGGCCTTTCTCTCTGTGGCGCATATTGAAAAGCAACTCGTGCAAGTTCTGATCGATCTCGGGTTGCATCCTCGTTCCTGAAATAGAGGGTAATCATGGCTCATTATCTCGTCACCGGCGGCGCCGGCTTCATCGGCTCCCATATCGTCGACGAACTTCTCACCCGCGGTGAAACGGTGCGGGTACTCGACAACTTCGCCACCGGCAAGCGGGAGAACCTCGCTCACTGCGCCGGCCGCATCGAACTGATCGAAGGGGACATTCGCGATTTGGAGACCTGCCGCGGCGCCTGCACCGGGGTCGATTTCGTGCTGCACCAGGCCGCCCTCGGTAGCGTACCGCGCTCCATCGCCGACCCGCTCACCTCCCACGAGGTCAACGTCACCGGGACGCTGAAGATGCTGCTATCCGCCCGCGACGCCGGCGTAAAGCGCTTCGTTTATGCCGCCTCTTCGTCGACCTATGGGGATCATCCGGAGCTGCCCAAGGTCGAAGGGCGCATCGGCAACCCCCTCTCCCCCTACGCGGTGACCAAGTACGCCGATGAACTCTACGCCCAGGTCTTCGGCCGCTGCTACGGGCTGAAGACGGTCGGACTGCGTTACTTCAACGTCTTCGGACCGCGCCAGGATCCCTTTTCCCAGTACGCGGCGGTCATTCCGCTCTTTGTCAGCGCCCTGCTGCGGGGGACGGCGCCGACCATCAATGGCGACGGCGAGCAGACCCGGGATTTCACCTTCGTCGCCAATGCGGTGGCCGCCAACCTCCTCGCCTGTTCCGCCCCGGAAACGGCGGTGGGGGAAGTCTTCAATATCGCCTGCCATGAACGCACCTCCCTCAACCATCTCTACGCCCGCCTGCAGCAGCTGCTCGGGACCGCCATTCCTGCCAACTACGGCCCGGCCCGGGCCGGGGATGTGCGGGACAGTCTCGCCGATATCAATAAGGCGAATCGCCTGCTCGGCTACCGCGGGGCGGTCAAGGTCGAGGAGGGGTTGCAGCGCTCGATCGCCTGGTATCGGGAAAACCTGTGAGGGCAATTTTGAATTTTGAATTTTGAATTTTGAATTTTGAATTGGAGGATTGTCCATGGCTGGTGAAAATATGACACGGGATTTGATCGAGGTGAACCTGGCTGAGCACCGGCGGACCATGGAATTGGTCGCGGCGGAGCTGAGCGGGGCGATCGCTGGCTGCGCCGAGCTGCTCTGCGGCGCCCTTGCCGGTGGCGGCAAGGTGCTGGTGATGGGCAACGGTGGCTCGGCGGCGGACGCCCAGCACCTGGCGGCCGAGCTGGTCGGGCGCTTCCTCCGCGAGCGCCGGGCGCTCCCCGCCGTGGCGCTCACCACCGACAGCTCGATCCTGACCGCGGTCGCCAACGACTACGGTTTCGAACAGATTTTCTCCCGCCAGGTCGAGGCGCTGGCCGCCCCCGGCGACGTGGTGATCGGCATCTCCACCAGCGGCAATTCGGCCAACGTCCGGATCGCCCTGGCCTCCGCCCGCGCCATCGGCTGCAAAACCGTCGGCCTGCTCGGCGGCAGCGGCGGCGCCATCGCCGCCGGCGTCGACCTGGCGCTGGTCGTGCCGACCGCGGCGACGCCGCGCATCCAGGAGGCCCACGCCACCATCATCCACATCCTCTGCGACCTGGTCGAACGCACCCTGTGCGACCAGCCGGGTGCCGCTTCTGGGGAGTCGCCATGAGCAAGACCTATCGTCCCATCGACCTGAGCGGTGTACACACCTATTCGATCCGCAGCCGCGACAACAAGGTCAACGTCCGCGAGCATTTTGCCCAGCCACCCAAGGTTGGCGGCAGCTTCAGCCAATTCTTCGACGCGCTTCCCAATCTGCTTGGCGCCGAGAGTCTGCGTGGCGTAGTCGCGGCGGTGATCGCGGCGCGCCGCCGGCAGCGGCCGGTGATCCTCGCCATCGGCGGCCATGTCATCAAATGCGGGCTGCAACCGGTGCTGAAGAGCCTGATCGAGGCGGGTGCAGTGACGGCGGTGGCGATGAACGGCTCGACGGCGATCCACGACTACGAGGTCTCCCTGGTCGGTGCGACCTCGGAGGATGTCGGCGCGGTGCTGCACTCGGGGGATTTCGGTTTTTCGGAAGAGACCGGCGGCGGCATGCATCGGGCGCTGCGCACCGGCCTGGCGGCGGGTCAGGGCTTCGGTGAGGCGCTCGGTCGGCAGATTGTCAACGCCCAGCACCCCTTTGCGGATTACAGCCTGCTGGCGACCTGTGTCCGTGCCTCGATTCCGGTGACGGTGCATGTCGCCATCGGAACCGATATCATCCACCAGCACCCGGCCGCCGACGGCGCCATCCTCGGCGAGATGTCGTTCCGTGATTTCCGCCTGCTGACCGCGGTGGTCGCCGATCTTGGCGACGGCGGGGTCTGGCTCAACGTCGGCTCGGCGGTCCTCCTCCCCGAGGTTTTCCTCAAGGCCCTCTCCATCGCCCAGAACCTTGGCCACCACGTGGAGGACTTCACCACCGCAAATTTCGACATGATCCAGCACTATCGCCCGCTGCAGAATGTCGTCAAACGCCCCACCTCCGGCAGCGGCCGCGGCTATACGCTCACCGGCCACCATGAGATCAATATCCCGCTCTTCGCCACCGCGGTGCTGGAGGGACTGCGGGAGCTGGAGCAACCAGGGGAGGGCGCGCGCTGATGGGACTGCCCGATATCGATACCTTTCTGAGCCGCGCCGCCGGACTGCGGGTGCTGGTGGTCGGCGATCTGATGCTCGATGAATATCTCTGGGGGCGCACCGAGCGGATCTCCCCGGAGGCGCCGGTCCAGGTGGTCGAGATCGAGCGCGACGAACTACGTCTCGGCGGGGCCGGGAACGTCCTCAACAACCTGGTGGCACTCGGCTGCCAGGTCGAGGTGGCCAGCGTCCTTGGCGACGATGGCGACGGGCGGCTGCTGCACGGGATGCTGGTGGGGGAGGGAATCGCTGCCGGGGGCGTTTTCTTCGCGCCGGGGCGGACCACTAGCCGCAAGACCCGGGTCCTCGCCAGCCACCAGCAGATGCTGCGTATCGACCGCGAGAGCCGCACCCCGCTGGCGACCGAACAGGAGGAGGCGCTGCTGAATTACCTGCGCGGTGCGCTCGACGCTTTCAGCGTTATCCTGGTGTCGGACTACCTCAAGGGGGTGCTCAGCGAGCGGGTGCTGGAAGCGCTCTGCGCCCAGGGGCGGGCCCGGGGGATCCCGGTGGTGATTGACCCCAAGGGGCGTGATTTTGCCAAGTACCGGGGGGCCACTGCGCTTACCCCCAATCGACGGGAGGCGCAGACCGCCGCCGGCATCGACATCGTCGACGAGGCGAGCCTGCTGGCGGCTGGCGAAAAGCTGCGCCGGGACCTCGACCTGGAGACCCTGGTCCTGACCCGCAGCGAAGAGGGGATGAGCCTCTTTTTCCGGGACGGCGAGCATCTGCACCTGCCGACGGAGGCGCGGGAGGTCTTCGATGTCTCCGGCGCCGGCGATACGGTGCTCGCCTTTTTGGGCGCCGGGCTTGGTTGCGGTCTCGACATCGGCGCGGCGGCGCGCCTCGCCAATCTCGCCGCCGGGATCGTCGTCGGCAAGCTCGGCACCTCGACCGTCAGCCCCGACGAACTGCGGCACGCCGCCCTGTTGCAGAGCAGCGACGGCGGCGTGAAGATCCGCAGCCGGGAGAGCCTCGCCCCGCTACTCGCCACTGCCCGCCGCCAGGGGCGCAAGGTGGTCTTCACCAACGGCTGTTTCGATCTGCTCCATGTCGGCCATGTGCGCTACCTGCAAAGGGCGCGACAGCTTGGCGACCTGCTGGTGCTCGGACTCAATTCCGACGCCTCGATCCGCCGCCTCAAGGGACCGAAACGCCCCCTGATCGGCGAGGAGGAGCGCGCTCACATCATGGCTGCCCTCGACTGCATCGATTTTGTCACCATTTTCGACGAGGATACGCCGCTGGAGCTGCTGGAGCTGCTACGGCCCGACATCCTCGTCAAGGGGGGGGACTACACCCCGGAGCGGGTGGTCGGCAGGGAACTGGTGGAGAGTTATGGCGGTCGGGTCGAGTTGATCCAGTTTGTGGACGGCAAGTCGACCACCGGTATCGTCGAGCGGATTCTCGAAAACTATCGTGATCTGTAGCCCCCTCACTATTGAACCCTTAGCAGCAAGGCCCTATGAAAACGCCCATTGATCTCCCCGCCGACTCCTCCATCCGGCGAATCCTCGTGCTGAAGTGGAGCGCCATGGGGGATGTGGTTATCTCCAGCGCCCTCTTCGAGGATATCCGGCGCGCCTTTCCGGCGGCGACCCTCGATCTGCATACCCTGCCACCCTGGGCCGGCCTCTTCCGCCACGATCCCCGCTTCGCCGAGGTCTGCACCATCGATGTGCGGCGCAAGCAGGGGGGGCTGCGCGGACTGCTCGCCTGGCTGCGTTTCGTCCGCAGCCGTCGCTACGACCTGATCGTCGATCTGCAATCCAACGACCGCAGCCGCAGCCTGATGACCCTGCTGAAACTGACCGGCGCTGCGCCGCGCCACCTGATGGGGAACCACCGGCGCTTCCCCTATACCCTCGCCCCGGAGCCGGCAGCGGGGGTCATCCACGCCTTCGATTTACAGCAGGAAACGCTCCGCGTTGGCGGTATCCCGACCGTCACCCCGCGGCCGGTTCTCTATCCCGGGCCGGAGCACCTCGCCCATGCGCAGGAGCTGCAACGGCAGTTCGGACTGGAAGCGGACAATTACGCGGTGTTATTGCCGGGAAGCCAGGCAGCGGGGCGGCTGAAGCGCTGGGGGTGGGAACGCTACGCGGCGCTGGCCGGGCTGCTGCACCAGCGGGGGCTGGCCAAGGTGGTCCTGCTCGGGGGGCCCGACGAGATCGAGGAGTGCGCCCGGATCGCAGACCGCTGCGGCAGCGACTGGCTGGTCAATCTCTGCGGTCAGACGCAGATTCTCGAACTGGTCCCGCTCTGCGCCGGCGCGCGCCTGATCGTCGCCAACGACACCGGAACCGCCCATGTGGCATCCGCCACCCCGACGCCGATGGTGGTCATCTGCGGGCCGACGGACCCGCTGCGGGTCAAACCGGTGGGGGAGAACGTGGTGGCCCTGCAGACGACCGGTCTCGCCTGCATCAACTGCTACTGCAAGGCCCCTTGCGAGCACCACAGCTGCATGGTCCGCATAACGCCGGAGATGGTGCTGGCCAGGCTGCCGGAAGGGCTTATTGCGGGGCGCTCCTGAGTTCGGGCGCCGGCGCGTCCTGCGGCAGCCGCGAGGTGCCAAGCCGCTGCAACTGCTGATGTTCGAAGAGCTTCGCGTACTTGAGGAAGGCATAGAAGGCGCCGGTGACCGAGGCGATGAAGCCGGCCCAGCCATTGAGGAAGTTGCGTTTGAAGAGGTAGAGGCGCAGGAAGAAAAAGGGGGGGTAGACGATCATCAGCCAGGGATTGGCCCGCTTGCCCCGGGCAAGTTTGTCGGCGACCAGGCCGGTGGAATAGGCATTGACCTTGTCGACCTTGGTATGGATGTCGGTCTCGCCGTAGTGGTAGAAGGGGGCCTTGAGGCGCCCGACCGGGCCGTCCACCTCGGGCGCGGCGTGCACCGGCATGTTACTGACCCGGCCACGGCTCTTGTCGAAGAGGCGCAGGAATCCATTGAGGCGCGAGGCGGTGCTGGCCATCTGCCAGAACATCTGCTCCTGGCGCGGCAGTTCGTAACCGGCCTGGTCCGGACCCCGTTGCAGCAGGTCGCGGATCTCCTGCTGCAGTTCGGGGGAGAGGGCCTCGTCGGCATCGAGGAGGAGAACCCAGCGGTGGCTGGTATGTTCCAGGGCCAGCTGTTTTTGCGGGCCGTAACCGAGAAACCGGTGCTGGAAGAAGCGGCAGCCGTAAGCGGCGGCAATCTGCGGGGTATCATCCGTGCTGAAGGAGTCGAGAACGACAATCTCGTCCGCCCACTTGACGCTCTCCAGGCAGGCAGGCAGGGTGCGTGCATTATTGTAAGTGGTAACGAATGCCGAAAGTTTTTCCATGCCGGAATCTCCGTAGTAGGGCCGCAGCCGGGTTCGTGGCTGCGATAGTACCCTGTGCCGGCGAGTGCTGCAACCGTCTTTGTGCGATCGCAGACAGGGGCCGACGGACTCCTCCCGGGATAAGGATTTTATGAAACCGACCTTGCAGCCGGCCGTTTTTCTCGACCGTGATGGCACCCTCAACGTCGAAAAGGACTACCTCTACCGGGTCGAGGATTTCGAGTTCATCCCCGGCGCCGTCAACGCCCTGCGCCGGCTGAAGGCAGCGGGATTCCTGCTTTTCATCGTCACCAACCAGTCGGGAGTGGCCCGCGGCTACTTTACCCTGGAGGATGTCGAGCGCCTGCATCATCATGTGCAGCAGGAACTGGTCCGCCAGGGGACGGCCATCGATGCCTTTTATGTCTGCCCCCATCACCCGGAACGGGGCCTTGATCCCTGGCGGCGAACCTGTGACTGCCGGAAGGGGAATCCCGGTCTGCTGCTGCAGGCTGCCGGCGATTACGGGGTCGATCTCTCCCGTTCCTTCATGGTCGGGGACAAGGTGGCGGATATCGAGGCGGGCCGCCGCGCCGGTTGCACCCCGCTGCTGGTGCTGACGGGCTATGGGTCCGCCAGCAGTGTCGAACTGGGGGACGATCCGGTTGTGCGCTGTGTCGATCTGGCCGCGGCCGTGGAGTGGATTCTGCGGATGGCTGGCTGAGGGCTGCAATGGGGTTTTTGTTTGACCGCCCGGGGCGGCTCATGGTATCTAATTCTTTTTTTGCCTGGCCACTTAATTAATTGATTTCCATCAGATTTACCATGCGATGTGCCGCAGCTGGGAGCAACGGTCAAGCAGACCGCACGCATTGCAATCCTCCCCTCAAGCCCTGAAGAGGTCCTATGCTCTCCATTGACGATTTGACCGGCCGACGTGCCAAGCTGGCGGTGGTCGGTCTCGGCTATGTCGGTCTCCCCCTCGCTGCGGCTTTCGGCAAGGTGGTCGAGGTCATCGGTTTCGACATCAGCGCCAAAAAGATCGCGGAACTTAAAGAGGGATTCGACGCCACCGGCGAACTCACCCGGGACGACCTGGCGGCCACCCGCATCGATTTTACCCTCGACGCGGCTCGGCTTGCCGAGGCCTCCTTTCTCATCGTCACCGTGCCGACCCCCATCGACGAGGCCAAGCGTCCCGACCTGCGGCCGGTGGAAAGCGCTTCGCGCACCATCGGCCGTCACCTCGCCAAGGGGAGCATCGTCGTCTTTGAATCGACCGTTTACCCCGGGGTCACCGAGGAGATCTGCGTGCCGATTCTCGAGGCCGAGTCGGGCCTTAAGTGCGGTGTCGATTTCAGCGTCGGCTATTCGCCGGAGCGGATCAACCCCGGCGACAAGGTCCACACCGTCGACAAGATCGTCAAGGTCGTCTCCGGTCTCGATGCCGCGACCCTGGCGACGGTGGCGGCGGTTTACGAGCTGGTGGTCAGCGCCGGCGTCCATCGCGCCGCCTCGATCAAGGTCGCCGAGGCCGCCAAGGTGATCGAGAATACCCAGCGCGACCTCAACATTGCCCTGATGAACGAACTGGCGCTGATCTTCGGTCGCCTCGGCATCCCGACCCGCGACGTTCTCGCCGCCGCCGGCACCAAGTGGAACTTCCTCAAGTTCACCCCCGGCCTGGTTGGCGGCCACTGTATCGGCGTCGATCCCTACTACCTGACCTTCAAGGCCGAAAGCATCGGCTACCATCCGCAGGTGATTCTTGCCGGCCGGCGCATCAACGACGGCATGGGCAAGCATGTGGCGGAGATGACGGTCAAGGAACTGATCCGTGCCGACAAGGCGGTAAAGGGGGCCCGGGTGCTGGTGCTGGGGCTGACCTTCAAGGAGAATGTCCCCGATATCCGTAACAGCAAGGTCATCGACATCGTGCGCGAACTGGCCGAGTACGGGGTCGAAGTGGTGATTCATGACCCGGTCGCCGACCCGGCGGAAGCAGCGCACGAATACGGCGTCACGCTGACCCCCCTTGACGCGG
Source organism: Desulfuromonas sp. DDH964 (assembly GCF_001611275.1). Taxonomy (GTDB): domain Bacteria; phylum Desulfobacterota; class Desulfuromonadia; order Desulfuromonadales; family DDH964; genus DDH964. The sequence continues at coordinate 2,450,723 of NZ_CP015080.1, read as the reverse complement.
TGCAGGACGTCGATGGGGTGGTCTGGGCGGTGGCCCACCAGGAGTTTGCCGCCCTTGATTTTTCTCGCCTCGGCAAACTCTACCGGGACGGTGGCAGCGGGAAGGTGCTGATCGATGTCAAGGCTCAGCTCGATCCGGTCGCGGCACGGCAAGCCGGTTACTATTACTGGTCCCTCTAGGAGTTCGATGATGAAAACGATGCTGGTGACCGGTGGCTGCGGCTTTATCGGTTCGAATTTTGTCCGTCTCGCTCTCGCACGGCATCCCGGCCTGCGCCTGGTCAATCTCGACAAGCTGACCTATGCCGGGAACCTTGAAAACCTGCGGGACATCGAATCGGACGAGCGTTACCGTTTTGTCCACGGCGATATTTGTGACGGAGCCCTGCTGACGGAGCTGTTTGCCAGCGAGCAGGTCGACACCGTTGTCCATTTCGCCGCCGAGTCGCACGTCGATCGCAGCATCGTCGGCCCCGGCGAGTTCATCCAGACCAACATCGTCGGCACCTTTGCTCTCCTCGAGGCCGCCCGCCAGGCGTGGAGCGGGAAGGCTGTCGGCGCCTGCCGCTTCCTGCATGTCTCCACCGACGAAGTCTACGGTTCCCTGGGCGATAGCGGCTACTTCACCGAGTCGACCCCCTATGACCCGCGCTCCCCCTACTCGGCGAGCAAGGCCTCCTCCGACCACCTGGCGAGTGCCTATTATCATACCTATGGCCTGCCGGTGACGATCACCAACTGCTCCAACAACTATGGTCCCTTCCAGTTCCCCGAAAAGCTGATCCCGCTGGTGATCAACAATGCGCTCCACGGCAAGGAGCTTCCGGTCTACGGCGATGGCCGCAACGTGCGCGACTGGCTCTACGTTACCGACCACTGCGCCGCAATCCTCGAAGTTCTCGCCAGGGGAGGTGCCGGTGAGACCTACAACATCGGCGGCAACAGCGAGAAACAGAATCTCGAAGTGGTAACCACGATTTGCGAGCTGCTCGACCGGAAAGTCGGTCTCCTCCCCACCGGCCAGCCTCGCACCACCCTGATCCGCTTCGTCAAGGACCGCGCCGGGCATGACCGGCGTTACGCCATCGACGCCGGAAAAATTCGCACTGAACTCGGCTGGAAGCCGTCGCTCGACTTTTCCACCGGCATGGCTCAGACCATCGACTGGTATCTTGCCAACCGGGAGTGGATGGAAGCGGTGCTCGATGGCAGTTACCGGGAATTCTACCAGCGGATGTACGGAGCCGAGGCATGAGTAGCCAGCCGGTCAGGGCGGCATTGATCGGCGCCAGCGGGATGCTGGGGCAGATGGTGCGGGAGGTTGCTCCGGACCATTACCACTGGAGCGATTTCGACCTCCCGGCCTTCGACCTGAGCTTGCGCGGCCAGGTGCTGAGCGAAATCGGCCGCGGCGGCTTCGACCTGATCGTCAACTGTGCGGCCTATACCGATGTCGACGGCTGCGAGAGCAACCCGGAGCTGGCAAACCGGGTCAACGGCGACGGCCCCGGGCTGCTGGCCGAGGCGGCGAAGCTCAGCGGGGCGACGCTGGTCCACATCTCCACCGATTACGTCTTCGACGGCCTGGCGACCAGGCCCTACAGCGAGACCTCGGCCACGGGACCCCGCTCCGCCTACGGCCGCTCCAAGCTCCTTGGCGAAGAGGAAATCCTCGGTTCGAGGCTGGAGAAGTTTTTGATTATCCGCACCAGCTGGCTGTTCGGACCGGGCGGGAAAAATTTCGTCGAGACCATGCTGCGCCTGGCCACGGAACGGGAGGAACTGCGGGTGGTCGATGACCAGGTCGGTTCCCCGACCTATACCGCCGACCTCGCCCAGGCGATCTTTGCCTTGCTGGAGAAAAAAGCGTACGGTCTCTTTCACTTCGCCAACGCCGGGGTCTGCAGCTGGTATCAGTTCAGTCGCGAAATCGTGCGCAAGTATGTCGAATCTGGCGGGGAGGTGGCACTGCAGCGTCATCTGGCGATCACCACCGCCGACTACCCGCTGCCGGCCGCGCGGCCGGCCTACTCGGTCTTTTCGACCGCCAAATATCAGGCCGCCACCGGGAAGGCGATTCCCTCCTGGCAGGACGCCCTCGATCGCTATCTGGTGCGGCGCCGGCAGCTCAACCGGCCCGCCCGGTAACCTGTTGTGAACGGAGGAAGAGAGATGGCAGGAATCAAAAAGGGGATCGTTCTCGCCGGCGGCGCCGGCAGCCGCCTCTACCCCTTGACCTTGGTGGCGAGCAAACAGTTGCAGCCCGTCTACGACAAGCCGATGATCTATTACCCCCTCTCGACCCTGATGATGGCGGGGATCAACGACATCCTGATCATCTCCACCCCCCACGACACCCCCCGCTTCGACGCGCTGCTCGGTGACGGCAGCCGCTTCGGTATCCGGCTCTCCTACGCGGTGCAGCCGGAACCGAAAGGGATCGCCCAGGCCTTTCTGGTCGGTGAGGAATTCATCGCCGGCGACCCGGTCTGCCTGATTCTGGGCGACAATATCTTCTACGGCAAGATGGCCCTTGATCGTATCGCCGGAGCGTTCTCCGGCGGCGCCATGGTCTTCGGCTACCCGGTCCACGATCCCGAGCGCTACGGGGTGGTGGAGTTCGACAAGTCCGGCACCGTTCTCTCTATCGAGGAGAAGCCGGTCGCGCCCAAATCCCACTACGCGGTGCCGGGCCTCTACCTCTACGACGGAGAGGTGGTTGAGGTGACGCGCGCGATGAAGCCCTCAGCCAGGGGGGAGCTGGAGATCACCGATGTCAACCTCGCCTACCTGCGCAGCGGCCGCCTGCGGGTCGAGAAGCTGGGGCGCGGCATCGCCTGGCTCGACACCGGTACCCATGAGAGCCTCCTCGAGGCGAGCCACTTCATCGGGACCCTCGAAGCCCGCCAGGGGCTGAAGATCGCCTGTCTGGAAGAGATTGCCTACCGCAAGGGATTTGTCGATCGCGCCGGTTTTGAGGCGATTATCGCGGCCACACCAAGATCGGGGTATCGCAGCTATCTGGAGATGATTTTGAGGGACGAATTCTGATGCAGGTGACGCCAACCGCGATACCAGATATCCTGCTGATCGAACCACGGGTCTTTGGCGACGATCGGGGATTTTTTTTCGAAAGCTTCAATCAGAAGCAATGGACGGCGCAAACCGGCCTCGACATTCCCTTCGTGCAGGACAACCATTCCCGCTCGGCGCAGGGGGTACTGCGCGGGCTGCACTACCAGATCGAACAGCCCCAGGGGAAGCTGGTGCGCTGCGTGGCCGGAGAAGTCTGGGATGTGGCTGTCGATTTGCGGCGCAGTTCGGCCTCTTTCGGTCGCTGGGTCGGGGTTCATCTCTCTGCGGAGAACAAGCACCAGCTCTGGATTCCGCCCGGCTTCGCCCACGGCTTCCTGGTGCTGTCGGAAAGCGCCGAATTTCTGTACAAGACCACCGACTACTATGCGCCGCAGCATGAGTGCTGTATCCGCTGGGACGACCCCGACCTCGGGATCACCTGGCCGATGGCGGCACCGCTGTTGTCGGCCAAGGATCGTGCCGCACAAGGATTTCGGATGGCCCCAACCTTCCCCTGACCCTTCCACTGTCCGTCCTCTTGCGGCGGAGCGGGAAGGAGAATTGGACACCAGACCATGATCAAGAGCATGACCGGCTATGGCAAGGGGCAGACCGCCGTCGATGGCTTGACCGTCACCGTCGAGGTGCGCTCGGTCAATCATCGTTACGGCGATGTCAGCGTCAAGGCCCCGCGTGGGCTCCTCGCCAGCGAGCTGGAGATCAAGAAGCGGGTTGCCGAGCGGCTCAAGCGCGGCAAGATCGACGTCTTTATCACCCAGGAGACCGCCGCCGGGAACAGCGCCCTGCCGACGCTCAACCTGCCGCTGGCCGAAGCCTACATGCAGCTCTTCGAAAAGCTTGCCCGGGACTTCCCGCTGACCGGCGGCGTCCCCCTCGAACTCCTCGCCGGGCAACGGGACGTCGTCCTGCTGCAGGAGGGGGGTGTCGCCGAGGATGCCCTCGCCGGCGCGGTGGAACTGGCGCTGACGGCGGCACTCGACATGCTGGAGAAGATGCGTCTTGCCGAAGGGGCGGCGACCCTGGCCGATTTCGAACAGCGCCTGGCGACGGTCGAAGAGCTTCTCGGTCAGATCGAGTCGCGGGCCCCCCAGGTCCCGCTGGAGTGGCAGCAACGGCTTAAGGAACGACTCGCCCGCTACGCCCAGGAAATAGAAATCGACCCGCAGCGCCTCGCCCAGGAACTCGCCGTCTATGCCGACCGTTGCGACATCAGCGAGGAGCTGACCCGTTTTCGCAGTCACCTGCAACAGTTCCGGACTCTCTTCGTCGCGGCAGAGCCGGTCGGCCGCCAACTCGATTTTCTGGTCCAGGAGCTGAACCGCGAAGCCAACACCATGGGCTCCAAGTCCAATGATGCGGAGCTGACCCGATCGGTGGTGACCCTGAAGTCGGAACTGGAGAAGATTCGCGAACAGGTGCAGAATGTCGAGTGAGCAGGGGACCGGGAGTCCCCGGCGCAACGGCAATGTCTTTGTCATCTCCGCCCCATCGGGTGCGGGAAAAACCTCGTTGTGCAAGGAACTTATTGACTTTTTTCCGACCCTGCGGCATTCTGTCAGCTACACGACGCGCCCTCCCCGCAACGGCGAAGGAGAGGGTGTCGACTACCATTTCGTGACCAGGGAGCGTTTTCGCGCGATGGTCGCCGAAGGCGCCTTTGCCGAATGGGCCGAGGTGCATGGCAACTGTTACGGCACCGCCCTGGCGACCCTGGCAGCCGCCCGACAAAACGGACAGGATATCCTCCTCGATATCGACTGCCAGGGCGCCGAGCAGTTACGTCGCACCCTCGATTCCGGGGTCTTTGTCTTCATCCTCCCCCCCGATTTCGACGAGTTGCGGCGACGCCTCGTCCATCGTAATACCGATAGCAACCAGGTTATCGAGCAACGCATTGTCAACGCCCGCGGGGAGATCGCCCACGCCCCCCGCTACGATTACCTTGTCGTTAACGATGACTTCACCAAGGCGCTCGACCAGCTGAAGGCGATCATTATTGCCGCAGGGCAGCGGACGTCGCTGGTCCTGCCGACGCTGAAGGGTCGCTTCGATTTTTCTCCCGGCTGATCGCCGCTAGGGTCGATCACCGGCAACACTGTAGAAGGAGTTCACTAATCCCATGGCACGTATTACCGTCGAAGACTGCCTGAACCAGGTCCCCAACCGCTTTCTGCTCGTCATGGTCGCGGCAAAACGCGCCAAGCAGCTCTACAAGGGGAGCCAGGGGCTGATCGAGAACCGGGCGGGCAACAAGAAGATCGTCCTCGCCCTGCGGGAGATCGCCGCCGGCAAGGTCGAATTCGAAATCCCGGCCCGCAAACGCTGAACAGCAGTCACCGCAGGCGGCCATCGGGTCGCCTGCTTTTTTTTGGTGCGCCAGGCATGGCGCGTAGCGCCTTGACTGGCGCTGTCTGATTCACTGTGGTGGTGAATCAGTGACTTGGGGGTGAAAGTCCCCTGCGGACCCTGATGGCGGGAACCGCTAGCCGGACGGCAAGGGTGTCCATCGCGAGGTGGAATCTGAAGGAAGCCGCAGGCAAAATCCCGGTCCGACGAACAGAAACCGCATGAGGCAGTCTCATCCGGGCGAGAAGGCCAATATCTTCAAAGCCCGATAGCCATCCGGGAGGGTGGGGCTGTAGATGCGGCGGGTAGATGGGAGGAAGGTCACGCGCATTACCCTGGGAGATCTGTCGGTCTGCCTCGTGCTACCGTCACCGTAAGGTGTCGGGACGGGCCGGCAGAAGTCAGCAGAGGCCGTAGTAGCCGGAGTAACCACCCGGCAAAGGGCCGAACACGAGGCGTCGTTTCAGGAGACTCGCGTTTCGATGACGACAAGAGCAGCAGAAGTCCCGGTCGAGATACCGGGAGCCGTCCCGGAGGGCAGCGGCCGGAAGCCGCCAGAGCATGGGAGCGGTGCGTCAAACGTCACGGCAACGAGAGACCCTTCCTGGACGAAAGCGGAAAGGGGGCTGATGGAAGACGTCGTCAGCCGCCCGAACATGATGGCGGCCTTAGAGCGGGTGGAAGCCAACAAGGGCGCCCCCGGCATCGACGAGATGACGACGGGCGAGCTTCGCGGTTTTCTCAAGGAGAAGTGGCCGACCATCAGGGAAGAGTTGCTGAATGGGACGTATCGCCCCCAGCCGGTGCGGAAGGTGGAAATCGAGAAGCCCGACGGGGGAGTGCGCACCCTGGGAATCCCCACGGTGTGCGATCGGCTCATTCAGCAGGCGCTGCATCAGGTGCTGACGCCGCTATTCGATCCGGACTTCTCCGAGAGCTCCTACGGGTATCGTCCCGGACGGAGTGCCTGGCAGGCGGTTAGAGCCGCCCGTCGGCATGTGGCCGACGGCAAGCGCTGGGTGGTCGATATCGACCTGGAGAAGTTCTTCGACCGGGTGAACCACGACATCCTCATGTCGCGGGTCGCCCGTAAGGTCGAAGACAAGCGGGTATTGCTGCTCATCCGGCGGTACCTGCAAGCCGGAGTGCTCGAAGGCGGGCTTGTGTCGCAGAGGGTGGAAGGGACGCCGCAGGGTGGTCCCCTCTCACCTCTTCTGTCGAACATCCTGCTCGACGCGTTCGACAAGGAACTGGAGAGGCGCGGTCACGCCTTCTGCCGCTACGCCGACGACTGCAACATTTACGTGCAGACCAGGCGCAGCGGCCAAAGGGTCATGGCCAGTCTCACCCGGTTCCTGGAGGAGCGGCTGGCACTCAAGGTCAACGTCGCCAAAAGCGCCGTCGACCGTCCTTGGAAAAGGGTCTTTCTGGGTTACAGCATGACCTTTCACAAGAAACCCCGCCTCAAAGTGGCGGAGTCGAGAGTGAAGCGGTTCAAGGCCGGACTCAGGAAGGTCTGCCGACGGGGCAGGGGACGCAGTCTCGCTCAGGTCATCAAAGAAATCACCCCGAAGCTACGGGGGTGGGCCTCTTACTTCCGCCTGGCGGAGGTCAAAGGCATCTTCGAAGAACTGGACAAATGGCTGCGGCGGAAGCTGCGCTGCATTCTATGGCGACAGTGGAAGCGCCCCTATACCCGGGCCAAGAGGTTGATGCAGCGGGGATTGCCGGAAGCCCGGGCGTGGAAATCGGCCACGAACGGGCGAGGCCCCTGGTGGAACTCAGGGGCCTCGCACATGAATGAAGCGTATCCGACATCCTTCTTTCGCTACTTGGGGCTGATCCGCTTGACCGATCAGCACCGCCGCTTTCAGAGCGCCTTGTGAACCGCCGTGTACGGAACCGTACGCACGGTGGTGTGGGAGGACGGCGGGGGCGACCCCGCCTCCTACCCGATTTTCATGCCTACCACCGCCGCTTGCTGCTGACGGTGTCCCGCTCTCTTCCCCGACTCCGGATGATCACCGGTAAGAATCGCGATGGTACGTTTCAACGAAATTCTCGAAAAAATCCTCGCCTATAATCCGGGGGCCGATCTCGACCCTCTCCGCAAGGCCTATGTCTTCAGCGCCAAGGGGCACCAGGGGCAGGTCCGCCTCTCCGGCGAGCCCTACCTGACCCACCCGCTGGAAGTGGCGGAAATTCTCGTTCAGCTCAAGATGGACGTACCGACGATCGTTACCGGTCTGCTCCACGACACCATCGAGGATACCCTGACCACGCCCGAAGAACTGGAAACCCTCTTCGGGGTCGAGGTCGCCAGCCTGGTGGAGGGGGTGACCAAGATCGGCAAGATCACCTTCCGGACCAGCGAGGAGCGCCAGGCCGAGAACTTCCGCAAGATGCTGCTGGCGATGGCGCGCGATTTGCGGGTGATCATGGTCAAGCTCGCCGACCGTCTCCACAACATGCGCACCCTCGATTTCCAGCCGCTAGAGCGCCAGCGCCGGATCGCCCGGGAAACCCTCGACATCTTCGCGCCGCTGGCGAATCGCCTCGGTATCAGCTGGCTGAAAAGCGAGCTCGAAGATCTCGCCTTTCGCTACCTCGAACCGGAGGTCTATGCCGATCTCGACGCCAAGGTGGCCAAACGCAAGCGGGAGCGGGAAACCTACATCGAGGACGTCAGGAAGCAGATCAGCGCCAAGCTCGTCGAGCATGAAATCCGTGGCGAGATTTCCGGGCGCTACAAGCACCTCTATTCGCTCTATCAGAAAATGCAGCGCCAGGGGATCGATTTTGAACAGGTTTATGACCTGGTGGCGTTTCGCATCCTGCTCGACAATATCCGGGACTGCTACGCGGTCCTCGGCATCATTCACGCCGCCTGGAAGCCGGTCCCCGGCCGCTTCAAGGACTACATCGCCATGCCCAAGGCGAACATGTACCAGTCCCTGCACACCACCGTTATCGGTCCCTTCGGCGAGCGGATGGAAGTGCAGATCCGCACCTTCGACATGCACTCCATCGCCGAAGAAGGAATTGCCGCCCACTGGAAGTACAAGGAGAAGGGGGCCTCGGTAGTGGTCGACAGCGAGGACAAGCGTTTCTCCTGGTTGCGGCAGATGCTCGAATGGCAGAAGGAACTCAAGGACTCCCGGGAATTTCTCGACACGGTCAAGATCGACCTCTTTCCCGAGGAGGTCTATGTCTTCACCCCCAACGGCGACGTCAAGGAACTCCCGCGGGGGGCCACCCCTGTCGATTTCGCCTACAGCGTTCATACCGATGTCGGCCACCATTGCAGTGGCGCCCGCGTCAATGGCAAGCTGGTGCCACTCAAGACCGAGTTGAAGAACGGCGATGTCGTCGAGGTGATCACTTCACCGCATCAGAACCCCGGCAAGGACTGGCTTAAATTCGTCAAAACGCCGCGGGCCCGCAACAAGGTGCGCCAGTGGATCAAGACCCAGCAGCACGAAAAGAGCCTCGAACTCGGGCGCAGCCTTCTCGAAAAGGAGTTGCGCAAGCATGGCTTCAGTCTCAATCGGGCCCTTACCTCGCCGGAACTGGCGGCAACCGTAGAAGAACTCGGGTTCCAGCAGGTCGACGATCTGCTGGCGGCGCTTGGTTACGGCAAGGTGACCGTCGGTCAGGCGATCGGCCGGCTGGTCCCCCACGATAAGCTGAAGAAGGAATCGACCAAGCCCAATCGGCTCGGCCGGGTCCTGGACAAGATTCGCAAGCGCCCGTCGAGTGCGATGAAGATCGACGGCATCGACGATATCCTGGTGCGCTTCGGCAAATGCTGCAATCCCTTGCCGGGCGATCCGGTCACCGGCTTCATTACCCGGGGGCGCGGGGTCACCGTGCATACCCTCGACTGTTCCCATGTCGCCGAGGGTGACCCCGAACGGCGGGTCGATATCGAATGGGACATGAAGAAGAAAGCCTCCCGGCCGATCAAGATCCGGGTCTACTGTCTCGATCAGAAGGGGATGCTGGCCGGAATCACCGGTGCGATAACCAGTTGCGAGGCGAACATTATCAGTGCCAATGTCGTCTCCACCGCCGACCACCGTGGGGTCAACAATTTTGAAATCGACATCCAGGATCTCGACCATCTCAACCGGGTGACCAGTGCCCTGCTCAAACTGAAGGGGGTGACCGGGGTGGAACGTTTGCGGAACTGAGGTAAGATCAGTAGGCAGGAATGGCGAAGGCCTTTTGTTGGCAGTCTTGCATTGTGAACCATGAGGAAGGAGTGGCAGATGAAGACCACGGCAATCGCGACCGATCGGGCTCCCGAGGCGATCGGGCCCTATTCCCAGGCGATCCAGGCCGGCGACTGGATTTTCCTGTCCGGCCAGATCCCCCTCGATCCACGTACCGGCGAATTGATCGGCACCGGCATCGAGGCGCAAACCCGCCAGGTCATGGCCAATCTCAAGGCGGTTCTCAACGCCGCCGGAGTTGATTTCCATGCCGTGGTCAAGACCACCATTTATCTCACCGATCTCAACCACTTCGCGGTTGTTAACGGGATTTACGGCGAAGCCTTTCCCGCCATCCCCCCGGCCCGGGTCACGGTGCAGGTGGCTGCCCTCCCCAAGGGGGCGCTGGTCGAGATCGACTGCATCGCCTGCCGCAAGGATTAGACTGCACTGCTCCAGGTAAAATGGAAGGGCCTCCCGGGTTGCATCCGCGGCAGGCCCTTCTTGTTTGCCCGGGGCACTTGCTTGCGGCATGGAAGCAAGCTGCTATCCTGCAATCTGGTGACCCCTGCACCTGACCCGACAGCGCCCGATGGGGTGAAAAACCAAAACGGCATAGATTGGAGGCAGCAATGTACCGGCAGATCCTCGACTTCTGGTTTGTCGAAACGGAACCCAGGATGTGGTGGTCCGCCAATCCGGACTTCGACAATCTGATCAGGGAGCGTTTCCTCACCCTGCTGGAGCGCGCCGCGCGAGCTGAACTCTATTCCTGGCGCCGGGAACCGAAAGGGCGCCTAGCCGAAATCATCCTCCTCGATCAGTTCTCGCGCAACCTCTACCGGCAGACGCCGGCTGCATTCTCCCAGGACTCCATGGCCCTGGTGCTGGCGCAGGAGGCGGTTGCCGCCGACGCCCTTGCCGACTTGACTGCGACCGAACGAAGTTTCCTGTTGATGCCCTATATGCACAGCGAATCGCGGGAAATTCATCGTTGGGCGGAACAGCTCTTCCGCGACCACACGCCGCCAGCCAGCTACGAGTTTGAACTGCGGCACAAGGCCATTATCGATCGATTTGGTCGCTATCCCCACCGGAACCAGATCCTGGGGCGTGTTTCCAGTGCCGAGGAACGCGATTTCCTGAAACAGCCCGGCTCAGGTTTCTAGACCGCCCAAAGGGCCAGACTTCCCGTTGGAAAGCTGGCCCTTTCGCTTGGTTCAGTGATCGCCCGCGGCCATCACCGGCCGGCTCTTTCAGGGGATGGCGGTTGAGCGCTGGTCGGTCAACCAGTAAAAGCGGAACGGGGGGATGACCAGTTGCCGGTTGAAAAGGGCGGGGGACTCACCGCTGGCCAGATCCTGGGGGACGCCGAACTGGAACCGGCCGCGCTGGCCAAGGTTGTCCATGTCAAGATGCTGGGGCCTGCCATCGAAGTTGGCAACGACGAGGACATTCTCGTTGCCGTGTTGCGGATGGCTGCGCAGAAAGACAAAGAGGTGCTCATTGTCGACCTCGACGAGATCGCGATTGTTGAAATCGGCAAAGGCCGGGATCGATTTACGCACCGCGATCAACCTCTGCAACCCCTGGAAAATCCGGTACTCGATGGTTCCGCGCTGGTGGCGGCGCTCGGCCTTCTCCCAGTCGATCTGCGGACGATGGATCCAGCGGGTATCGGCGGCCTTTGAAGCATCGCCGAGGTAGCTGAAATCATTAAGGGTCCCGATGGCGTCGCCGTAGTAGAGGAGGGGAATGCCGCCGAAGGAGAGGATCATGCCATGGAGCAGCAGGATCAGATCGACGGCGCGGTCAATTTCCTGCGGATCCTCATGGGTGAGGGCCGCCTCGAGACCGATCAGCGAGGCGAGTGACCCGGCGATACGGGTATCGCCGGTCCTGCCGTTGCGACCGAAGGGGAGCCCGCGGGCTTCGGAGGCTGCATAGGCGCCGGTAAAATAGTCGACGAGAAACTGGCGGTGGGTGGCGGGATCGTAGCCGCAGCGGACGATGTCGGCATCGTCAAAGCCGAAGCCGATGTCGTCATGGCAGCGCACGTAATTGAGCCAGGTTGCCCGGTCGAGTTTGTTCGGCAGGCTCTTGATCCCGCGGTTGAGCAGCTTGGCGTTGCGGGTGGCGACAGCGTCCCAGAGCAGCGCCATGAAGGTGGCGTTGTAGGCAATTTCGCACTCCTTGGCGATCACCGCGTCCTCACCGAAATACTTGATGATTTCGACCGGTGCCACGATCGCTTCGGCGATGAAGAGGACTCCGGGGGCGGTCACCTGGCAGCAATCCTTGAAAAGCTGCAGAATCAGGTGGGCTTCCCGCAGGTTCTGGCAGTTGGTGCCGATCTTTTTCCAGAGAAAGGCGACGGCATCGAGGCGGACGATGTCGGCGCCGAGGTTGGCCCAGAAGAGGATGATATCGACCATCTCGATGAAGACATCGGGGTTGCTGTAGTTGAGGTCCCACTGGTAGCTGTTGAAGACCGTCATCACCCACTGTTGCAGGGCGTCATCCCAGGTGAAGTTGCCCGGCGCGGTTTCCGGAAAAATCTGCGGCATGGTTTCTTCGAACATGTCCGGCACGTCGCGACTGGGGAAGATGTAAAAGTAGTTCTGGTATTTCTCTTCGCCGCCGCGTGCGCGGCGTGCCCATTCATGTTCATCGGAGGTGTGATTGACGACCACATCGAGCGTCAGCAGGATACCGCGCTTGCGCAGGGCCGCGGCAAGTTGGCGCAGCTCTTCCAGGGTGCCGATACGCGGGTCGATCTCCTTGAAGTTGCTCACGGCGTAGCCGCCGTCGCTGGCGCCGACCGGGCAAGGCATCATCGGCATGATGTGCAGCAGGTTCACCCCGAGTTCCTGCAGGTAACAGAGTTTCTCCTGGACCCCGGTGAGGTTGCCGGCAAAGCCATCGGCGTAAAGCGCCATGCCGATCCATTCCTGGCTGAGAAACCAGTTGTGCTCCTTTTCCCGGCCCTTGTCGCAGGACTCCAACTCCGTCGAGCGTTCGATGTAGCGGCTCGCCATGACTTCCACCAGCTCGACCATCTTTCGCCGAAAGTCCTCGCGTTTGCCGTAAAGGTGATGAAACAGTGAATGAATGACATAGAAATTGGCGCCGAGGCGGGTATAGAAATGGCGCAGGTCCTGGCGACGGATCTCGGGTTTGAGTTCGTCAAGGATTTCATTGAGCAGGGAGTGGGATACCTGTTCGTACATAGATCAGTCTTCCTTTTTCCAGGCTGAGCGCAACTGCGCATAGAGGTTCAGGTCGTGACTCAGGGCGCCGCGCAGGCCGACGATCTGGCTGGCGAACTGCTGCGCCCTGGCCAATGTCTTGGGCAGGGGCCAGGCGCGTAGCAGGCCGAGGATAGAGACCGCGGCGAAGGCGTCACCGGCGCCGACCGTGTCGATGACCCGGGTCTTGCCCGCGGGCGCCACCTGGTGGCAGCTGCCGGCCCGATCGAGGGCAAATGCCCCCCGTGCTCCGCAGGTGACCAGGAGCAGTGCCAGCTCGTAACGCGCGATGAACTTTTCGGCCTTTTCCTCCAGGGTGCCCGGTCCCGGGGCCAGGGTGTGGAGCTCGTCCTCGTTGATCTTGACCCAGTGGGCGCGCTGCAGCAGCTTTTCGACCTGCTCCCGGCGCCACCAGGGGGGCCTCAGGTTGATATCGAGAAAGACCTGGGCTTGGGTGGTATCCAGCAGGGCACCCAGGGCTGCCGCCGCAGTCGGATGACGGACCCCGAGACTGCCGTGATAGACCAGCGCAGTCGGGGGGAGGGCGGGAAAGGCGGCCGAATCGATATAATCGAAGGCGCGCTCGGCAGCGATGTCGAAGGCGGGTTGGCCATCGGCCAGAAGGACCCGGACCAGGCCGGTGCCGCGATCCGGGTCGCGTTGCAGGCCACAGGTCGCCAGATGCCAGTGCCTCATCCTGGCGTAGACTTCGTCCCCGGCAGGATCGTTGCCGACGCGGCTGATGAAGAGGGGCGGGACGCCGAAGGCCTGCAGATGCCAGGCGACATTGAAGGGGGCGCCGCCAAGGATTCGACTGCCGTCTTCGAAGCAGTCGAAGAGGACTTCGCCGAAAATGACCGGCGACAGCAGCGGGGGCGAATTGTCAGGGAGCCTAGTCATGGGATTCCAGGGCCGAGGCGAAGAACTCGACCAGTTCGGGATGAAAGTGCGCGACACCTTCCAGGATGCCGGCGCTGTAATTGCCATTGAGCCCACAGAAATTGCCACCGGCCAGGTAAAGCTGTTCCCGGTTGCCGGCCCGGTCGGCGGCGGCGACGGCTTCCGCACGGACCTCGGCAATGGCATTGGCGACCAGGACCGCTGGAATGGGGCTGGCCAGGACCTCGAGATCGTTGCCGCTATCGCCGGCGAAGAGGCATTGGCGCCACGAAAGCCCGAGGGCTGCGCCCAGAAACTCCACGGCCTGCAGTTTGCCGGCCCGCCGCGGCAGGATGTCGAGCAGGCCGACGCCGGCGGTTTCATCCGTACTCCAGACCAACCGGGTGGCAATGCCCAGGTTGTTGAGCCGCCGGTCAAGGGTAGCAGCGAGCCGTAAACGGTCGGCGTTTGCCGGGACGAAATAGCTGAGCTTGAATTCGCCCTGCTGGTCCTCCCGTTGCAGGTGGAGGGGCGTGTCCTGCGCCAGCACCGGATGGAGCTGGCGCCAGCTCTTCCCACCCCAGTCGGCGGCAATCCGCTGGCGCCATTCTTGCCAGAGCTGCCAGGTCCCCGACCGCAGGTCGTAAATCGTGGTGCCGACATCGCCGATGACAAAGTCGGGGGCGGGGAGCTGAAATTCCGCCATGGCGGCGAGAACCCGCTGGCGATCGCGGCCGCTGACGAATGCGAGACTGACCTCGGGATGGGCGACCAGGGCCGCCAGTCCCTGGCGGGCCCGGGGCGACTCCCGCTGCGGCCCGTTGGGGAGCAGGGTGCGGTCGAGATCGGTGCAGAGCAACAGGCGCTTGGCGGTCATGGCTGCGTTGCTTCCTCCTCCGGGGGCTGGCAGCGCCCGAAGAAGTCGTAATGCTCCATCGCCTCCAGGATGCCGCGCGCCCCCGGCGCCCGGGCGAAATAGATCCGATCGAGATCGGTCAGGTGGGAAAGCTCTTCCTCGTGACGACTGCCGACCACCGCGGCCAGGGTGTTGCCGCGCATCATGTCTTCATCGGCACCGGAACCGCCGCAGGCGAGAATCCGTTCCAGGGGGAGTTCGCGCAGGGCGGCGATGTAGCGCAGCGCCAGTCCCTTGGAGGCGCGGATCGGCAGGATGTCGAGAAACTGGCCGAAAGAGAGAATCACGTTGACGGCCTGTTCCTCCCGCGCCAGCAACTGGTTGATCTCCTCAAGGCTCGGCGCGAGGTCGGGGTCGATGTAATAGCTGATCTTGAAGCGGCTCTGGTCCTGTTTCTTTTGCAGCCATAAGCCGGGCAGACTGGCGAGAGTCCGCCGTACCACCTGGGGGGTCCAGCGGGTGTCGATATGTTGGGGCCAGGCGGTGTCCTCGGTCAGTTCCGGCGCATAGTGGATCTCGGTGCCGCCACTGGTGATGAGAAAGTCCGGTTCCGGGATGCCGTATCTGCGGATGACCTCCAGCGCCGAGTCGAGGCGGCGACCGGTGGCAATGCCGAAATAGGCCATATTACGATTTTCCCGCAGCACCCGGGCGAGTTCCGGAATGGCTTCAGGGTCGGCGAGAAGGTTCTGGTCGAGGTCGCTGAAGATTGCCCGGTCATGGTAAAGGCGTTTCTTGCGTGTCTTGCGTTGGCGGAACAGGGGGGTTCCTGCGCTGCTGATGACGGCGCTGACCATGGTCAGGTAACTCTGCACATGGGCATCCCAGGAGTAATGGGCCTCGACCCCGGTGATACCGTTGCGGGAATATTCATCCCAGCGCGCCGCCTGGAACAAAATCGATCCTATCCTGGCGGCGATATCCTGCGGGTCGAGGGGGTCAGTGAGGAGGCCGTTGTGGCAGTTGGCAATAATGTCACGCGGGCCGCCATCCTCGGTGGCGACGATCGGCAGGCCGCTGGCGGCCGCCTCAATCAGGGTCAGGCCGAAGGGTTCGGTCAGCGCCGGATTGACGAAGACGCCCCTGGTCCTGGTCGCCAGGCGGTAGATCAGCGGTACTTCGCTGGCGGCGTGATGCTTGGGGTAGGCGACCCGGCCGTAAAGATCGTACTGGTCGATCTGTACCAGCAGCTGGGTCAAAACTTCCTGGGCGCCGCTTTCGAGGTTTTGGATGTCGTCGCGGTTGCCGAGGACGATCACCAGGTTGGCGGCCTTTTGCAGCTGCGGGTCCTCGCCAAAGGCGGTGAGCAGGGCGCCGACGTTCTTGCGGGCATCGGGGCGGGAGAGGGCCAGGATCATCGGCTTGTCAGGATCCTGCAAAAAACGCCGGATTTCGGCGGCGATGGGCGCCTTTTCTTCATCTCCTGCCGGCGGATGAAATTTTTCCAGGTCGGTCCCGGGGGGGATCACCTGCATCTGCTCGGCCTGGTAATAGTCGTAGAGGGCGTACTGCTCCTCGATCTCCTGGCGGGTGCTGGTAATGACCCGTTCCGCCGAGGCGAGGGTCAACTCCTCGGCTTCGATGCGCCGAGCCATGGCGTAGCGTTCCTCGATCTGGTTGGAGCTCAGACCGGTCGCCAGCAAGCGGCGGCGTTTGACCCGTCCCAGGGAATGACCGGTATGAATCAGCGGAATGCCACGGATGTGGGCGAGACGGCTGCCAACGTAGCCGGCATCGGCGTAGTGGCTGTGCAGCAGGTCGGGTTGCCGTGGCTGGCTGTGGAAATAGGCAATGGTATTGTCGACAAAGGTATCGAGGTGATCCCAGAGGGTTTCCTTGGCGAGGTAGCCCGGGGGACCGGCTTCAATGCGGATGATACGGGCATTGGCGGCCAGGGCCTCGATCGGCTCTGCATAATCGCCGCTGACCTGGGCGTCGACCACCTGGCGGGTCAGCAGATCGACCTGGGCGACCTCCGGGTGTCGCGCCAGGGCCCGGGCGAGTTCGACCACGTACTTGGTCTGCCCCCCGGTGTCGGCGTCGCGGCCGAGTTCCAGCTCTTCACCGCGAATCAGGCCATGAATACTGATGAGGCAGAGGTAGAGACCCTTGCGCGTGATTTGTTCCTGACCGGCAGCTGACAACAGAAGCTCCTCCCAATCTTATTGCATAGATACTAAATAGTAACATACTCGTCAAATCGGGAGGTCGATTGACGGGTGGTTACAGCTGGTGAAGTTCCGGCCGCAGGGTAGGGGGTGGTTCAGGCGCGGGGTTTCCAGAAGAGGGGGGAAGCAAGGTAGACCAGGGCGGCGCAGAGGACGATCAAAAGGGGTGCGGTGTACTCATCGTGGCGGAAGCCGAGGGCGAGCAGGAAGAGGAACCCCCCCAGGGTGAGAACCTTCACCACGCGCGGGATTCTCGGCAGGATGGCGCGACCGAAATGGGCGTAAGGAATTCTCGAGACCATCAGCAAGGCGGTGGTGAGAACGATTGCCCCCGAAATGAGATCGGACCCGATCAGGACGCAGGCGGTACCGGCCAGGAGGGCTCCGGCCGGTGATGGCAGCCCGGCAAAGGTGGCAACGCCGCCGGCAATGCCGGCCTTGCGTTTTTCGACGACGAAACGGACCAGGCGGTAGACGACGGCGACCAGGTAGAAGCTGCCGATCGCCACTCCGACCCAGAAGTTGGTAAACGAGAAGGTGGCGATCAGGCCGATGGTCAGGCCGAAACTGGTGCCGTCGGCGACGTCGTCGAAGACCTCGCCCCGGGGAGTGGAGCCCCAGCGTTCCGCGGCCCGGCCGTCGAAGAGATCGAGGAACTGGCCGAGAAAGACCAGGCCCAAGGCGTAAACGGGGGGGCCGTTACGGAGGATGACCCAGCAGCCGGCAATCCCGCAGGCGAGGTTCATCAGGCTGAGGATGTTGGCATACCAGTAGTTGGGAATCAGCTTGAAGGAGGTCGAGCAGAAGGCGAGAAAGGCGCACATGCCAAGGAGTGGCTGGATCGCGCGGCCGAGCAGGGGGAGCGGACCGTAGAGCCATTCGAGACCAACCACGATCAGCAGCACCACCACCAGGAAGGTCTTGGCCTTGCCGAAGAGGTTGGCGGCCTTGATCTTGATGAAATGACGGGAGGCCTGGCCGATGATATCGAAGGCGACGAAAAAGCCGAGGAAGACCGGGTTGAGCCAGCCGCGCCAGGCAAAATAGATCAGCATCGGCAGGTACATGAGCTTGTCGGAAAGGGGGTCGATCGACTCCCCCTTTTCGGTGTGGAGGTCGCATTTGCGGGCGATTTCACCGTCGGTGATATCGGTGATCATCCAGAAGGTGAAAAAGAAGAGGCAGGCGCGGGGATAATCGAAATGGAGCAGCAGGACCGAGGCGATCCCCATGGGGTAGCGGGCGCGGCTGATGGCGTTGGGGTGCAGCCACCAGTGGCGGCGGACCCAGGCAATCTGCGCGGGGGTGCGCAGGAAATAGCCGACCACGAAACGTTCCGCGATCAGCATCGCCAGGATCGGAAGGCCGATTTCCAGCAGGATGGGGGTGAGCGACGTCATAACGCCCCGGTCGATGAAGCCGGCGCGCCGGCCGGTTTGGTTGCGGGGGAGCTGGTGCTGGAGCTGTCTCCCCGGTCTGGTGCGAGGAAGCAGAAAGAGGGGGGCGGAACCGGTTGTTCCGCCCCCCTCTTCGGGTTTCTGCCCTGCGAAAGGGGGATCAGACCGCCTTGGTCACGGCGCCGGCACGCAGGCAGCGGGTGCAGACCTTGATCGAACGGACGGTTCCCTTGTCGATCGCCTTGACCTTTTGCAGGTTGGGATACCAGACCTTGCGGGTTTTGTTATGGGCATGACTGACGTTGTTGCCAGTCGTCGGTTTTTTTCCGCAGATTTCACAAATACGGGACATGGTACCTGACCTCCTGGAAGTTTAGAACGTGAATTTCTAGCATGCCCGGCACCTGAATGCAACATTTTTTTCTCCCCCGGGGTGCCTGCCTTGGATCATGCCGGTTTTCGACGGAGACGGCGCTGGATGGCAGTGGCGACCGAGAGACCGGTGAGGATTTCACCATTACTGCCGAGGCCGGGCAGGATCGCTTCCGAAGAGTGATAGATGCCTGGTGCGGGAACCGCCCGCCTGATTGCCTGCCGCAAGCCGGGCGGCAGGTCCGGCACTGCCGGGCGCGTTCCCCCAGGGATGGCGAAGGTGGCGAAAGGGAGCAGGGCCTCCAGGCGGGCCTTGAGGGCCTTTGCGGAGAGTTCTTGCCGGCATTCGACGGTTACCCGGCGCTGGTCTCCCGAGCCGGAGAAAAAGAGTCGCAGTGGCGGCGCTCCCGCGAGCACGACATGATCGGCAAGCACAGGTGGAACCTTGTCGCCGAGGGGAATTTGAGGCGGCTGCTGGCTGTCGGCGACGGTGAAGGTTTGCAGCGGTTGGGGGAGAAATGCTGCCGCAGCGCCCCCCCCGACGACCACGGCGCTTGCCGTCATCTGTTGGCCACCGCGAAAATGGAGGCGGCTCGGTTGGTGGCGTCCGGGATCGAGAGATTCGAGCCGGGCGAGGTCGTCCTCCTGGCCATGGAACTGCTGGTAGCGGCGCTGGAGCAAACCCTCCAGCCCGGCAGCCGAGGCGGCCGTGGGACGCATCACCCCATGCCAGAGAAGAGCGGCCTCGGCCAGGCTCAACTCCTCGGCGCTGCGCAGCGCCAGGCCCGGCAGGAGGCCGGAAAGGAAGCCGGCTGCCACCGTCGAGTCGAGTTCGTCGAGGCGGTCGCCGAGAGGTTCGTGCAGGCGCCCCTGGGTCAGCCCCTTGCGCAGGCAGCGGAAGGCAAAGGACCAGCGCGAAGGCAGCCCGGAGAGGGGGAGCCCGCCCTGCTCCCAGAGCAGGGTTGCCAGCTTGTCACCCAAAGCCGCCAGGGTCGAGGTCGTGGCGAGGATTTCATCGGCCGCAGTGGGAAATTCCCGCCGAACTTCCTCGGGAAGCGGATTGCGGCCATGAAAATCGAGACGTACCTCATCGGCCAGGTATTGAAACGGTTGCGGCTTGGTGAGGACCGCGCGGCCATCCAGCTGATCGAGGATTCGCTCCAGCAGCAGCGAAGAAAAGAACCAGGTCGGCGTGGGGAGGGTTTGGGCCGGACGCAGGGTCAACAGCCGGCAGCCGGCGCGGGCCAGGAGGGCGCCGGTAATGCGGGCGGCGAGGCTGTCGCCGAGAATCACGGCGTCGAAATGATGGCTCTGTTTCATGCTGTCGGTCGTCTGATCAAGGGGCGGCGCCGGGAGGAAGTTGCCCGGGGGCGGCTGGGCAAAGGCGGAGCAAGCTGGAACATGGGCAGACTCCTAGGCGGAAAGGTCCTCTTCGCTGATGACGGCGATCCCTGCGCGCAGCAGCAGGGCGCAGGCGACCCCCTGCCCGGCAACCACCCGGCCGGCACGGTGAACCTGGTGGCGGCCGCAGGAGGGACTCCGCTCCTTGAGCAGGGCGGATTGACAACCGCAGGCGCGGAAGGCCTTGAGGGTTTCCCGGGCGCCCTGACGAAACGCTGCACTGACGTCCCGCTGGTCGGTTGTCAGCAGGCGTCCCCGGCCGTCGAGAATGTCATGGCCATCACCGCTCTCGAACTGGCACGGTGGTCGCGGTGTCGGCAATCCGCCCAGTTGTTCCGGACAGACCGGGACCGGGACCAGGTCCTGCGTCGCCAGCCAGGCGATGACCCGCTCGTTGCGCCGGGTGGAACCGTCGTAGCGGGTGTCGAGCCCAAGCAGGCAGGCGCTGACGAGGATCGGCTGAGACATGCGGGTGGTCCGGATGAGAGGTGGCTAGGTTGCAGACGCCAGCGGCGGATTGATCAGTACCCCGGAGGGGAGGGCGGCCGGTGGAGAAATCCGTACCTTTCTGCCGTCGATCTGGAGGCGACCGGCGGCAAAGAGCCGGATCGCTTCGGGGTAGATGCGGTGTTCCTGTTCGAGAATGCGGGCGGCGAGGGTCGCCTCGCTGTCGTCTTCATGCACCGGGACAACGGCCTGGATGATGATCGGGCCGGTATCGACCCCGCCATCGACGAAATGGACGGTGCAGCCGGCGAAACGGGCGCCATATTCGATTGCCTTGCGTTGCACGTGCAGTCCCGGGAAGGCCGGCAGCAGGGCTGGGTGGATATTCATGATGCGACCCGGGAAGGCGTCGATGAAGACGGGGCTGAGGATGCGCATGAAGCCGGCGAGGACGACCAGCCCGGTTCCCGCATCCTCAAGGGCGGCCACCACCGCGCGATCGAATTCCTCGCGGCCGGCGAACTGGCGATGGTCAATGCAGCAGGTTGCAATTCCCGCTTTGCGGGCGCGCTCGAGGGCGCCCGCCTGCGGGTTGTTGCTGAGCACGAGACCGATGTCGGCCCCCAGCGATCCCGCGGCGGCGTGATCGATCAGTGCCTGGAGGTTGGTGCCGCCGCCGGAGGCGAGGACAGAGATGCGCATGCTCCCGGCCATCCTGGCGCTCCTAGGTCAACTCGACCTGATCTTCGTCATCGCCGCACTTGGCGATTTCGCCGATCAGGAAAGCGGTCTCCTTCAGTCCGACGAGCCGCGTCATGATATCGTCCACTTCCCGCTCCGGGACAACCAGGACCATGCCGATTCCGTAGTTGAAGGTGCGGTACATCTCGGCTTCCTCGATATTGCCCCCGGTTCGCAGCAGCTCGAAGATTGCCGGCTTCGGCCAGCTCTCCTTGGCAATGACCGCCTTGCAGTGCCTGGGAAGGACGCGGGGGACATTTTCGAGGATGCCGCCGCCGGTGATATGGGCCATCCCCTTGATCTGGAAGTCGCGCAGCAGGTTGAGAATCGCCTTGACGTAAATCCGGGTCGGGGTCAGCAACTCTTCGCCAAGGGGGCGCTCCAGCCCTGCGGGGGTGGCATCGAGGGGGAGCTGCAGGATGTCGAGGAAGACTTTGCGGGCGAGCGAGAAGCCGTTGGAATGGAGGCCGCTCGAGGCGATGCCGATTACCCGGTCGCCGACGGTGATTGACGAGCCATCGATGATCCTGGTGTTGTCGACCACGCCGACGGTGAAGCCGGCGAGGTCGTATTCGCCGTCGCCGTACATGCCGGGCATCTCCGCGGTCTCGCCGCCGATCAGGGCGCAGCCGGCCTGGACGCACCCCTCGGAAATCCCCCGGACGATCTCCACCGCCTTCTCCGGTGCGAGCTTGCCGGTCGCCAGGTAGTCGAGAAAGAAGAGGGGCTCGGCGCCCTGGACGACGATATCGTTGACGCACATCGCCACCAGGTCGATGCCGATCGTGTCGTGCTTGTCCGCTAGGAAGGCAATCTTGAGCTTGGTGCCGACGCCGTCGGTGGAGGCGACCAGGGTCGGCTTCTCGTATTTGCCGGCGTTGAGGGAGAAGAGACCGCCGAAGCCGCCGATGTCGGTGAGGACTTCCGGGCGGGAGGTGGCTTTCACCAGCGGCTTGATCAGCTGGACAAAACGATTGCCGGCATCGATATCGACGCCGGCATCCTTATAGGTTACCTTGCTGTCTGTGCCCAATTGTTTTGACTCCTGTAAATTTGGTGGCCCATTAATAAATCAAGCTCCGTGTGATTGTCAACGGCAAAGTCCCCCCTGGCAGCCGGCACGGAAAGACTTTACAGGTGGTTGGGCGTGACATAGAATGGCCGGCATCCTGACCGGCGCCGCCGCCTGCCGCACTAATTCTAACTGCTTTGGCGGCGCTTGTCATTCACAACCTCCCGACGATGACGAACCATGGCGGAAGTGCCCAGCCCATCGGAAATCCGCCCGGCCACCGCCGCCGATCTTCCGGCCATCCTGGCGGTGGAGCAAAGCTGCTATTCGCAGCCGTGGAGCGAGGTCCAGTTCCGGGACGAGCTCGGTACTCCCCACGCCCACCTCGATTTGCTGCTGATCGACGGAGACTTGGCCGGTTACCACTGCTGGTGGCTGTTGTGTGGTGAACTCCACGTTCTTAACCTCGCCACCGCCCCCTGCTTCCGGCGGCGCGGGGTCGCCGCCGCGCTCCTCGAGGAGGCCCTGCGGCAGGGCGCGGCTGTCGGAATGGAGCGGGCCCTGCTGGAGGTGCGGGCCGGTAACGACGGAGCCATCCGCCTCTACCGCCGGTTCGGGTTTGTCGAGAGCGGGAGGCGGAAGGGGTATTACCCCGACGGCGAGGACGCCCTGCTGATGGAGAAGGCGAGCGGGTCCAGATCAACAGGTAGGTTGGGTTGAATGCAATGAAACCCAACGCTGGTGGCATTCGGTAACGAACAATCAATTCATCCCGATGGGGGAATGCATTCCCCGCTGCGGGATTGCATTCCCCGCTGCGGGATTGCATTCCCCGCTGCGGGATTGCAACCGCGGGGTTCGCCGATGTTGGGTTTCGCGGAGCTCAACCCAACCTACGGTCCTGATGACAGGTAATCGTGAGAGGAAGGGTCGATGAAAAACTACGCAACCATCATTCTCTCCAACCAGGAGATTTCGCCGGCTTACTTCCGGATGCGCATCCTGACGCCCGGGTTCGCCGCGGTGGCGGCGCCGGGACAGTTCGTCATGGTTCGGCCGGAGCTGGGGCTGCCGACCATGCTGCGGCGCCCCTTCGGCATCTTCCGCACCGGCTGCCTGCCGGCGGAGTGTGAGGGGTTGCCGCCGCGGGAATATATGGAGATCCTCTACAAGGTGGTCGGGGAAGGAACCCGCATCCTCAGTGAACTCCACCAGGGGGACCGGGTGGAGCTCCTCGGCCCTCTCGGCAACGGTTTCGACCTCGGCGCCCCCGGCAGGGAGAAGCTTCTGGTCGGCGGCGGCATCGGCCTGGTGCCCCTCTTCATGCTCGGCGAAGCGCTCCTCGCCCAAGGGAGCCGGGTGCGGCTGCTGATGGGGGGGCGCACCCGGGACGACATCCTGGCACTGACCGAATTCGAGCGCTCCGGGGTCGAGACCTACGTCTCCACCGATGACGGCAGTTTCGGCGAAGCGGGACTGGTCACCAAGGTCCTGGAGCGCAAGCTGCGCAAATATCCGGACGCCGAGGTCTATGCCTGCGGTCCAATGCCGATGCTGAGGGCGGTGGCGGATCTCTGTGCCTCCCTGCGGGCCGACCTGCAGGTCTCCCTCGAAGCTCACATGGCCTGCGGCGTTGGGGCCTGTCTCGGTTGCGTCGTCAAGGGGGTCGGTCACAGCGAAGCCACGCCCCGTTATCTCTGTACCTGCAAGGCCGGCCCGGTCTTTGCTGCCGCAGCCCTCGACTGGGAGCGGGCGACGGTTGCCAGCGACGGCTGCGGGGGGGAGTGCAAATGATCGATTTCACTCAGAAGGATGCTGCCATGCCCGCCACCCGTCCCAGTCTCGCCGTCGAGATCGCCGGCCTTAAGTTGCAGAATCCGGTGATGCCCGCCTCGGGGACCTTTGGTTACGGCGAGGAGTACGCCCCCTACCTCGACCTCAACCGCCTCGGCGCCCTGGTCACCAAGGGACTTTCCCTCAACCCCAAGGCCGGCAACCCGACTCCGCGCATCGCGGAGACCACCAGCGGCATGCTCAACGCCATCGGTCTGCAGAATGTCGGCGTCAGTGAATTCATCCAGGGCAAGACACCCCTTTACCGGCAGCTGACGACGCCGGTAATCGCCAACTTCTTTGGCAATACGCTGGAGGAGTACGGGGAAGTGGCGCGGCGGCTGGCCGACATTCCCGAGATCGCCGCGGTAGAGCTGAACATCTCCTGCCCCAACGTCAAGCAGGGGGGGATCGTCTTCGGCACCGAGCCGACCGCCGCCGCCCAGGTGGTCACCCTGGTGCGCAAGGCGCTGCAAAAGCCGCTGATCGTCAAGCTGACCCCCAATGTCACCGACATCACCGTTATCGCGCGGGCGGTGGAAGAAGCGGGGGCCGACGCCATCAGCTGCATCAACACCCTTACCGGCATGGCGATCGACGTCAAGAGTCGCAAGGCGAAGATTGCCAACCGCACCGGTGGTCTTTCCGGTCCGGCGATTCGACCGGTGGCGGTGCGCATGACCTACCAGGTGGTGCAGGCGGTGAAGATTCCGGTCATCGGCATCGGCGGCATCATGTGCGCCCGCGACGCCCTCGAATTCCTTATCGTCGGTGCCCGGGCGGTGCAGGTCGGCACCGCCAACTTCATCGACCCCGGGGTGATGATGACGATCATTGACGATCTCGAACAGTTCCTGGTCGATGAGGGGCTGACCGACATCAACCAGGTGATCGGCAGTTTCACCGGCTAAACCCAAAAAACCAGGGGCCGCGGGACGAGGTACGAGGAAGAGCAGAGCCCTTCAAGGTCGGGTAGACTGTAGTCAGTTCCCAGGAACGGTTGAGGATCGGGTCATTCCTCCTCCCCCGTCCCGCATCCCGCTTCCCGGTCTTATGGATGTCATCACCACCCACATCAATGCCGACTTCGACTGCCTCGGTGCGATGATCGCGGCGCGCCGGCTCTACCCCGATGCCGAACTGGTCTTCGCCGGCGCCCAGGAGAAGAGCCTGCGCGAGTTCTTCCTGCGCAGCACCGTCTACGCCTATGGCTTCAAGCGCATCCGCGACATCGACCTCGATGCCATCGAGCGCCTGGTCCTGGTCGATGTCCGACAATCCGACCGCATCGGTCCCTTCGGCGCCGTCGCCAAACGCGCCGGAGTAGCGCTGCACATCTTCGACCATCATCCGTCCGGGCAGGCCGATCTCGTTGGCGCCGTCGAGGTGATCGAACCGGTCGGTGCCACCGTCACCCTCTTCTGCGAACTCTTCCGCGAGCGGGGGATCGAGCCGACCCCTGACGAAGCGACGCTGATGATGCTCGGGCTCTATGAGGATACCGGCAGTCTGCGCTTCAATTCCACCACCGTTCGCGACCTGCAGGCGGCAGCCTTTCTCCTGGAACATGGCGCCAACCTCAATACCGTTTCCGATTTTCTCACCCAGGAACTGACCGCCGAACAGGTCGCCCTTCTCCATGAACTGATCGAGTCGCGTACCGTCCTCAACGTCAACGGCATCGACATCTCCATCGCCCAGGCTTCGACCGACCGTTTTGTCGGCGATCTCGCGGTCCTCGCCCACAAGCTCAAGGACATGGAGAACCTCGATGCCCTGCTGGTTGCAGTGCGCATGGGGGAGCGGGTCTTCCTGGTCGGTCGCTCGCGCATCCCGGAGGTGAATGTCGGCGAAATCCTCGCTGAGTTCGGTGGCGGCGGGCACGCCTATGCCGCCTCGGGAACGGTCAAGGATCTCACGCTGCTGCAGGTGGTCGAGCGTCTGCCGCAACTGCTGCAGGGGCAGGTCAACCCCCACTGGGAAGCCCGCCACCTGATGTCGCACCCGGTCAAGAGTGTTCCGGTTACCGCCAACATCGACCAGGTCCGGGAACTCTTGACCCGCTACAACCTCAACGCCGTGCCGGTGCTGGAAGGGGAGCGGGTCGCCGGCCTGGTGACCCGGCAGGTGATGGACAAGGCGGTCCATCATGGCCTCGGCCGCGCCTCGGTGGTCGACTACATGAGCACCGAATTCGTCACCGTCCCCCCCGATGCCTCGCTGGAGAGCCTGCGGGAACTGATCGTCGATCGCAACCAGCGCTTCGTCCCGGTCCTCGACGGCGACCGTCTCGCCGGAGCCATCACCCGCACCGACCTGCTGCGCCACCTTGCCTCGAAAGGGCGTCTCTCCGCCCGCTCCGGGAGACCGGGCGGTGATGCCGGCCACGGTCTCAAGCGCCGCCAGGTGCTGCGCCTGCTGCGCGAACAACTCCCCACACGGGTGCAGGAGCTGCTGCCCGAGCTCGGCCGGGCCGCCGATGAGCTCGGGGTCAATGTCTTTGCGGTCGGCGGCTTTGTACGCGACCTGCTGCTGCGCCAGGAAAATCTCGATATCGATATCGTCGTCGAGGGGGACGGCATCGCCTTTGCCCAGACCTTCGCCCGCCGCCACGGCTGCCGGGTGCGGTCGCACCAGAAGTTCGCTACCGCCGTCATCGCCTTTGCCGATGGTTTCAAAATCGACGTCGCTTCGGCGCGCATGGAGTATTATCTCGAACCCGGTGCCCTGCCGAATGTCGAACACGCCTCGATTCGCCTCGATCTGGCGCGCCGCGATTTTACCATCAATACCCTGGCGCTGGCGCTGAACGGCGACAGCTTCGGCGAACTGCTCGATTTTTTTCAGGCCCAGCGCGATCTGCGGGAAAAGGCGATCCGCGTCCTGCATAACCTCAGTTTCGTCGAGGATCCGACCCGGGTCTTTCGGGCCATTCGTTTCGAGCAGCGCCTCGGCTTCCACCTTGGCCAGCATACCGAGCACCTGCTGGTGAGTGCGGTGCGCACCGGCTTTCTCGACAAGGTCGGCGGCAGCCGGGTCTTCAACGAGCTGGTGATTATCCTGCGCGAAGCCGACCCCCTGCCGGCGGTGCTCCGCCTCGATGCCCTCGGCCTGCTCAAGGCGCTCCAGCCCAGGCTGGCCGTCGGCGAGCGCCTGCGCGAACTCTTCACCGAGACCCGCCGTGTGCTGAACTGGTTCGACCTCCTCTTCACCGGGGAGGCAGCGAGCCGCTGGCAGGTCTATTTCCTCGGCCTGAGCAACGATCTTGACGAACCGTCCCTGGACGCCCTCTGCCGGCGCCTTGCCATTCCTGAAAAATACCGGCCTCTCTTCTGCCAGCAGCGCCAGGAGGGGTTGCTGGTGCTGCGCCAGCTCGAACGGCGCCGGGGCAAGCGGGCCCCGCGGGCGAGCGAGATCTGCCGGCTGCTGCAACCGCTGGCGATCGAGATGGTTCTCTTCCTGCTCGCCGCCACCAGCCGGGAAGAGGTACGACGGCTCCTCTCCCTCTATGTCACCCATCAGCGCGGGCAGCGCCCGGAACTGACCGGCGCGGACCTCGCCGCCCTCGGCCTGGCGCCGGGCCCGGTCTACCGCGAGATTTTCGAATGCCTGCTCGCGGCCCGGCTCGACGGCCAGATCGCCAGTCGTGAGGAGGAGCTGGAACTGGTCCGCCGCCGCTTCCTTGCGGGAGAAAAAAAGGGTGCGGGGCGAGAGACGTGACGGCTCCAGTCCCGCGTTGACTTCCCCGCCTCCTTTTGCTACAAAGACGAAGTCTTTCCGGAGGTTTTCAATCCCCGTAAGGATTCCGCCACCGGGGCGGCGCCTGTGGATTCCCCCAGCCATCTGGTCAAAGGCATCGACTTGGAACATATCCTCGCCAAGATTTCCATCATGCTGGTTCCGGCACTCCTCGCCGTGACCCTGCACGAAGTCGCCCATGGCTTCATTGCCGATAAACTCGGTGACCCGACTGCCCGCCTTCTGGGGCGACTCACTCTCAACCCCATGCGTCATCTCGATCCGATCGGGACGCTGGCGCTGCTGATCTTCGGGTTCGGCTGGGCGCGACCGGTGCCGGTCAATTTCCTCAACCTGCAGCGGCCGCGCCGGGACATGATCCTGGTCTCGCTGGCCGGCCCGGGGACCAACTTCGTCCTTGCGCTGGCGTCGGCACTCCTGCTGCGCAGTCTCGCCTGGCTGGCCGGCAGCGGCGTGGCCGATGGCTCCCCTTTGGGGGCCGCCGTCGAACCGCTGCGACTGATGGCTGGATTCAGCCTCTACATCAATATCATCCTCGGGGTTTTCAACCTGCTGCCGATCCCTCCCCTCGACGGCGGGCGGGTCATGACCGGACTGCTGCCCAAGCGGCAGGCCGAGCTGCTGGCACGGCTCGAACCCTTCGGCTTTGTCATTATCATCTTCCTGGTCTTTTTCACCAGCCTCTGGCGCGTTGTTCTGGGGCCGGTGGTCTATCATCTGGTCGCTCTGCTCGCCGGACCGCAGGCGGCCATCGTCCAGCGCGCCATGCAGTTCCTCTTCGGTCACTAGGGGCGCACGGATGGGTTACGATATTCATCTGGAAAAGTTCGAGGGGCCCCTCGACCTGCTGCTGCACCTGATCCGGAAAAACGAGATGGATATCTACGATATTCCCATCGCCGAGATTACCACCCAGTATCTCGGAATTCTGGATGCCATGCAGCATCTCAACCTCGATGTCGCCGGAGAGTTTCTGCTGATGGCGGCGACCCTGCTCCACATCAAGTCGCGGCTGCTGCTTCCGGTCAGCGAAGAGGAGCTGAGCGAGGAGGAGGAAGACGACCCCCGGGCGGAACTGGTGCGCCGGCTTCTCGAATACCAGAAATACAAGGATGTCGCCGGTTCCCTCGAACGGCTCCCCCACCTCGGGCGCGAGGTCTTTGCCCGCAAGTTCCCGGCCGCAGAGCTGGAAGAGGCCGAAAATACCGAACTGGAAGCGGTCGGCCTGTTCGAGCTGGTCGAAGCGTTTCGGGCGCTGCTGCAGCAGGCGCCCGAGCCCTACATCCACCAGGTCGAAATGGAACGCCTGTCGGTCAGTGACCGGATCAACCTGATTCTCACCCGGCTCGATGGCAGGGAGAGCCTCGCCTTCAACGAGATCTTCAGCACCCGCCCCGAGCGCAACGAGGTGGTGGTCAGCTTTCTCGCGATCCTCGAACTGGTCAAGATGCGCCTGGTCCGCCTGCTGCAAAATGCCCGTTTCGGCAGCATCTGGCTCTATCCGGCCGTCTCCGAGGAGGCCGCCCCAACTGCCGCTGTGGATGAGGGAAGTCTTGGATATCTCTGAAATCAAGCCGATCGTGGAGAGCCTGCTGTTTGTCGCCGATGTGCCGTTGCGCCCGGACCGGATCAGCGAGGCGCTTGAGCTGCCCCGGCCCCAGGTCGAAGCGGCGCTCGCGGCGCTGGTTAACGAATACCAGGAGGCCGGTCGCGGCTTTTTTCTGCAACAGGTCGCCGAGGGGTACCAGTTTCGCAGCCGCCCGGAATATGCCGACTGGGTCCTGCGGCTGACCAAGACCCGGCCGGTGCGATTCTCCCGGGCGGCCCTCGAAGCTCTGGCGATCATTGCCTACCGCCAGCCGGTTACCCGCTCCGAGATCGACTATCTGCGGGGGGTCGACTCGGGGGGGGTGATCAAGACCCTGCTGGAACGCCACCTGATCCGAATCCTCGGCAAGAAGGATGTCCCCGGCAAGCCGCTGATTTATGGGACGACCCGTGAGTTTCTCGAATTTTTCGGCCTGCGCGACCTCGCCAGCCTGCCGACCCTGAAGGAGTTCAGCGAGTTGAACCCCGAGGAACTGGCGGCGGGGGAGGCCTTGCTGCCCGGGTTCGAACCCCTTGCCGAGGAAGGCACCCCCACCTGATTCGCAACCCTGTTGCCACGCCGGGAACACCCCGGCGTTTTTTCATTTCCGGAGACCTTGATTAATGCCGCAACGCCTGCAAAAGTTGATCGCCGCTGCCGGACTGGCGTCGCGGCGAACTGCCGAAGAGTGGATCGCCGCCGGGCGGGTGAGCGTCAATGGTGTCATCGCCAGTCTCGGCGACCGCGCCGATCCGGCGCTGGACACGATTCTCATCGACGGGCAGCCGCTAGCCGCCGCCGAAGCGCACCATTACCTGCTCCTTTTCAAGCCGGTCGGTTATGTCACGACCCTGCAGGACCCGGAAGGGCGCCCGACGGTTTGCGACCTGGTCCGGCAGGTTCCCGGGCGCCTCCATCCGGTGGGACGTCTCGATCTGACTACCGAAGGTCTCCTGC
This sequence comes from Desulfuromonas sp. DDH964, assembly GCF_001611275.1. Lineage (GTDB taxonomy): Bacteria > Desulfobacterota > Desulfuromonadia > Desulfuromonadales > DDH964 > DDH964. Next base: position 2,420,350 of record NZ_CP015080.1, on the reverse strand, counting down.
TTTTGACCAATGACGGCGCACTGACCCAGCATCTGGCCCACCCCCGCCACCAGGTCGACAAGACCTACCTGGTTCGGGTGCGCGGGCAGGTTGCACCGGAGACCCTGCGTCGTCTCGCTGGCGGGGTCGTGCTCGAAGATGGCCCGACGGCGCCGGCCAAGATCGCCAAGGTCCGCTTCAGTGCCGGGCATACCTGGTTCGAGATCACCATCCACGAAGGGCGCAATCGCCAGGTGCGGCGTATGTGCGAAGCGGTCGGCCATCCGGTCAGCCGCCTCAAGCGGGTGCGCTTTGCCTTCCTCGACCTGGCGGGACTGCGTCCCGGCGAGTTCCGGCCCCTGACGGCAGAGGAAGTCTCACGATTGAAAAGGCTCTGACTTCTGCCATAATCGGACTGCCGCGCCGTGGCGGCTCCCCCCGCGGTCGGGACCGGTTCGGGGATTCCGCTGCACCTCATGCCGGCGCTCCCGCAAACCTGGCCACAAGACCTTCTCCGCGGCGCATTTCCGGCCTTCGGGCGGTTCTAAAATGCTGCATTCTCAAGGAAATTCCGCCCTCTTTGACCTTGACAGGTCTGCTGGGATTGGTTTAGATTCAATGCTTATTTGTGCTGTTTTCTCCTTAATGGGTGGCCATTTTGTCGAATAAGGAAAAACTCCTCGCATCGGCGCAGAAATACCTGGCAAAGGGCCAGGTCGCGCGCGCCATCAAGGATTATCAGAAAATTGTCGAGCTCGATCCGCGCGATGTGCGAAACCGGCAGAAACTCGCCGAGCTCTACAGCCGTGACAACCACCCCGCCGAGGCGGTTGAAGCTTACGAGGGAGTCGCCAAGCATTACGCTGAAAATGGCTTCTACCTCAAGGCGATTGCCGTCTACAAGCAGATGCAGAAGCTCGAACCGACCCGGGTCAGCATTTATCACCGACTGGCCGAGCTCAACGAAAAGCAGGGCCTGGTCGGCAACGCTCTTGCCGAATATCGCAGTCTGGTCGCTTATTACGAGAAGAACGGCATGCTTCCCGAGGCGATCAATGTCTTGCAGAAGATGCGCGAACTGGAGCCGGAAAACCTGAATATCCGGGTCAAGATTGCCGAGACTTTTGCTTCGGGAGGGCTCAAGGAAAAGGCCCGGGAAGAGTTCCTGGAAATTCTCAACCTGCTGCACCAGAAACAGGACTTTGCCCGGATTCTCAAACTCTATGAACTCTTTCTCCCCCGCTTCAACGGGGATATCGATCTGGAGATCGGCCAGGCCGAGACCCTGATTGCAAAGGGCGACATCGACCAGGGCCTCGATAACCTCAAGGGCTTGCTCAAGAAGGCCCCGGACAGCACCGAGATCCTGCTGGTGCTGGCCCATGGCTACCATAGCAGGGAAGATTTTGAAAACGAACGCCTGACCTACCAGCACCTGCTGAAGAATGCTCCCGATGAGCTGGAATTCCGCGAAGGGTATATCCGCGCTTGCCTGAACCAGGGCGACTCCCCGCGGGCGCTCGATGAGCTGGAGGACTGGAAAGAGACCTTCTTCGCTGCTGGCAAGGTGGCGTTGCTGAAAGAGTTTTATGAACGGCTGAAAGACGCGCACCTTGATGACGATCGGGTCATGAAGACCCTGCACTCCATTTACGAGTTGACCGGGGAAGGGGAGAAACTCTTTGCGCTGATCTCTGCCATGCCCGCCGCTGTCGACGGTTTCGATACCGGCAGCGAGAACGAGGAGGGGGAGGAGATCCTCGACGGCTCCATCCTCGAGGAGGCGGTGGAAGACCTTGAAGAGCTCGAAACCATCGACGAGATCGAGCCACCGCAAGACGTCCCTGATCTGGACCAGGCAGCGACCGAAGCGGAGCTGACCCAGGAGGTTGCCGAGGAAGCACAGGAAATTCCCCTCGAGTTCCTCGAAGGGGTTGGCGAGCTGGTTTTCGATGACCCCGTCATCGAGGACGAGCCGGTTGCGGCCGATGCGGTCCCGACCGCTGGCGAGGAAGGGACGGTTGCTGCCGAGGACGATCTGGAACTGGAACTCGAACTCGACCTGGAGCTGGACGAGGAGTTGCAGCCCGTCGCCGAGGAGGTTGACGCTCCCTCTCTCGAAACCTTGTCCCCCCTGGAAGAACTGGAGCCGGTCACCGAAGTCGCGATGGACGAAGAGACCGGGTTTGCCGAAGTCGAGCTGGAGCTGGAGGAGGACGCCCTCCTGCCGGCCGAGCCCGAACCTGAATCCGGACCGGAATCCGAACCGGAAGCGATCGTGGAGCCGGATGCCGAGACCTTGGCGAAAGCCGCTGCCCAGGCGATCCGGGCCGACCTTGAGGAAGCTGAATTCTACTTTCAGCAGGGATTGTACGACGACGCCACGCGGGTTTTGGGTGGTTTGCTGGCGACCGCTCCTGATTGCGCGGAAGCTCATGCAAAGCTGGCCGATATTCGTACCCTCGTTGCGGCCCAGACTGTTGCCGAAGAAGCGCCCCCGGAAGCACCGGCCGGAGACTATTTCGACCTGGCGGGTGAACTTCGTGCCGAAGCCGAAGGTCCTGTCGCGGCAGAGCGTGGGGAGGGCGCGCCAGGGTTCCAGTTTGACGGGAGTCTCGCCTCCGGAGCCGGCGAAGGGGTTGACCAGATCGACCTCGAGGATGCCGAGTCCCATTACAACCTCGGCATCGCCTACAAGGAGATGGGGCTGACCGACGATGCCATTGTCGAGTTCGACAAGGCGGCACGCAGTCCTGCCCGGGCGCTTGACGCGATCACTCTGAAGGGGATCTGCCTGGTCGAAAAGGGGGAGCATGCCGAGGCAGAACAGACTTTCATTGCCGGGCTCGGCCGGCTGCGCCTCTCCAAGGACGAGGCGGCCAGTCTGCGCTATGAACTCGGCCTGCTTTACCAGGACTGGCAGCGGCCGCAGCAGGCGCTGGAAGCCTTTGAAGCCGTTGCGGCTGAGGACCACTTCTACCGGGATGTCGGCGAAAAGGTGGCTGCATTGCGGGCTGAACTCGGGGTAGTCGACGGGGAGTCAGCCGGCAGCGCTGCCGCTAACGGGAAAAAGAACCGGGTGTCCTATCTCTAGCTCTGACCTTTCGCACCCGCCAGGAGTTTTTTCATGAGCTACATCGAGCATTACAGCTTGGAACGGGAACCCTTTTCCAATGCTCCGGATGCCCGTTTCTACTACAACAGCGAACGCCACAGCCAGGCCTTGCTGCGCCTGATGTACGCCGTCGATTCCAACAAGGGACTGGCCGTTCTGGTTGGCGGCGTCGGTACCGGCAAGACCACCCTTGCCCGCCGCATGCTCGACAGCCTGCCCGAGCAAAAGTATGAATCCTCCATGCTCGTCATGGTCCATTCCGGCATCACCCCGGAGTGGATCCTGACCCGGATTGCCCTGCAGCTGGGGGTTGCCAATCCTGCCAGTGACCGCCTGGCCGTTCTCAAGCAGCTCTATGATCGCCTGCTGCAGATCGACGAGGCCGGACGCCGGGCAGTGGTGCTCATCGATGAAGCGCAGATGCTGCAAAGTCGCGAATTAATGGAAGAATTTCGCGGTCTGCTGAACCTGGAACTCCCGGGCAAGAAGCTCCTCAACATCGTTTTCTTCGGCCTCTCCGAACTGGAGGAATGTCTGAAGCTGGACGAACCCCTGGCCCAGCGGGTGGCCGTCAAATATCACCTCAAGTCCCTGACCATTGACATTACCGAGTCCTACATCAAGCACCGGCTCCAGGTTGCCGGGGCCAAGCGGATGCTCTTTGCCGGCGACAGTATCGGCCTGATCCACGGATATACTGGCGGGGTTCCGCGCCTGATCAACACGGTCTGCGACAATTGCCTGTTCGAAGGGGCGCTGCGCAAACAGGCGACCGTCGATGCGAGCATCGTGCACAGCGTCGCCGAGGATCTCGGCCTGTTGCGGCAGGATTCCGCCGCACCGGTAGCGGGGGACAGCCGCAGCGAACTCGATGAAATAGAAAATATGCTGGATCGCCTGGAACAGAAGTTCTGACGGCCTGCCAGGCAGCCACACATATGCAAACGGCCGGGGCTCCCCGGCCGTTTGCATTTCCCGACCACGTTCGCCCGGAGAGGGATGATGACCAACAGGATCCGCATTCTCGAGGAGAATCTTTGCAACAAGATTGCCGCTGGCGAAGTGGTGGAACGGCCGGCGTCGGTCGTCAAGGAGCTGCTGGAGAATGCCCTTGACGCCGGCTCCACAGAGCTCTCCATCGAGGTGGAACAGGGGGGGAAGGGGCTGGTCCGGGTCAGCGACGATGGTGAGGGGATGGACCGCGATGATCTGCTCCTCTGTGTCGAACGCCATGCCACCAGCAAGATTGCCAGCGACGACGACCTCTTCCGTTTGCGGACCTTCGGGTTTCGCGGTGAAGCCCTGCCGTCGATCGCCGCCGTCTCCCGACTGACCCTGAGCAGTCGTACCGCTTCCGCCGAGGCGGGCTGGGAAGTCTATCTCGAGGGGGGCGTTGTGCGCCGCTCAAACGCCGTCGGGCTCCCCTGCGGGACGGTGGTCGAAGTCCGCAACCTCTTTTTCAATACTCCGGCGCGGCGCAAGTTCCTGCGTCGGGACGAGACCGAACTTGGCCATATCGGCGATGTCGTCACCAAGCTGGCGCTGGCCAATCCCGAGGTCCGGTTTCGCCTGCAGCACAATGGCCGTACCCTGATCGACGTCTACCGCAACCATAGCCTGGAGGAGCGGGTTGCCGCGCTGCTCGGCAGGCCGCTGCTCAAGGATCTGCTCCCCCTTTGCCAGGACGGGGAGGGTCCCTTGGCGCTGCACGGGCTGATCGCCCAGCCCGGGCAGAACCGGTCGACCTCCAATACCATATTCACCTATATCAACGGGCGCTATATCCGTGACCGGGTGGTTCAGCATGCCGTCATGGAAGGGTATCGCAACCTCTTGCTCAAAGGGCGTTACCCGGTGGTGGTCCTCTTTCTCGATCTCGATCCGGAGTTGGTCGATGTCAATGTGCACCCGACCAAGCATGAGGTCCGCTTCCGCGACCAGCGCCAGGTCCACGAGTTCATTGTTGCCAGCCTGCGGGCAACCCTGCGCCCCACCGGCTGGCTCGGCGCCCCATCGGAAACCGTTGCGGCGCCAGCCGGAATTACGGATCCGCCGAGTGCCGCCGCTGCCGCCGTCGGCCGCATCGAAGAGGCGCTGCAGGCCTATGCCACCAGAAGCGGAACTTCCGACCTCTTTCCCCAGCGACCCCAGGCACCCCCGGCACCCCAGTCGTGGCCCTTGCCCATGGCCGCCGACAACGAGCCGCCGGCAAGGTTGCCACCGAGCCCGGAGGGATACTTCGCTTCGCTGGCGATCATCGGCCAGTACCGACGCAGCTACCTCCTCTGCCAGGATGGGGATGACATGGTGCTGATCGACCAGCATGCGGCCCACGAACGGATCGGTTTTGAACGGCTCAAGGCACAATTCCTTGCCGCGGGTATCGAGCGCCAGCTCCTCCTCTTCCCGAGTCTGCTCGAACTCGATTTCCGGGAAGCGGCCTGGCTTGGCGAGCATCTCGACGATCTCGCCCGGCTCGGCTTCGAGATCGAGCCCTTCGGCGGCAATGCCTTTGTCGTCAAGGCGACGCCGCAGTTGCTCGGCGAGGTCACGGTAAATGACCTGATCCGGGACGTCGCCGGCGAACTCGCCGCTCTCGGCAACAGCGGTCTGCTGGAAGACGCTCTCGACAAGGTACTGATCCGCATGGCCTGCCACGGCATGTTGCGCGCCAACCAGACCCTCAGCCCGGCCGAAGGTCGGGCCCTGCTGGAAGACCTCGACCGTGTCGATTTCCGCGGCAACTGCCCCCACGGCCGGCCCGTGATGAAGCGGTTGACCCTGGCTGAGGTCGAACGGATGTTCAAACGGAGCTAGCAGGCTGATGACGGAAATGGCACCTGCCAACGGGAAGCAGACTCCCGTCGTGGTCCTCTGCGGGCCGACAGCTTCCGGCAAGAGTTCCCTCGCCCTTGCGCTGGCGGCGCACTGGCCGCTGGAGATCGTCTCCGCCGATTCCCGCCAGGTCTATCGCGGCATGGATATCGGCACCGCCAAGGCGAGCGCTGCCGAGCAGGCTCTGGTTCCCCATCATCTCCTCGATGTCGCCGACCCGGACCAGGACTTTTCCGTGGCCGATTTTCTCTCCCTGGCACGCCAGGCAATCGCGGCCATCGGAGAGCGCCAGAAAGTGCCGTTGATTGTCGGTGGTACCGGCCTTTATCTGCGCGCCCTTACCGCTGGCCTGCTCGACCTTCCCGGCGCCGACCCAAAGCTGCGCGCCGCCTTGGCTGCCGAAGAGGAAGACTCGGGCCCCGGAACCCTGCACCGCCGCCTGGCGGCGGTCGATCCGGTCGCGGCGGCGAATACGCCGCCGCGCAACCTGGTGCGGATCATCCGCGCCCTCGAGGTCTGGACCCTGACCGGAGTTCCGATCTCCCGTCATCAGGCGAGCCACGCCTTTGCCGAGCAGCCCTATCGCTGCTTCAAGCTCGGCCTGGCACCCCCCAGGGCGGAGTTGCTGCAGCGGATCGAGCAACGGGTCGATGCCATGCTTGGCGCCGGACTGGTCGCCGAGGTGGCGGGCCTTCTGGCCGCGGGCTACGGGGAGAATCTCAAGGCGCTGCAGACCATCGGTTACCGGGAGGTGCTGGACTATCTCCACGGCCGATGCAGCTCCGCCGCGATGCGGGAGCGAATCATCATCAATACCAGGCGTTATGCCAAGCGGCAGCTCACCTGGTTCCGGAGAGACAAATCAATTATTTGGGTTGATTCCTCGCGAGAGTCTGCTAGAATCCTGTCGTTATTTGACGATTTTATGCCCCAATGAAGGAGCGGACATGGCCAAGACACCATTCAATATTCAGGACCAATATTTAAACCAGGCCCGCAAAGAACGGGTTCGCGTCACCATCGTCATGATGTCCGGCGAGAAGCTGGAGGGGTATATCAAGTCCTTCGACAGTTTCTGTGTTCTGATCGAAAGCGGCGGGGATATCCTGCTCTACAAACACGCGGTTTCGTCCATCACCTCCAGCGACGGGTCTTTCCGGCTGCACGGCGGGAAAGACTGACCAGCCCGCACGGGCGGCTGACAGCGCACGGCACGACAGGTCCCTGCCTGGATGGGTCAACCTCCCGGCAGGGACTTTTCCGTTTGCGATGGGGAAGCCGCGCAGCAAAAGCCCGACGTCCCGTAACGATCCGTCTCCCGGTCAGCGCCGCCGGTTTGCTGCGCGACAGCCTGACCTCCTCGGCCCTTTCGACCCGCGGCAAAGGCATCCGATCCGATGCTTGAAATCCTCGCTGTAACCCCTGGCAGTATTGCCGCTGAACTCGAACTGGAAGCGGGTGACTTCCTGCTTACCATCAACGGCCACCCGCTGCGGGACCTGGTCGATTATCTGGTGGCCGAAGCCGAAGAAGAGCTGCTCCTCGAAGTGCAGAAGAAGAACGGCGAACTCTGGGACCTGGAGCTGGAGAAGGATGCCCCGCAGCCCCTGGGACTGGAACTGGAGCACCCGCAACCGACCCAGTGCGGTAACAACTGCCTTTTCTGCTTCGTCCACCAGCTTCCGCGCGGCATGCGTCCGACCCTCTATGTCAAGGACGAGGACTTCCGTTTCTCCTATCTCTATGGTGCCTATGTCACGCTGAACAATGTGGCCGAGGCGGAGATTCACCGCATTATCGATCAGCGGCTGTCGCCCCTCTACGTTTCCGTGCATGCCACCGATGACCGGGTGCGGCAGGCCCTGCTCGGCCATCCCGGTCCTTCGATCCGGGAGCTGCTGCAGCGACTGACGGGCGCCGGCATCGAAATCCACGCCCAGATCGTACTCTGCCCGGGGATCAACGACGGCACGGTCCTCGAACAGAGCATCCGCGAGCTGCAACAGCTTGCCCCCGGGGTCAAGAGCCTGGCGGTGGTCCCGGTCGGCCTTACCGGGTATCGGCAACGCCTGCCCGCCCTGCGCCCTCCCGACCGCAGCGAGGCCGCGGCGATCCTTGCCCTGATCCATGATTGCCAGGAACAATTCCTGGCTCAGATCGGGACCCGCTTTGTCTTCGCCGCCGACGAGCTCTACCTCAAGGCGGAGCAGGAGGTGCCACCCCTTAGCGCCTACGAGGAGTTGTTCCAGCTTGAAAATGGCGTCGGGCTGCTCGCCCAGTTTCGCGCTGAAGCGGCCGAGGTGCTGGCGGAGGCCGGACCGCTCGCCAGTGACCCCGTCGCCGTCGTCACCGGTGCATCGGCCTGGGGGGAAGTTAAGCGTTTTGTCGATGCGCTGGCTGCCGCCACGGGCGTGACGATTCGGCTCTACCCGGTCGCCAACCGTTTTTTCGGTGGCCATGTGTCGGTTGCCGGGCTATTGACCGGCGCCGATCTTTTGGCGGCGCTGAAAGGGAAGGACCTCGGGCGCATCCTACTCCTTCCCGCGGTGATGCTGCGCGAGGAAGACAGTCTGCTCCTCGACGATATGGCGCTCAGTGATCTGGAACGGGAACTGGGCGTGCCGGTACGCGTTGTCGGCGCCTCCCCCTGGGGACTTCTCGATTTTCTCGAGGAGTTCTCCGCCGGGCGGGAATAGCCCTGGTTAGTCCCGGGCCGGCCGCCAGACTGGTGGTCCGGGCCGGTTAACGAACAGCTAACTCGGCGCCCCCCGGGCGCGAGCAAGGAGCAAGGACGATGGCAGAATTAGACGATGTCTTGCGGCGGGGCCGCGAAGCCCTGGAAACCGGCGATTATCCGAGCGCCATTGCTGAACTGCGCCAGCTGACGCGAAGCGCCCCGGAAAACGCGGAAGGGTGGCAATTGCTGGGGGAGGCCTATGCCGAAACCGGGCGCCTGCAGGAGGCGATCGAGGCCTTGCTGACGGCAAGCAAGCTCGCGCCCGACGACCTCGACCTCCTCTTTGCCCTCGGTGATGCCTACTTCGAGAAGAACGATTTGGCCAAGGCCCTTGCCACCTACCAGGCCATCCTCGATCGCGACGGCGAAGAGGCCGATGCCCTGGTCAGTATCGGCCTGGTGCACTTCAACCAGGAGCAGTTCGCCGAGGCGGTCGCCTGTTATCGCCGGGCCCTCGAAATCGACCCCGAGTCCCTGTTCGCCCTCAACTCCCTCGGGGATGCCCTCTTTGCTCAGGGGGACGCTGGGGCTGCCCTCGAAAGTTTCCGACGCGCCCTCGAACTCGACCCGGAGGATGCCCAGGCCCACTACAACCTCGGCGAAATCTACTACGAGCGGGGCGAGCTGGCGGCTGCCGAAACCGAATGCCGGGCCGCGCTGCGCTTCGACCCCGGGCATGCCTTCGCCTGCCTGACCCTCGGGAACATTTTTCTTGACCAGGAGCAGCCCCGGGAAGCCCTGCACTTTTTCCAGGAATTTCTGCTGCGGGAGCGCTCGCCGGCGGCGGCGGAGATTCGCGACGAAGTCGCCGCAGTGATCGCGGGGCTCAAGGACGAACTCTAACCGGGGGAGGGGGGAGGGACGATCATGGTACGCGGATTTGCCGTGCTGCTCGGTCTGCAGTTTCTCGGGGAAGTCCTGGCGCGGGGCCTGGGTCTCCCCATCCCGGGGAACGTCCTCGGGATGGGCCTGCTGCTGATCGGCCTGCTCCTTGGCTGGATCGAGGAGGGCTCGATCCGAGACGCCGCCGAACTCCTCCTCTCCCACATGGCCCTGCTCTTCGTTCCGGCCGGGGTTGGTGTCATGGTCTACTTCGACTTGCTGCGCCGGGAGTGGCTGGCGATCATCGTCGCTCTGGTAGTCAGCACCTTCGTCGTCATGGCCGTCACCGGCTGGACCGAGGCCTGGCTGGAGAAGCGGGGAGGGGCCCATGTGGATTGACCTGCTGCGCACCCCCCTGTTCGGCGTCGGGCTCACCCTGCTCGTCTTCTTCCTGGCGCAACGGCTCTACCAGAAGAGTGGGAGCATCCTCTTCAACCCGGTGGCGATCGCCATCGCCGCGATCATCGCGCTGTTGCAGCTCGGTGGAATCAGCTACCAGGACTATGCCCGCGGCGGCGACCTGCTCCTCTTCCTGCTTGGTCCCTCGGTGGTCGCCCTCGGCCTCCCTCTTTACCAGCGGCGCCGGGAGATCCTCGCCCGGAAGCTGCCGATCCTGGCCGGCGTCACCGCCGGCGCGCTGACCTCGATTGTCACGGCATCGGGGCTCGCCTGGCTGCTCGGCGGCAGTCGCGAAGTGATCTGGTCCTTCGCCCCCAAGTCGGTCACTACCCCGATCGCCATCGGCATCGCCGAAAAGGTCGGCGGTCTGCCGCCGCTGACCGCGGCCATCGTCGTCATCACCGGCTGCGTCGGTGCCATCTGCGGCCCGGAATTCTGCCGCCTGATCGGACTGCGCCACCAGGCCGCCATCGGCCTCGCCGTCGGTACCTCGGCCCATGGTATCGGCACCGCCCGCATGCTCGAAGTCGATCGGCTCGGCGGGGCGGTCGCCGGACTGGCGATCGGCCTCAACGGCCTGATCACCGCTTTTCTGGTGCCGCTGGTCTATCTGCTCTTTGGTTGAGCGGCAGGCAAAAGAAAAGAGCAGATGCCTGCGCACCTGCCCTTTTCCTTGCTGTTGTTGTGGCCCGGATTACTTCTTCTTGGCCGATGCCTTCTTGGAGGCCTTGAGCGGGTTGACCTTGGCTTCGACGGTCTTGATTTCGACCTTGCGGTGGGTCGCCATGTTGCAAAGGCCGGCTGCCCATTTACGCTCCGGAGCCGGGGCGACGGAGCAGACTTTGCCGATGGTCCCCTCGACGATGCGATCACAACCTTCGCACTCGGCGACCACGTTCTGGCAGCTGCTGCCGTTGAAGTTACAACCCTGCTTAGACCAGAAGGTACACTCGGTACCGGGAAGAACGGTTTGACATTGCATCTGCGGTGCCTCCTTGCGTTTGCGGTTTCGGTGACAAAAAAAGATTATCAGGGAACAGCCGGAAAATTGTCAACAAAAATTCTTTATCGGGCCAGCATTTCCCTTGACCCTGTCACCAGGCATTGGCTACCGTAACAACAGGAGGCAAATGATGACCACCCGGTCCTGGGAAGCGAAATGCCGGCGCTGCGGGCGCTGCTGTTATGAGAAGATCGAATTCGAGGGGACGGTTTACTATACCGACCAGCCCTGCGAATATCTCGATCGCGAAACCCGTCACTGCACGGTTTACCGGCGGCGCCATGAGCTGCGCCCGGACTGCGCCCCCCTGACGCCGCGCCTGCTGCGCCAGGGCCTGCTGCCGGGCGACTGTCCCTACGTCGCAGCGATTCCCGGCTATTGCGGGCCGCAACTCTGGGACGAGGAGGAGATTCCCTGAACCGCCGGCTGTGCCCCGGTGGTGGCTGTGGTATGCTTTCCGGCGATGGTCCCGTGATCACTGCTGGCACTCACATTGAACTGGAGGAGACTTTTTATGCGGATCACCTTTGGCACTTCGGGCTGGCGCGGCATCTTCTGTGAAGATTTCACCTTCGAAAACGTCAAGATCGTCAGTCAGGCGATTGCCGATCACCTGCAGGCGCTCGGTACCGCCAGCCGCGGCGTGGTGATCGGCCACGACAGCCGTTTCATGGGCGAGCGGTTCGCCCGGGAGACTGCCCGCGTTCTCGCCGGGTCCGGAATCCACTCCTTTCTCTGCGATCGCGATACGCCGACCCCGGTCATTGCCTTCGAAATCATCCGCCGTCAGGCCGCCGGGGGGATCAACTTCACCGCCAGCCACAATCCGCCCGAGTACAACGGTCTCAAATTCTCTCCAGAGAGCGGCGGGCCGGCCCTGCCCGAGACGACCCGCGATATCGAGAAGCGGGCCAATGCCATGCTCGGCGAAATCTGCTACCGGGAAATGGACCTGAAATCGGCCTGCCAGGCCGGGCTGGTGGAAGAGATCGACCCCCGTGCCGACTATTTCGCCCGCCTGCGGCAATTGGTCGATTTTGCCGCCATCGCCAGGGCGGGGATGACCATTGCCGTCAATCCGATGTATGGTGCCGGACGGGGCTACCTCGATGTTCTGCTGCAGGAGGCGGGAGTTGAAGTGGTTACCCTCAATAACCACCGCGACCCCTATTTCGGCGGCCTGCCGCCGGAGCCATCAGCCGAGCATATCGAGGATTTCATCGACCTGGTCCGCAGCGATGCAAAGATCCGCATCGGGCTGGCGACGGACGGTGACGCCGACCGCTACGGGATTGTCGACTTCGACGGCAGCTTCATCGAACCGAACTATATCCTCGCCCTGCTCTTCGACTTCCTGGTGCGGGTCAAGGGGAAGAACGGCGACATCGCCCGCTCCGTCGCCACCTCGCATTTCGTCGATGCCGTCGCCCGCCATCACGGCTTGCAGGTGCTGGAGACGCCGGTCGGTTTCAAGTACATCGGCGAGTACATCAGCCAGGACCGCATCCTCATCGGCGGCGAGGAGAGCGCCGGGCTGACCGTGCGTGGCCACGTTCCCGACAAGGACGGCATTCTCGCCTGTCTGCTGGTGGCCGAGATGGTGGCGGTGGAAGGAAAGTCGCTGGGGGAGCTCCTCGCCGATCTCTACCGGCGGGTCGGTGAGTTCCACACCCGGCGCGAGAATATCCACCTTTCGCCGGAGCTGGAGGCGGGGTATGGCGCCAAGGTCGCCACTCCTCCGGCCGAGATTGCCGGCAAAAAGGTCGAGCAGGTGATCACCATTGACGGTGTCAAGCTCCTCTTCCGTGACGGTTCCTGGGTACTCTTTCGCAAGTCGGGGACCGAGCCGGTAGTCCGGGTCTATGCCGAAGCCGACAGCGCATCGGAACTGGAGCGGCTGCTGACCGCCGCTGCCGACTTCGTGCGCAGCTGATCCGGGGAAATTTTCGAGGAAAACGACAAGGGCGGAGCCATCTGGCTCCGCCCTTGTCGTTTTGCAGGAGAGGTCGGCACGCGACCGGCAATGGTCCGCCTCAGGAAAAGCCGGAACCGGACGGGGCGGCGCAGCAGGCGTTGTCACTGGTATCTATTTCAGTTCCGGAATGCAAGGGTGATTGGAACGGGGCAGGGCGGTTTGGGGTATACAGGATGGGGTATACAGGATTGCTCCCGGGGGCCGGCTGTGTTAGCTTTTTCGCGCCGGCCGGTCTGCCGCCGCATCCCTTGAGGAGGTCATTGCCATGCTGGTCACCCCTGCTACCGTTGCCGCCCGCTACCGCGCCGAAATCCGCCAGGAAATCCGTGCCCTGGCAACCGAACTGAAGGTGGTCGGTTTTCTTGCCGGCGACTATGGGCCGTCATTGACCTATGCCGAGTATACCCGCAGTGCCTGTGCCGATCTCGGCATCGTCTATGAGCTGCGCATCCTGCCGCGGCTCAAGCTGGAGCAGGGGATCCGTCAGGCCAATGCCGACCCGACGGTGCACGGCATCATGGTCTACTACCCGATCTTCGGCAACGAGCAGGATCGCTACCTCAAGGACCTGGTCGATTATCGCAAGGATATCGAGGGGCTGGGCGCCTACTGGATCGGCAAGCTTTACGAGAATGAGCGCCTGGTACGCGGCGCCGAACAGAGCGGCAAGGCGGTGGTCCCCTGCACCGCCCTCGCCATCCTCAAGGTTCTCGAGGCCAACGGCGCCTACGGCGCGAGCGGCACCCGGCCTGCCGAGGGCAAGACGGTGGCCATCTTCAATCGCAGCGAAGTGGTCGGCCGGCCGCTGGCGGTGATGATGTCCAACGACGGCGCGCGGGTCTTCTCCTTCGATGAGCAGGGGCCGCTCCTCTACCGCGACGGCCACGCCGAAGAGACCGAAATCAGCCGCAGCGAGGCTCTGCGGCAGTCGGACCTTGTCATCACCGGCGTCCCCAGTCGCAGCTTCCCGAAGATCCGCCTGGAGGAACTCCCGCCTCATGCCATCTGCCTCAACTTCGCCACCGTCAAGAACTTCGCGCCGGAGGTGGAGGAAGAGGCCGAACTCTTCATCCCCCGCGTCGGCCCGGTGACGGTGGCGATGTGCATGCGCAACACCCTGCGCCTCCATCGGACCTACGGCGTGCGTTGAGACGGGCGCTGCGACCCCTCGTTATTTCTTCAATTCCTCCACTGCGCCGCCGGCCGCTTTCCAGGCCTCGAAACCGCCCGCGATGTGGCAGACGTTCTCCAGCCCCATCTGCTGGGCGACCTGGGCTGCCAGGGCCGAGCGCCAGCCGAGGTTGCAGTAAAAGACGAAGCGCCGCTCCTCGGTGAAGAGGGGCTTGTGGTAGGGGCTCTGCGGGTCGATCCAGAATTCGAGCATCCCCCGCGGGACATGCCGGGCGCCAGGAATTTTCCCTTCCCGCTGCAGCTCGCGGATATCGCGCAGATCGACGAAGAGGGTTTCTTCCCGGCTGGCGACGTCCAGCGCCTGGGCGGCGCTGATGGTTTCGATCTCCGCTTCAGCGCGGCGCACCATCTCTTTAAAACCGACCTTTATCTGCATGGTTGGACTCCTTTTCTGATAATTAAGGTTAAGGGCGAAAGGGGCCTTCGCAGATTGTTTCGGCCAGGGGACGCCGGTCATTGGGCATCTCCTTGGCGCGTAAATTTTCGGGCAGGGAGTCCTTCTCTCCCGGCATCCCGACCGCCACCATCGCTTCGACCTGGTAACCTTCCGGGACGGCGAGAACTGTCCTGGCCCGTTCGTAATCGAACCCCTGCATGCCATGGGCGACATAGCCGCGCAGCAGCGCCTGCAAGGCGAGGTTCTCCCAGGCGGCGCCGGTATCGAAAGAGTGGGTGCGCGCCGGCTTGCCGTTGTGATCGAAGGTCGTCTTCGACAGGAAAAGGAGCAGGGCAGCCGCATTGGCGGCCCAGGCCTGGTTCGACTCGACCAGCAGGTCGAGAAAAAGCGGCCAATGCTCGCTCTCCCGCCGCGCGAAGAGGATGCGCCAGGGCTGGTTGTTGAAGGCTGACGGCGCCCAGCGCGCCGCCTCGAACAGGATCATCAGCTCTTCTTCCGGGATCCCCTCCCCGGACATCGCCCGTGGCGACCAGCGGTCGAGAAATAGGTTGTCCACCGGGTAGTCGGCCCGCCTCTGCTTACTCCCTTTTTCCATCCTCGTCTCCTTTTCCGGGCCAGTTCCGGGTCCCGTTGGTTTTCTCCCCATTATACGGTCCTGCTGGCGGATTGCCTGGAATTTGCAACCGCACGGCCTTTTGCCATGAAGGTTTCTGCACGGCGACGGGCCATCCTGTCGGGGCGCGGTTGTAAACTGCAGGCCGGATAAAGCAATCAAACAACTACGTTCCCCCCATAACCACGCCGGGCTATCAGATAATTGTCAGAGTTGCCAAGGTAGGATAACGGTCTCAATGCGAGGAAGTTCCTTTCACCGCAGCAGGAGGGGGAGTGGATGGACAAAGAAGAAGGCACCTTGGCGCCAACCGAAGGGCAGCCACCCAAACTTCTCGACCGGTTGAGCCACGAACTGCGGGCCCGTCATTACAGCCGCAGGACCGAAGCAACCTACCGCGAATGGATTCGGCGCTACATCTTCTTTCACGGAATCCGCCATCCTGGTGAGATGGCCGAGCCGGAGATCAATGCATTTTTGACCCACTTGGCCGTCGACAAGAAAGTCAGTTCCTCCACTCAGAACCAGGCATTGGCCGCCCTGTTGTTCCTTTACCGTCATGTCATCGGCCAGGACGTGGGAGACCTGGGGGACGTCATTCGTGCCCGAAAGCCGACCAGGCTTCCGGTCGTGATGACCCGCGAAGAGGTGAAGATCGTTCTGGACCACCTGGAAGGGGACAAGTGGCTCATGGCCACGCTGATGTACGGGGCCGGGTTACGCCTGATGGAATGCGTGCGATTGCGGGTACAGGACATCGATCCACCGCGCAGGGAGGTTCTGGTCCGGAATGGCAAGGGAGCGAAGGATCGCATCACCATGTTGCCGGAGGCTCTCGATGGGCCACTCCAGGAACATCTCGCCAAGGTCAAGATCATCCATGAAAAGGATCTGGCCGACGGCTGGGGAAGGGTGCAACTGCCGGAGGCGCTCGATCGGAAATACCCCAATGCCCCAGCGGAGTGGCGCTGGCAATGGGTCTTTCCCCAGGAGAAGCGTTGGACCAACCCGAAAACCAGGGAGCAGGGGCGTCACCACATCGATGCCTCTCTGGTTCAAAAAGCAATGCGCATTGCCGTTAACCAGGCAGGCCTGGTCAAACGGGCAACCTGTCACACCTTCCGGCACTCGTTCGCAACGCATCTTTTGGAAAGTGGATACGACATACGAACGGTTCAGGAACTCCTCGGCCACAACGACGTAAAGACCACCATGATTTATACGCATGTCCTCAATCGCGGGCCATCAGGAGTAAAAAGCCCCATGGACGGCCTCTGATATCTTAGGACTGCCGGGCGTCTTATACGGATCCGTATAAAACTCCGTCATAAGACGTTGTTGGTTGAAATTGCCTGCGGATTAAGCTATTTGTAACCCGTTCGACAATTTGCAAAATTGTGGGATTTTGGCCATCGGGGCCAAGCCCGGCGTCTTATACGGATCCGTCTAAACACTGTTAGCCATTGAAATGGAATAACATGAAGAATTCAGAATCCCAATTTGAAATGTTCCGCTACCAATTGCTGCCAATTGACAGGTACCTACAAGGCGACTTATTTGAAGACATATCCACTGTAGAGGATCTGCTTAAAAAGAAAAATAATCTTTTTAGTAGAGTCCTTAGCTCAAAAAAGGATTTTTCAAACAAAAAGACACAAACAGCTACAAAATTACTTCTAAATACAGAAGACTTTTTTCTTTTTAGGATTGCGGCGAACAGATCTCTACATAGAGAAACTAAAGAATTTAAGGAAGAATATCTCGACAATTGGCCATCAATACTCGTTGCTGTCTGGAATGACCCCGAAGTGCAAATAGTTGCAGTTCAAAAACGCACATCTGCATTTCAGCATACTGAAACAGTAGTTAAGTTAATCCTAGATGGAATCCGTTCAAGTTTAGCGGGTTACCATTTGAGGGCTATACATGAACCGATGGTCGAGCGGAAGGTTTTCTGGCAAATTGTCGAAAAATATTACAATAAAATTCAAAAAATTGAGTTTGAATTTATCACACCTAATATGGCCAATATTTCAGGTAACCTCCCTGAAAGTTTGAAAGAATTTGCTAAAGCAGCAAACTCAGTGAAAAACAAATTAGAAATCGAAGCAGACCCTGATTCAAGCCTCCATATTGAAAAAAACAATAACACCATCAGCTCCCTCGCCGATTACACAAGTGATGGCGGCGGAAATGTAGCCTTAAAAGTAAGGGGACTTTCGAAAAAAATAAATACCTCTAAAACAATCAAGCACGTTGAAGTTTCTGAATTATCTCTTCAAGGAACAGCAGAGGAAGTAGCTGAAATCCTAAAGGAGCTAATGAAATGATTTCTCAAGTACTAAAAACAAGCATCATGTCAATTGGCTTAGGGTTTCTCGCACAAATCTTCCAGTCATCACTCAATACAGAATATTTAAATAAATTTTTAGAGCAAAATTTAATTACAATTTTAATTGCACTTCTTGCCATAAATTCTGCAACACTAGGAATAGTTTTGACAAAAATTAGAGACCTTGTTGAAAAATATGGTAATGCAAGTTGTTTTAATAATATTAAAAACCATATGGTTCTTTCAGTAAAAGAGCAAATTTGCTTAATAATTGTATCTATAATATTTCTTACATTATTAAGTTCAAATAAAATTAGCTGTTTTTCTGATTTAAAACTATTGCTTGATTCAATAACGGTCGGAATATTTGCATACTCTCTTTTTGTTCTTTATGACACAGCAAAAAGTGTATTAATAATAATTGATTTCGAAATTGAAACTGATGGCTAACCCTTATCAGGCCCCCGGCCGTCAAGGGTAAAAAAGTCCGATAACGAAAAAGGTTTTCCCTCCCGTTCTTTGACATGCGACTGATCACTTAAGAGCCAACCGGGTTCCGGCTTGGGATTCTCTTCTGGCTGCAGACGAATTCTGCTCCAAACACTTATCGAGGCTCTTGATGCAGGGGCCGGTCTTTGTCGACCTGGTTCTCCCTGCCGCCTGGAATCACGCTCGTGCCCTCATGCCGTCCCAATCAAAATAGCGAGGTCCATCTTGGTGCCGATGGCCGCAGTTAGGTGCGGGATCGGGGAAGGGGCAGAATCCGGCGCGGGCCCTTTGGACCATCGCGCAAGCTGTTGGAGCGGGGCGGACCTCCAATCAAAACAAACCGGCTGGCGGAAGTTGGCGGATGATGCGGCCCAAGTCGGGCTGTTGGCCCAGAAGTCTGCGCTTGCTTATGGCCGCCGAGCTTATCTCGCCGCTGTGGTTGCCTCCAGTTAGACGGTCTGGCTGATCCGCCCCCTCCGCGTCAGGCGGCCTTGCGCAGGAACCTGTCCTGGTCGAAGGGCACCTGATTTTTGAGCATGTAATAGACGGCACGACCGAGACGATGGGCCAGGATGGCCAGGGCTTTCCCCTTGCCGTGCTTGCTGGCCAGGCGTTGCAGCATGGTTTGAGCCGGCTTGTTCCCTTTGAGCATCAGCACCACGGCCTCGCCAAAAGCCCAGCGCAGATGGGCGTTGCCGATCTTCTTGCCCGAATGGCCATAATGCTTGCCGTTCGATTCCTTGCCCGGCTTGACCAGCCGGCAATAGGAGGCAAAGTCCTGCTCGCGGGGGAAGCGGGCGATGTCCTCGATCTCGTAGAGCATCACCATGCCGAGGATCTTGCCGACCCCGGGAATCGATTTGAGCAGCGCCAGGTTGATCGGATCATGACCGGTGGCGATGCGCTCCAGTTCCCGCTCCAGTCGATCCAGCAGCTGTTCGTAATGTTCGATGGTGAGCAGGTCGACCTCGACCATGCGACGTACCACCGAATCGGGAAACTTTTTGAGCAGATCACCGCGCTCGCTCGGTTTGGCGATACGTCCCAGCGGCTCGGGGAGGTTGTACTGGGTGGCGGTGTTCTGGATGTGGGCGAAGAGTTCGCCCCGTTTGCGGGCGAGATGATTGCGGCGGCGCAGCAAGTCCCTCGTCGCCCGCATCGGCTTGGGGTAGGTATAGGCCAGCGGAAAAGAACCGCCGCGCAGCAGTACGGCGATCTTGTGGGAATCGATGCGATCGTTCTTGGCCTTGCCGCCGTGAATTGCCTTCATGTAGAGGGCATGACCGAGGACGAAGTCAATCTCCTGCTCGGTGCACAGATCGGCCAGCCAGTACCAGGTAAACATGCACTCGCAGCCGACCACGATGCCGGAGCGGTAGGGTTTGATCAGTCGCAGGAAGTTTTTCGGTTTGGTCGGGATGTTCTGATGAACCACCACCTCGCCGGTCGCATCAAGGATGCAGACGTACATGGCGTCTGCATGCAGATCGACGCCGCAATAGAATTGGTGCTGTTTCGTGTAGAATTTCATGGTGCAGGCTCCTTTCTTTGAGAGGGTTTCTTGTTTCTCAAAGGATACCGGATGGTCCGGTATCTATGGAGGGGGCCTGCACTAGTATCAAAATAATTAACCGGACTGATGATACAGGGGCGTTTATCGAAACGGTTTCTACTGAATTGTTCCGTCCCGCCGCAGCCGGTTATCACTACCGTTATGCCTCAAGAATGAATATGACTGAAAAAAGATACTTTTATGTAGTTTCGAAAATGGCCGAGAAATTGAAAATCCTCGGTTTTGAACTCACGAATTACACTGAGGAACCGAGGGCATTCAATAATTTTTTGGCCGAGTTTTCTGATGGAAGCTTTTCATTCACTTTCGTTCGAGATAGGTCTCAGTTCATTCTGAATGGCGAAAAGGATGAACTTGAACCTTATGGTCTTTGGAAGGCCTTCAATGGTCCAGACGAATTTTTAGATAAATTACTGTTTTGGCTTAAGAACAAGGCATAACCATGCCATCAAGCGGACGGAAAATGGCAGGGTGCTTCTCGAAAAACAAAACCTAAATTGTGGTTGGTCACGCAAGGTCGCGTTGCCGCCGCTTATTATCACCGTTAGGCCCCATGCCCACCACGATGCGCGGGGCAGGCTGCATCGCAACACCATCGGCCACTGCCTTCAGCAGTGCCATGTACCGCGCGTCCACCCCGCAGGCCATCCTTGACAAGCCTAGAAGATGATGTTTACTTCATGAAAGATTAGCGATCAAACCTCCGATAATGGCAAACCCGGAGAAATCCGGCGACGCAAAGCCATGGGTCCTCGGTACCGCATCCTGCGGGACCCGGATCGCCAGGTTTCCGACGAGGGAGATCCGATGCAGGTGCCTGGAACCGTTGCCAGCACTCAACCCGTTTCGGTGTTGAGTGCTGTTTTATATTTGGAGCAAATTCGCTCCGCAGGCTGAAGGGGCGGTACCCCATCCACTCCGTGAGGAGAGAACCCTATACCTTTCCCGCTGGCGTCGCCTGTTGGGAACAGCGGGATGAACATCGTATCGGAGGATTAGATGACCAGACTGGCCCTGTGCGCGTTCTTTTTTTTGTTGCTCTCCGCATTCGTACCCCTGCCTCCGGCGAACGCCGCCCTGCGGATTTTTACCGAGGCCTATCCCCCGCTCAGTTTCGCGGCGGACGGCCAGGTGACCGGCCTGGCTACGGAGGTGGTCCGGGAGTTGCTGCGCCGGACCGCGACTACGGCAGAAATCCGCCTGGTCCCCTGGCGGGAAGGGTACCGGTTGGTGCGGGAAGAACCCGATACGGCGCTCTTCTCCACCGCCATGACTCCGGAGCGTAAGGAACAGTTTCAGTGGGTCGGGCCGATCGGTATCCTGGAGACCAATCTCTATGCCCCCCGCGGGTCCGAGATAGAAATCCTCACCCTGGAGGCGGCGAAAGGAGCCCACCGGATCGCCACGGTCGCCGGCTACTACAGCGAACAGCTTCTGAAACAGGCCGGTTTCGCCAACCTGGAGAGTTGTGACAGCGAAAAGGAGGCACTGGAGAAGCTGCTGGCCGGGAAGGTGCAGTTGGTGGTCGGCAACAACACTGCACTGCCGGCGGTCCTGGAAAAAATCGGGGCGAACCCGGGTGACGTGAAGAGCGTCTTCAACCTGTCCACGGACCTGACCTACCTGGCCTTTTCCAGGGCGACCCCGGAGCAGCAGGTGAAACGCTGGCAGCAGGCGCTGGATGAGATGAAACGGGACGGCACCTTCGGGAAGATTTACGCCCGCTGGCTCCCTGCCGAGGCGCCTCCCGGCATCCTCCAACTGATGACCGAGCATTATCCGCCCGTCACCTTCCTGAAGAACGGTAAGGCGGGTGGGCTGGTCACCGACATGGTCCGGGAGATTGCAGCGCGCCGCAGTCTCCCCGCTGACATCCGCGTCACCTCCTGGAAGAACGCCTATGATCTCGCCCTGCACCAGCCGAACGTGGTGCTGTTCAGCACCGAGCGCACCCCGCAACGGGAAAAACTGTTCCAGTGGGTCGGTCCGGTCGGCCGCAACAGTGCTGTCTTCTATGCCAAAAAGGGCTCCCATGTCGAGGTGAAGAATCTGGCGGATGCCCGGGCGTTGGACGCCATCGCTACCACCAGCAACTGGTTCACCGAGCAGTATCTGAAGGAGGAGGGGTTTGCCAATCTGGTCAGTTCGCCGGAGCCGGCCGAAAGTGTCCGGCAACTGATGGAGGGGAGGGTGCGGTTATCCATCTTCACGGACCTCACCGTTGCGGAGATCGTTCGGGAGGCCGGCTACCGCATGGAGGATCTGGAACCGGTCTTCACCGTCACCCGGACCGATTTCTACATCGCTTTCTCCCGCGGGACCCCCGCCGCCGAGGTGGCGGCGTGGCAGGCGACCCTGGACGCCATGAAAGGGGATGGCACCTTTGCAGCGATCTGCCGGCGTTATCTGCCTGCGGCCGATCTGGCGGACCTGATCCGCACGGGAGCGCATTGACGGTTGCCTCCGGGAACGGACTGTTATGCGGGCATCGTGGGGCGGTCAGGAAATTGACCGGAAGGGGTGAGCCTGTTGCTCTCCAGCAGTCCCAGCACCGAGGCGCTGAGCCGCCGGCTGCGATCATCGCAGCCGGCTTCACGCAACCCTTCGGCCAGGGCGGTGAAAGCGCTTTCATAGACCTGGCCGTGACACAGGTCGGCCGTCAGTGACAATGTCTCGCCAAAGACCGCCCGGACTCTGGCCTGCTCGCAGTCTTCCGCGCTGGTGGAGGTCAGCTTGCGGCAGAGCAGGGGGCGCACCGGGTGAATCGAGCAGTTCCCCGCCGCATCCAGGAACGCGCAGGGGCGCTGCATCACCAGGCGTTCTTCATCGGTCATGCCGGCGGTCTCCCAATCGAGCTTCCGTAGTCGTTCCCGCACCTTTGCTCGCTGCTGCGGAGGGAGCCTGTTCACCTCCCGGGCCACCAGCAGCGCTTCGGGTTCCAGCACCGCGACGTTGACGATGCAGCAATGGCCGCAGCCGGGCCCGCAGGCGACCAGAGATGCTTCCTGGCGCAGGGTCGGCAGGATCGCCTCGGTTTTGGCGTGCATGGCCATCGCCGCCGCTATCTTTTCCTGATCACCGGTCCCGCTGCTAAATTCCCCCCGCACCTCGTTGAGGAGTTCGGCGTGAAAGGCCGGCCAGTCCATTGGGGTGAAAGATTGCCCGGCGGGACGGGGAATAGTCGGCGGGTCGATCATGCGGCCTCCTGGTTCAGCTTTGGCCGACCAGGGCCAAAAAATCCTCATATTGGGAAAAGCCGACCAGCCGCCGCTCCTGGCAGAGGTGGGTCGGTACTGCGCGTACGCCCAAGGTGCGGGCCCGTTCCCAGTCAGTATCGACCGCCGCGGCGAAAAGCCCGCCGGCGAGAACCGCCTTCGCCTCGACCGGGTCAAGGCCAAGGTTGGCGATGATTGTCAGCAATTCCTCTTCCTGGCTGATGTCGCGCCCTGCGCTGAAGTAGGCGGCGAAGGTGGCCATCCGGTAGCCTTCGCCCAGGCCCTTTCCTTCTGCCCATTTCCCCAACTCCTGAGCGCGGCGGCTGTTGACGGTGCGACTGCGGGGGACGATGCTCAGCCCCTCGTCCCGGGCCAGCCCTTGCAGGCGCTCCTGCAGCGCCCTGATCTCGGCCGCACTGCGTCCGAAAAGGTCGGCCAGTTCCGTCCCCTCGGGCGGCGTCTCCGGGTGCAGGGGAAAGACGCTCCAGCGCAGTTCGACCCCGCATTCGCGCTGCAATCGGTCGGTACGCACGGTACCGAGGTAGCACCAGGGTCAGATGTAGTCGAAGAAAACCTCGACGACGGGTGCGGCGGTCATCGCTTAATCCTCCCTCTTTTCACTCCACCACGGTGGTCAGCCTGTGATCGATGCGGATGCACCCGGTCACGCTCATCGCCCCCGGGCATTTTTCGATGTAGTTCGCCAGTGCCCAGCGGGCATCGGCTTCTTCTTCCGCCTTCAATTTCAGGGTGTAGTGAACCCGGATGACGGTGATCTTGAGGACGCCGTTGACATCCTCGATATCCCCCTCGATTTCGGCCCGGAAGCGGTCGGTATGACTCCTGATCTTTCTGGTCGCCAGCACGCTGGCGAAGGTTCCCATCATTCAGGCCGCGACGGCGCCGACGATGTGGTCGAGGGTGGCGGCGTGCTCCTCGACCGGATCGACCTGGTAGAACTTCTGGATGCCGCCGTGAATCCCGTAATAGACCGGGTCCTTGAAGCCCTCGATGCGGGCGATGCGGATCGGGCCGCGGTCGCGGGTGATAGTGATGCGCGAGGTGTGAATCGGTTCGGCCATGGCAAGGTCTCCTGGTGGGTCAGTTTCCAGCTGAATTTTGCTCGACAGTTAAACCTTACCATGCCGGGCCCGGGAAGCAAAAAGGGGGGAGTGTGCAAAGGAGATATCGCTCCAGCGGTCTGTTTTGACCTCGCTGGCGCGGTGCGTTACATTGGGTGCGTTGACAAAATCTACCTCTATCAAGGGAGAAGGCATGGATGTAATTGAGAACTATTTTGCCTCGTTCAGCTGGGATGCCATCATTAAGACCGGGCTGCGCGTCACTCTCATTCTGGTGGCAGCCTGGATTGCCACCAAGGTGTTGCAGCAGTTTATCAAGAGCTTTGAAAGGCGGTTGCTCGAAAAGAGCGCGGCCGGGGAGGAGCCGCCCAGCGAATCGGAAAAACGGATCGAAACCATTGTCCGCCTGATCCGGCAGGGCGCCCTGCTCATGCTGTGGCTGACGGTCGGCCTGGTGGTCCTCAAGGAATTCGGCGTCGAGATCGGTCCGATCATCGCCAGCGCGGGGATCGTCGGTCTTGCGGTCGGCTTCGGCGGCCAGAACCTGGTGCGCGATATCATCGCCGGCTTCTTTATCATCCTGGAAAACCAGATCCGCGTCGGCGATGTGGCGATTATCAACGGCACCGGCGGACTGGTGGAGAAGATCAACTTCCGCACCACCGTGCTGCGCGATCTCGGCGGCGTGGTGCATATCTTCCCCAACGGCACCATCAATACCCTCAGCAACCTGACCAATGAATGGTCGGCCAGCGTCTTCGAGATCGGGGTCGCCTACAAGGAGAATACCGATCGCGTCATCGCGATCATGCAGCAGGTCGGGGAGGGGATGCGGGGGGATGAGTACTTCGGTCCCCTGATGTTGGAAGCGCCGGAGATTTTCGGCGTGGACAAGTTCGCCGACTCCGCCGTCATCATCAAGGGGCGCATCAAGACCAAGCCGATCCGCCAATGGGAGGTCGGCCGCGAGTTCCTGCGCCGGGTCAAGTTCGCCTTCGATGAAAACCGCATCGAAATCCCCTTCCCGCACCGCTCTCTCTACTTCGGCGAAAAGAGCGGACCCTTCGAGTTCAACCAGCTGGTCAATAGTCAAGGGGGAGCCGCAGAGGATGTCACCTCCGCTCCGGGTAAATAGTGCAACCGCGACCGGGAGAGGAAGGGAGCGTACCCCTGCCGCCGGTTCTGCCACGCAAAAAGCCGGGCCCGAAATGGGCCCGGCTTTTTGCCGCTGGACAGCCTGGTGATCGATCAGCCGAGGATCTGCTTGAGATCGCCTTCGGCAGTGCCGATCGGGCCGATATTGAAGTTCTCGACCAGGAAATTGAGGACGTTGGGCGTGACGAAGGCCGGCAGCGACGGGCCGATCTTGATGTTCTTGATGCCGAGATGGAGCAGGGTCAACAGGATCGCCACCGCCTTCTGCTCATACCAGGAGAGGATCATCGACAGCGGCAGGTCGTTGACCTCGCACTCAAAGGCGCCGGCGAGAGCGACCGCGATCTGGATCGCGCTGTAGGCATCGTTGCACTGGCCGACGTCGAGCAGGCGCGGGATGCCGCCGATGTCGCCGAGGTCCATGGTGTTGAAACGGTACTTGCCGCAGGCGAGGGTGAGGATGACAGTATCCTTCGGCGCCTTCTCGGCGAACTCGGTGTAGTAGTTACGTCCCGACTTGGCGCCGTCGCAGCCGCCGACGAGGAAGAAATGCTTGATCTGGCCCGCCTTGACCGCGGCGATCACCTTGTCGGCGACGCCGAGGACGGCGTTGTGGCCGAAGCCGGTGAGGATCTCCTGGCCGGGATTGTCGGCAAAACCTTCACATTCCTGGGCCTTCTTGATGACGGCGGAGAAGTCCCAGCCCTCAACGTGCTTGACGTCGGGCCACTGCACCAGCCCCCAGGTGAAGAGGCGGTCCTTGTAGGCCTCGGCCGGGCGCTGGATGCAGTTGGTGTTGAAGATGATGGCGCCGGGGAAGGCAGGGAATTCCTTGGCCTGGTCCTGCCAGGCGCCGCCGAAGTTGCCGGCGAGATGGGCGTATTTTTTCAGGCCGGGGTAGCCGTGGGCGGGGAGCATCTCGCCGTGGGTATAGATGTTGATCCCTTTGCCTTCGGTCTGCTTGAGGAGTTCTTCGAGCATCTTCAGGTCGTGGCCGGAAACGAGGATCGCCTTGCCGGCCCTGGTGCCGAGTTGTACCTGTGTCGGCACCGGATGGCCGTAAGTGTCGGTGTGGGCGGTGCTGAGCAGCTCCATGGTGACCAGGTTGATGCGGCCGCACTCCATGGCGAGGCCGACGAAGTCCATCAGCCCGAGACTCGGGTCGAGGGTGGCGGCGAGGGCCTTGTGGGTGAAGGCGTAGATTTCGTCATTCTCGCGGCCGAGGATCAGGGCATGGTCGGCATAGGCGGCGTACCCTTTCATGCCGTATACCACGATCTCCTGGACCGACTTGACGTCGGGGTCGATGCTGTCGCTCTTGACGCCGTGGGCGGCGCCCTGGGCGATCAGCTCAGCGGTCGAACCAGCCGGCTGGAAACTGGCGGCGGCGGGGATGGACCCGGCGACGGGGCCGGCAAGGGCCTTGGCTTTCCCGAGCAGGGTGCCGGCCTTGCGCAGGGTCTTGGCGATATCTTCAGCGTCGAAGTCGACGTTGGTGACGGTGGTGAAGAGCCCTTCGATCATGAAACGGTCGATCTCGGCGTCCTTCTTGCCGGCGGCGCGGGCCTTGTCGGCCCAGAAGGCGATCCCCTTCAGGGTGTAGACCAGCAGGTCCTGCAGGGCGGCGACCTCGGGTTGCTTGCCGCAGACGCCGATCTTGGTGCAGCCCGTACCCTGAGCGGCTTGCTCACATTGGAAACAGAACATGTTCTCCATTGGTGTCCTCCTTGTGGTTGGTTGATAGGTCGTGGTTTCGGGGAGAGCCGGCAGCGGGAAGGATTCCTTGACAAGTGGTACGGTGCAGGGAAAACTTGCCGCGGCAACTGTTATAATTCCTGCACGCAGGTAAATCTGCTGCAGGTGGCGCTACCCTAGCGGTAAATTCTGGAAGCGGCTTTGACTTTGATCAAAAAGGGAAACAACAAATGAAAAAATTTCAGGACCCAGGCAGATGAAGGCTGTCATGTGCCGCTACTGGCTGCTGAAGTCGGAGCCGGGTTGTTTCTCCTTTGCCGATCTGCAGGGGGCGCCGGAGAGCACCAGTTCCTGGGACGGGGTCCGCAATTACCAGGCCCGCAACCTGCTGCGCGACGAGTTGCAGCCCGGTGACGGGATCCTATTTTACCACAGCAATATCCCGGCGCCAGCGATCGTCGGGCTTGCTGTTGTCGCGAGCAGGGGGTACCCCGATGCCACCGCCCTCGATCCGCGGGCGGAACACTTCGACCCCCGGGCCAGCGTCGACAACCCGATCTGGTTTCTGGTCGATGTCCGCGCCCTGCGGCCCCTGCCGCAGCCGCTGACCCGCGACGACCTGCGCCGGCATCCGGCACTGGCCGGAATGGAGCTGCTGCGCAAGGGGAGCCGGCTCTCGGTGCAGCCGGTGCGTGAAAGCGAATGGCGAGTCGTCCTCAACCTGGCCGGGGTCGCCGATCCCCTGCAGGAAATCTAGCGCTCCGCCTCTGGGTGGAGCAGGTTCTTGGGAGGTAGGAATGAAACGGATTGGACGCTGGCTGGCGATCGTCGCCGTCGTGGTGGTCGCTTTGCTGATCGCCGGATTTGTGCTGGTCAAGCTGCTGGTGACGCCGGAACGGGTTCGGGCCACCCTGGTGCCGCTGGCGGAAAAGGCGCTGCAGCGGCCGGTCGCCCTCGGTGAGATCAACATCGGGCTCTTCTCCGGGGTGCAGGTGGCCAACCTGGAAATCGGCGAACCCGATGGCCGTGAAAGCTTTGTCGCCGCCGACAAGGTGGTGCTGCGCTATCGCTTCTGGCCCCTGTTGCGGGGTCAGGTCGTCATCGACGAGGCGCGCCTGGTCGGACCGAAAATCCGCATCGTGCGGCTGGCCGATGGCCGTTTCAACTTCGACGACCTGGTCGCCGCGCCACCTGCAGGTTCGGAAACGCCAGCAGCGCCAGCGTCGCCAGGATCGGGAACCCCTATTGACCTAAGCATCTCCCGGGTCGCCATCGAAGGGGGGGAGGTGGTCTTCCTCGATTACCGAGTCGACGCCAAGGCCCCCTACCGGTTGAAGTTCTCCGCCATCGGCCTGGAGCTGCAGGATGTCTCCCTGACCCGGTCTTTCCCCTTCGAACTGCAGGCACGGATCAACGATGCCCAGCTCGAAATCAGCGGTGACGCCGACCTAGGGGCCCGCAAGGGGAACGCCCATGTGCGCCTCACCGATCTCGACGTGACCGGCTTTGCCCCCTATCTGCGCGGCCACATCCCCGGCACGCTCGGCGCGCTCAAGGTCAGCACCGACCTGACCCTGGCCGGTGATGCCAGCCAGCTCACATCCAGGGGAGAGCTGACCCTCGCCAACCTCGACCTCACCCTCGATGCGCTGCCGGATGCGCCGCTGCGCCAGGCCCGCCTCGGTCTCGACTATGCGATCAGGCTCGACCCGACCCGGCAGCAGCTGGCAATCGACAAGGGGCATTTCACCTTCAACGGTATCGCGGCAGAGCTGAGCGGCAGCGTCGCCGACTACGGGACCACCCCCCGGGTCGATCTCCAGCTGGCCCTGCCGGCCCTCGACCTGCGACAGGCCCTCGACGCCCTCCCGCCCGGGCTGGTCGCCGCGACGGACGGACTCGATCCGGCCGGAAAGCTCGATCTGCAGGCCCATCTCGCCGGAACCACCGATCACCCCGAGGCTCTCTTGCAGGAAGGGAGCCTGCGCCTGAGCGCGGTGCAGGCGAGCCTGGCCGGTCTGCGCCCGGCGCTCAATGGCAGTTTCGCCCTCAAGGGGGGCGCCCTCTCCAGCCAGGGGCTGCAGCTGGTTGCCGGCGACAATCGGGCCGATCTCGACCTCAAGGTGGCGAACCTCTTCGCCCGCCCGCTGGTGGTGAGCTTGAAAGTGAGCGCCGACCGCCTGCTGCTCGATCCACTGGTTGCCGCCGGCAACCCGCCCCCGGATACCCCGGCCGCGGATGCGCCGCCGTCTCCACCGGCAACCGAAGCGGGCCCCCTCGATCTGCCGCTTACGGCGGACGTCACCATGACAGTAAAGAAAACGATCTACCAGGGACTGGAGTGTCAGGATCTTTTCCTGCACGGGACGCTGGTGAAGAACATCCTGCAGATCGACAGCCTGCGCGGCAACCTCGCCGGGGGGAATTTCACCGACACCGCCCGCATCGACCTCGGTCGCCCCGGGTTCGCCTACCGCACCCACCTGGTGCTGACCGATATCGAGCTCGAGCCGCTGGTGGGCGCCCTGCAACCCGAGGCCAACGGCAAGCTGTCGGGAACCATTGCCCTGGTCACTGACCTGGCCGGTAACGGGACCCTGCCGGCGACCATCCGCCGCGAGCTCTCCGGCAACGGCGAGGTCACGCTCCGCAATGGACGCCTCGACGGCGGTGAACTGGCCCGGGGGCTGGCCACGGTCCTCGGCCTCGACGAGCTGCAGCGTCTGACCTTCCAGCAGTGGGACGGCAACTTCCGTATCGAGGCGGGGAAGGTGAAGTTCGACAGCCGCTTCAGTGGGGGTCAGCTCCGGTTGTCGCCGCAGGGGTCGGTCGGGCTGGACGGCAGCCTCAATGTCGTGCTCGATACCCGGGTCGCGCCGGAACTGACCGCCAAGCTCGACCAGCGCGGAAAGGTCAGCTCCTATTTCAAGGATGCTGACGGCTGGGGGCAGTTGCCCCTGAAACTGAGCGGCAATATCGACAAGCCGCACTTCGAGATCGACGCCCGCGCAGCGACGCGCCAGGCCGGGGAAAAGCTGCAGCAGAAACTGGAGCAGAAGCTGATCGACAAGCTCGGGCCCAAGGAGAAGGGGGAGCCGGCCGGCGGCACTGACCAGAAGAAGCTCCTCGAAGAGAGCATCCGCGGCCTGTTCAAAAATTGACAGGGGCGCTCTCCATGCAGTACAAAGAACGATCTTTTTTATGAAAGGGAGCCCGGCAAGATGGCAGGAATGGAAGACTACAGCGGTTTCGAGGTGATTCGCGCCGCCATGGAAATCGAGAAGAATGGCCACCGCTTCTACAGCGCCATGACCAATAAGGCCCGCAGCGAGCTGGCGCGGGAGATCTTTTCCTGGCTCGCCCAGGACGAAGTGCAGCACCTGCGTACCCTGGAGCGAATGGTGCCGCAGTTCCAGGAGGGTCAGTTCTGGGAGGACGAGGAACTCTTCCTCCCCTACCTGAAACGGTTTGCCGAGGAGAGCATCTTCCCCGCCCCGGAACGTCTTGAGGCGATGCTGGGAAGTGGTGATTCCGACCTGCAGGCCTTTGACCTGGCGATCGAGGCCGAAGAGAAGTTTGCCGCCTATTTCAACCTCGCCGCCAGCCAGGCCCGCAGCGCCGACGGGCGCCAGGCCTTTGCCTGGCTGGCCGGGGAGGAAGAGCGCCACGCCGCCGCCCTCAAGGAGCGCAAGGCAAAGCTGCAGGGCGCGGTCTGAAGAAGCCGTGCGCAGTCGCTGGGGAACCCTGCTTGGCTAGCCGTCGGTAACTACCCGTTTTGACCATTGTTATTTTTATCGTGAAATGGTACAAGGCACTGGTTCTACGCTTATTTCATGAATTCATTCAATGTTGGAGGCTGGCATGGCCAGTGACAAGCGCAATATCAGGCGGCACCGCAAGCGCCTGCAGATAAAGTTCGGAGTGGACGAGGCGGGCCGCTTCGGCTTCACCGAGGACATTTCCGATACCGGGATTTTCATCAAATCGGCAGTGGTGCAGAATCCCAATTCGGTTCTCAAGCTGGAGCTTACCTCTCCCGGCGGCGAGGTCATCCACCTGGTCGGAAGGGTGATGTGGGCGAAAAAGGTTCCGCCCAACCTGCTGCGTCGTCTCAAGGGAGGGATGGGGGTGCGCATCCTGCGTTTTACCAGTGGGGAGCCCCTCTATCGTTCTCTGCTCAGCGAACTGCAGGAGCGCACCTAGAGGCGTTCCTGCAACCCCTGCCGCACCGGAGACCATGGTCATGCGCGAACGGATTCTCCGCTGGCTCCCCTTCTTCCTGACTGCCTACCTGCTCGGTGAATGGCTGGTCAGCCTGCTCCACGAGTAGGTCGACCCCCCGGTTTCAGGTCACGCATAGAAAATCCCGCCCCTCCACCAGGCCGCGCTGCCTGGACCATTCACGGACCTGCTCCCTGGCGCCCCTGGCGCCGATCGTCACCAGAATCCTCGCCCCGCCCGCCTGCAGGGCATCGACAGCCACAACCGGCGCCTTGTGAATGACCTGGCCGATCTTGCGGCGGTCGACCTCGACCCAGCCGCTTACAGCGATCCCTGCCTCTGCCAGAGACTTGCGCCAGGCCTTCCCCTCTGTGCCGGCCCCCCATAAGGTTACCTGGGTCGCCCCGGCGAGAAAGGTCTGACGCAGGTGATGAATCTTGCAGGCGCGAAATGCTGCCGGACTGCAGGCGGGACTGGTGCGGGTCAGGCGGCGATCCCGGTCGCGCCAGAAAAGAAGCGGCTCCGGTAATCGGGCGAAGGTTCCCGGCCGGCGCGCCAGGCGCAACCAGAGGTCATAATCCTCGGCCCAGCCGAGATCGCGGTAGCCGCCGGCGGCCAGGACCTGCCCGGTCCGGAACATGACGCTGGGGTGGGCAAAGGGGGACTCGACGTAAAGGTCGCGGCGGATGGCGGCATCGTCGAGAAGGCTGTTCTGCCAACGCTCGTAGTCACGCATGCCACCCGCCAGCCGCGGCCGGGGAAAGTGGCGCACCCGGCTCGCTACCAGCAGGCACTCAGGATGATTCTGCAGGTAGCGCCACTGCCGGGCGAGGCGCTGGGGGTGGCAGACATCGTCCCCGTCCATGCGCGCCACCAAGGGCGCCCGGCAGGCGGCCAGGCCGCTATTGAGGGCGCTCACCAGCCCTTGCGGCGGCAGGGTCAGGAGGCGCACCCGGGGATCGAGAGCGGCGGCCGCGAGAAGTTGCGGGGTGCGGTCGGTCGAGCCGTCGTCGACGGCGACCAGCTCCCAGTCGGTAAAGGTTTGGCGTTGCAGGGAGGCGAGGGCGGCCGGCAGGAACTCTTCCTCGTTGCGGACTGTCAGCAGGATCGAGACTGCCGGGGAATTCACAGCCCGAGGGTCCGCAGGATCAGCAGGGCGATGGTGTAGGTGCCGGCGGAGAGGAGGGTTGAAAGCATGACGATGGAGGCCGCGAGTTCGGCATCGCTCTTGAGCTGGTGGGCCATGATGTAGGTTGCCGTCGCCGCAGGGGTTCCCGCCATCAGCACGCCGATCGCCAGGTCGATGCCGGAGACGCCGAGACCGACCAGGAGCAGGGCGGTGCCGAGGGGGAGCCAGAGCAGCTTGATGCCGGTGGCAAAGGCCGCCCGCACCAGGTCGCCGCGCAGCTTTTCGAGGGAAAAGGAGCCGCCGATGGCGATCAGGGCGAGGGGGAGGGTCATGCCGGTGGCGATATGCAGGCTGCGGTCGAGGACGGCGGGGAAGGGGAGCTTGAGAAAGCTCCAGGCGATGCCGGCGAAGGAGGCGATGATCAACGGATTGAGGAGGATCTGGCGGCCCCAGAAGCCGTAGCCGCGGCCGGTTTTCCTGTCGCGCTGGGGGAGGAGCAGGGCGAGGATGGCGAGGAAATTGAGGACCGGGACGAGAAAGCCCATGAGGATGCCGGCCCGGGTCAGGCCGTTTTCGCCGTAGGCATTGAAGACGATGGCGAGGCCCATGTAGGCGAGGTTGCCACGAAAGGAGCCCTGGCTGAAGGCGCCGTGCGCCGGCGGCGGATAGTGGCGCAGCGCCCCCCAGCCGTAGCTGACCAGGAAACCGGCGCCGATTCCGGCGGCGGAACCGAGGACCAGGGTGGGGTTGAAGTTGGCAAAAAAGTCGGCGCTGCCGATCTTGTAGAAGAGGAGGAGCGGCAGACAGATGTAGTAGACGAGGCGGTTGGTCTGCAGCAGGAAACCGGCGTCGATCAGCGCGAGCCGACGCAGCAGGTAGCCGAGGCCGATGACCAGGAAGACCGGCAGGACGATATTGAGGATGTCGAAAAAGAGCACCGGGGGAGGACCTCGCTTTGGATGGCGTTCCGGGAGGATACCCCGGGGAGGAAATCCTCTTCAAGATTATTCTCGAAGTCGCTTCCCCCTTGACGGCTGCCTGGCCGCACTTCACAATCGCAGGTATGCATCGAATCGACCGCTCGCGGATTGCCATCCTGTTCGTTCTGGTAGCAGGGATCACCGCCCTGCACTACCTGACGACCATTCAGTATGCCCAGTTCCACGATATCTATCGGCGGCTCTACTATCTCCCCATCGTACTTGGCGGGCTCTGGTTCGGGCTGCGCGGCGGCATCGGGGTGGCGCTGGCGGTCTCCCTCCTCTACCTCCCGCACGTGGTGCTGCAGTGGGGGCATCATCCGCTGACCGAGGTCGAGCAGTACCTGGAAATCCTCCTCTACAACGTGATCGGCGGCCTGACCGGTCTTCTTTCCCAGCGCGAGCGACTGCAGAAGGAGCGCTACCAGCAGGCGGCCCGGATTCTCGAGGAGAATTACGCCAAGCTGCGTCAGCAGGCCGACCAGATCCTCGAGATCGAGGAACAGCTGCGCCGCGCCGATCGCCTCTCCGCCCTCGGCGAACTCTCCGCAGGGATGGCCCACGAAATCCGCAACCCCCTCGGCTCGATTCGCGGCACCGCCGAGATTCTGCGCGACGGCATGGCGGTCGATGATCCGCGCAGCGAGTTTGCCGCCATCCTGATCCGGGAGGTCGATCGCCTCAACCGGGTGGTGCAGGATTTTCTCGAATTCGCTCGCCCCGGCGAGACCGGCCGCAGTCCCGTCGATCTCAACCAGCTGCTGCAGGAGCTGCTGCTGCTGACCCGGCAGCCGACCCGCAGCGGTGGTGTCGCAGTCGACTTTGCGCCAGGATCGATTCCGCTGGTCCAGGCCGACAGTGAACAGCTGCGGCAGGCCTTTCTCAACCTGATCCTCAATGCCTTGCAGGCGATGCCCGATGGCGGTACCCTGCAGATCGCCTCGCGCAGCGACGGGGAGACGGTTTCGATCGAGTTCCGCGACAGTGGCGGCGGCATTCCCGCCGCCAACCTGAGCCGGATTTTCAACCCCTTCTTCACCACCCGCAGCGAAGGGACCGGGCTGGGGCTGGCGATTACCCACCGCATCGTGCAGGGGCACGGCGGCCGGATCGAGGTTGCGAGCCAGCCCGGCGTCGGAACCCTCTTCACCCTGACTTTCCCGGCTCTGGCAACGGGCTGAAATGAAATGGAACCGCGAATGATTGAAGTTGGGACGAGAAGCGTACTGTTGATCGATGACGACGATTCCCTGCGTCGGGTGATGGAATTTACTCTCGATCAGGCAGGGTGGCGGGTATTGCTGGCGGCCGACGGCGAAGCGGGCCTGGCCCTCTTCCGCCAGGAACGGCCTGCGGTGGTGGTGACCGATATCCAGATGCCGGGGATGTCGGGGATGGAGCTTCTGGCCGCGGTGCGGGAGCTCGACCCGAGCGCGGTCGTCGTAATGATTACCGCCTATGGCACCGTGGAGAAAGCGGTCGCGGCGATGAAGCAGGGGGCCTACGATTTCCTCACCAAACCCTTCTCCCGCGATGAGCTGCGCCTCGTCCTGGAGCGGGCCTGGAGTTTCCTCGACCTGCAAAAGGAGAACCGGCGCCTGCGCGATGCCCTCGCGACCCGCGAGGACTTTAGCCTGGTGGTCGGCAACTCCGATGTCATGCGGGAGGTCTTCGAACGGGTGCGTCGGGTTGCCGCCAGTGAGGCGTCGGTCCTCCTTGAGGGGGAGAGCGGGACCGGCAAGGAGCTGATCGCGCGGGCGATTCACCAGCAGAGCGACCGGCGCGACGGTCCCTTCGTCGCGGTCAACTGCGCGGCGATTCCCGCCGACCTGCTCGAGAGCGAACTCTTCGGCCACGTCAAGGGGGCCTTTACCGGCGCCATCCGCGATCGCCGCGGCAAGTTTGCCCAGGCCGATGGCGGCACTCTCTTCCTCGACGAGGTCGCCGAACTGCCGAGCGAGATGCAGCCGAAGTTGCTGCGGGCCTTGCAGGAACGGGAGATTGAACCGGTCGGCGGTCTCCCCGGCAAGGTCGATGTGCGCCTGGTCGCCGCCACCAACCAGAACCTCGACCAGGCACTGGCGCAGGGGCGCTTCCGGGAGGATCTCTATTACCGGCTGGCGGTGGTGCCGTTGCGCCTGCCGCCGCTGCGGGCGCGGCGGGAAGATATCCCGCTGCTGGTCCGGCACTTTGCCGGCAAGTACGGCGGCGGTGACTTTGCCCCGGCCGCCCTGCAGGCGCTCACTGCCTATCCCTGGCCCGGCAACGTGCGCGAACTCGAAAACGCGGTGCAGCATGCGCTGGTCCTGCGGCAGGGGGGAGTGGTGGAGGTGGCGGATCTGCCGGAGAAGATCACTCGTACGCCCCTTTCCCCCTCCGGCGGGGTCGTTACCCTGCCGGAGGGGGGCTACAGCCTCGAAGCACTGGAGAAAGAGGTGGTAGTCGAAGCGCTGCGGCGTTGTGGCGGCAACCAGACCCGGGCCGCCGCCTTTTTGCGGATACCGCGGCACACCCTGGTTTACCGGATGGAAAAATATGCCATCCCGCGACTGTCGGATGACGGCGCGGAGGCAGCGACGGCGACCGCTGACGTCGCTGGAAAGGAAGGCACCCGTCCGTCATGAAAGGTATCTTCACCCTGCTGGTGCTGCTCGTTACCCTGTGGCCCGCCTCTCTGCCGGCCGCCGACCGGCGCAGTCCGGTGGTGGCGGCGATCGAGAAGGCCGGCCCGGCCGTGGTCAACATCCGCACCGAACAGATCGTCAAGCGCCGGCGCGCGCCGGTTTTCGGGTTCGGCGATTCGATCTTCGACGAGTTCTTTCGCAGCTTCGCCGCGCCCCAGGTCTACAAGACCCAGTCCCTCGGCTCGGGGGTGATCGTCGATCGGCGCGGTTACGTCCTGACCAATGCCCACGTGATCGAACAGGCGTCGAAGATCTTCGTCGCAGTGCCGGGACAGACCCGGGAACTGGCCGGGGAACTGGTTGGGAGCGATGAGCGCCTCGACCTGGCGGTGGTCCGCATCCAGGGGGAGGGGGATTTTCCTTTTCTGGCCCCGGGCCGCTCCGACGACCTCCTCCTCGGCGAGACGGTGATTGCCATCGGCAACCCTCTCGGACTCGGCCATTCGGTGACCACTGGTGTCGTCAGCGCCGCCTCCCGGCGGTTGCCGATGGACGACGGCGTCGTCGGTCATTTCATCCAGACCGATGCGCTGATCAACCCGGGGAACTCCGGTGGCCCGCTGCTCAACATCAACGGCGAGCTGATCGGCATCAACACCGCCATTGCCCGCCAGGCCCAGGGGATCGGCTTCTCGATCCCGATCGATCTCGCCCGGCGCGTCGCCGGAGACCTGATAAAACATGGCCAGCGCCGCCCGGTCTGGCTCGGCCTGCTGCCAGGATCGGTCAATGTGGCCCTGACCCGCAGTCGCGGCGCTGGCGGGGTACTGGTGACCGAGGTCGACCCGGGTTCGCCGGCCGCCAAGGCCGGGGTGGAGCTGGCCGACGTCATTCTTGGCATCGACGGTCTCGAGGTCGAGTCGCCCGCCGAGATGCTGCAACTCCTCTCCAGTTACACGCCCGAAGATCAGCTGCGCTTGCGGTTGCTGCGCGGCGACCAGGAGCAGGAGGTGACGGTCGTTCTCGCTCCGCTGCCGCCAGAATATGGCTTGCGCTATGTCGAGCGAATTTTCGGTTTCCGGGTCCGGGAAGGTTCCCGTGGTCTGGTGATTGCCGCCGTCACCGCCGGCAGTCCGGCCCAGCAGGCCGGCCTTCAGGTCGGGGATGTGGTGGCGGAAGTCGGGGGTCAGCGCTTTAGCGGCGCCAGGGAGTTCGGGGCCTACTTCGAAGCCCATCTTGGCGAACTGCCGCAGAGCTTCCTCTTCGGCCGGGGGGACCGCGGCGCCTACATCGATCTCCCCTGACCGGGAACCCTCATCTTCGACGCCACCGGCGTCTTGACTGGAGTCAGCCATGGCACGCATGCTGGTCGACGGTACCCTTCCGCGGCAGCCGGGATCGCCACAGTTCGAGCTGGAGGGATGGATCGATACCGCCCCCTTCGAGGACCTGCTCGGCATGACCATCGAATCGGTGGGGGAGGGGGCCGCAGTGCTGAGCCTCCCCTTCGTCGTTCGCCTCGCCCAGGGGGGCGGCGTGCTGCATGGCGGGGCGCTCACTGCCCTCGCCGATACCGCCGTGGCCATGGCGATCAAGTCCCGGCTGCCGGCCGGGACGATCTTTGCCACCACCGAACTGACGACCCGATTTCTCGCCCCGGTAGCGTCCGGGCGGGTGGTGGCCCATGCCAGGGTACGCGGTCCCGAGGGGCGCAGTTTTTTCGGCGAGGCCCGGGTCGTCGCTGAGGACGGTCGCGAGGTGGCGCATTTCAGCTCGGTCTTTCGGGTCGCCCGCGGGCAGGGGATCGGCGAATGAACCGCCAGGACTTCATCGCCCTGGTCGAGCGGAGCTGGGCCGCCATTCCCGGGGAATTTCTGGAGCGGGTCGACAATCTCAGTCTCCAGGTCGAGGACTGGGCCGATGTGGAGACCCTGGCCGAGGTCGGTTTCGAGGACCCCCGCGATCTCCTCGGGTTTTACCGCGGGCTCCCCCTCGATGAACGCGGTTTCGACCAGCTGCCGGGGCTGCCGGATGTCATCGTCCTCTACCAGCGGGCGATCGAGGAATATGCCCGTGAAAGCGGCGAAGGACTGCTGCGGGTGATCCGCGAAACCCTGCTGCACGAGCTGGCCCACTATTTTGGCTTCTCCGAGGAGGAGATGGACCACATCGAGGCGCACTGGGCGGAATCGGGTCACTGAGCCGTACCGGCAGGCTGCGCCGCCGGGGTGGCCTCCGTCTTGACATTTCCCCCGCTGACGGGTAGAAATGGGCCTACCCTTCTGAAAGGAAACCTTCCCGATGTTTCGTCCTGTCTGCAAAATAGTACCGCTCTTGCTGCTCCTTTTTTTCTCCCTCTCCGCCAACCTGGTCGCCGCCGGCACCTCAAAGGCCGGTCCGCCGCGGGTCGGGCAGCTCGCCCCCGACTTCACCCTCAAGGATGTCAAGGGGCGCAGCTACACCCTGTCGGAGTTGCGCGGCAAGGTGGTGCTGGTCAACTTCTGGGCGACCTGGTGTCCGCCGTGCCGGGCGGAGATGCCGTCGATGGAGAAGCTGAGCGCCATGCTTTCGAATGACGATTTCGTGCTCCTCGCCATCAACGCCGAGGAGGACGCCCTCGA
The DNA here is from genome assembly GCF_001611275.1 of Desulfuromonas sp. DDH964. Lineage (GTDB taxonomy): Bacteria > Desulfobacterota > Desulfuromonadia > Desulfuromonadales > DDH964 > DDH964. The sequence continues at coordinate 2,382,108 of NZ_CP015080.1, read as the reverse complement.
TATCGTCCAGGAGTATCTCCAGGAATCGCCCCACTCCTTTCCGGTCCTGCTCGACGGCGAGACCGCGGTGCAGCAACAATACGGGGTTTATGCCTTTCCGGAGACCTTTATCATCCGCCGCGACGGGATTATCGCCGATCACGTTATCGGCGCCATCGACTGGACCGGTCCCAAGGTCCTCAACCTGATCAAATTCCTGATCAACGGGTGAGGATGTGACCGCTAATGCCGATGTGACGGTCTGGATTGCGCTCTCCGCCGGGGTTCTCTCGTTCTTTTCCCCTTGCGTATTGCCCCTGATCCCTTCCTACCTTACCTACATTACCGGACTCTCCTTCCAGCAACTGCAGGAAGCCCACCCGACCGCCAAGGTGCGGGTCGTGGTGCTGCTCCATTCGCTGACCTTTATTCTCGGGTTTTCCCTGGTCTTCATCTCCCTCGGGGCCCTTGCCGGCCTCGCCTCCGCCTCCTTTCAGAGCCACCTGCGCGAAGGGCTGGTCTGGGTGCAGCGGGTCGGCGGTTTGCTGATTTTCCTGTTTGGCGTCCATATGAGCGGTCTCTTTCATTTCGGGGTTCTCCTCGGGGAAAAACGGGTTCATATCCAGACCAAGCCGAGCGGGTTCATCGGAACGCTGGTGGTCGGCATCGCCTTTGCCGCCGGCTGGACTCCCTGCATCGGGCCGATTCTCGGCGGGATTCTCGCCATGGTCGCCGGCACCAGCGGCGGCGCCGGCCGCGGAATTCTGCTCCTCTCCTGCTACTCGGTGGGGCTGGGAATTCCGTTTCTCATCTCCGGGCTGCTCTTCCATGGCTTCCTCGGATTTTTCAACCGCTTCCGGAAACATATCCGCATCATGGAGATTCTGACCGGGGTTTTGCTGATGGTGGTGGGGGTGATGCTCTTCTTCGGTTATTTCGGCAAGCTCTCCGGCTACCTCTATCGCTGGTTGCCCCTGGCCGGCTGAAGGCGCAGCGCGTTTTCGGCTTGACAGCGGCAGCGCGCTTCTTTATGGTTGAAAACGATTTTCAATTTTGGAGAGAGCCATGCCCGGCAAAGCCCTGTTTCGCGACTATCTTGCCGCCAAGGGATTGAAGTCGACCCGGCAGCGGGAGGTTATCCTCGACGAGTTCCTGCGCTGCGCTTCGCACCCTTCGACGGAAGAGCTCTACCTGCGGTTGCGAAAAAAACACCCGGGGATCGGTTACGCGACGGTTCATCGCGCCCTCAAGCTCTTTTCCGAATGCGGGATTGCCGAAGAGCGCAATTTCGGTGACGGCCAGACCCGCTACGAGTCACGCAGTGGCGAAGAACACCACGATCATCTGATCTGCCTCGGTTGCGGCGCGATCATCGAATTCGAGGATCCCCGTATCGAGGAGCTGCAGGCCAAGGTGGCCGCACAGCACGGCTTCGTCATCGAAAACCATCGCCTCGAACTTTACGGGCGTTGCGGCAAGTGTGCGCAAGGGTGATCCCGGTTTCACCCCGTAGTGAAAATGAATATCCATCTTAGGTGTGAAAGCTGTTATTGATGCAGACCCCTCCCGCTGATTCGAATCACCCCAAAATCGTCCTGGTCGGCAACCCCAACGTAGGGAAGAGTGTGCTCTTCAATGCCCTGACCGGGGCCTACACCACCGTCTCCAACTACCCCGGGACCTCGGTGGAGGTCTCCCGTGGCCACTGCGAAATCGACGGCACCCGCTACGAGGTGCTCGACACCCCGGGGATGTACGCCCTGCTGCCGATTACCGAAGAGGAGCGGGTGGCGCGGCAGATTCTCCTTGCCGAAACCGGCCACATCATTGTTCACGTTATCGACGCCCGCAACCTCGAACGGATGCTGCCGATGACGCTGCAGCTGATCGAGGGCCGGCTACCGGTGCTGCTGGTGGTGAATATCCTCGACGAGGCGGAGCGCATCGGCATGCAGATCGATACCGCGCTGCTGCAGGAAAAACTCGGCATTCCGGTGATCGGCGCCGCCACCGCCCGCAAGCGGGGGCTGAAGGAAATCCGCGCCGCCATCGCCGCATTCGACAGCACGCGCCGCCCCACCTTCGCCTATGCCAGTGACCTTGAGCGCGATATCCTGCGGATTGCCACCACCCTCGCCAGCGACTACCCCCTCGATCGCCGCGCCATCGCGCTGCTCTTGATGCAGAAGGACGAGGAGGTGCTGGAGCTGGTCCGGACGGCGGAAGGGGAAGGGTTTGCTGCCGTCGAGACGGCGGTGCGGGCGGTCGCTTTCGAACGCCGCGTCGACTTGCATCTGCGCATCAGCTTAGAGCGCAAACGGGTCTGCAAGGGGGTTCTCGACGGCGTGGTCAGCCAGGATTCCGGCGCCCGCACCCCCTTCAGCGAACGGCTGTCGGGCTGGACGATGAATCCCTGGAGCGGCTTTCCGCTGCTGCTGCTGGTGCTTTACTTCGGGCTCTACCAGTTCGTCGGCAACTTCGGCGCCGGGACGGTGGTCGACCTGCTCGAAGGGCACCTCTTCGAAGAATGGCTTAATCCCTGGGCGATCGCCCTCTCCGATCGCTTCCTTCCCTGGTACTGGCTGCGCGAACTGATCACCGGCGAGTACGGCATCTTTACCCTCGGCATCCGCTACGCGGTCGCCATCATCCTGCCGATTGTCGGGACCTTCTTTCTCGCCTTTTCGGTGATCGAGGATACCGGCTATTTCCCGCGCCTGGCGATGCTGGTCGACCGGATTTTCAAGCAGATCGGCCTCAACGGCCGGGCGGTAATCCCGATCGTCCTCGGTTTTGGCTGCGACACCATGGCGACCATGGTCACGCGCACCCTGGAGACGGTCCGCGAGCGGTTGATCGCCACCGTCCTGCTTGCCCTGGCGATCCCCTGCAGCGCCCAGCTCGGCGTCATTCTCGGGCTCCTCTCCGGCGCCCCCGGCGCCCTCCTGGTCTGGACCTTGTGCGTTGCCGCCATCTTTCTCGTCATCGGCTTTCTCGCCGCCCGGGTGACGCCCGGCGAGCTGCCGATGTTCTACATGGAGATTCCGCCGCTGCGCCTGCCGCAGCCACGCAACGTCCTGGTCAAGACCCTGACCCGGATGCAGTGGTACCTGCTCGAAATTTTCCCCCTCTTCATCTTCGCCTCGGTGCTGCTCTGGGCCGGCAAGCTCAGCGGCGCCCTTGGCGGACTGATTACCCTGCTGCGGCCGGCGATGCTCGCCCTGGGGCTGCCACCCGACACCGCAGCGGTCTTCGTCCTCGGCTTCTTCCGGCGCGATTTCGGCGCCGCCGGGCTCTACGACATGCAGGCCAACGGCGTCCTCAGCGTGGTGCAGCTGACGGTAGCCGCGGTCACCCTGACCCTCTTTGTCCCCTGTATCGCCCAGTTCCTGATGATGAAAAAGGAGCGGGGCTGGCCAACGGCGACCGGCATCTTTGTCTTCGTCACTGCCGTCGCCTTTGGTTGCGGCTGGCTTCTCAACCAGGCCCTGCTTTTCACCGGAGTCCTTTCATGATCTGTGGTTTCTGCGGCCGGGAGATTCCCGACCGTCTTCCCCAACCGGAAGACCGTTGCGGCGCTTGTCCCGGTGGCTGTCGCAAAGTTCATTGTCCGCACTGCGGGTACGCCAATCCGTCGGTGCCGGCATTTCTGCAAAAACTGACTCGTTCCAGGGCCAAGGGGGAGAAGGAGGATTCATGATGATCTCGCACCAGGCAGAAGATATCCTCGAGGCGCTCTGGATTGCGACCGAGGAGAAAGGGGACCACGGCGCCCTGCTTGAGACCCTCGGGCTCCGTCCCGATGACGCCGCTCTGGAGGAACTCGACCGGCTCGCCTTTGTCGATATCCAAGGGGAGCGGGTTCATTTGCGGGAAGAAGGGCGCGAGGAGGCGCAGATGGCAGTGCGCCGGCACCGGCTGGCCGAACGCCTGACCATGGACATCTTTGATATCCGCGGTCCGGAAGGGGACGAGAAGGCCTGCGAATTCGAGCACCTGTTGCGCGGCGCCGTCGACACCAAGCTCTGCACCCTGCTCAACCACCCTGCGACCTGTCCCCATGGCCGGCCGATTCCTCCTGGCCGGTGCTGCCGTGACGCCAAACAGCAGGGTGCGCCCGGGGTGGTCGCCCTGACCGAACTCAAAGCGGGCGAAGTCGGCGAAATTGCCTATCTCTCCACCGCCGAGCCGAAGAAGATGCAGAAACTGATGAGCATGGGCGTTCTTCCCGGCAACCAGTTACTGCTCAAGCGCGCCTACCCGAGCTACATCTTCCGCATCGGTCATTCCGAATTCGCCGTCGACCAGGAGCTGGCGCGGGAAATCTTCGTCCGTCCCGGGCCGGGGAGCTGAAACCAACCTGTTGCCATCTCTCCTGTCCCTCTCGGAAGGGGACCCCATTTGCGAACCTGGAGCGTCTGTCATGGGTGACAATAATCAGCTGACCATTGCCAAAGGGGCGGACTTCATCGGCATCCTGCCGACCATGGCGAACCGGCACGGACTGGTCGCCGGCGCTACCGGTACCGGCAAGACTGTTACCTTGCGGGTATTGGCCGAGCAATTCAGCGCCCGCGGCATTCCTGTCTTTGTCGCCGACGTCAAGGGGGATCTTTCCGGCCTGGCCCACCCCGGCGGCGACCAGCCGCGGATCCAACAGCGGGCCGCAGACCTTAGGCTCACGGATTTCAATCCGGCCGGCTTTCCGGTGGTCTTCTGGGATCTTTTCGGCGCCCAGGGGCACCCGGTGCGCACCACGCCGACGGAAATGGGGCCGCTACTGCTGGCCCGGCTCTTCGACCTCAATGAGACCCAGGCCGGAGTCCTCAACCTGGTCTTCAAGATAGCCGACGACCAGGGGTTGCTGCTGCTCGACCTCAAAGACCTGCAGGCGATGGTGCGTTTCGTCGGCGACCAGGCGGCGACCTTCCGCACCCAGTACGGGAACATCTCGGCGGCGAGCATCGGTGCCATTCAGCGTGCCCTGCTCGCCCTCGAGCAGCAGGGGGGGGCGCGTTTCTTCGGGGAACCGGGTCTCGATCTCGAGGACCTTTTGCAAACTGCCGGCGACGGTCGCGGCGTCATCAACATCCTGGCCGCCGACCGGCTGATTCAGCAGCCGAAGCTCTACGCCACCTTTCTGCTCTGGCTGCTGGCGGAGCTCTTCGAGCGCTTGCCGGAGGTCGGCGATGTCGACCAGCCGCGCCTGGTCTTCTTTTTCGACGAGGCCCATCTCCTTTTCGCCGATCCGCCCAAGGCGCTGCTCGAGACCATCGAGCAGGTGGTGCGGCTGATTCGCTCCAAGGGGGTCGGGATCTATTTCGTTACCCAGAATCCCCTTGATCTTCCTGACACCATCCTCGGCCAGCTCGGCAATCGCGTCCAGCACGCCCTGCGTGCCTTTACTCCTCGTGACCAGAAAGCGGTACGGGCGGCGGCGGAGACCTTTCGCTCCCGTCCCGGACTCGATGTCGCCCGCGCCATTACCGAACTCGGCGTCGGCGAGGCGCTGGTCTCGGTGCTCGATTCCCGCGGTGCGCCGACGCCGGTGGAACGGGCACTGGTCTGTCCACCCCGCAGCCGCCTGGCCCCCCTTACTCCTGCCGAACGGCAGCAGGTGGTCGCCGCCTCGCTGCTGGCCGGGCAGTACGAGCAGACGATTGATCGCGATTCTGCCTACGAACGCCTCAAGATCCGGGCTGCCCGGGCGGTGCCCGAGGTGGGGAACGGGAAGCCCCCGGCCGCCCCGGAAAACCGGCAGAAGGTGCTGCTGGAGGCGGCCGCCAAGAGCGCCGCCCACGCCATCGGCAGTCAACTCGGGCGCCAGCTGTTGCGCGGCCTGCTCGGCTCCCTTTTCGGCGGCCAGCGCCGCCGCTGATCCCTTGCGGGTCGCCGCCTCGGGCGCGTTCCCCCCGCTGCTGCATGGCTTGACTTCCCCCTGCGATTTCTTTACTCTACGGGCGGCTTCCAGCAGCAGTGAAAGGATTCGTTCCATCATGCGCGTTACCGCGATTATTCCCGCCCGCTTTGCCTCCACCCGCTTTCCGGGCAAGCCTCTCGCCGACCTGCTTGGCAAACCGATGATCCAATGGGTCTGCGAGCGGACCGCCCGGGCCTCCGGGATCAACCGGGTGGTCGTCGCTACCGATGACCAGCGCATTGCCGACGCCGTGCGGGCATTCGGCGGCGAGGTCGAAATGACACGGCCGGATCATCCCACCGGCACCGACCGCCTGGCCGAGGTCGCTGCGCGCATCGAAACCGATCTGGTCGTCAACGTGCAGGGGGACGAGCCCCTGATCGACCCGAAAATGATCGAACAGGCGCTGGCGCCGCTGAAGAAGAATCGCGGCATCCCGATGGGGACCCTCAAATGCCCCCTGACCTCGCTGGAAGAGTTCCGCAACCCCAATGTGGTCAAGGTGGTGACCGACCGCCAGGGGTTCGCCCTTTACTTCTCCCGGGCGCCGATCCCCCATGCCCGCGACCTCGGCGACCTCCTCCCCGAGGATCTTGCCGGCCTCAATTGCTTCAAGCATGTCGGTCTTTACGTCTATCGCAAGGATTTCCTCCTCACCTATCCCAAACTGGCCGTCACCCCGCTGGAAAATCTTGAAAAACTTGAGCAGTTGCGGGCGCTCGAACACGGTTTTCGCATCCGCGTGGCGGAGACCGCTCTTCCGACCCAGGGGGTCGATACCCCGGCGGATCTGCAGCGGGTCGTCGAACTCCTGCGTGGCGGCAGGGTCAAGGGGTGAAATTGGGGTTTTCTTTTGCCACCCCGATGTGTAAAATTTCGATTTTGATCCTGCCTGCTTCGGCATTGGGGCAGGTTTCCGTGCTGCCAAAGGAGTCCCCATGAAGACCAAGTTTATTTTTGTTACCGGCGGTGTCGTCTCCTCTCTGGGCAAGGGACTCGCCGCCGCCTCCATCGGGGCTCTCCTCGAAGCCCGGGGTTTGCGGGTTTCCATGCAAAAGATGGATCCGTATATCAATGTCGACCCCGGGACCATGAGCCCGTTTCAACATGGCGAGGTCTTTGTTACCGATGACGGGGCCGAGACCGACCTCGATCTCGGTCACTACGAGCGCTTCACCACCGCGACCCTGTCGCGCAAATCGAACTTCACCACCGGCCAGGTCTACGACTCGGTCATCCGCAAGGAGCGCCGTGGCGACTACCTCGGCGGGACGGTCCAGGTCATTCCCCATATCACCAATGAAATCAAGGGAAAGATCCTCGAGAATGCCAAGGGGGTCGATCTTGCCATCATCGAAGTCGGCGGGACCGTCGGCGACATCGAGTCCCTGCCCTTTCTGGAGGCGATCCGCCAGTTTCGCACCGACCGCGGCCACGAAAATGTTCTCTACATCCACCTCACCCTCGTCCCCTATATCCCCACCGCCGGTGAACTGAAGACCAAGCCGACCCAGCACAGCGTCAAGGAATTGCGCGAGATCGGCATTCAACCCGACATTCTCCTCTGCCGCTGCGACCGGGAAATCCCCCGGGACATGAAGGCGAAGATCGCGCTCTTCTGCAACGTCCGTGAAGAGGCGGTCATCACCGCCCGTGACGTGCAGTCGATCTACGAGGTCCCCAAGGTCTACCACGACCAGGGGCTCGACGAGCGGCTGGTCGAACTCCTCAATATCTGGACCAAGGCGCCCGACCTTTCCGACTGGGAGCGGATCGCCAAGCGGGTGCGCGAACCGGCCGGCGAGACGACCATTGCCATCGTCGGCAAGTATGTCGAGCTGACCGAGAGCTACAAGTCCCTGGCCGAAGCCCTGACCCACGGCGGCATCGCCAACGACTGCCGCGTCAATCTGACCTACGTCGATTCCGAAGCCCTGGAGCGCCATGGCGTCGGCGATACCTTTGCCGGTGCCGACGGCATCCTGGTACCGGGCGGCTTCGGTGAACGGGGGAGCGAAGGAAAGATTGCGGCGATTCGCCACGCCCGGGAAAACCAGCTCCCCTTCTTTGGTATCTGCCTCGGCATGCAGATGGCGGTGGTCGAATTTGCCCGCCACGTCTGCAACATCGAGGATGCCTACTCCTCCGAGTTCCGGGAAGAGGCCAAGAACCCGGTCATCCACATCATGGAAGGGCAGAAGGGGGTGAAAGGGAAGGGGGGGACGATGCGCCTCGGCGCCTATCCCTGCGATCTCGCCGCCAAGACCCAGGCACGCCGGATTTACGGGCAGCAGTCGATCAGCGAACGCCACCGCCATCGTTACGAATTCAACAACAGTTACCGCGACACCTTGCGCAAGGCCGGTCTGGTTATCTCCGGCAGCAACCCGGAGCTTGACCTGGTCGAGATTGTCGAGCTGGCCAACCACCCCTGGTTCCTCGGCTGCCAGTTCCACCCCGAGTTCCGCTCGCGGCCGATGGCGCCCCATCCGCTCTTCGAATCCTTCGTCGGCGCCTGCCTGAAACATCGTGGGGAGAAATAAGATGACCCGTGAAATCCGGATCGGCAACGTCGTCTTTGGCGGCAATCGCCCTCTGGTTCTGATCGCCGGCCCCTGCGTTATCGAGGAGGAGTCTCTCACCCTGCGGATTGCCGAATTCCTCAAGCGCCTGACCGGGGATCTCGGTATCGGCCTGGTCTTCAAGGCTTCCTACGACAAGGCCAACCGGACCTCGATCGCTGCCTTTCGCGGCCCGGGGATGGAGGAAGGGCTGAAGATCCTGGCGCGGATCAAGCGCGAGTTCGACGTGCCGGTGGTCTCCGACATCCACGAGATCAGCCAGGTCGAGGTCGCGGCCGAGGTTCTCGACATCCTGCAGATCCCCGCTTTTTTGTCACGGCAGACCGACCTGCTGCTCGCTGCGGCAAAGACCGGCAAGGCGGTCAATATCAAGAAGGGGCAGTTTTTGGCCCCCTGGGATATGAAAAACGCCGTCGGCAAGATGGCCGCGGCCGGCAATGACCGGGTATTGCTGACCGAACGCGGCGCCTCGTTCGGCTATAACAACCTGGTGGTCGACATGCGTTCGCTGCCGATCATGCGCGAAACCGGTTGCCCGGTGATCATGGATGCGACCCATGCAGTACAACTCCCCGGCGGCGCCGGGACCTCCTCGGCCGGGCAGCGGCAGTTCGTCGGTGCCCTCTCCCGCGCCGCCGTGGCGACCGGAATCGACGGGCTGTTCTGGGAAGTCCACGAGAACCCGGAGGCGGCCCTCTGCGACGGACCGAACTCCCTTTACCTTAAAGACCTGCGGCCGATGCTGGAAGACCTCCTGGCGATCGATGCGATCGTCAAGAAATAAGCGGCCCTTTCAACGACCACAGGAACCGGGAGAAATCACCGATGCTGGAAAAGGCAAAACAGGTGTTGCGCATCGAGGCGGAAGCCATCCTCGCCCTCGTTGACCGGGTCGATGCCCGTTTCGAAGGGGCGGTGGCGATGATCCTCGCCTGCCAGGGGCGGGTGGTGATCACCGGGATGGGGAAGTCGGGTCTCATCTGCCAGAAGATCGCCGCCACCATGGCCTCCACCGGCACCCCGGCGCTCTTTCTCCACCCTGCCGAGGGGATTCACGGCGACCTCGGGATGTTGATGAAGGGGGACGTGGTGATTGCCGTTTCCAACTCGGGGGAGACCGAAGAGATCACCCGGATCCTGCCGGTGATCAAGCGCATGGGGCTCCCCCTGATTGCCATGAGTGGCAATCCGAAAAGCACCCTGGCCCGGGCCGGAGATGTCTTCCTCGACATCTCGATTCGCGAGGAGGCCTGCCCACTCGGGTTGGCGCCGACGGCCAGTACCACGGCGACCCTGGCCATGGGCGACGCCCTGGCGGTGGCCCTGCTGGTCGAACGCGGCTTCAAGGAAGAGGATTTTGCTCTTTTTCACCCTGGTGGCGCCCTCGGTAAGCGGCTGCTGCTGCGGGTGGAGGATATCATGCACACCGGGAAGGACATCCCGATGGTGCCGGAATCGACCCTGCTCAAGGAAGCCCTCTTTGAGATTACCAGCAAGAAGCTGGGCATCACCGGGGTCGGCACTGCCGACGGTCGTCTCTGCGGAGTATTTACCGACGGTGACCTGCGCCGCGCCCTTGGTGAAGGGATCGAGATTCTAAACCGGCCGATCGGTGATTTCAGCAACCGCAACCCGAAACGGATCCTGCGCAGCAACCTCGCAGCCAAGGCGCTGCAGAAGATGGAAGAGTATTCGATTACCTCTCTCTTTGTCTTCGAGGGGGAGGCGGACCAGGTTCCGGTCGGCATCATCCACCTGCATGATCTGCTCAAGGCGGGGGTGGTCTGATGAAGGAGCGTTGCCGTGCCATTCGCCTGCTCCTTCTTGACGTTGATGGTGTCCTCACTGACGGGCGCATCGTCTATGACGACCATGGCGTCGAAACCAAGGCTTTCGATGTCAAGGACGGTCACGGTCTCAAACTGCTTCAGCGGGCCGGAGTGCGTATCGGCATCATCACCGGACGCCAGTCGCGACTGGTCGAAGTGCGGGCCGCGGAACTCGGTATCGATATTCTCCACCAGGGGATCAAGGACAAACTTGTGCCCTACCGGGGGATCCTCGCCGAGCTTGGCCTGACCGACGCGGAAGTCGCCTATGTCGGCGATGACGTCGTCGATCTGCCGATTTTGCGCCGGGTCGGGTTTGCGGCGACGGTTGCCGACGCGGCTGAAGATGTCAAGCCGCATGTTCACTATGTTTGCCGGCGACCTGGCGGCAGGGGCGCGGTCCGGGAAGTCTGCGACCTGCTGCTCAAGGAGTCGGGAGCCTGGACCGCCGTGACGGCCCGCTATTTTGAGGGCGGCTGAGGGTCCCATACAAATCCCGTGCCAAATCCTCCGATTGGTCTTTACATGCCCTTCCGCCGAGTGTTATACTGGCCCAGCTTATGAAAAAGAGACTGCAACTACGCAATGGCCTGGCGTTTGTAATCTTGGCTCTCGCCTCCGCCCTCGCCCTATTCATTGCCAGCAACCTGAAGGGGAATGCTCCGGAAGAAGTTCTTGAGGGGCTGCCGAAGAACGTTGACCTCTCGCTGAAGAAGATTGACTATACCGAGACGCGCGATGGCAAGCGGACCTGGACCCTGACGGCCGATTCTGCCGCGCATAACCTGACCGAGGGGGTTGGGCGGATTGAAAATGTGCGCATGACCTTCTTCGACCAGCGGCTGGGTGAACTCAGGGTTCAGGCCGATCACGGCGAACTGGCGCCGGAAAAACGCGAGGTGACCGCCACCGGGAACGTAGTGGTTCGCAGCCCGGCCGGGTACAGCTTTTATACCGAGCGCCTCGATTACCGCGAAAGCGACCGTTTTATCAGTACCAACCTGCCGGTACGGCTGGAAGCTCCAACGGGGACGATCCGTGGCCGTGGCATGCGCCTGAATGTCGTCGACCGGACCTTGACCCTACTTGCCGATGTAAAAGCCGAATTCCCCCGTGGATTTAGCAGGGAGCACCCATGACCCGATGGCTGGCAGCTCGATTTCTCATGCTTGCTCTTTGCAGCGGAGTGCCGGCATTTGCCCAGATTGCGCCGCCGGGGTTGCAGGCCGATGCCCCGGTCTCGGTAACCTCGGACCGGCTTGAGGCCGACGACAAGCTTCATCAGGTGCGCTTTTCCGGCAATGTTGTCGCCCGCCAGGGAGATGTCGCCATCTACGCCGGTGAACTGATGCTGGTCTATCCGGACTCGGGTCGGGATATCGAACGGATCGATGCGACGGGGGCGGTGCGAATCGTCCAGGGGAACCGTATCGCGACGGGCGAAAAGGCGAGTTTCTTCAACGCCGAACGAAAGATCGTTCTGACCGGGTCGCCGCGGGTTTACCAGGGGGATGACTTTCTGGAGGGGGATGAGATTATCGTCTTTCTCGACGAGGAGCGCAGTATCGTCAAAAGCGACCAGGGCTCCCGGGTCAATGCGGTCTTTCATCCCCGGGGGGTGAAGCCTTGAAGCGGCGCTTGCTGGCCCGGGGCCTCTGCAAGGCCTACCGGGGCCGCGAGGTAGTGCGCAACGTCGATTTCGAGGTTGCCTCCGGAGAGGTGATCGGTCTGCTCGGTCCTAACGGCGCCGGAAAGACGACCAGTTTCTACATGGTGGTCGGACTGGTGCGCCCCGACCAGGGGCAGGTTTTTCTGGACGATACCGAGTTGACCCCGCTCCCCATGTATCAGCGCGCCCGGACCGGGATCTCCTACCTCCCCCAGGAAGCCTCGGTTTTTCGCAAGCTGACCGTGGAACAGAACCTGCTTGCGATCCTGGAGACTCTTGACCTCGATTCCCGTCAGCAGCGGCGACGTTGCGACCAGTTGCTCGAGGAGCTGCGCCTGACCCATATTACCCGTTCTTTCGGCTATTCCCTCTCCGGTGGCGAACGCCGCCGGGTGGAGATTGCCCGGGCGCTGGTCCTGGAACCATCTTTCATCCTTCTCGACGAGCCCTTTGCCGGCATCGACCCTATTGCCGTCATCGACATCCAGACGATCATCGGGCAGTTGCGCGAGAGGGGGATCGGGGTGCTGATCTCGGATCACAATGTCCGGGAGACCCTGGGGGTCTGTGATCAGGCCTATATTCTCAGCGACGGTGAAATTCTCGAATTTGGCGAGCCGGCAAAAATTGCCGCGAGCCCCCGGGCGCGACAGATTTACCTGGGAGAAAAATTCAGCCTTTGATGGTTGGGACCTTCTGTCCACTTGATGGTCACCGGCTGCAGGAGAACAATGGCCCTTGAAATCCGACAACAACTGAAACTGAGCCAGCAACTGGTGATGACTCCCCAGCTGCAGCAGGCGATCAAGCTTTTGCAGTTGTCACGCATGGAGCTGGTCGAACTGGTGCAGCAGGAACTGGAGGAGAATCCCGTCCTGGAAGAAGGCGCCGAGGAAGTCCAGGAAGCAGAAACCGCCGCGGCCGAGGCCGAGAGGACGGATGAGTCCGCATCCGCTTCCGAGGAAGTTAAGGAAGTTGCCGGTGGCGACGAGGGGTTGAATGATATCGACTGGCAGACCTACCTCGAAGGCTACAACCTTGGCGGTACGGTGGCCGACTCCTACGAAGAAGACGAAGATCGCCCCTCCTATGAAAACCTGCTGACCAAGAAGAGCACCCTTTCCGATCACCTCCTCTGGCAGTTGGGACTGTCGCGAATATCCGGGTTGCAGCGGCTGGTGGCTACCGAGATCATCGGCAACATCGATGACGACGGCTACCTGACCGCTACACCCGAAGAAATCGCCGGGGCCTGCGGCTGTACCAGCGGGGAGGTCGAGACCGTCCTGGGCCAGGTTCAGGCCTTCGACCCGCCCGGGGTGGCCGCGCGAAGCCTGCAGGAGTGCCTGCTGTTGCAGGTCCGGCAACTGGACATGGTCGGCACCCTGGTCGAGACCATTCTGCGGGATTTTATCGGTGAACTCGAAAACCGGAAATTCCAGGCGATTGCCAAGGCGGTCGGGGCGACTCTCGACGAGGTTCTGGGCGCGGCCAAGGTGATCAGCCAACTCGATCCCAAGCCGGGTACTCCTTTCGGCCATGACGATGTCCACTATATCATTCCGGATATCTTCGTCTACAAGATCGGCGAGGAGTATGTCGTCGTGCTCAATGACGAAGGACTGCCGAACCTGCGGATCAACTCCTTCTATCGCCATGCCCTCTCCGGCGCTTCGAGCATCGATGCCAAGGCCGGGGAATACATCCAGGAGAAGATGCGCGGCGCGGTCTGGCTGATCAAGAGTATCCATCAGCGCCAGCGGACCATCTACAAGGTCACCCGCAGCATCGTCAAGTTCCAGCGGGATTTCTTCGATCGGGGGATCGAGCACCTCCGCCCCCTGGTTCTGCGCGATGTCGCCGAAGACATCGAGATGCACGAATCGACGATCAGTCGGGTGACCACCAACAAGTATGTCCAGACCCCGCAGGGGCTCTTCGAACTCAAGTATTTCTTCAACAGCGGCATCAACACCACCGAAGGTGAGTCGGTGGCGTCGGAGAGCGTGAAGAGCAAGATTCGGGATATCGTTGCGGGAGAGAACCCCAAGAAGCCCTATTCGGACCAGAAGATTGTAGACATACTCAAGCGCCATGGCATCGATATCGCGCGCAGGACCGTCACCAAATACCGTGAAATGCTTGGGATCGGTTCTTCCACGGAACGCAAAAGGCTCTTCTAGTCAGGCCGGTCGTGGCCATCGCAGCAGCCGGTGGTATAATCACAACAAATAACTGATATCACCCCCCCGGACGGGGATTTTCCAGGAGGTCCACATGCAAATTGCCGTTACATTCCGTCACATGGAAACGAGTGAGCCGGTTCGCGCTTATATCGAAGAGAAAGTCTCCCGGGTCAAGAAATACATCGACGAGCCGATCGATGCCCAGGTTGCCATCTCCGTCGAGAAAAAAATCCGTCACCGTGCCGAGGTGACCATCGTCGCCAAGGGGATCACCATCAAGGGGTCGGAAGAGACCAACGACATGTATGCGGCCATTGATAACGTGGTCGACAAGATTGAGCGTCAGCTCAAGCGTTACAAGGAAAAAATCAAGATGCACAAGCCCCACGCCGGAAAGGAGCGCCAGGTCCAGAAATCGGTGCTCGCGGCGGAAAGCATTGACGAGGGGCAGGGCGAACCGGTCATCATTCGGACCGACAGCTTCCCGGTCAAGCCGATGGAGGTGGAAGAGGCGGTCATGCAGATGGACCTGCTGCACAAGGATTTCCTGGTATTCACCGATGCCAGGACCGAAGAGGTCAATGTTGTATACCGGCGCAAGGACGGCAATTACGGTTTGATTATTCCCCAGGCAAGATAAGGGGCGATGGCTACCGGACGGAGAGGGCAGACTGTGCCGCTCCGTCCGGTTTTTCAGCTTCTGGAGGCGAGAACAATTAGCTATGAAAATCGTTGATCTGCTGGACCCCCTGGCCATCGCTGCCGAACTTCGCGGGACGACCAAAAACGAAGTGCTGGGTGAGCTGACCGATGCCCTGCTGCGTGTCGAGAAATCCCTTGGCCGCGACGAGGTGGTGCGGGTGCTGCAGGAGCGGGAGCGCCTTGGCAGCACCGGCATCGGCGAAGGGGTGGCCATCCCCCATGGCAAGCTGAAGGATCTTGACCGTCTGCTGATTTCCTTTGGCCGCAGCACCTCCGGGGTCGACTTCGATTCGATGGATGGCAAGCCGGCCCATCTCTTTTTCCTCCTGGTTGCGCCGGAAGAGTCGGTCGGGATTCACCTCAAAACCCTGGCGCGCATTTCCAAGCTGCTGAAGAACCCGCAGGTCCGCAAGCGTTTGCTCGAAGGTCAGGACGCCGCTGACCTGCAGCGTATTATTGCCGAGGAAGAGGAGAAACTCTAGACCTCGGCCAAGGCCAGTTGGGAAGAATATACAGCGGGGGGCACGGAACGGGACTGGGCATGGCTGGATTGACTATTGAGGAGCTGCTGGCCGAAACGGAAGCCGGACTCGACCTGCAACTGCTCTCTGGGGCGGCCGGTCTCGCCAGGCGGGTGCAGGTGCCGCGCATCCAGAAACCGGGGCTGGCCCTTGCCGGTTACACGACCAATCTTCATCCGGACCGGATTCAGGTGCTTGGCTCGACCGAGTTGACCTACCTCGGGCAACTCCCCCCGGACCGGGCGGAAGAACACCTGATAAAGCTCTGTCACCTCGATATCTCCTGCTTTATCATTACCAAGGGACAGACCCCGCCCCCCCTGCTGATCCGCGAGACCGAACGCAACGGCATCCCGCTGTTGTCCACCCATCACCAGAGTTCGACTTTCATCTCCCTGATCACCAAGTTTCTTGAGGAACGGCTCCTCCCCTCGACCACGGTCCATGGCGTTCTCGTCGACGTCCTCGGGGTGGGGGTGTTGCTCCTCGGCAAGAGCGGGGTCGGCAAGAGCGAGTGTGCCCTGGAGCTGGTTCTCAAGGGACACCGGCTGGTCGCCGATGACGTGGTCAAGGTTCGTCTCAAGCTCCCCGCCGTCCTCTTCGGCGAGGGGAGTGATCTGCTCCATTACCACATGGAGATCCGGGGGCTGGGGATAATCAATATCAAGCACCTGTTCGGGGTAGCGGCAATTCGTGAGCGGAAGAAGATCGACCTCGCCATCGAACTGGTGGAATGGGACGAGGAGAAGGAATATGACCGCCTCGGCATCGAGGACCAGACCTTCGACCTGCTCGGTGTCAGGATCCCGCTGCTGCGCATTCCCATTCGCCCGGGACGCAATATGACCTCGATCGTCGAGGTTGCCGCGCGCAACCAGCTCCTTAAGGAAATGGGTTATCACAGCGCCCTGGAATTCCAGGATCGGCTGGAAAAACGGATGGCAGAGATGGCGCGGCTGCATGCCCATGAGATCATCGGGGATAATCTCGAATGACCCAGAAACGGCTGATCATCATCACCGGACTCTCCGGGTCGGGAAAGACGACGGCGGCCCGGGCGCTGGAGGACGAAGGGTTTTTCGTCGTCGACAACCTGCCGATACCGCTTTTGCCGCGCCTGCTCGAGATCAGCCCGGCGGCGGCCTCCGCCGGTGGCGATGTTGCCATTGTCCTCGATATCCGCAATCGCAGTTTTCTGGCTGCCAGTGAGACGGTCTTCGCCGAGATCCGGCAGGCCGGTTATCGTCTCGAGATCCTCTTTTTCGAAGCGAGCGACGAAATTCTGTTGCGCCGCTATTCGGAAACCCGCCGCCGCCACCCGGTCGGTGGCGGTGTCGGCGTCCTCGACAGCATCCACCGCGAACGGGAGCTTCTGGCCGGACTTCGTGGCCAGGCGACGATGATCACCGACAGTTCGCAGCTGACCCCGCACCTGCTGCGGGCCCGGGTCACCGCCCTCGTTCTGGGCGGCAACGATGCCACCCCTCTCGCAGTTCTGGTGCAGTCGTTCGGATTTCGCTATGGTATCCCCCCGGGTACTGATCTGTTGATGGATGTGCGTTTTCTGCCCAATCCGCATTTCCATCCCGATCTGCGCGGTCAGACCGGGCTTGACCCCGCAGTCCGGGATTTTATTTTCGACCAGGAAATCTGCCGGGAGTTTCTCGACCGGTTCCGGGACCTGCTGCAATTCCTCCTCCCCCATTACCGCCAGGAGGGGAAGAGCTACCTGACGATATCAATCGGATGCACCGGCGGCCGTCATCGCAGTGTTGCGCTCGCCGAGGCGCTCAGCCCTCTCATTGCCGGCACCGGAATCACCGTGCAGACAACCCATCGGGATCTCGACAAGGGATAAGAATTCGATGACCGGTCTGATTATCGCCACCCACGGAAACCTCGCCGAAGAGTTTCTGCAGGCCTGCAGTACCATTATCGGTCCGCTTGCCATGGCACGCAGTATCGCCATCCGTCGGGAAGACGCGGTGGAGGAGATCCGCGGCCGCCTGGCCGCTGCCATCGAGGAGGTTGGCGGTGACGGCCACGGGGTGCTGATCATGACCGACATGTTCGGCGGGACTCCCGCCAATCTCAGCCTTACTTTTCTCGATCCCGGGAAGGTCGAGGTGCTGACTGGCGTCAACTTGCCGATGATCCTCAAGTTTTTTAATACCCAGGAAAATCTTTCCCTGGTCGAGCGGGCCGCCCTGGTCAAGGCGTATGGCCAGCAGGGCATTACCCTGGCAAGTGAGTTTCTCACCAAATAGGGGTGCGGTTGAAGGTCTTGTCTCCATGAGTATTGTTCTGGTCCGTATCGACAACCGACTGATTCACGGACAGGTGCTGGAAGCCTGGGTCCCGGCGGTCAGGGCCAATTGTATCGTTGTGGCCAATGATCAGGCCGCCTCCGCTCCGTTCCAGCGCATGCTGATGGAAGCGGCGGTGCCGAAGGGAATCAAGGTGCTCATTGGCAGCGTTGCCGAAAGTTCAGCGCTCCTGTCGACCGGCGAACTCGATGACTTCCGGGTCCTGCTGCTGTATGCCACCTCCGAAGATGCCTTGCGGGGGTTGCGCAGCGGGGCACCGTTTCACGAGCTCAACCTCGGCAACATGCATGCCGGTGCGGGGAAACAGAAACTCTCCTGCACCATTGCCCTCGATCCCGAAGATATCGGCAACCTGCAGCAACTGGAGGCGGATGGAGTACGCATCATGTCCCAGTGTATCCCCTCGGACCGGGAACGCCCCTGGAAGAACCTGTTGCCGCTGAGCGATGGTTGACATGCCGATAAGTGATCTCTTCTGGGTCACCCTGCTGGCGGTGGCCGCTGGTCTCGACCGCACCGCGGCGATGCAGGTAATGCTGGCCCGACCGATTGTGGCGGCGCCTTTGGCTGGCCTGATTCTTGGCGCCCCCCAGAGCGGACTGCTGGTGGGCTCGGTGGTTGAATTGCTCTGGCTCGGCCGGCTGCCGGTCGGAGCGGCAATTCCCCCGGATGACACCCAGGTCGCGATTGGCGGGACCACCCTCAGTGTCGTCATGGGGCAGGCTCTTGGTCTGCACGGTCCAGGGTTTGTTCTGCTCTGCGTGCTGGTTGCCCTGCCGATCGGAAAGATCGGTCAGGTTTCCGATCGCCTGGTGCGACACTGGAATGATCGCCTGGTACCGGCGGCCGAAACGGCCCTGGCCGCCGGGCGGCTGGGGCGGATCGAGACCCTGCACCTGCAGGGGCTCGGTCATTTTGCCCTGGCTTCCCTGACCACCTTCGGCGCGATTGTGGGGGGTGGTTCCCTGGCGCTGCTGCTGCTGGCGCCGGTTTTTGCGCCCTGGTTTTCCGTCGCCGCGATCCCCTTGCAGCTCGCATTACCGCTGGTCGGGGTCGCCGTGCTGCTGGGAACCGTCAACGTCAATCGCTCCTGGACCCTGTTCGGAGCTGCTTTCGGCAGTTCCCTGCTGGTGCTCTGGCTGGTTTAGGGGGGCGTATGGTGAATCGGGAACTTCCCGGCGCAGTCCTTGTGGCAGTGATGCTGCGTTCCTTTCTGCTGCAGGCGAGCTGGAATTTTGAACGGATGCAGAACCTGGGGGTCATCTTTACCCTGGCACCGGCCCTGCGCCTTCTTTTCCGGGGGGAAGCTTTGGTGCAGGCCTACCAGCGGCACCTGGTCTACTTCAACACCCATCCCTATTTCGCCGGGCCGGTCTTCGGTGCCACCCTGGCCCTGGAGGAAGATGCTGGCCGCGGCGGTGCCGCTTCCCCCGGGGTTGCCGAGTTCAAGGGGATGATCATGGCTCCCTACGCCGCCATCGGGGACGCGCTCTTCTGGGGGGGGCTGCGACCACTGGCTGCCGGTGTCGCCCTCTTTATCGCGGTCAAGGGGTCGCTGTGGGCGCCCCTGGTTTTTCTGATCCTTTTCAACCTTCCCCACCTTGGATTGCGGTGTCTGGGGCTGGTTCAGGGGTATCGGCTCGGGATGGGGCTGGTCGCGTTCATCCAGCGCTTTCAACTCCCCGATCTGGCCGTGCGCTGCAAAGAGGCGACCGTTGTGCTGCTCGGGGTGCTGAGCGGATTTCTGGTCTATTCCGCCTGCCATCGCCAGGAGGTTTCCGAACTTTGGGGCTTCTTCCTGCTTGCTCCGGTCTATCTGCTCACGGTTCTGGCCCGTCGGGGCTGGTCGGCCCTGTTGCTGGTTATTCTGGTTACCGCCCTGGTACTTGCCCTGGCGGCTATGGCTGTCTCCTGATAAAGGACCTGAAGAATGCAAAAAGCTGACTTTACCATCGTCAACCGTCTCGGTCTGCATGCCCGGGCTGCTGCGCAGCTTGTCCAGACCGCCAACCGCTTCCGCAGTGAGATTACCGTCGCCAAGGATGACGAGGAGGTCAACGGCAAAAGCATCATGGGAATTCTGATGCTCGCCGCGCCCAAGGGTTCCCAGATTACGGTAACGACCAATGGCGAGGATGAGCAATTGGCCATGGAGGCCGTCGGCCAGCTGATCACGGATGGATTCGGTGAAGACTGAGATATCGAGCGATACCTTCCTCGTCGGCATCGGGTCGTCGCCGGGGATTGCCATCGGCGAAGCCTACCTGGTCAACCGGGCACGGATGGCAACCATTGACCGCCAGATAACGCCGGCGGAAGTCGACGGGGAGGTTGCTGCCTTTCGCGCCGCCCTCGACCTCTCCAAGCAACAGCTTCGGGATGTGCGCGACGGGGTCGACGATGCCCAGCTCTCAGAACATCTCTACATCATCGATACCCATCTGCTGATCCTGGAAGACCAGATGCTGGTCGAAAAGACCATCCGCACCATCCGGGAAGAACTGGTCAATGCCGAAGGGGCGCTCAAAGCGACCCTCGACCGGGTGCGGGCGGTCTTCGACAAGATTGAGGATGAATACCTGCGCGAGCGGCGCTCCGATATCGATTCCATCGGGGATCGGTTGCTGCGCAACCTGAAAGGGGTAGGGCAGCAGTCGCTGCGGGATATCGATCGCAAGGTCATTATCGTCGCCCACGACCTCTCTCCCGCCGACACCATGCAGATGGACCGCAGCAAGATCAACGGCTTTGTCACCGATGTCGGCGGCCGGACCTCCCATACGGCGATTTTGGGGCGTTCCCTTGGGATTCCGGCGGTTGTCGGCCTGGAATCGGTGACCTCCCTGATCCCGCCGGGGACCCCGCTGATCGTCGACGGCAGCGCCGGCACCGTCATTCTCAACCCGTCCCCGGAAACCTTTCGCGAATATCTGCAGAAAAAACAGGCTTATGAATACCAGGAGCAGCAGCTCCTCTCCTTTTGCGAACTGCCCGCGGCGACCCGTGACGGCGAGCGGGTGGCGCTGCGCTGCAACATCGAGACTGCAGCCGAGATTGCCGGGGCCCTCAACCTCGGCGCCGAAGGGGTCGGCCTGTTTCGTACCGAATACCTCTTCATGAACCGTCCGCTTCCCCCCGACGAGGAGGAACAGGTCCAGGTCTACCGCGAACTGGCCGAACGGATGGCGCCGCATCCGGTCACCATCCGCACCCTCGATGTCGGCGGCGACAAGTTCGTGCCGGATATCAACCTCAGCGACGAGAGCAATCCTGCGCTCGGCCTGCGGGCCGTTCGTTTCTCCCTCAAGGAGCGCCGCCTGTTCCATATTCAGCTGCGGGCGATTCTGCGTGCCGGCGTCCATGGCAACCTGCGGGTGATGTTCCCGATGATTTCCGGGGTCGCCGAAATCCGTCACTGCAAGGAATGCCTCGCCGAGGCCCGTGACGAGCTGCTCGCCGCAGGCATTCCGGTAGCGGACAACCTGCCGGTGGGGGTGATGATCGAAACCCCGGCCGCCGCGATCATCGCTCCCCTGCTCGCGGCCGAGGTTGACTTCTTCTCCGTCGGCACCAACGACCTGATCCAGTACTGTCTCGCTGTCGACCGCAGCAACGAGCATGTCGCCTATCTCTACGAGCCGCTCCATCCGGCGGTACTGCGAGCCCTGCAGATGACCTGCCAGGCTGGCCGGGACGCCGGAATCGAGGTCGGCATGTGTGGCGAAATGGCGGGTGAGCCCCGCTACAGCCTGATCCTGCTCGGCCTCGGTTTCCGTGAATTGTCGATGAACGCCACCGGCATTCCACGGGTCAAGCAGATCCTCCGGGAAATCCGCCGTGAAGACGGGGTCCGGCTCCTCGACGACCTGCTGCAGCTCGCCACGGGGGTGGAGGTAGCCGCCACCCTTGAGAATTACATGGACCGGAATTTCCCTGCGATATTCGGCAATCCGGAGATTTGAAAAACTTCCCGACCCAACCCGGGCTCTTGACAGACCCTTCCGCTCTAACCTAAGATGCAAAACCTTGCCATCTGAAACCGGCACAAAGGAGGACATCCCGCCCATGGCCATGACAGACTTTCTCTTTACTTCCGAATCGGTGACCGAAGGGCATCCGGACAAGGTCGCCGACCAGATATCCGACAGCATCCTCGACGCCATCCTCGCCCAGGATCCGAAGTCCCGGGTCGCCTGCGAAACCCTGGTGACGACCGGCATGGCGATGATTGCCGGCGAGATCACCACCAGTGCTTACGTCGATATGCCGGTGATCGTTCGCGAGACGATTCGCGACATCGGTTACGATGACTCATCGATGGGCTTCGACTGGGAGACCTGTGCCGTCCTGACCTCCATCGACCGGCAGTCTCCCGACATCTCGCAGGGGGTCACCGAGGGGGAGGGGCTCTTTACCGAGCAGGGGGCCGGCGACCAGGGGCTGATGTTCGGTTACGCCTGCAACGAAACCCCCGAACTGATGCCGATGCCGATCACCTTTGCCCACAAGCTGACCAAGCGGCTCAGCGAGGTACGCAAGAGCGGTCTGCTCAATTTCCTGCGTCCCGACGGCAAGTCCCAGGTTTCGATTCAGTACATCAACGACAAGCCGATTCGCGTCGACGCCGTGGTCGTCTCCTCCCAGCACAGCCCGGAGGTGACCTACGAGAACCTCAAGGAAGGGATCATCGAGGAGGTCGTGCGCAAGGTTATTCCGGCCGATCTGCTGGACGAGCGGACCAAGTACTTTATCAATCCGACCGGCCGCTTCGTCGTCGGTGGACCGATGGGGGACTGCGGCCTGACCGGCCGCAAGATCATCGTCGATACCTACGGCGGCCAGGGCTCCCACGGTGGCGGTGCCTTTTCCGGCAAGGACCCCTCCAAGGTCGATCGCAGCGCCTCCTACATGGCGCGTTATGTCGCCAAGAATATCGTCGCGGCCGGGCTGGCCGATAAATGCGAGGTTCAGGTCGCCTACGCCATCGGTGTAGCCCAGCCGGTGTCGGTGATGATCAACACCTTCGGGACCGGCAAGATTCCCTCCAACGATATTGCCCGGATTGCCCAGGAGGAATTTGACATGCGGCCGCGGGCGATCATCGAGACCCTCGATCTGCTTCGTCCGATCTACCGGAAGACCGCAGCCTACGGGCACTTCGGTCGTGAGCTCCCCGAATTCACCTGGGAACGTACCGACCGGGTCGAGTCGTTGCGCAAGCGGGCCGGGATCTGAAACCGGTCGCGAGCGAGTTACTCCAGGCGGGCCGGCAGCGGCCCGCCTTTTTTATCTGACCGGCTGCCGCAGCGAGGAGGCTCCGCAGTGGTTCAAGGTGATCTGGCGCCGCAACTATCCATTATCGTCCCGCTGCTGAACGAGGAGGAAACCCTGCCAGGTTTGCTCGCCAACCTCGGGGGGCAGTACGGGGTACGTATCGAGCTGATCCTTTGCGACGGCGGATCGACCGACGGCACCCTCGAACTCTGCCGCCAGGCCACCACCGCGCCCAACGTAAATGCGCGCCTGGTTCTTTCCCCCGCCGGGCGCGGCAAGCAAATGAATGCCGCGGCCCGGGTGGCCACAGCAGCAACCCTCCTCTTTTTGCATGCCGATTCCCGTTTTCCTTCTCCGCTCGCCCTCAGCGATGCCCTTGCCGCCTATCGAAGGGCCCGATTTGCCTCCGGACCCGGGCCCCTCGCCGGCCATTTCCGCCTTTGCTTCAGCGGCCCCGGCGCCGATACCGCCCCCTACTATTTTTACTCCTGCAAGGCGCAAAGCGGGCGCCCCGGAACCATTCACGGAGACCAGGGGTTTTTGATCGGACGTAAGGCCTTTTGCGAAATGGGTGGTTTTCTCGAATCCCTGCCGTTTCTGGAAGACCATCGCTTTGCCGAGCGGGTCTTGGCGACCGGTGACTGGCTGCTGCTGCCGGCAGAAATTCTTACCTCGACCCGCCGTTTTCACCGGGAGGGTCTGTTGCAGCGCCAGGTTCTCAATGCGTTGGTCATGAATTTTGCCGCCATCGGCTGGGAGCTTTTTTTTGCCGAGGTTCCCGGACTCTATCGGCAACAGGACACGACGGCGAAATTGCAGTTGCTCCCCTTTCTCAATCGCATCCGCGAACTGCTGGCAACCCTGCCGGTGGCGGAGCGGCGCCGGCTGTGGCGGCGGACCGGTGGCTACGTACGCAGCCAGGGCTGGCAGCTGGGACTTGCCCTCGATTGTCGCGCAAATCGCCGGGCCGGCCATGCCCCCGGAGCCGGCCCGACCCCCTGGTTACAATGGTTCGACCGCTGGTTTGAGCAGATAACCGATCACCCGCCGGGGCGGGCCCTGACGACAGTGCTGGTCTTTTGCTGGTTCCATCTGACCCGGTTCCGACTCGCCCGTCGGCAAGCCCGGGAGGGCGCAACGGTCGGGGATCGGGCGCTGTGAATTCGCTGGCGCACGTCGGGCTGGTCCTGTTGTTGATCGCGCCGGCGGTGATAGAATAAAATCTCAGCAAAAGGAGATTCCGATGAAATCGTTTCGTTTCGTGATGTCGCTGACCATTTTGACCTTCCTGCTTGCATCCTGCGCTTCCTACCAGAGCCAGGAGCTCCCCTTCCGCCCGCCGGCCGCCTACCCCGGAATGCAGGTTGTCGCCGGCGCCCAGGTCGCCGCCGAGGGGTATGCCGACAAATCGAAGGCCCGGGAAGCCTTCGGGTTCGATATCCGCGAGGCCGGACTGTTGCCGGTCCAGGTCGTCATCGACAATATTGGTTCGACTACTCTGGAAGTGGTGCCGGCCCAGACCTTCCTGATCGACGCCGTCGGCAACTACTGGAACCTGCTCGATCGCCGAACCGCCTACGAGCGGGTGGAGAAGAGTTCCGAGTACGCCAGGATTGCCAAGGGGTCGGGGCGGAGCGCAGTACTGGGTGCCGCCGGTGGTGCCGTCATCGGCGCCGCTATCGGTATTCTCACTGGCGAAAGCGTCGGCGAAGCGCTCGGTAAGGGGGCGGCGGTGGGCGCTGCCGGCGGAGCCCTGCTTGGTGGCGTCGACAGCGGGACCTCCGGGGAGGAAGAACGGCAGATCTCCCGGGACCTGGCCAACAAGTCCCTTGAAAATCGCAGCATAAGGCCGGGAGTTCTGGGGCGCGGGTTTCTCTTTTTCCCGGGGGAGGCGCCCTCTGCCAGCCAGCTTCGGCTGCAGCTGAAAGACCCGGAGTCAGGGACGCTGTTCAACACGACCCTGGCTCTTTAGGGGTGGCACGCATATCCGCTGGCGAGGAGTTGGGTCCTTCGGGATCCAGCTCCTTTTTCTTGACCTTTGGGGCGGAGCGATGATATATCAAGAAAACCTGATTTAACAACAACAGGCCACATTGATATGTCGCTGCTCGAAGTTCTCAAGGCCCTCGGTGATGGCACCCGGTTACGGCTGGTCGCGGTTTTGGCCCAGGCCGAACTCACCGTCCAGGAGTTGACGGATATCCTCGGGATGGGGCAATCCCGGATTTCACGGCACCTGAAAATACTTGCCGATGCCGGGCTACTCGCCGTTCAGCGGCAGGGAACCTGGCGTTATTACCGCAGCCTGGTCGATCAGGAGCCGCTGCGCTCCTGGTGGGCCGTCCTTGCTCCCGGTCTGGCCGGGGATGACTTCCGCCGCGACCTGGTGCGGCTGGAGATGATTCTGCAGCGCCGGCGCCAGGCGAGCGTCACCTTTTTCGATCGTCATGCCCGGCACTGGGAGGGGCTGGCCAAGCGCTTTCTGCCCCTCGAAAACTGGCGCCCCCTGGTTCTGGCCAGTCTCCCGCCAGCGGGTGTCATTCTTGATCTCGGGGTCGGTACCGGTGCCCTGCTGCCGGCCCTCTGCGACAAGGCGCGCCAGGTTGTCGGTATCGACCAGTCGCCGGCGATGCTCGCCGAAGCCCGGCAGCGGGTCGCCGGCGCGGGGTTGACGGAACGGGTCGACCTTCGCCTCGGCGAAATGACCCATCTTCCCCTTGCCGATGGGAGTGTCGATGGCGTGCTGTTGCACCTGGCACTCCATCATGCCGATCGTCCCCGGGCCATTATCGGCGAACTGCTGCGGGTGCTGCAGCCCGGCGGCCGACTTGTCATCCTCGACCTTTTGCGCCACGAGCAGGAGTGGGCGCGGGAAGAGCTCGGTGATCTCTGGCTTGGTTTTGTTCGCGAGGATATCACCGGCTGGCTGCAGGATGGCGGTTTTGTCATGGAGTCCTACCGTGAACTCTCCGGAGAGCCCGGGCCGTTCACGGCTTTTCTGCTTTGCGCTCGAAAAGCAGTAAATTGAAACCTGCCGGCTTGGCCGGCCCGCAACGAAAAGAGGTTAGCATGTCACAGCAGAAAATGAATAATCCGGTTCTGGCCCGGGGCGACTTCAAGGTCAAGGACCTGGCCCTCGCCAGCTGGGGGCGCAAGGAGATTGAACTGGCTGAAGTTGAAATGCCCGGCCTGATGGCGCTGCGGGAAGAATTCGGCGCGGCGCGTCCCCTTGCCGGCGCCCGTATTACCGGTTCGCTGCATATGACCATCCAGACCGCGGTCCTGATCGAAACCCTGGTCGCTCTTGGCGCCAAGGTCCGCTGGGCTTCCTGTAACATCTTCTCGACCCAGGACCAGGCGGCGGCGGCGATCGCCGCCGCCGGCATCCCGGTCTTCGCCTGGAAGGGGGAGAGCCTCAGCGAGTACTGGTGGTGCACCGAGCAGGCCCTCTCCTGGCCCGATGGCCAGCTGCCGAACATGATTCTCGACGATGGCGGCGATGCCACCATGATGGTCCTGCATGGGGCCGACTGGCAGCGCTCCGGAGTTCCGGCGGTCGGGGCGGACGCCCCGGAGGACTGGCGCGAACTGGTGCGCTGCCTGGAAGCGTCGATTGCCGCCGGCAAGAACGACTGGAGTGCGATCTGTGCCTCGATCAAGGGGGTTACCGAAGAGACCACCACCGGTGTCCATCGCCTCTATCAGCTGCAGAAAGAAGGGAAGCTCCCCTTCCCGGCGATGAACGTCAATGATTCGGTCACCAAGAGCAAGTTCGACAACGTCTATGGCTGCCGCCACAGCCTGATCGACGGGATCATGCGCGCTACCGATGTCATGCTCGCCGGCAAGGTTGCCGTGGTCTGCGGTTACGGGGATGTTGGCAAGGGGTGCTGTCAGTCGTTGCGTGGGCAGGGTGCCCGGGTCATCGTCACCGAGATTGACCCGATCTGCGCCCTGCAGGCGCTGATGGAGGGATACGAGGTGAAGACGCTGGAGGATGTGGTGGCCAGCGCCGATATCTTCGTTACCGCCACCGGCAACTTCAACATCATCACCCCGGAGCATATGGCGCGGATGAAACACAACGCCATTGTCGGCAATATCGGTCACTTCGACAACGAGATCGATATGGCCGGGCTGGCCAAGGTGCCGGGGATTCGCAAGATCAACATCAAAAACCCGCAGGAACACGGCAACCAGGTCGACCAGTGGCTCTTTGCCGACGGCCACGGGGTCATCGTTCTCGCCGAAGGCCGCCTGCTCAACCTTGGCTGTGCTACCGGCCATCCTTCTTTCGTCATGTCCAACAGTTTCAGCAACCAGGTGATCGCCCAGATCGAGCTGTTCGCCAACACCGGCCTTTATGGCAACCAGGTCTATGTCCTGCCGAAACTCCTCGATGAGAAGGTGGCCCGCCTGCATCTTGAAAAGCTCGGGGCCAGGATGACGACCCTGACCCCGGCCCAGGCCGAATACCTCGGTGTTTCTGCCACCGGCCCCTTCAAGCCGGACCATTATCGGTACTGAGCCGGTTTGGCAGCATGCAACAAAACGAAAAAAGCCCCGCAACTGCGGGGCTTTTTTCGTTCGAGGCGCCGCCGGGTGCTGCTGCTCGACGCGTTATCTAAGGGGCCTGGATGGTTACCGCGGCACTCTCCCGGCCGCCGGGGTTGATCACCTTCAGAGTGATCGGTTTCGGTTGGCTGCTGTAGGGACGGCGGTGGTAGACGATGGTCCGACAGTCGCCGAGACTGGCACTTTCCCGGCCGGGCGGCTGCCGGTCAACGAGGGGAATGCGCTTGCCGTCGACGAGTAGCTGGGAGGAGGCGAGGAAGTTCTTCCCCTCGATGATCAGTGCATAGGTAGTGACATCGTCGGCGCCGATCCGGGTAGAAAAGATTACCGGGGTGCCGTTGACCAGCAGGCCACGGGGGAGGGAGCGGCTGCCGGCAGGGTTGGCGACCTGCACCTGGTGGGTTCCGGGGGCGAGGGGGGGGAGGGTCAGGGTAATGCGGTCACTGGAAATTTTCTCGACACCAATCGTCACGCCATCAATCAGCAAGCTGCTGCCCGATTGGAAGCCCTGCCCCTCGACGGTCAGTTGCGCTGGCGGGTCGGTATCGCAGACGTCCACCTCCACCGGCTGCAACGAGCTGATCCGCGGTTCGGATTCGGTCACCCGGAAGAGCAGGGGGCTTGCCGAAACCCGGCCTTGCTCGGCCAGGCGCAACAGGTATTGGCCGGGGGGGAGCTCCGGCAGGGAAAAGGTCAGGCGCCGGTCCGAAACGGCCTGGGGCGTGATCCTGATCTCGCCAAGAAGGACTTCGATCTCATTGGAAAAGGGGCCGCCGGTGACGGTGATTTCGTCCCCGGGGGCGGCGCTGTCCGGGCTCATCGAGGTAATCTGCACCGTCGCCAGGGCCGGCAGTGACGTAGAGAGGAGGAATCCCAGCAGGAAGAGGAAATATTTGCGCATGCTACTTCTCCTTGACAGTCGTAGCTTTAATCTCAGGTGGGTCGAATTCCCCGAAGCTTGCTTCGATGAAAGCGATCAATCTAAACTTTTGATACCCCGTAGCTTGCTGCGGGGAGATTCATTGAACTACCCCGCAGCAAGCTACGGGGTATCAACAGCCTACACCCTTAGTAAAAATCGCGCAGCAAGCTGCGGGGAATTGAACCCAACTTTTGATTAAACCACAGGCCGCTGTGGAGACAAGGGGATCAGTCGCGGGCGGAGAGGAGGAGCCAGACGCCAATCAGAACGAAGAGGAGATTGGGCGCCCAGGCTGCGACCAGGGGGGGAACCACGGCCGAGTAGCCAAAGGCGAGAAGGGTCGCCTGGACCAGGTAGAAGACGACTCCGACGGCAATACTGAGCGCTACCCCCATCGCCAGGTTGGCATTGCGCCCTTTCTGCAGCGCAAAGGGGATGCCGAGAAAGGCCATGATCAGGCTGGTGAAGGGGGTGGCCAGGCGGGCCATCATGTCAACCCGGTAGCGGGTCGCCGAAAAATTCTCGGATTCGAGCCGCTCGACCATCTGGTGCAGTTCCCGGTAGGAGAGGTCGTCATTGCGGAATTCGGGCGTTGCGAAGTCCTTCGGTGTCTTGGCCAGCGGCAAGACCTCTTCTTTCGCGCGCACCAGGGTCATCGACTCGCTTCCGTCGGCGGCAAAGGTGCGGGTGGTCAGGTTCTGGAACAGCCAGTGGCCATCCTGGTATACGGCACGGTCGGCGTCGATGCGGGCGAGAAGCCGGAAATCACGGTCGATACGGAAGAGGGAGATGCCGTAGAGAAGTTTTTCGGCGGGGAGGACGAGGCGGACATTGATCAGCTGGTCCCCTTCACGGAACCAGACCCGGTCCCGGCGCAGCAGCTGGCTCGGTTCCCCCTTGATGATGGTGCGGTTGATGAAGTTGACCTTTCTGGCCGTGTAGGGGACCACATATTCGTTGGCGGCCAGGGTGGCGACGGTGGCGAGCAGGGCCACGCCCAGGAGCGGCATGCTGATACGCCAGAGGCTGATGCCGCCCGCCCGCATCGCCGTCAGCTCATTGCTGCGGGAGAGCCCGCCAAGGGTCATGAAAACCCCGAAGAGAATGGCCATCGGCGTCACCTGGGTGAGGATCTGCGGGAGCTTGCCGAAAAAATAGACAAGATATGCGGTGGCTGTCGCCTGGCGGGCGATGAAGCTGTCGACGTTTTCGACAAAGTCGACCAGCAGGTAGATGCCGGCAAAGGCGACCAGAGAGAGGAGGAAGACCCGGGAAAAGGCCTGCAGCAGGTAACGGGTAATCAGGGTCATGCCAGCCCCCGGCGGCGCAACAGCCGGCGTGCCACACGCCAGCGGTCCCTGATCCAGTCGGCCAGGGGGAGGCGTCTCTCGCTGGCGGTGATCCGCAACAGGTAGATGCTGGCGGCGAAGAAGAGGACGCTGGGGCTCCACATGGTGAGGATTACCGGGAAGTTCTTCTCTTCGACCAGGGTCTGGGCGAGGGAAAGGAACATGTAGTAGAGGAGGAAGACGATCAGCGCCAGGGCGAACCCGCTGCTGCGACCGCTGCGGTTGGACTGCACCCCGAGGGGAACCCCGATCAGGGCAAAGAGGAGCGGTGCCAGGGGGAGGATCAGGCGGCGCTGGAGTTCGATGCTGAATCCTGCCCGGTCGGCGGCGTCAGGTGCCGTGCGCAGGCTGGTTATCAGCTCGCCGAGGGCGTATTCGGAAGGCTTGCGGTAGCGGTTCTCCTTGCTGGGGGTTTGCTGGCCGAGGTTGAGGTTGATGTCATAGTTTGCGAAGCTGACCAGCTGGTAGGTTTCGGCCGATTTCTGCTCGGGTTTGCGATGAATGGTGCCGTCGTTCAGGCGCAGGGTGACAGCCATCTGGCTCGAATCGGGGATGATCCGTCCCGAGCGGGCGAGGATCACGGCCGGAGCGCTGCCGGAGCGTTCATCGGCGATCAGGATCCCCTGCATGGTTCCGCTCTGCTCATCGACGCCATTGGCATAGATGGCGAGCCCGTTGAAATCAGTGTTGAAGGTCCGGGGTTGCAGCTTGATGCTGGCCTGGTTGAGGGCGATTTCAAAGACCTGGCTGCGAAAGAGCTGCTTGCAGGCCGGGGCGATCACCAGGGTGGCGAGGGCGGTCAGCGTTGATGCGGCGAGGGCGCAGAAGAGAACCGGTCGCAGCAGGCGGTAGAGGCTGACGCCGGTCGACTTGAAGGCCGTGATCTCATTGTCGGTCGAGAGCCTGGTGAAGCCGAGAAGGACGCCGAGGAGGAAGCCGAGCGGGATGGTGATCACCAGAAAGGTTGGCATCAGGTAAGCAAAAAGGGTGGTGATCTGGCCGAGGGGAACGCCCTGGTTGATGACCAGCTCCGCCAGCTTGAGGAGCCGCCCGAGGATCAGCACGAAGGTGAAGACCAGCAGTCCGAGCAGGGCGGGGATGGTGACCTCGCGTGCAATATAGCGATGGATTCGATGGGCTGACATAGGCGGACATCCTAGTATAGAAGGGCGTCCTTGTAAACTGGAATCCCCCTATTTTTCCCTTGCCTTGCCAGGGGGGTGCATGGTATAGACACACGTTATTCAAATCGCACGCTTCGGTGGCTCTCCGCGCGGTGCCCGGACTGATGACGGGTTGCGGAACCAGAGCCGGGGCGGAGGAAATCAACCGCTAAAGGAGAAGGTAAAAGATGTCCCAGATCACCATGAAGCAACTGCTCGAAGCCGGGGTCCATTTCGGACACCAGACCAAACGTTGGAACCCCAAGATGAAACCTTATATCTTCGGGGCCCGTAACGGTATCTACATCATTGACCTGCAGAAGACCGTGCGCTATTTCAAGACCGCCTACAACTTCGTCAAGGAGACGGTCGAAGGCGGCGACAAAATTCTTTTCGTCGGCACCAAGAAGCAGGCGCAGGATTCGATCGCCGAGGAGGCAGTTCGCGCCGGCCAGTATTTTGTCAACAACCGCTGGCTTGGCGGGATGCTCACCAACTTCAGCACCATCAAGGGGAGCATCGACCGGCTGAAGAAGATTGAAACCATGTCCCAGGACGGGACCTATCAGTTGATCACCAAAAAGGAGGCTTTGCAGCTCGATCGGGAGAAGGAAAAGCTCGAGCGAAGCCTTGGCGGCATCAAGGGGATGACCAAGATGCCTGGTGCGATCTTTGTCATTGATCCCAAGAAAGAGGGGATCGCCGTCAAGGAAGCCCGCAAACTCGGTGTTCCCGTGGTTGCCGTGGTTGACACCAACTGTGATCCTGACGAAATCGATTACCTGATTCCCGGCAATGACGACGCCATTCGCGCCATCCGCCTCTTTGCCGCGCGGATTGCCGACGCCTGCATCGAGGGCGCCCAGGCCCGTGAAGCTGGTCTGCGCAGCGACGCCGAAGGTGGCGAGACGGCCGCTGAAGTTGCCGTCGAGGCTGCTCAGCCTGAAGTTGTTGCCGCAGCGGGTCCGGCCGCAGAGGCCTGATTCCCAACTGCTGTGAAACGCCCCGAGGGCGGCCGGCACCTGTCCGGCCGCCTTTTTGCCGACAATAGCCGTTCGCGGCCGGTTGACAGATCCGGGCCGGCGGATGGCCTTAACCAATAGAAGATTTTCAGAGGAGGAAAGCGTGGCTAACATTACTGCATCAATGGTCTCTGAACTGCGCGGGAAGACTGGCGCCGGCATGATGGATTGCAAGAAAGCCCTTGCCGAGGCGGATGGAAATATTGAGGAAGCGGTCGATATCCTGCGCAAGAAGGGGCTCTCCGCCGCCGCCAAGAAGTCCGGCCGCGTTGCCGCCGAGGGGATGATCGCCTGTGCCGGTGAGGGGAACCGGGGCGTCGTTGTCGAGGTCAACTCGGAAACCGACTTTGTCGCCAAGAATGAAGCCTTCCAGAGCTTTGTCGCCGGCATTGCCGCGGCGGTCCTCGAACACGCTCCCGCCGATGTCGAAGCCCTCAAGGCGCTGACCTTTCCCGGTGGCAGCCGCACCGTTGGCGAGGAACTGACCCACCAGATTGCCACCATCGGCGAGAATATGAATATCCGCCGCTTCGCCCGCTTTGAGGCGCAGGGGGTCATTGCTTCCTATGTTCACGGTGCCGGCAAGATCGGTGTGCTGGTCGAGCTCGGCACGAGCCGCGGTGACGATGAGCGCGTCGCCGGCCTGGCGCGGCAGGTGGCGATGCATGTTGCCGCTGCCAGCCCCCAGTTCCTGCGGCGCGACGAGGTCCCGGCCGAGGTGATCGAGCGGGAAAAGGAAATCATGCGGGCCAAGGCTCTTGAGAGCGGCAAGCCGGCCAACATCGTCGAGAAGATCATCGAAGGGCAGATCAACAAGTTCTTCGGCGAAGTCTGCCTGCTGGAGCAGGCCTTCGTCATCGATCCCGATCAGAAGGTCGGCAAGGTCGTCGAGGCCCTCGGCAAGACGATCGGTGCCCCGCTGACTCTTGATCGTTTCGTCCGCTTCCAGCTCGGCGAAGGGCTGGAGAAGAAAGAGGACGATTTCGCTGCGGAAGTAGCCTCCCTGTCCAAATAAACCTTTGGAGTTGCCATGGCAGGCGAAGAACCGATCTACCGCCGCATTCTGCTTAAACTGAGCGGCGAGGCGCTGGCCGGCACCCAGGGCTACGGGATTGACCCCGAGGTCATCGGTGCCATTGCAGCAGAGATTCGTGACGTGATCGCCCTTGGCGTCCAGGTTGCCCTGGTCATCGGTGGCGGCAATATCTTCCGTGGCGTTGCCGCCGCTTCCCGGGGGATGGACCGGGCCAGCGCCGATTACATGGGGATGCTGGCGACGGTGATGAACAGCCTGGCGATGCAGGATGCCCTGGAGAAGGTCGGGGTCGTCACCCGGGTCCAGTCGGCCATCGAAATGCAGGAGGTCGCCGAACCGTATATCCGGCGCCGCGCGGTGCGACACCTCGAGAAGGGGCGGGTCGTCATCTTTGGCGCCGGGACCGGGAACCCGTACTTCACCACCGATACCGCCGCCAGCCTGCGGGCCATGGAGATCAATGCCGAAGTGATCCTCAAGGCGACCAAGGTCGACGGGGTCTACAGCGCCGACCCGGCCAAGGACAAGAACGCGGTCAAGTTCCCGACCCTTACCTACCTCGACGTTCTGAAGATGAATCTTCAGGTGATGGATGCCACGGCAACGTCGCTTTGCATGGATAATAACCTTCCCATCGTGGTTTTCGATCTGACCCGGCGCGGCAACATCCAGAAGGTTGTGCTCGGCGAGGGGATCGGGACCATCGTGAAAGGAGACTGACCATGTACCAGGATCTCATCGGCAAGGCTCGAGTCGGCATGGAGAAAGCGATCGAGGCACTGAAAAAAGAGTTCACCCGGGTCCGTACCGGGCGGGCGTCGGTTTCGCTGCTGGACGATATCCGCATCGATTACTACGGCACCCCGACTCCCCTCAATCAGGTCGCAACCCTGGTCGTCCCCGAACCGCGCCTGATTACCATCCAGCCCTGGGAAAAGAAGCTGATCCCCGATATTGAAAAGGCGATTCTCAAGTCTGATCTTGGGCTGAATCCCGCTTCCGACGGGGTTCTGGTGCGCATTGCCATTCCGGCCCTGACGGAAGAGCGGCGCAAGGAAATGGTCAAGCAGATCAAGCGCATGGGGGAAGAGGCGAAGATCGCCATCCGCAATGTCCGCCGCGATGGCAACGAAGGGCTGAAAAAACTGGAAAAGGAAAAGGAAATCTCCGAGGATGAGCTCAAGCGCGGCGAGAAGGAGATTCAGGATTTGACCGACCAGTTTGTCAAAAAGGCTGACGAGGTGGTGGCGGTCAAGGAAAAAGAAGTGATGGAGATCTGATCTCCACAAACCAAAACCAAAAGGAGGAACTTAGAAATGGCTCTTAAAATCACCGAAGACTGCATTGCCTGTGGAACCTGCGTTGATACTTGCCCCCTGGGCGCCATCGTCGAGGCCGGCGACAAATTCGCCATCAACGACGACTGCACCGAGTGCCGTGCCTGCGAAGACAGCTGCCCGGTAAACGCCATCGTCGACTGAACCGAGCCGGGGCGCCGCTTGCGGCGCCCCTTTTTTGCCCCAAATCCTCGCTCGCGGCGCTTGCCTGAAGGTGCGTTTCATGCTACCTATAAAGGCCTGAATTTCCAGCTGCGAGAGCCTCCCATGCCTGCTCCCCGACATATCGCGATCATCATGGACGGCAACGGCCGCTGGGCCGAAAACCGTCGGCTGCCCCGTATTGTCGGCCATCAGCGTGGGGTCGAGGTGGTGCAGAAGATCGTCACCGATTGCCGCGAATCGGGGATTCCTTTCCTCACCCTCTATGCCTTCAGCTCGGAAAACTGGGGACGCCCCGCCGCTGAAGTCAACGCCCTGATGGGGCTGCTCGGGCGCTACCTGCAGAGCGAACTCGATTCCCTGCTCAAGCAGGGGATCCAACTCCGCGTCATCGGCGAAATCAATCGGCTCCCCGCTGAAATCCGGCAGATTCTCGAGTCGACCATCGAGAGTACCGCGTCGAACCGGGAGATGGTCCTGACCCTGGCGCTCTCCTATGGCAGCCGCAACGAGATTCTGCGGGCGATGCAGGCGGTGGCCCGCGATGTTGCCGCCGGCCGTCTCGACCCGGCCCGGATCGACGAGGAAGAGTTCGCCGGCCGCCTCGACACGGCAGGTCTCCCCGATCCGGACCTGCTGATCCGGACCAGCGGTGAGCACCGCATCAGCAATTTTCTCCTCTGGCAACTGGCCTATACCGAGCTCTATTTCAGCGAGGCCCTCTGGCCCGATTTTTCCCCCGTTGAACTGCACAAGGCGATCGATGAATTCAGCCGGCGCCAGCGGCGCTTCGGTCTGACGGGCGCCCAATTGGCCCGGGACCGGGATTCGTCCTCGGAGGATTGTTATTAGACAGCGAATTCTGACCGGCCTGATTCTCCTGCCGTTACTGGTGCTGTTCGTCTATTTCGCCGGACCGGCCTGGTTTGCCGCCCTGGTCACGGTGGTCGCCATCCCGGCCTTGCACGAACTCTTCAGTATGAGCCTGCCGGCCGACCGGGTTCTTGAAAAGCGCATCGCTGTCGTTGCGGGTGCGCTCCTGGTTCCCCTGGTCAGCCTTGCCCCCTCGCCCTGGGGCCTCGGTGGCATTGCCCTCGCTTTTATTTTCATCGCCATCCTTTTTCTGTTGCGCTTTCGGGATCTCGCCTCGGTCATCACCCAGATCAACCTGATTCTGCTCGGTTTCATTTACGTGCCACTGCTGCTCGCCCATCTGGCGATGCTGCGGGGGCTCCCCGACGGCCGGGGCTGGGTTTTTCTCGTCATGCTGGTGGTGATGGCGGGCGATTCCGCTGCCTACTTCAGCGGTATCAACTTCGGTCGCCATAAACTCTACCCCGCCATCAGCCCGAAGAAGAGTATCGAGGGCGCTATCGGCGGACTGCTTGGCAGCCTGGCTGGCGCCTTTCTGGCCAAACTCTGGTTTCTGCCGATGCTGACCGGGATCGATACGCTGTTTCTCGGCCTGGTCCTTGGCAGTGTCGGTCAACTGGGTGATCTCTTTGAGTCGATGCTGAAGCGCAGTTTCGGCGTCAAGGATTCGGGGACCCTGATTCCCGGCCACGGTGGCATTCTCGACCGCCTGGACAGCCTTCTTTTCGTCTTTCCTCTCGCCTACTATTACGCCCTGCTACGGTTCGGTGCCTGACCATGCCGCCTGCCGATCACAAATGTCTCGCCATCCTCGGGGCCACCGGTTCTATCGGCGTCAGCACCCTCGACATCGTGGCCGCCCATCCCGATCGCTTTTCCGTGGGTGCCCTCAGCGGCGGGCAGAACATCGAGCGCCTCGCCGACCAGGTCCGCCGCTTCCGGCCGGCCCTGGTCGGGGTATTGAGCGAAGACCATCGCTCCCAATTGCAACAGCTGCTCGGGCCCTCCCCGGTCGAAATCGTCAGCGGCATTGAAGGGCTGATCGCCTGCGCCACCTTCGCGGGGGTCGACATGGTCGTTTCGGCCATCGTCGG
Organism: Desulfuromonas sp. DDH964; assembly: GCF_001611275.1. Taxonomy (GTDB): domain Bacteria; phylum Desulfobacterota; class Desulfuromonadia; order Desulfuromonadales; family DDH964; genus DDH964. Next base: position 2,345,586 of record NZ_CP015080.1, on the reverse strand, counting down.
GGCTGCCGGGCTGGTGCCAACCATGGCGGCAATCGAGGCGGGCAAGGGGATCGCCCTTGCCAACAAGGAGACCCTGGTAACAGCCGGCCCGCTGGTGATGGCCGCGGTAGCGCGCAAAGGGGTGAAGCTGTTCCCGGTCGACAGTGAACATTCCGCCATTTTCCAGTCCCTTGAGGGGCATCGCCATGCCGATGTCAGGCGCCTGATCCTCACCGCCTCCGGCGGTCCGTTCCGGACCCGCAGCCTGGCGGAACTCTCCGGCGTAACTCCGGCCGATGCCCTTGCCCACCCCAACTGGCAGATGGGACGCAAGATCAGCATCGATTCGGCGACGATGATGAACAAGGGGCTGGAGGTGATCGAGGCCCGCTGGCTCTTCGACCTCCCCGGAGAGCGGATCGCGGTGCACATCCACCCGCAGAGCATCGTCCATTCCATGGTCGAATATCGGGACGGGTCGGTTATCGCCCAGCTCGGGATACCCGACATGAAAACGCCGATTGCCTACGCCCTCTCTTACCCCGACCGGCTGCCCCTTGATCTGCCGCCCCTCGACCTCTGCGCCTTGCAGAGTCTCACCTTTGATGCGCCGGAACAGGGACGTTTTCCCTGCCTGGAACTTGCCTACGCCGCCCTCGCCGCCGGGGGGAGCGCCCCGGCGGTTCTCAATGCCGCCAACGAAATTGCCGTCGAAGCCTTCCTCGGCGGCCAGATCGGTTTTCTCGATATCCCGGCGCTGATCCAGCAGGTTCTGGACCGGCATCCGGTTTCTCCCCTGCACCATATCGATGACGTCCTCCACGCTGACCGCTGGGCTCGCGAAGAAGCCCGCCGGCAGATGGCCGTCCTACTCTGACCGGGAGGTCCAATGATCACCATTCTGGCCGGGATTATCATGCTCGGCATCCTGGTTTTCGTCCATGAACTCGGACATTTCTGCGTCGCCAAGTGGGCCGGCGTCAAGGTTCTCAAGTTTTCCCTCGGATTCGGTCCCAGGCTGGTCTCCCGGACCTGGGGCGAAACCGAGTACATGATCTGCGCCGTTCCGCTTGGCGGATACGTCCAGATGCTGGGCGAAGGAGGGGGGGAGAACGGTGAAGATGCCGAACTGACCGCCGCCGAGAAGGAACGTTCCTTTGCCGACAAGTCGGTATCGCGGCGTAGCGCCATTGTCGCCGCCGGTCCCTTGATGAACCTGATCTTCCCCTTCCTGATCATGCCAGTTGCCTACCTGGTCGGGGTGCAGCTGCCGGCCTTCCTCGAAGAGCCGCCCTGCATCGGCTTTGTCGCTGCCGATTCCGACGCCGGTCGCAGCGGGTTCCTGCCGGGGGATTGCATCGAGCAGATCAACGGCGACCCGGTCTCGACCTGGAATGAGGCCAACCTCTCCCTCCTTGCCCACGCCGGGAGCGTGTTGCAGGTGGAGGGGCGCCGTGACGGGCAGCCGCTGAGCCTCATCCTGACGCCGGCCAATGGCGGGCTTGAGGGCCTGCGTTCCCTCGGGCTCTTTCCCCGCCAGGAGGCGGTGGTCGGTGGCCTCGCACCGGGCATGCCGGCCAGCGCCGCCGGTCTCGAGGTCGGCGATCGCATCCTTGCCATCGACGCTACTCCCATCACCTCCTGGTACGACCTCAAACAGGTCATCCAGCAGGGGGAGGGCGCTGCCATGACCTTTCACATCGAGCGCCAGGGCAAGCCCCTTGCGCTCACCCTGACCCCGGTGCGCGAAGACGGCCAGGGTTCGGACTACCTGATAGGGATCGCCCCGGACCAGGCGACGGTCTTCAAGCGCTTCGGCCTGTTGGCGTCGATTCAGGCGGGCGGAAAGCGGTCGATTGAGCTGATCGAGCTGACCCTGGTCTTTATCCAGAAGCTGGTCGCCGGACAGGTCTCGACCAAGAACATCGGTGGTCCCATTACCGTGGTGCAGATCGCCGGACAGGCGGCGCAGACCGATCTCGCCAGCATTCTTTCGGTGCTGGCCTTTTTGAGTATCCAGCTCGGGATTCTCAACCTCTTTCCGATCCCGATTCTCGACGGTGGTCATCTCTTCTTCAATCTCTTCGAGGCGGTGCTGCGGCGCCCCCTGTCGCTGCGCACCCGGGAAATCGCCCAGCAGGTCGGCCTGGCGCTGCTGATCATGCTGATGGTTCTCGCCTTCTACAACGACATCGTGCGGTTGCTCTTCGGTGGTCAGTGATGGACCCACGCCTGCTCCTGATCAACACGGCTACCCCGGCGGGAAGTATCGCGCTCACCGCCGGTGAGCAGGTGCTCGCCGAATTGCTGCTCAACCTTGCCAGCCCCCATTCCGATCGCCTGTTGGCCGGGATTGACCGGCTTCTCGCGGATACCGGTACCAGCCTTTCCCAACTCGACGCGATCGGGGTGGTGCACGGCCCCGGCTCCTTTACCGGGTTGCGGGTCGGAATCGCAACCGCCAAGGGACTCTCGCTGGCCACCGGCAAGCCGCTGGTCGGCATCTCCTCGCTGCAGGCGCTGGCCTGCCAGTTCCCCGCCTCTTCCCTTCCGGTCTGTGTCCTGCTCGATGCCCGAAAAAAGGAAGTCTATGCCGGGCTTTACCGATGGTTTGAGGGTGTTCCGCAGTTGCAGGGGGTAGAGGCGGTGATCGACCCGGAAGGGTTGCTCGACGACCTTGCCGAGACGACCCTCTTTGTCGGCGACGGCGCTCTGGTCTACCGGACCCTTATTGTCCGGCGTCTCGGCACCCGGGCTCACTTTGTCCCCTGGCCGGGGAATCTTCTTCGTGTCAGCTTTGCCGCTCCCCTGGTGCAGCAGGCGCTCGCCGCCGGGGAGGGCTGCTCGGCGGCCGCCCTGAAAGCCCGCTACATCCGTCGCAGCGAAGCGGAAATCATGCATTCCCGGCGGACCGCCGCCGGCGTTCTAGATGGTTGACAAGTTTTTGGCCAATCGCTATTTTAAAAAGGCGTTATTCGCTCCGTGTTAACCCTTGCCCGGGAGGTGCTCGATGGAGGAGAAAGACCAGACTGTGGTTCAGACGCTGTTCGACAGCAATCCTCGCTTTCGTCTGCTCTACGAAGAACACCGCTTGCTGGAAAAGGAATTGAATCAGCTTGAGGATCGGCCCTTTCTGACCCCGGAAGACGAGATAGAAAAGAAAAAAATCCAGAAACTGAAACTTGCCGGCAAGGACGAGATGGAGCGAATTATCGCCGGCCACCGGCACTGACCGCCAGCTTTTGCACGGCAAGGGGTTCCGTGAGCACCGGAACCCCTTGCTGTCTCAGGATGATCCCGCCTTGGGTGGGAAATCGAACGAAGGACCAGTTGCGGACAGGGGTCTGACCGACCCCTGTCCGCTTATTCTCAGCATCCAGACAAGGATTCGCCCTGCCATGAGCAAACGCAGTGACATGATCACCCAGGGTTTCGAACGTACCCCCCATCGCGCCCTGCTGATGGGGACCGGTGTCCCCCGGGAACAGATGGACCGCCCCTTCATCGGGGTTGCCACCTCCTTCACCGATCTCATCCCCGGCCATACCGGGATGCGCGACCTGGAGCGCTTTATCGAAAAGGGCGTACACAGCGGTGGCGGCTATTCCTTCTTTTTCGGGATTCCCGGCGTCTGTGACGGCATCGCCATGGGGCACAAGGGGATGCACTATTCCCTGCCGACCCGGGAGCTGATTGCCGACATGATCGAATCGGTCGCCGAGGCCCATCGCCTCGATGGCCTGGTGCTCCTCACCAACTGTGACAAGATCACCCCGGGGATGTTGATGGCCGCAGCGCGGCTCGACATCCCCTGCATTGTCGTCACCGCCGGACCGATGCTGACCGGCCGCGGCGAGGGGACCCGGCGCTTCTCCTTTGTCAGCGACACCTTCGAGGCGATGGCCCGCTACAAGGCGGGGGTGATCGACGCCAAGGAATTGCAGATGTGCGAGGACCAGGCCTGTCCCACCGCCGGTTCCTGCCAGGGGCTCTTCACCGCCAACACCATGGCGATCCTGACCGAGACCCTCGGCATGAGCCTGCTGCGCTGCGGAACGGCGCTGGCGGTTTCTTCCCTCAAACGGCGCATCGCCTTCGCCTCCGGGGAGCGTATCGTGCAACTGGTGCGCGACCAGATCACGCCGCGCCAGATCATGACCCGGGCCGCCTTTGAAAATGCCATCCGCGTTGACCTCGCCCTCGGTGGCTCGAGCAACACGGTTCTGCATCTCCTCGCCATCGCCCGGGAGGCCGGCGTCGAGCTGCCGCTGGAGACCTTCGACGAGCTCGGGCGCACCACCCCGCAACTGGCGTCGATGAACCCCGGCGGCAAGCATTTCATGGAAGACCTCGACGCCGCCGGCGGCGTCGCCGCGGTCCTCTACCAGCTGCGCGATCGCATCAACGACAACCCGACCCTGACCGGACCGACGGTGCAGGAGATCGTCGCCAGTGTCGAACGGGTCGACGAGGAGGTCGTCCACCCGGTGAGTGATCCGGTGCGCGCCGAGGGCGGGATTGCCGTCCTCAGCGGCAACCTCGCGCCGGACGGGGCGGTCGTCAAACAGTCCGGCGTGTCGGAACAGATGATGCTCTTCGAAGGGAAGGCGGTCTGCTTCGATTCCGAGGAAGGGGCAATGCAGGCGCTGATGAATGGCGTCATCGTCCCTGGTGATATCGTCGTCATCCGCTACGAAGGGCCCAAGGGAGGACCCGGCATGCGCGAGATGCTCGCCCCCACCGCGACCCTGATGGGGCTTGGCCTCGGCGACAGCGTCGCCCTGATCACCGACGGGCGCTTCTCCGGCGGCACCCGCGGGCCCTGCATCGGGCATATTTCGCCGGAAGCGGCGGAAGGAGGTCCCATCGCCCTGGTCGAAAATGGCGATACCATCCTGCTTGATATTCCCAACCGCAAGCTGGAACTCAAGGTCGATGCGGCCGTTCTGGAGGAGCGCCGCAGCCGCTGGAGCCGGCCCGAGCCGAAAATCAGTGGCGGCTGGCTCGCCCGTTATGCGGCCGTCGTCACTTCGGCCAATACCGGGGCGGTGACCAAGGCATGAATGACAATTTTGAATTTTGAATTATAAATTGTGAATTTAATTCAAAATTCGAAGTTCAAAATTTAACATTGCTTTTAAAAATGGGGAGGTTTCGGTGAAGAAAACCGGATCGCAGATTCTGCTCGAAAGCCTGGTGCTGGAAGGGGTTGATACCGTTTTCGGCTATCCCGGGGGGACTGTCATCAATATTTACAACGACTTGATGGATTATCCGATCAAGCACATCCTCAACCGCCATGAGCAGGGGGCGGTGCATGCCGCCGACGGCTATGCCCGGGCCACCGGCAAGGTCGGTGTCGCCATTGCAACCAGCGGTCCCGGCGCCACCAACACCATCACCGGCATCGCCACGGCCTACATGGATTCGATTCCGCTGGTCGTCATCACCGGCCAGGTGCCGACGGCGCTGATCGGGAACGACGCTTTTCAGGAGGCCGACATTATCGGCATCACCCGCCCGATCACCAAGCACAACTACCTGGTCAAGGATGTCAAGGACCTGGCGCGGATCATCAAGCAGGCCTTCTACATCGCCCGCACCGGCCGCCCCGGGCCGGTGGTGATCGACCTGCCCAAGGATGTGCAAATGGCCTCGACCAAATTCGAATATCCCGAGACGGTCGAGATTCGCGGCTACAAGCCGACCTACAGCGGCAACCCGCGCCAGATCGAGAAGGCGGTGAAGATGATCCTGGCGGCGAAAAAGCCGGTCATCTATGTCGGCGGCGGGGTGACGCTGTCGGACGCCAGCAACGAACTGCTCGGTTTTGCCGAAACCATCCAGGCCCCGGTGACCACCACCCTGATGGCGATGGCTTCCTTCCCCCGCAACAACCCGCTGAGTCTTGGCATGCTTGGCATGCACGGCACCTATTATGCCAACATGGCGATCACCCATTCCGACCTGCTGATTGCTGTCGGTGCCCGTTTCGATGACCGGGTGACCGGGAAGATCGCGACCTTCGCCCCCCACGCCAAGATCATCCATATCGATATCGACCCGACCTCGATCAAGAAGAATGTTCGCGTCGATCTGCCGATCGTCGGCGACCTCAAGGATGTCCTGCAGAAAATGGTGGCCGACCTGGGCGGGCATGCTGACAAGGTGAAAGAACTGGTCGCGACCCTCGCGCCCTGGCGCCAGGAGATCGACGGCTGGAAGGCCAAGCATCCGATGGCCTACCAGGCCTCCGACAAGATCATCAAGCCCCAGTACGTCATCGAAAAGCTGCGCGAACTCTCGAACGACGATGCCATCGTCACCACGGAAGTCGGTCAGCACCAGATGTGGACCGCCCAGTTCTTCGAGTTCCGTCAGCCCCGGACCTTCCTCACCTCCGGCGGGCTCGGCACCATGGGCTACGGACTGCCAGCGGCTCTCGGGGCCCAGGCCGCCTTCCCCGAGCGCCAGGTGATCGATATCTCCGGCGACGGCTCGTTCCAGATGAATTCCCAGGAACTGGCGACCCTGGTACAGTACCGCTTGCCGGTGAAAATCGTCATCCTCAACAACAATTTTCTCGGCATGGTCCGCCAGTGGCAGCAGCTCTTTTTCGATCGCCGCTACAGCCAGACCTGCATGGAACTCCCCATCGATTTTGTCAAACTGGCCGAAGCCTATGGCGCCACTGGCCTGCGGGCGACCAGCCCCGACGAGGTCGAGGAGGTGATCAAGCAGGCGTTCGCGACCCCCGGTCCGGTGATCATGGAGTTCAAGGTGGCCCGGGAAGAGAACGTGCTGCCGATGGTTCCGGCCGGCGCCGGACTCAACGAAATGGTGCTGGCGTCTTAAGGGCCAAGGACCAGGACCCATAGGACCACTGGGACTTATGGCGCTTCATCGGTCCTATTCACATCGATCGACTGCAATGCAACTCTAAGGAGACTCTTCCGATGAAACATACAATTTCGGTGCTGGTGGAGAATGAGTTCGGCGTCCTGACCCGGGTGGCCGGGCTCTTTTCGGGGCGCGGTTTCAATATCGAGAGCCTGTCGGTGGCCCCGACCCTCGATCCCTCGATCTCACGGATGACCATTCTGACCCGGGGCGACGACCAGATTCTCGAACAGATCACCAAGCAGCTCAACAAGCTGATCGATACCATCAAGGTGATCGATTTTACCGGCCAGGACTTTATCGAGCGGGAGATGGCGCTGATCAAGGTCACCGCCGAAGAGGAGACCCGGGCGGAGGTCCTGCGCATTGTCGATATCTTCCGCGCCAAGGTGGTCGATGTCACGCCCCGCTCCTATACGGTGGAGATCACCGGTGCGCCGGCCAAGATCGATGCCATCGTCGAACTGCTGCGGCCGCTGGGGATCAAGGAACTGGTCCGCTCCGGGCCGGTGGTGCTCGGACGCGGCAGCAAGGGGTGGAAGGGGGCCGAGTAGGGGGCCGGCCGGCCGCCGCTCGCTGATGTCGCTCCCTTTACGGTCCAGGTTAAAAGGGTTTGGCACCGGAGTGCCGTTCATGTTATAAGGATTGGCTCAATAGCGACTATGTTCCGTAACGAGGAGGAAACCAGACTATGAAGGTTTATTACGACAAGGATACCGACCTCTCCCTGATCCGCGGGATGAAGGTTGCCATCATCGGCTACGGTTCCCAGGGGCATGCCCACTCCAACAACCTCAAGGATTCCGGGGTTGATGTCACCGTGGCCCTGCGTGAGGGCTCGGCCTCGGCGAAGAAGGCCCAGAATTCCGGCCTCACCGTCAAGCCCGTCCCGGCCGCCGTGGCGGCGGCCGACCTGGTGATGATCCTCACCCCCGACGAATTCCAGTCCCAGCTTTACAAAGCGGAAATCGAGCCGAACCTCAAGCAGGGGGCGACCCTCGCTTTTGCCCACGGTTTCGCAATCCATTACAACCAGGTCGTCCCCCGTGCCGACCTCGATGTCATCATGATTGCCCCCAAGGCCCCGGGGCACACCGTGCGCAGCGAGTTCACCCGCGGCGGTGGCATTCCCGACCTGATCGCCGTCTTCCAGGACGCTTCCGGCAAGGCGAAGAATGTGGCGCTCTCCTACGCCAGTGCCATCGGTGGTGGTCGTACCGGCATCATCGAGACCAGCTTCAAGGATGAAACCGAAACCGACCTCTTCGGGGAGCAGGCGGTCCTCTGCGGCGGCGCCGTGGAACTGGTCAAGGCCGGGTTCGAAACCCTGGTCGAGGCCGGCTATGCGCCGGAGATGGCCTACTTCGAGTGCCTCCATGAGCTCAAGCTGATCGTCGATTTGATGTACGAAGGCGGCATCGCCAACATGAACTACTCGATCTCCAACAATGCCGAATACGGCGAGTACGTGACCGGCCCCCGCGTCATCAACGAAGAAAGCCGCAAGGCGATGCGCGAGTGCCTGAAAAACATCCAGACCGGTGACTACGCCAAGCGCTTCATCCTCGAGGGACAGACCAACTACCCGGAGATGACCGCCCGCCGTCGCCTCAACGCCGCGCACCCCATCGAGCAGGTCGGCGAGCGGCTGCGCAGCATGATGCCCTGGATCCAGAAGATCGTCGACAAGAGTAAAAACTGATCATGAGCGGGGGGCCGGGGAGTCGATGGACTTCCCGGCCCCCCGCTCGTATTGCAGAAGGGACGATCACGGTGCGTAATCAGAACCAACCGGTGGCGAGCGAAGGATATCCTTTTATCGCCCTTTTTTCTTTTATCACCCTGGTTTTTGCTCTTTTGGGCTGGTCGCTGCCGACCCTGCTCTTCCTCGGGCTGAGCCTCTTCACGGTCTACTTCTTCCGTAATCCCGAGCGGGTGACGCCCGATGAAGCGGATGCCGTGATCGCCCCCGCCGACGGCAAGGTGATCTTTGTCGGCGAGGTCATGGAGGATCGCTATTTCAAAGGGAAGGCGACCAAGGTCAGCATTTTCATGAACGTCTTCAACGTTCATGTCAACCGCGCCCCGGTCAGCGGCACGGTGGTCGAGAAGTTTTACAACAAGGGCGCCTTCGTCAATGCCTCCCTCGACAAGGCGAGCCTGCAGAACGAGCAGGCCGGTCTGCTGATCGAAACGCCCGAGGGACTGCGGCTCCTCTGTGTCCAGATCGCCGGCCTGATCGCGCGGCGCATCGTCACCTACCCGGACGTTGGCGATACCCTCGAACGCGGCTGCCGTTACGGCCTGATCCGCTTCGGTTCCCGGGTCGATCTCTATTTCCCCCCCGGCTCTGAAGTCACGGTCCGCAATGGCGAGACGACCGTTGCCGGGGAATCGATCCTCGGGTTCCTGCGCTGACCGAAAAATCGATTCGGGGGAATCAAACCGAGTCTGGCCCGCCGGAAAAACGTCATGCCGGCGTTTCAAAACCGCGGAACAGGCTTGACAACCCCCTGGATCTTCTGGTCTATTTACTGGGCATATGCAGAAAGGCGATGAAGAGGAGTAGTAGGCTCCCCTCCTGTCCCAGAGAGCCGGCGGTCGCTGCAAGCCGGTACAGGAAAAGCTGAACTCGCCTCGGAGCCGCGGAAGTGAACCTGCCAGGGCAGCTCAGCTTTCGCCGCCAGCCAGCGTAACCGGCCAATCAAGGGTCCCGACGGGACTGAATCAGGGTGGTACCGCGAAGCGCAAGCTCTCGCCCCTGTAAAGGGCGGGAGCTTTTTTTGCGACGTCGGCAAGACCTGCCGACGCCGGCAGCAGGGAAAGGAGGTGGCCGTATGGAAGCTGACCTAGGTGAACTAGCCGAAGGACGCGTGTTCGATGCGTCCGGAACCAGGTTTTTGCGGTCACTTCGGACCAGGCGGTCCGCAACCATTCAAGGAGACGAAGCATGAGCGAGCCCAAAAGAATCCGAATTTTCGATACCACCCTCCGCGATGGCGAGCAATCCCCCGGCGCCAGCATGAACATCGAGGAGAAACTGCGCATCGCCCACCAGCTCGAAAAGCTCAATGTCGATGTCATCGAGGCCGGCTTTCCGATCGCCTCCGACGGCGACTTCGAGGCTGTAAAACGGGTCGCCCAGACCATCCGCGGCCCGCAGATCGCCGGCTTGTCGCGGGCCGGCGACATGGATATCGATCGTGCCTGGGAAGCACTCAAGTACGCCGGTGAGCGGGGCCGGATCCATACCTTCATCGCCACCAGCGACATTCACATGAAGTACAAGTTGAAGATGAGCGAGGACCAGGTCGTCGAGACCGCCGTCCGTGCCGTCAAGCGCGCCGCCGGCTACACGCCGAACGTCGAATTCTCCGCCGAGGATGCCGTACGCACCCGCCTGCCGTTTCTGGCACGGGTGATCGAGGCGGTGATCGATGCTGGCGCCATCACCGTCAATATTCCCGACACCGTCGGCTACACCATCCCGTCGGAATATTTCAATATCATCCGCTACCTCAAGGAGAATGTGCCGAATATCGAAAAAGCGATTATTTCGGTCCATTGTCATAACGACCTCGGCCTGGCGGTCGCCAACTCCCTGGCCGCAGTCCAGGCGGGTGCCGAGCAGGTGGAATGCACCATCAACGGCATCGGCGAGCGTGCCGGCAACTGCTCGCTGGAGGAGGTGGTGATGGCCCTGCGCACCCGCCAGGACATCATGCCTTTCAAGACCAATGTGGCGACGGAACATATCTATGCCGCCAGCAAGCTCCTCTCCACCATCACCGGCATCGTCGTTCAGCCCAACAAGGCGATCGTCGGCGCCAACGCCTTTGCCCACGAGGCCGGCATTCACCAGCATGGTGTGATGATGGAGAAATCGACCTACGAAATCATGACCCCCGAGTCGATCGGTCTCAATACCAACAAACTGGTCCTCGGCAAGCATTCGGGACGCCATGCCTTTATCGAGCGATTGAAGGAACTCGGCTACACCCTCTCCAAGGAGGACTCGGAAAAGGCTTTTGTTCGTTTCAAGTCCCTCGCCGACCAGAAAAAGGAGATTTTTGACGAGGACCTCGACGCCATCGTCGCCGACGAGATCATCCGCGTCCCCGAGCGCTTCAAGCTGTTGCAGATGAACGTCTCCTCCGGCTCCTTCGCCGCGCCGACGGCCACCGTCGAAATGGAAATCGACGGCCGCAAGCGCAAGACCGCCACCATGGGGGACGGACCGGTCGACGCCACCTTCAAGGCGATCCGCAAGCTGACCAAGAGTTCGGCCCGCCTCGTCACCTTTACCGTCGGCGCTATTACCGGCGGTACCGATGCCCAGGGGGAATGTACCGTCCGCCTGGAAGAGGGCGGTCGCGAGATCATCGGTCAGGGAGCGCATCCCGACATCATCGTTGCCTCGGCCAAGGCTTATATCAATGCCATTAACAAGGTCGCCTCGACACCGAAGCGGAACCCGGTCCATTTGTGAAGAGGAGCTGCCAGCAGGCAGCCAGCGGCAAAACGCGAACAGCCGAAGCTATCAAGGAGTGAACATGGGCAAGACCATTGCTGAAAAGATTTTCGATGCACACCTGCGTGATGAACCCTTCCCGGGGACCAAGGTGCTTGACCTCGACCGGGTTCTTTGCCACGAAATCACCACTCCGGTTGCGATTGCCGACCTCGAGTGGCGGGGAAAGGATCGGGTGTTCGACAACACCAAGATCAAGGCGGTGATTGACCATGTCACCCCGTCCAAGGACAGCAAAACTGCCCTGCAGGCGAAGATGCTGCGCGACTGGGCCCGGCGCCATGACATCAAGGACTTTTTCGATGTCGGGCACAACGGGGTCTGCCACGCGCTCTTCCCGGAAAAGGGCTATATCCGTCCAGGTTACACCGTCATCATGGGTGACTCCCATACCTGTACCCATGGTGCTTTCGGCGCATTTGCCGCCGGCGTTGGTACCACCGACCTCGAGGTCGGCATCCTTAAAGGGGTATGTGCCTTTCGGGAACCCGCTTCGATCCGGGTTGATCTCGTCGGTACCCTGCCCGCAGGTGTCTATGCCAAGGATGTGATCCTTCACGTCATCGGCCAACTCGGCGTTAACGGCGCCACGGACCGGGTCCTGGAATTCCGCGGGCCGATCGTCGAAGCGATGAGCATGGATGCGCGAATGACGCTTTGCAATATGGCGATCGAGGCGGGTGGGACCTGCGGCATCTGTCTTCCCGATGCAACCACGGTCGATTACCTCTGGACCTTCATTCAGGACGAGTTTCCGAACAAGGCGGCGGCAGTCGAGGACTATCGGGTCTGGCATTCAGACGCCGATGCGGTTTACGAAAAAGTGTTGACCTTCGATGTCTCCGGGCTCGAGCCTCAGGTTACCTATGGCTACAAACCGGATCATGTCAAGGCGGTTGGCGAATTGAGCGGATCCCGCGTCGACCAGGTCTATATCGGCACCTGTACCAACGGGCGGATCGAAGACCTGCGCCAGGCCGCGGCGGTGCTCAAGGGGAAGAAGATTGCCGAGACCGTGCGCGGTATCGTCTCGCCGGCGACCCCCAAAATTTTCAACGAGGCTCTCGCCGAGGGGATAATCCAGGTCTTCATGGAGGCCGGCTTCTGTGTCACCAATCCGACCTGCGGCGCCTGCCTCGGGATGAGCAACGGTGTCCTCGCCGAAGGGGAGGTCTGTGCCTCGACCAGCAACCGCAATTTCAACGGCCGCATGGGCAAGGGCGGGATGGTCCACCTGATGAGCCCGACCACGGCAGCGGCCTCGGCCCTCACCGGGGTCATTACCGATGCCCGTTCGCTCTGAAGCGGTAGCGTGGCGCACTATTTTCGCACAGTCTGAAAGGGATTCATCGCTATGAAAAAGGTTTTTGGCGGCCCGGCGCTCCTTCTCGACCGTTCCGATATCAACACTGATGAAATCATCCCGGCCAAGTACCTGACCGAGGTGACGAAAGAGGCCCTCAAGCCCTATTGCCTGGAGGACCTCAAGCTCGAAGGTTTCGACCCCCGGGGGGAAACCCTGAAGCAGGCCCGGGTGATCGTATCCCGGGAGAACTTTGGTTGCGGCTCCTCCCGGGAACATGCGCCCTGGGTCTTCGAAGTCAACGATATCCATACCATCATCGCCGAGGGCTATGCCCGGATTTTCCGGCAGAATATGTTCAATGGCGGCATGCTGGCGATTGAACTTCCCAGGGCGGATATCGACCGGCTCTTTGCCCTGCAGGCGGCCGGTCCGGTCGAAGTCACCGTTGACCTTGCCGGGCAGCAGCTTTCCGCCCGAGCAGGGGGCAAAAGCGAAGCTTTCCGGTTCGAAATCTCTCCCTTCGACAAGGCCCTGGTCGAGGCGGGTGGCTGGGTCGAATTCGCCGATGCCCGCTATTGAGGAGACTGGGAAAACTGAATGACAAGGGGCCGGCCAGTTTCGCCGGCCCCTTGTCATTCGGGCGGGTGCAAATCAAATTGACGCTCTCCAGAGAATGACGTAATTTGCACGGAGGGTGAGCGGGACCGGGGAGAGCAGGGCCCGGCGGGAAATTCAATTCAGCAAGAGCGGAGTAGCCGCAGATGCAAGGAATCGTTCGGGTTGGAAGTCTGCTGGCACTGTCAATGCTGCTGCTGGTCGCCTGTTCCGGGGAGCCGCCTGCGGCGAAAACCGCGCCGCCGTTACCGGTCGCCGTCGCTGTGGCCCGTCTGCAGGCGGTGCCGGTGGAATTGCAGGCAGTCGGCCAGGTCGAAGCTTCAGCGACGGTCCAGGTCCGCTCCCAGGTCGCGGGCGTCATTACGGCGGTCCACTTCCGGGAAGGGGAGGAGTTAAAAAAAGGGACTCCCCTCTTCACCCTCGATCGGACCCCGTTGCAGGCGGCCGTCGCCCGGGCGCAGGCCGATTTGAACCAGGCCCGGGTCGAAGCCGCTAATGCCGCCAGGGATGCGCAGCGTTATGCGCAACTGCTCGTCGACGGCTTTATCAGTCGCAACGAGGCCGAAACCGCCCAGGCCCGGGCCGACGCCCTGGCCGCGGCCGTTGCGTCGAGCCAGGCCAGTCTCGATAATGCCACGATCCAGCTCGGTTACGCGACCATCCGCGCGCCCCAGGACGGTCTGACCGGCGCCTTGCTGGTCCACCCGGGGACGGTGGTCAGGGCCAACGATGCTCCAGACCTGGTGACGATCAGGGCGCTGCAACCGGTGACGGTCGCTTTCCATATTCCGGAACGCCTCCTCGGCGAAGTTCGTCGCCACCTCGCCACCGAACCGCTGCGGGTGAGTGCCTTGCTGCCCGGCGCCGCGGAGCCGGCCGGGGAGGGGGTGGTCACCTTTCTCGACAACAGTGTCGATCCGGCCACCGGCACGATCCGGCTCAAGGCAACCTTTGCCAATTCGGACCGCCGGCTCTGGCCCGGGCAGTTCGTCCAGGTTCGGGTTCTGCTCCAGACCCTCGAAGGCGCTCTGGTGGTGCCGACCGCCGCTGTGCAGACCGGACAACAGGGAAGTTACCTCTTTGTGGTCGGGGCCGACGCCACGGTCGCCTCGCGTGCGGTCAGCGCCGGGATCACCTGGAACGATCTGACCGTCATTGACAGCGGCCTCGAAGCGGGAGCAACCGTCGTCACCGATGGCCAGTTGCGGCTCTTTCCCGGTGCCCGGGTGACGGTGAAGACAGCGGCAGCTGAATCGGCCCGGACTGGGCAGCCATGAACCTCTCCGCCCTCTTCATCCGCCGGCCGGTCATGACCAGCCTGATCATGCTGGCGATCATGATCTTCGGCCTCTTTGCCTACCGCAATTTGCCGGTCAATGATCTGCCGAATGTCGATTTCCCCACTATCCAGGTGCGGGCCAGTCTCCCCGGTGCCAGTCCCGAGACGATGGCCAGCGCCGTCGCGACCCCCCTCGAACGGCAACTCTCCACCATCGCCGGCGTCGAATCCCTCAGCTCCACCAACGGCCAGGGCTCGACCATTATCACGCTGCAGTTCACCCTCGAACGGGATATCGATGCGGCGGCTCAGGATGTACAAACTGCCATATCCCAGGCCGCACGCCAGCTGCCACGGGAGATGCCGAGTCCTCCTTCGATCCGCAAGGTCAACCCGGCCGACTCCTCCATCCTCTACCTGGCGATGACCTCATCGACCCTTCCCCTTTCGGAGGTCAACGAATTCGCCGATACCGTCATCGCACCGCGCATCTCCATGGTCAACGGAGTCGCCCAGGTCAATGTCTACGGATCCCAGAAGTATGCGGTGCGGGTCGGACTCGATCCAGAGCAGCTGAAGCGGCGCGGCATCGGTCTCGACGAGGTGGAAGCGGCACTGGGACGCTGGAACGTCAATTTGCCGACCGGCGGCCTGCAGGGCCAGACCCAGTCCTTTACCATTCAGGTCGGCGGCCAGCTCTACAATGCCGAACAGTTCCGCCAGCTGGTTGTCGCCTACCGCGGCGGCGCTCCGGTCCGGTTGCAGGATATTGCCGAGGTCAGCGACAGCGTCGAGAATAACAAGGTCGCCGCCTGGTTTCGCACCAAGGAGGGGAATGCCCGGGCCGTGGTGCTCGCCATCCAGCGTCAGCCCGGCACCAATACCATCGAGGTGGTGAACAGCATCCGCCAGCAGCTGCCGAGCTTGCGCCAGCAACTCCCCGGCGCGGTGGAGCTCAATCTCCTCTATGACCGCTCCAGTTCGATCCGGGAGTCGGTGGCCGAGGTCAAGTTCACCCTGATGCTGACCATTGCCCTGGTCATCCTGGTGATCTTCCTCTTCCTGCGCAATCTTTCGGCGACGATTATCCCCAGCCTGGCGCTGCCGCTCTCCATCGTCGGTACCTTCGCGGCCATGGAACTGCTCGGCTTCTCGATCAACAATATCACCCTGCTCGCCCTGACCCTTTCCGTCGGTTTCGTCGTCGATGACGCTATCGTCATGCTGGAGAATATCGTCCGCCATATGGAGGCCGGCGAAAAGCCGATGGCCGCGGCCTTCAGCGGAGCGCGGGAGATCGGCTTTACCATCATCTCGATGACCATCTCCCTGGTTGCCGTCTTCATTCCGGTCCTCTTCATGGGCGGCATGCTCGGCCGGGTGCTGCACGAATTTGCCGTTACCATTGCGGTGGCGATCCTCCTCTCCGGGCTGGTTTCCCTTACGCTGACACCGATGCTCGCCAGCCGTTTTCTAAAACCGACCGGGGAGAAGGTTCACGGCAGGCTCTACAACTGGATGGAGCGCTTTTTTGACGGCTGGCTGCGCCTCTACGAAAAGAGTCTCGGGTGGGTGCTGGGGTACCGGCGGACGACGCTGGTGCTGACCCTGGCGCTGACCCTGGGCGTGGTCTGGCTCTTTACCCGGATGCCGACCGGGCTCTTCCCGCCCGACGATATCGGCGCCATCCGCGGCATGACCTCGGGCCCGCAGGGGGTTTCCTTTGAGGAGATGAAGCGCAACCAGGCCCAGCTCGCTGACATCATCATCCGCGACCCCGATGTCGCTGCCTTCATGTCCTCGGTCGGCGCTGCCGGTTCGCGGGTCGGGTCGAACAGCGGTTTCATGTTCATCAAGCTCAAGGATCGCGACCAGCGTCAGGCCAGCGCCGACCAGATCATTCAGCGCCTGCGGCCGCAGCTCTCCGGGATTCCCGGCATCCGGATCTATCTGCAGAACCCGCCGCCGATCCGCCTCGAATCGACCTCCTCCAAGGCCCAGTACCAGTTCGTGCTGCAAAGTCCCGATACGGCCGAGCTCTATCGCCAGGCGGCCGGGTTCGAGGAGAAACTGCGCAATCTGCCGCTGTTGCAGGATGTCAACTCCGATCTCGAGATCGATAACCCCCAGGTCAACCTGGCTATCGACCGCGACCGGGCCGCGGCGCTCGGCATCACGGCCGAGCGCATCGAAAATGCTCTCTATTCGGCCTACGGCGAACGCCAGGTGTCGACGATCTTCTCGCCGACCAACCAGTACCGGGTGATCATGGAACTGGAGCCTCGCTTCCAGACCGACCCATCCTCCCTCGACCTGCTCCATGTCCGCTCCGACAGTGGCGAACTGGTCCCCCTGGCTTCCCTCGTTACCGTGACCCGCAGTCTCGGTCCCCTGTCGGTCAATCACCTCGGGCAGATCACCGCCGTGACGATTTCCTTCAATCTGCGCCCGGATGTGCCGCTTGGCAATGCGGTCAAGGCGATCGAGGCCGAGGCCACCGCGCTGCCCGCCTCCATCTCCACCGGGTTCCAGGGTGCGGCCCAGGTTTACCAGGCCTCGACCAGGGGCCTGGTATGGTTGCTGCTGCTGGCGATCGTGGTGATCTATATCGTCCTTGGGATTCTCTACGAAAGTTACATCCACCCGCTGACGATCCTCTCCGGGCTGCCCGCCGCCGGTTTCGGCGCCCTGGTCACCCTGCTCGCCTTCGGCAAGGACCTTAACCTTTACGCCTTTGTCGGCATCATCCTGCTGGTCGGGATCGTCAAGAAGAATGCGATCATGATGATCGACTTCGCCCTCGAGGCCCAGCGCACTGAAGGAAAGGCGCCCCTCGATGCGATCTACCAGGGGGCCCTGGTCCGTTTCCGCCCGATCATGATGACCACCATGGCGGCATTGATGGGGACCCTGCCAATTGCCATCGGCATCGGGGCTGGCGCCGAATCGCGCCGCCCCCTTGGCCTGGCGGTGGTCGGTGGCCTGCTGGTTTCGCAACTGCTCACCCTCTACATTACTCCGGTTATCTATTACTACTTTGACCGTCTCCAGGGCGCGGTGCGCGGTTGGTTTGGCAAGCCCCCGGTTGCCGCAGCCACAGCGGGTTCCGATGGCACGGCCGGTTGACCCCGATTGTCATTGTGTGCCACAATTGGCGCGCAGCCTGTGCCAGGTTTGGCTGACATCGGACCCGGATCGGGAGGTTGGCAGAAAAAGCATTTGACAAAGAATTGACCCCTTCCTATAGTGGCAACCATTCGAAAAAAGGGGACTTTGCCGGGTCCACAGGGGTGGCCCGCCAGGTTGCTATGACATTGCAAAGGAGATGAAACAAGATGTCGAAGGTTTTCAAGGTGGCGGTCCTGTCCGGTGACGGTATCGGCCCGGAAGTAATGGCTGAAGCGTTGCGGGTCCTCGATGCGGTCGAGGCGAAATATGCGGTGCGTTTTGAACGGACCCTGGCCAATGTCGGCGGTATCGCCATTGATGTCGAAGGAAAGGCGCTGCCGCAGACCACCATCGATATCTGCAAGAATTCGGACGCCATCCTCTTTGGCAGCGTCGGCGGTCCCAAGTGGGAGAGCCTCCCCCCGGACGAGCAGCCGGAGCGGGGTGCCCTGCTGCCGCTACGGAAGATCTTCGGTCTCTACGCCAACCTGCGGCCGGCGATCATCTTTCCCTCCCTGACCGGCGCCTCCTCCCTCAAGGAAGAAGTGATCGCCGGTGGTTTCAACGTCCTGGTGGTACGGGAGTTGACCGGCGGTATCTACTTCTCGCAGCCGAAGGGGATTGAAGGGGAGGGGAACGCCCGTATCGGTGTCGATACCATGCGCTACAGCGTCCCCGAGATTGAACGCATCGCCCATGTCGGCTTCCAGGCCGCACGGAAACGGGGCAACAAGCTCTGCTCCATCGACAAGGCCAACGTCCTCTCGACCTCGGTCCTCTGGCGCGAGATCGTGACCCGGATCGGCAAAGAGTACCCGGAGGTCGCCCTCTCCCACATGTACGTCGACAACGCCGCCATGCAGCTGGTCAAGTGGCCGAAGCAGTTTGACGTCATCCTCTGCGAGAACATGTTCGGCGACATCCTCTCCGACGAGGCGGCGATGCTCACCGGATCTCTCGGCATGCTCCCGAGCGCCTCGCTCGCCGAGGGGACCTTCGGCATGTACGAGCCCTCGGGCGGCAGCGCCCCCGACATTGCCGGGCAGGGGATCGCCAATCCGATCGCCCAGATTCTTTCGGCGTCGATGATGCTGCGTTACTCCTTTGGCCTGGTCGAGGCGGCCGACGCCATTGATGTGGCGGTGGAGGCGGCCCTCGACCAGGGCTTGCGTACCGGCGATATCTTTCAGGGAAAAGCTGGCGAACAGAAACTGACTACCCGGCAGATGGGGGACGCGATCATCGCGCTCCTTCAGGGCTGAGCCGGTTTAAGGGTTATTTAACCAGAAAAGGAAAGCAGCAGATGAAAGTCGGACTTGTCGGATGGCGCGGAATGGTCGGATCGGTCCTGATGCAGCGCATGCAGCAGGAGAACGATTTTGCCGGCATCGAGCCGGTCTTCTTCTCCACCTCCCAGGCCGGGGCGCCCGCCCCGATGAACGCCGGGACCCTGAAGCGGGCGGAAGATATCGCCGAGCTCAAAAAGCTCGACGTCATCCTTACCTGCCAGGGGGGGGACTACACCAAGGCGATCCATCCGCAGCTGCGCCAGGCCGGCTGGCAGGGGTACTGGATCGATGCCGCCAGCACCCTGCGCATGGAAAAGGACGCGGTGATCATTCTCGATCCGGTCAATCGCGGCGTTATCGATGCGGCGCTGCAAAATGGCCAGAAAGACTTTATCGGCGGCAACTGTACCGTCAGCCTGATGCTGATGGCGCTGGGCGGGTTGTTTCGTGCCGGCCAGGTCGAATGGCTCACTTCGATGACCTACCAGGCCGCCTCCGGCGCCGGCGCTCCGAACATGCGCGAGTTGATCAGCCAGATGGGCGCCATCCACGGCTCGGTCCACGAGCGGCTTCAGGATGTGGCTTCCGCGATCCTCGAAATTGACCGGGAAGTGACCGCCATGCTGCGCAGCGACCTGCTGCCCACGCAGGAGTTCGGCTTTCCGCTTGCCGGCAGCGTGCTCCCCTGGATCGATCGGGAGGTCGAGGATGGCCAGAGCCGCGAAGAGTGGAAAGGACTGGTCGAAACCAACAAGATCCTCGGCAGCAAGACGCCGATCCCGGTCGACGGCATCTGCGTGCGGGTCGGTGCCATGCGTTGCCACAGCCAGGCGTTGACCATCAAGTTGAAACAGGATCTGCCCATCGCCGACATCGAGGAGCTGATCAAGAACGACAACCAGTGGGTCAAGCTGATCCCCAATACCAAGGCCGCTACCCTGGCCGGGCTCACCCCCACCGCCGTTTCCGGCACCCTGAGCGTGCCGGTCGGCCGGGTACGCAAGATGAAGATGGGGCCGCACTACCTCTCGGCCTTCACCTGCGGCGATCAGCTGTTGTGGGGCGCCGCCGAGCCGCTGCGGCGGATGCTCCGGATCCTGCTCGAACGCTGAGCGGTTATCCCGTATGACAGCCAGGGGCACCGAGGCGGCGCGATAGGCCGCCCCGGTGCCCCTGGCGCATCTCCTCATTCCGTCTGCCGCCGAAAATGCCGGCCATGATCCCAGAGACCGACTTCCCCATCGGCAGCTACCTGCCGGGCCATTCCCTGCTGCATCGCCTCGATCCACGACTCAAGCTGGTGGCGGTGCCACTGCTGGTGGCGGCAACCTTTGCCGCTATAAGCCCGGGGCAGCTCGGCGGCTTGAGCCTGGTGGCCGGCAGCGCCTGGATGCTGGCCGGACTGCCGCCGCGAATGCTGGCACGCCTGGCCTGGGCCCTGCGCTGGCTCCTCCTCTTTACCCTCGTGGTCCATCTCCTCTTTGCTCCCGGGCACACCCTGTTCGGGCTCAGCTGGCTCTCGATGGAGGGTCTGCAAGACGGCCTCTTCGCCTGCTGGCGCCTGCTGCTGGCGCTCCTCTTTGCCGCGCTGCTCGCCGCAACAACCCTGCCGGCGCAACTGACGGCCGCGCTCGCCTGGCTGCTGCGGCCCCTGGAATACCTGCGGCTGCCGGTGGCAGCGGCGGCCGACCTGATTTTGCTGGTCCTGCACTTCATCCCGCTAATGCGGGTCGAGGCCCTGGCCGTCCATGCCGGGCTGGTGGCTGAAGCGGGCGGCATCCCGCCAACCGGCTATCTGGCCCGTGGCCGCTTCGTCTGCCGGATGCTGACCCCGCTGTTGCTGCGCCTGGTCGAGCGCGCCGATCGCCTCGCCGCTCAGCTCGCCGCCGGGGAACCTGTCCCCGGGCTTGAACTGGCGTCACCCCTTGCTCCCTGTCGAGCAGGGAGTGTCGCCCTCTTCGGTCTCATCACGCTGCTCGCCGCTCTCTGCTACGGGAGGCTGGCATGACGAACATCGGTCTTCGCCTCGAGTTCGACGGCAGCGCCTACGTCGGCTGGCAACGGCAGCGCAACGGAGTTTCGGTGCAGGAAACGGTCGAGGCGGCGCTGGAGCGGCTGCTCGGTGAACCGGTACGCCTGGTCAGCTCCGGGCGCACCGACGCCGGAGTTCACGCCCGGGGGATGATCGCCTGCTTTACCAGCCCGCGGGCGTTGCCGCTGACCGCCTATCGCGAAGGGGTCAATCGCCTCCTCCCCGGCGATATCGCGATCCGGGAGGCCTGGGAGGCGGCACCCGGTTTTCATCCCCGCTTCGATGCCCGGGGAAAATGGTACCGCTACCAGATCTACAACGGCGCGATTCGCTCGCCCCTGGTTCGCCGCAGCAGCTGGCATCTGCGTGCGCCTCTCGATCTTCCCCCGATGGCTGCTGCGGCGGCTGCTTTTGTCGGCCGGCACGATTTTGCCGCCTTTCGCTCCAGCGGCTGTGACGCGGTTACGACCGAACGGGAGATATTTGCCACCCGGGTTGCGCGCCACGACGAATTGATTTTCTTCGATGTCTGCGGCAGTGGTTTTCTGCGCAACATGGTGCGGGTGATGACCGGTACCCTGGTCGAAATCGGCCGCGGCCGGCGGCCGGCAGGGGACATCGAACGGCTGCTCACCGCCGGCTGCCGACCCGAGGCGGGTCTCACCGCCCCGCCCCAGGGGCTCTGCCTGATGGAGGTCTGGTACGACCAGGGCTGTCCCGCCGGCCCTGAGCCGTCGGCTGCAGCGAAAAAACTTCTTGACAACCGGCAAACATTTAGCTAATTTCACCACTTCTGTGAGCCCCGTTCATATCACAGATTTCACTATAGAGAGGAACTTCCATGAGTACGCAGGTTATCAGCAAAAGCGACGTGCAACGGGCCTGGTTCGTCATCGATCTCGATGGCAAGGTTCTCGGTCGCGCCGCTACCGAGATTGCCCGTGTTCTGCGCGGCAAGCACAAGGCGATCTACCATCCGAGCGTTGATACCGGCGATTTCGTCGTTGTCGTCAATGCCGAAAAGGTCAATTTCACCGGCAACAAGCTCGGTGACAAGATGTACTACCACCACACCGGTTATCCCGGTGGCATCCGCTCCATCAACGCCGAGAAACTCCTTGCCAAGAAGCCCGAGGAGGTCATCAAGAAGGCGGTGAAGGGGATGTTGCCCAAGAATAAACTGGGCCGCCAGATGTTCCGCAAGCTGAAGGTTTATGCCGGCGCCGATCATCCCCATGCCGCCCAGCAACCCAAGGAACTCTCCCTTTAAGGGTCAAGGAGATAGAATAAGATGGCCGAACAGAAATATTACGCCACCGGCAAGAGAAAAACCTCCGTGGCCCGGGTCTGGATCAAGCCTGGCTCCGGTAACATCGTCGTCAACCGTCGCAGCATCGACGATTACTTCGGTCGCGAGACCTCGAAGATGGTCGTGCGTCAGCCCCTCGAGCTGACCAACAATGCCGGCAAGTTCGACATTATGGTCAACGTCTGTGGCGGTGGCCCCTCCGGGCAGGCCGGCGCCATCAAGCATGGCATCACCAAGGCGCTGCTCGCGGTCGATACCGACCTGCGCGGCGTTCTCAAGAAGGCCGGTTTCATCACCCGCGACAGCCGGGTCAAGGAACGGAAAAAATACGGACGTCGCGCGGCACGCCGGAGCTTCCAGTTCTCCAAGCGTTAACCAGAAGCGCAGCGCCGGGTGGTTCCCTGGCAGCAACGTTATCGAAAAGGGAAGCCCCAAGGGTTTCCCTTTTCGTTTTCAGGCAAAGGATAAGGCTATGGTCAAGGTTGCCGTCGTTGGCGCCAGCGGCTACACCGGGGTGGAATTGCTCCGGCTGCTGGCAGTTCATCCCGAGGTCGAGGTCAGCTGCGTCACCTCGCGGCAGAATGTCGGCGAGGATATCTCCCGGCTCTTTCCCTCCCTGCGGGAGCGGGTGACCCTCAGCTGCGATCCCGGCGACCCGCAGCTGGTGGCCGGCAAGGCCGATTTCATCTTCACCGCCCTGCCGCACCAGACCGCCATGGAGGTGGTTCCCGACCTGCTTGCCGCCGGCAAGAAGGTCGTCGACCTCTCGGCCGACTACCGCCTGCATGACGTGGCCGTCTACCGGCACTGGTACCAGGAGCACACCAGCCCGGAGCTGCTCGATGAGGCCGTCTACGGCCTGCCCGAGTTGAACCGGGCGGCGATTTGCAGGGCCCGGCTGGTGGCCAACCCCGGCTGCTATCCGACCAGCGTCGCCCTTGCCCTGGCACCGCTTCTGGAGCGGGGGCTAATCGATCATCGCACCCTGATCATCGACAGTAAATCGGGGACCAGCGGCGCCGGTCGCAGCGCCAAGGTCGGCAGCCTTTTCTGCGAGGTTAACGAGGGGTTTGCCGCCTATGGGGTCGCCTCCCACCGGCATACGCCGGAGATCGAACAGACCCTGACCCAGCTGGCCGGGGAGGCGGTGACCGTCAACTTCACCCCCCACCTGCTGCCAGTCAATCGCGGTATTCTCTCGACCTGCTATGCAACCCTGAACGGCGCCAGCGACAGCGCCACGTTGCTCGGATATTACACCGAACGCTACGGTACAGAACCCTTTGTCCGCGTCTGCCCGCAGGGGAGCCTGCCGAATATCGCCTTTGTCCGTGGCAGCAATTTCTGCGATATCGGCCTGGTCAGCGATGCCCGTACCGGGCGGGTCATTGTCGTGGCGACCATCGATAATCTCGTCAAGGGGGCGGCGGGGCAGGCGGTGCAGAACATGAACCTGATGCTCGGTTTTGCCGAAACCGCCGGTCTCGGCAACCTGCCAATCTTCCCCTGACCAGGGGAAGTAGCGGCGGGGACCCGCCCACCAAGGAGGCCGGCCTGCGGCCGGATTTTCACCATGGAATGCACGGCCAAATCATCCCCCACCCATTGCAGCTGCAGTTACCCCGGCTGCGACAAGCATGGCAACTGCTGCCAGTGCGTCCTCTTTCACCGGCAGCGTAACGAGATTCCCGGCTGTTTCTTTTCTGCTGCCGGAGAACGCAGTTACGATCGATCTCTGAACCATTTTCTGAAGGATCGCTGCCGCTGACTTCCGTTACCTTTGCCCCTCTGCCAACCAACCGGGAAGAACTCGCCGCCCGCGGCTGGGATGAGCTCGACATTCTTTTCATCTCCGGTGACGCCTACGTCGATCATCCGGCCTTTGGAGTTCCGCTTCTGGCCCGGCTGCTCGAAAGCGAGGGGTTCCGGGTCGGGATCCTGGCCCAGCCTGACTGGCGCAACCCCGAGTCCTTGCGGGTGATGGGGCGGCCGCGCCTCTTCGCCGCGGTCTCCTCCGGGGCGATGGATTCGATGGTCAACCGCTACACGGCGGCGAAAAAAGTCCGCAACGATGATGCCTACACCCCGGGTGGCAAGGCCGCCGCCCGTCCCGACCGGGCGGTGATTGCCTATACGGCGGCGGTCAAGGGGGCCTTCCGCGGTCTGCCGGTGGTGATCGGTGGCATCGAAGCGAGCCTGCGCCGCCTTGCCCACTACGATTTCTGGAGCGACCGGGTCCGGCGCTCCATCCTCGTCGATGCCAAGGCCGACCTGCTCGTTTACGGCATGGGGGAGCTCGCCCTGACCACCATTGCCCGCCGGGCTGCCAGCGGGGAAGCCCCGGTCACCATGACCGATATCCCGGGGACCGCCTCCTTTGCGCCGGGATCGGTCCCGGACGCGGTAATCCTCCCGGGCTTCGACCGGGTCTGCGCCGACCCCGCGACCTACAACGAGGCGTTCCGGCTGGCGGCGGCCGAACAGCGTCCGCAGGGCAGGCCGCTGCTCCAGGACCAGGGAGGGCGCCAGGTGCTGGTCCAGCCGCCGGCCCGCCCCTTGAGCGGTGCCGAACTCGACCGCCTCTACCAGCTCCCCTTCAGCCGGCGTCCCCATCCCGGTTACCGGGAGGAGATCCCCGCCTACCAGCAGATCCGCTTTTCGATCACGACCCATCGCGGTTGTTATGGCGGTTGCGCCTTCTGCGCGATTACCGCCCACCAGGGGAAGACAATCCAGTCCCGAAGTATCGAGTCGATTCATGCCGAGGTCGACCAACTCGCCGCCCATCCTGACTTCCGCGGCACGGTGACCGATCTTGGCGGGCCCACCGCCAACATGTACGGCACCGCTTGCGGGGCCGGCGCTGGCGGAAGGGACTGCCGTCGCGAGAGCTGTCTTTTTCCCCGCCGCTGTCCCCACCTCCGTGCCGAAGGGCGCAGTGCTGTTGCCCTGCTGCGGAAAATCCGCGGCATCAGCCATGTCCGCCATCTCTTTGTCGCCTCGGGGGTTCGCTATGACCTGCTCGAGACCCAGGCCGATTATTTTGCCGAACTGCTCGATCACCACGTCGGCGGTCTGCTCAAGATTGCACCCGAGTCGACGGTCCCCCAGATCACCGCGGTCATGCGCAAGCCCGGCCCCGAAGCGCTGCTCGCCTTTCTCGAATTCTACCGGCAACGGTCGGCCCGCAACGGCAAGCGCCAGGGGGTGGTCCCCTACCTGATCGCCGGGCATCCCGGTTGCCGGTTGGAGGATATGGTCGAGGTCGCGCTCTTTCTGAAACGCAACGGATTGCGGGTGGAGCAGGTCCAGGAGTTCACGCCCACGCCGGGGACCCTGGCGACCTGCATCTATTACAGCGGCGTCGATCCCTTTACCGGCCAGTCGCTTCATGTGCCGCGCTCCCCGCGGGAACGCCGGCTGCAGAAGGCTCTGCTGCTCTGGCATCGCCCCGAGGTGCGGGGAGATATTCTCGAGGCGCTGAAATTGTGCCGCAGGGAATCGGTCGCCGGCGAACTGCTCGGCGCCGGTGGAGGTAAGGGCGGCAGAAAAAATCGGGGCCGGCAGCGTTAGCTGCCGGCCCCTGGATCTTTCGGCGGCAAGGTCAGGCGTCGGGAGTCCAGGCCACCACCCGGTTGCGCCCGGCTTCCTTGGCCCGGTAAAGGGCGCGATCGGCCAGGTCGAGGAGCTCGTAGAGATCCTTGCTGTCGGTGGGGAACTCGGCAACCCCCAGGGAGAGGGTCAGACGGCCGCCGGGCTGACTCTTCTGGGCGCCGGCGAAGGTCTCCTGTTCCACCCACTGACGCAGCTTCTCGGCCGCGGCAGCCGCCCCCTCGCGGGTGGTTTTGGGGAGCAGGATGACAAACTCCTCGCCACCGAAACGACCGACCAGGTCGATGCCGCGGGTATTCTGCAGCATGATCGAGGCGACCTTTTTCAGGACCACATCGCCGCGCAGGTGACCGTGACAATCGTTGAACGCCTTGAAATGGTCGATATCGGCCATGATGATGGCGAAGTGGGAACGAAACCGCTGCGCCTGCGACAGCTCGCGCGCCGAGATTTCCTGGAAGTAGCGGCGATTGGCCAGGCCAGTCAGCTCATCAGTGTTGGAGAGGTTGCGGGTTTTCTCATAGAGCTGGGCGTTTTCCACGGCGATAGCTGCCTGGTTGGCCACGGCCTGGACCAGTTTGATATCCGAGTCACTGAAGGCGGCCGTCTGCTCCTTGTGCAGGTTGAGAACCCCGGTGAGGCGCCCCTTGATGACCATGGGGACCGAAAGCATGGAGCCCTTGCGCAGGATTCTCCCCTTGTAGTTCAGGTTGCGGCTGTCGCTCATCAGGTCACGGATATAGACGACGTCGAGGGAACTGGCGCATTGACCGGTAATCCCTTCGTCGAGTCGGAAGGAGATCCCCTGCAGCGCCTCCGGATCGAGGCCGAGGACCCCGCGGACCTCCAGCTCCTCGGCCCCGCTGTTGTAGAGCAAAAGGACCATCTCGTTGCAGGCAATGACATCCTGCAGCGACTTGAGAATCCGGTCGAAGAGGAGATTCAGGTCGAGGGTGGAGATCATCGCCTGGTTCAGCTGGAAGAGGGTCGCCATTTCGTGCAGGTGGGTCTTCAGTTCGCGGTTGGAGGCTTCGATCTCGGCATTCTTGGCCTGGAGGATATCCTTGTAGCGCAGCTCTTCCTGCGCCAGGGTCAGAGATTTTTCATGGCCGAGCCGTTCCTGGTAGAGCTGGCCGATTTCACCGAACATGGCGTTGAACGAGTGGGCGAGCGTGCCCATTTCCCCGGCGGGTATTTCACGGATCCGGTAATCGAGATTGCCATGGCCGATCGCCTCGGTGGCAGTCAGCAGGTCGTCGATGGGGTTCATGATGACGCGATTCACCAGGCGGAAGAAGATGTAGCCTCCAAAGAGCAGGACCACGAGGATGGTTAATACGGAGCGGGTCGTCATCGCTCCGATGACGGCGTCCAGCTCGGTCAGCGGGGTATCGAGGGCAAGCAGGACAAGATCGGTCGTTCCCAGGGGGATGGCACTGAAAAGTTGCCGATGGGGCAACGGCATATTGACGGTCTTGAACAGGCGTTCGCCGTCCAGAACCCGGGCCAGCTCCTCCGGCTGCAGTAGCGGCGCGGCGCTCCCCTCGTCGCTGGCGGAAAGGAGTTTCCCTTCCCGGGAGAGAATGTAGGTGCGAATCGTAAAAGGGCCGGTCATCTGGTGCAGGAAGGCGCGGCTGATAGGGGTCCGCAACGCGAGGAACTCCTGCGCTGCGCCCTCCTTCGTCACGGTGTGAACCACGGTCAGGTCGGGGGCCTGTCCGGGGGCAGAGACGAAGCGGAACCGCGGCCGGCCGCTGCGCAAAGCCTGATCGAAAAGGTCCCGTTGTGGCTGGGTCGGAATGTCGATAATGGTAACCGGATAATAATCGAGCCGGATATTGGCGCCGTTCAGGGCACTGGCGACATGCTTTTCCAGCACCGCCCTGGCAGCAAGGTCGATCTTTTTTTCGAGGGAGACGGCGCGGGTATAGGCGAGGAGATCGGCGTAGGTGTCAAGGAGGAGTTCCTGTTCGGTAATCTCCCGAAAGACGATCTCCTGGATGGCGAGGAGCCGCTGGCCGGCGTCCCGCGAAAGGGCTTCAATGATGACCATGCCGGAGCCGATGGTCGCCGCGGCTCCGAGCAGCACCAGCAAGAGTGAGAAGGGGAGGAGGAGCCGGCGCCGCAGCGACCAGCCGTGGTAGGTGGGTGTTGTCTGCATCATGCCCTGCCCATCAGGCAGTCAAACCGATGTTTTCACAAAGATCGATAAAAGCTGCCGCCACCTCGGGGTCGAACTGGCTTCCGGCACAAGCCTGGATCTCGGTGATCGCGGTCTCATGGCTCAGCGCCTTGCGATAGGGCCGATCCGAGGTCATGGCATCGTAGGTATCGGCGACTGCCAGAATCCGTGCCTCCAGGGATATCTCCCGCGCCGCCAGGCCGCGCGGATAACCCTTGCCGTCGAACCGTTCATGGTGCTGTTCGATAATTTCCCGAACCCCCGTCAAAAACCGGATCGGTTCGAGGATGCGCACGCCGATGGTCGGATGCTGGCGCAGGATTTCAATATCCTCGCCGGAAAGTTTCCCCTCCTTGTGCAGCAGATAGGTGCCGATGCCGATTTTGCCGATGTCGTGCAGAATCCCCGCCTGTTCGAGGCGACGGATCGCCTCGGGGTTGACATCGATATGCCGTGCCAGGGCGAGGCTGTAGCGGGTCACCCGCTCGGAGTGGCCCCGGGTGTAGGCGTCGCTGGCCTCGATAGCGGAGACCAGGGCCTGGACCGTATTGAGATAGGTCTGCTGCTGCTCCTCGTAGAGGCGGGCATTGTTGATGGCGATGCTCGCCTGGGCGGCGATGGTTGACAGCAACTCCAGATCGTCGGGCGTAAAAGCGGTTTCGTCGAGCTTGTTGGCGATGGTGATGGTGCCGATGATCTCGTCCTTGATCACCAGGGGCGCACAGATGACCGACTCCCGGGTAAAGCCGAGGCGACTGACCCGGCTGAATTCGGAGTTGTCACCGATATTCTGGACCAGCAGCGGCTGGCGATTGTTTATCACCCAGTGGGAACACCCCCCCGGCTTGAGGGGGATCCGCTTGCCCAGGTCGAAATGAACCGGCAGCCCTTCGGCGCTGGCGATGTTCAAAACCCAGCTCTCACGGTCGAGGAGAAGAATGTAACCGATGCGGGCCTTGAGGGTGGTCAGGGTCTTGTTTACCAGCAGGGCGAAGAGGCGTTCGATGTCCATCGTCGAGTTGATGCCAAGACCCATCCTGTAGAGAGCCGAGAGCCGGGCCACGGCAGTCTCCAGGGTCGTGTTCTTGTCCTCGAGTTCGCTCGCCAGGTCGGCAATCTTGTAGTTGGCTTCCTCGATCTCTTCAATCCGTTCCTCGAGGGTAATGTTCAGGTATTCAATCTCCTTGAGTCGCTCCTCAAGGGTGATGTTCATGTTGCGGATTTCATCGTGGTGCGTCAGTTTTTCCTGACTGACGGCAATTTCCCGCTCGTGCAGGACGGTGGTGTCGATCAATCCCTTGAGCCGGTCCACCATCAGGTTGAACTTGCTGGTCAGCAGTTCCATCTCCTCGGAACTGCGAACCTGGGTGTGGGCCTTTTCGAAGTTGCCGTTCTCCACCTGGGTCATGGCGTTGACCAGGCGACGGATCGGACGATCGACATAGACCAGGATGAAGACCGAGATCGTCAGGACCAGAATCGCCAGCATACCGGCGGAGGAGATCAGGGTCGCTTCGCGCCCCTTTTGCTGCAGGCTGTCGAGGACGTTCAGCGAGAGGTGAACGTTGAGGATGCCAAGGACTTTCCTCTCCTCATCATGGCAGCGAAAGCAGAGCGGTGCATTGTAAATGGGGACGGTGGTGCTGTGGAATTCCTGCCCTTCGGTCATTTCCGCAAAGGAGAATTTGCGTGAGCGATAGGCGAGCAGGTCGGCCGACGGGACGAGGTCGCCGATTTCTTCCTGTATCCCCGAAATCAGGATGCGCCCCGATTCATCGAAAATCCGCACCGACTCGATGGCCGGCTCGCGCTTGATCTTCTCCAGGATGTGGCCAACCTCGGCGTTCTGGCCATTGGCCATATGGGTGATGATACTGTTGCGGATCGTTTCACCGAGAACCCGGCTGGTCTGCTCGGCAAAGCGGGTCAGCATGGCCCGTTGGGTCTTGAGGTTATGCCAGGCGGTCAGGCCGACCGCCATCACCATGATGGCAGTGGTCAAGCCGAGAATTTTAATCTTTAAAGAGTTCATCAGTTTCCTGAAAGGGGAAAGCGAACTTCCGGTCCGTGGTTTGGCAGCAAAACCCGCACCGCAGTGACGAAAAAACCGGGTTTTCAGCGCGGCCAATCTAGCAGAGAAAGGAAGTTGAAGTACAATGATTTTTCTTTAAGAGAGTGAGCCTTTCCGCATTCGTTGGGCGCCGGCCGGAGGCTCTCCCGTTCCTTGACACTGATGCGGGAAGGTTCTAGTATGCTCCGCCCGTTGAACCCTGTCCCATTTTTGCAAATAACCTGCCAAACGATTCAGGGACGCGGGATGGAGGGAATGTGAAGTCGTTGCTGGTAGTGGTCGGGCTGGTTTTTATCTTCGAAGGGGTTCCCTGGTTTCTGTCGCCGCTGCGGGTCAGGAAGCTGCTCCTCGTCCTGGCCCGTCTGCCGGAGCCGCTTCTGCGCGGCTGCGGTCTTCTGGCCATGGTCATCGGTCTGTTGCTGGTCTGGATCGGTCACTGATGGGCCACGAAAGAACATTGACTTTGCACCCTCATTATGGTTTCTTTAAGCGCTGAATTTTGAGCGTTTGGGAGTGTTGTGCGGCTAGATGATTTCGACTTCGACCTCCCCGGTGAGCTGATTGCCCAGGAACCGGCTGCACGGCGCGAGGATTCGCGGCTCATGGTCCTTGAGCGCGCGACCGGGGCCGTGAGCCAGCGACCGTTTACCGCGATCACCGAATCGTTTCGCGCGGGAGATCTGCTGGTCGCCAACGATACCCGGGTGATCCCGGCTCGTCTGCTCGGCCGCAAGGAGAGTGGCGGCCGGATCGAAATCTTCCTGGTGCGCAGATGCCCCGGCGTCGAGGAGACCTGGGATTGCCTGACCCGCGCTTCCAAGCCGCCCCGGCTGGGCAGCGCGGTCATCTTCAAAGACGGGCGACGGGCCGTCTTTGTCGCCGGTGGCGAATCGACCCTGCGGCGGGTTCGCTTCGAGGGGGAAGGTGATTTTTCGGCCTGGCTGGAAGCCCATGGCGAAATGCCGTTGCCCCCCTATATCCGCCGGGCGGCCGGAACCCTTGACCGGGAACGCTACCAGACCATATTCGCCCGGGAGGCCGGCGCCCTTGCCGCACCGACCGCCGGTCTTCACTTTACGCCGGTGATCCTTGAGGAACTGCGCCAGCGCGGCGTCGAAATCCAGGCTTTGACCCTCCATGTCGGGCTGGGAACCTTTCTGCCGGTTCGGGTCGAAGACCCCCGTGAACACCGGATGCACCACGAAACCTACCTGGTGCCGGAAGTGACGGCGGCCGCCGTCAACCGTGCTCGCAGTGAAGGGCGTCGGGTCATCGCTCTTGGCACCACCAGCGCCCGCGCTCTGGAAGCGGCGGCGGGCAGCGACGACCGGCTGCTGGCCGGCCCCGGCGAGACCGATATTTTCATCTATCCCGGCTACCGCTTCCGGGTGGTTTCGGGGCTGGTGACCAATTTCCATCTGCCCCGTTCAACCCTGCTGATGCTGGTCGCGGCCCTGGCAGGCCGGGAATTTGTCCTCGAAGCCTATCGCCAGGCGGTGGCAGCCCGGTACCGTTTTTTCAGCTACGGCGACTGTATGCTGGTCCTGTGACCGGTTGCGGGTGATCTTTTGGACCCTTTCAGCTTTGTTCTTTTACACGAGGATGCGCAAACCCGTGCCCGTCGCGGCCGGCTTCTGACCCGCCGCGGCGTGGTTGAGACCCCGGTCTTCATGCCGGTCGGAACCCAGGGGACGGTCAAGGGGATGCTGCCCGAATCGCTGGTCGAGGTCGGTGCCCAGATCATTCTGGCCAATACCTACCACCTTTTCCTGCGGCCCGGCCACGAGCGGGTGGCGCGCCTCGGCGGTCTGCACCGGTTCATGAACTGGAACCGGCCGATTTTGACCGACAGCGGCGGATTTCAGGTCTTCAGCCTCGGCGACCTGCGCAAGATTGATGAGGAAGGGGTGCGGTTTCAGTCGCACCTCGACGGCTCCTCCCAGGTCCTGACGCCCGAGTCTTCGATTGCCGTTCAGGAGGCACTCGGGGCCGATATCATCATGGCCTTTGACGAGTGCATTCCCTATCCCGCCAGCCGGGACTACGTGCTCCAGTCAACCCGGCGTTCCGGACGCTGGGCCCGGCGGTGCCGTGACGCGCGCCGCACCGATGACGGGGCCGCCCTGTTCGGCATTGTACAGGGCGGGATGTTTCCCGAACTGCGAGCCGAGAGCGCCGCCGAGTTGATCGAGACCGGCTTTGAAGGCTATGCTTTGGGAGGGCTGTCGGTCGGTGAAGAGGCCGACTTGATGTACGCCATGATGGAAGAGGCGGTGCCGCTCCTGCCACGGGAGAAGCCGCGTTACGTCATGGGGGTCGGAACCCCGGAAAATTTGATCGAAGGGATCGCCCGCGGCGTCGACATGTTCGATTGCGTGATGCCGACCCGCAACGCACGTAACGGCGTCCTCTTTACCAGTTTCGGTCGCATCAGCATCAAGCAGGCCCGCTTTGCCGACGACGCCGATCCCGTCGACCCGGAGTGCAGCTGTTATGTCTGTCGCAACTACAGCCGGGCCTACCTGCGGCACCTCTACCAGAGCAACGAGATTCTCGCCTCGGTTCTCAATACCTGGCACAACCTGCACTACTATCAGCAGTTGTTGATGCAGGCGCGAGAAGCCATTGAAAAAGATCGATTCGATTCATTCCGTCGCGAATTCTATTCCCGGCGGACGGGACCTTAACCAGGCTGTCCAGTTCTTCATTACCCCATACTGCCCAAGGAGGAAATATTATGATCATGAATCTTTTTACCGCGTCCGAAGCCTTTGCCATGGCCGGCAATCCCCAGGGCCAGCAGGGTGGCGCTCCCGCCTACCAGGGGATCATCATGCTGGTGATCATGTTCGCCATCTTCTATTTTCTGCTGATCCGGCCCCAGCAGAAACGGGCCAAGGAGCACAAGGCCCTGGTTGAAAGTTTGGCCGCCGGTGATCAGGTCGTCACTGCCGGGGGAGTTCACGGCAAGATCGTCAGCGTTCAGGAGACGATCGTAACGCTGGAGATTGCTACCGGCGTCAAGATCAAGATCAATCGCAGCTCCATTGTTGGAACCAGCCGCGAACAACAATAAATCCGCCATCGTCTCGGCTGCGGGCGGCGTTTTAGTCGCCCCGATCCGGGTATCCGAAAGGAGTTACAGGCTGTCATGTCCAAAAGCTTAAAGTTGCGGGGATTCGTGGTTTTCCTCTCGCTGGTCATTGCGGTGATCGCGTTGGCGCCGACCTTCGCCCGGGAGAGCCTCCCCGAGTGGTGGACCAGGGCGGTTAATCCGATTCATCTCGGTCTCGACCTACAGGGGGGCATGCACCTGGTCCTCGGCGTCGAAGTCGATAAGGCGGTGGATAGCCGTCTTGACAGTATCATCGACCAGACCGACGGGCTGCTGCGCGAGAAGGACATCGTCTTCAAGCGGATTGTTCGGTCCGGTGACGATCGCCTGACGATCATTGTCTATGATCAGGAGGCCGGCAGCCAGGTCGATGCGCTGATGAAGGAGAGCTTTCCTTCCCTGGAGGCGCTCTCCCTGACCGACAGTGGCGGATACATCGAAAAGAACTACCGCCTCAGCGCCGGGGAGATCGATTCGATCAAGGACTACGCCGTGCGCCAGGCTCTGGAGACCCTGCGCAACCGCGTCGACCAGTTCGGGGTCAGCGAACCGACCCTGCAGCGCCAGAGCGATAACCGGATTCTGATCCAGCTGCCGGGGGTGAAAGATCCCCAGCGTGCGATCAGCCTGCTCGGCAAGACTGCCCGCCTCGAATTCAAGATGGTCAACGAGGAGGTCAACCCCCAGGACGCGGTCAAGGGGAACCTCCCGCCCGGTTCGCAGCTCCTCTACGAACGCCGGGTCGATCCGCGGAGTGGGGCCGTCAGCGAGACCCCGCTGGTGGTTTATGACAAGACCGCCCTGACCGGAGACCTCCTCTCCGATGCCCAGGTGCGCATCGATACCCGCTTCAATGAACCCTATGTCGCCATCGATTTCAACAGCGTCGGGGCCAAGCGTTTCGACCAAATCACCGCGGCCAACGTCGGCAAGCGGATGGCGATTGTCCTTGATGATACCGTCTACTCGGCCCCGGTAATCCGGGAGCGGATCTCCGGCGGCAGTGCCCAGATCAGCGGCTCCTTCACCGAGCAGGAGGCGACCGATCTCGCCATCGTCCTGCGTGCCGGTTCCCTGCCGGCCCCGGTGAAAATCCTCGAGAATCGTACCGTCGGACCGTCCCTCGGTCGCGATTCCATCGAACAGGGGACCCTCTCGGCGATCGTCGGCGCGATCCTGGTGATCATCACCATGCTGATCTACTACCGGCTCTCCGGAGTGGTGGCCAATATCGCCCTGATCCTCAATTTCGTGCTGATCCTGGCGCTTCTCTCCCTCTTCAAGGCGACCCTGACGATGCCCGGTATCGCCGGTATCGTGCTTACCCTGGGGATGGCGGTCGATGCCAACGTTTTGATTTTCGAGCGTATCCGCGAGGAACTGCGTCTCGGCAAACCTGCGCGCGCGGCCCTCGACGCCGGCTTTTCCAAGGCCTTTGTCACCATTATCGACGCCAACGTCACCACCCTGCTGGCGGCTCTGATCCTGTTCCAGTTCGGGACCGGTCCGGTCAAGGGGTTTGCGGTAACACTCTCGGTGGGGATTCTCGCCTCCCTTTACACGGCCATCTTTGTTTCCCGCGTCATTTTCGACTACTTCCTTGACCAGCGCCAGGTCAAGCGGTTGAGCATTTAAGGAGCCCGGCATGCAAATCGTCAGACCGGATATCAATATCGACTTTGTCGGCAAGTGCAAAATGGCCGTCATCTTCTCCTGGGTGCTGATCCTGATCGGCATCGGTTCGCTGGTGGCCAAGGGGGGACCCAACTACGGCATCGATTTCGCCGGGGGGACTCTGGTCCAGGTCAAGTTCGAACAACCGACCGATGCCGGCGCCATCAAGGCCGCCCTCAAGGAGCTCGATCTCGGCTCGATCAGCGTGCAGCAGTTCGGTGACCAGCCGAACGAATTCCTGATCCGGGCCCAGAACACCAGCGACGAGCTCGAAGGCCTGTCACAGAAGGTGCAAACGATGCTCGAGCAGACCTACGGCAGCGGCAAGGTCGATCTGCGGCGGGCTGAAATGGTCGGGCCCCAGGTTGGCAAGGACCTCCGCCAGAAGGGGCTGCTGGCCGTTGTATGGGCCATTGTCGGCATCCTGATCTACATCACCTGGCGCTTCGAATTCCGTTTTGGCCTCGGCGCAGTGATCGCCACCCTCCACGACGTGCTGATCACCCTCGGCGCCTTTTCCCTCTTCAACATGGAAATCGACCTGCCGATCATCGCTGCCTTCCTCGCCATCATCGGTTATTCCCTCAACGACACCATCATCGTCTGCGACCGGATCCGCGAGAACATGGGGAAACATTCCAAGGATGGGCTGGCTGCGATCATCAATCGCAGTGTCAACGAGACCCTGTCGCGAACGATTCTCACCTCCGGGACGACCCTGCTGGTGGTTCTCGCCCTCTTCATCTTCGGCGGCGGGGTTATCCATGGCTTTGCCTTCGCCATGCTCGTCGGCATCCTCATCGGCACCTACTCCTCGATCTTCGTCGCCAGCCCGGTGATTCTCTTCTGGGAGCGGCGCAAGGGGAATGCTGAACCGGTCAGCAGCGGGAGGGGCGCATGAAAAAGGAAGTCTGGTTTTTTGCCGGAGTGGCCCTGATCGTCGGCATCCTCGTCGGGGTCCTGGTCGCCAGTCGTCTTCAGGGTCCCTCTTCCACGACAGCCTCCTCTGCACCGCCGACGGCACCGGTGCCGGCGGTCAACTACCAGCAGCAGATCTCGATGCTGGAAGGGATCGTCGCCCAGGATCCCGGTAACCGCAACGCCTGGGTGCAGCTCGGGCACAACTATTTCGATTCGCAGCAGCCGATGAAGGCGGTCGAGGCCTATGGCAAGGCCCTCGAGCTTGACGGCAACGATCCCGATGTCCTGACCGACCAGGGGGTCATGTTCCGTCAACTCGGCTGGTACGACCGCGCCATCGAAAATTTCAACCGGGCCAACCAGATTGCGCCCGACCATGCCCAGAGCCTTTTCAATCTCGGGATTGTCTACCGCTACGACCTGAAAGACCTGGAAAAGGCCCGCAAAGCCTGGGAACGCTACCTCGCGATCAGCCCCAGCGGCCCGGGGGCCGACAAGATCCGGGCCGAACTCGAATTCCTGAAAGCGCACCCGGAGTTGCCGGCCGAGGCGACCCAGGGGATGAAATAGAACCCCCTCCTTCCGGCCGGCGCAGAGCGCCGGCCGGAAGCGTTTTGGAGTCCCATGATTCCGCGCCGCCAATCCGCTCTCCTTGTTTTCCTTCTGCTCACCCTCCTCCTCGCCGGATGTCAGCCCCAGCGGGTGCTGCGTGGCGAGCTGAGCGGGGACCTCTTCTGGCAGGGGACGGTCTATCTCTCCGGTGACGTCACCCTCCTTGCCGACAGCCAGCTGCGGATCGCCCCCGGCAGCCGGGTGCTCTTCCTCCCCCCCGGCCCCGGTGAGGATCTGCTGCAGGACCACCCCAATTTCCCCGGAAGTGAACTGATTGTCCGCGGCATCCTGGTGGCCGATGGCCTGCCGGAAAAACCGATCACTTTTGCCGCCGCCGATCCTGGCGCACCCGCCGGAAGCTGGGGCGGGATCAACCTCAGCGCAAGTCCGGGCAGTCGCTTTAGCAACTGCATCTTTCGGCAGGCGGACAGTGCCCTGCACAGCCAGGAGTCGACCCTCCTCGTCGAAAATTCCCTCTTCGACGGCAATCTGGTCGGCATCCGCTTTTTCGGCAGTGCCATCCGCATCGAGCACAACTTGCTACGCAACAACGGCACGGCGATCCGGTTTCATTACGGGGCTCCGCGCATTCGGGGCAACCGCCTGGTTGAAAACGTGCGCGGCATCTTCATTACCGCCGAACCGCGCGATTATCTCATTACCGGCAACGAAATTCTCGCCAGCCGTGAATTCAGCGTTGTCCTCGGCGAAGACGTCCCCGAAGATGTCGAACTGGGCGGGAACTTCTGGGGGAGTCGTGATCCCGAAATGATCCGCCGCGGATTTTTTGACCACAGCCGGGTCGATTACCTCGGTCGGGTCCTGATCGAACCCTACCGCGTTGCACCGATTGCCGGCGCGGGGCCGCCATGGAGCCGGTAACCGAGCGCCGCTGGCGCCAGCGCGGGACGGAAGCGGACGCTCCGTCCCTCACCCGCCTCTGTCGCGACCTTGGTGTTGGCCCCCTGACTGCGCGGGTTCTGCACGGGCGCGGTTTCACCGACGGCGATTCGGCCCGGGCCTTTCTCGCCGCCGGGCTGCGTGACCTCCCCGACCCGACAGCCCTTGGCGGGATGGCAACGGCGGTGGCGCGCCTGGTCCGTGCCATTTGCGGTGGAGAACGCATCCTGGTCCATGGCGACTACGATGTCGACGGCATCACTGGCACTGCGCTGCTGGTGGAGAACCTGCGGAGTTTCGGCGCCGAGGTCCTCTCCCACATCCCTCTGCGTCTGCGCGACGGCTACGGCCTGTCCGCTGCCGCCCTCAAGGAAGCGGCTGCCCAGGGGGTAACGGTGGTCCTCTCCGTCGACTGCGGGGTCTCCGCCGTTACCGAAGCCCGCATCGCTCGTGAGCTGGGCCTCGACCTGATCATCACCGACCATCACCAGCCTCCCGACCCGCTCCCCGTCGCCCACGCCATTGTCAATCCGCAGCTCCCCGGTGAGACCTTTCCCGGCCAACAGCTCGCCGGCGTCGGCGTCGCCTTTTTCCTGCTGGTCGCCCTGCGCCAGGCACTGCGCGAAATGGGTCACTTTTCAATCCGCCCGGAACCCGACCTGCGCTATGGACTCGATCTGGTCGCTCTGGGGACGATTGCCGACCTCGTCCCCCTGACCGGAATCAACCGCATCCTGGTCAGGGCCGGGCTCCCCCTGCTCGAACAGAATCGGCGCCCGGGGGTCAGGGACCTGCGCGAAGTCGCCGGGGTGCGTCGGGTGACGGCCGGCAGCGTCGGCTTCCAACTCGCCCCGCGCCTCAATGCCGCCGGTCGCCTTGAGGATGCCGGCCGCGGCGTCGACCTCCTGCTCGACCGGGAAGGGCGCGAGACCAAGGCGCTGGCCAGCCAGCTTGACCGTTTCAACCAGGAACGGAGGCGGCTTGAGGAGGAGACCCTGCAACAGGCGATTGCCGCGCTCGAATCGGTTGCGGACCAGGCCGACCAGAGTATTGTCCTGGCCGACGAGCGCTGGCATCCGGGGGTCATCGGCATCGTCGCGAGCCGCCTGGTCGAGCGCTACCACCGGCCGACGGTCCTGATCGCGCTGGAAGGGGAGCAGGGGAAGGGATCGGCGCGCTCGATCCGCGGTTTTCACCTCTACCAGGCCCTGGCGGCCTGCCGGGAACACCTGGAGGGGTTCGGAGGGCATGAGTTCGCGGCCGGTCTGAGCCTGGCGGGATCTTCTCTGGAGCTTTTCCGCCGCGCCTTCGAAGCGCAGGCGCGGCAACGCCTGGTTGCGGAAAACCTGATTCCCGAGGTTCTCTTCGACGGGGAGCTTCTGCTCGCGGAGCTCGATGCCGCCGCCGTCGAGGACCTGGAGCGGCTCGCCCCTTTCGGGATGGGGAATGCGGAGCCGGCTTTCGTCCTGCGCGACATATCCGCCCGGCAGGTTCGCCTGCTCGGCGAGGAGCACCTCAGGTTTACTGCCCAGCAGGATGGCTATAGCCTCCCCTGCGTGGCCTGGCGTCTGGCCGGACAGCGGCAGCTGCTCGATGCCCCGGTCGACCTTCTGGTTCATCCGGAATTCAACGAGTGGCAGGGGCGAAGACAGTTGCAATTGCGGGTACGGGATGTGCGACCGGCGCTGGGGACGGATTGAGTGCTGGGTGCTGAGTGGTAGCAGGGGAGGTGCTCAGGCCTTTTTCAAATGGACGAACCAGTAGGCGAAGGCGACGAAGACGACACCGCCAATGATGTTGCCGAGGGTGACTGGAACCAGGTTGGCGACAAAGAAGTTGGTCCAGGTCAGGCCGGCGGCGGGGGTGCCGAGGCGCTCGGCGAGAAATAGCCCGGTCGGAATAAAGTACATGTTGGCGACCGAGTGTTCAAAACCGCTCGCCACGAAAGCCATGATCGGACCGTAGCAGGCGAGAATCTTCCCTGGGATGTCGCGGGCCGCGGTTGCCATGAAAACCGCCAGGCAGACCAGCCAGTTACAGAGAATCCCCCGCACCAGGGCGACGTCGAAGGGGAGGGCGGTCTTGGCGGCGGCGATCCTGACGGCGTGCTCGGCGACCTGGCCGCTCTGCCAGAGGTTGGAGCGGAACATCAGCCAGGCGAAGAAGAGCGAGCCGAGAAAGTTGCCGACGATCACCACCAGCCAGTTTTCCAGCAGCTTCCCCCAGGAAATTTCCCGCACCAGCGCCGCCTTGGTCAGCAGGCTGTTGCCGGTAAAGAGTTCGGCGCCGCAGATGACCACCAGCATCAGGCCGAGCGAGAAGACGCTCCCCCCCAGGAAACGGGCGACCCCCTGGCCGAGGTGGATCGCCGCGTCCTCGGTGACGACCGTCGCCAGTTCGGCGCCGAAGGCGATATAGAAGCCGGCCAGCAGGCTCAGCACCATGGTCCGCGACAGCGGCTGGGTGGTCACCCGGCGGCCGGCAGCGACAATCGCCTCGACGGTTTCAGCGGGGGAGAGAAATCGTTTTTCCATTAATTAGATACCGTGACTCGTGATTCGTGATTCGTGATTCGTGATTCGTGATTCGTGATTCGTGATTCGTGATTCGTGATTCGTCGTCTCGCTGCCCTCAGAACTCAGAGCTCAGAACTCAAAATTCAAAATTCAAAATTCAAAATTCAAAATTCAAAATTCAAAATTCAAAATTCAAAATTCAAAATTCAAAATTCAAAAATGAACTACCCCGCAGCAAGCTACGGGGTATCAACAGCCTACACCCTTAGTAAAAATCGCGCAGCAAGCTGCGGGGAATTGAACCCAACTTTTGATTCAAAATTCAAAATTCCCCCTAAAGCCCCGCCTCTTTCGCCACTTTCTCCCAGGCCGGCAGGCTGCGCTGAATGATTGCCGTATCGATGCAATAGGCGATGCGGAAGAAGCCCGGGGCGCCGAAGCCGGTGCCGGGGACGAGCAGGATGTTGTGCTTCTGGGCGAGCCGGACGAAAGCGAGGTCGTCGGCGAGGGGGGATTTGGGGAAGAGATAAAACCCGCCTTGCGGTTTGACCATCGAAAAGCCCAGGGCGGTCAGGTTGTCGTAGAGGAGGTCCCGCTTGGCGCGGTACTCCTCGACGTCGACGCTTATCCGCTGCAAGCCGGCGACCAGTCGCTGCATCAGCGCCGGCGCATTGACGAAGCCGAGCACCCGGTTGCAGAAGATCGCCCCCTCCAGAAAGAGCTTGACGTCTTCCAGCGCCGGGTTGACCGCCAGGTACCCGATCCGCTCACCCGGGAGGGCGAGGTCCTTGGAGTGGGAGGTCGCAATCACCGCGTTGCGCACGTAACGGAAAATTCCCGGAACCTCGACATCGTAGCTGAGGCGGGCGTAGGGTTCGTCGGAGATGACGAAGATGGTCCGCTCCAGCTCCTGCTCCTTGCGCGCCAGCATTTCCCCCAGCGCCTTAAGACTGGCCGCCGGATAGACGACGCCGGTCGGGTTGTTGGGCGAATTGAGCAGCAGCGCCCGGGTGTTCGGGGTAATCGCCTTTTCAATCGCCGGAATGTCAAGCTGGAAGGTCTCCCGGTCGGTCCAGACCTCCCGGGTAACGCCGCCGTGATTGTCGACGTAAAACTTGTATTCGACGAAGTAGGGGGTGAGAATAATCACCTCCTCGCCGGGGTTGAGAACCGTCTTCAGCGCGACGTTAAGGGCGCCGCCGGCGCCGCAGGTCATGATCACATGCTCGGCGCCGAGCGGTTGCGGGGACTTCTCGGAGACGACCGCGGCAACTGCGGCCCGGGTCTCCTCGTAGCCGGCGTTGTTCATGTAGCGATGCATGCCGGGGAGGGGCGCGGCGGCGAGGCGCGCCAGCTCAAGGCGCAGTGCCTCCGGCGGCTCCACCGAAGGGTTGCCGAGGGTAAAGTCAAAGACATTTTCGTCGCCATGGATGGCGCGCAGCTGCGCCCCCTCCTCGAACATCTTCCGGATCCAGGACGAGCGTTCGATACAGGCGCGAACCTTCAATGAGATGGACATACAGGCCTCCGGCGGCAGATTCGGGTCAGTGGCGAGCAGTTTAGCCGCGCCCGGCGAGGTGGTCAAGGGAAACTGCGGCCGGGCGGCCGGCGCCGACGGGAATTGCAATTTCGTGGCGGATGGGCTACATTTCCCATCCCTTATGACTGTGACGAGGTGAGCAATGGCGGCAGGAAAGCTGGACGGGTTGCGAAAGAAGATCGACAGCATCGACGACAAAATACTCGACCTGCTCAACGAGCGGGCCCGGGTGGTGCTCGAGGTCGGCAAGGCGAAGGCCGGAAGCAGCCAGCAGTTTTATGTTCCCAGCCGGGAGCAGGCGATCTACCGGCGCCTCGCCGAGCATAACCCCGGTCCCTTTCCGACCGATGCCATCCGCCGCGTCTTCCGGGAGGTGATCTCTGCTTCCCTCTCCCTCGAACAGCCGATGAAGGTCGCCTTTCTCGGGCCGCTGGCCACCTATACCCATGTCGCCGCCATGCAGCAGTTCGGACTCTCGGCGCAGCTGGTGCCGCAAAAGGGGATCGCCACCGTCTTTGACGAGGTGCTGCGCGGGCGCGCCGACTATGGCGTGGTGCCGGTGGAG
Source organism: Desulfuromonas sp. DDH964 (assembly GCF_001611275.1). GTDB lineage: Bacteria > Desulfobacterota > Desulfuromonadia > Desulfuromonadales > DDH964 > DDH964. The sequence goes on along the minus strand of NZ_CP015080.1, from coordinate 2,303,470 downwards.
AATTCGAACGAGGGGGTCGTCTCGCACACCCTCGACATGTTCATGGAGTCCGAGCTGAAGATCCATGCCGAGATTCTCCTGGAAATCTCCCATGATCTATTGTCGCGCTCCGGTGATCTCAGCCGGGTGCGCAAGGTCGTTTCGCACCCCCAGGCGCTGGCCCAGTGCCGCAAGTGGTTGCAGGAGAACCTTCCCGACATCCCGCTGGTCGATGTCGCCAGCACCGCCCTGGCGGCGCAGATGGTGGCCGAGGACGACAGCGCCGCGGCGATTGCCAGCGAAATGGCCGCCAACCTCTATGATCTCCAGGTGGTGAAAAAGAAGATCGAGGACAATCCCAACAATTTCACCCGCTTTCTGGTGATCGGCATGCAGACGCCGGCCCCGTCCGGGCGCGACAAGACCTCGATCATGTTCAGCGTCCGCGACGAACCGGGGATCCTCTACCGGATGCTCGAACCCTTCAGCAAGCGCCAGCTCAACCTGTCGAAAATCGAGAGTCGTCCCTTCAAGAAGAAGGCCTGGGAATATATCTTCTTTCTCGACCTGGAGGGGCATGCCGAGGAGCCGTCGGTGCATGATGCCCTCGAAGAACTCAAGGGGTACTGCACCCTGTTCCGGGTGCTTGGCTCCTACCCGAAGGCGCGATAAGGGCGGAAATCCTGTCGCGGCATCTTCAAGATCTCCATCCATTTCTACAGGAAGCATCCATGGCTGGTTCGTCTCAGGATAAGTTGTTCATCCCCCGGCTCGCGGTTATCGGGGTCGGTCTGATCGGCGGTTCCCTCGCCCTGGCTCTGAAGCAGGCCGGTGCGGTCGGTGAAGTGGTCGGTATCGGTCGCGGCCTGGCGAATCTCGAGACAGCCCTGCGGCTCGGCGTAATCGATCGGATCGAAAGTGATACGGTGGCGGGCGTTGCCGACGCCGACCTGGTCTTCCTCGCGACCCCGGTGCTGAGTCTGGCTGCGGTGGCGGCCCGGGTGCTGCCGGCGATGAAGCCGGGTGCGATTCTCACCGATGGCGGCAGCGTCAAGGGGGCGGTGATCGAAGCGATCGCGCCCCTGGTTCCGGCCGGGATCCACTTTGTCCCCGGCCATCCGATCGCCGGCACCGAAAAGAGCGGCGCCGAAGCCGCCTTCCCGACTCTCTACCAGGGGCGGCGCTGCATTCTCACGCCGACGGCGGCCACCGACCCGGACGCCCTCGACCTGGTGCGCCGGGTCTGGGAGGTTGCCGGCAGCGAAGTGGTGGTGATGGGGGTGGAGAAGCACGACCGGGTGCTGGCGGCGATCAGTCATCTGCCACACATGGTCGCCTATGCCCTGGTCAACGCGGTCGGCGCCTACGACCGTTACCAGGAGAATATCCTCGAATATTCGGCCGGTGGTTTTCGGGACTTTACCCGTATCGCTTCCTCCGATCCGACCATGTGGCGCGATATCGCGGTGACCAACCGTGAAGCGCTGCTGGAGATGATAGAACAGTTCGAGACCCACCTCGCCGAACTCAAGGAGGATATCCGCCGCAGTGACGCCGAGCGCCTCTACGAGTTTTTCCTCCGTTCCAAGCAGAGCCGCGACGCCATACTGTAAAATCGGTTTTGAGTTTTGGGTAGAAGCCCTAACCCAGAACTCAGAACTCAGAACTGACTCATTCTTTGAGGTTTGCATGGAAACCCGCACTGTCAAATCGGTCACCGGCCTGCGCGGTGAAATCACCGTTCCCGGCGACAAGTCGATTTCCCATCGCTCGATCATGCTCGGCTCCCTCGCCCGGGGAACGACCGTCGTCAGGGGCTTTCTCCATGGCGAGGATAATCATTCGACCCTCAACGCCTTTCGTGCCATGGGTGTCGAGGTGACGGAAGGGGAGGCGGGCGAACTCCGCATTGCCGGTCTCGGCCTGCACGGCCTCAAGGAGCCGGCCGATGTCCTCGATTGCGGCAATTCCGGGACCACGATTCGCCTGATGACCGGCCTTCTCGCCGGCCAGAACTTCTTTTCGGTTCTCACCGGCGATCGCTACCTGCGCAAGCGGCCGATGAAGCGGGTGCTCAATCCCCTGGCCAGCATGGGAGCCCGGATCTGGGGGCGCGGCGGCGGCGACCTGGCGCCGCTGGCGATCCAGGGCGGCTCCCTGCGGGGGACCAGCTACGATTCACCGATTGCCAGTGCCCAGGTCAAGTCAGCGCTGCTCCTCGCCGGCCTCTACGCCGAAAGCGAGACGACGGTGCGCGAACCCCACCTGAGCCGGGATCACAGCGAACGAATGCTGCGCTACTTTGGCGTCGACGTGCGTCCCTTCCCCGGCGGGGTCACCCTTCTTCCCGGGCAACCCCTGGAGGGACGCGAAGTCCTGGTCCCCGGGGATATCTCTTCCGCGGCCTTTTTCCTGGTCGCGGCCCTGATCACTCCGGGTTCGGAGCTGCTGATCCGCAATGTCGGTGTCAATCCGACCCGCAGCGGGATCATCGACATCCTGCAGGCAATGGGAGGCTCCATCGAGCTGCTCGACCCGCGGGAACTCTCCGGCGAGCCGGTGGCCGACCTGCTGGTGCGCAGCAGCGACCTGATGGGGATCGAGATCGGCGGCGAGGTGGTGCCGCGGGCCATCGACGAATTCCCGGTCGTCAGTGTGGCAGCCGCCTGCGCCCGCGGTGTCACGACGATCCGCGACGCCCGCGAACTGCGGGTCAAGGAGACCGACCGCATCGCGGCCATGACCACCGAGCTTGGCAAGCTCGGCGCGCAGATCGTTGCGCGGGAGGACGGGATGGAGATTACCGGCGGCAGCCTGCTGACCGGAGCCCGCGTCTCTTCCCAGGGGGACCATCGCATCGCCATGAGCATGGCGGTTGCCGGACTGGTGGCAAAGGGAGGGGTGACGATCGAGGATACCGGCTGTACCGCCACCTCCTTCCCGACCTTCTGGGAGCTGCTGGCGACGGCGGGTAACTGATTATTTTCGAGGGGACAGCTGGAAGCCAATGACAGACAAGCAGCCAATCATTGCCATTGACGGCCCGTCCGGGGCCGGGAAGAGCACCTTGAGCAAGCTCCTGGCGCGCGAACTGGGGCTGGTCAATATCGATACCGGCGCCATGTATCGTTGTGTTGCTTTGGCGGCGGCACGGCGCGGCATTGACCCGGAAGATCATGCCCGCCTCGGTCAGCTCTGTGGCGAACTGCGCATCGATTTTTGCCGATCCGCCGCGGGGGAGCGGGTCCTCCTCGATGGGGAGGATGTCTCCCTGGCCATCCGCACTCCGGAGATCAGCCTGCTGACCTCCCGGGTGGCCGCTTCCCCCGCGGTTCGCCAGGCGCTGGTCGGACTGCAGCAGACCCTCGGCAGAGCCGGCGGCGTCGTTCTCGAAGGGCGGGATATCGGGACCGTGGTCTTCCCCCGCGCCGACGCCAAGTTCTTCCTGATGGCCAGCGCCGAAGAGCGCGGCCGCCGCCGTTTCGACGAGCTGCGCGCCCGGGGGGTGGAAGTCGACCTGGCACAGACTATTGCCGAGGTCCGGGCCCGGGACGAGGCCGACAGCGATCGCGAACATGCGCCGCTGCTGCAGGCTGCCGATGCCGTCGTCATCGATTCCACCGGCAAGGGGATCGACGCGGTGCTGGCGGAGATGCTGCAGATCATTGAGGAACGGACAGCGTGCGCCAGGTCCTGAGGCGGACCCGCACTTCCGGTGGAAGGGAAGCCTGGTTATGAAGATCATCCTCGCCAAGAGCGCCGGTTTCTGCTTCGGTGTCAAGCGTGCGACGCAGATGGCCTTTGATGCCGCCGACCAGGTGGAACGCATCTGCTCCCTCGGCCCGATCATCCATTCTCCGCAAATGGTGCGCAAGCTGGAGGAGAAGGGGGTCAGGGTGGTCGGGCGGGTCGAGGAACTGGAGGATACCGCCGTCATTATCCGCTCCCACGGGGTGACCGCCGAGGAACTGGAGAGTATCGTCGAGCGGGAACTGGTCGTCGTCGATGCCACCTGTCCCTTCGTCAAGAAGGCCCAGGATTATGCGGCGCTGCTCAGCAGGGAAGGGTACCTGGTCGTCCTGGTCGGAGAAAAGGATCATCCCGAAGTCCAGGGTATTGTTTCCTACGCCCGTCATGGCGAGGTGCGGGTCGTGGCCGATCGTTTTGAGGCCGAGACCCTGCCGCGCGTCGCCCGGATCGGAATTGTCGCCCAGACCACCCAGTCCCTCGAAAATTTCCAGGAGGTGGTCGCGGTCTGCCTGCAGCGCAGCAAGGAGCTGCGGATTTTCAACACGATCTGCGATGCGACCGCGGTACGCCAGAACGAGGCCCGACAGATTGCGGAAAAAGCCGACCTGATGCTCGTCATCGGTGGCTTCAACAGTGCCAATACCAACCGCCTGGCCCAGCTCTGCCAGGAGCTGCAACCGCGCACCTATCATGTGGAAACTGCCGAAGAAATCGACGCCGCCTGGTTTTCCGGGGTCGGGACGGTCGGCATCACCGCCGGGGCTTCGACCCCGCGCTGGATCATTGACGAGGTGGTCTCCCGGGTCGAAACCATCGCCGCCGGACGGGCTTGATTGCCGGCGCGCAGGACCCGGTGCCGGTCCGAAATAATAATTTGTTTTTTCAGGGACCTTGTGTTAAGGTCCCTTTTCATGGCCGCACGGCCAGCTGTCGGAAACGACAGCAAAATCGTTAGGGGGTAACAGGTTTAATGGCGGACAATAACAGTACTTTCAACCAGCATGACGAGGCCGAACTGATGGACGACGACAAAGAGTTCGGCGAAGAAATGGAACAGAGCTTCGAGGACATGTTCGAGAACAGCCTCAAGGAGCTCAAGCCGGGCAACGTCGTTACCGGCACAGCCGTTCAGGTCACATCGGATACCGTCGTTGTCGATGTCGGTGGCAAATCCGAGGGCGTGATTCCGCTCAGCGAATTCGTCGATGAAAACGGCCAGATGAAGGTCGAGGTCGGTGACGAATTCGATGTTCTGATCGAGCGCACCGAAAATGAAAACGGGCTGATCAGTCTCTCCAAGGAGAAGGCAGACCGGCAGAAGGTTTGGAACGCTCTCGAAGAGGATGCGGTCGTCGATGGCCGGATCATCTCCCGCATCAAGGGGGGCCTCTCGGTCGATATCGGCGTCAGCGCGTTTCTGCCTGGTTCCCAGGTCGATCTGCGCCCGGTTCGCAATCTCGACAAGCTGATCGGCGAGACCTTCCAGTTCAAAATCATCAAGCTCAACAAGCGACGCGGCAATATCGTCCTTTCCCGCCGGGTTCTGCTTGAGGAGCAGCGTGAGAGCCAGCGCAGCGTAACCCTGCGCACCCTCGAAGAGGGTCAGGTTGTCGAAGGCGTGGTCAAGAATCTTACCGATTACGGCGCCTTTATCGATCTTGGCGGCATTGACGGCCTGCTGCATATCACCGACATGTCCTGGGGGCGGGTCAATCACCCTTCGGATATCCTCGCCGTCGGCGACAAGGTTAACATCAAGGTCCTCAAATTCGATCGGGAGAAGGAACGCGTCTCCCTCGGGCTCAAGCAGATCACGCCTGACCCCTGGCTCGATGTTGACACCAAATACCCGGTGGGCAACAAGGTGACCGGCAAGGTCGTCAGCCTGACCGATTACGGTGCTTTCGTCGAACTCGAGGAAGGGATCGAAGGGCTGATCCACGTTTCGGAAATGAGCTGGACCAAGCGGATCAAGCATCCCAACAAGATCCTCAATGTCGGTGACGAAGTCGAGTCGGTCGTCCTGGCCCTCGATATTGCCAACCGCCGCATCTCCCTGGGCCTTAAGCAGGTCGAACCGAATCCCTGGGACGTCATCGGCGAGAAATTCCCGATGGGGACGATCATCGAGGGACAGGTGAAGAACATCACCGATTTCGGCATCTTTGTTGGTGTCGACGAGGGGATCGACGGGTTGGTGCATATCTCCGACCTCTCCTGGACCAAGCGCATCAAGCATCCCTCCGAGCTTTACAAGAAGGGGGACCTGGTCAAGGCCGTTGTTCTCAATATCGACCGTGAAAACGAGCGCTTCTCCCTTGGCGTCAAGCAGCTGACTCCCGATCCGTGGTCGGAAATCCCCAAGCGTTATGCGCCCGGGACGATTATTCGCGGCAAGGTGACCTCGGTCACCGACTTCGGGATCTTCCTGGAGGTTGAGGAGGGGATTGAAGGTTTGATCCACGTCTCCGAAATCAGCAAGGAGAAGATCGACACTCCCAAGTCGTTTGCCAATATCGGTGACGAGCTGGAAGCGGTCGTCCTGCATGTCGATACCGTTGAGCGCAAGATCGCGCTTTCGATCAAGCATCTCGCCGACCAGAAGGAAAAGGCGGAAGTCGACGCCTTCCTTGGCGCCCAGCGCAACGCCACCTCGAACCTCGGTGACCTTCTCCAGGGTGCCATTGGCAAGAGTAACAGCGAGAAGGGCGAAGAGTAATAACTGACCGTGTCGAGAGCCCCCGTAGCAACGCTGCGGGGGCTCTCAGACTTCGGGGTTCTCTCATGAAAAAGCGTCCATTTTTGATGGCCCTGTTGACTCTTGGTGCCATCTTTCTTTTTTTTCTGTTCCTGATTGTCGCGGTCTCCGGGCTGCGTGGGCCAGCGTCCGGTCTCGCCCTTGGCGATAAGGTCGGGGTTATCGAGGTGCTCGGGGTAATTGCCGATTCCCGGGAACTGACCCGGCAGATTGTCGATTTCCGCAATAACGAGTCGGTGAAGGCGGTCGTTCTGCGGGTCGATTCGCCCGGCGGTGGCGTCGGTCCTTCCCAGGAAATATGCGAAGAGGTCGGCAAACTGGCCGCCGTCAAACCGGTCGTGGTATCGATGGGGTCGGTGGCCGCTTCGGGTGGTTACTATATTGCGGCGCCGGCGACGCGGATCCTCGCCAATCCCGGGACCATTACCGGCAGTATCGGCGTCATCATGGAGTTTGCCAACATCGAAGAACTGTTGGGAAAAGTCGGGTTGCGCAGTGAAGTGGTCAAGAGCGGGGCGCACAAGGATATCGGTTCCCCGACGCGCACCATGACGCCGGCCGACCGGGCGATTCTGCAGGGGATGATTGACGATGTCTACGATCAGTTTGTCAACCAGATCGCCCATTCCCGCAAGCTCCCCCTCGACCAGGTGAAGGCCCTCGCCGACGGCAGGATTTTCAGTGGCCGCCAGGCTCTTGCCCAGGGGTTGGTGGACGAACTGGGAAACTTTCAGGATGCCGTTGCTGTCGCTGGTCAACTCGCCGGCCTGGAGGGCGAACCGCGCCTGCTCTATCCCCCGCAAAAGAAACCGGCGTTTCTCGATTACCTGGTGGAGGAGACGACCACCCGCTTTGCAAAAGGACTCACCGGGGCGATGTCGCCCGGTTTGCAATATCTCTGGACCCACTCGAATTAGGAGGTGTCAGGTAATGACCAAAAGTGAATTGATCGAACAACTTTCCGTCAATGCTGCGGCCTTGAACCGGAAAGAAGCGGAGATGGTCGTCAATACCATTTTCGACAGCATCGGCAACGCGCTGGTAGGGGGGGATCGCGTCGAAATTCGCGGCTTCGGTTCTTTTACCATACGCGAACGGGATGCCCGTGAAGCGCGGAACCCGAAGAGCGGCGAGGTGGTGAGGATCCCTTCCAAAAAGACGCCCTTTTTCAAGACCGGGAAGGAGTTGCGCGCCCGGGTCAACGTCGGCGAAGCCTGAGTGTTTCCAGGTCGACCTGTTGCCGGTTGGAACGACCAAGGGCCCCGTTGTTTCAACGGGGCCCTTGGTTTTGGTAAGGCAACTGGCAACGCGGGAGGATGGTTCGGTGCCGCAAAGGTCTTCTCAGCCGGCATCGTGATTCCAATTGCGTCTGCCAATTGCCTGTCTGTCTCTCCGGGATGCCGGCCGCTGCTTCAGAGTGGAACCTTGGGGAAATTAGCGCTATCCTTGAAAATCGCTTCAGGCGTCCTGCTCGGTGGCAGGCTGGCTCACCACGACTTTGACCAGGGGCGCGCAAACTGTGTGTTGGTTACAGCCTGAGCCGCATGTCATGCATCCCAGAGAATTCAAAGAGCCGTTTGTAGTTTCATGCTAACAGGTGAAAATGGGCTGTCAATGCAAAAAATGAGAAAATGCTTATCTCGCATTTTGTCGAAAAAATGGGTTGGCTGCAGTTCCTCCCGCCACTCTGGCATTGACCTAAACCGGGGGCGCGGTGGGCGCTGAAATCTGGCGGCATACCGTAGCGGCCGAAGACTCCGGGCTGCGCCTCGACCAACTTCTCGCCCTGCGGCACGGGGAGCTCTCCCGCACCCTGGCGCGCAAACTGGTGGAACTGGGGGGGGTACACCTCGAAGGGCGGCGGGTGCGCAAGTGCGGGCAGCTTTTGCAGGCCGGTCAAAAAATCGAACTATTCCGGGATGAGGCTCCCCTGGAGCCCTTCATCCTCGGAGAGCGTCATCTCCTGTTCCGGGATCAATGGCTCCTTGCAGTGGCCAAGCCCGCCGGAATCGAAACCCAGCCGACGCCGGCCCGTTACCGCGGGACCCTGTACGCGGCGCTCCTCGATTTTCTGCACAACCCTTTTCGTCCCCTTGACCGTCCCTCCCTCGGCATGGTGCAACGTCTCGACCGTGAGACCTCCGGCGTCATGATCTTCTCCATTCATCCCCGTGCCCACAAGGAACTGACCGCCTGCTTCACCGCGCACCGGGTTGAAAAAATCTACCTGGCCCTGGTTCAGGGCGTTGTCGCCGCCGACAGCGGGGAATTCTGCAGCTATCTTGCCCGCAGCCGCCACGGCAACCGGGTCAGTTCCGTCCCCCGGGGGGGCAAAGAAGCCGTAACCCGGTTCCGGGTCCTGGAACGTTTTCCCAGCGCGACCCTGGTCGAGGTCGAAATCCTTACCGGGCGCACCCACCAGATCCGGGTTCACTTCGCCGAAGCCGGCCATCCCCTCCTCGGCGACCGCCTTTACGGTAAGGCGAGCGGGGAGCCCCGGCGCCAGATGCTCCACGCGTTCCGTCTCACCCTGCCGCATCCGCTAACCGGAAAGCTGCTGGCTCTTGAGGCGCCGCTGCCGGCGGATATGGCGGCCGTTCTCGAGCACCTTCGCAGCGGCGAAGCGATCGAAAACCTGGCACTCTCCTGACGCTCTGACGAGGAAAGATTGACCATGATCCCTTATCCACAGATCGACCCGATTATCTTCCGCCTCGGCCCCCTCGCCGTACGCTGGTACGGCATGATGTATCTGCTCGGTTTTGTCGGCAGTTACTTCAATATCCGCTACCTGGCCCGGCGCCGCAACCTGCAGCTGGGGGACGACCAGCTGTCGGACCTGCTCTTCTGGGGGGTCTGCGGGGTCATTCTCGGCGGGCGTCTTGGCTATACCCTCTTCTATAACGCCGAGTTCTATTTTCGCCACCCCCTGCAGATCTTCCGCATCTGGGAAGGAGGGATGAGTTTCCACGGCGGGATGATCGGCGTGGTGACCGCTCTCGCCATTTTCTGTATGCGCCGGAAATTGCCACCGTTGCTGGTGGGCGATATCGTTGCCGCCGCGACCCCGATCGGGCTCGGTCTCGGACGGATCGGCAATTTCATCAATGGTGAACTCTGGGGGCGGGTGAGCGATCTCCCCTGGACGATGGTCTTTCCCGGCGCCGGCCCCCTGCCGCGTCACCCCAGCCAGCTCTACGAGGCGGTCCTGGAAGGCCCCCTGCTCTGGCTTATTCTCTGGTATCTGCACCGTCGCCAGGTTCGCCCCGGAATTCCCATGGCCAGCTTTTTCCTTGGCTACGGGGCCTTCCGTTTCCTGGTCGAGTTTTTTCGGCAGCCTGACGCCCAGCTCGGGTTCTTGTGGGGGGGGGCGACCATGGGGCAACTTCTCTCACTGCCAATGATAATTGGCGGCCTGGTCGGACTTCTCTGGCTCGGGAAACAACGGGGAGGCGCCGGATGAAACCGGTACGGGGGATTATCTACGACTGCGACGGGGTTCTTTTCGAAAGTCGCGCTGCCAACCTCGCTTATTACAACAGCGTGCTGAAAAGTTTTGACGCAGCGCCGGTCTCGGCCGCGGACCGGGAACTCGCCCGGATCTGCCATACCGCCGCCAGTCCCGAGGTCTTCAGCGCCCTGCTCGGAGCGGACCGGGTCACATCGGCAATGGTAGTGGCGCAGGGACTCGACTACCGGCAATTCATTCCCCACATGTCCCCCGAACCGGGCCTGGTCGAGGCTCTTGCTACGCTTTCCACCTTTTTGCCTCTCGCTGTGGCGACCAACCGCGGCAACAGCATGAGCGAGATCCTTTCCCATTTTTCCCTGGGCCAGTTCTTCCAGGTGGTGATCACCAGCCGGGATGTGCCGCGGCCAAAACCGGCGCCCGATATGCTGCACCTCGCCGCCCGGCGTCTCGGGCTGGCAACGGAGGAGCTTCTCTTTGTCGGTGACTCCGAACTCGACCGCCAGGCGGCAGCGGCGGCGGGAATCCGTTTTGTCGGCTACAAACCGGATGGGGAAAATGAAGGGGAAGGGGTGCGTATCAATGCCCATCGGGAGCTGGTGGAGCTGCTGCAGTCGGAGGGGGTATTGCCTGGCGCTTGAGGTCGGCCGGGGCAGGGGAGGTTACTGGAGGAGTTTGGTCATTTCCAGGACATGGCCACCATTATGCCGGCGGTAGGAGACCGTATCCATGATTGAGCGGATAATGTAGACCCCCCGGCCATGTTCGTTAAGCCCCTTGAAGTCAGGGCTGGGCAGGGTTGTCACGTCGAATCCCTGCCCCTGGTCATAGACTTTGATCGAGAGGGTGCGGTTGAGAATGCTGATGGTGATATGGACTTCCCGTGCCGGGTCATCCTCGTTGGCATGGCGGATGGCGTTGGTCATGGCTTCCGTCAGCACCAGATTCATCTGGTAAGCCAACTCTTCCCGGTCCCCCCGATAACGTTTCAGGGTTCGGGCGATATCCTCGCCAATCTTGCCGATCAGGCCCAGGTAACGGGTCTGGTTCGGCACCTTGATATCGACCTCGATGTTTTCCGCCATCGTTTTCGACCCTCTGCCTTTTCCCCTGCAACAACCAGCCGAACTTTTTCATGGGAACCGTTCGTTGCCAGACTATCCTTGTCTTCTGCCCCCGGCCTGACAGAAGGATTGGTCAGAAACTGGCCAGCGCCTCATCGGCCGCCGGGAAAATTTCGAAGACCCGATGCAGCCTGGTCAATTCGAACATCGATTTGACCTGCGGTTGCAGGCCACACAGTTTGAGATTACCGTTGCGCGCGCTTGCATTCTTGAAGCCGGAGACGAGAGAGCCCAGGCCCGATGAATCGACGAAGCGCACATCCTTGAGGTCGATGACGATACTGCTTTTCCCCTCGTCAAAGAGCTTGAGCATCTCCGCCTTCAATTCGCCGCTATTGTGAGCGTCGAGGCGTTCCTCCCTGATATCGATCCGTACCACCTGCCCCTGTTCCTCAATATTGAGATTCATCCCGACTCCTCCCTCTGGATGGTTTTGTAAAAGATAACACAACGATGCGCCCGGCAACAGGAGAAAGGGGAGGGAGAGGGACGCGGGATGCGGAACGGGAATGGTCAAAAGATATTCCCCGTCCCCCGTCCCTTACTCCACCTTCATCACGATCAGGGAAACGTCATCCTGGAAACTGTGCAGGCCGGTGAAGGTTCGGACCTGGCGCAGAACCTCCTCGATGATTCCCTCCGGGGGGAGGTCCTTGAGACCCGCCAGGAGTTCACAGAGGCGTTCTTCGCCGAAAAGTTCTCCCGAATCTGGATGCATCGCCTCGGTCACGCCGTCGGTGTACAGAAAGAGTATATCTCCTGGCGCGAGGTCGGTGGCTTCTTCTTCGAAAACAATCTGGCGCTTGATGCCGAAGATCATCCCCTCGGCATCGAGCCGATCGCAGGCGCCGCGGCTGCTGCGCCAGAGGAGCGGCCGGTTGTGACCGGCGCTGGCGTAGGTCAGGCGGTGGGTCTCCGGGTGGAAGGAGCAGTAGAACATGGTGATGAAGAGTTCCGCCCGGGTGAGATCGGCGTAAAAGAACTCGTTGAGTTCTTCCATGACCCGGTGGACCTCGCCAAAATCGGTGGTGCGGGCATGAATGAAGGTGCGCGTTTCGGCCATGATCAGGGCGGCGCCAACGTTGTGGCCGGAGACGTCGGCGATAACCAGGTCGATTCGGCCGTCAGTACGGGGGAGGAAGTCGTAGTAGTCGCCGCCGACCTGGCTGGCGGGCACACAGATTCCGGCCAGCTTGATACCGGGGAAATCGGGCGTATGGTCGGGGAGGAGGCTGACCTGGATATTCTTGGCGATCTGCAGTTCCCGTTCCTGTTCCCGGGCGGCAATCAGGCCGGCGGTCTGCCGGGCGTTGCGCCAGGCAACGCCGATCAGCCCGGCGAGGTTCTCGAACAGGGCGATGAATTCTTCCGTCAGCATCCCCTTGGAGGTGCGGGAGAAGGCCGACAGGACGCCGATCGGCTGTCCCTCGATGACGATGGGGGTGTGGGCGAAGGACTTGATCCCCTCGCGGTGGATGATCACCGCGGAAAAGGCCTTGTCCATAAAGTCGGTATCATTGACCACCGTCGTCGAATTGGTGAGGTAGGTGGCGCCGATATAGGTCTCCATGTTGAGGTCCCGTTCCGATTCGCCGAGATGCTCGCTGCTCATGCCGACCTGGCTTTGTACCACCAGGGTGTTGCGGTCGTCGTCGAGAATGCGGATCACGCCGAGGTCAAACTTGAACTGCTGCTGCAGCAACTGGAGGATGTCGTCGAGGATTGACTGGAGATTGGCGCCGCTCGCGACCAGGCGGGCCGATTCGTAAAGGACCCCGAGCTGCTCACGGCTCGAAGTGCGGCTTAAGGTGACCGAGCCGAAAATATCGAAAACATCCTCCATGCGGCTGCCGCGGGTCGCCAGGTAGTTTTCGATAATGATGCGGGCGGGGGCGGCGCCGACGGAACCGGCCAGGGTCCGTTCGGTAAAACGCTTGAGGTTCGGCAGCTCGTATTCGGAAAGGCTCCCCCGCTCGTCGATCTCCCGATTTCCCAGGTACTGGCTGATGGCGGTGTGGGCCTGCTTTTCCCCGATGAACTTGGTCATCAGTTCGACGAATTCCATCACCGAGGGGGCTTTGCTGATCCTCTCCCGCTGCAGCGGTGCCCGCTGGGGGACGAAAACGTCGACGAACTTGATCGCCTGCTCCGCCTCGGCACGGGAGGTTGCGGAGAGGAGGGAGATGGCGAGAAAGGCGCCGACATTGAAGAGGAGGGTCCAGAAGAGGGCGTGGGTCCAGATGTCGAAACCGGTCAGTCCGAAGAGTTCGAGCGGGCGCAGAAAGGAAATCCCGAACAGCCCCTGGTCGAGAATCGAATGGTCGAGCCAGCCGGAACGGACGAAGGAGGGAACGAGCAGGGTATAGAACCAGAGGATGAAACCGAGAATCAGCCCGGTCAGGGCGCCGCCACGGGTGGCATGGCGCCAGTAGAGGCCGCCGATCAGGCCCGGTGCAAACTGGGTTGCGGCCATGAAGGAGATCAGGCCGATGTTGACCAGGGCGTAGGATTCGCCGAGCAGCCAGTAGTAGAGGTAGCCGAGAAAGATCACGGCGATAATGGCGAGGCGCTTGATAATGATCAGCAGGCCGGAGATGTCCGCGGCCTCGATCTTCATGCGGATGATCAGCGGCATGACCAGGTGGTTGAGGACCATGGTCGCCAGAGCGACCGAAGAGACCATGACCATCCCGGCCGAGGCGGAAAAGCCGCCGATGAAGACGAGGAGGGCAAGCCAGGGCTGGCCGAACTGGAGCGGCAGGGTCAGAACGAAGTAGTCGGCGCCCTGGGTGTCGCCGTTGTACATCAGCAGGCCGGCGAGGGCGATGGGAATGACGAAGAGGTTCATCAGGAACATGTAGGCCGGAAAACGCCACATGGCACTCTTGATATGCTCCTCATCGGAGTTTTCAATGACCATGATGTGAAACTGGCGGGGGAGGAACATCACCGCCATCATCGAGATGAAGGTCAGGGAAACCCAGTGAGCGTAGCTGTTGTCGCCGCTGTTGATCAGGAGCAGGTCCTGGCGGTCCGGAAAACGGCTCATAAAGTCGGTGAAAATGTCACCGAAACCGTCAAACATGACGAAGGTAACAAAAATGCCGACGCCGACGAAGGCGACGATCTTGACCAGCGATTCGAGGGCAATTGCCGCGACCAGCCCCTCGTGCCGCTCGGAAGCGTCGAGATTGCGGGCGCCGAAGAGGACGCCGAAAAGGGCCAGGATCAGGGCAACGACCAGGGCCGTATCGAAGCGGAAACCGAGGTTCGGCAGCTGGTGCAGTGACTTCCCGGGACCGGCGAGAGGATTGGACAAAAGGTCGAAGGTATGGGCCACCGCCTTCAGCTGCAGGGCGATGTAGGGCATGATGCCAAGGACGGCGAAGACTGTCACCACGGCGCCCAGGGTGGCCGATTTCCCGTAACGGCTGGAGATGAAGTCGGCGATGCTGACGAGGTTCTGTTCCTTGCTGACCCGAACCATCTTGCGCAGCAAAAACCACCAGGAGAAGGCAATCAGGGTCGGACCGAGATAGACCGGGAGGAAGTCGAGGCCGCTGGTCGCGGCGCGGCCGACACTGCCGTAGAAGGTCCAGGAAGTTGCATAAACGGCCAGTGAGAGGCTGTAGGTGTGGGCATTGGAGATCAGGCTGCGGCCGGCAGCCCGGCGCTGGTCGGCATAGTAGGCGACCCCGAAGAGGAGACCGAAATAGAGGAGCGAGGTAATGGCAAGCAGCCAGACCGGGATCATTCGCTCCCTCCCGGGTCCTGCTTATCCGCCGGCTGGTTCCTGGGGCGCCGGGGGAGGGAACGGGAAAAGAGATAGATGACCAGGATCGACGCGGGCCAGCCGAGGAGAAAGTAGAGTATCAGCAGGGGAATGCCAAAGAAGGTGGTCGTCTTGTTGAAGATTTGCAGGAAGGGGTAGTTGAGCATGACGACCCCGAGAATGAAGAAGAGGACCCATGCTTCCCGCAGGCGCGGTTGGTTGTCGGAGTGATCGCCCATTTCAGCGTCCCGAAAGGATTGAGGCCAGGTGTTAGCTGCCGTTGCTACCTGGGGTCGGTGCCATCGAGGAGCTGGCAGATGACGAGTTGCACATTATAGTCGACATCCCGGGTGGTGTCGACCGTAATGCACGGCTCCGCCGCCGTCGGTGCGGCAAACCCGGCGGCCTGACGGCTATAGAGCTCAGGGCGCCCGTCCGAAGGGTCTTCCCCCTGCTGCTGGCGTGCAACCAGACGCCGCCGGGCTTCCGGCTCCGGGCAGTGGCAGTAGAGCAGGAGGGGGGCGAGCCCCCGGGCGGCGGCCCGGGCGAGAAAATCCCGCCGTGCTTCCCCGTCGGTAAAGGCGGCATCGATGATCACAGTTCCTTCTTGGGCCGATTCCGTTGCCAGGTCGAAGAGGCGTTGGTAGGTGGCGCGGGTCATTTCCCGCCCGTATATCCCGGCGCCGAAGGGGAGGGCGGCCGTCTCCTCACCAATGGTGCCGGCGAGCTCCTTGCGCACCAGATCGGAGCGAAAGACCTTCGCCCCGAGACTGCGGGCGAGGGTCCCGGCCAGGGTCGATTTCCCGCTTCCCATCAGGCCGCAGGTCAACAACAGGCGGCGGGGAGCGAGGTAGCCGAGGGCGAGGTTGAAATAGCGGCGGGCCAGGGTTGCGCCCCCTTCCCGGGCCCGGCCCTCGGCCGCGGGCGCCGTCGCCAGCAGGCCGTCGACCTTGCCCCTCACCCAGGCACGATAGACCTTGTAAAAGGTCACCAGCGGCCGCGGGCCGGGGTCGGGACCACCCCCCTTGCGGTATCCGGCGAGGAGGGCTGCGGCCAGGTCATGACGGCCGAGAAATTCGAGGTCCATGAGCAGGAAGGAGAGATCCGCGCTCGTGTCGGCAATGCGAAAGCGGGGGTTGAATTCGATGCAATCGAAGATCCGGATCGGTCGGGTCAGGCAGATGTGGGCGCTGTGCAGATCGCCGTGGCCGTCACGAACGAAGCCCGCTTTGGCCCGATTGACGAGGAGAGCGCCGTTCTCGCGGAAAAAGTCCGCGACATAGCGGCGTGCCAAGGTTGCCGCGCGCTCTGAGAGGAGGGCGGGAATGAAGGGCTCGCTCTGACGAAAATTTTCTTCCCAGTTGGCCCTGACCTGGTTGCGGTCGGCCGTTGCCGGCCCGCGCGCGACGGGAGAGGTTTCATGCAGATGGGCGATACGCTTCCCCACCAATTCGATGGCCGCCGGCAGTTCGCTCGCATTGCGCGCGATCAGGTGTTCCA
The DNA here is from genome assembly GCF_001611275.1 of Desulfuromonas sp. DDH964. GTDB lineage: Bacteria > Desulfobacterota > Desulfuromonadia > Desulfuromonadales > DDH964 > DDH964. Next base: position 2,287,118 of record NZ_CP015080.1, on the reverse strand, counting down.
GCATGCGGGCCCGGGGCAAACGGCGCATGATCACTGCCACTTCGACGCGTTCCCCGGCCCCGCCAAGCTGCACCCGGCCCGCGGCGAGGCGCAACTCGCCTACGCCAAGGTAGGTGCCAGGAGCGAAGCGGTCGTTGAGGCGGACCTCTTCGGTGCAGAAGTGAATTCTTTTCTCCAGGGTGGAAAAGTCGAGGAAGCCAAAATTGACCGGTTTCTTGACCTTGTAGACGTGGTCGCCGACGAGATAGACGCGGGAGGCATGGGTCTCCCGGCACACGACCCGGCCCCGGCTCCCCGGCCAGGCTTCCCGGCTCAGCAGCTGCTGATGCAGTTCCGCTTCCTCCATCGGTTTCCCTTCCTCGCCAGACCTGGCCATAAACTCTAACCCAGCGTTTTTACATGAAACATTATCACGTCCATCGCTCCTGTAAAGTGGCCGGAACGGCGGCAAGGCGATTGACGCTGCCGGGGGGGTGTGATAATTTCATGCGGCAGTTGGCAGCAGCCGGCAAATGTTTGACCCGGAACGATTTTCCCCCGCCACCTGGAGTTCTTGCCCGCCGTGAATCCACTCCGCTCTTTCCGGCACTTCGGTCTCGTCCTCGTCCTCCTGCTCGGGGGGTGCGGGTGGTCCGGTTTCAAGCCGGGACCTATCGACCAGGCCGCACCTTCAGCCGTGGTGGAAATTCCCTCCAGCCTGGCCGATCGCCCTGCCGGAACCGCCTTTTACTATTTCAGCCTCGCCAATCTGCTGGCGACCGACGGGGACCTGGACGGCTCACTGGCGGCGCTTGAAAAGGCACGGAAACTCGACCCCGGTTCCAGCTTCCTGAGTCTTGCCGTGGCCGAGGTCTATCTGCGCCAGGGTGAGGAGGAGCCGGCTCTGCGGGCTGTAGAAGATGCCCTCGCCACCGATCCCGCCTCCCTGGACGCCCATGTCATGCTCGCCCGGCTCCATTTCAACCGCAAGGAATATGCGGCTGCCGTCGCTGAATTCCGGGCCGCTGTCGCCCTTGCCCCGGACGATGAAAACCTCCAGTTGCAGCTCGCTGTGGCACTGTCCAAGAATGGCGAGGCCGGGGCCGCCATCGATTCCCTCAAGGCCTTTATCATCGCCCACCCCGAGGTGGAGACGAGCTACCTCGCTCTGGCCCGCCTCTACCAGGAGACCGGTCTGCGCGGGCGCGCCGAGTCGACCTATCTGCAATTGCTCAAGGAACGGCCGGATCTGCGCGAAGCAAAGCTCGATCTCGCCCGTTTTTATGAGTCCGCGCCCGGGAGCCTCGACCAGGCCCTGGAGATTTATCGGCAGCTGCTCGCCGAAGACCCGGCCGACAGCCGTCTGCGCCATCACCTCGTCGCGGTCCTGATCAGCGTCGGCAAGCTCGGCGCCGCCCGGGACGAACTGGAGGCCCTGCTGCAGTTCGACCCCGAGGACCTTGAGGCCCGGCGCAAGCTCGGCCTGATCGCCATCGAGCAGGAGCGCTGGCCCGCCGCGGTGGCCCTCTTCCGAGGACTGGTCGAAGAACAGCCCGACTTTGATCAGGTGCGCTACTATCTTGGCGTCGCCCTCGAGCGCCAGGGGGATCTGCCGGCAGCCCTCGACACCTTTGCCGCCATTGCCGACGACTCTACCTTTGCTGACGACGCCCTGATGCACCGCGCCTATCTGCTTGATTCTCTCGATCGCAGCGGCGAAGCGATCGACCTGCTCGAAACCCGGCTGAAGTCCCCCGCCGACCGCCCCGATATCTTTGTTTTCCTTTCGTCCCTTTATGGCGCCACCGGCCAGGAGCCGGCCGCCCTGGAAATCGTAGACCGCGGGCTTGCGGTTTTTCCGGACAACCTGCAGCTCCTTTACCAGCGTGGCATTCTGTTCGAGAAGAAGGGTCAGCATGACCAGGCCGCCGAGGTCATGAAGCAGATTCTTCACCTTGACCCGAAACATGCCGAGGCCCTTAACTACCTCGCCTACCGCTGGGCCGAAAGGGACGAAAACCTGGAGCAGGCCCTGGCCTATGCGCGGAGGGCGCTGGCGCTGTCCGACCTGCCCCACATTCATGATACCCTCGGCTGGGTGCTCTACCAGCGCGGCGAATACGATGCCGCCCTGCGGCACCTGCAGAAGGCCGCCGATGGCTTGCCGGGCGACGAAGTTGTCTTGGAACACCTCGCCGATGTCTGTCAGGCCGCCGGGCTTTACGACCTGGCGGCCCTCTACTATCGCAGGATTCTCGAAAAAGACCCGGAAAACAGGGCGATAAAGCAGAAACTTGAGAAATCTCTGCAACAATTGAAAGAGTGAGACCTGTGCCGACCGACCGCTGCCGGGCCGGCATTTACTGGCCCCGATGGAACCGAGGCTGCTTCGCGGCTCTTGTCGCGCTTCTGCTTTTCATGATGCCTGGCTGTGCACCGCCCCAGGCGCCGATACCGTTGCCGGCCCTCCCGCCGATTGCCGCTGGCGTGCTGCTGCAGCAGGTGGAGAGCTGTGGTGCTGATGTCACCTCCCTGCGCGGGCTGGCCAAGGTCCAGCTCGCCAACGGCGAAAAAAATTTCACTGTCCGGCAGGTTATCCTCGCCGGTTACCCCGACCGGCTGCGCACCGAAACCCTCAGCCCCTTCGGTTCGCCGCTGCTGGTACTCGCAAGTGACGGCCAAACCCTCGCTGCCCTGCTCCCCGGCGAAGGGCGCTTTCTGCAGGGACCTGCCAGCGCCGAGAACCTGCGGCGTTTTACCCGTCTGCCGCTCCGTCTTGGCGACCTCGTCGGTCTGCTCCTCTATCGTCCGCCGCTCCTCCCCTGGGAAGAGATGCGCGGCGACAGCGGGGATGCTGACCGCAGCTACCGGCTCTTCCTGGACGGGCCGGGGACGCGGCGGCAGGTCTTTAGTTTCGCCGCGGATCTTCAGCTGACCGGTGCCGCCTACTACGACGGCAAGGAACTCCTGCTTGAAGTCGGCTACAGTGATTTCGGTTCCGGCCCGCCGCCCTTTCCCCGCCACGCCGAATTGCTGCTGCCCGGCTACGCCGTAACGGCCACCATTCACTTCACGGAAGTCGAGCTCAATGTCGACCTGGCCGCCGCCCTGTTTCACCTCCTGCCTCCGGTGGGGGTGGTGGTGGAGGAACTGCCGTGATGAGGCGGTTTGAATTTTGAATTTTGAATTTACTGGTCAGGAATAACTCCATGGGGATTCCCGGCGCAGTTGTTGCTGAACATTATTCAGGAAACATCCACATCATGGAGGACCTTTCAATTTGGAGAATCGGACATTGAAATTCAAAATTCAAAATTCAAAATTCATCATTTTTCTATTGGTAACGCTCCTTCTCGCTGGCTGCGACCGGCGCGAGCCGGTCATCCCTGCCGAAGGGAAGGCGGCGGAGCCGGCCTATGGCGACACCATCATCGAGGGGTCCATCGGTGATGCCAGCAACCTGCTGCCGGTTCTCGCTTCCGACGCCTCCTCCTCCGAGATCGCCGGCATGATCTACAACGGGCTGGTCCGTTACGACAAGGACCTGCGGCTGGAAGGGGAACTCGCCGAATCCTGGGAGGTTTCCGCCGACAACCTGGTCATCACCTTCCATCTCCGCCCCGGGGTCAAGTGGCACGACGGCGCCCCCTTCAGCGCCGAAGATGTCCTTTTTACCTACCAGACCTATATCGACCCCGCGGTGCCGACCGCCTATGCCGAAAATTACAAGCAGGTCGACAAGGTCGAAGTCCTCGACCCGCTGACCCTGCGCGTCAGCTACAAGAAGCCGCTCGCCAAGGCGCTGATCAGCTGGGCGGTGGGGATCATGCCGAAGCACCTGCTCGCCGGCCAGGACGTCACCAAAAGCCCCCTCTCCCGGGCTCCCGTCGGTACCGGCCCCTACAAGTTCGTCGAATGGCTTCCCGGCGAGAAGATCGTGCTGGAGGCCAACCCCGACTATTTTGAAGGCCGGCCGCGGCTGAACCGAGTGGTTTACCGGATCATCCCGGACGAATCGACGATGTTTCTCGAGCTCAAGGCCGGCGGCCTCGACATGATGGGGCTCACCCCGCTGCAGTACGCCCGCCAGACCGACGCGGCCGAATTCAGCCGCCGCTTCAACAAGTATCGCTACCTCTCCTTCGCCTATACCTACCTCGGCTACAACCTGAACCGGCCGCTGTTCAAGGACCGGCGGGTGCGCCACGCGCTGGCTTTTGCCATCAACAAGCAGGAGATCATCGACGGTGTTCTCCTCGGCCTCGGTCAGGAAGCGACCGGGCCCTACAAGCCCGGCACCTGGCCCTACAACGCCGCGGTCAGGCGCTACCCCTACGAACCGGCCCGGGCGAAGGAGCTGCTCGCTGAAGCCGGTTGGCAGGACAGTGACGGTGACGGCATCCTTGACAAGGATGGCCAGCCCTTTGCCTTCACCATCGTCACCAACCAGGGGAACGACCAGCGCACCAAGAGCGGCGAGATCATCCAGCGGCGCTTCCGCGAGATTGGTGTCGATGTCAAGCTGCGGGTCATCGAGTGGGCCTCTTTTCTCAAGGAGTTCATCAACCCCGGCAACTTCGATGCCACCATCCTCGGCTGGACCATCCCCATCGATCCCGACGGCTACAACGTCTGGCACTCAAGCAAGACCGGGCCCGGCGAACTCAACTTTGTCGGCTTCAAGAATGCCGAGGTCGACGAGCTGCTTGAAAAAGGAAGGCGTACCCTCGACCAGGCGCAGCGCAAGGTCTACTACGACCGCTTCCAGGAGATCCTGGCCGAGGAGCAGCCCTACACCTTCCTCTACGTCCCCGACGCCCTCCCTGTCGTTGCCGCCCGGATTCACGGCATCGAACCGGCCCCGGCCGGGATTTCGTACAACTTCATCAAGTGGTACGTTCCCGCGAGCGAGCAGAAGTACGGGCGTTAGATTGCTGCGGCAATCTAACGCCGGGACGAGGGACGGGGAACGGGGGACGAGGAAGGACGATATCCGCAAGGGGGATGAATTGTGCAATCTATGGCAGGAGGAAATGTCGGGGCTCCGGCGCGATTTGAAAATCTCGAAGTTTGGCGGAGGGCGGCCCGTTTAAGTGCCGACCTTTATCGGGAGCTCAGGGATTTGCGGGATTTCGGTTTCAAGGACCAGGTTACCCGCTCGGGGCTCTCCATTCCAAGCAATATTGCCGAAGGAATAGAACGTTCCCTTCCGGCCGATTGCATTAAATTTCTACGTTATGCCAAGGGTTCCTGTGGAGAATTAAGAACCCAGGTTTACATCGGCATGGAAATCGACTATATCCAGCGGGAAATTGGCCGGTAGTGGATAGCAGAGACCACCATCATTTCTTCACTCCTGGGTGGTTTGATCCGATCCAAGCAAAAGAAGTTGGCCGGCTGAGGAGTCCGGTCTTGCATAATCCGGAATTGCTTGATTTTCAGATTGTTCGCGTTCCCCGTCCCGCGTCCCTCGTCCCGAGACCATAATAATGCTCTTGTATTTAATCAAACGACTGTTAACCATGCTCCCGCTGCTGCTCGGGATCACCATCATCTCCTTCACCGTCATCCACCTGGCGCCGGGGGAGCCGACCGACCTGCAGACCCAGCTCAACCCCGAGGTCTCGGTGGAACTGCGGGAGCGGCTGCGGGCCCAGTATGATCTCGACCAGCCGCTGATCGTCCAGTACGGCAAGTGGCTGGGGCGGATCGTGCGCCTCGACTTCGGCGACTCCTTTGCCCAGGACCACCGCCCGGTCGCCCGCAAGATCGCCGAACGGCTGCCGGTGACGATCCTCATCAACGTCCTGTCGATTGCCGCCATCCTCGCCTGCGCCATCCCCATCGGCATCCTCTCGGCAACAAAGCGCAATTCCCTCTTCGATCGCGGCACCACCGTCTTCGTCTTTATCGGTTTTGCAACCCCCAGTTTCTGGTTGGCGCTGCTGCTCATGGACTACTTCGGCGTCCGCCTCGGCTGGCTGCCGATTGCCGGCCTCAAGTCCCTTGGCCACGAATATCTCGGCTTCTGGGCCGGCCTCGCTGACTATGGTCGTCACCTGATCCTGCCGGTCTTTATCTCCGCTTTCGGCGGGCTCGCCGGCTTCTCCCGCTACATGCGCTCCAACATGCTTGAGGTGATCCGCCAGGATTACATCCTCACTGCCCGCGCCAAGGGGCTCGGCGAGCGGGCGGTGATCTACCGCCACGCTCTGCGCAACGCCCTGCTGCCGGTCATCACCATCCTCGGCCTTTCGGTTCCCGGCCTGATCGGCGGCTCGGTCATCTTCGAGACCATCTTTGCCATCCCGGGCATGGGCAAGCTCTTCTACGACGGGGTGATGATGCGCGACTATCCCCTGATCATGGGGGTGCTGGTGATCGGGGCCGTCCTCACCCTGGCCGGCAACCTGCTCGCCGATTTGGGCTATGCCCTTGCGGATCCAAGGATACGGAATGGGTAAGGAGGGAGGAGGGGGACGTGGAACGAGGGACGGGAACGACCCCGATGGCTGGTATCTCATGCCGCTGGTTAATCTCAGGGGGGTCCAATTCCCCGAAGCTTGCTTCGCTATCGCCAATATGAAATATTGGCGACATGAGCGAATATGTACACAAAAGTCATAATGTTTCTGTGCTGTTATACCATCTTGTTTGCCCAGCAAAATACCGCCGGGTTGTTTTCACCCCAGAGGTTGATGGCTGTCTCAAAGAGGTCTGCCTTGAGATCGCCAAAAGATACGAGATTCAGTTCGTAGAAATTGGGACCGACAAAGACCATGTTCACTTTTTGGTGCAGTCGGTTCCAATGTACAGCCCAACGCAGATTGCACGAGTCATCAAAAGCATTACGGCCAGAGAAATATTCAAACGAGTCCCATCGGTTAAAAAGCAACTATGGGGTGGCGAATTTTGGACAAAGGGCTATTTTGTGAACACTGTAGGCCAAAAGGGTAATGAGAAAACCATTGCGACCTATGTTAGAAATCAAGGCCGAGAAAAAGAGTATCAGCAATTGCACCGCGAGCAGTTAACGCTTTTTGATACCCCGTAGCTTGCTGCGGGGTAGTTCATTTATCTTTGTACTGGAATTGGGTTATTCGAGTCCCGCGTCCCCCGTTCCCCAATCCGGTCTCATGGGAAGGAATCTGAATATGAAACAATGTAGGCATTTCCTTATTCTGCTCGTCATTCTTCTCCCCCTCTCCGCCTTCGCCAACCCCTCCCCGACCGTTCCCCTCGACAGCTGGGTCTACCCGGCGCTGGAAAAGCTCGCAGGGTTGGGGGTGATCGATTCGGCCCTGCAGGGGAACCGCCCCTGGAGCCGACTCGAGGTGGGGCGCCAGCTGGCAGAGGTGAATCCGAACCTTTGGGTCGTCCCCGCCGCCGGCGAGCTGCTCGAACGCCTGCGGGGTGAATTTGCCGCCGAAGTGGCCGAGCAGACTCTGCCGCCACAGGAGAGCGTGCGCTACCTGCACCCCCTCGACACCGCCCGGGTCGGTCTCCTCTTCCGGGAAGGGGAAGCGAACACCTTCCCCGGGGTCAATGCGGTCCAGTTCGCCCCTGACTACAACCGCAGCGGGCGCAGTGCTGCCGAAGGGTTCAACCTGGAGGCCGGCTTCTCCGGCGCCGCGCGCTATGGATTTCTGCTTGCTGACTGGGAACCGCTGCTTGAATATCGGCAGGGGGAGGGGGGCGATCTGCGGCTGCAGGGAGGCGGGGTGACCCTCTCCCTCGGCCGGGTCGATCTCTTCGCCGGCCGCCAGGAACTCTGGTGGGGGCAGGGGCGCCATGGAACCCTGATCCTCTCCAACAACGCCCGCCCCCTCGACATGATCCGTCTCTCCACTCCGGAGGCCAAGCCGCTGCCGTGGCTGTTCCGTTACCTCGGCCCGTTCCATTTCGACCTCTTCGTCAGCCGCCTCGAAGCCGAGCGCGTTGTGCCTGAGCCGTACCTCAGCGGCATGCGCCTCGCCATCAAGCCCTTTCCCTGGTTCGAACTCGGCGCCAGCCGCACCTCGACCTTCGGCGGGGAGGGGCGCCCCTCCGTCGGCTTCGGCGATTTTGTCGAGGTGGTGATCGGCAGCAACCCGCCGGCCGGTTCCAGCGACAACGCCAACTCCATTGCCGCCCTCGATGCCCGCCTGCGCATTGCCCCCTTGGGCGGGCTCGAACTCTATGGCGAATTCGGCGGCGAGGACGAAGCGAACCACTTCATCTCCAAGCCGGCCTGGCTCGCTGGCGCCTATCTGCCGCAGCTCGACGCCAACGGCCGGCTCTCCCTGCGCCTCGAGTACGCCAACCTCGCGTTCAGCGATAACGGCCCGGTCTGGTATCGCCATAGCACCTACCGCTCCGGTTATACCTACAATGGCCGTCTTCTCGGTCACCACGCCGGGGGCGACTCCCGTGACCTCTTCGCTGCGGTCGCCTGGCAGTATGACGCCGACCTCGATCTCACCTTTTCCTGCGATTACGAGCAGCGCGGAGTCAGTGGCCCGGTGACGGAGCGCCACCTGCAGCCCGGCATCGAGGCGCGTTGGCGTTATCGCCCCCGCCATGAAATCAGGGCCGGTTATCGCTATGACCAGGTCCGCAATTTTGACCGGGTTGCCGGAGATGACCGCGACCTGCACCTCCTGTCTGCGGAGATGGTGTTTGCTTATTGAGGGACGGGGGATGAAAAACGGGGGACGGGGAAGGTCCTTTGATCAATGTGTTTCGCATTCCACGTTCTATTCTTTCCACCCCTATTGCAACTGGGCAAACCTTGACCCCGGCCGCGACCAGGGACGCTCAACCGGGAAGGTGCGGCCGCAGCTGCACTCGATCTGGGGGACGCGGGCGTGGAGGTAGGTGGAGTAGCGGAGGAAGTCATCGTGGTGCCAGACTTCCTGGGTGACCTGGCCGGGGGTGAGGTCTTTGCCGCAACAGGAGCAGCGAAACTGGCTGCCAAGGTCGAAGTCGATCGTAATGTCGAGACGATTTTCATCGCTGGCATAGGTCACCGCGGTGACCTTCCAGGGGGGAGAGAGCCCGAGCGTTGCTGAAAAGATGGATGGCCGTTCCATGGTGTGGATCCCGGGGTGCCTTGCGCGCGGGTTTAAGCGTTCTATCCACTTGGGGTGCTTTCATTAATTGTGCCATTCTGGAAGTGCCTGAAATGCAATATAAATTGAGGTGTTTATCTTCCCCGATGGGTGTCGGCAAAAACCGCAAAAATCCGGCATGTTCTCAGGATTCACTTTAAAAACAAATACATACAATTGGTGCAAAAAATCAGACAACGAGGGACTTTGTTGCAGGGAAGGCCCAGCGCTGAGTCCTGAGGGGGTGGGCTGTTCTTTGTCCACCATATCCCTTATACTGTTGCTTACACCGTTCCTGCTCTGCGCAGTGTCACACCGGACCCTGAACCCGAGCCGCCCGGATTCCTTATTGCCGCCATGACCGAACGCCAGGCCGATAACTCCGCAGCCGGAAGCGACGGGGGACTCTTCATCCTCCTGCTGCTTGCCCTCTTCGCCACCGGGCTGGCGGTGATGGAACTCTTCTCCGCCACCTTTCTCCATATCGGCCGCATTCCCTCGGCCCTGCTTGATAGCGGCGTCCTGATCGGTCTGCTGCTGTGGCCAGTCTGGTACCTCATCGTTCTGTCCCACCGGCCAAATCCCAGGGATGTTGCCCACCTTCGGCGCCAACGCCAGGTGCTTCTTTTTCTCAAAATCCTGGCCACGATTTTCGTCGTCAACACGACCCTAATGCTCTTCGAGCCCCAGCTCTGGGACGGGACCAACCGCCAACTCAGCAACCTGATCGATGCCAGCCTGGTGACCCTGGTCTGCGCCCCGATCCTGCGGGTGCTCCTTACCCGGGACAATCTGCAACGGCAGCCCGACTCCCTTCCCGACCTGCTCGGCACCCCTATGGGGATCTATGTCCTCCTCCTCTTCATGGTCTTTGGGGCCGACCTGCTGCAGGAAAACCTGATGGCCCTGGTTCTCCCCGGGTCGCTCTACCTCTCCTGGCAGATCGTCGATGCCATCATCACCACCATTTTGGTGGCGCCGGCACTCTGGTTTCTCGTCGCGCTGCCGCTGCGCCGGCGGATGTTCAACGAACAGAGCCGGATTCGGGCGATTCATGACCAGCTGATCGACGCCGTGGTGACCCTTGATGCCGATGGCCGGGTCCAGTCCTTCAATCCGGCGGCGGAAAGAATTTTTGCCTACCCTGCCGCAGCGGTTGTCGGAAGGTCGGTAAACCTCCTGCTCGGTCCCAATGAACCACAATTTGAAAACCTGGCGGGTTCGGCTGTCGAGCCGGGAAATGATCAGGGGCACCCCTTTCGGGAGCTTTCCGGAATCCGGCAGGACGGGTCGGAACTGGTCATGGAAGTATCGCTCAGCCGTATCCAGCAATACGGACGCACCGAGTTTCTGCTGGTTATGCGGGATATCAGCAGTCGCAAGGAGGCCGCACGCGCCTTGCGAGAGAGCGAAAACCGCTTTCGTGAGATTTTCGAGCAGAGCGAGGACGCGATCGTCTTCTTTAAACCTGGCAGCTGTTCGATCATCGATGTCAACAACACCACGACACATCTCTTCGGCTACAACAAAGAAGAACTCTTTGCCGAGGGGCTCGACCTCCTGACCGGAGCCGCCGACCTGGCGCGACTCAAACTGACCATCAGCGGAGCGGGGCGGGGGACCGCGACCAGCCTCGATACCTTTGCCGGACAGCGCAAAGACGGTGAAGAGTTCGTCGTTTCGACCCGCTGCAAAATCATGACCCTGCAGGGGATCGATCTCGTCTACTGTACCTTCCGCGATGTGACCGAGCGCATCCAGATGGAAAAGGAGGCCCGGGAAATCCAGGCCAAGCTGATCCAGGCCAACAAGATGACCTCCCTTGGCCTGCTCGTATCCGGGGTCGCCCACGAGATCAACAACCCCAACAATTTCATCCTCGCCAACTCCGGGGTTCTGGCCAGGTCCTGGGATGACGCCCGCAAGATTTTGCGGGAATACGCAGCCGAAAACGGCGATTTCCTGCTCGGGGGGATAGCCTTTTCCGAGCTCGATAGGCACTCCCCGGAGCTCTTCGCCGGCATATTGGACGGCGCCACGCGCATCAACGAGATCGTCAATAACCTTAAGGGCTTTGCCCGCCAGGAACGGCAGATTGCCGGGGCCCGTTTCAACCTCAACCAGGTCGCGACGGCGGCGGTCACCATCCTGCATCATCAGCTGGTCAAGTTCACCGAATATTTTCACCTCGACCTGGCGGAGGATCTCCCCCTGGTCCGCGGCAGCGGGCAGCAGATCGCCCAGGTGGTCATTAACCTGCTGATGAACGCCTGCCAGGCGCTGCCCGGCCGCAGTCATGGCATCTGGCTGACCACCCTTTATGATGCTGGCGCCGGCCAGGTGCTGGTGACAGTCCGGGACGAAGGGTGTGGTATCACCCCGGAGCAGGGGCGACAGATCATGGATCCGTTTTTTACCACCAAGCTCGACAGTGGCGGAACCGGTCTCGGGTTGTCCATCTGCCAGTCGATTCTGCGTGAACACCAGGGCGTCCTCGAATTCTCTTCCCTGCCTGGTCAGGGTACAACCTTCACTGCCCGCCTGCCGGCCGCCGAACCGGCCAAGGAATCTGCCCCATGCCCCCAGTGAACAGCACCGAAAAGATGATTTTGCTGGTCGATGACGAGCCCCACATCCTCGCCACCGGTCGCCTTTGCCTGCAGGGCGCCAATGTCGGCCAGATCGAAACCCTCGATGACAGTCGCGAAGTTTTATCGTTTTTTGCGATGCGCCCTCCCTCTGTCATCGTCCTCGACCTGCATATGCCGCACCTCTCCGGGGCCGAACTCCTGCCGCGGATTGTCCGGGACTACCCCCAGGTTCCGGTGATCCTGGTGACGGCCAACGACGACATCGCCACCGTCGTCGACTGCATGAAGAGTGGCGCCTTCGACTACCTGGTCAAGCCGGTCGAACCGAGCCGGCTGATCGCCAGCGTGCGCAAGGCCCTTGAGGTTTCCAGCCTCTCCAGTGAGCTGCAATCCCTCAAGCAACGGCTCCTTTTTGACCAGCTCGACCACCCCGAGGCCTTTTCCGCCATCGTCACCGGGGACAAGAAGCTGCGGGCCCTCTTCCAGTACGTGGAGGTCGTCGCCAAAACCCGGGCCCCGATCATGATCAGCGGGGAGACCGGCACCGGCAAGGAGCTCTTTGCCCGGGCCATCCACACCTTAAGCGGCTGCAAGGGGGAGTTCGTTCCCCTCAACGTCGCCGGCCTCGACGACAACCTCTTCACCGACACCCTCTTCGGCCACAAGAAGGGGGCCTTCACCGGGGCCGACCAGGCCCGCGAAGGGCTGATTGCCAAGGCGGCTGGCGGCACCCTCTTCCTTGACGAGATCGGTGATCTCAACGAAGCGTCCCAGATCAAGCTGCTGCGCTTGTTGCAGGAGCAGGAATACTATCCGGTCGGTTCCGATCTGATCCGCAAGAGCGATGCGCGCATCGTCCTCGCCACCAACCGCGACCTGCAGGAGCTGATCAACGCCGGGCGCTTTCGCAACGATCTTTACTACCGGCTCTTTGCCCACCGCATCCATATCCCGCCGCTTCGCGAGCGGGGCGAGGATATCCCCCTGCTCCTCGACCACTTCCTCGCCGTTGCCGCAACCAGCCTGCACAAGAAGAAGCCGACGCCCCCCCCCGAACTTGCCGTTCTCCTCTCCCTCTACACTTTTCCGGGAAATATTCGCGAACTCGAAGCCCTCGTCTTCGACGCCGTCGCCCGGCACGAATCGGGAGTCCTCTCCATGGACTCCTTTCGCAATATCATCGGGGAACAACAAACCGGGGGGGCAACAGTGCCATCGAGCGAGGAGGCCGAGGGGAATCCTCTGATCGAATTTTTCGGGCATTTCCCCACGCTCGACGAAGTGGAGAGCTACCTCATCGAACAGGCCATGGCCCGTACCAGGGGGAACCAGGGGATGGCGGCCAAGCTTCTCGGCATGGGACGGCAGACCCTGAACAAGCGGTTGAAGAAGAAGGGGGGGTGAAGGGGGGGATGGGAGAATTTTGAATTTTGACGTCGCGTCGTTGCGCCGTTGCGTGAGACAGCCTGAATCCAGATTCTGGCCTGATCCGATTTTTATCCGAAGTGATCAGATTTGATCCGCGAGAGACGGGTTTTGACTTCAGGTTCCAAGGGCAGGATCAAGGTTGTTTCGCGCGGATAGGTTCGGATAAGGTCTGATAAGGGTCTGATTTAATCAAGGCCAATATCCTGATTTGCGTGAGCCGTGCCTGACCCGGTTTTAGCGAAATTGGCTGTTCATGGCGCGCTGAACCACATTTTTGCTGCCGGATATGGTAAATTTACCAGCCTGAAGTACTGAACCCCTTCAAACGAGGATTTCATGGCGGTCGTTGGAACCTTGCTGCTGCGAAAAATTTTGGCCATCACCCTGCTGTTGCTCCTTGCCGGCTGCGGCGACAACACGCCGACCAAATCGCTCGCCCCGGTGACACCGCCGCCAGTGACCACCTACAGCCTCAGCGGGACCATCACCGCGGCAGCCGGCAGCGCCGTCGATGGCGACACCAACGACCCGGCGGCGCCCCTGGTGGCCAACAACCTTCCCGATAATGCCCAGCAGCTTCCCAACCCGGTTGTGCTTGGCGGCTACTCGACCTTTGTCGCTACCGGTCAAAACGGAGACCGCTTCGTCTCGACCCGCGATGAGCAGGACTGGTACCGAATGACCCTCGCGGCCGGTCAGACGATCAGCCTCACCATTGCCGACCATGACGGAAATCCGGGAAACCTCGCCAATCCCGACCTCGACCTCTTCCTGGTCGACCCTGTCCTCTACCAGACGGACCCGGCCAACTCCACCGTGCAATCATCGGAGGGACATGGCCCCCAGGAAACCATTTTGGTTCAGAACAGCGGCGATTACTACGTCCAGGTCTTCGCCTTCAACAGCGGTTCTAACTATACCCTCACCGTCGGCCAGGCCCCCGCCATGGTCAATGGTAGCGCTCTGCACATTGAAGACGAGTTTGTTCCCGGGGAGGTCATCGTCCGCTTCCGCGAGAATGCCGACGGTGCCGGGATTACTCCGCAGGCGGCCAGCGACCGCGCCGCCGCGCTCGGTCTTGATTACCGGGCCGGGCGTCCGGGAGCGCCAATGCTCTTTCGCCAGCAGGTTGCGGTGGCCTCGCCGCGCACCCTTGCCATTACCCCCGAAGCCAGCAGCAGGAGTGCCCTGGGCGTCCCGCTGCCCTCCAAGCGCGCGACCCTCGACCTGGTCAAATCGTTGCGCCGCCGCGCAGATGTCGTCAGCGCCGACCTCAACTACATCCGGCGGTCGTCGCTAGTACCCAACGACACCCTCTTTTCGCACCAGTGGAACGCCGAGCTGATCAACCTCCCCCAGGCCTGGGAGCTGACCACCGGCAACCCTGCCGTGGTGGTCGCCGTCCTCGACACCGGGGTGCTGATGAATCACCCCGACCTCGCCGGGCGGCTCTGTACCGCCAGTGACGACTGCCGCGGCTACGACCTGATTGCTGACCCGATTGTCGCCGGCGACGGCGACGGCATTGACCCTGACCCCGAAGATGTTGGCGATAAAGGGTTGCCGGACGGTTCAAGCGGCTTCCACGGGACCCATATTGCTGGTATCGCCGGTGCTGCCGGCAACAATGGGACAGGCATTGCAGGGGTTGACTGGGCTGCCAGGATCATGCCGATACGGACCCTCGGTATTGGTGGCGGCACCAGCTACGATGTCATGCAGGGGGTCCTCTATGCCGCTGGTCTCGCCAACGATTCCGGTGCCGTTCCGGCAAAACCGGCCGATGTTATCAACCTCAGCCTCGGCGGCGGCGGCGCTTCCGATTACGAGCAGGCTATCTTTACCCAGGTTCGCGACCTCGGCATTATCGTCGTTGCCGCCGCCGGTAACGCCCACAACCTGGTCGATTATCCTGCTGCTCTGACTGGTGTGGTTGCCGTGAGTGCCGTCGATATCGACAAGAAATTGGCGCCTTACTCCAACTTCGGTGCGGCTGTCGATATTGCAGCCCCGGGCGGTGACAGCACTACCGACCGTAACGGCGACGGCTTCGCCGACGGGGTGATCAGCACTTGCGGCGACGACCATACCCTGCCGGTTAAATATACCTACGTCCCCTACCAGGGGACGTCGATGGCGACACCCCACGTTGCCGCCGTCGCCGGCTTGATGAAAGGGGAATATCCGGCTCTGACTCCGGCCGAGTTCGACACTCTCCTTGCTGCCGGCAGCCTCACCGAGGATCTCGGCGGAGATGGCCCGGCGGTGCGCAACGATTCCTTCGGCTACGGCCTCATCGATGCCCAGAAGTCAGTCCTCGCCGCCATCGGCCGCGCCAACGGCGGCACCCTGCCGGCGTCCCTGGCAATCAGTCCGAGTTATCTTAACTTTGGTGCCGGCAGCACCAGCCTGTCGTTGACCCTGAGCAATTCCGGCGGCGGCGTTCTCAATGTCACCGCGGTCACACCCAACGCCTCCTGGCTCACCGTGGACGCCAGCGCCGTCCCCCACGGCGGCCTCGGTACCTACACCATCAACATCGATCGTACCGGTCTGACCAGCGCCACCTACGCCGCGACCCTCACCATTGTCACCGACCAGCCGGCGAGCTACCCGGTCACCGTCCTGATGCAGGTCGGCGCGTCCGGTATTGCTAACGCCGGTTTTCAGCATATCGAGCTCGTCGATGCCGCCAGCGGCAGCCGCCTGACCGGCCTTACCAAGGCCGCCGACCCGGTCACCGGCACCTACAGCTACAGTTTTACCGGGGTTCCGCCCGGGAATTACCTGGTCCGCTCCGGTACCGACTCGGACCATGACGGCCAGATCTGCGACCCCGGCGAATCCTGCGGCGCCTATCCTTTGCGCAACAACCCCTCGGTGATCAGTGTCACCACCGGGAATCGGACCGGGCTCGATTTCAGCAGCAGTTTTTAGGGAAGAGGGACGGGGGGGGGGTTGAATTTTGAATTTTGAATTTTGAATTTTGAATTTTGAATTTTGAATTCGGTTTTCGTCGCGTCGTTGCGTCGTTGCGTGAGATAGCCTTGACCTTTTAATAGCCTGATCCGATTTTCATCAGAAGTGATCAGATTTGATCCGCGAGAGACGGGTTTAAGCTATGAGTGGGACGGGGGAAGGGGAAGACAGTTTGATCATTCCCGTTCCACATTCCACATCCCGCGTCCCGCTCCTTTAACCAACTGCAAGAGGTTTTTCCATGAAACAGCTGCGCCAATTCCTGATGGCCCTCGCCCTGGTCGGACTGCTCTGCACCACGGCCGCGGCCGAAGTTCATGACGGCCTTTACGCCGGCCTCTATGGCGGGCTGCCGGTTCTCGAAGATGCGACCGCGCAGGACGCCCTCGGCAGTTACAATCTCGAAACCGACCCCGGCAGCCTCTATGCCCTGACCCTCGGCTACGAACTTCCGCCCGGTTCGCCGGTAGGGGATGGCCGCCTCGAACTCGATGTCGCCAGGCGCAGCAATGATTACAGCCAGGCCACCTTCAGTGACACCGCAGTCAGCGCCGAAGGGACCGTTTCCGCCGACAGCCTGCTGCTCAACTCCTTTGCCGCCTTTCGCAACCGTTCTCCCGTCACGCCCTATCTCGGGGTCGGGGCCGGCGTGGCCCAACTGACCGTCGACAATCTGGTGGTCGATGGCGTGCCGCTGATCGATGACGACACCCTGGTTTTTGCCTGGCAGGCCGGCTGCGGCCTCGACATCGACCTCACCCGTTGGCTCCGTCTCGATGTCGGTTACCGCTACTTCGCCACCCAGAATACCAAGTTCAATAACACCAGCGGCAACAAGGTCAAGCTCGAGTACACCGCCCATACGGCGCTGGTGGGGGTGGTGGTTAAATTTTGAAATTTGAATTGGGTTTTCGTCGCGTCGTTGCGCCGTCGCGTGAGAAAACTGGAATTGGGATTTTTGTTTGATCCGAACTTTATCCGAAGTGATCAGATTTGATCCGCGCGAGACGGGGGTAAGCTTTGAGTGATGGGACGAGGGATGGGGAAGACCTTTTGATCATTCGCGTTCCACATTCCGTATCCCGCGTCCCGCTCCTTGCGCATCACTAACTTCAACAATGGAGATCGATTGATGCCCAAAAAGCTATTCGGTACATGGTGTTTCTTCCTGCTCCTGGCCCTCATTACGGTTCAGCCGGTGCTGGGCGCCGAGGCCCGCTACCAGCGCAGCGTCGAACGCTACACCATTCCTGACGTCACCCTCGTCAACCAGGACGGGGCGAAAGTCGCCCTGCGGCCTTATCTTGAAACGGGAGAACCAGTGATCGTCGATTTCATCTACGGCACCTGCACCACCATCTGCCCCGTCCTCTCCGCCGGCTACGCCAACCTGCAGCGCAAGCTAGCCAAGGAAGGGCGCAGCGTGCACCTGGTCTCGATCACCATCGACCCGGAGAACGATACCCCTCGGGTCATGAAGGACTATCTCGCCCGCTACCGCGCCAAGCCGGGCTGGGACTTTCTCACCGGCAGTCGCGCCGATATCGACGCGGTGATGACAGCCTTCGATGCCTACATTCCTGACAAGATGTCCCACTATCCGCTCAACATGATCCGCAATCCCAAGGACGGCACCTGGGTGCGTCTCTTCGGCATCATGGGCAGTAAGGAGTTCATGGCAGAATACAAGAAAGTGGCGGATTTATAAAAATGAGACTAAGAGGACAATTTTACAGCCTTTTGACGACGCTGCTCCTCACCTTCTTCTGTGCGACGCCGGTGATGGCCGGGGAAGGGGGAGGGGAGTCGTCAGTCGCCGCGGCCGCGGCGACGGCGACCGAGCCCTGGCGGGTGGAGATAGCGAAGCCCGATCCCCTCCTGGAGGGACTCTCCGAAGCGGAGATTCTGCGTCTCGGCCGCCAGATGTACCAGGACGGCCTGCTCCCCGACGGCGAAGTGATGGAGGGATACATCCGCGGCGATATCGAGGTCGATTCCACCGCCTTCTCCTGCGCCAGCTGCCATCAGCGCGCCGGCCTCGGTTCCTTCGAGGGAGGCGTGGTGACGCCGCCGACCACCGGCAAGGAACTCTACCAGCCCTATCGCCGTCCCCCCTCGTTGAATGATGTGGACCGGATATCGGGACGCTACATCTACGCAAAAACAATTCTCGAGCGTCCGGCCTACAACAGGGAAACCTTGAAACATGCCTTGCTTACCGGCGAGGACCCGGTCGGTGAGCTCTTTAACGACGTCATGCCGCGCTATCCCCTGGGTGACCGGGCTCTGGCCATCCTGGTCCGTTATCTGGAACTTTTGTCCCTCGACTTCTCCCCGGGGGCAGCCAATGGCAACTTCAGGTTTGCCACCATCATTACCGATGATGTGAGTGCCCGCGATCGTGAAGCGGCGCTGCAGCCGCTGCAACGGTTTATTTATGAACAGAACCAGCAGGTCGCCATGTTCCGTAATTTTATCAAGTCCGGTTATACGCCGACCGGGGATATGAGGTATGCCTTTCGTTCCGCGTCCCTGGCGATCTGGGATCTCAAGGGCCCGCCGGAAACCTGGGGGGAGCAACTGGCCGCCTACCAGGACCGCGATCAGGTGTTTGCGGTTCTGGGGGGAATTTCCAACCAGGACTGGCGACCGATTCATACCTTTTGCGAAAGCCGGCGGCTCCCCTGCCTCTTCCCCGTCACCAATCTGCCGGTGGTCTCCGACCACGACTGGTACACCTTCTATTTCAACAAGGGGTACTATCAGGAAGGGGATGCGGCGGCACACTTTCTGTACCGACACGCATCGACGGACGGAGTTCTCCAGCTGATCCAGGATTCCCCGGCCGGGCGGGCCCTGGCTGCCGGCTTTACTGCCGGCAGCGACGACCTGGGCCAGCAACTGCCGGTCTCGCTCACCCTCAGTGACCAGCAGCTGCAAGACCCGCAAGCCCTTGCTGCCCTGCTCGCGGAACGCAAGCCCCGGGTGCTGCTGCTGTGGGCGGACGCAAGCGTGTTGCCGGCGCTGGCAAAGATCCCTGGCGGAACGGCCTCACCCACGCAAATCTTTGTTTCCTCGACCCTGCTCGGCAAGGCGCTTGCGGAGATTCCCGAAACAGCCCGGGAACAGGTCTTCATTAGCTGGCCGTTCCGTCTTAAACCCTATGTCGGCGACGAGGAGGGGACCGGGTTCCTCTCCCGCAAGCCGATCGAAACAACCTGGAAAAGTTTCGGCGCCCCGCGAATTACCTCACGCATTGCCACCGTCCTTGATAGTTGTGTCATCGAGGGGTTGCAGGATATCGAAAACAATCTCTATCGGGATCACCTGCTCGACGAAATGAGCATGCAGATGGACCGCGTTGTTTTCGATTACGAGCGCATCAGCTTCGGTCCCGGCCAGCGCTATATTTCCAAGGGGTGTTACATCATCCAGCTTGGCCCCGGCCCCGAACCGGAACTGATTCCGCGGAGTGAGTGGGTGATTCATTGAATCCAGGGATGAGGGGGGGGTGAATTTTGAATCAAAAGTTGGGTTCAATTCCCCGCAGCTTGCTGCGCGATTTTTACTAAGGGTGTAGGCTGTTGATACCCCGTAGCTTGCTGCGGGGTAGTTCATTTTTGAATTGGGTTTTCGTCGCGTCGTTGCGCCGTCGCGTGAGAAAACTGGAATTGGGATTTTTGTTTGATCCGAACTTTATCCGAAGTGATCAGATTTTATCCGCGTGACACGGAATTGACTTCAAGGTTTAAATGAAACCTGGTCAAGGGCGTTTCGCGCGGATAACTTCAGATAAGGTCTGATTAATATCTGATTTAACCCAAGCCAAAAACCTGATCCGAGAGAGACCTGCGTTAGTTTTGTCTAAACCGCGTCACAATCCACAATCCACAATCCACGAACCACGAACCACGAACCACGAACTGAATCACTCCTCCCCCCCCCACCCTTGTGCGCAAATGCGCACCCCACTCCTGTGCATTGTCTCAAAAGTTGCACCCGTTTATTTTGGGGGCCATTAATCTTCGGCCCCTCTATCCAGTGGATACGACCTTTTTACCCACCTGTTTCATTTTGGCATGCTATCTGAATCAGTCATATTTGAACGCGAGGATTCTGTGCCTTCGCCATACTCCTCTCGCTATTGACTTTCGCTCAAGGCAACGACCCGGCAACCGAGCCCAAACGTACCCGTTTTCCCATAAAAATCAGCGCCATTGCAGAACGAGGACAAGGCATGACGACACGAACGATGGAGGGAAAGATGAGAAAAACCGGACAATTGATGATGCGCACTCTCGGCCTGGTCGTTTTATTGCTCACTGCCTGGTGCGGATCGGCATTCGCTGCCGGCACTGTTTCGCCGGAGCTGGCTGCCAAGATCGAGCGGATCCGTTCGCAGCAGGACCAGCGCATTTCCAACCAGGAGCGCCAGGCTGCGGCCGACTCCCTCAAGGCCCTGCGCGAGCAGATCCACCTCTATCGGCAGCAGCAGAACGACCCGACCAAGCGCACCAAGGGAGGGGGCGGCGTCACGACCCAGGGGCTTCCCGGTGTCGACTTCGATACCATTCCGACCGGTCCCAACGAATTCCTCCTCGATGGCCGGCCCAAGCCGCCGGACTATTTCACTACCGCCAACTGGGCCTTTACGCCGCCGATTGCCAAGTTCGTCGACACCCTTTCGGACCTCAGTGCCGTCGACGCCAATGGTGACTGTATTAGGGCCAACAATCTTGGCCAGTGCCTGCCGGTGGCGGTCCCTGACACGGTGACCTATCCCGGCGCCGATTACTATGAAATCAGCCTGCGGGAATGGAGTGAGGTGATGCACTCCGACATGCCCCTCGGCACCCCGGTGCGCGGCTATATCCAGACCAACGACGGCACCGCGGCAGGGGCGACCAACTGCAGCAACCCCCTCCCTTTGGGTGACCCTAACTTCAACGCTTCCGACAATACCTGCAACACGGTTGCGCCACCCAACAAGGGGCATTTCCTCGGCCCGATCATCATCGCCCAGCGCGATCGCCCGGTACGACTCAAGTTCACCAACGAACTGCCGGCCGATACCGATGGCCTTCCCGATGCCAGTGGCCACCGTAATGGCGACCTGTTCATTCCTGTCGACGAGACCGTCATGGGCGCCGGCGCCGGGCCGTCCTATCCGACCGGAACGCGCGGTGTCGTCTCGGCCACCCAGTGTAATCATGACGATCCCCTTAACAACAGCTGTGAGTTCTTTTCCCAGAACCGCGCCACTGTACATCTCCATGGCGGCCGTACCCCCTGGATCAGTGATGGGACCCCGCACCAGTGGATTACCCCCAAGGACGAAAATACCCCCTATCCCCAGGGGGTGAGTGTCGCCATGGTTCCCGACATGCCGAACCCGGGTGACGGTTCCATGACCTTTTACTACTCCAACCAGCAGACCGCCCGGCTCATGTTCTACCACGACCATGCCTTCGGCATTACCCGTCTCAACGTGCTGGCGGGGATGGCGGCAGGTTACGTCATCCAGGATGAATATGAGAAGGACCTGGCGGCCCGTGATATCATCCCCGGCGATAAGCCGGACGAGATGATCGCGCTGGTCATGCAGGATCGTACTTTTGTCGACGCGACTCCGGTACCTAATCCCCAGAACAACAACGTCATGACGCCGCGAGTCCGCGTCACCGACCCCCTCTGGAACTGGGGGACCGGCAGCTTTGCCGCTGACGGGGTGACTCGCAATCCGAAAACCGGCGATCTCTGGATGCCTCATGTCTACATGCCGGCACAAAACCCGCACAACCCGGATGGCAGCGGAGCCAACCCCTTCGGCCGCTGGATGTATGGTCCCTGGTTCTACCCGCCGACGGTGATTACCCATCCGCCGGTGGCCAACCCCTACTACGATGCCGATTGCGAAAGTACCGACCCCGTGATTCTGGCCAACTGCCAGACGCCTGGCCAGCCGCCGCTGATGCCGGATACTCCCCATCCATCCATGGGGATGGAAGCCTTCTTTGACTCCTGGGTCGTCAACGGCACCACCTTCCCGCGTCTGGAGGTGGAACCCAAAGCCTACCGCTTCCGCATTCTCAACGCCGCCAACGACCGTGGCCTCAACCTGTCGATCTACAAGGCCGACAGCGATCCGGCCAACATGAGCCCGGTGACCCCGGGCGGTACGCTCCCCTTCAGCGGCCAACCCGTTCCGGCCGGCTTCGACCCCAAAACCGAGGTCAAGATGGTCCCCGCCAGTGCCACCGCCGGCTGGCCCGCGGACTGGCCGATCGACGGCCGCGATGGCGGGGTCCCTGATCCGGGAACCTATGATCCGGCCACCGGCCGCTGGAGCAACTGGGGACCGAGCTGGGTGCAGATCGGCACTGATGCCGGCTTCCTGCCGCAGCCGGCGATCCGGGACCCGCAGCCGATTACCTGGCGTACCGATCCCACCGCCTTCTGGGTCGGCAACGTCTATAAAACCGCCCTCGGCCTGATGCCGGCCGAACGGGCCGACGTCATTGTCGATTTCTCGAAATATGCCGGCCAGACCCTGATTGTCTACAACGATGCCCCGGCAGCTTGGCCGGCCGGTGTATTCAACTACGACTACTGGACCGGCGCCCCCGACTACCGCGATTCCGGCGGCTACGGTGATGGCGGTACCTTCAATGCCGTGACCGGAGTTTACGACGGCGGCCACGGGCCGTTACCGGGCCTGGCTCCCAACACTCGCACCGTGATGCAGATCAAGGTCGGCACTACCGTCTCGACACCATCGCCGCTCAATATGGACGCCCTCAAGGCGGAGTTCACCACCGCCGCTCCGGCAACCACCGTCAACCCCAACAGCCGGCCGTTGTTCGAACGGGCGATGGAGCCGGCGATTGTGGCGCAAACCGCCTATAACGAGGCCTACGGCAAAACCTTCCCCCCCAATGCGCCCTGGCGCGGGGTCCGTGACAGTATTAACGACGGCCATATCTTCAAATTCCAGACCATCGATGACAAGCAGGTCAGCGTCCTGATGAAGCCCAAAGGGATCCATGACGAGATGGGCGCTTCCTTTGATCCCGAATATGGGCGCATGAGCGGCAACCTGGCGATTGAAATTCAGCCGCCGCAGACCAACAACGCCAACCTCAACCTCTATGGCTATTCCGATGTGCCGACCGAAATCGTCGACAACTCGACGACGCCCGATGTCCAGGTCGATGTCCTCGGGCAACTCGCTGACGGCACCCAGATCTGGAATGTTTCCCACAACGGCGTCGATACCCACCCGATCCACTTCCATATCTTCGACGTGCAGCTGATCAACCGCCTCGGTTGGGACAACCTGATCGAAATGCCGCTTCCCAACGAGCTCGGCTGGAAGGATACAATCCGTATCAGCCCGCTGGAAGACACCATCGTCGCCGTGCGACCGGTGGCCCCGGCACTCCCCTTCGGCGTCCCCGACAGTATCCGACCCCTCAACCCGGCCATCCCCATCGGCTCGAAGATGGGCTTCAGCAACGTCGACCCGGTCACCGGCCAGGCCTATGCACCGCCCTCCTTCTGGGCCTCTCCCGACCCGAACGCTGGCCCGGCCTTTGGTATCACCGGGGTGCATAACGTCCTCTATAACTTCGGCTGGGAGTACGTCTGGCATTGCCATATCCTCAGCCACGAAGAGATGGACATGATGCGGCCGATCATCCTCCAGGTCAATACGCTGCTGGCCGATGCCTTCAGCCTGACCAGGAACGGTGCGGCACTTTCCTGGACTGACCCGACCCAGGTCGATTACACCAACTACCCCAATTACCTGACCGGTTCCATTGGGAGCTTTGGCAATCCCAAGAACGAGATCGGCTATTACATCTGGCGTTCCGATGGCGGTACCGCCACCTATAAAAAGGTCGGTTCGGCGCTGGCCAACCAGACCAGCTTTACCGACCCGGCCCCCAATGCCGACCCGAGCCTCGACACCTATGTGATCGAAGCCTACACGCAGGCCGGCTCGACCTACTCGTCGCCGCTGGCCGATGTCACCCTGACGATCACCCCATCTCCGGGGCCCTATGTTCCCCCGGCCAATCTTACCCTCACCACCGCGGTTGGCGCACCCCTGAATACCGCCGGAACTCTCCTCTCGGTCGAATACTTCGAAGGGACTGCGGCCACGGGGTACACCTCCCTCGGCATGGGGGTCGGCGCCAATTTCAGCTTCTCCCTGGCGAATCTGCAGCCCGGAACCTATAACATCGTTGCCGTGGTCAATGCCGAAGTCCCCGACCCGATCCCCGGTAACAACGGCAATTCGGCGGTCCTTTATGCGGCTTCGGCCCCACAGCAGGTGGTCGTATCCAACACGCTGGTCACCATGACTGCCAAAGCGACAGTTCCGGCCAACCCGGCCAATCTCTTTGGTGAAATCAGTGTCTGCGATACCACCACGCTGACCGTGAGTGACCCCAACCAGACCGCCACCACCACTTACAGCTGGCTGGTGAATGGTGTCACCTATGCGGGGGCGACTGTCGTTGTTCCGGCTTTGCCGGCCGGGACCTATCCCGTGGTGTTAACCGTGACCGACGCCGGCAGTTCGGTCAATGTCAATGGCAGTTTCACCGTCGTTGCCCATGCGCCGACCATTACCAGCGCCGGGGGGCCCTACACCCTGAATTGGGATTCAACCTTTACCGACCCGAATACCGGCGTCACCTCGCCGGCCGGTTACACCCAGCTGATTGCTACTGCGGCTGCGACCGATGCCTGCGCCAACACCCTGACGTATGCGTGGGATATCAACAACGACGGGATCTACGACTTCACCAACCAGAAACGGTCGCTCCGGTATTCCGTCGCTTATCAGATGCTGGGGCAGGTTACCGGCAGTCCCATGACCCTGCGGGTGACTGACAGCAAGGGTGCTGCTGCCACGCTGGCCACCACCATCTCGGTGGGGCCGCCGCCGACGCTCGCCGCTCCGGCCACCATCACCGTCCCCGCCACCTCCACCAGCGGCAGCTTCACGGTCTCCTGGGGTGCCGTCACCGGCACCGGCGTGACCTATACGCTGGAAGAATCGACGGACAACTTTGCCACCAGCAGTGTGGTGGCGACCGGCATCACGACCACCTCGCAGGCCATCACCAAGGTGAGCGGTCTCTTCTACTACCGCGTCAAGGCTGACGCCCCGGCTGCTGTCTCAAGTGCCTGGACTACCGGCGGCAACGGCTGCTCGATCCTCATCACCGCCCTGACCACGCCTGCCGCCAACGCGACCTTCAACCCCGGAGCGGGGGTGAACCTTGCAGCTACGGCGACCACCACTTCAGCCTATGCAGTTTCCAAGGTAGATTTCTACGATGGCGCCACCCTGATCGGGACGGCTACCGGCGCCGGCCCTTACGCGGCCTCCTATTCCCCGACCGGCACGGGAACGCATAGCCTGAAGGCAATCACCACCTACGTCGGTGGTACCACCTCGACCTCGGGCATTGTGCCGATCACCGTCACCGGTGTGGATGCTCCGGCCTTTACCCTCGCGCCCCTTGCCACTTCCTACGTTTTGGGCAGCACGATCACCCTCACGGCGGTTCCGGCAGCCGTTACCGGTGATCCGACGGCGACTGTCAATCTGGTTGCTTTCTTTGATGGGGCAACGGCGATATCCGTCGATATGATTGCGCCTTATACCTTCGATTGGGCGCCGACCACGCTCGGGACGAAGAGTGTGACGGCGGTGGTCTATTACAGCAATGGGATGACGGCTACGTCTCCTATACTCCCATTGTCGGTTGTTCCTCCTCCTGTAACGGGGGTTACTTACGTCGCGTCTCCGACAAGTCCCCAATTAACAGGTACTTCTGTAAGTTTCACAGCTACTGCCACGGGTGGTGGTGCCAACTTAGAATATCAATTGCTCACCTATGCGTACGATGCGCCGACTCCGTTCTGGACAACAGCTGTGAACTGGCAGACCAGCCCAACTTTGAACTGGGATACCAGTTTGGCCGCCGGTGCTGGCCGATATCGCATTGAAGTGCGAGTAAGAAACGTTGGATCAACAGCGCTTTTCGAAGCACGAAATTCGTCAATGGTCTATACTTTACAATCCCCTACGGCAGTAAGCTCTGTAACTTACACGGCGTCTCCGGTGAGCCCCCAGGCCGTCGGTACTAGCGTTAACTTCACCGCAGTGGCTACAGGTGGTGGAGCTTCACTGGAATATCAGCTTCTTACCTATGCCTATGATGCAGCAACTCCGTTTTGGACAACAGCTGTGAACTGGCAGACCAGCCCAATTTTGAACTGGAATACCAATTTGGCCGCCGGACCTGGCCGTTACCGCATTGAAGTGCGAGTGAGGACAGTTGGATCAACAGCGCTTTTCGAAGCACGAAATTCGTCAATGGTCTATACTTTACAATCCCCTACGGCAGTAACCTCTGTAACTTACACGGCGTCTCCGGTGAGCCCCCAGGCCGTCGGTACTAGCGTTAACTTCACCGCAGTGGCTACAGGTGGTGGAGCTTCACTGGAATATCAGCTTCTTACCTATGCCTATGATGCAGCAACTCCGTTTTGGACAACAGCTGTGAACTGGCAGACCAGCCCAATTTTGAACTGGAATACCAATTTGGCCGCCGGACCTGGCCGTTACCGCATTGAAGTGCGAGTGAGGACAGTTGGATCAACAGCGCTTTTCGAAGCACGAAATTCGTCAATGGTCTATACTTTACAATCCCCTACGGCAGTAACCTCTGTAACTTACACGGCGTCTCCGGTGAGCCCCCAGGCCGTCGGTACTAGCGTTAACTTCACCGCAGTGGCTACAGGTGGTGGAGCTTCACTGGAATATCAGCTTCTTACCTATGCCTATGATGCAGCAACTCCGTTTTGGACAACAGCTGTGAACTGGCAGACCAGCCCAATTTTGAACTGGAATACCAATTTGGCCGCCGGACCTGGCCGTTACCGCATTGAAGTGCGAGTGAGGACAGTTGGATCAACAGCGCTTTTTGAAGCGCGGAATTTCAGTATGGTTTACACCTTGTACTAATTGAAGTGAGTACGCTCCTCTTTGTTCTAGGTAATTTTAGTTAAAATCTTCTAATCTTTTTTGACCGATTAAATTACTTGAGGTCTGGCAACTTATTTACTTGCAGTTGCCAGGCCCACTTTTTTTCGGTCGGTGCGGCCAAGTTTCAATTGGAACCGCCGACCGAAATGCCAACTGCAATTTTCTAACCGGACACTGCTGGGTTTTTTGTTCTTTTTGTTCTGGGTTTTTTTGTTCTGAGTTGTCTGTTGTTCTGAGTTGTCTTGACCTTGCCTGGCAACATCCGCATAATATGCCCATTCTTTGCGCGTAGGTGATGGCGATGGGAAACACCGCCCGGAGGCAAGCTACGAATTTAACTGTCCAAATTTAACTGTCCGGGGTGATCTTTTGCAGCAGGCACTGGCGAAAGAGATCATTCTGTCGAAGGCGGCGGAGGAGAGCCTGGAGAAGATCCTGAAAGAGAAGGATCTCCAGTTCTGGATCGAGGAATACCTTGAGGCGATGGCGACGGCCAATCGACCCAGGAGCGGATCAAGGTGGCACGGATCTTCAACACCTACGGTCCGCGCATGCACCCCAACGACGGCCGCGTGGTCTCCAACTTCATCGTCCAGGCGCTGCGGGGGGAGGCTCACCCTCTGCGGCGACGGCTCCCAGAGCCGCTCCTTCTGTTATGTCGACGACCTGATCGACGGTCTGGTCGCCCTGATGGAGAGTGGTGACGCCGTCACCGGGCCGATCAACCTCGGCAACCCGACCGAATTCACCATCCGCCAGCTCGCCGAGCTGGTAATCGAACTGACCGGCAGCCCTTCCCGGGTAGTCTACAAACCCCTCCCGTCCGACGATCCGAAGCAGCGCCAGCCCGATATCACCCTGGCCCGGCAGACTCTCGGTTGGGAGCCGACGGTGCAATTGCGGGAAGGGTTGGTCAGGACCATCGAATATTTTGACAAGCTGCTGAGGGATGGGGGATGAGGTAAGTTTTGACTTTTGAGTCGGGCTTCCTCGCGTCGTTGCGCCGTCGCGAGAGGCTGGTTCTAATTTTTATCAATCCGAATTTAATCCAAAGTAGCCAGATTTGATCCGCGAGAGCCAGGGGACGAATAAGGTCTTTTGACCATTCGCAACCCTCATCCCGCGTTCCACTTATTTTTCACGAGGCACGGAGTTATAATCATGCAACTTACTGTCATCGGAACCGGCTACGTCGGCCTGGTTACCGGCACCTGTTTCGCCGAAATGGGCAACTTCGTCACCTGCGTCGATGTCGATGTTCGCAAGGTCGAGCGTCTCCAGCAGGGAGAGATCCCGATCTACGAACCGGGGTTGGAGCCGCTGGTCCGCTCCAACGTCGAGGCGGGGCGGCTGCAGTTCACCACCAGCCTCGCCGCGGCGATGGCCGAAGCCAACGTCTACTTTATCGCCGTTGGCACGCCGCCCGGCGAGGACGGCTCGGCCGACCTCCAGTACGTGCTGGCGGTGGCCCGGGAGATCGGGCGGAACCTCGCGGGTTATGCGGTGATCGTCGACAAGTCGACGGTGCCGGTCGGGACCGCTGACAAGGTTCGCGCAGCGATCCGCGAGGAGCTGGAACGGCGCGGCGTCGCTATCGACTTCGATGTCGTCAGCAACCCCGAGTTCCTCAAGGAAGGGGCGGCGGTAGAGGACTTCATGCGTCCCGATCGCATCGTTGTCGGCACCGACTCGAAGGCGGCGCGGGAGATCATGCACACCCTCTACGCCGACTTCTCCCGCAACCACGACCGCATCCTCTTCATGGGGGTGCGCGACGCCGAAATGACCAAGTATGCCGCCAACGCCATGCTCGCCACCAAGATCTCCTTCATGAACGAGGTCGCTGCCCTCTGCGATCGCTACGAGGTCGACGTCGAGCAGGTGCGCCTCGGCATCGGCTCGGACAGCCGCATCGGCTACTCCTTCATCTATCCCGGCTGCGGCTATGGCGGCTCCTGTTTTCCCAAGGACGTCAAGGCGCTGATCCACATGGCGGAAGCCTCGGCCCTCGAACCGATGGTTCTCGGCGCTGTCCACCGCCGCAACGAGGCGCAGAAGGATGTCCTTTTCGCCAAGATCAGTGACCGCTGCGGCAGCGACCTCTCCGGTCTCAACTTCGGGCTCTGGGGCCTCGCCTTCAAGCCGGGGACCGATGACATGCGCGAGGCGCCGGCGGTGGTCCTCCTCCACCAGCTGATCGGTGCCGGCGCCAAGGTGCGCGCCTACGATCCCGAGGCCCGCGAAGTCGCCCGCGAGGAGCTCCCCGCGGCCTGGTTCGAGAGTGGGGCGCTGACCCTGGCGGAACACCAGTACGACGCTCTTACGGGATGTGATGCGATGATTCTGGTGACCGAGTGGAAGCCCTTCCGCCACCCCGACTTCGCTGCGATCAAGCGCCTGCTGAAGAACCCGCTGATCTTTGACGGGCGCAATCAGTATGACCCGAAGAAGCTGAAAGAGGAAGGGTTTGAGTATTTCGGCATTGGCCGAAGGAACTGAGGGTGACCGCCGGTTCCGGCCGGCAGCCGGGTGACTTTCTTTGCTGGCCCAAAGAAAGTCACCAAAGAAAGGGCCGCCACTCGGCGTGGGGCCATGCGGTTACGGAATTGGGTGCTGGTCAAGGTAGAGTGGTGCGGTTCCTGCTGTTTTCTGATCTTCACCCAAAGGCGCCGGGACCCATCCGTCTGGGGCCCCGGGTGCGGTGCGAGGTGTAGCTCAGTTGGCGGGACCACTCTGGTGATCGGCTCTTTGGTTTTGCCTTTAACCAACATGAGCTGTTTACGGCCACAGTGTGGAAGAGGCAGCTCTCCGTGATGCTCCCTCGACCGTAGACGCGGTGCCACGAAGCGCCACCGGTGACTTTCTGCTGCGCCGGAGATTGAAATCGGAACCGGCCGTGGCGGCATGCCCCCCGCTAGGGGAAGGCCACTTTTTGCTTACTTTTTGTTGGCCTGGACACAGTAGTGTCCGGTTAGCAAATTGCATTCACCCAAAGTTGCAGATAATTGTAAATATTTTCACAAGTTAGCGTATTTTTTGCTTGACAAATCGTCGTGAAGTCGGCGCGGTGATTTTCGTAAATACCTATTTTATATGAGGATTTACGAAAATGTCATTACTTGTTCGCTGCCACCGTACCCGGCTTAGCAGGCGCTCCATTGTCCGACTTTTTACCCCGTTCAAGGGCGCTCTCGAACATGCCCCGGTTCTTGAGGCCCGAGGCAACAGGCCACTTCAGATGACGTTTGAAGATCAGTTGAAAATCCTGACCTACTATCACCTCGAAGAGCATTCTTCGGGGCGTCATCTGCTTCAGGTTCTGACGCAGGAAGATTTTGCCGCGACTCATATTGCACCGCCCGGCGGTATCCGGAAAAGCGCCTTCTTTGAGGCGATCAATACCCGAGGGCTGGAGCAGATGATTCATGTTTACGAAGACCTGCAGAAACAGGTCTCACAAAAGATTCCTGTCGCCAAAGACATCTCCGATCTCGGCGATCTGATCGCCGTCGATGGTTCGCTGATTGACGCTACGCTGTCCATGCTCTGGGCGGACTATCGAGACGGAGCCAAAAAGGCCAAGGTTCACCTGGGGTTCGATATCGGTCGTGGTGTCCCCCAGAAAGTCACATTAACCGACGGCAAGGGCGACGAGCGTCCTCAGGCGGAACGGCTCGTGGCTCCCGGTCAGACAGGTGTCTATGACCGCTATTACCAGTGTTACAAAAACTTTGACGACTGGCAGGATCAGGGGCGCCACTTTGTCTGCCGCATCAAAGCCAGTTCTCGTAAGACGGAGTTGAGCGCCAATCCTGTTGTCCCCGGCAGTCATGTTTTCTATGACGCCAGGGTGTTGCTCGGCACCAAAGATGTCAACCAGACCGAACGAGAAGTGCGTGTGGTCGGCTACAAGGTTGACCAAAAATCCTATTGGGTCGCCACCGACCGCTTCGATCTGACCGCCGAGCAGATTGCCTTGATCTACAAGCTACGCTGGACGATCGAGTCCTTCTTCGCCTGGTGGAAGCGCCACCTCAAGGTGTATCACCTGATTGCCCGCAGTCCCTACGGCCTGCTGGTGCAGATCCTCGCAGGGTTGATTACTTATTTGCTGCTGGCCATCTACTGCCACGAAGAGCATGGCGAACGTGTCAGCATCAACAGGGTGCGTGAGCTTCGCAACAATATTCGCAACGAGGCCGCCGAGGATGCGGCCGCAGGCTTAGGGCCTCCCGATATCATTGACTTGGACTTCGGAGCCTATGCAACTTCTTAACCGGACACTACTGACAAAAAGTAAGGCGGCTGGCGGGGCGCGTCCCGCCGACCCTGATTCGTACTTTTGAGTTCTTACTTTACCTGTTCTATCGTAGGAGTCATGAGCTATGGCAGTTGACACTAGGCACTTGCAAAACTCCGCATCGCGGATTTTTGTCACCGGCGGTGCCGGCTACATCGGCAGCCACGTCGTCAAGGCGCTGGGGGAGGCCGGGTACACGGTCTGCAGCTACGACAACCTCTCGACCGGCAACCGGCGGGCGATCTTCTGCGGCGAGCTGGTGGTGGGGGAGCTGGCCGACCGCGAACAGCTGCGCTCGGCGCTCGCTGACTTTCAGCCCGACGCGGTGATGCATTTTGCCGCCTCCATCGAGGTCGGCGAGAGCATGCGCGCCCCTCTCAAGTACTACCGCAACAACACCGCCAACGCCCTGCAACTGCTTGAACTGCTGCGCGAACTGGAGATCGGCCGCTTCATCTTCTCCTCAACGGCGGCGGTCTACGGCACCCCGGAACGGATTCCGGTCGCTGAAGACGCGCCCCTGCTGCCGATCAACCCCTACGGCGCCAGCAAGATGATGAGCGAACGGCTCCTCAGCGACCTCACCGCCGCCGACCCCGGGTTTCGCCGCATCGCTTTGCGCTACTTCAATGTCGCTGGCGCCGATCCCCATGCCCGCATCGGCCAGGATTACCGCAACCCGACCCACCTCATCACCCGGGCGCTGAAGACCGCCCTCGGCCTCTTTCCGCGGCTGGAGATCTTCGGCACCGATTACCCGACCGCCGATGGCACCTGCATCCGCGACTACATCCATGTCGACGATATTGCCGCTGCTCACCTCGTCGCCCTTGAGGCGCTCCTCGCCGGGCATCCCGGGGGAGTCTTCAACTGCGGTTACGGGCGCGGCTACTCGGTCTTCGAAGTGGTGGAGATGGCACGCCGGGTCAGCGGCATCGACTTTCCCGTCGTCACCGCGCCGCGCCGGGAGGGCGATCCCGCGGCGCTGGTCGCCGATTCAACCCTGATCCGTCGGGAACTCGGCTGGAAACCCCGCCATGACGAACTCGAGTTCATCCTGCGCAGCGCCTGGGAGTGGGAGAAGAAGTTGCGTGATGGAGAATGAAGGGACGGGGAACGGGGGTCGGGAAAGGTCTTTTGACCATTCTCGTTCCCCGTCCCCCGTCCCGTGCCAATCCGCTCATTTCATTTAAAATCCTTGCCTTTCCAACCCTTTCCGGCTTTAATGTAAAAGATTATCCGATATAGAACTTTTTGCTGATTCTTTGACCTTATCCAGGAGGTTCAAAATGAATAAGTGTCTGTTGCTTGCTCTTGCCGGGCTGTTGACGGGCCTTGTCGTCAGCAATGCCGAGGCCGCGGTCCGCCCCCATGCCTTCACCCTCGATCTCGGCGCTGGCGGCTATTTCTTCGAAAGCCAGCAGAATATCGAAGATGCTCCCTTCTTCACCCTCGGACTTGGTTACAACCTCGGAACCCACTGGGCCATCGAGGGGACCGCCGGGTACCTAACGACGCAACTGAAGGACGACGAGAACTTCGATCTCAACGCCTACATCGGGCGTCTCGATCTGATCCGGCATTTCGGACCGGACAACGCCTTTGTCCCCTATGTGGCGATCGGTCTCGGCGGGCTGGTCTTCGACCCGGAGCGGAACCGTGCCCCTGTTGATAAGGACGGCTTCCTCGACTGGGGGCTCGGCTTCAAGCTGGCCCTGAGCGACAATATCGCCCTGCGCGCCGATGCCCGCCACTACTTCACGGTCGAGAATGAATCGTTGGATGGGTCGGAATACAATAACTTCTCGGCGACCGCAGGTCTCCAGTTCCAGTTCGGCGGCGGTGTCGAAACCGCCGGCGTCATCGACCAGGATCGCGACGGCGTTATCGACAGTGTCGACCGCTGCCAGGGGAGTGCCGCCGGTACGGCCGTCGATGCTTTTGGCTGCCCCGAAGACAGCGACCGCGACGGCGTTTATGACCAGGACGACAAGTGCCCCGGGACCCTGGCCGGGACAAGTGTCGATGCCAGCGGCTGTGCCGCCGACAGCGACGGTGACTCGGTCATCGACGACCAGGACCAGTGCCCGGATACACCGGCCGGTACTGAGGTGGATGCGGTGGGCTGCCCGCTGCCGGTACCGACCCTTCTCGACAGCGACCGGGACGGCGTGGCCGACAGCGCCGACAAGTGCCCCGGAACGCCCTCTGAAGTACCGGTCAACAGCGTCGGCTGCCCGCGCGACAGCGACGGTGACCTGGTCTTCGACATCGACGACAAGTGCCCCGGAACCCCGGCCGGCGTCTCCGTCGACAGCGACGGCTGCCCGGTTCCGCAACCGGAAAAGGCCTCCCTCGATCTGGCAATCGAGTTCGGCACCGACAGTGCGGCGATCTCGGCGGCTAATAACCCCGAACTGGAGAAAGCTGCGGCTTTTATCAATGCCCACCCGGGAGTGCGCATCATCATCGAGGGGCATACCGACGATGTCGGTTCCGCTTCCTACAACCAGCAGCTGAGCCTGCGTCGCGCTGGCAGTGTCCGCACTGCCCTGGTCGAACGCTATGGCGTTCCGTCCGACCGGGTCATCGCCCGCGGCTACGGTGAAACGCGGCCGGTGGCGGACAATGCTACTCCTGAAGGGCGCCTCGCCAACCGGCGGGTGGTGGTGAGGATTGAGGAATGAGTGCTGAGTGCTGAGTGCTGAGTGCTGAGTGCTGAGTGCTGAGTGCTGAGTGCTGAGTGCTGGCGACCTGCGCGACTCAATTATTTTGTACTCAGTGCTTCAATGCCCTAAAGGAGGTTCTGTTGCCCCGCAAAAACCTGAAGCTCGGCGAAATGCTGATGGAAGCCGGGATCATTCACGAATACCAGCTCAACTCGGCGCTCTCTTACCAGCGCCACTGGGGGGGGCGGCTTGGTGATTCGCTGATCAAACTCGGCTACCTGCCCGAGGATACGCTCCTCAATTTTCTCGCCGATCAACTCAAGTTGACTCGCATTGACCTCGAACGCTGGACCATTTCCGACGAGGTGCTGGCGACGGTGCCGGCCGACAAGGCGCGGGAATACAACGTCATTCCGGTCGACCGCAAGGTGATGTACGGCACCGTCTACCTGCTGGTGGCGATGGCCGACCCGACCAACCTCCTCGCCATCGACGCTATCCAGTTCATGACCGGCTGCCAGGTCCGTCCCGCCCTCGCTGCCGAAGGGGCGGTGCGGGCGGCGATCGATCGCTGCTACGGCCCGCCCGGTTCCGAGTCAACCCGGGAAGAGGAGGGACTGCCGGAAATCGAACCCCTCCCCGTCGAGGAAGCGCCGGCTTCTGCCGACGACGGCCTCTCCGTCTTCGACTTCCCGGCAGTTATTGGCAATGGAAACCAGCAGCCGGCCAAACTCCAAGAGAAATTTCAACTCCTGATCCGGCTGCTGATGGACAAGGGGCTGTTGTCGCTGCGGGAGTTCGAACGGCTTAAGTAGACTGAGTGCTGAGTGCTGAGGCGAGAAAGGTTCAAAGGCGGTTCGCGCGGATCACTTCGGATAAGGTCAGATAGGGTCGGATTCAGGCAAAACCGCAAATCAGCTCACGCAACGCCGCGACGGCGCAACGCAACGCAAAGCAAAAATCAAGGTCTGAATCATGGGCTCAACGGTTTGTGGATCAGGTTCGGTTGAAGTTTTCGTCGCGTCGCAGCGCCGTCGCGTGAGGCTGGTCCTGAATTTGGTCGATCCGAAGTTAATCCGAAGTGATCAGATTCGATCCGCGCGATACGGATCTGGGTTTTGATCTCACTCGATTCACGTGTCACCAGTTACGCCCCTTCCGGATCTTTAAACCATGCCCTTTGTTCGTGATATCTTCTGGCAGCGGTTGCGGCGCAACCGCATGGCAATGGCCGGCGCGGTGATCGTTGCCGCGATGTTCCTGCTGGCGCTGCTGGCGCCGGTGGCGGGCTACGATCCCGGCGCCATTGATATTGCCCGGCGCCTGGAAGGGCCCGGGTTGCAGCACTGGCTGGGGACGGACGACCTTGGCCGCGATGTTCTGGCGCGGATCCTCTACGGGGCGCGGATCTCGCTGCTGGTCGGTTTCGTCGCCGTCGGCATCGCTACCCTGATCGGCATCGTCATCGGCGCCGTCGCCGGCTTCTACGGGCGCTGGACCGACGCGGTGGTGATGCGCTTCGTCGATATCATGCTCTGCTTCCCGACCTTTTTCCTGATCCTCGCCGTCATCGCTTTCCTGGAACCCTCGATCTGGAACATCATGGTGATCATCGGCCTCACCGGCTGGATGGGGGTGGCGCGCCTGGTCCGGGCCGAATTCCTCTCCCTGCGGGAACGGGACTTTGTCGTCGCCGCCCGCGCCATGGGCGCTTCCGACGCCCGCATCATCTTTCGCCATATCCTGCCGAGCGCCCTGTCGCCGGTCCTGGTCTCGGCCACCCTCGGGGTCGCCGGCGCGATCCTGACCGAAAGCGCGCTCTCCTTTCTCGGCATCGGTGTGCAGCCGCCGACCCCCTCCTGGGGAAATATGCTGATTGCCGGCAAGCAAACCCTCGGCACCGCCTGGTGGCTCTCGGCTTTTCCCGGCTTTGCCATCCTCCTCACCGTCCTCGGCTACAACCTGCTCGGGGAGGGGATTCGTGACGCCCTCGACCCGCGCATCCGCGACTGACCCCTGCCGCCAGCGAGGTTTTTCATGACACCCGAAGAGTTCATCCGCAAGCGTTTCCGTGATTTCGTCGCCGGGGATTTCGGCGCCATTTGGGATGGCTATCATCCCGACACCAACTTTCGCCAGGCGTTCCCGGAGCGGGATGCCTATATTGCCTACGGCGAGCAGGAACTGGCGGGAAACCTGGTCTTCCAGGAGTGCCGGGTATTGCTGCAGAATGTGGTTGGAAACCGCGCCCGGGTGATGCTGCTGAACCGCTTTTCCGATGGTGACGAACTCCACACCTACTTCGAGTATGCCAATCTGGTCGCCATCGACGGGGAGTGGCATTACTTCAGCGGCGCCCGCCTCGAACGGGGCCTTTTCGATGGTCCGGTGGAGGAAATCAGCTGGGACGAGTTCAAGCGGCTGTCGGATAATCTTTTCTTCTGATATCCTTTTCTTCCCGCCGATTCCGCCGATTTCCTGAATATCATCCTGCCGGAATTTTTCTCTCCGGCTGGGGCTGTTTGTCCCATTTCAAGATCGGCGGGACGCGCCCCGCCAGGCGCCTTACTTTTTGTCCAGGCCAACAAAAAGTAAGCAAAAAGTGGCCGTCCCCTCGCGGGGGGCATGCCGCCACGGCCGGTCCAGGTTCCAATCTCCGGCGCAGCAGATAGTGACCGCCATCGCTTCGTGGGACCGCGTCTCCGGTCGAGGGAGCATCGCGGAGCGCTGCCTCTTCCGTACTGTGGCCGTAAACAGCTCGTGTTGTTTAAGGTCAAAGGCACCTGCTTTTGCCCGTTAACGCCAGAACGAGCAGCAGAATCTCCTTGTCAATCGGATCACCCTTCGCACCGCACCCGGGACCCCAGACGGATGGGTCCCGGCGTCTTGGGGGGCGGATCGATACACGGCAGGAACCGCACCACGCCATCTTGACCAGCACCCGGTTCCGTAACGGCATGGCCCCACGCCGAGTGGCGGCCCTTTCTTTGGTGACTTTCTTTGGGCCAGCAAAGAAAGCCACCCGGCTGCCGGCCGGGACCGGCGGTCCTGATCTTGACCATAGGATTTTATCGAACCAAAAAGAACAAGGTCGGCGGAATGCGCCCAACGCATTGATCTGTGTTAAGGTAGACTCTCGCTCATTCAATAATTTCCAAAGGAACCTATGCCCGAACTCCCCGAAGTTGAAACCACCCGCGCCGGACTCGCCCCCCTCCTCATCGGTCGTAGCATCATCGCCGCTGTCATCCGGGTCCCGGGGCTGCGCTGGACGTTTGACGCCGACCTCGGCCAGCAACTGACCGGAGAAACGATCCGCGCTGTCGACCGCCGCGCCAAGTACCTCCTGTTTCGTTGCGAAGAGGGGACCCTCTTGCTGCATCTCGGGATGAGCGGCCATCTCCAGGTTGTCCCTTGCGATCTCCCGGCCGGCAAGCATGACCATGTCGATCTCCTGCTCGATAACGACCGGCTGCTCCGTTTCCACGACCCGCGCCGCTTCGGCGCCCTGCTCTGGACCAGCGAAGATCCCGCCGGCCACCCCCTGCTGGCCAGTATGGGGCCGGAACCCTTCGCGGCCGAACTCGACGGGGATTACCTCTACCGGCGCTCCCGGGGGCGCAAAACCGCCATCAAGACCTTCATCATGGACCAGGAAATCCTGGTCGGGGTCGGCAATATCTACGCCAGCGAGGCGCTCTTCCGGGCCGGGATCAGTCCCTTCACCGTGGCCGGGGCCCTTGCTCCAGGACGGTACCGGAAGTTGCTGGTCGCGATCCGGGAAGTTCTCGCCGCGGCGATCGCTGCCGGTGGGACGACCCTGCGGGATTTTCGGAACGAAGGGGGGCGTCCCGGCTATTTTTCCCAGCAGCTGCAGGTCTACGGCAGGGAAGGTGAGGCCTGTTTTCATTGCGGGGAGAATGTCCGGCAGCAGCGGGTGGGGCAGCGTTCGACCTTCTACTGCCCCCGCTGCCAGAGGGGATGAAGTGGGCATTTTGAATTTTGAATTTTGAATCTCAGGGGGGTCCAATTCCCCGAAGCTTGCTTCGCTATCGCCAATATGAAATATTGGCGACATGAGCGAATATGTACACAAAAGTCATAATGTTTCTGTGCTGTTATACCATCTTGTTTGCCCAGCAAAATACCGCCGGGTTGTTTTCACCCCAGAGGTTGATGGCTGTCTCAAAGAGGTCTGCCTTGAGATCGCCAAAAGATACGAGATTCAGTTCGTAGAAATTGGGACCGACAAAGACCATGTTCACTTTTTGGTGCAGTCGGTTCCAATGTACAGCCCAACGCAGATTGCACGAGTCATCAAAAGCATTACGGCCAGAGAAATATTCAAACGAGTCCCATCGGTTAAAAAGCAACTATGGGGTGGCGAATTTTGGACAAAGGGCTATTTTGTGAACACTGTAGGCCAAAAGGGTAATGAGAAAACCATTGCGACCTATGTTAGAAATCAAGGCCGAGAAAAAGAGTATCAGCAATTGCACCGCGAGCAGTTAACGCTTTTTGATACCCCGTAGCTTGCTGCGGGGTAGTTCATTTTTGAATTGGGTTTCCGTCGCGTCGTTGCGCCGTCGCGTGAGACATCTTGAATCTGGTTTTCGGTTTGATCCGATTTTATCCGAAGTGATCAGACCTGATCCGCGGGCGACGGGTTCGAATTTTCAAGCCAGAAATTTTCGCGGGGATTCCTATTACTCAGAAAAATGTCAGAAATAGTTGTAAGAGTGTAAACGTTTTCCGGTCCTTACCCCGGAAAACCAATGCCTGGCCCCAAGGACCTGTCCCTGGGGCCAGGCAGCGTTTCAGGGGGAGGTTATCCGTCCCGCACGGTGACCAGGAAGGGATGGGCGAGGCCGCTTGCGGCGAGAAGCTTTTGCAGCAGGGAGCGCTCCGGCGGCAGTACCCCGGATCGTTGCGCCTGGCGGCAGAGGTGGACCAGGAGCGGAAGGTTCCCGCTCAAGCTGTAACCGGAGCGGTTGAGCGCTTCGGCCTCGATCTCCTCTTCCAGGTCCCGGGCCAGGTCCTGGGGCGCCGCCAGGTAATGGGTCGGAACAGCAACCAGGGCCGGGTCGAGGCTGCTCATGAAGGCCTGGCGTTCGCCGGGGTGGAGAGTGGAAAAGTCGACGGTACACCAGTCGCGGTCGCGGGTGGAGATGAGGGCGCGGCAGGCGAGGGGGCGTCGGGGGTAAATCGTGCAGTGTCCGTCATCGGCGAGGAAAGGACAGGGCCCGGCCTGGGATCGGTGGCGGCGCAGGAACTCCTTGAAGGAGGGGGTTTCGGCCAGGACTTCTCGCAGGCGCGAAAGGTAGCCATCGACCCGGGCCCACTGCGGCCCCGCCAGGGAGGTCGCGACAGCCGCCGCCTCCGGGAGGGTGGTGTGGACGTTGAGAGTGCAGCAGCCGCTGCAACCCGCCGTGCAATGGATGGGAGTTCCCTGCTTGCGGAGGGCGTCGAGGAGCTGCGCAAGGTCGCGGTCGAACCGCGCGTGGCGGGTGGCGACGATTTGACCCCAGGACTTTATCATCGGACTATTCTGACGCAGGGGGAGAGAAACTGGCAAGAAGAAACCGGAAGTTGAAGCCGCAGCAATCTCCCTCCATGAAAGAAAGTCATTAATTTTCAAGATGAATGTGGACTCTGCTTGACAAAATTTTGCGGCGGTTGTGTAGTAAGGTTGCTTTCATGGTGTCTGGTGCTGAACCTCCTTCCGGGACAAAGTTAAGATGCCGTCTTCTCGCCGGTTCCGTCGTGTCACGACAGCTGTTGCCTTCCTGGTTGCCATAATCCCCCTGATGGTGGCAAGGGGCGAAGGATCGAACCTCGATCGCTACCGTCGGCCCGAGGTGCGCCTAGTCCCCTTGCTCCCGGCGCCGCTGATTCCGGAACCAGTGGCGCCTAAACCGGCGGTCGGCCAATCGGTGCTGCCCCCCATCGCCCCATCACCCGTTCCCCCCTCATTCCCGCCCGGAACCGATTTTTCTCTAGGCGGTGCCCCCTTGCCGGGCGGAGACGGCCAGCTGCTGGTCGTCGCGGAGAAGCCGCTGCCGGGGGCGATCCTGCCGCAAAAACGGATTGTCGCCTTCTATGGTAACCCGATGTCGCGGCGCATGGGCGTGTTGGGTGAGTGCCGCAAGGAAGAACTCCTCTGCCGCCTCGCGGCTGCAGCGCAGCGCTGGGCCGCAGCCGATCCCTCCACCGAGGTGCAGCCGGCCCTGCACCTGATCGCCGTGGTTGCCCAGGACAGCCCGGGGCGGGCCGGGAAGTACCGAAAATTGATGACCGATGCCCTCGTCAGCGAGGTCTACTCCTGGGCCCGGGAAGCCGGGGCGCTCCTCTTCATCGATATCCAGACCGGCCATGAGGATATCCGCACCATCCTGCCGCGCTTCGAGTGGATTCTGAAAAATCCTGACGTCCACCTCGGCATCGACCCCGAATTCAACCTGGTCGGCAGCAAGGCCATCCCCGGCACCAAGGTCGGCAGCTATGATGCGGTCGATGTCAACGCCGTTTCGGCCTGGCTGGCCGGGGTGGTGGAGCGCTACCACCTGCCGCCCAAAGTGCTGACGGTCCACCGCTTCACCCGCAATGGCGTCACCAATGCCGACGAGATCGTGCTGCGCCCGCAGGTGCAGATTGTCATGCACATGGACGGCTGGGGACCGCCGGCGGTGAAGCGGGCGACCTACCGTGACTATGTCGCCGCGGAGCCGGTCCAGTACACCGGATTCAAGCTCTTTTTCCATAACGACACCAAGCAGGGCGACCCCCTGATGACCCCCGAGGATGTCCTGCGCCTGCGGCCGATGCCGATGTATATTCAGTATCAGTAGGGCGGGGGACGGGGGACGAGGGACGAGGAAGGTCTTTTGACCATTCGCGTTCCGCATCCCGCGTCCCCCGTCCCCCTCATTTGCCCACGAATCACTGGCCATCCCTCGCCACTCATCGCTCATCACTCGGCACTAAAAAGCCCCGGCTGCCATGGCAGCCGGGGCTTTTTGCCTGTTACAGACCGAGTTGCTTGAAGAAGTCGTTCCCCTTGTCATCGACGAGGATGAAGGCCGGGAAGTTTTCGACTTCGATCCGCCAGACCGCTTCCATCCCCAGTTCGGGGAAGTCGATGCACTCGACCTTCTTGATGTTCTCCTCGGCGAGGACGGCAGCGGGACCGCCGATGGAACCGAGGTAGAAGCCGCCGTGCTTCTTGCAGGCGTCAGTGACCTGCTGGGAACGATTCCCCTTGGCGATCATGATCAGGGAGCCGCCGTTGGCCTGCAGCAGGTCGACGTAGCTGTCCATGCGGCCGGCGGTGGTCGGTCCGAAGGAGCCGGAGGCTTTCCCCTGCGGAGTCTTGGCCGGGCCGGCGTAGTAGATCGGGTGATTCTTGAGGTAGTCGGGGAGCGGCTTGCCGCTGTCGAGAATCTCCTT
The DNA here is from genome assembly GCF_001611275.1 of Desulfuromonas sp. DDH964. GTDB lineage: Bacteria > Desulfobacterota > Desulfuromonadia > Desulfuromonadales > DDH964 > DDH964. The sequence goes on along the minus strand of NZ_CP015080.1, from coordinate 2,245,566 downwards.
GAACTTGGCGTGAGCGATGTCGCGGCCGACGACGATGGTCCCGTTCAGCAGCAGCGGGGTCGAGACCGGGTACTTGGAGAGCTCGGCGAGGATTGCCGGCATCGGCTGGTTGAGGTCGATCTTGACGCCGTGCTCGTGCTTGCCGCGGTACTGCTCGGGGATCAGGCGCCCAGGATTGCGGTCCATCTCCTCGACGAAGAGCCCCTCTTTGGTGATCTTCGCCTTGATGTTGCGGTCGGCGGAGCAGGAGACCGCCATGCCGACGGGGCAGGAGGCGCCGTGGCGGGGGAGGCGGATGACGCGCACGTCATGGGCGAAATACTTGCCGCCGAACTGGGCGCCGATGCCGAGCTTCTGCGCCGCGGCGAGGAGCCGCTCCTCGAGCTCGAGATCGCGGAAGGCCTGGCCATGGTCATTCCCGGTCGTCGGCAGGCCGTCGAGTTCCTTGGCGGTGGCGAGCTTGACCGTCTTCATGCAGGCGTCGGCGCTGGTGCCACCGATGACGAAGGCGATGTGGTAGGGGGGGCAGGCGGCGGTGCCGAGGTATTTCATCTTCTCGATCAGCCATTTTTCCAGCTTCTCGGGGGTGAGGAGGGCCTTGGTCTCCTGGTAGAGCATCGTCTTGTTGGCGCTGCCGCCCCCCTTGGCCATGAAGAGGAACTTGTAGTAGTCCCCTTCGGTCGCCATGATGTCGATCTGGGCCGGCAGGTTGGTGCCGGTATTCTTTTCCTTGTACATGTCGAGGGCGACGGTCTGAGAATAACGGAGGTTCTCCTCGGTGTAGGTCTGGTAGATCCCCTTCGAGAGGTACTCTTCATCCTTCACCCCGGTCCAGACCTGCTGCCCCTTCTTGGCGACTACGGTGGCGGTCCCGGTATCCTGGCAGACCGGCAGATCGAGCTGGGCGGAGATCTCGGCGTTGCGCAAAAAGGCCATCGCCACCCCCTTGTCATTCTGGGAGGCCTCGGGGTCGCGCAGGATCTTGGCGACCTGCTCGTTGTGGGCGGGACGGAGCAGGAAGGAGACGTCCTTCATCGCCTGGTTGGCGAGGACGGTCAGGGCTTCGGGGGCGACCTTGAGCATTTCCTTCCCCTCGAACTGCACCGTGCTGACGTATTGCTCGGAGCCGGGGATCTTGTAGTACGTGGTCGTTTCCTTCGCCAGCGGAAAAGGATCCTGGTACTTGAATTCCGGAGTTGCCATCACGTTCTCTCCTTTGGAAATTGAATGGGGCGACGCCAGCCGGCACCGCAGTTCGCAAGGGATTCGGTCGCACATTATATAGGGGCTGTATACATTTGTCGATACTTATGCATTGAGATGGGACGGGGGATTCGGGACGTGGAACGCGAATGGTCAAATGGTTTTCCTGGCCTCACGCCTCACGCCCACATCCCGCATTCCCATCCCGCACCAGCTATGCTAAAGTCGTCCCCACTTCATCCACCCTTCCTTTCAGGATACGGCATGCAGAAACTGATCAGGCAGATCCTCACCTCCCGGGTCTACGAAGCGGCGGTCGAGACCCCGCTGGAGGAGTCGGTCTGGCTCTCCCGGGAATTCGGCAACCGGGTACTCCTCAAGCGGGAAGATCTGCAGCCGGTCTTCTCCTTCAAGATCCGTGGTGCCTACAACCGCATCGCCCACCTGTCGCCGGCGGAGCGGGAGCGCGGGGTGATCACCGCCAGCGCCGGCAACCACGCGCAGGGGGTCGCCTTTTCGGCCCGCAAGCTCGGCATCCGGGCGATCATCGTCATGCCGGTGACGACGCCACGGATCAAGGTGGCTGCCGTCGAAACCTACGGCGCCGAGGTGGTGCTGCACGGCGACAACTACTCGGAGGCGGCCGATCACTGTGCCCGCCTGGTGGCGACCAACGGTCTCAATTTCATCCCCCCCTTCGATGACGAGCTGGTCATCGCCGGCCAGGGGACGGTCGGCGATGAGCTGCTGCGCCAGAGCTCGGGGAAGATTGATGCCGTCTATGTGCCGGTCGGCGGCGGCGGCCTGATTGCCGGGGTCGGCTCCTATCTCAAGGCGCTCTGCCCGGAGATCCGGGTCATCGGTGTCGAGCCGGCGGACAGCGACGCCATGGCCCGTTCCCTGGCGGCCGGGCGGCGGGTGACCCTCGACACCGTCGGCATCTTTGCCGACGGGGTGGCGGTGCGCGAAGTCGGCAAGCTCACCTTCGACCTCTGCCGGCGCTGCGTCGACGAAATCGTCCTGGTCGATACCGACGAGATCTGCAGTGCCATCAAGAATGTCTACCAGGCGACCCGCTCCATCGTCGAACCGGCCGGCGCCCTCGCCCTCGCCGGAATGACGAAACAGGTACGGAGCAGCGGTTACCGGGACCAGACCCTGGTGGCGATCAACAGCGGCGCCAACATGAACTTCGAACGCCTGCGCTATGTGGCCGAGCGCACCCAGGTCGGGGAAAAGCAGGAGGCCCTCTTCGCCGTGACCATCCCGGAGGAGCCTGGAGCCCTGCGCCGGTTCTGCGCCGAGGTCCTCGGCTCCCGCAATATCACCGAATTCAATTACCGGCTCGCTGATCGCAGCCAGGCCCACATCTATGTCGGCCTCTCGGTCCGCAACGAGCAGGAGCGGTTCAGCATGGCCCGGCAGCTCGCCTCCCAGGGTTTTGCCAATATCGACCTCACCGACAACGAGCTCGCCAAGACCCACATCCGCTACATGGTGGGCGGGCGCTCCAGCCAGGTCGGGCGGGAGGTTCTCTACCGTTTCTGGTTCCCCGAGCGCCCCGGCGCCCTAACCCGCTTCCTCGCCGCCATGGGGGCGAACTGGAATATTTCCCTCTTTCACTACCGTACGCAAGGGGGGGACTTCGGCCGGGTGCTGATCGGGCTGGAAATCCCGCAGGGGGAGGAGGAGGCCTTCCGTGCCTTTCTCGACCATCTCGGTTACCGGTTCGTCGAGGAGAGCGCCAACCCCGCCTATCGGCTCTTCCTCTGAATTTGCCGGGTCTTTTCGCCGGAATGTCATGCGCCTTTTCCCGGTAAAATTTCGAGGTTTCTGTCTCGACTTGCCTGTCAAGGACGATCGGGCCGGTTGCGGTTGACCCTGCCGGCCGGCTGCTTTTGATGCTGAGGTGGTTGGTATAATTTGTGCTTTGTGGTTAAGCCTGACTGTAATTGGGTGCGCGCCCCGGCGCTGCGCTGCGGAGGGAATGGGCGGATGGCAGAGAAGGTTCTGGTTGTCGATGACGACCGCTTCATGCGTGAACTGCTGACGGATCTGCTGCAACAGGGCGGATTCGAGGTTGCGCTGGCGACCAACGGCGAGGAGGGGATAAGTCGGGCCCTTGCCGCGCCGCCGGACGTCATCCTCCTCGATCTGGTCATGCCGGTCCTGGACGGCATCGATGCCTGCCGGGCCCTGCGCGCCAACCCTCTCTTTCGTCACACCCCGATACTGATGATGACCTCGCGGGTCGACCTCGAGGGTGCTGTCAATCCCTTCCAGGTCGGCGCCGACGATTACCTCTCCAAGCCCTTTGACCAGGTCGAACTGCTTGCCCGGGTGCAGGGAAGTCTAGCCAAGCGCCGCGCCATCGCCGCCCTGGAGCAGAAGGCGCGCGATTCGGAAGCCCTTCTCGAAATCTCCGGCTCGGTGACCTCCACCCTCGATACCGTCGAAATTCTGCGCCAGATCGTGCAGCGCATCGCTGGCCTCCTCAGCGATGTCTACCGCTGCTCCATCGCCCTGATCCAGGAGGACGAGCAGTTTGGCTACGTGCTCGCCTCGAGCGATGACCCCGGGATGGGCGAGCTGCGTATCGACCTCGAAAAATACCCCGAAATCAGGCAGGTCATCCGCTCCGGCGAGCCGCTGCTGATCAAGGATATCCACCTCGACCCGATCCTGGCCGAGGTGCGGCCGAACCTGGCCGCCGAAAAATTCAACACCATCCTGGTCCTGCCGGTCCGTTACCAGGAGCGCGTCATCGGCGCCATGGTGGTACGGGCCCTGCGCTCCCGGGCCGGTATCTCCCGGGATGAGGTCGCTTTCTGCCAACTGGTCGCCAATGTCTCGGCCAACTCGCTGAAAAATGCCCATCACTTCGCCCTGGTCCGGGAGGAGTCCGACCTGCTGCGCCACACCAAGCAGCGTCTCGAGAAGGAGCTGGCAGTCAAGGCGGTTTACGAAATGCTCTTCGAGAACGCTTCGGAGGGGCTGGCCGCCTTCAATCGCGGGGGGAAAATCGTCTACATCAACCGCAAGGGGCTCGAAATCATCGGCTACAGCCGCGCCGAGCTCGAAACCCTGACCTTGCCGCGGCTCCTCGATATCCGCTCGCTCCGCAAGGTGCTCAGCCTGCAGCGGGAGGGTCGCCCTGCCGAGCGCAGCAACCCGCGCCTCGATGTCACCATCCGTGCCAAGGGGGACCAGCTCAAACGCCTCTCCATCAGCCTCAGTGAACGGGAAGTGGTGAGCGACCTACAGGTGGTGGCGTTCCGGGATGTCACCGAGCGGCGCGTCATCGAGCAGGAACTGAAGGAGACCAAGGTGGTGCTCGAACAGGCCAACGAGCGCCTCAAAGCCCTCGATCGCAGCCGGGCAGAGTTCCTCAATACCGCCGCCCACGAGCTGCGGATCCCGGTGACAATCGTCAGCGGTTACTGTTCGCTGTTGAAGGACATGGGGTGTGACAACCTTAGCGCCCAGCAGCGCGAATTCCTCGACGCTGCCGTCGAGAGCAGCGACCGGCTGGTCGATCTGATCAGCAATATCCTCGACCTTTCGCGCCTGAACGCGGGGAAGATGCAGATGGATATCGGTCCCCGCGATCTCTCCTCGTCGGTGCACGAAGTCTACCGCGAGGTCCGTTCCCTCGCCCTGCAGCAGGGGCTGGAACTCGATATTGCCGCCCCGGACAACTGTCTCGCCCTGTTTGACGACGAGAAGATCAAGCGCGTCCTCTTCAACCTGGTTGGCAACGCCATCAAGTTCACCGCGGCCGGCGGCCGGGTCCGGATCGAGGTCAGCGATCAGCCCGCGGAGGTGATCGTCTCCGTCAGCGATACCGGCAAGGGGGTCCCCGCGGAGCGCCTTCCGGAACTCTTCGAAGAGTTTACCCAGGCGTTGCCGGAGGATTCGACCCGCGGCAGCGGCCTCGGGCTGTCGATCTGTCGCAAGATTGTTGAATCACACAATGGCCGGATCTGGGCCGAAAGCCGGCTCGGGGAAGGGAGCCGCTTCCACTTCAGCCTGCCCCGCTCCGCCTGAACTTTGCTTGCCCCCTCCCGCCACCGGTTTTTCGGCCTCTCCTTGTCCCCGCCCGCGACCGCCAGTTTTCTCTCCTTAACTAGCCTGATTCATAACAAAAATAATTGACAGTTATTGTCGGGTATGCTATCCCTGTAGTCACTCAGCCGCCAGCTCGAATGCGCGGCCGGGAATTCTCCGCGGCCCCTGGCCGCCCAAGGAGCGAACCGGTGATTCAGACCCTGCGCGAAGACTTCAAGGCTGTATTCGAGCGTGACCCCGCGGTACGCAGTGTATTTGAAATCATTTTCTGCTATCCCGGCTTTCACGCCATGCTTTTTTACCGGGTGGCCCACTGGTTCTGGACCAGACAGTTCTACTTTCTCGGCCGTTTCATTTCCCATCTCGGTCGTTTCATGACCGGGATCGAGATTCATCCCGGGGCCCGTATCGGCCGCGGGTTCTTTATCGACCACGGCATGGGGGTGGTCATCGGTGAAACCGCCGAAATCGGCGACAACTGTACCCTCTATCACGGGGTTACTCTCGGCGGCACCTCCTGGGCCAAAGAGAAACGCCATCCGACGCTGGGCGACAACGTGGTCGTCGGCAGCGGCGCAAAGATTCTCGGACCTTTCACCGTCGGCAGCAACAGCAAGGTCGGCTCCAACTCGGTCGTGGTCAAGGAAGTCCCGGCCAACACGACCGTCGTCGGCATCCCCGGGCGGGTCGTTTTTGCCGAGGGGCAGAAGAGCGAGCCACAGACCGATCTCGAACATGGCCAGCTCCCCGACCCGGAAGGGAAGGCGATCAGCTGTCTTTTCGACCAGATCCGCGCCCTGGAGCGGAAGGTCCAGGAGCTGACCGAAGAGCAGCAGGAGTTGAAGGCGCACCTCGCCGACGACGTCAACCCGCACCAGCGCAAGCGGGCCTGACATGCGCCTGTCGACCAAGGCCCAATACGCGGTACGGGCAATGGTGAGCCTCAGCCTTCATGGGGACGAGGGGCCGGTTTCGATTCGTGACATGTCGGCCCGGGAGGAGATCTCTCTCGCCTATCTCGAACAGCTCTTCGTCAAGCTGCGGCGTGCCAGGATCGTCCGCAGCGTCCGGGGACCCGGGGGTGGTTACGTGCTCGCCCGCCCGGCCACCGAAATTCGCGTCGATCAGATCATCGACAGCGTTGAAGAGACCCTGGTGCCGGTCTCCTGCATGGACCAAGACGGGCGCTGCGTCTGCAGCGACCACTGCGTGACCCACAGCGTCTGGCAGGGGCTGGGTGACCGCATCCGCAGCTTCCTCGCCTCGATGACCCTGGCCGATTTGACCCGGGAGGCCCGGGAAAAAATGCCCAAGCGACCGTTACGGCAGACTGCCTTATCCGATTGAATCTCCGGAGGCCCGACGTGAATAAAATCTACATGGATTACAACGCCACCACCCCGGTTCGCCCCGAGGTTTTCGATGCCATGCTCCCTTTTTTCCGGGAGCAGTTCGGCAACCCCTCCAGCGTGCACTGGGCCGGACGCGCGGTCAGCGGTGCGGTGGAGAAGGCGCGCCAGCAGGTCGCCACCCTGATCAACTGCTCCCCGGCCGAAATCGTTTTCGTCTCCTGTGGCAGCGAAGGGGACAATATGGCGATCAAGGGGACAGCCGCCGCCCTCGCCGACCGGGGGAAACACATCATCACCACCACCGTCGAGCATCCCGCCGTCCTCGAAACCTGCCGTTTCATGGAAAAGCAGGGTTACGCGGTGACCTACCTGCCGGTCGACCGCGACGGCATGCTCGACCTGCAGGAGCTGGAAGCGGCGATCACGCCGGAAACGATCCTGATCTCGGTGATGTGGGCCAACAACGAAACCGGCAACATCTTCCCGATCGAGGAGATCGGCGCCATCGCCCGCAAGAACAAGGTCCGCTTTCACAGCGACGCGGTCCAGGCCGTGGGGAAACTGCCGGTCGACGTGCAGAAGGCGAATGTCGACCTGCTGGTCCTCTCCGGGCACAAGCTCGGCGCCCCCAAGGGGGTTGGCGCCATCTACATCCGCAAGGGGACCCGCATGCACCCGCTGATTCACGGCGGCCACCAGGAGCGCAGCCGCCGCGCCGGGACCCACAACGTCGCCGGTATCGTCGGTTTCGGCCTCGCCTGTGAACTGGCCGGGGCGGAAATCGAAACCTGCGCCGCGCGGATCGGTGCCCTGCGCGACCGGCTCGAGGCGGGCATCAAGGCGGCCATTCCCGAGATCAAGCTGAACGGTCACCCCGATCCGGCCCGGCGCCTGCCGAATACGCTCAATGTCAGTTTCGCCTACATCGAGGGGGAGTCGCTCCTCCTCAACTTCGACATCAAGGGGATCGCGGCGAGTTCCGGTTCCGCCTGCACCTCCGGCTCCCTGGAGCCCTCCCACGTCATGGGCGCCATGTGCGTCGATGTCGTCCTCGCCCACTCCAGTACCCGCTTCAGTCTCGGCCGCGACAACACCGAGGCGGATGTCGATTATGTCCTCGAAGTGCTGCCGCCGATCGTGCAGCGGCTGCGGGAGATGAGCCCCCTCTACAACCGCAAGGAACCCTTGACCTGCGAAGAGTGCAGTATCGTGAGACGCTGCTGAAGAAACAAAGGACGTTTTGGGTTTTGCGTTATGGGTTTTGGGTTGAGGACTCAAAACTAAAAACTCAAAATTCAAAATTCAAAATTCAAAATTCTTTGGAGGACCGCCATGTATACCGAAAAAGTGATGGATCATTTCAGCAACCCCAGAAATGTCGGGGAGATCGAGGATGCCGACGGCGTCGGTGAGGTCGGTAACGCCTCCTGCGGCGATATCATGAAGATTTACCTCAAGGTCGAGGACAACGTCATCAAAGACGTCAAGTTCAAGACCTTCGGCTGCGGTGCGGCGATCGCCACCTCCTCGATGGTGACTGAACTCGCCCTCGGCAAGACCATCGACGAAGCCCTGGAACTGACCAACGCCGCCGTGGCCGAGGCCCTCGACGGCCTGCCGCCGCAGAAGCACCACTGCTCGAACCTGGCCGCCGATGCGCTGCACGAGGCGATCAAGAATTATCGGGATACCCATCCCCAGGGCTGACAGAACCCAATAGATTGCCACAGAGAGACGGAGACACAGAGGGGACCGGGATCCTTCTTTGTGTCTCCGTCTCTCTGTGGCCAAAGTGATCAAATGTCCGTTAAAAAAGAGCGCATCGTCGTTGCCATGAGCGGCGGGGTCGATTCCTCGGTCACCGCGGCCCTGCTCGCCGAGCAGGGGCACGAGGTGATCGGCCTGACCATGCAGATCTGGGACTACTCCACCTTTACCGCCGATCACGGCGAGAGCTTCGGCACCTGCTGTTCTCTCGACGACGTCTATGACGCGCGCCGGGTGGCCGAAGCGATCGGCATTCCGTTTTACGTGGTCAATTTTGAGAAGGAGTTCCAGCGCCAGGTAATCGATCGCTTCTGCGACGATTACTTCTCCGGCCGCACCCCCAATCCCTGCGTCCTCTGCAACCAGAAGCTCAAGTTCGAACGGCTGCTGCGGCGCGCCCGCGAGCTGGAGGCCGACCGGCTCGCCACCGGCCATTATGCCCGGGTGGTTGCCGCCGAAGGTGGTTACCAGTTGCGCAAGGGGCGCGATATCCAGAAGGACCAGAGCTATTTTCTCTACACCCTCGACCAGACGCAGATGGAGCGGGTTCGTTTCCCTCTCGGCGAGATGACCAAGGAGGAGGTGCGGGCCCATGCCGCCCGCTTCAATCTGCCGGTCGCCGCAAAGGCCGAAAGCCAGGATATCTGTTTCGTCCCTGACGGTGATTACGTTCGCTTTCTCGAAGAGGAACGGGGGGAAGGGCAGATGAACGGGGCGATCGTGCACGTCGCCGACGGCAGGGTGCTCGGCCAGCATCTCGGTACCTACCGCTACACCATCGGCCAACGCCGCGGCCTCGGCATAGCCTGGCCCCATCCGCTCTTTGTCGTCGGCATCGATGCCGAAAACCGGCGCGTGCTGGTCGGTGAGCGGGAACACCTCGCCTGCGATCGCCTCGAGGTCAGCGACGTGATCTGGGGGGGGACGCCCCCTGACGGAGCGATCGAGGCTTCCTGCCGCATCCGTTACCGCCACCAGGAGGTGCCGGCCCGTATCGAGCCCCTTCCCGGCAACCGGGCCCGGGTTCTCTTCGAGAAGCCGCAATTCGGCGTGACCCCGGGACAGGCGGCGGTCTTCTACCGGGACGACCTGGTCCTCGGCGGCGGCACCATCGCATGAAGGGTTCCGTCGCCATCGCCACCCTCGGCTGCAAGACCAACCAGTTCGAGTCGGCGGCAATCGCCGAGCAGTTGACCGCCGGCGGCTGGACAGTCGTCCCTTTCGAGGTCGGGGCCGACCTGGTGGTGATCAACACCTGCACCGTCACCAGCGCCACCGACAGCCAGTCCCGCAACCTGATCCGCCGCGCCCGGCGGCTGCGCCCCGCCTGCAGGGTGGTAGTCACCGGCTGCTACGCCCAGGTCGATCCGCAGACCCTGGCCGCCATCCCCGGGGTCTCTCTGGTGCTCGGCAACGAGGAGAAGCGGGACCTGCTGCAGCTGCTGGAAACGGGGGGCGACGGCATCCAGGTCGCCGACATCCGCCGGGCGGCGACCGCCGAGGTGGCGACCCTGGGAAACTTTGCCGAACGCAGCCGCGCCTTCGTGCAGATCCAGAACGGCTGCGACGCCTTCTGCGCCTACTGTATCATCCCCTACGCCCGCGGCCGCAGCCGTTCGGTGCCGCCTGCCCAGGTCGTGTCCCAGGTGCGGGAGCTCGCGGCCGCCGGCTTCCCGGAGCTGGTCCTCACCGGCATCCATATCGGCCATTACGGCGCCGACCTCACCCCGCCAACGACCCTCCTGGCGTTACTGCAGCAACTGGTGGCGGAACCGGGTCTGCCGCGGCTGCGCCTCGGTTCCATCGAACCGACGGAGCTTCCCGAGCGGCTCCTCGACCTGGTTGCCGATTCTCCCGGCCTCTGCCCCCATCTGCACATCCCATTGCAGGCGGGGAGCGACAGCGTGCTGCGGCGCATGAACCGCCACTACGACACCGCCTTCGTCCAAACCCTGCTCAGGCGGGTGGTGGACACCATCGCCGATGTCGCCATTGGTCTCGATGTCATTGCCGGGTTCCCCGCCGAGAGCGAAGCAGAGTTCGAACAGACCTGCGCCCTGCTGCATAAGCTGCCGATCAGCCACCTTCATGTCTTCCCCTTCAGCCGCCGTCCCGGCACGCCGGCGGCGACCATGCCGGGCCAGGTTGCGGCTACGGTAATCAAGGAGCGCGCCGCCCGGTTGCGCGAGATTGGCGCGGCCAAGGCCGCGGCCTTTGCCGAGCGCTTCATCGGCCGGGAGCTGGTGGTGGTGGTCGAAGGGGGAGGGGACGGTGAGGAGCGGCGCGGCCTGACCGGAAACTACCTGAATGTCCGTTTCTCCGGGCCGGCCAGCCTGGTCGGAAGGACGGCGCAGGTGCGGGTGACGGCTGTCGCCGGCGCTGAACTGCAGGGTGTCTTGCTGTGACCAGCCCGAACGGGAGTCGCCGCTGGCAGCTGGTCGTGCCGCAGCAGGGGCGGGGGGAGCGGCTCGATCACTTTCTCGCCGCAGCAATAGCGACCTGCTCGCGCAAGGCGATCAAGCGCGCCCTCGACGGCGGCCGACTCTTTCTCGATGGCCGGGTCGAACGCCGCGCCGGCAGGCTTCTCGCCGGCGGTGAATCGATCCTGCTGACCCTTGACGCGCCTGCGGCGCCCCTGCCCGCCGTCATGCCGGAGATCCTCTTCCGCGATGGGGACCTGCTGGCGGTGAACAAACCCCCCGGGCTGCCGGTGCATGCCACGGTCGCCGGCGGCCCCAACGCTCTCGATCTGGTCAGGAATCTGCTCGCTGGGGAGACGACAGATCCGGTCCTGCTGCACCGCCTCGACGCCGATACCAGCGGGGTTCTCCTCTTTGCTCTCAACGCCGCTGCCAACCGGGCGCTGGCCAGCGATTTCGCCGCGCGGCGCGTTGCCAAGCGCTACCTGGCCCTGGTGGGCGGTGCGCCGCCCGCGCGCTTTACCGTGACCAATTATCTCCGGCCCGGGGTGCGGGGGAGGACCGTCGCGGTCGCCAGCGGTGGCCAGTCCGCCCATACAGAATTTAAAACCCTCGGCCAGGGCTCCGGCTTTGCGCTGGTCGAAGCCAGTCCCCGCACCGGGCGCACCCACCAGATTCGCGTCCACCTCGCCGACCTCGGTTTTCCCCTCCTTGGCGATCTCCTTTACGGTGGTCCCCCGGCCCTCGCTCTTGGCGCCGATGACCTGCTGACCGCTCCCCGCCACCTGCTCCATGCGCACCGCCTGGAGTTCATTCACCCCAGTGAAAAGCGGACGCTGCAGATCAGCGCCCCCCTTCCGCAAGACTTCAAGCCGTTTCTGGAAAAACTGCAAAAGAGACCGAATTAGAAGAGAAATTTTATAGGTCCTATAGGACCTATGCCTGGGCCTTGCTGCGCCCGCGGTCTACGTTGACCGCCAGGAGCAGAACCAGGCCGATGAGAAAAAAGGCCGAGAGGGCGAGGATCGAGAGGCGGGTCGAACCGGTCAGGTCGGCAATAGCGGCGAAGACCAGGGGACCGAGGATCGAAGCGAACTTGCCGCTGATGGCGTAGAAGCCGAAGAACTCGGCATTCTTTCCCGGCGGGATGAGGGAGGCGAAGAGGGAACGGGAGATCGCCTGACTGCCGCCGAGGATCAGCGCCACGACCAGGCCGAGCACCCAGAATTCCCAGGCCTGCTGCATGCGAAAGGCATAGACCGTCATCGCGAGAAAGAGGAGGAGGCTGAGGAGGATCGCCTGCCTGGCGCCGTAGCGGGCGGCCAGGCGGCCAAACAGCAGGGAACCGGGCATGGCGACAAACTGGATCATCAGGAAGGTGCCGAGGATGGTGGTCTGGGAGAGACCGAGCTCCTCACGGCCGAAGATCGCCGAGACCGCGATCACCGTCTGGATGCCGTCGTTGTAAAAAAGAAATGCGAGCAGAAAGAGGGCGAGGTCACGGCAGCGCAGGATGTCGGAGAAGGTGCGACAGTAGCCGCGAAAACCGCGGACCAGGGTCGCCGGCGCGCGCAGACAGGCCTCCTCCCGGACCCAGGCGAAGGTCGGCAGGGCAAAGCCGAGCCACCAGAGGCCGGTCAGCAAAAAACCGGCACGGCTGGCGCTCGCCGTGTCAGCAAGGCCGAGGGCAGTGGGGAAGCTGATGAACAGAAAGACGGTAAGGAGAACGAGGCCGCCGCCGATATAACCGAGGGCGTAACCCTGTGCCGAGAGCCGGTCGAGGTCAGGGCCGCTGGCGAGGGCGGGGAGAAAGGCGTTGTAGAAGATGTTGCCGGCGGCAAACCCGATATTGGCGATGACAAAGAGGAGGGCCACCAGCAGGTAGTCGCCGGGGCCGGTTGCGGCGAGCAGCATGGTGGCCAGGCTGCCGAGGAGGCAGCAGGTGATCAGGAGCCGGCGCCGGACGCCGCGGCGGTCGGCGAGGGCTCCGAGGGCGGGGGCAGCGATCGCCACGAGGAGCATCGACAGGGAGACGGCATAGCCCCAAAGAGCGCTCGCCGGCATTGAGCGAACCCCCCAGGGGAGATAAAGAACCGCCCCGGTCGCAGGGACCAGGGCGGCAAAGTAGACCGGCAGGACCGCCGCCAGGATTACGGTGGCGAAGGCGGAATTGGCCCAGTCGTAAAGGCACCAGCCGAGGCGGGCGCGGTGGTTACTTGGCGGGGCCATTGCCGGTTTTCGGAGCGGGGGCCGGGCCGGGACCGAGGAGCTTGTCGAGGAGTTCGGCGTTGGCGCCACGGACGGTCTGGCCATTGACGAAGTAGGTCGGGGTGGAAGCGATGCCGAACTTTTCACCGATCGCCTTCTGCTCGTCGCCGAGGCCGTTGTCCTTGAAGGGGGGGAGCGGGCCCTGGTCGTATTTCCCCGCCATTACTTCCTCGTAGGCCTTGGCCGGATCTGCGGACGAGAGCACAAAACGGGCCTTCTCGGCGGCGTTTTTATGCATCGCCAACGGGAAGAAGTAGATATAGCGGGTGACATCGCTGCGGTTGGCAAAGTAGGCCGCTCCGCGGCGGCAGTAAGGACAGTCGGGGTCGGTGAATTCGATAACGGTGCTGGGGCCGGACCCGATTTTGAGCGCCTTGTCGAGGGGGAGGGACGCGAGCTTCTCCTGCATCAGGCGCTCCTGGGTCTCCCGGGTCAGGTTCTTCCCGCTCTTGTCGTAAAGCTCCCCGACAAAGATATAGCCCTGCTTGGGGAAATAGTAGAGGAGTCCCTTGCGGGCATGGACCTCGTAAAGGTCCGGAACCGGTGTCGGGTTGATGGCGATGACATCGGTACCGATCTGCGGGTAGTCCCGGGCGAGGGCGGCACCGATCGGCCCGTCCTTGAGCGGGGCGGAGGCAGTAGGCTCGGCGCCCAGGGCGGGTAGGGCCAGCGCAAGGCAGAGGAGGAAGGCACAGCAGGATGAAAAGAAACGCAGCATGAAGCTAACTCCCTTCGTTGTGGTGGGGTGAGGGCCTGGTATGCAGCCATTGCCGGTAGCCACACTGCTCCGGTAACCAGCTGAGACCGGCGACGACGCTCGGGGTCAGTTGCAGGCACCCTTCACCGACGTCGAAACGTTTGTGATAGACCCGGCACTGGCGGGAAACGATATCGAGGTGACGGCAGGCGATGCTGGTGGGGCGGATGGTCCCGTCTTCCTCGACCCACTTTTCGAAACAGCACTCGCCGCAGCGGCGGCAGAGCTGCTCCCAATCCGCAGGGGAGACTTCCAGAGGGAGCGGAAGGGTAACCGCTTCGTTGGACGGGCTGACGCTCAAGTGGGATCTCCGTAAACAAGTTGGCGTCGCTATCTATAACAGATTTCCTGGCAGAATGCCACGGGGAAGCGGGACCGGCGCCCTCCCCGGGGGCGCATCAGACCTTCGCGGCGCCGGCGAGCCCGGGAACCTGGTCAGCCAGCGCCATCACCAGGCGATAGGTGATGCCCCAGAGGATATCGCGACCGGGGAGTGGCAGCCGGATCGCCGGCCGCAGCAGGTCGCTTTCGCGGAAACGTACCGCTGCCATGACCTGGCGTGCCGGATCGTAGAGCGTCGCCAGGGGGACCCAGTGGGTTGCCTGCAGTTCGTGATTGGGGTGCAGCGCAACATCGCCCGGCACCTGGTAGACAAAGCAGCGGACCAGGACCGGCAGGTGGGCTCCGGGGAGGTCGGCGAGGCGGCCGAAATAGCGGGCCTGCGCCAGGTCGAGGCCGAGTTCCTCCCGGGTTTCCCGCAGCGCCGCCTGGCGCAGATCGGTATCCTCGGCAGCAAGCTTGCCGCCGGGAAAACCGAGGTCCCCCGACCAGGGATCGCCGGGGTGGCAGGCCCGCTCCACCAGCAGCAGGTCTGCTCCTCCAGGCGCTTCGCGCAGCAGCATTGCCACCGCAGCAGGGGTCCGGTTGGCGGCCGGGACCCTTCCCGGGTGGTAGGATCGCAAGGCCTTTTCAATTTCGCTGAGGGTCGGCATGGGGGGTCCGATGGGGAAAGTCGCGCTCGTTTCGCAACCGGGGTCTAATCCAAGGATAATTGAATTCCACTTTCCGGCCAAGCACCGTGGCCACAACCGGGAAAGGGAGGGGGCAAATTTTCCCCATTTGCGGAACAGATTCCTCATACGGGGGTAGGAAAATTCAGCCAAATATAGTAATAACAAATAGATAGTGGTTGGATCGAGGATTGCTCATGGCTTTGGCATCCTGCTGCAAATGCAGCGACAAAACTCTTTCCCAGAATAGGAGCACCTCGAAATGAAGAAACTGTCTTTTCTCCTCATCGGTCTGACCCTCGCTTTCACCCTGACCGCCTGTGGCAAACAGCCGGTAGAAGAGATCAACAGCACCCGTTCCGCCATCGACGCCGCTGTCAGCGAGGGCGCCGAAAAGTACACCGCCGATGACCTCAAGGCGGTCAATGACAAACTCGCCGTGGTCATGGACGAAATCAAAGTCCAGGATGGCAAGCTCTTCAAAAATTATGACAAGGCCAAGCAGATGCTGACCGCGCTGAAAGTCGATGCCGACTCCCTCAAGGCGAAGGTGATTACCGTCAAGGAAGAGCAGCGTGCAGCGGCCGTCGCCGCCCTCGACAGCGCCAGCAGCAGCATCACCGAGGCCGAGGCTCTCCTCGCAAGTGCCCCCCAGGGGAAAGGTTCTGCCGCCGACATCGCCATGATGAAAGGGGATCTCCAGGGCTTGCAGACGGCCCTCGGTGAAGTCCAGCCCCTGATTGATAGCGGCGACTACGCCGCCGCCAGCGAGCGCGCTGCTTCGATCCAGGAGAAGGCCGGCACCATCGCCGCCGAGGTACGCGCCGCCCAGGAGCGGTTGGCTGCGCTGAAAATTCGCCGCAAGTAAGGGATAACACCCGTTGTCCTGCTTCCACTTCCTGAAAACGGGTCTGCTGATCGTGGCGCTTGCCACACTCGTCGGATGCAAGGAACCGCCGGTTCCGCCCGAGGTCCCGCTGGCGTTACGCCAGGAACAGGACCTCTGGCGGGCCGGCGCATCCGTTTATGCGCCGGGCGATTACGCCGCCTACAAGGTCGCCCTCGAAGCGGCTCGCGACCTCCTCAACCACGAGCGGTCCCGCATGGTCTGGTTGCGCGACTACGACCCGGTGGCCCTCCGGTTCCGCGCTGTCCTGCAGCAGGGAGAAGGTCTGCAGCAGCAGATTGCCGCCGTCAGCTCTGCCGAATCGGCAGCGGCCCGGGAACGCCTTGAACAGCTGGCCGGGGTGCTGCGGTTGCTCCGCGACCTCGCCGATGAGCTCAAGGACGGTCGTCTCGCCGGTCGCCGCCTGGCCATTGCCGAGGTCGATCTCGGCGAGGCGAGGCGTCTGATGCGGGCCGGCGAGGTTCGGGCCGCCGCCCCGCTCCTCGATCGCGCCAGCCGGGAGATTCGGGAGAAGGTGCGTCTGGTGCTGCCGCTGGTCGCGCGTTTTGGCGAGCCGCTGCAGTTGCGTCAATGGCGGCGCATGGTCGACGATTCGATCGCCGAAGCCCGCCGGCAGGGAGACTATCTCCTGATCGTCAGTAAGCTGGAACGGGAAGTGATCGTCTACCGGGGCGACCGGGAAATCCGTCGCTACCCGGCCGGATTCGGTTTCAACCTGCTCAGCGACAAGCTCCACGCCGGAGACAAGGCGACTCCCGAGGGGCGGTACCGGGTGGTCAGAAAAAACCCCCAGAGCCGCTATTTCAAGGCCCTGCTCCTCGATTATCCGAACACCGAAGACCGCCGTCGCTTCCTGCAGGCGAAACGGGAAGGGAAGATTCCCGCCCATGCCGGCATTGGCAGCCTGATCGAGATTCATGGCGGTGGCCGCAAGGGGCTGACCAACGGTTGCGTCGCCCTGGAGGATGGTGACATGGCGACCCTCTTCGAGCTGGTGCCGGTAGGGACCGCCGTCACCATTGTCGGCAGCCTGCGCCCGGACAACCCGCTGGCCGTCGCCCTGCGGGAGCTCAAATGAACGTCGAATCGAAACCGACCCGGGTTCAGCTCTTAGGCAGCTGGGCGCCATCGCCCGCGGGTCCTCGGTGGCGCCTTTGCCGACAACGGACTCTGCTGCTGATTCCGGTTTTGGTCCTGGCTCTTCTGCTGGTTCTGGCCCAGGGGGCGGGTTGGTTCATTGCCCACCGGGAGGTGCCCCTGCTGCACGATACCGGCAGTGCCGATCCGCTGCCGGCCCCGGCCAAGCTGCCGGGTGCCATCAAGAGCCTGCAACGTAAACTCGCCGCGCTCGCCCCCAAAGGAATCTTCGTTGTGGTCGATACCGCCGCCAACCGGGTAATGCTACGGCGCGGGGAGGAGACCCTGCGCACCATGGTCGCGTCCTGCGGCAGCGGGAATGTGCTGGAGGACCCAGCTGGTGGCCGCAGCTGGACCTTTGAAACTCCGCGCGGGAGTTTTTCGGTCCAGTCCAAGGTCAATAATCCGCTCTGGATCAAACCCGACTGGGCCTATCTCGAAGAAGGGGAGGCGATCCCCCGCAACCGGGCCGAGCGCGCCCAGCCGGGGATGCTCGGCGAGTACGCCGTCGGTATCGGCCAGGGCTATTTCATCCACGGCACCCTCTACAAGCGCCTCCTCGGGCGCAATGTTTCCCATGGCTGTGTCCGCCTCGGCGATGAAGATCTGACCGCCCTGGTGAAGAGCGTTCCCCTCGGCACCCGGGTGATCATTTACTGATGAACCGCCTGATTCTCCTTTTCCCGCTATTTGTCTTATTCTCGGCTATCGCCGTGGCTTCTCCTGCCACTGACCCGGGGGAACTGGCTCGCGATTACCGGTTGCTCCGGCACGAACTGCGGCTGGCGGGGGAGAATCCGCTCTATTTCGTCTTCGATCTGCCGCAACAGACGGTCAGCTTCCGCGCCAAAGGATTGAGCGTCGTTTTCCTGCCGGTGGCGGGATGGGGGCGATGGGGCCCTCGCACTGCTGACCGCATTGCAATATTAACCGGCAAGGAGAGTCTTTCCGCACCGCAGCGAACCAGGATTCGGGTCGCACCGGTGGCCGAAACTCCGGCGCTTACCGAGGCCGGCAACCTCGACGCGCTGGAACTCGATGACATGCCGCTGCGCTATCGACTGATCCTCGACGACGGTACCGTGATCCGGGTGATCCCGGTCCAGACCGGAATCTTTGCCCGCATCCTTGCCGGCATGCGCTGGTTGGCCTGGTACCTGTCGCGGCCGTTGATTTCCGACTGGAATTTCCTGCGTGGAAAGACCTATACTGAGCTGGTGCTGGCGTTGCAGCCCGATGACGCGCGGCTGCTTTACTGGTCCTTTACGGCCGGCGGTCGCTGCCTGCTGCGGTGGCCGGCGCCCTGAGTTCGGCACTCCCCCTCCCGGCGAGGCCTATTTTGCAAATCGATCATGGCCGGAAAGCGTTCCGGTTTTTCCCCAGGGTGACTCTGCGCACCCGGCTGATGGGCCTGATGCTGCTCACCAGCTCCTGTCTGATCACCGTTCTCATCCTCTTCTACTACCAGTCGGAAAAAGCTCTCTATAACGAGTTTCAGCGCCAGACCACCCAGCTTGCCAAGGCGATCGAAGTCGGCCTGCACGGCAGCGCCGCTGCCAATCTCGGGGCGCCGGAACAGCTGCAGGCCTACCTTTCCAGCCTCAATACCCGGGGGGTGCGGGAGATTTCGGTGATCAGCAGTGCCGACCGCATTCTCGCCAGCACCAACCGCGAATCGGTCGGCAAGTGGATTACCGAGCACCGCAAGGAACTGATCTTCAAGGCGGAGCTGGGGGAGCCGGTGACCGGGGAAGGGCAGGTCTACAACGTCATCGTGCCGGTGGCCAGCGACGGCCAGACCATGGGCTATATTCACCTGGCCCTGAATACGGACGATTTTTCCGTCTTCCTGCGGGCGAGCGCCATTCGCCGAATTCTCGGCGCCCTCATCATCCTGGCTCTGGGCACGGTGATGGCCTTCTTTCTCGCCGGTCACTACACCCGGCCGATTCAGCAGATGGTGGTCGCCGCCGGTGAGGTCGCCAGCGGTAACCTCGAGCAGGAACTGCCGGTTGCCCGGCGCGACGAGATCGGGGATTTGGCGCGCAGTTTTCAGGATATGCTGCTGCGTCTGCGCGAGGACCGCCAGCTCGGAGAACGACTGCGGGCCGCCGAGCACCAGGCGAGCCTGGGCCAGGTCGCCCGCAATATTGCCCATGAAATCCGCAATCCCCTCAATTTCATCAGTCTTTCCATCGATCATATGCGCGACGTCTATTGCCCCGACGACCCGCAGGGGGCCGAACGCTACCAGCGCATGGTCGGAAATATCAAGGGCGAGATCCAGCGGATCAGCCGTTTCGTCGAGAACTACCTCGAATATGGCCGCCCCCTGGAGCTCCAGTGCCGGCCCCTCGCCCCGACCGCACTTCTCGATGAGCTCCTCGACCTGATCGCCGCCCGCGCCCGGGAACAGGGAATCGAAGTGCAGCGCAATTACGGCGATCTGCCGCTGTTGCAGGCCGATCCGGACTTTCTGCGCACCTGTCTGCTCAATATCATCGTCAACGCCTGTGAGGCGATGCCCGAAGGAGGAGGCCTCGAGGTGACGGGAAAAATCGACGGGGCGAAAGTGCTGCTGGAGTTTCGGGACAACGGCTGCGGTGTGGCCGCCGCCGAACAGGAACGGATCTTCGAACCCTTTTTCACCACCAAGGAGAAGGGGCTGGGGCTCGGCCTGGCGCTGACGCGGCGCCTGATCGAAGAACATGGCGGGCGCGTCGATTTTGCCAGCAGTCCGGGGATCGGTACGACCGTGTCGGTACGGCTGCCCCTGCCAGGGAGGGATGCATGAAACCATCGGTCCTGATCGTCGACGACGAACCGCTGCAACGGGACATTCTCGAAACGATCCTCGCCGAGGCCGGTTACGAGGTTCAGACCGCTGCCACCGGCCGCGAAGCTTTGCAGCGGACGCGCTCCCTGCGGCCGGACGTGGTCCTCTCCGACCTGCGCATGGCCGGCATGGACGGCATGGGGCTCCTCGACGCCCTGAACGAATGCCAGCCGTCACCGACCGTCATCATGGTCACCGCGCACGGCACCATCACTTCGGCGGTCGAAGCGGTCAAGCGCGGCGCCTTTGACTACCTGACCAAACCCCTCGACAAGGAACAACTCCTGCTGGCGGTGCGCAAGGCTTGCGAGCGGAGCCAGATTCTGCGCGAGAACATGCAGCTGCGGCAGCAGCTCTATGACCGTTTTCGCATGGAAGGGATCATTGGCCGGTCGCCGCGCATGCATGCCGTGATCGAACTGCTGAAGCGGGTTTCGGGAGCGCCGGCGACGGTGATGCTGCGGGGGGAGAGCGGCACCGGCAAGGAGCTGGTGGCGCGCGCCATTCATTACAACAGCCCCCGTCGCGGCCGTCCCTTCACGGCGCTCAATTGTGCCGCGATCCCCGAGAACCTCTTCGAAAGCGAACTCTTTGGCTACGAAGCCGGGGCTTTTACCGGGGCGGTCGGGCGTCGCGAAGGGCTGATCGAGGTCGCCAACGGTGGCACCCTCTTTCTCGATGAAATCGGGGATCTGCCGCTGACCATGCAGTCGAAGCTGCTGCGGGTGCTGCAGGACCGCGAAATCCGGCGCGTTGGCGGCAAGGAACAGGTCAAGGTCGACGTGCGCATTATCTCGGCCACCAACAAGGACCTGGAGCAGGCGGTGGAGCAGAAGTCCTTTCGCGAGGATCTCTATTACCGCCTCAATGTCGTCTTTATCGAGTTGCCCCCCCTGCGCGAGCGGGTGGAAGATATTCCGGCCCTGGTCGAACACTTCCTGGCCAAGTACAACGCCGAGTTCGGACGCCGGGTGCGCGAAATCCGGCCCGATGCCTTGCGCGCGCTGCAGGAATTCCGTTGGCCGGGCAATGTCCGGCAGCTCGAAGCCGTCATCGAGCGGGCCCTGCTCCTCAGCGACAGCGACGTGTTGAGCCTGGCGGATATCCGCCCCCTGCTGGTGAGCCGCCGCAGCGAGCGCCATCTCTGGGCCGAACTACCGGCCGACGGCATCGACCTTGAGGCCGTCGAAAAGGAGTTGCTGCACAAGGCGCTGGTTCGCTCCGGCGGGGTGGCGACCCGGGCGGCCAAACTACTGCACATGAACTACAAGCAGTTTCTCTATCGGGCGGAGAAATACGGCATCAAGGCCGGCGATGGGGACGGCGCGTCATGAGATTGGATTAAACAATTGTCCTTGGCGAACTGGCGCGGAGCGTGCTAGGTTAGGCATCGTTAAGTTTTTCCCGGACCTTGACGGTCCCGTTGCCAGCCCTTGCCGGAGGTGAAGATGATGAAGTTGAGTCGTTGCTCAAAGTTTGTCCATGCTGGAATTATCCTGGTTGCCGCGATTGCGGTCCTCGCCCTGGGGGCCCTGCCGGCCGCCGCCGAGACCTTCCGTATTGCTATTATGCAGGCCCAGAAAGGGGCCGCTGAGAAATTCGCGCCCCTGGAGCAATACCTCGCCAAACGTGGCGTGGAGGTCGAGCTGGTCCCGACCACCGGTTACACCCAGGCGGCCCACATGTTCGCCGAGGGGAAAGCCGACGGCATGTTCAGCGGTTCCGGCGTCGCCGGAACGATGATCATCAAGGACCTCGCCTATCCGGTGGTGCGCCCGGTCAACATGCAGGGCGTCAGCACCTACTGGGCGGTCGTCATTGCTCCCAAGGGAGCCGCCCCCTTCGTCCCCGACGCCAGCTATTTCCAGGGGAAACGGGTCGTCTACTGCGCCCTCGCTTCGTCCGGTGAGTTCTTCTTCCGTTCCCTCCCGGGGGCCCTGGCAGCGGCCAAATCGACGGCGATCGCCCCCTCCCACCAGGCGGCGATTGACGCTGTTGCCAAGGGGGAGGCGGATGTGGCCATCGTCAAGAACCTGGTTTGGAACAATCTCAAGGCCCAATATCCCGCCCTGGTCGAAGTCGGCAGCGATGCCGGCCAGAATCCGAACGACGCCCTGATTATTTCCAAACAGACCGATCCCGCCTTCGTCAAGCGTCTCACCGGGATATTGCTCAAATTGCAGAGCGACGAGAGCGAGGAGGCGAAATCGGCGCGGGCCGGCCTGAACATTCTTGGCTACGTTATTACTTCCGCCAACGACTTCCAGCACACTCTCGAGCTGCTGCGCAGCTCCGGTGTCGACCCCAACTTCGATTTTCACTTCTGATCCGAAGTAGCAGCTGCCTTGAACAAAGAACGGGGATGCCTCTGGCATCCCCGTTCTTTGTTGCATCGAGTTAAAACTATTACGGACTCAGTTGCCGAAGATTTTCTTCAGGGTTCGATCGGCGTCGATTCCGCAGGTACCGAATTTCTCGTCGAGCTTGCGCTGCAGCTTCCCGGTCCCCCGGTTGAGCTTTTGTTCTATCAGGGCGTCGATACCCCGCCGGGTCGCCTCCTTCTTCAAGGCCTTGGTCATGGCGGCAAAGACGATTTTCGCCAGCTCTTCCCCGGTGACCCCGGCGCTGCCGCCGATTTCGTGCAGGACGATGGGGGGTAGGGTGCCGCTGTAACTTTTCTGGCCGATGGCCGAAAGGTCGATCTCTGCGCCGGCGTCTGCAATCGTCAAGGTTCTGATCCGCAATCGTTTTTCCCCGGCAGCGGAAGTTTCTGTGGTCGATCCTCTGCTGCCGCTGGCAAGACCCTGGTTGAAGCGGTCGAGATTCGACTCGCCCCGGGAGTTGAGTTCAAAACGCAGCCGTGGGGCGATGATGCGTATCTCTTCGAGGGTTGGCAGGTTGCCGGTAATGCTGGCCGGTTCGAGCTGCAGGCTGATCTCCCCCAGGGCGAACAGTGGCTGGGCGCTGAATCCATCGGGGTTGGCCACATCGAGGCCACGGATGGTCCCCCGGGCCTGGTCAAGATCAATCTGGACGCCAGCGACCGTGACCCTGGTCCCGGCGGCCCGGGAGCCTTCGGATTCAATCCCCCTCTTGACCAGGGCGTCAAGGTTGTCAACGAGGAAGAAAATACCTGCGGCCAGGGCCAGCACGAAGAGGAAGATGCCGGTGCCGATTGCTTTACCGGTATTCATGGGGGAAAGTTCTCCGTTGGGGCTGTGGGTTCCTTCCTAGCCTAGTGCCTGGAAGGTACTTTGGCAAGTCGCCCGATCCGGGTGCGGCGCGAGGGGCTCAGTCGCTCTTCTCTCCGCTGAGGGGCTTGCGCAGGTGGACCGGGGGGCGCACCGGTTTGCGCACCTTCATGTTGAGAAGCTCGACGCCGACGGAAAAGGCCATGGCAAAGTAAACATAGCCGCGGGGGACGTGAAGCCCGAGGCCATCGGCGATCAGGGTGACGCCGATCAGGATCAGAAAAGAGAGTGCCAGCATCTTGAAGGTCGGGTGGTCTTCGACGAAACGCCCGATTGGGCCGGCTGCGAACATCATCACGCCGACCGCCACGACGATGGCGACGATCATCACCCAGAGGTCCCTTGCCAGGCCGACCGCAGTAATTACCGAGTCGAGGGAAAAGACGATATCGAGCAGGGTGATCTGGATCAGGATGCCGGCAAAGGAAGAGGCGAGGCGCCGGTCCGATTCTCCCTCGGTTCCCTCAAGGCTGCTGTGGATTTCGTGGGTGCTCTTGAAGAGGAGGAAGAGGCCGCCGCCGAAGAGGATCAGGTCCCGCCCGGAAATCGGATGTTCGAGGACCGTCAGCAGGGGTCGGGAGAGGCCCATGATCCAGGTGAGGGAGACCAGCAGCAGGATCCGGGTCAGCATCGCCAGGCCAAGCCCGATAACGCGCCCCTTGGACTGCTGGTGGGGCGGGAGCCTGGCAACCAGGATCGTTATGAATATGATGTTGTCGATGCCGAGAACAATTTCCAGGGCGGTCAGGGTGACCAGGGCGAGCCAGATTTGCGGGTCGAGCAGAAAATCCATGGCGGTATCACTCTCCGAAGGTAGGGAAGGCGCATTATAGCAGCAGGCGTGAGGAATGCCAGAGAGAGAAGGGTCTAGCCGAAGCGGGGAGGCGGTCAGGAGCGTGGGATGTTGACTGAAATCAGCAGCAGGTCGTCGCTGCCGCTGTTGCGATAGCCGTGACGTTCACCAGCGACAACCCTGACAATCGAACCGGGAGCGACGGGAAATTCCCGGTCCGCCACCGCCACCAGCCCGACCCCTTCCAGGATGTAGAAGAGGTGGTCGTAGGAATCCGCGTGCTCGGCAAAAGAACCTCCCGGCGCGACCCGGGTCAAGACGATCCGGGTCGCGCCGTCAAGCAGGGTCTTGCCGAATACCCCCTGGGTAAATTGTGGCCGAACCGGTTGCCAGGGGAGCGCTGCTTCGTCTTCGATCCTTGCCATCTTCACCTCTCCGGTCCTCCCTTATTCCGGGGCGGAAGGGAACCGGTCGTTGCCCCCGGATCAGTGCGATGCCGGGGAAGAAAAGATCCGCTGGAAAAAGTCGGCCATTGCCTGCCACGATTCCTGGTCCACCTTGGCGTTGTAGGCCAGGGGGAGATTGAACTTCTGGCCATAGGCATCGGCATCGGAATTGGTGAAGCTGTGCTTGGCGCCAGGGTAACTGATCAACTGGAAGTCGGCGCCGGCCGTCGTCATCTCCTCTTTGAAGGCGGCGACCTGTTCCGGCGGCACGAAGGGGTCCTCCGCGCCGGTCAGTACCAGGATGCGGGCTTTCACCTTCCCCGGTTCCGCCGGGGCTCCGGTGCCGAGGCTGCCGTGGAAGCTGACGACGCCGTCGATATCGACACCGGCCCGGGCCATGGCGAGGACGATGCCGCCGCCGAAACAGTAACCGATGGCGGCGATCCGGTCGGGATCGACCCCAGGCTGCTGCTTGAGAAGTTCGAGGCCGGCGAGGAAGCGTTTCTTTGCCAGCGGCAGGTCCTTGCTGACAGCGCTGGAGAACTTGCCGGCGGTTTCCGGATGGATGGCGGTCTTGCCGTCGCCGTACATATCGACCGCCAGGGCGGTATACCCCATTCCGGCCAGCATCTTGGCACGCGTGCGGGCATAGTCGTTAAGGCCCCACCATTCATGAACAACGAGGATGCCCGGGTGCTTGCCGGTGAGGGCGGGGTCGGCGGCCAGAAATCCCTTGAGGGTGGTGCCGTCACCGGCAGAGTAGTCGACTTCATGCCCCTCTACATCAGCAAGGGCGGTACCGGTAAGGGCGAAAAAAGCAAGGCAGAGGAGGAAGTTCCGGATCATGGTCATGTCTCCTTGTGCGGATGGCTTTTAAAGATGACCAGCAAGGTTCTCCTTTGGCCATTATATGCCGATCGGGAAAAATTTCCATCGCCGGCGCATGGAAAAAAAGGGCGACCTGCAATGGCTGGTCGCCCCGCTGAGTTATGGGCCCTGGAGATGGCCTTGAAGGGAATTGGTGGGGGCGATTTATTCGGAAACCTTGCCGCGCAGGGCCTTGATGCGCCCGCGATGGCTCTTGCCGGCGATCCGCTTTTCCCGGGCGGCCTTGCCGGGGCGGGTCGGACGGCGTGCCTTCGGGACCGCCGCGACGCTGCGGATCAGAGTGGCCAGGCGTTCCAGGGCATCGGCGCGGTTTCGTTCCTGGGTGCGGTGCCGCTGGGCCTTGAGGATGATGACGCCGTCGCTGGTAAGGCGGCGGTCATGAAGGGCGAGGAGGCGTTCCTTGTAGAAGTCCGGAAGGGAGGAGGGGCCCACCGCAAATCGTAGATGGATGGCGGTGGCGACCTTGTTGACATTCTGGCCGCCGGCCCCCTGGGCGGGAATCGCGGTCAGCTCCACTTCGCTGAGAGGAATGGCCAGATCGGGGCTGATGTGCAGCAGGCTGCTGGAAAGTTCGCTGGCGATAATTCTCCTCCTTGTCCCCGGTGCGTCAACGCAACCCCTTGGCGGCGAGTTCCGCAAGAAGCGCCGGCCCCTGGGCGAAGCTGTCAAAGATAATCGCTGATGTCATCGTCGCCGAAGTGATGGCGTCGACCTGGGCGGAAAAGGGGCGGGGACTGGCCAGGGAACTCCCGAGGAGCCGCCGGCGCATGGTGGCGATTTCAGCCTCGTTCCAGTCGACATTGCCGTACTTGGTCAATTGCAGCGGGACAAAGCCGATCACCTCTCCCTGGGGAGTGAAGAGATAGATAAAGTGAACGTCATGGCAGATATCGCAGATCGAGGAGCGGCTGACGACCTCGGCAAAGAGGGTCCGGCGCTCGGCCCCGCTTTGCACCAGGCCGCGGTAGACCTGGCGGCCGCTCGGCAGCTCTACTGGGGCGAGATCGACAATCCGGTCGGCATGGGCGATAAAGGCCTGGCGTACCCGGGAATCGAGTTCCTCGGAGGTGAATAGCTGGCGGATCGCCTGGCGACCCTCGGCATTCTGCCCGGCCGCCTGGCGAATGGTGCCCGGGTCCGTATTCGCCAGCGCCTTGAGCTCGGCAAAGAGTTCCCGGTAATGGGTGTTGAGCCCGAGGTGGGTGGCGGCCACGATCCCGGCCTCTCCCTGGGGACGTTGCCGGACATAGAGGCTGAAGGGGGTCGCCGTCCCCCCGACCGCCCGCCAGACGGCGAATTCCGGGTCGGGGAGGACCGGGAACGGAACCTGGAAACTGCTGGTGAAGCGATCGATCTCATCCCATTTGCTCGCCACCCCGATACCGAGGAGCTTGATTCGGCCGCGAGTGGCGGGGTCGGCCTCGATCATCCGGTAGAGTTCGTTGTAGGAGGGCGCCTGCATCTGGCAGTGGGGACAATAGACGCTGAGGAGTTCCACCAGGACGACTTCGGCGGCCACCTCGCTAAGGCGGAAGGTCGGCTGGTCACCGAGACCGAGGTAGGCGCGCCGGGCCGGATCGATGGGGGTCGGCAGGGTAACCTCGGGGAAGAGGGCGCCGCGGTCGAGGGGACGGTTCTCCGCGGCGGCCACGGGCCCGGTCGCCAGCAACAGGGCAGCGGTCAAGGGGGCGAACAGGTAACGCCAGCTCTTCATAAACTCTCCTCAGCGGTGCTGCTGCCCAGGTCTTCCAGGCTGGCAAGAAGCTCCTGCAGGCGTGGCGTACACCGCCTGCCGCCGCAGGGTCCGCTGCCGGCGCCGGTCGCCTTTTGCAATTCGGGGAGCGTCCTGGTTCCGGCGGCGACCAGGTTGAGAAAGGTCCGGCGGCGGATTCCCTTGCAGATGCAGACCACCTTCAGCCCTTCGATGATTTCAGCTTCGTTCATCTCGATCCTTTCTTCCCGGGAGAAGGTGGCTGCTCGACTTTCGCTGCCGGCTTGATATCGAGCAGCGCGGTGCCGTCGAGGCAATCGAGCCCCCGTACCTCGATGCTGTTTCCGGAGCAACGTTCGATCCGTACCACGCCGGCGCCGATCGGGTTGGGGCGGTTGGGGGTGCGCAGGGCAAAGACTCCGCCCTCTTCCCCGGTAATGCGGGAGGCCTGGTGAAGCCGGAGGCGGTCGGCACGGTCGAGCCAGTATAGCACGAGAATCGTCTGCCCCGGCTGCAGTCCGCAGAGCGCCGGGGCATACTCGGGAGCGAGCACCAGCCGACAGACGGGGCCATCGGGCTCGATATTCCGCGGGCAATCCTCAAGCCGCCGCCAGGGTGTCTCGATGTGACCGACGCTGCGCAGTTGCATCTCAGCAGCAGGCGGCATCGGCCAGGCCCTGCTGCAATTCGCCTAGGGAGGTGACGGTCAGGGTCGGGGTGAATTCCCAGGGGTCGAAGCTGCTCGACGTGCTGCGGCGTACCCAGGCTGCACGCATGCCGGCGGAGAGGGCGCCGATGACATCGAAGGGATTGCCGGAAATCATCCAGGCGGCGGCCCCGGCCGCACCGGCACGCCGCAGGAAGTGGGCATAGACTGCGGGGTTCGGCTTGAAACTCGAAATCTCGCCGGTGCTGATCACGTCCCGGAAGTGATGGGCGATGCCGGCATGCTCCAGCAGGGAAGCGACATCATCCGCCCTGCCGTTGGAAAAGGCGAAGAGACGATGGCCCGCCGCAGCCAGCGCCGGCAGGGCTTCCGTCACCTCCGGGAAGGCCGGGAGGCGTCGATACCCGGCCAGAAGTTCCTCGCGGTCGGAAGCTGCGATGGGGACTCCGAGGGTATGGCAGCTCCAGTCGAGGGCCTGGCGGGTACAGACGGAGAAGTCGGCGTAATTCTGCATCAAGCCCCGGCGGAAGGAGTATTCAAGCTGCTTGTTGCGCCAAAGGGTGGATAGCTCGGTGGCGCGGTCTCCCACCAGCTGGCGCAGTCCGGTGACCACTCCGGCAGTGTCGATCAGGGTGCCGTAGACATCAAAGGCGAGAGTTGCGGCCATGGTTTCCTCTTTCGTTGCAGGGCAAGGGAGTGGCTTCTCTCCAGTTTACCTTGAAACAGGCGGACGGCCAGAGTGGCAGAGGCTATGATCCTTGGCGGTCAGTCGATCACCGTTACGGCGGTTATGACCACCGGTTCTTCGGGGACATCCTGGTGGCCGGCGCTGGCGCCGGTGGCGACCTGCTCGATGGTGTAGACCACATCCATGCCGTCAACGACCTTGCCGAAGACGGCGTAGCCGAAGAGTTCCGGGCGCAGTCCGCCGTGATCGAGAGATTTGTTGTCGGCGGTATTGATGAAAAACTGGGCGGTCGCACTGTCAACTTCCGCGGTGCGGGCCATGGCGATCGTCCCGGTCCGGTTTTTGAGCCCGTTGGCAGCCTCGTTCCGGATCGGCTCCGCGGTCGGCCGTTCCTGCATCTCCGGCGTCATGCCGCCCCCCTGGATCATGAACCCGGGGATGACGCGGTGAAAGATCGTGCCGTCATAATGGCCGGACCGGGCATAGCGGATGAAATTGGCCACCGAAAGGGGGGCCTTGGCGGCATCCAGTTCGAGGAGGATTTCACCCAGGGAGGTCTCCATCTGGATTAACGGGTTGCCAGTGCTCATCGTCGAACTCCTGATCGAAAAGGGAAGGGGATGGTTGGGGGTTGCCAATGGGGCTGTTATGCCGCCATCCCCGGCGATTGTCAAGGGGCGGTCGGATTGGCCTTTTATTTGCTACGGTTGAACGCCAATCCCCGAACGGACGACCCTCTGCCTGGCCGGTTCAAGGCTGCTGCAACCGTGAATTTTCGCGAGGGGTGTGCAGAAGCTGTTGGTTCCGGCGCTTTGCCGTGGCGGGTATGGACGCGGATGCTCCGGTGGCTCTGGGGAGGGGTGCTGCCTGGAATGACAAAAATGAGCACGCGATCGGTTTTTTGACGTGCTTTGCAGGAGGACCGGTATGAGTGAGAACCTGTTCAAGGTCGTGTTCAAGGGGGAGATCGGCTTCGATTTCGACGAGGATGAAGTCAAGGCCAACCTGCAGAAGTTTTCCGGGTTCAGCATGGACAAAATCGAGCGCCTCTTCGCAGGGGGGGCCCATGTCCTGAAGAAGAATGCCGAGCTGGACGCGGCAAACCGTTTTCGGGATGCCCTGATGCGGCTTGGGGCACTGGTCGAGGTTGAACCGATGCAGGCGCCGTCGCCGCCGATGCCGGAGCGGCCGCGGACAGTGGCGCCGGCGCGCCGGGCGGTCCCCGACTTCAAGTGCCCGGCCTGCGGGCAGGCTCAGGTCAAGGGGCAAACCTGCGTCGCCTGCGGGATCTTCTTTGAGAAGTACGAGGCGGCACAGAAACGCAAGGCCGAGGAACTGCAGCAGAGCATGTTCGGCGTCTCGAACGAAGCCGATGAGGTCAGCGTCAAGGCAGGCCCCGCCTTTTCCCAACTCGACACCCGCGCCCGGCTGGCGTTGGCGGGGCTGGCAGTGGGGATTGGGGTCTCCCTGCTGCAGGGGTACTTCTTTGGCCGGCACCTCGAACTGATCGGTTTTATCATCCTGACGACTATTCTGTTGCTGGTCCTGCTGTTCTCCTCGGTCTTCAGTGACCATGACCTCCTTGACGGCTTCGGCAACAACCTTGCCGTCGAGATGGAACCCTACCTGCGCATCGATCGGCGCCAGGAATGGTGGCCGCGCAAGGTGACCTATACCCTGGTGGTGCTGGGAGCGCTCCTCTATTACGGGCTGGTAATCCATCTGTCGCCAGGGATGGTAGCGGACAATCTCGCATTCTTCCCCGGGCGACCGGCGGCCTGGAATGTCATTCCGGGTGTGCTTCTCTCGCCCCTGCTGCACGTGCGCAGTGGGCAACTCTGGGGGAGCCTCCTCTTTCTCTGGGCGCTCGGTATGGCCCTCGAACCACGCCTTGGCAGCCTGCGCTTTGGACTGCTTTATTTCGGCCTGGCGGTTGTCGCCGGCGGGCTGGGCAGCCTTTTGCACCTTCTCCTCTTCGGCAGCCTGCCCCACGGTTTTGGCCCGGTCGGGGCGATTGCCGGTCTTTTCGGGTTCTGTCTGACCGGCGGGATCGGACCGATTCTGACCTTCTCCCTCCCCCTGCTCGGAGCCCTGCCGCTGGTCTATCCCCTCGGTTTCGCGGTCCGCTTCAACACCCTGGCCCTGCTCGCTTTTTTTCTTTACGCCGGACTTGGTGGCGGCTTCGCCATCGAGCACAGCTTCCGCGCCGCCTTTGGCTGGCAGCTGGTCCCCCTCGTCGGTCTTTGCAGCGGCATGCTGGCCGGATATTTCTTCCCGGTTCAGGAGGGGGATTCGCTGGCAGAGAACCGGCGCCGGTAAAATCGACGGCCATTTTCCCGTCTTCTGTCAGAACTCATGGAAAGAGGATGAAGGGAGCGCCCCTGGCAAGGTGAAGCGGTCAGCGGCAGAGATAGTCCAGCACTTCAATCATCAGCCGGTTGGCCGCCGGCAGCCACTGGGGGGCGGCGCCGCGAATCGCCTCCTCGGTCTGGATGAAGGGTGCGCCGACCAGTTCCTCCCGACCGTTTTCCAGCAGGGCATCGAGACTCTCCGGTGTCGATTCGAGGTGGAACTGGAGCCCGATGACCCGGTCGCCGAGCTGGAAGGCCTGGTTGTGGCAGGCCTCGCTGCTCGCAAGCAGGTGGGCCCCCTGCGGGAGGTCGAAGGTTTCTCCATGCCAGTGGAGGACCTTGCAGCTGGCCGGGAAAGTGAAAAGGTCCGCCGGGCCGGGGCAGCCCCGGACCGGATACCAGCCGATCTCCTTGTGGGTATTCGGGTAGACGGCGGCGCCGAGGGCGCTGGCAATCAGCTGCGCCCCGAGGCAGACGCCGAGGACCGCCACGCCACCCTCGATAGCCGCCCGCAGGAATACTTTCTCGGCAGCCAGCCAGGGGTAGTCGGCGGCGTCGTTGACACTCATCGGTCCGCCCATGGCGATAACCAGGTCGAGGTCATGGGCGGAGGGGAGGGCCGGATCGACGAAAAACCGGGTCGTGGTCACCCGGGCCCCGCGCTCCGCCAGCCATTCGGCGATGCTGCCGATCCCCTCGAAAGGAACATGCTGGAGAATATGTACCCGCATCGAATGGTATCTCCTTGAAGATGGGTCGATAATCCGAAAACCGCTCCTTCCTGCTCCATCCCGGCTGCAGGCCCTTAGTTCCGGAGATCAAACCTTCCTGACAAACTCCGATTTCAGCTTCATGGCGCCGATGCCGTCGATCTTGCAGTCGATGTCGTGATCGCCTTCGACCAGGCGGATATTCCTGACCTTGGTCCCCACTTTCACCACCGCCGAAGAACCCTTGATCTTGAGGTCCTTGATCACCGTCACCGTATCGCCGTCGGCGAGCAGGTTGCCGTTGGCATCCCGACTGGGACGACCCTCTTCTTCCGACGCGGCCATCTCCCCGGTTATCGCCCATTCGTGTGAACATTCCGGACAGACATAGAGGGGTCCGTCCTCGTAGGTGTAGGGCGAACCGCACTCGGGGCAGGGGGGGAGCTCACTCATAACAGTCTCCTTGAGGTTATTCCTGTTGAGTCTTCGGGTAAGCCCCGGCGTTGCCGCTGCGCCCAAAGCTGCAAGAGGGCCTGGTCGGTTCCGGGACGACTTCGCCGCAGGTACGGCGGCGGAGGTCATCATGCCGCAGTGGCCGGAGAAAATGCAACCCGCATTTCCTCCCTTTTTCAACTCGGGGAAGAAACTTCCTGGTAATCGGCGCTTCCGATCGCTACAGGTAGCCTGCCCCGTTCCTCCTGTCCACGATCCTGTCCACTCTCCTTGGCAGCGGCGCCGATTGGGCGAGGGGTGGGCATGAGGCAACAAGGAAATCCCCCTGATCAGCAAACCGGCCCAGAAGTACATCCTCCTGCCACCTCTGTCTTGGGAACTGGCTCACCTCGGTGACAACGGCAGGTGTCTGGAGCCAGGCTGAAAATTCACCTCAGGTAAAAAATCCGCTTGACAACAAGGTTGGAATATTTTAAATAAAGACGAATTAAAATATAACCAGGAAGGTCAGCAAATGTCGCTGACCTTCCTGGTTGGTCGTTTACGTAGCCCTGTGACAACAAAGATGACCGTTGCGGTTATATTTTGGATCGCCGGGCGGTCCATTCACGCCGAGGGAAAGGGGAAGAAAATGCAAGGTCAGGAGCGGAGGGTATTGCCGCAAACAGCTGCGCCATCATGCACAAACAACCTAAGGAGAGCACTATGAAATTCGAGAGGATTTGGAAGGTCGTTGTCTGCCTGTTAACAGCTTCTATCATGGTCGGTGGTCTTGTTGCTACCGCCGCCGCCGAAGACTTCAAACCCTACGGTATCCGTCTCCGGGGACTGGCCGTCATCCCGAACGAAGATGCCGACAGCCAACTTGCCAGCCTTGACCTGGAAGTTTCCAACGACCTGACTCCTGAGCTTGACCTCGAGTATTTTTTCCTGCCCAGCCTGTCCACCGAACTGATTCTGGGTGTAAGCCGCCACGAAATCACCTCCAAGGGTGATTCCCTGGGGTCGACCTGGCTCCTGCCTCCGACTTTGACCGTCAAATACCATTTCGTGCCGAACAATATGATCAGTCCCTATCTGGGGCTGGGAGTCAATTGCGTGATTCCCTTCAAAGAAAAAGCCAACGGAATCAATGATTTCAATATCAGCAACAGCCTCGGCTGGGCCGCCCAGGTTGGTGCCGACGTGGCGCTTGGAAACAGCTGGTTTGCCAATGTCGATGTGAAATATCTCAGTGTGGAGACGGAGATGAAAATCGCCGGCGTCAAGTATGATCTCGACCTTAACCCGGTCGTGGCAGGCTTGGGAGTTGGTTACCGTTTCTAAACCAAAGATGCGATACCCTCCGCCTCTTTGCCCATTGCGGCACCTCCCGGTTCGAAGCCGGGGGTGCCGCAATCTCTTTTCCGGGCAAGTCTTTTGCCAGGGAAGGGGGCGCTTCAGGGATTCGTTGTTTCCTTGATGGTGATCGGCGTGCCGACGACACCGGCATAGAAGACGAGGATTTCCGCCGGTTCGGTCCCCTCGTTGCGGCCGTAATGCCAGGTCTCGACTACCTCGACGATCGGGTCCCCGGCCTTCAGGTGCAGGGTCTGGCCGTTGTCGGCGACCACCGTCAGTTCCCCCTTGAGCAGGACTCCGGCGTTGATCACCGGATGTTCATGGCGGGGGAGTTTGGCCCCTGGCGGAATGGTGATGCGCAGGATCGTGACCTCAGGCTGGCCAGACGGGTAGGTAGAGAGGGGCTCGCCGTTCCAGCTTCGGGTCGATTTTGCCAGTTGCTGCGCCTTTATGCCGGGTGCCTCGAGGGGAACGGCGGGAGTGGCCCAGAACAGGGCGAGGAGCAGGATGCAAACCAGGTTTTTCATCTATCCTCCGCTGGGAAAAATATCTGCAATACCAAAAAAATCCCTTTATTCCCCAATATCTTCATTCCAGAGCTCAGGATTGGCTTTAATGAAATCTTCCATCAGACTCTGGCATTCAAGGTTCCCCGTCAGAACCAGATCCACCCCGCGCGCGCGCAGGTAATCCTCCGGCCCCTGGAAGGTCCGGTTCTCGCCGATGACTACCCTGGGGATACCGTAGAGGAGGACGGCGCCGCTGCACATGTCGCAGGGGGAAAGGGTCGAATAGAGGGTGCAGCGCCGGTAGTCGGCGGCTTTCAGGCGACCGGCGTTTTCCAGGCAATCCATTTCGGCGTGCAGGACTGTGCTGCCGCGTTGCACCCGCCGGTTGTGACCGCGCCCGATAATCTTGTTGTCGAGAACCAGGACCGAGCCGATCGGGATACCCCCTTCGGCGAGTCCTTGGCGTGCTTCTTCGATAGCGGCCTGCAGGAAGGGGTCCATGGCTTGCTCCTTGACCGGGGAGGGGTTCAGGGGAGGATCTCCGCTACTGGCAAAACCTTGGCGAAGACAGCGTTCAGAGCGGCAAGATAGGCCGCCTGCACCTGCTCCGCCGGGACCGTCACCCCGCCGTAGTCGAGAGCCCTGGTGGCGCAGGCGTCGGCGGCCAGGGTACAGGAAAAGCCGAGATCAAAGGCGGCCCGCACCGTGGTATCGACGCACATGTGGGTCATCATGCCCGCCACCAGCAGGGTTTCGATGCGCTGCTCCCGCAGCGCGGCGAGGAGCCCGGTGTCGCGAAAACTGTTGGGATAATGCTTTTGGAAGATCGGTTCGTCCCCCTGCGGCGCCACCTCGTGGTGGATCTGGGCGCCGGGAGTGCCGGGAAGAAAAAAGGTCGCTTCAGGACGGGCGGCAAGATGCTGGACATGGAAGATGGGGCGCCCCCGCTGGCGGAAGGTTCGCAGCAGGTGCCCGGCCTGCGCCGTCGCTGTGGCGCTGCCGACCAGTTCCATGGTACCTCCTTCAAAGTAGTCATTCTGAATATCGATGATCAAGAGGGCCTGGGACATTGAGGTTCTCCATTGCGGGGGCGCCTGCCGGAATATGCTTAGGGGCCGATCCGGGGGAATAAAGAGGCGGCCAAAGCCGGCTCAAATCGTCTGGTCGTTCTCCAACAGTCTGAAAACTTTAAACTTTGAGAACGGGTTTGTCCAACCCCCGGGGCAAATAAATTACCGCCCATAAAGTCCCTGGCAGCCGAAGGGCGATGCCAGGAGCCCGGCGGAACGATTCAGGCGCGGCGCGCCTTGCCGGATAGCGCTGTGATCTCCAGCTTGATCACCTTGGCAAGGTGCCCCGTGCTGGCGATATAGGCCTCGCCCGCAGTGATCTGCTGCGGCGAATACTTTTCCAGCAACCAGACCAGGGCCTTCTCCCGCTCGGCGCCGGCCACCTCGGCAGCAACGCCGAAGGCGATGACGCTCTCGTATTCGGTGCTGAACAGCTCCGGCAGTACTCTGGTCTTGCCGACCACGCAGAAGGAGACCTTCGGGTTGAAATGCAGGTTGTCGAGCTTGTGCCCCTCCGGTGCGCAGTGGATGTAGATGGCCGGATGGCGGTAGGCGTAGCTGACCGGGATACCATAGGGCTGGCCATCGATATCTGTGGTCGACAGCACCCCGTATTCCCCCCGGGCGAGGAGTTCCATTGCGGCATCCACCGCCAATTCCCGATCCTTTCTGCGCATCCTTCGCATCGTCAATCCTCACAAAATCAGGGCCTGGTAAGGGCAGGCCGGGAGACATTCGCCGCAGCCGCTGCAGCGTGCGGTGTCGATCCGGGCCCGTTTGCGGCCGAAACCGTTGGGATTCTCCGTCTCCAGGCTCAGGGCATGGGGACGGCAGGCGGCGACGCAGTGGCCGCAACCGGTGCAATGGGGGAGAACCCGGGGGGTGCGACTGGTCGGGCTGAAAGTGGCTGCTTTCATCCGGTTTATTCCTGTTCGGCGGGCGAGGTCCCGTTCGTGGTGAAGGATCTCCGCTCGATACGCCGGTCCGGGACGATTCTAACAGTTGTCGTCCGGCGGTGCCAGGACCGCTTGCCGGATCGCCGCGATATCGGCGTCACGAATGAACCTGGGGATATTCCCGTACCAGAAGGCGTGGAACCCGTAGCCACCCTCAGTCAGTTCCCGGATGGCGGCTTCCTTGTCCCAGCCCTGGAAAACAATCCGGTACATGGCGCTGACCAGGCCGGTGCGGTCGGAGCCGTGCCAGCAATGGACCAGGATCGGTCCTTCACTCTGGTGAATAATGCGCAGCGCCTCGACGACCTGTTCGGTGGTGATCGAGCCGGCGGCCATCGGCACCCGATAGAAGGTGAGACCGGTGATGTCGGCGGCGGCGTCGCGATGGAATTCGCGAAGATTGAGGATATGGGTGATTCCCAGGGACTTGAGTTCGGCAAACCCCGCTTCGTCCGGCTGGGCGGAGCGGTATACCCGGTCATCGAGCCGGTGGAAATTTTTCAGGTGTTCGCTGATGGGAGGGCTGGCGGGAGCCGCAAGAGCTGGCGCAACGCCCAGCAGTAGGGCGGCAAGAAAAAACGCACCAAGTAATCTCCAATAGCGATGGCAAGATTGGATTGGGGACATGATCCCTCCGCTGGCCGCGAAGAGCTGCCAGTCGTTTATCTCTACGCAAAGCCTAGCAGAAATGCTTTTGACGAGGGAAGGGTGGTTGGGTAAATTTATCTGCGAATTGTGTGCTGCGTTGGCGCAGGATTTCGTTGTCATCCTACCCACTCAATAGCGAAGGAGCTTGCCATGTCCTTCAATCCCGTCCTGGTCGTCACCCGGGTTGAGAAACCGGAATGGTACCGGTCGACGGCCCGCTTCGCAGAGCGTGATACCGGTATTGCCCGGCGGCAACTTTTTACCACCCTCCTGCCGTATCTCCTGCTGCTGGCCCTGATGGTGTGGACTATCAAAAAGGGGGTCCCCTATGCGCTTACTCTCGCCCTCGGGGTGATCGCCGGCGGCCTTCTGGTCCGAATCTTCATCCTCTTTCATGACTGTACCCACGGTTCCCTGCTTAAATCGCCGCGCTGGAACCGGAATCTGGGCTACCTCTGCGGCATCCTGGCCTTTACCGCCTTTCACGACTGGCGGCGCAGTCACGCCGGGCATCATATCACGGCCGGCGACCTCGACCGGCGCGGGCTGGGAGATATCACCACCATGACCGTGGCGGAATACTGCGCCGCGCCGCCACGGCAGCGTCTTGCCTACCGGCTCTACCGGCATCCCTTCGTTCTGCTCGGTATCGGCCCCCTCTACTACTTTCTGCTGCGCAACCGCTACCCCTCACCGGGCGCGAAGCGAATCGATTTTTTCAGCGTGATCGCCACCAACCTCGCCCTCGCCGCCATTATCGTCGTCGCCAGCCTGACCATCGGATTCAAAACCTACCTGCTGGTGCAGCTGCCGGTCCTGATGGTCGCCGCGACCGGAGGGGTCTGGCTCTTCTACATCCAGCACCAGTTCCAGGGGGTCTACTGGGCGCGTCATGACGCCTGGGACCCCTGGCAGGTCGTGATGCGGGGCGCCTCCTATTACCCGTTGCCGAAACTCCTGCAGTGGTGTACCGGCAATATCGGTTTCCACCATGTCCACCACATGCGCCCCGGCATTCCGAACTATCACCTGCAGGAATGTTACGAGGCTGTCCCCGAACTGCAAACCGTACCGCCCCTCTCCTGGCGCCAGAGTCTCGGTTCGCTGTGCCTCAACCTCTACGATGAAGAAGCGGGAAAGATGGTCAGCTTCCGGTCGTTGCACAACCGCTGAGAATGGCCTGCGGTCGCAGGTCGAGCGACGGACGAAAACCGCCAATCCGGGGATCGGGTTTCCCTTTTCCTGCCGTCAGCGACGTTTTTTGCCGGATGCCTAATACCCCCCGGACGACCCGCCGCCGCCAAAACTGCCGCCTCCCGGGGTGAATCCCGCGGGCGCTGCCTCCCGCGGGGTCGGCGCGACCGGCTGGAGCGCAGCCAACGCCTCGGCGTCGAGCCCGTAGAGACGGGGCTCCAGCAATGGTTCGGCGGTAAAGGCGCCGCGGCGCCGGTCTTTGCCGTTGTGCAGCCAGCGCAGCAGAAAAAAAGCGAGCCCCGCCAGCAGCAGCCCGGCGGCGGTCAGCTCCTCGGCGAGGTGCCCGAAGTGGATGTAATACTTAAGGGTGAGGATGGAGGCGATGGCGGTCAGCACCGCGTACCAGAGCAGCGCCCGGTCGCGGCGCAGCAGCCCCAGCAGCAGGGCCGCCAGCGGGAGGAGGGCAGTGAGGGCGGCGCAGAGCGGGTCGGTCCAGGGGACCGAACCGGTGCCGGGCGACTCGCCGAGCAGTTGCCGCCAGAGAAGGCGGTGGGCGTAGAGGTTGACGTCAAGGTAGATGCCGGTGAGGGCGCCAAGGCGCACAACCTCCAGGCACCAGCGGTAACCGCGGGGGAGGTCGTCCCGGCGCGCCCGTTGCCACTGCGCCCAGATCCCGGTGGTGGCGAGGAGAAGAAAAAGAATGGCCCGGGACCAGGCCTGGCCGTACCAGGGCAGGGCGTCGGCGAGATGGAAGGGGAGGGCGGCCAGGGTTGCCACGGCCGCCAGCGCTGCCAGCGCGTAGCCGTAACGGACCGCCAGTGCCGTCGCACCGGCCAGGACGACCACATGTGCCAGGAGCCAGCCGAATTGCTCGGTGGTACGTCCCAGTTCGTGGCCGAAGATGCCCACCGCCAGGGCGAGAAAGCCGACGGCACAGCCGAGCAGGACCTCTTCGGCGCCGCAGCGGTAGAGGCGGCGGCCGTGAATCAGGGTGCGATCGGCGATCATGGTGCAGGCCGGGGCAAAGAGGAGGAAGAAGATTGCCAGGCCAAGCTCCTCGACATCGAGGATGACGGCGAGGAGGGCTGCCAGGGCGGCCAGACCGAGGGCGGTGAAGAGGGCGAGCAAAATCCGGATGAAGAGATTCACCTGCACCAGCTCGGGGCGATAGCGTTCGCTCACCACCGTCGCCTGGGCGGGGGAGACGATGCCGGCCTGCTCCCAGCGCCGCGCTTCTTCCACCACCTGCACCCGCTTTTCACCGTTGCGGTAGAGTTCGATCATTCGGCGCTCCGGAAGCGACGGTGAAAGACGACCAGGGCCGAAACGAGGGCGGCGGCCGTGACCAGGAAGTAGGCGAGGATGCCGATCAGGTCCCAGTGGGTGCGGGAAAGGATAAAGATCGTGAGCCCCAGGTAGCCATAAAGAACGGCGTAGAGAAGAAAGGCGAAGTTGCGGCTGCGCTCGGCGTAGCAGGCGCTGCCGCCCCCGACCAGGAGCAGCCCGGCGAGGTAGTAGCTCCCCTGCGGCCGGGAACCGACCCCGGCGACGAGGGCGGCGCAGAGGAGGTTGACGCCGAGATGGAGGTGGATCGGCAGGAAGTGGCGCTTCCAGCCGAGCCGGTGCTGGGCCACGCCGGCGGTGATCACCAGGGTGCCGAAGAGCAGGCCGTTG
Organism: Desulfuromonas sp. DDH964; assembly: GCF_001611275.1. Classification (GTDB taxonomy): domain Bacteria; phylum Desulfobacterota; class Desulfuromonadia; order Desulfuromonadales; family DDH964; genus DDH964. Next base: position 2,206,491 of record NZ_CP015080.1, on the reverse strand, counting down.
CCGCGCAGGATATGCTCCCACATGGCGCCGCCGAGCAGGCTGGACTTGACCCCGAGCCAGGCGCCGAGGGTGGAAAGGGCGAGGGTGAGGACGAGGCGGTTGTCGAAGTAGTGGGCGCAGAGCAGGTAGAAGAGCCCGGAGCCAAGCAGCCACCAGCCCCAGCGCCCGGCCAGCAGCTGGTAGTGGATTTCCAGGTAGCCCTGCAGGGTGCCGAGGAGGAGGCAGCCGAGGAAAAGGAGGTAGTCGTAGGCGGCATTGGGGGGCGACAACTTCTCTGTCGAGAACCCGCCGCCGCGGCTGAAACAGTAGGCGAAGCAGCCGGCGCAGCCGAGGGCGATGGCGGCGAGCAGGGCGAGGTGGCCGATGGACGCGAAGTGCCTGGCGATCAAAAGGCCGAGGCCGGTGGTCAGCAGCAGGATGCCGGCGTAGAGGAGCAGGCGCAGCTCCCAATGGACGGAAAAGAGCTCGCGGCTGTAGATCCGGCGCAGCAGCCCTGCCTGCTCCCGGTTCAGGATGCCGGCGTTCTCCAGATCGTTCAGTGCCTCTTGCATTGGATGCCTCTCCCGGTGTTGCCGGATTGTACGCCAAACGCGGCCACGCGATAAAGTGATTTCCCGGAGGTCAGGAGTTACGACCCGTTTTCTCCTTCCAGAGCCGGGCGATCTCCTCTTCCCGGAGTGGTTGCGGATGCTTGATGCGCAGGCTGTCGGCCCACTCGCGGGCAAAATCCCGCTGGATGTAACGGTTCAACGCCAGGGTCAAAAGCATCGCGATCAGGGCGCCGAGACTTGCCATCGCCATGTCTTTTTGCGCGTCCCAGATGTCCCCCTGGGTTCCCAGGTAGGCCATACCGAAATCGCCGCCGAACACTTCCGCCACTGCCCACTCGACCAGCTTATAGATCATCGAGGTCGACATGATGAAGTCGAGGGGGAAAAATAGCCCCAGAAACCTTCGGCGTTGGCGATGCGGAAATAGATTTCCCGCACCGGGTAGGCGAGGAGCAGGGTCAGGAAGCGGCCGTGGGGGATGGCGGTGAATAAAGGCTAATTTCGAATGTACGTATGTAACTGGCGGTGTAAATCAGTTTGTGTAAATGGCTTGGGTTTTTGTCGTCAGTAAACCGGCAACCTGCCTTCGAACAAGATGGAGAACCGGTTGAGGGCGGCCTTCCAGTCCCGAATCGGCAGGGTCCATTTCTTGGCGATATTATTCAGCGCCAGGTAGAGCAGTTTGAACATGGCTGCATCGCTGGGGAATGAGCCCCGGTTCTTGGTGACCTTGCGCAGCGACATGTTCAGCGATTCGATCGCATTGGTGGTGTAGATCACCTTGCGAATCTCCGCCGGGTAGGCGAAAAAAGGGGTGATTCTCTCCCAGTTCCGCCGCCAGGACTGGCCGATGGAAGGGTGGGTTTTATCCCACTTCGCTTCGAACTCCGTCAGGTTCATTTCGGCCTGCTCGGCCGTCGCGGCCTGGTAAATGGTCTTCAGATCGGCCGCCACTTCCTTGCGCTGCTTCCAGGAGACGTATTTGAGAGAATGACGCACCATGTGAACGAGGCAGAGCTGGACCTGGGTGCGAGGAAAGACCGCTTCGATGGCCTCGGGGAAACCTTTGAGCCCGTCCACGCAGGCGATGAAGATGTCTTCGACACCCCGGTTTTTCAACTCGGTCACCACCTGTAACCAGAACTTGGCGCCCTCGTTCTCGGCCACCCACATACCCAGGACCTCCTTGATGCCGTCCAGGGTGACGCCCAGGGCCAGGTAGACCGCTTTATTGCTGACGTGGCCGTTGTCCCGCACCTTAACCCGGACCGCGTCCATATAGACGATGGGATAGAGGGCGTCGAGCGGTCGGTTCTGCCAGATCTTGACCTCGTCCGCGACGGCATCGGTCACGCTGGAAATGAGGGCGGGAGAGACCTCGACGCCATAAATCTCTTCCAGATGCCCTTGGATCTCCCGGGTCGTCATCCCCCGGGCGTAGAGGGAGATGATCTTGCCGTCGAAGCCGGCGAAGCGGGTCTGGCCCTTGGGAATGATGAGCGGCTCGAAGCTGCTGTCCCGGTCACGCGGAACCTCGATCGGCAGTTTGCCGAATTCGCCCTTGATGGTTTTGGCCGACTTGCCATTGCGGGCATTGCCGCCTTTCGTGGCCACGGGAGCATGCTTCTCGTGCCCCAGGTGTTGGGTCAATTCCGCTTCCAAAGCTCGTTCCAGAAGGGCCTTGGTGAGCTGTTTAAGCAAGCCGGTTTCGCCGATCAGGTCTTCGGGCTTCTTGTAGTCGGCAAGCAGGCGGTCCAGCAGATCTTTTTCGATGGCCATGGGGGCTCCTTAGAGGGTGGGGTCCCGGTGTACCCCTGAATGGCCATTTACACAATCTTTTTTACACCCTCATGTAACTTACTGAATATTTTTGATCTTTGACATAACTGTTCTTTTTTCGATTTGAAATCGCTTCGACCTGCCTTCGAGTGATACCTTCCTGGCACTTCAGGAGGGCATCCATGAACGCAGGCCAGACCGCTTTTAGACAGCTTCTTCAGTTTCTCCCGCGTCACGAGTTCAACCTCTGCTCCTCAAGATACCGCTCCCGCCACTCCGGGACCCAATTGCGAAAGGTTTTCCAATTTATTCCCAGGGGTTTGTCCATCGCTGGCCTCCCATCACCCCCAAGGTCTTCAGACCTTCATTTTGCTTTCCGCGCTTCCAACCGCGCCTTGGTCATCCGCTCGCGCAAGCCCCCCTCCTCAAGAAACGCCTGCTCCAACTGCCTGATTTGCCGGTCAAGCAGGTAATTGGCCTGGTGGATCAGGCAGATGAGGATGTTGGCCACCACCTCGGGCGGGCGGGTTTCAATATAGGTCCTATAGGTCGCATAGGACTCATGAGACTTTTGGGACCGACTGCCGAGATTGCGTACGAAGCGGGCTTCTCGGCTGTTCTTGTCCCACAGGGGCGCACCGCCAACGCGCAGGAAATCCCGGTAGTCCTCCAGCAGTTCTTCCAGGCTGGCCCGCGCCACGTTGGTCAGCTTGATCTCCATCTCCTTCGAGGTCCCCGAGGCGACGCTGGCCTCGACAATGTTCTGTTTGCCGGAGCGCGCCGCCTGCACCATCTGGTCACGGGTGCGGCTGCGCCGGTCGATGAAGCGCTCGCAGAAGAAGACCGTGGCGTCGTAGACAATCTCGGCCTTGCGATAGGACAACAGACTGCGATAGCCGCCGTGCGGCGGGATGAAACCCTCCGGCATGTTTCCCCCCTCGCTTGTGTTCCTAAGTCCTATAGGACCTATGGGACCCATAGGTCGAGGGTGTAAAAAAGATTGTGTAAATGGCCATTCAGGGGTACACCGGGACCCCACCCTCTAAGGAGCCCCCATGGCCATCGAAAAAGATCTGCTGGACCGTCTGCTTGCCGACTACAAGAAGCCCGAAGACCTGATCGGCGAAACCGGCTTGCTTAAACAGCTCACCAAGGCCCTTCTGGAACGAGCTTTGGAAGCGGAATTGACCCAACACCTGGGGCACGAGAAGCATGCTCCCGTGGCCACGAAAGGCGGCAATGCCCGCAATGGCAAGTCGGCCAAAACCATCAAGGGCGAATTCGGCAAACTGCCGATCGAGGTTCCGCGTGACCGGGACAGCAGCTTCGAGCCGCTCATCATTCCCAAGGGCCAGACCCGCTTCGCCGGCTTCGACGGCAAGATCATCTCCCTCTACGCCCGGGGGATGACGACCCGGGAGATCCAGGGGCATCTGGAAGAGATTTATGGCGTCGAGGTCTCTCCCGCCCTCATTTCCAGCGTGACCGATGCCGTCGCGGACGAGGTCAAGATCTGGCAGAACCGACCGCTCGACGCCCTCTATCCCATCGTCTATATGGACGCGGTCCGGGTCAAGGTGCGGGACAACGGCCACGTCAGCAATAAAGCGGTCTACCTGGCCCTGGGCGTCACCCTGGACGGCATCAAGGAGGTCCTGGGCATGTGGGTGGCCGAGAACGAGGGCGCCAAGTTCTGGCTACAGGTGGTGACCGAGTTGAAAAACCGGGGTGTCGAAGACATCTTCATCGCCTGCGTGGACGGGCTCAAAGGTTTCCCCGAGGCCATCGAAGCAGTCTTTCCTCGCACCCAGGTCCAGCTCTGCCTCGTTCACATGGTGCGCCATTCTCTCCGCTACGTCTCCTGGAAACAGCGCAAGGAAGTGGCGGCCGATCTGAAGTCCATTTACCAGGCCGCGACGGCCGAGCAGGCCGAAATGAACCTGACGGAGTTCGAAGCGAAGTGGGATAAAACCCACCCCTCCATCGGCCAGTCCTGGCGGCGCAACTGGGAGAGAATCACCCCGTTTTTCGCCTACCCGGCGGAGATTCGCAAGGTGATCTACACCACCAATGCGATCGAATCGCTAAACATGTCGCTGCGCAAGGTCACCAAGAACCGGGGCTCATTCCCCAACGACGCAGCCATGTTCAAACTGCTCTACCTGGCGCTAAACAATATCGCCAAGAAATGGACCCTGCCGATTCGGGACTGGAAGGCCGCCCTCAACCAGTTCTCTATCTTGTTCGAAGGCAGGTTGCCGGTTTACTGACGACAAAAACCCAAGCCATTTACACAAACTGATTTACACCGCCCATAGGTCCTATGAACTTCAAACGAAGCGGGGCAGGCCGGCTTGCGCCGATCTGCCCCACGGTCGTTTATCTCAATGTTGTTTCACTCATCGGTTCCCCCTCCCGACTTCATCGCTTTAAAAGCCTAGGCACATTCGCTGTACCCGCAGGCATGGCAGACGCAGCAACCCCCTTCGTGTTCCACCGGCCCACCGCACTCGGGGCAGGCGCCGCCGGTCTGGCTGTGCATGTCCGTTTCCTCGTCAATCATATGCATCTGGATCGCCTTGGCGACGGCGTCGGCGCAGGAGGTGACGCGGTTGTCGCCAAAACCGGCCGGCTTGTGGCAGGTGATGCCGATCATCTGCTTGACCGCCTGGCGGGCCTGGACGCCGGAGCGCCAGGCGAGGGAGACGAGGCGGCCGATCGCCTCGCACTGGCTGGCGGCGCAGCCGCCGGCCTTGCCCATGGTGGTGAAGAGCTCGAAGAGACCCTCGTTGTCCTCGTTGATGGTGACGTAGAGGGGGCCGCAGCCGGTCTCCATCTGGTAGGTGGCGCCTTTCAGCGCACGGGGCCGGTCACGTTTCCGGCTCCCCTTGCGCGACTCCATCGGCACCACGTTTTCCGGGTGCTCCTCCTTCTTGGCGACGGAGAGGACCTGCATGTCGCGGCTGCCATCGCGGTAGATGGTGACCCCCTTGCAGCCCATCTTGTAGGCGAGGCGGTAGACAGTGGCGACATCCTCGCGGCTGGCGTCGTGGGTGAAGTTGACGGTCTTGGAGACGGCGTTGTCGGTGTATTTCTGAAACGCCGCCTGCATCTTGATGTGGTCTTCCGGGGTGATGTCGTGACTGGTGACGAAAACCCGGCGCACGTCGGCGGGAACCCCCTTGACATCCTGCACCGTGCCGTGCTCGGCGATCTCCTCCATCAGTTCCTTGCTGTAGAAACCGCGCTCCTTGGCGATCTGCTCGAAGAGGGGATGGACCTCGATCAGTTTGTCCTTGTCGAGGACCTGGCGCACATAGGAGACGGCGAAGAGGGGCTCGACGCCGCTTGACGCGTTGGCCATGATCGAGATGGTGCCGGTCGGGGCGATGGTGGTGCAGGTGGCGTTGCGCACCGGCTTGGCGCCCTTCTTGTCAAAAATGCTTCCCTTGTAGTTGGGGAAGGGGCCGCGCTCTTTTGCGAGCTCCTGCGACGCCTTGCGTGACTCGTCGGTGATGAACTTCATCAGTTTCTCGCCCAGCGCCACCGCCTCGGGGGAGCTGTAGGGAATCCCGCAGAGGATCAGCAGGTCGGCCCAGCCCATGACGCCGAGGCCGATCTTGCGGTTGCTGCGCGTCATCTCGTCGATCTCGGGGATCGGGTACTTGTTGACCTCGATGACGTTGTCGAGGAAGCGGGTGCCGGCATGAACCACCTTCTTGAGATGGTCCCAATCGACGTCGCCGTTCTTGACCATCTTCGCCAGGTTGATCGAGCCGAGGTTGCAGCTCTCGTAGGGGAGGAGCGGCTGCTCGCCGCAGGGGTTGGTCGCTTCGATCTCGCCGACCAGGGGGGTCGGGTTGTCGCGGTTGAGGCGATCGAGGAAGATGATCCCCGGCTCCCCGTTGGTCCAGGCAAGATCGACGATATGTTCGAAGACCTTGCGCGCCGGCATCATCTTGATGACCTCGCCGTCGCGGGGGTTGATGATCTCGTATTCGCCATCGCTCTCCACCGCCTCCATGAACTTCTCGGTCATGCCGACGGAGATGTTGAAGTTGGTCAACACCGTCTGGTCGCGCTTGCACATGATGAAATCCATGATGTCGGGATGGTCGACCCGCATGATCCCCATGTTGGCGCCGCGGCGGGTGCCGCCCTGCTTGATCGTCTCGGTGGCGGCGTCGAAGACCTTCATGAAGGAGAGGGGGCCGGAGGAGACCCCCTTGGTGGAGAGGACGACGTCGTTGGCCGGGCGGATGCGGGAGAAGGAGAAACCGGTGCCGCCGCCGCTCTTGTGGATCAGCGCGGTATTCTTGATCGCCTCGAAGATCGACTCCATCGAGTCGCCGACCGGCAGCACGAAGCAGGCGGAGAGCTGGCCGAGCTCGCGCCCGGCATTCATCAGGGTCGGCGAGTTGGGCAGGAACTCAAGGCTGGTCATCATGCGGAAGAATTCATCGGCGAGGGCCTTGCTGTCGATGCCGGTCTTTAGTTTGTCCTCAGCGCTGGCGATCGTCTCGGCGACGCGCCGGAACATGTCGCTGGCCGTTTCGAGGACCTTTCCCTCGGCATCCCGTTTCAGGTAGCGCCGTTCGAGCACGGTGAGGGCATTCTTCGACAGGGCCAGGGTGGCAGAACTGGTCTTTTTGTTCATGATCCTTATCCTTTACGGCTGGGTAGCGGAACCCGGGGGCCCGAATTGGTACCAGGGAAGCGGGTAGTTACAGGGGAGGAAATTCAACATTGTGTGGATGGGAGTGATTTAAACCACAAGATGTCGTGGCTGTCAAGGAGTGACGCCTTTCTTTTTTGGGAAAATAATTCTCCTTTTCCGGCACAACTTTTGTATGATCAGAGGTAGCAAGGTAGTGGTTCCAATCCGCCTAAAATCGTGGACAATACCAACGCTGCATGCTAGTTTCCCACAGTTACCGTCCACCTTCGGATGGCGATTACGTCCAAAGCAGGGCCCTATCGATGACCAGCCGCACTCCCAAAGCCGCCCATCTCGAAGAAGAGCTCCGCGATCTGCGCTCGATCCTCAGCGTCGCCCAGGTGGTTGTCTCCTCTCTCGAACTCGACGAGGTGCTGGAGAATATCCTCGGCAGCGCCATGGCGATCATGGAGATGCCGGCCGGGTCGATCGCGCTCTACGACGAGGAACGCTCGGAGCTGGAACTCCATTGTCATGCCGGCCTGAGCGAGAAGTTCGTCGCCAAGGTGCGCTGGAAGGTCAAGGCCGGCGGTCTCACCCATCGGATTCTCGAGGAGGGGGAGCTTTTCATCGTCGAGGATACCGCCAACGCCGAATTCTTCAATAACCCGCTGGCGGTCGCCGAGGGCCTGCGTTCCCTGATCGCGGTCCCCCTGAAGGTTCAGAACAAGATTGTCGGGGTGCTCTATGTCGATGATTTTGTACCGCGCACCTTCCCCGAGAAACGCCTCAAGCCCCTCTCGATCCTCGCCTCCTTTGCCTCCATGAGTATCGACAACGCCCGCCTCCACGAAAAGACGCGGCAGCTCGCCTGTACCGACGGTCTCACCGGTCTCTACAACCACCGCCAGTTCAAGCAGGTCTTCCGCGAGGAGATGGCGCGCACCATTCGCTACGAGAAGCCGCTGGCACTGGTCATGTTCGACGTCGATGACTTCAAGAAGTTCAATGACACCTACGGTCATCCTAACGGTGACAAGGTTCTCGTCGATGTCGCCCATATCCTGCAGGAGGCCCTGCGCGAGTGCGATATTGTCTTCCGTTACGGCGGTGAAGAGTTTATCGCCATCCTCCCCGAGACCGGCCTCGCCGAAGCGCTGATTGCCGCCGAGCGGGCACGGCTGGCGATTCAGACCGAGACCCCGAAGAGCCTCGGCCCGATCTCCGGGCACGGGGTCACGGCGAGCGCCGGCGTCGCCTGCTATCCCCGCGATGGTCTCGATCTCGATTCCCTCCTCAAGGCAACCGACGACCTTCTTTACCTGGCCAAGAAACACGGCAAGAACAAGGTCTACCACCACCCGGACCCGGTCTGAAAGGTTCGCATGGCCTCCGAAAAAATTCTCCTGGTCGATGACGAAGAAGGGATGCGGCGGCTCCTCTCCCGGGTCCTCTCCCGCGAGGGGTACGAGCCGACCACTGCTGCCAGCGGCGAAGAAGCGCTACGCCTGGTCGGCGGCGAGCAGTTCGACCTTGTCATTACCGATATCAAGATGGCCGGGATGAGTGGCCTCGACCTGCTGCACGAGCTGAAAGCCTTCGACCCGGCCCTGCCGATCATTGTCATCACCGCCTACGGCACCGTCGAAAGCGCGGTCCAGGCGCTGCGCGCCGGCGCCTACGACTACATCACCAAGCCCTTCGAGAATGACGAGATCAAGCTGACCGTGGCCAAGGCTCTCGAACGGGAACGGCTGCTGGCGGAGAACCGCTATCTGCACCAGGAGTTGGAAGGGCGCTACGCCTTCTCCGGCATCGTCGGCAAGTCGCTGGCGATGCAGGAGGTCTTCGAGATCTCCTCCTCGGTGGCGCAGAGCAATGCCAACGTCCTCATCACCGGCGAAAGCGGTACCGGCAAGGAGCTGATCGCCCGCTCGATCCACTTCAGCTCGCCGCGCAAGGAGAAGCCCTTCATCGTCCTCAACTGCGCCGCCCTCTCCGAAGGGGTGCTGGAGAGCGAGCTCTTCGGCCACGAGCGCGGCGCCTTTACCGGCGCCACCGCCACCAAGAAGGGGCGCTTCGAACTCGCCCACGAGGGGACCCTCTTCATCGACGAGGTCGGCGAGATGTCGCTGACCGCGCAGGTCAAGCTGCTGCGGGTGTTGCAGGAGCACGAATTCGAACGGGTCGGCGGCACCCGCACCATTCGCAGCGATGTGCGGCTGGTGGCGGCGACCAACAAAAACCTCGAAACTGAGGTGAAGAAGGGGACGTTTCGCGAGGATCTCTTCTATCGACTGAACGTCGTCAATATCGAGCTGCCGCCGTTGCGCGAGCGACGCGAGGATATCGAGGGGCTGGCCCGCCACTTCCTCGCCAAGTACGTGCAGGAGACCGGCAAAAAAATCCAGGATCTGGCGCCGCGCACCCTGAGTTGCCTGCTCGCCTACGAGTGGCCGGGGAACGTGCGCGAGTTGCAGAACGCCATCGAGCGCGCGGTCGTCCTCGCCAAAGGCGAGGTGATCACGCCGCGCGATCTTCCCCAGGGGTTGCAGGGGGATGGGCAGATCTGCCTTGAGCTGCCCGAGCGGGGCGGCAGCCTGCCGGAGATTCTCGAAGACCTTGAGCGGCAACTGATCATGCAGACGCTGAAGCGGGAAGGGGGGTCGCAGACCCGCGCCGCCGATGCCCTCGGCATCAAACGCACGACCCTGCGCTACAAGCTGGAAAAATATCAACTCCTCTCCTGAGTTGTTGACAGGATTCTGCCACTCTTGACCCGGCCGGCGCCGAATGCCGGCCTTTTTGCTTGATGAAAGCCCCCTGTTGCGGGGGATGACGCTGGTATGCTCCTTGCTAAAACTCCCCGGGGGCACGGCCCGTTGCGGTCGAATTCATCCCCCGGAGATTTTAGTGATTCATCCGCGTTTACTGATCAAGCTGCTCCTGCTCAGCCTCTTCCTGCTCCCGGTCAGTTGCCGGGAGGTTCCTGCCGACCGACTCTATGCCCTGCACCTTGGGCACACGCCGGATGCCAGCGATTGGGAACGGGCGTTGCCGCGGGATATCACGGTGCGGGGCGGGCGACTCCACAAGGAGGCGCTTATCCCCGATATCGACCAGGACACGGTTCACGTCACAACCGCCTCCTGTCATCATGGTGCGTCTCTGCCCGATCCGGTCGAAGTCGATCTGCGCGCCTTTTACACGGACAGTGAGCTCTGGCTGCGACTCTCCTGGGCCGACGCCACTCACGATGAACGAATGATGAACTGGCGCTGGGATGGCCAGGAATGGCATAATACCGGCGGTTTCGAGGACGGCTTCGGCCTGCTCTGGGACAGCCGGGCGGCCTATCCCCGCTTCTCCTGCTCCTACGCCTGCCATATCGATGATTTCGGCGTCAGCGGCGACAACTTCCATGCCTTGAACAAGATGAAGTTGACCCGTGACGGCACGCAGCTCGATCTCTGGAACTGGAAGGCACAGCGCACCGGCAGCCATGGTTTCGCCGACGATCGCTACCTCGACAAGGACGGCATGCACGGCGATCTCCCCGGCGAGTTGTTCCGGCCCAATTCCCAGGCCGCACTCCACCCGGAAGATGGGCTGCAGCCCTTCGCCAAGGGAGACGCGCCGCTGGTGCTGGCCGACAACACCCCGGTCAGCAAAGCCTTCCTGCCCGCCGGGAGCCAGGCTCCGGGTTACCTGACCGAGCGTCCTACCGGGAGCCGCGCTGATATCCCGGCGATGTCCAGCTACCACGACGGGCGCTGGACCGTAATCCTGCACCGCAAGCTCGATACCGGCGATCCCCGCGATGTGATCTTTGTCCCCGGCGACGAAGCCGGCGTCGCCTTCGGGCTGTCGCTGATGGACAATACGCTGATGGAACATTACGCCTCGACTACCGAGGAACATCTGGTTCTGCTCCGTCCCTGACTTTATGGAGGTTCGTTTGATGCGTCGATCCGTTTGGCCGCTTTTGCTTCTTATCTTCCTGTTCACCGGACTTGTCGCCTGCCAGCAGGAGACGCCGGCGCCGTCAGCGGCGGGTGGGGGGAGCGGCCTCGGCCGGGTGCATGGCACCATCGTTACCCCCCTCGAGGGGAGCCTGCTCTACGTCTACAAGAAGGGGATGGACCTCTACGGCCCGGCCTTTGCCCTCTCCGAAGCGACCGGCGCTGACGGCAGCTTTGATCTGCAACTGCCGCCCGGCGATTACATCGTCGTCGCCCGGCGCCGGGTCAACGGCGAGAATGCCGGGCCGGTGCTGGCCGGGGACAATAAGAGCGACTTCATCAATATCACCGTGACCGAAGCCGGGCGCGAACTGACCATCGTCGCCCCCACCAAAGTTGGCGACAGCCGCCGCCTGACGACCGACACCGAAGTGACCAAGACCGGCCTCTCCGGCCTGGTGACCGACGCCGACGGCAAGCCGGTGGAGGGGGCGCGGGTTCACGTCTATGACCATGTGCAGATGTCGGAGCGTCCCAAGTTTGTTTCCGAGAAGACCGGCCCCGATGGTCGTTACCTGCTTTATCTTCCCGCGGGTGGAACCTACTACCTGGCGGCCCGGGACAAGTTTGGCGGCCCGCCCAAGCTCGGCGATCTTTACGGTCGTTACGACCAGGGGACGATTGAACCTTCGGCGATCGTCGTTCGCCAGGGTGAAGTCCTCAAAGACGTCAATATTACCGTGACCAAGGTCTGGTGATGCGCCTACTGTCGATCCTGTTGTTGCTGACCCTGCTGGTCGCCTGCACCGAGCGCCGCGGTCCCATCGACCTCGGCGCCCTCGAAGGGAAGGCGCGGGGCGGTGACGCTGCTGCGGTCTCCGAGCTGGTCGACCTTCTTGCTGTGGCCGAAAACAATGTCAACGGCAGGGCTTACCAGATTCTCGTCGATCTCGGCGACAAGGCGGTGCCGAAGCTGCTGACCAAGGTCGCCAGTTCCGACCGCGAACAGCGCGAGCATGTGATCGCGGCGCTCGGCAACCTCAAGGTCAAGGCGGCGCTGCCGGCGATAATCAAGGTCCTCGCCGACCCGGCCCTCGGTCGGCGCTATGTCGCCGCCTGGGCCCTCGGCGAGATCGGCGATCCGGCAGCGATCCCGGCGCTGGTGAGCGCACTGAATGACCAGGATGCGGAGGTGCGCAAGTACGCGACCCGTTCGCTGATCAAGTTCAATCGCCAGGCGGTGCCGGCGCTCCTCGCCGCGTTGCCCAAGGCCTCGGACGTGGCCGGGGCGGGGATGGTGCGGGCCCTCGGCGACATCGCCGATCCCGCCTCCCTCGACGCCCTGCTCGCCCGGGTCGATGGTCCCAACCGGCGCGAGGTCTTTACCGCCCTCGGCAAGCTGCGCGATCCCCGCGCGGAGGACGCCCTGATCGCCGGTCTTGGCGACAGCGACTGGCAGGTGCGGATGAATGCGGCGATGGCCCTCGGTCCGATCGGCGGTCCTGCCTCGATCAAGGCCTTGCAGCGGAGTATGGAAGACGAGGTCCACGTGGTGCGCGAGTGGTCGGCCCGCTCCCTCGAGATGATCGGCGGCAAGCACGTCAAGTACCGAAACGAGAAGGGGGAGTATGTCGCTCCCTACGCCATTTATCATTGATAATATGGCCTGTTGGCGGAGTAATGTTCACCCATTGCATTAACTCATAAGGGACGTTGGGGCTTTGCTGAAAAACCTTTTTGACATACCCGGTCTTGGCCGCCTGCTGCGTTCCACCTGGGGCTGGCGCCTGGTCCGCCTCGCCGCCCTGATCGTGACCGTGGCGATGGCGGCATACGGCTGGCACCAGCACGCCATCCCCGGGGTCGCGGTCAAAGACCCGCTGATGTATACCAACCTCGCCAACTATCTGTTCTGGGTTATCTGGATCATGGGGGTGGTCTTCGTTGCTCTCCTCTTCGGGCGCGGCTGGTGCACTGTCTGCCCGGTCGGCTGGCTCAACGGGCTCTTCGCCCGCATCGGCCTGAAGCGGCCGCTGCCGCGCTGGCTGCAGAACTTTATCCCGGTAACCCTGACTTTGGTGGCGTTGCAGCTTGCGGTCTACTTCCTGGCGATTCACCGCTACCCCGACTACACTGCAACCCTCATCGCCCTGGTCCTGTTGCTGGCCGCCCTCTGCGGGCTCATCTTCCGCAAACGCGCCTTCTGCACTCTGCTTTGCCCGGCCGGGGCAGTCTTTGGTCTCTACGCGCGGGTGGCACCCTTCCAGTTGCGGGTGAAAGATCCCGATATCTGTGCTGGTTGCGACAGCCAGTCCTGCATTTCCGGCGCACCGGTCTGGAAGCGGTTGGCGACGGGACCCGCCGTCCTCTACTGGCAGAGCTGCCGGCCCGACTGCCCTGTTGACTTGGTCCCGGCCCAACTCGAGGACAGCGCCGCCTGTACTCTTTGTCTGCACTGCGCCGAAAATTGCTGCCACGACAATATCCTCCTTGGCCGCCGCCCCTGGCTCGCCGATCTCGGCCCCGGCTATCTCAGCCCCTCGGAAAGTGTCTTTTTCCTGGTGCTGCTCGGCATGCTCACCGCCAACTTTGCCAAGGTTTACGTCGATCTGCGTGAGGCGATCTTCTGGTTGCCGCAACAGGGCGCGGTACTCCTCGGCTGGCAAGCCTCCGGCTACTATGTCCTGGCCGCCCTCTGGGTCGCCATTGGCCTGCCGCTGCTGCTGGTTCTTCCCGGCTATCTGCTGCTGCGGCTCGGCCGGGTCCGGTTTGAAGGCGAGGTCGAACAGCCCGCTACGCCGAGCGCCATGCCGCAACCGGCGGGAGGCGACTTCGGATTCTGGGGGAGTGTCGGTCGCCTCGCCTTGCCCTTCATCCCGCTGGTCCTCGCCGCCCACGTCGTCCTGGCGGCAGTCAAGATCAACGCCAAGGGGGCGTTTCTCCCCTTTGTCCTCGGTGACCCGAGCGGAGTTCGCAGCTATCTGGCGATGAACGTCATGCGCACCGTCAACACCCCGGGCGTAATGATTCCCCTCGATATCCTCAAGTGGCTGGTCCTCGGCCTGCTTGTGGCCGGCTATCTCCTTGCCCTGACCGCCGCGCGCCGCGCCGCGCCACGCCTCTTCAGCGATGCCGGCACCGCGCGCCGCTACCTCGTTGCCTCGGTTGTGGGCGTCACGCTGGTCGCTGGGCTCTATGGCGCCACCATCATCCGCTGGCTCTTCATCCGATGAAACAGTGGCCGCTGTTCCTTATCCTCCTGCTGCTTCTGCCCGGCGCCGCCGGTGCCTGCTTCGGTCCCAAGCTCCACGTCGGGATCGGTGCCGACCCGGCGAGCCAGGTACTGGCGGAAGTGGTCATCCTCTACGTCAAGGAGAAGACCGGCATCGAAACCGAGCGGGTCGCGCTCGGCGCCAGGGAAGGGGAGGCGGAACTTGCCGCCGACCAGATTGATCTCGCCATCTCCAGCGGCCTGAAAGGGGCCGACCGCCTCTTCGCGACTGGCGCCGGACCGAGTGTGGCGGTCGGTCCGCGACCCCGCCAGGACCTCCAGTTCACCACTGTCATGCCAGCGCTGGAAAAGCTGGCTGGACTCTTCGGTAGTGCAGATCTCGCCGGGTTGCAGGCTGCCGTTGCCGCCGGTGAGCCGGCCGCAGCCGCGGCGCGACGCTTCCTCCAGGAGCGTCGATGGATCTGAATCGGTTCCTGCTCCTGGTTCTTCTCGTTCTCAGCCCGTCCCTGGCGGCCGGCGCTACCGAGAATAGCGCTCCGGTCGAGGTCTCCGGCGTTCTCACCGGCACCCTGCACTGGCAGGGTGAGATCCATCTTGTCGGCGACGTGTTGATCCCTGCCGGCAGCCATCTCACCATCGCTTCTGGCACCACGGTTCGCGTCACTCCTGCCGAGGCAACCCGCATCGACCCCGAATTCCTTTCCTCCGGTACGGAATTGCTGGTGCGCGGCAGCCTCGAGGTCCTCGGAACCGCAACCGACCCGGTGCGCTTTTTGGCCGACGGCAAGGGGGATGCCGACGACAACTACGCCTGGGCCGGAATTCTTCTTGATCAAGCCTTCGGCAGTAGTGTGGAGGGGGCCATTATTGAGGGGGCGGAGACCGGCCTGCTGGTGATCGGCTGTTCGCCGCGCATCGAAGGCAACCGCATCAGCGGCAGCCGCTACGGCATTATCGTCCAGGCCGGCGGCGCGCCGAACATCCTCGACAACACGGTTGAAAACGGGGAGGGCGGCATCTTCTGCTGGGATGGCGCCCGGCCCTACCTGAAAGGGAACCGGATTCGGGGACAGGCCGAAGAAGGGATCTATGTCGATCGCTGGAGTCGCCCCTGGCTCGACCGCAACGAAGTTACCAGTAACGACCTCGGCCTGGTGCTCGGCCCCCGGGATCTGCCGGCCGACACCACCGCGATCACTGGCAACCGGGTCGATCGGATGTTTCTGGGGGGGCGGCCATGAGGTGCCTCGGCTGGTTGTTGTTACTGCTCTGGCCCGGATTCGCCTGGGGCGCGGAGCTTGTTTACCACGGCGAACAGACCCTGCTCAGCGATACGGTCTGGGACGGCACGGTGCTGGTAGACGGAATCCTGACGGTTCCGGTTGGGGTGACGCTGGAAATCCGCCCCGGCAGCGTCGTTCGCTTCACCCGAAACGACAGCAACGGCGATCAGATCGGTGAACATGAAATATTTGTTCAGGGGACCTTTCTCGCCCTCGGTAACGCGGCGGCACCGATCCTCTTTACCTCTGCCGAGGCGCAGCCGCAGGCTGGGGACTGGGGGGCGATCAATATGATGGCCTCGGAACAGGACAACCGGCTTGACCACTGCATCGTCGAATATGCCTACCGCGGTTTTCACGCCCATTTTGCCCGCGGCCATCTCAGCGATTCCGAGTTCCGCTACAACACCCGCGGCGCTCAGTTTCAGGAGTCGACGGTGACTATCGAGCGCTGCCGCTTCGTCGACAACCTCAACGGACTGCAGTTCCGGGATTCGACCGTCGAACTGCATGACACGCGGATCGCTGGTAACTACTGGGGGCTGCGCTGCGTCTACAGCCTGCTGACGATGAGTGGCTGCCGCATCGAAAGGAACCGGATAAACGGTGCCAATCTGCGCGATTCGACCCTCTTTGCCGAGCACAACTGCCTCACCGGCAATCGTAAAGGGCTCTATCTGCAGCGCTCCAAGGGAAGGATTCGGAGCAACCTGATCGCCGACAACAGCGAGCATGGCACCCTTCTTGAAGATTCTGCCTGTGATTTTATCGGCAACCGCCTCACCGGCAACGGCCGGGCCGGGCTGCGCATCGTCAACTCCGGGGTCACCCTGGCCAACAATGACTTTTCCGGCAACGGCGAGTACGCCCTGATCAACGACGGTACCACTGAGGTCTTTGCCGTCGGCAACTGGTGGGGGACGACCGACCCGGTACGCCTCGAAACCCTGGTCCGCGACGGTGCCGACCGGCCCGGACTCGGAAGGGTCACGCTATCGCCCGCTTTGCCCGCTGCACCTTCAATCCGCATGGAAGTGAAATGATGTCGAGCTCTTTTCTGAAAAAACTGGTCTGCGCCGGTCTCCTCCTCGGTCTTGTCCTGATCCCAGCCGCTTGCAAACCGCAGCGGGAACGACCGAAGATGAAGATCGGCTTTATGAATTGCAACAGCGCTCCCGAGACCTTGCAGCGGTTCCGGCCCCTGACCCGCTACCTTTCGGAGACTCTCGACATCGATTTCGAGGCGGTTCCGGTCGATACCCAGGATTTCGAGGAACGCTTTGCCGCAGGAGAATTCGCCTTCACCCACGGCAATTCGCTCCTCTACATCATTCTCAAGGAGAACCACAACCTGCAGCTGATCGCCACTGAGAAGCGCGGGCAGTTCGGTGCCCGCACCGCCGGGGCGATTATTGCCCGCAGCGACAGCGGTATGAAGACCTTGCAGGATATCAAGGGGAAGCGCATGGTCTTCGGGCCCCAGCTCGCCCCGACCGGCTATCTTGCCCAGTACAACCTGATGCTCGATGCCGGTCTCGACCCGGAGCGGGATCTGGCCTATTACGCCATTCCCTCCGGGTCCTACAAACATGAAAAGGTGATCTACGCCATCTATTTCGGTGCCTACGACGTCGCTGCCGCGCCGGCTCTCGATCTCGAAGTGATGATCGAAACCGGGAAAATTGATGCGGATGACATCACCATTCTTGGCCAGAGCCCGATTATTCCTTACTGCACCTTCGGCGCATCTGACCAGGTCGACCCGCAGCTGGTGGAGCGGTTTCGCAAGGCCCTGGTCGAACTGACCCCGGAGACGACCGTTGACATTGACGGTGAACAGGTCAAGGTGCTGAAGTCGGCGTGGATCGACGGTTTTGAACAATTGACGGACCAGGACTATGACCTGATCCGGAGCTGGGCGCAACGCGCCAACATGCCTCCGTATCAGAAATTCTAGGAAAGCTGGATGATACCTCGCGATCGTTTCGACCGGATCTTGGTGGTTCTGCTCTTGGTGGTTCTGTGTTCCCTCGGCGGCCTGCTGGTGACCCAGGGGCAGAGTGGGACCGCTGGCGCAGTGGCTGTCGACCGCAACCTGGAACGGGATCTTGCCGCACGGGCACGACTCGCTTTTTTCGAGCAGACTTATGCTCCGGTCGTCAGCTTGCAAGCGGCCGGAAATGACCAGCAGGCGCTGATGAAACTGGAAGAACTGGGCCGGCGTTATCCCGGCGAGGCCCATGGCGACATCCTGCGCGCGGCCAGCCTGTTGCGGCTCGGTGCGCTTCCCGAAGCAGTGGCCGCTGCGGTGCGAGCGGTACGCCGCAACGGCGATTACGTCGATCGGGACTCGCCCTTTTCCCAGCGCCAGGTCATTCAGCAACTGGTCGATGTGGGGCTCTCCTCCCTCGCCGAAAAGGCCCGCCTGACTCCGGGGAATCCGACTCTGGGGACAGCCCTGAAAAATGTCTACTACCTGCAAAGCCGGCTCGCCGGCGGTTGTGAATAGGGGATTGCTGTTTGGGACGATTTGACCGTCATGGCTGGTTGATTCTCTTCGCTGGCGCGGCCCTGGGTCTCGCCGGAGTGATGCTGGCAGCCTGGGGCAACCCGGAGAACTCAGGGATCTGCGTCTCCTGCTTTATCGAGAACAGCGCCGGCGCCCTCGGTCTGCACGGCAACGAGCGGATGCAATATCTGCGTCCCGAGTTGATCGGTTTTCTGCTCGGTGGAACTCTCAGTGCCGCCCTGTTTCGCGAATTCCGCAGTCGCGGCGGCAGCGCTCCGTTGCCGCGCTTTGTTTCCGGGCTCTTTCTGATTGTCGGCTGTGCGGTCTTTATCGGTTGCCCGATCAAGCTGGTGTTGCGCCTGACCGCCGGTGACTGGACCGCTGTCGCCGGTATGGTAGGTCTGGTTGGCGGGGTTTGGGTCGGCCTGCGCTGCCTGGCAGCCGGGGTACATTTTGGCAGCGGCCATCGCCAATCGGGAGGGAGCGGTCTCTGGTTGCCGGCACTCTTCTTGCTTTTTCTGGGCTTGCTCTTCTGGCAACCGGCGTTTCTTGCGCTTTCAAGCAGCGGCAGTGGGGCCCAGCATGCACCGATGCTGATCTCCCTCGGTGTGGGACTCACCCTCGGTGGGCTCGCCCAACGTAGCCGCTTCTGCATCACCGGGAGCCTGCGGGATCTGCTTTTGATGGGACGCCGGGCGCCCCTGGGGTGGGGTTTGGCCGCTTTCTTCGTGGTCGCCCTGGCCGCCAATATTGGCACCGGGCAGTTCCACAGCGGCTACTACGGGCAGCCCGGTTCCCACCTTGACGCGCTCTGGAGTGGCATCGGCATGTTGCTGGTCGGTTGGGTTTCGGTTCTGATCGGTGGTTGCCCGTTCCGACAATTGATCAAGGCCGGGGAGGGGGATGCCGACGCCGGACTCGCCGTTCTCGGCATGTTTGCCGGCGGTGCTCTGGTTCAGGCCTGGGGCCTTGCCGGTACAGCTGCCGGTGTTCCCCTTTTCGGCAAGGTGGCGGTCCTCTGTGGCCTCGTATTTGTTCTCGTCAGTTGTCTGCTCTTTCGGGAACGGAGCTGTGCCTGAAGTTTTACAAGGAGATCTGGTTTGCAACAACCCAAACGCAACCCGGCGCTTATCTGGCGTCATGAAAAACGACGTGAAGAAGAGATCCTGGCCGCCATGGCCAAGGGCGAGGACGTCTCCGAGCGGGGAACTGTGATCCTGCTTGAAGGTGGGACCATGCACCAGCTTAATCTGGTCGGCGGCATGATCTGGAGCCTCTGTGACGGCAATCGCAGTCGGGAGCAGATTGTCGAGGCGCTGGCGACGGAGTTCGACGCCGAGCGCAACGAACTTGAAGCCGACGTGGCGATCTTTCTGGAGGACCTCCAGGGAAGGGGGTGGCTGATCGATGGCTGACGCGACAACGGAGCTTCTCTCCGCACCACTGACATTTAACTGGACCCTTTCGTTCCGCTGTAACTTCAGCTGTTCACACTGCTATAGCCGCGACGAGATTGCCGAGGAGTTATCGACTGCCGACCTCAAGCGGATTGTCGACATTCTGGCCGATCGCCAGGTGCCCTTCATTAATTTCGGCGGCGGCGAACCGTTGATTCGCGAGGATCTCTTCGAGGTTGCAACCTATGCCAGCAGCAAGGGGCTGCGGGTCTCGATGAATTCCAACGGCTGGTTGATCGATGGCGCGGTGGGCCAAAAGTTGAAGGACGCAGGTTTTGCCAGCGTCGGCATCAGCCTCGACAGCGCCGATGCCCTCTTGCATGACGATTTCCGGAACATGCCCGGATCGTATGATCGGGCGCTGCGGGCCCTGGATTCCCTGCGCAGCGTCGGTCTGGCGAGTACCATGAGTTCAGTGATCTCGCGCATCAACTACCGCGACTATCCCCGCCTCCTCGATCTGGCCCGTTCCTACGGGGTTGGCCAGGTTTACCTGCACAACTTCAAATGCAGCGGGCGCGGCTTCAAGAATCGCGAAGAGCTCGACCTCGATCCCGGCGAGTGGAAAGCCTTTTATCAGGAGGCCTTGCAGGTGAAGGCCGAAACGACCGATTTGAATATCTCTTTCGACGATCCGGTCATCGCCTCCCTCCCCGGGTACCAGGAAAACCCGTTGGTAAAAGGGAGCAGTTGTGGTAAGCTTTCGCTGCATTTACGGCCCAATGGCGACATTACTCCCTGTGGATTCATCCCCCTGGTGGTTGGTAATATCCTGCGGGACGATTTTGATGCGATCTGGTACGATTCCCCGGTCCTCAAGGGGATGCGGCATAAAGAAGCGACCGGCAAATGTTCCGGTTGTGGTTCCTTTGCCGACTGTCTCGGTGGCTGCACCGCTCGTGCCTTTGCCACCACTGGCGAGTTCAATCAACCCGATCCCCATTGCTGGAAATAACTGGCGCCGTGGTGGTGCCTGCGAATAGACGTCTGATCCACACAATTCCAAAGGAGGTGAGGCCCATGAAAGCGTATTTGAAGCCCCGGGTGGTTGGTTCCTCGAACGTCCATCCCTGCTGAACAAAGAAAGGGGGCAGTGAAGACTGCCCCCGATTTTTTTTATGTCACTCGATCTCCTTGATGCTCCGTTGCGGCTGACCTGGGATTTGCATGGCGGGTCCGACCCGGTTCCCATGGATATTGCCCGGGAAGTTGCCCGCAAGGTCGCCGCGGCCGGGGTCTTTTTCGTCTTTTTGGAAGAAGAGCCTTTCGCTCATCCCGGGTTTGCGGAAATTATCGCGCTGCTGCGCGCTGGCAACTGCCAGGTCACGGTGGTTTGCCGCGGTACGGAGATAGAACTGGCCGCGGCCAGTAATGGACCGCTGCCGGACGACCTGCTGCTTGATGCGAGCCGTTTTGTTACGCGTGCGGCGGTCGATAAACCTGCCCTCCATGCCGCACTCTGCGCTCTGCGCAAGGCTGGTGCAAATCCCGGCCTCCTGCTGGTCCCAAATACCGCAAATCTTCACTCACTTCCAGTACTTGCCGACTTCTGCCGCGATCACGGAATCGGCCGTTTTAAGTTGCCAAACGTACGTATCGATGCTAACTTTGGCCGCTCCTCCGAGCCACCGTTGCCCCCTGTTGCACTCCGGGAGTTCCAGTCGTCCATAGCTGCCGCAGGCAGTGATCTCGGCCGGGGTCTTGCCCTCGAGGTCCACGACCTTTTCCTCTGGGAGATTCTCTTTCCGGGTGGCGGCGGTGAGCGCAGCGAATATGGTGGGTGTCAGGCCGGCAACAGTGTCGGTTATGTCGATGCCAGCGGTGACCTCTATCCCTGTTCTTCCTGGCCGCGACTGATCGGTTCATTGCTCGAACATTCACTCGACGAGCTCTGGCACTCGGCGCAGAGACTGGCCATTCGTGAACAGATAGCGACCGTTCCTGCCGGCTGTCGTGGTTGCCGGGACTATCCCGTCTGCTTTGGTGGCTGCCGTGGCCTCGCCGAAACCTTTGCGCACGGAACCGAGCGCGACCCCGCCTGCGACGGTCCGCGCTGAGCGGACGAAACGGACTCATGGCCATTTACCTCGATAACGCGGCGACCACCTTCCCGAAACCTCCATCCGTGGCAGCAGCGGTCACCCGAACCCTGACCGATGCTGCCGGCAATCCCGGACGGGGGGCTCATCGTCTCAGCCTTGACGCTGGCCGCATTCTCTTTGAGACCCGCGAAGCGGTCAGTGAAATGTTTGGTGTCGGTGATCCGGCGCGCGTGGTCTTTACCGCCAACGCGACGATGGCCCTGAACCTGGCACTCTTTGGTTTTCTTGCGCCGGGCGACCGGGTTGTGACTACCAGCATGGAGCACAATGCGGTCACACGTCCGTTGCGCGCCCTCGCGGAGACCGGGGTTCAGGTGGTCAAGGTGGCTGGCGACGCCCTGGGGAGCGTCAACCCGCAGCTGTTGATGGAAGCCTGCCGCGCTGAGCGGACCCGCATGCTGGTCCTCTCCCACTGTTCCAATGTCAGCGGAACTCTGCAGGCGATCGACGAACTCGGCCCCTGGTGTCGCCGCGAAGGAATCCTGCTGCTGGTCGATGCCGCCCAGAGTGCCGGGCTCTTTCCACTGCATCTTGAGGCCGGCGCTATCGATCTGCTCGCTGCTCCTGGCCACAAGGGGCTCTACGGGCCACAAGGGACCGGGTTTCTCTGCCTGGCCCAGGGGCTGGTGCCGCGGCCGCTTATTTATGGCGGCACCGGCGGTAACAGTCATTCCGAACTGCCGCCGGAGCAGTTGCCAGAGCGCCTTGAAGCCGGCACCCCCAATACGCCCGGTCTGGCAGGGCTCAAGGCCGGGATCGATTTTATCCGTAGCGTCGGGATGACGAAGATCAGGGCGCGCGAAGCACAACTCAACGGGCAATTGCTCGAGGGGTTGCAGGCGATTCCCGGTATCTCACTCTTCGGTCCCCGCGATCCCGAGCAGCGCGGCGGCGCTGTTTCTTTCCTCCTCGCCGGTCGTGACCCCGCAGAAATCGGTTTCCTTCTCGACCGCGATCATGGGATACTGACCCGCGTCGGATTGCACTGCGCACCGGATGCCCATCAAACCCTTGGGACCTTTCCCCGCGGCACGATTCGCGTCAGTCCGGGGTACTTCAACACTTCCGACGATATTGAACAACTGCTTGCAGCGCTGGCCTTTCTGGCCAACCAACCTGCTGACTGAATAGGACGTGACTTTCATGGTAAGGAGATTCGAGATGCTGAAACAGCTTTTGCGCCTGATCCCCGGGGCCCTGCTGGTCCTCACCTGCGCGGCCTGTTCCCTGCCGCCCGAGAATCCGGTTACCCGCGAACAGCTGATGAAAACCCGTATCTACAATGCCTACATTATTGAGGAATCGCCGGAGCAGGTCCTTAACGCGCTCAACTCTTACGGTGAAGTGATCCTCGCCGCCAAGCGCAACGTCCCCGGCAAGAACTATCCGGTGCATGTCAAGATCCTGGCCACCAGCGAAGGGCTGGAAGTCCTCGATTACGACCGCTGACCTGGTTGGAACCACCCCCTGACGAATCGGATACCCCCGATGAAAAAATTCTACGTTCTGGACACCAACGTCCTTTTGCACGACCCCCAGGCCCTGTTCCGTTTTGAGGACAATGATGTGGTTATCCCGATCACCGTGATCGAGGAGATCGACCGCTTCAAGAAAGACCTCAACGAAACCGGCCGCAATGCCCGCCAGGTCTCCCGTCTCCTCGATGGCCTGCGCGGCGAGGTGCCCCTGGTTCAGGGGGTGGCGCTCGAAGGGGGCGGCATGCTGCGGGTCGATCTTTACACCGAAGACTCCATGAAGCGGCTCCCTCCGGAGTTGCGGGTTGATCGCGGCGACAATCGCATCCTGGCGGTCGCCCTGGCGCTGAAGTCCACCTGCAATTGCCCGGTGGTCCTGGTGACCAAGGACACCAACCTGCGCATCAAGGCTGATGCCATCGGCTTGACCGTCGAAGACTATGAATCGGACAAGGTTTCCATCGAGGAGCTCTACCCGGGATCGGCCGAGGTCCTGGTCGACAAGGACGAGGTCGATCGTTTTTATGGCCAGGGCTTCCTCCCGCTGCATGGGGACTATCGACCCAACCAGTGCCTCACCCTGGTTGCGTCCACCAATCCTTCCCATACCGCCATCGGCCGCTACGCCGCCGGTCAGCAGCGGGTCGTCCCCCTGATCAAGTCGCCCAAGGAGGGGCTCTGGGGGATTCATCCGCGCAACCGCGAGCAGCAATTTGCCATCGATATGCTGCTCAACGAGGATATCCAGCTCGTTACCCTGGTTGGCAAGGCCGGCACCGGCAAAACCCTGCTGGCGATTGCCGCCGGCCTGCTCAAGGCCGCCGACGAAGGGGCCTACAGCCGCCTTCTCGTCTCCCGCCCGGTCTTCCCGATGGGACGGGACCTCGGCTTTCTTCCCGGCGATGTCGAAGAGAAACTGGCGCCCTGGATGCAGCCGATTTTTGACAACGTCGAGCTCCTCCTCGGCAGTGTCGATGAACGGGGCAAGCGCAAGCGGGGCTATCGGGAACTGGTCGACATGGGGATTCTCGAAATCGAGGCCCTGACCTATATCCGAGGCCGCTCGATTCCCAAGCAGTACATGATCGTCGATGAGGCACAGAACCTGACTCCCCACGAAATCAAAACGATCGTCACCCGGGCCGGGGAGGGGACCAAGCTGGTGCTGACCGGCGACCCCTACCAGATCGACAACCCCTATGTCGATTCGTCGAGCAACGGTTTGACCTATGTGGTGGAAAAGTTCAAGGACCAGGAGATCTCCGGGCATATCACCCTGACCAAGGGAGAGCGCTCCCCGCTGGCGGAACTGGCGGCCAACCTGCTTTAGGCCAGAGTTGAGAGGTCAGCTTAAAGATTGAGCGGCAAACCATTGGACCTGAAGCACTTTTCTTCTCCCTTAACGCTTGACCAGCCTGCCCATGCTGCTTCTCTGCCTTGAATCTTCCTGTGATGAGACCGCGGCCGCCGTTGTGCGCGACGGTCGCCAGGTGCTGTCCAGTGTCATTGCCTCCCAGGTCGATATCCATGCCCGTTATGGCGGAGTGGTGCCGGAGCTTGCCTCCCGCAGTCACCTCGAAGCGGTCATCCCGGTAATCGAAACAGCTTTGCAGGAGGCCCCAGTAACCCTGGAGGAGATCGAAGGGGTCGTCGTTACCCGTGGCCCGGGGCTGATCGGTGCGCTTCTGGTCGGGCTCTCTGCAGCCAAGGCGATCGCCTATGCCCGCAATCTGCCGCTGGTCGGCGTCCACCATATTGAGGGGCATCTACTCGCCATCCAGCTTGAAACACCGATCGCCTACCCGTTCCTCGCCCTGGTTGTATCGGGCGGGCATACCCACCTCTACCGGGTGGACGGCATCGGTCGCTACCAGACCCTGGGCCGCACGATTGATGATGCTGCCGGGGAAGCCTTTGACAAGGTCGGGAAACTCCTCGGCCTTGACTATCCCGGCGGCCCGCGGATCGATGCCCTCGCCAGGGAAGGGAATCCGGCGGCGGTCGCCTTTCCCCGGCCGCTGCTGCACAAACCTGGCTCCGATTTCAGCTTCAGCGGCATCAAGACGGCGGTTTTCAATTATCTGCAACAGCAGCCGGCTCTCGATGAAGGCGGGCGTGCCGATACGGCGGCCAGCTTCCAGGCTGCGGTGGTCGAGGTGTTGACCCGCAAGACGATGGCGGCCGCAGAAACGGCCGGCCTCGAACGGATCGTCATCGCCGGCGGGGTCGCCTGCAACCGGGGGTTACGCCAGTCGATGCAGAACGCCGCCCGGAATTGCAGCCGGCAGGTCTTTTTCCCTTCGCCCTCCCTTTGTGCCGATAACGCCGCGATGCTCGGTGTTGCCGGCAATTTTCGCCTCAAAGCGGGCGCCAACGACGCCCTCGATCTCAACGCTGTTGCCAGCTGGCCCCTTGACCGGGTAACGGCTGGTACGCCCGGCTGATGACGGACGGTCACCATGTGGCGACGCTGGAGGATGATCCGACAGGTCAAGCTGCAATTTCTCCGCTTTGCCCGGCTCAGCGGGACCCCGGATGATATCGCCAAGGGGATGGCTCTCGGCATCTTTATCGGCATGACTCCGACCTTCGGCTTCCAGATGGCGATTGCCGTCTGCTTTGCCTGGCTGCTGCGCGAAAACAAGCTTGCTGCCGCCCTTGGGGTCTGGATCACCAACCCGGTCACCGCCCCCTTTATCTATGCCCTCGAATATGAAACCGGCCGGGTCCTCCTCTCGATGGAGCGGGTGCACCTCCCCGCGAATTTTACCTTCGCGGCCTTGCGTCCCCTCGGCTGGGAAGTGGTATTGCCCCTCTGCTTCGGCAGCCTCCTCTACGCGCTGGTCTCCGGCGCCCTCGCCTATGCCGTGACCCTGCGCATGATTCCGGTCGTCCGCAACTGGCGCATTCCCCGCTGGCCCCGGCGCCGGCGTTAATCTCAGGTGGGTCGAATTCCCCGAAGCTTGCTTCGATGAAAGCGATCAATCTAAACTTTTGATACCCCGTAGCTTGCTGCGGGGAGATTCATTTCGAGCCTTCTCCGGCCATGAACGGATAGACTTAGATGCAGTATCGACCGAAAAAACGTTTCGGGCAGAATTTTTTGCGCGACTCCGCAGTCGTGGCCAAGATCCTGGGTGCCGCCCGGATCGAGGCGGGGGATCGGATCCTCGAGATCGGTCCGGGCCTCGGCGCCCTGACCGACCAGCTTCTGGCCGCTGCCGGCGAGGTGACCGTTATGGAGGTCGATCGCGACCTGGTGGCCAGCCTGGCCGCCCGCCGGGAGCCGGGGCTGCGCATCATCGAAGGGGATTGCCTCGACCTCGACTGGGCCGCCGCCTTGCCGCTCCCCCCCTACAAGCTGGTTGCCAACCTGCCGTATAATATTTCCAGCCAGGTCCTCTTCAAGGTCCTCGACCATCGGGTTCGCTTCTCCCGGCTGGTACTGATGTTCCAGAAGGAGGTGGGCGATCGTCTCTGCGCCGCGCCTGGCTCCTCCGCCTATGGCATCCTCTCGGTCTTCTGCCAGCTTGAATTCGACATCCGCCGGGTGACGGTGGTTCCGCCGGGTGCCTTCTTTCCGGCCCCCAAGGTCCATTCGGTGGTGCTCGAATTCGTGCCGCTGCCGACCCCGCGGGTCGTAATTGCTGACCAGCGCCTCTTTCGCCGTGTGGTCAAGGGGGCCTTCGGCCAGCGGCGCAAGACCCTGCGTAATTCCCTGCTTGGCGCCGGGTTCCTCCCCGGAGAGATCGACCGCGCCATCGAACAGTGTGCCATCGCTCCGCAGCGGCGGGGAGAAACCCTCAGCCTCGAGGAATTTGCCCGCCTCAGTGCTGCTATCGCGGCGACGGCCGAGAACTGACTGCCGACCGGAGGTTTCATGCCCGACATCATCGCGAGGGTCAATGGCCAGCCCCTGACCCGGAACGACCTCGACAATGCCATTCAGGGCTATGCCCTGCAGCATTATCGCAAGAGTATGGACCAGCTCAGCGCCGAACAGTTGCGGCAGGCGACCGAACTGGCCCTGGAACAGCTCCTTGCCCGGCAGCTCCTCTTTCTGCAGGCTCTTGCCGGCGGGATCGTCGCCCCGGTCCCGGCAATTGAAGCCGAACAGGAGCGCCTGTGTGCCAACTTTCCCAGCGCCAAAGAATTTTTCGCGACCCTCGCCAAGGCGGGGATTTCGCCCGCTGACCATTTTCGCATGCTGCGCCAGGACCTCACCGTCAATCTCTTCTGTGAGCGGCAGCTCGCCGAGCTGGCCCCGCCGACGGCAACCGAGCTGGAGCGGGCCTGGAACGAGCAGGGCCCGCGGTTGCAAATGCCCCTTAAAATAAGGGCTGCCCATCTGTTGATTCGGGATCCGGGCGGACAATCGGCGCCGGCGCGGCAAAAGTGCGCCGCCCTTGCTGCCGAAGCCACTCCGGAAAACTTCGCTGCGCTGGCGCGCCAGCATTCCGCCTGCCCGAGTGCCGCTTCCGGCGGCGACCTCGGCTGGGTCCGGCGCGGGACGATGGCTCCCGAGTTCGAGGATCTTGCCTTTGACCTCCCGGCCGGCGCCATTGGAGGTCCGGTCGCCACCCAGTTCGGCTGGCATCTGGTCCTGGTGCTCGAGCGACAAGAGGCAAGGCCTCTTTCCCGGGAGGAGGCCCTGCCGCAACTGCGGCAAAAACTGCATGAAGAACGTCGCAACCAGGCGTTGCAGGCGCTGGTCCGCGACCTGATTGCTGCTGCCGACATCCGTCTTTTCGACGCCACACTCCCCTGGCCCTCCTCCTTGTCAAGTCCCGGATGATCACCTAAGCTTAAGGGCACGGTCGCCGCCCACGACGGGCGGTGCAGTAACGGCAGCTCCATTCCCCCTCAACGAAGAGTGGAATCATGCGCGTTATCTTCGAAAATGCTACCGAACCCGCCAATGCTGACGATCTCGTTGCCAAGATCAGCGCCGCCCGGCAGCTCGCCGTCGAGGAAGTCGATCCTGGAGCGCGGCCACTTCTGCTTGCTCTTGCCGACCTCCTCCAGGCCAGCACCCCTCCCTTTTTCCTGCTCCCCCTCGCTCCCCCCGAACTCGCTCAATTCCTGCTGGGAATATTCCGGTTTCTGGAACATCCCGCGGGTGAGCCTGCGGTCGCCTTTTACCCCCTGCCCGGCGACCGCAGCCTGCTCCTGACCAATACGGTCGACGCCCCCTACCTGGTGCATACGGTCCAGGCCGGGCTGGTGCGCCAGGGCATTTCCTTCCAGGTCGTCAGCCACCCGCTCCTCGCCATCGACCGCAGTGCTGGCCGGATCAGCAGCATTGGACCGCTGGATGGGGCCGGGGAAAGGGAATCGCTGATTGTCATTCTACTGCAGGGGTTCCAGGACCAGCAGGGCGATTCGGTACGGGCTGTGACCCTGGCCGGACTCGAAGCCGCTCTCGTGGTACAGGCTGCGCGGCCGGCGATGCAGTCGGTCCTGGCCCGACTTGGCGATGCCTGCACCGTCAAGTCGGAACGGGATTTTATTCACTGGCTGCAGGAAGGGAGTTACATCCCCTTTGCCTATCGGCAATTTTTGACCGATTGCGAAGGCGAGCCGGTCGATCCCCTGCCTGAGGTTGCTGGCAGCGTTCTTGGGCTGGTGAACCTGCCGCCCGACCCGGACGCCTGCCAGCGATTGCAGCGTCAGCATCGTCTGGTGGTCGAAACAACCACCTTGCCGAGCCCGATCCTGGCGAATGACAACCTGGTCTATATCGGTCTTTTCGAGGAACGGGACGGACAGCGGTTCGAACATGCCTTTTGGGGACTCTTCTCCGAACAGAGCACCAATGCGCCGAACGACACCATCCCGGCCCTGCGCCAGCGCATCGAGGCGGCCCTCGGCCGCCTCGGCATTCCCCGCGATTGCCACGACTGGCGCAAGACCATGGAAATCGTGAATACCTTTCCCAAGGTCGAGCTCTTTTTTATCTCCGCAGACGAACTGGTTTCGGTACTGCGCTCCTTCACCCAGATTTATCGCCATGGCAGCGTCAAGGTGGTCATCACCCGCAGTCTCGCGGTGCGCGGCCTGACCCTGTTACTGATCATGCCGCGGGAGTTTTACGGCAGCGACAACCTGGCGCGGATCGAAAAATTTCTCGGCCGCGCCCTGCAGGCCGACGACCTTGCTTCCCGGGTGATACATATCTCCAGTGATTACCTCAGCCTGCATGTTTCCGCCCGTCCCCGGGCCGAGCAGCTGCACATCGACCAGACCCGCCTGGAACGTGGCCTGACCCGCCTGGTTCGGCCCTGGGACGAGCGCCTGCAGCGCCAGATCAACCATGCCTTCGGCGAGCAGGGCGGACGTCGGCTCTGGCGCCGCTACGGGAAAACATTCAGCCGGGAATACCGGACCCTGGTGCATCCCCGGTTCGCCATGCGCGACCTGCAGGTGGTCGAAAAGCTGCTCACCGACGGCGCCGATCGGGTTGACCTCTGGGGGCCGTTCCCCGACCCGGGGGGAGAATACTTCCGACTCCAGTTCTACAGCCTCAGTGAAAAATATCTCAATGACCTGATGCCGATCCTGGAAAATCTCGGCCTCTGTGTGATCGACGAGGTCGACTTTTCCCTGACCCCGGACCCGCATCCGGTCTATATCAAGAGCTTTGCCGTGCGCGGGGCCCAGGCCGGACATCCCAATCTCGCCGCACTGCGCAAACCCCTGCTCGAGGCCTTTCTTGCCCTCCATCGCGGGGCCGCTGAAAACGACTACCTCAATCGCC
The DNA here is from genome assembly GCF_001611275.1 of Desulfuromonas sp. DDH964. Classification (GTDB taxonomy): domain Bacteria; phylum Desulfobacterota; class Desulfuromonadia; order Desulfuromonadales; family DDH964; genus DDH964. Next base: position 2,176,727 of record NZ_CP015080.1, on the reverse strand, counting down.
TGCTGATTCCGACCGGCCTCGACTGGCAGCAGATCGATGTCTTTCGTGGTTACCGGAACTACTATTTCCAGCTCGGTTCTCCTTTCACCAAAAAACGGGTCGCCTTTGCCCTGATCAACAATCCCGAGGTGGCCCGTCTCCTCTACGACTATTTTGCCGCCCGTTTTTTCCCCGACCCGCGCTGGGAGGACCTGGCACGGCGGGAAGAGGAGGGGCTCTCCCCCCTGCGCCAGGAACTCGTCGCCCTGCTCGAAGCGGTTGCCGACCCCAACGAGGACCGTATCCTGCGCACCCTCTTCAATCTCATTGATTCCACGGTCCGCACCAACTTCTTCTCGCGCCGCGAGCAGGACGACTACTTTTTCGCTTTCAAGATCAGCGCCCTCGGCATTATCGAGATGCCGGCGCCGCGCCCCCTCTTCGAAATCTATGTCCATGCGGCCAGCATGGAGGGAATCCACCTCCGTGGTGGCAAGGTGGCGCGCGGCGGCATTCGCTGGTCTGACCGGCCGGACGATTTTCGCACCGAGATCCTCGGCCTGATGAAGACCCAGATGACCAAAAACGCGCTGATCGTGCCGGTCGGCTCCAAAGGCGGATTTGTGATCAAGCAAGCGGTCACCAGCCGCGAAGAGGGGGCCCGGCTCTCCCGTGCGGCCTACCAGGTGCTGATGCGCGGCCTGCTCGACCTGACCGACAACCGGGTGGAAGGGAAGGTTGTCACCCCGGACGGGATCGTGGCTTACGATGATCTGGACCCCTACCTGGTGGTCGCCGCCGACAAGGGGACGGCACAGTTTTCCGATACCGCCAACGCCATCAGCCGCGACTACGGCTTCTGGCTGGATGATGCCTTTGCCAGCGGCGGCTCGCACGGCTATGACCACAAGGATCTCGGCATCACGGCGCGGGGGGCCTGGGAAGGGGTCCGGCGTCATTTTCAGGAGCTTGGTGTCGATATCCAGAAGGAAGCCTTTACTGTGGTCGGCATCGGGGACATGAGCGGCGATGTCTTCGGCAACGGCATGCTGCTGTCACCGGAGATTCGCCTGCTGGCCGCCTTCGATCATCGCCACGTCTTCCTTGATCCGAACCCGGACCCAAAGACTTCCTTTGCCGAAAGGCAGCGCTTATTCAACCTGCCGCGCTCCTCCTGGGACGATTACGATCGCGCGCTGATCTCTCCGGGAGGGGGGATCTTCCCCCGGGACGCCAAGGAGATTCCTCTTTCCGAGGAGGTGCGGCGCTGGCTGGGTGTGCGCCATGACCGGATCGATGTCTCCGGCCTGATTCGCCTTCTGCTCTGCGCCGAGGTCGACCTGCTCTGGAACGGCGGTATCGGCACCTATGTCAAGGCCAGCCCCGAAAAACACGAGGACGCGGGGGACCGTTCCAATGATTCCCTGCGGGTCGATGGCGCCGAATTGCGCGCCAAGGTGGTCGGGGAGGGGGGGAACCTCGGTTTCACCCAGCGCGGGCGCATCGAGTATGCGCTCCACGGCGGGCGCATCAATACCGACGCCGTCGACAATTCGGGGGGCGTGGACTGCTCCGACCACGAGGTTAACCTGAAGATCCTGATGCAGGGGGTGCTCAGCCGGGGCGAACTTTCCGGCAGCGAGGAGCGCAACCGGTTTCTGGCCGAATTGACCGACGATGTGGTCGAGGCGGTCCTTGCCAACAACAGGCAACAGGGGCTTTGCCTCTCCCTCGATCAGCGCCGCTGTGCGGTCGATAACGAACCCTTCTTTGTCTTGACCGACCGCCTGACCCAGGCCGGTCTCCTCGATCGTCGCGGGGAATTCCTGCCGACGGTCAAGGAGGTGCTGGCCCGGGAAGGGGGTGTGCTGAGTCGACCGGAACTGGCCATCCTCATGGCCTACAGCAAGATGCAGCTCTACGCCACCCTGCTCGAGAGCGATCTTCCCGACCGGGAAGCGTTGCAGGAGCGGCTGGCCTCCTATTTCCCCCCGGCGGTGGTGCAGCGCTACGGCGATGAGTTGTCGCAACACCCGCTGGCCCGGGAGATCTGCGCTACGGTGCTGACCAACGAGCTTGTCGGCCAGGCCGGTTCTGCAGTACTCAACCAGCTGGCGAAGCAGTCGGGTGCGCCCCTGGAGCGGGTGGTGGAGACCTACCTTGTCTTTGACGGCGCGCTCGGCGGCAGGGAGATGCGCCAGGCAATCGAGACTGTCGGCACCAAGCTGCCGATCGAAGAGCAGTATCGCCTGCTGCTGGAAATCGAACAGGTGCTGGGTGTCATGTGCGAGTGGGCGCTGATGCGCTATCTCCCCGTCGTCGCGGAGGCCGGAGCGCTGGATCACTACCGGGAACTGGTCTCCCAATACCGCAAATCCCTGGGCGGGCTGCTCCGGGAGGAGGACTGGAGCCAATGTCGTGAGCGCTCAGCCGACCTCGAGAAGAACGGTTTTGATCCGGAAACGGCGCAGCGCATCGCCAGTCTCGGCTGGTTTGGCAATTTCGTTCCGCTGGTCGAACTGCTGGAGAAGAGCGGCGGCGATCTCTTCTCGGTCTCCCAGACCTTTACCGAGGTTCGCGACCGGCTCGGAATCGATCTTCTCGTCGCCGGGCTGGACGGGGTACCGCTGCGCGACCGCTGGGACCGCCTGGCGCGCCAGGCTCTTGGCGCCGCCTTCCAGCGCGGAGCCTTCCAGCTCACCCTGCAGGTGCTGGCGAAAAGCGCCGGCAACCCGGACGCCTATTTCACCGGCCGCCGCGCTCCGTTTCGCGCCTACCAGGCCCATCGCGAGGCGTTGCGGGGGAGCCGGCCGGCCAACTTTCACGCCTTTACCGTCCTCTCCCGGGCCCTTGAGGCCCTGATTGATGAAGAGAACTTCAAGGAGCCCCGCAAATGATCCGCACCTCTCTCGGCCCCGGCATCACCTTTTTCCCGCAGCCGATGACTCTGGTTGGCAGCGTCGACAGCAACGGTGCCTGTGACCTCATGGCGGCTTCCTGGGTCGGTGTCGTCAGCAAGACGCCGCCCACCCTGGCCCTCTCCCTCCATCATGGGCGCCAGTCCTATGCCAATATCGCCGTCAGCGGCGAATTCTCGGTCTCCCTTGTCCCCGAATCGATGATGGCGGCTGCCGACTTTTGCGGCCTGGCCTCGGGGCGGGATCACGAAAAATTCAACCTTACCGGTCTCACCCCGCAGCCGGGAACCCATATCAAGGCGCCATCGGTGGCGGAATCCCCGTTGTGTGTCGAGTGCCGGGTCGCCAGCGAGGTGGTTCTCGGTGACTACCGCCTGCTGCTCGGCGAAATCCTCGATATCCAGGTCGCCGCCGCGGCTATTGACAGCACTGGCCGGATTGATCCGCACCTGGTCGCCCCGCTGGTCTACCTTGGGGGTATTCGTGAATACTGGGGTCTGGGAGGGAAGATCGGAACCGCCTACAGCGACGGCAGGCGATTCTTTGCGACCAGATCGTAAGCAGGCGAGCGGGACCCCTGGCGCGCCCCGGTGATATCTCTTTACAGTGGCGCCAGCACCATGCTATAGACTAGAACGCTTTTTTGAAGACCGCGATCCGCCCGGGACCCGTACCGGAGCAGGCCATGATCGGTGGTTTTCAACTCATCCAAGACCGCCTGGATCCGCGGACCGGGACGGAAGGCAAAACTGGCTCCCGGTGGCATCGAATACCGGCGGGACCGGAAATTTTCTGGCCTTTCGGACCTGTTCCGAAAGGTTTTTTCGTTCCAGGCGGCAATTCAGGAAAGAGCTATGAAGAAAAAACCGGTCACCATAATCGATATTCAGCGCATGAAGGCCGACGGTGAAAAGATCGCCGTCCTCACCGCCTACGACTATCCCTTTGCCCGGCTGCTCGACCAGGCCGGGATCGACATGATCCTGGTCGGCGATTCGGTCGGCGCCGTCGTCGCCGGCTATGACAACACCCTGCCGGTGACGATGGAGGAGATGATCTATCACACGCGCGCGGTGCGCCGCGGGACAAATCACGCCCTGGTGGTCGCCGACATGCCGTTCCTCTCCTACCAGGTCGACCTGGCCGAGGCCCGGCGCAACGCCGGGCGCCTGATCAAAGAGGGGGGCGCCCAGGCCGTCAAACTCGAGGGGGGCGAAAATGTCGCCGCGACCATCGCGGCGATCGTCGCCATGGATATCCCCGTCGTCGGGCATATCGGGCTCACTCCCCAGTCGATTCACCGCATGGGCGGGTACCGGGTGCAGGGACGGGAAGACGAACAGGCCCGGCAACTGCTGGCGGATGCCCGGGCGGTCGCCGCGGCCGGCGCCTGCGCCATCGTCCTCGAAGGAATTCCGGCCCGGCTTGCCGACGAAATAACCGCGGCAGTCCCGATCCCGACCATCGGCATCGGCGCCGGGGCCGGCTGCGACGGGCAGGTCCTGGTGATCCACGACATCCTCGGCCTTTGCGAAAAGTACTCCCCCAAATTCGTCAAGCGCTATGCCGACGTGGCCAGCCTGATCAGCGAAGGGGTCGACAGCTATATCCGCGAGGTCAAGGGGGGGGATTTCCCGGGCAAGGAGCACAGTTTCTAGACCGCCGCAGAAAGGAGAGGGGTTGCTGGAAAAGCGCCGGGAGGCTTTTTCCCTGAACCTCGAAGCGATGGAAATCATACAAGACAATCAGCGCATGCAGAAGATCTGCCTCGACCTGCGTCAGGAGGGGCGTCGTCTCGCCTTTGTGCCGACCATGGGCTATCTGCACCAGGGGCACATCTCGCTCCTCGAAGCGGGCCGGGAAGCGGGCGATATTCTCGTCCTGTCGATCTTCGTCAACCCGACCCAGTTCGGCGCCAATGAAGACCTCGATGCCTATCCGCGGGATTTCGAACGGGACGCCGCTCTCGCCCGTGCGGCTGGTGTCGATCTCCTCTTCTATCCCGAACCGGCAAAAATCTACCCGCCCGGCTATGCGACCTACGTCAACGTTGAGGGGCTGACCGACACCCTCTGTGGCCGCAGTCGCCCCGGTCATTTTCGTGGTGTCACCACCGTTGTCTGCAAGCTGTTCAACCTGGTGCAGCCGCACCTCGCCTTCTTCGGCTGCAAGGACTTCCAGCAACTGGCTGTCATTCGCCGGATGACCCTCGATCTCAATATCCCGATGGAAATCGTCGGCATGCCGATTGTCCGCGAAGCCGACGGTCTGGCGATGAGTTCCCGCAATGTCTACCTCTCGCCCACCGAGCGGGAGCAGGCGCTGGTCCTCTCCCGGGGCCTGGCACGGGCCCGGGAAATGGTGGCTGCGGGAAGGCGTGCGAGTGACCAGATTCTTGCCGAACTCTCAACCCTGATCGCTGCGGCCAGTGCAGTGCGCATCGATTACCTGCAGATCTGCCACCAGCACACGTTGCAGGAGCAGGAGGAGGTCGACAGCGACTCAGTCCTGCTGATGGCGGTCTTTATCGGCAAGACCCGGCTGATCGACAACGGCTTTCTCCTCTCCGGGACGAACTGACCATGGCCAAAAACCGAGACGCAGCGCGGGCGACCCTGGAAAACCTCTACCGTATCTTCACGGTCCCCGAGGCCCCCGACTCGACCCTCGGTGCCATCGACCAGGCGATTACCGACGATGTGACCGGCTTCCTCCAGACCCACATCGTCGCCCTGGAGCACAGTCTCGAGAAGATCGAGGCCGATTTCTCCTCCTCGCAGATACCCGAAGAGCCGACCTTCGTTTCCACCTATACCGAGTTCGTGCAGGAGAAACTGGTCGCCCAGTCGGTCCATACCGCGGCTCCCGGTTTTATCGGCCATATGACCTCGGCTCTGCCGTACTTCATGCTGCCGCTGTCGCGGATCATGACCGCATTGAACCAGAACCTGGTCAAGGTTGAGACCTCCAAGGCCTTCACCCCGCTGGAGCGCCAGGTGCTGGCGATGCTCCATCGCCTCGTCTACCAGGGGAACGATCCCTTCTACCGTCGCTGGATTCATGACAGTCGCCACGCCCTCGGCGCCTTCTGCTCCGGCGGTACCATCGCCAATGTCACCGCCTTGTGGGTCGCCCGCAACCGCCTCTTTGCCGCCGACGGCTCCTTCCACGGCATTGCCCGCGAAGGGCTCGCCCGGGCCCTCAAATACAAGGGCTGGGACGGGGTCGCGATCCTGGTCTCGAAGCGCGGCCACTATTCTCTGGGCAAAGCCGCCGACCTGCTCGGCATCGGTCGCGACAACCTGGTCCTGGTCGAGACCGATGACCAGAACCGGATCGACCTGGATCTTTTGCGCAAGGAGTGCCGGCGGCTGCAGGAAGAAGAGAATATTCATCCGCTGGCGCTGGTCGGCATTGCCGGGACGACGGAAACCGGCAATGTCGACCCGCTTGCAGCTATGGCCGACCTCGCCACAGAGCTGGGCTGCCACTTCCACGTCGACGCCGCCTGGGGCGGACCGACCCTCTTTTCCAGCCGGCATCGGCAGCTGCTTGACGGCATCGAGCGGGCCGATTCGGTGACGATCGATGCCCACAAGCAGCTCTATGTGCCGATGGGGGCGGGGATGGTGGTCTTCAAGGACCCGACCGCCCTCTCCGCCATTGAGCATCATGCGGCCTACATCCTGCGCCATGGCTCCAAGGACCTCGGCAGCCACACCCTCGAAGGGTCGCGGCCGGGAAAGGCGATGCTGGTCCACGCCGGTCTCTCGATCATCGGCCGCAAGGGGTATGAACTTCTGATCGACCTGGGGATTGAGCGGGCACGAACCTTTGCCGCCCTGATTCGTCAGCACCCCGAGTTTGAACTGACCAGCGATCCGGAGTTGAATATCCTGACCTATCGCTACTGCCCGCAGCCGCTTCAGCGAGCCCTCGCCGGTGCTCCCGCTGCCGAGCGCTGCCGCATCAACAAGCTCCTCGACCAGGTCAACCAACTGGTGCAAAAAATCGAGCGTGAAGCCGGCAAGACCTTTGTTTCCCGCACCCGGCTGCGGGTCCCGGCCTATGGCGGCAAAGAGATCACCGTCTTTCGGGTCGTTCTCGCCAATCCGCTGACGACCTACGCCATTCTTTCCGAGGTGCTGGAGGAACAGTGCGCGATCGTCCAGCAACCCGAGGTTCGGTCCCTGCTCGACCAGTTGGAGTCCTTCTGCCTCTCCTAGGACCCATCGGTCCTACGGTTTCAGGTGACCGATGAAAAGCCCCCGACTTTTCCTGGCCCGCACCCTGCTGCCGATGGTCGCTCCACCGCTAGACGATGGCGCCCTCTGCGTCCGTGCCGGGCGCCTGGTCGCCGTCGGTCGCCGCCGGGAGCTGCTGCGAGAGTTTCCCGACGCCGCGGTTACCGATTTCGGTGACGCCATCCTGCTGCCGCCCCTGATCAACGCCCATACCCATCTTGAACTGACCAATTTCCCCGACTGGGCCACGGCTGCCGGGGAGACTCGCGCGGCCGCCAATTTTGTCGACTGGATCCTCAAGGTGGTGAAGGTCAAGCGCACCCTCCCCAGGGAAGCCTACACCACCTCCCTCGCCGAAGGAATCCGGCGCTCCCTGCAGACCGGCACCGGTGCCGTCGGCGACATTCTCAGCCACTTCCCGGCGCGCCAGGCCTATGCCGGTTCTCCCCTGCGGGGGCGGATCTTCCTCGAACTGCTCGGGCGCACCCGGGACCGCTTCGAGCCGTTGCTAAGCGAGGCAACCCGCATCCTCGGTGAAGTTCCGCCCGGGCATCCGGCTTATGGTCTCTCCCCCCACTCTCCCTACACCCTCGATGCCGAGTACCTGCGGCAAAGCCTCGACCTCGGTCGCCAGCAGTCGGTTCCGGTCATGATTCACCTGGCCGAGTCTGCAGAAGAATCCGCATTTTTCCGTGATCTGAGCGGGCCCCTGGCGCAGCGTTTTTATCCCCTTGCCGGCTGGGGTAACCTGCTCCCCCCGGCGGCAGGCGTTTCGCCCGTCGCTTACCTTCAGGGGCTTGGCGGTCTGCATCCCGGGGTATTGCTGGTGCACGGCGTGCAGGTCGATGACAGCGACATTCAGCTCATTGCCAGGAGCGGGGCACGGGTGGTGCTCTGCCCGCACTCCAACGCCCGGCTCGACGTCGGCAGGGCGCCTCTCGCAAAATACCTGGCCGCCGGCCTTCTGCCGGCCTTGGGAAGTGACAGCCTCGCCAGCAACTCAACGCTGTCGATCTGGGACGAACTTGCCTTTGCCCGCAGCTGGTTCGGCGACGATGCCAGCCCGCAGCAGCTGCTCGAGATGGCGATCCTCGGCGGCAGCCACGCCCTCGACCTGCAGGGAGAAATGGGCGCTCTGGCAGTAGGGTGGGGCGCTCACTTTCAGGCGCTGCGGCCAACCTCGACGCCGGCCATGGGAGAGATGTATGATTATCTCTGCAGCGGCTGCGGCGCGGATCTCTTTCAGCTTTACCTCGACGGTCAGGAAACCTTGCCAAGCAGAAACTGAGCGGCTATAATCCCGGCCCTGTCGGAGCTTCGCCAGGGCATGCTACAATCAGGACAGATCGGATCAGGAGCAAGGAAGCGATGATCGAGGAAGTCGGCAGCGTCGTTGAATTGAAAGGGAAGGGGATCGCCACGGTGCTCTGTGAAAAGCAGAGCTTCTGTGACCATTGTGCCTCGATGGAGAGCTGCCAGGTCGGCAGCGACGGTCGTAGCCGCATGGTCGAGGCTCTCAACCTCCTTGGCGCCAGGGTCGGGGACCGGGTAAAACTGGCCACCAGTTCCCGGACATTCCTCCAGTCCTCCTTTATCCTCTATATCGTGCCGCTCCTCTTTCTCCTCCTTGGCGCGGTGAGCGGCAAATTCTTGGGCGGCTATCTAAAGATTCCTCTCGACCCCGACCTGCTGGCGGCCATCATCGGCATCGCCTTTCTCTGTGGCTCCTTTGTCCTGATCCGGGTCGGCTCCCGCGCCATTCCCCGGGATCTCACCATGCCCCGTGTGGTGGAAATTCTCCAGGAAGACTGATATCCCCCATGGGCATCAAGATCATCGCCAGCAACAAGAAGGCGTATCACGACTACTTTATCGACGAGGTCTTCGAGGCTGGTATCGTGCTCATGGGGACCGAGGTCAAGTCGATCCGGCTTGGCAAGGTCAACCTCAAGGAGGCCTTCTGTCGCATCAAGGACGGCGAAGTCTTCATCAACAACATGAATATCAGCCCCTACGAGCAGGGAAACCGGGAGAATCCCGGCGACCCGACCCGGGTGCGCAAGCTGCTCCTGCACAAGAGTGAGATCGAAAAGCTCTGGCGCTTCAGCGAGCAGAAGGGGCTGACCCTGGTCCCGACCAAAATCTATCTCAAGGAGAGCCGGGTCAAGGTCGAGATCGGCGTCGGTCGCGGCAAGAAGCTGCATGACAAGCGCGAGACCCTCAAGCAGAAGGAAGCGGTACGGGAGATGGCCAAGGTGATCAAGGACCGCGACCGCTGAGCGCCTTGCGCTTTTCTTCGGAATATGAGATAAATAAGAAAATTCCGCGGGTTTCGGAAATTGCTTAAAGCTAATTCTCGGAACCCATCGCTCATCACTCAGAACTGATTTCAAGGGGGTGCCCAGGTTTCGACGGGAATAGGAAGCGAAGGTGGCATGCCGGGGACGCCAGTTGGCCTCGTTAAAAAACTGGCACACATACAAACGCCGACAACGACGTTCGTTACGCACTGGCGGCTTAATTGCCGTCACGTCTTTTGCCTGAGTTCCTGCGTAGGGTAGAAGACGTCAATTTAGCGGGATAGTTCTCGGAAGGCCTGTGGTCCGGGAGCGAAACTAAAGCAGGCTCACCCGAAGGGAATCCTGTTCGTGGGAGTCTTGAGGGTTAAAGCAAAACACGAACTACGCATGTAGAAGCCTTACGTGGATGATTTTCGGACGCGGGTTCGATTCCCGCCACCTCCACCATTTAAAAAAGACAGACCCGTCCACTAACCGCGTCCGGTTATTGGACGGGTTTTGTTTTTCTGCGTATTGTTAGCGACTTACGTCGCTTTCAGGGTGTCGGAGCTACCGCCCCGATCACTCCATTTTCGGGAAATCCGTCATACCCCGCTTCTCTTTCGCCTCAAAATTCTCCGCATTCTTCCCCCCATTCTCCGGACCTCGTCCGGTTTCCTGCATTTTTTCCTGCAACCGCTGCTCGGCGATCTCGTCGGCAAACTGGTTGATACTCTTCAGGATTCCGTCAAACAGGTCGTTGATGTCCATGATCGGTCGCTCCTCGTTTTGTGTTATACCCTTACTTACCGGAGAGACGGAGAAAGTGTCGGGCGTCGGGTGAAATTTTTTCGTGTTGGCTTTCTGATGGGTTACTTACCGGCTGGCGGCGGGTTGTGTCGGAAAAATCCCGCGAATGCCCCAGATATCCCTGTTTTCTTCTTGTCTTTATGGGTGGCCAAGGTTATCTTTCTTTATCAAATTATCACTACGAATCTCTTTTGAACGGTGAGATCATGGATAAAATCGACAAATGGCTGACGATTGATGAGCTGGCAAGCTACATCAAAATGAGCCGGACCAAGCTCTACGGCATGGCCCAGCGTGGCGAAATACCCGCTTCGAAGATCGGCACCCAGTGGCGTTTCGACCGGGAGGAGATCGATCAGTGGATGAAGGCGCACGCGACCGGCAAGGGGGGAGCCAAGGAATGATCAGTCAGGACAATTTCAACGCGCTGCTGGCATCCCTCGGTTTTGCCAAGAACAAATCCATTTACAGCAAGACCATTGGTGCGACCTTTTTAAGTGTCGATGTCACCAAGCAGACTATCCATTACCCAGAGTCCGACGGGCTGCTTGTCAACGAACGCCAGACCTGCAACTTCTCGGCGAATGAGAACTTTGTGGTATTCGAGTGTGTCCATCGTCTGCTGGAAAAAGGCTACAAACCGGAACACATCGAGCTGGAACCGAAATGGAAGTTGGGGCGTGGGGCTAGTGGAGGCCGGGCCGATATTCTCGTCAAGGACAATTTCGGCAAGCCGCTGCTGATCATCGAGTGCAAAACCGCCGGGTCTGAGTTCAAAAAGGCCTGGAACAAGACTCAGCAGGACGGCGACCAGCTATTCAGTTACGCCCAGCAGATCAGCGAGACCCAGTTTCTCTGCCTCTACACCTCGGATTTCGAGAACGCCGAGCTGAGTTACCAGAGCCACATCATCGCCCACCGCGACAACGATCAGTACCTGGTGGCCAACCCGCTTTTTAAAACCTTCCGCAGCGTTACCGATGTCAAGGAGCGCTTCGCGGTCTGGCGTGATACCTACAAGCTCGACTTCACCACCAAGGGGATTTTCGAGGACAACATCCAGCCCTATCAAATCGGCAAGGACAAGTATTCCCTCGCAGACCTGCACGCCATTTCCGCCTCGGACCAGCAGAAGAAATATCACGAGTTCGCCACCATCCTGCGCCAGCACAACGTCTCCGGCCGGGAAAACGCCTTCGACAAGCTGGTGAACCTGTTTCTCTGCAAACTGGTGGACGAAATCGAGAACCCTGACGACCTCAAGTTTTACTGGAAGGGCGTGGCCTATGACAGCCATTTCGACCTGATGGACCGCCTGCAGCAGCTCTACCAGTCGGGCATGGACAAGTTCCTCGGCGAGGACATCACCTACATCAACCAGAACGACGTCAATAATGCCCTGCGCTTCATCCGCCAGAACCCGGACGCCACGCAGCGGGCGGTGTGGAACCTGTTCATTCAGCAGAAGTTTTTCACCAACAACGACTTTTCCTTTATCGACGTCCACAACGAACGGCTCTTTTACCAGAATGCCGATGTGTTGCTGAAGCTCCTGCAGATGTGGCAGGACATCCGCCTGACCAATCCCAACGGTCATAATCAGTTTCTCGGCGACATGTTCGAGGGCTTCCTCGACCAGGGTGTCAAGCAGAGCGAGGGGCAATTCTTCACCCCCATGCCGATCTGCCGCTTTATCCTGATGAGCCTGCCGCTGGAAAGCCTGGTGCGCGACAACCCCACGCCGCCCATGGCTATCGACTACGCCTGCGGCGCGGGCCACTTTCTTACCGAACTGGCCTTGCAGCTACAGCCGCTGCTGGAGCAACACAAGCCCTTGGTCAATCCGGCCGAGTACCACAAGTCGATGGTCGGTATCGAAAAGGAATACCGGCTCTCCAAGGTCGCCAAGGTCTCCGCCTTCATGTACGGCCAGCAGGGCATCCAGGTCTGCTACGGCGACGGCCTGGTGAACAGCCACGAGGCCTTTCCCGATATCCGCGACGGCCATTTCGACCTGCTGGTCGCAAATCCCCCCTACAGCGTGCGCGGTTTTCTCGAAACCCTGCCCGAGGAGGAGCGCAAGGCTTATTCGCTCACCGACACCATCAACGACGCCGAGACGGCCAACAGCATCGAAACCTTCTTTGTCGAGCGCGCCAAACAGTTACTGAAAAGCGGCGGCGTAGCCGCCATCATCCTGCCCTCGTCGATCCTCTCCAACGGCGGCTCCACCTACATCCGCGCCCGCGAAATCCTGTTGCAGTATTTTGATATTGTCGCCATCGCCGAATTCGGCAGCGGCACCTTCGGCAAGACCGGCACCAACACCGTCACCCTGTTCCTGCGCCGCAAGCCGACCCAGCCCGATACCGCCGAGCACTACCGCGAGCGGGTGGAGGAATGGTTCAAGGGCTGCGCCACCAGCAAACGCAAGCAGGCGATCTACAAGGACGGCCACCTGATCGAGCAGTATTGCGCCCATGTCAATGTACCCCTGGCGGACTACCAGAGCCTGTTGCGCGGCGAGATGGAGGGGAGCTGGAAGCCGCAGGAGCATTTCCAGCCTTATCACGACAAATTCGACAAGAGCACCGAACTGGTCAACCTGCGCAAGCAGAAGAAATTTAAGGCCCTGAGCAAGACCGAGCAAACGGCGGAGATCGCCAAGCGTTACCTGGGCTTTGTGCAGACCATCGAGCGCGACAAGCTCTATCACTTCTGCCTTGCCTCGGATCAGGCCAACCCGGTGCTGATTATCCGCAGCCCCTCCGGCACGAAGGAGATCAAACAGTTCCTCGGCTATGAATGGTCCAGCGCCAAGGGGGATGAAGGCATCAAGCTGATCGAAGACGCCAGCGGTAAGCACGTCACTGCGCTTTACGACGGCCCGGACCACGCCAACCCGATGCGCTTTACCCGCGCCAACCCGGCCAAGCTCAGCGGCCACATTGCCGCGAATTTCGATGGCACGCTTGGGTCTATTCCGGCTGAATTGAGCGAGGTGGCCAACCCGGCTCGGCTGGTGGATATGTTGGATTTTTCGCGGGTTGTTTTTGAAAAACAACTAGCTCTCTCCGTCAGTAAGAAGATTGAAGTTGTCAGCAAGTGGCCACTGAAAAGAGCTTCTGATTTGATGGAAATCATTAGCGGAGGTACGCCTGACACCGGAAACCCAGCGTACTGGAACGGCGACATTCCCTGGTTGAGTGTGGCCGATTTCAGCACGGTTGACCGCTATGTCTCGACGGCAGAGAAAAGCATTACTGATGAGGGGCTGAAAGATAGTAGTACCAAGCTCCTTCAGATGAACGACATCATTATTTCGGCCCGTGGCACTGTTGGTGCCATGGCACAGCTCACAACTCCCATGGCCTTCAACCAGTCATGCTATGGTTTACGTTCAAAAACGGAGTTATCCAACGACTATATTTTTTACGTCCTGAAACGCGAAATTGAACAGCTAAAGTCTCAGTCTACCGGCAGCAAGTTCAAAGCCATCATCATGAAGACATTTGATGAGGTTAAGTTGCCCGTTCCGCCGAAGGATATTCAGGAAAACCTGACTAACGACTGCGCGGCGATTGACGCTGATTTGGCTAACCAACGTAATATTGTCACCGCCGCTTTAGATGAAATTGCCTCGTCTGTTGAAGCTGTCTATACCTCCACCGCACCCCGCATCGAAATTGCCAAGCTGAGCACCAACATCCAATATGGCCTGAACGAAAAGATGAACGAGGCCGGTATCGGCTACAAAATCTTCCGCATGAACGAGATCATCCAGGGGCGGATGGTGGACAACGGCGCGATGAAGTGCGCCGACATCAGCGCCGAGGAGTTCGCCAAGTACCGGCTCAACAAGGGCGACTTGCTTTTCAATCGCACCAACAGCATCGAGCATGTCGGCAAGACCGGCCTCTTCGATCTGGACGGCGACTACTGTTTTGCCTCCTACCTGGTTCGGGTAGTGCCAGACACCAGCAAGATACTGCCGCTGTTTCTGGTAAAAATGATGAACTCCCCGGCCTACCAAGCTGAGGCCAAGGGCAAGGCTTCCAAGTCGATCAACCAGTCCAATATCAACGCCACCGTGATGAAGAACATCAAGGTACCGATCCCGCCCCTGGCTGAACAGAAGAAATTCGTCGCCAAGGTCGAAGCCCTGGAAAAACAGATCGCCGACGCCCAGGCCATCATCGCCGCCGCCCCCGCCCGCAAAGAGGCGGTGATGAAAAAGTATCTGTGAGGACGGCATGACGGAGCGACTGGTTCAAAATCAAACCCAACCCCCCTCAATCCCCCCTTGTCAGGGGGGAGGTTCAAGCTCCGCAGCGACTACAAATAGACAGGTTCCGTCCTCGTGTCCCCCTTGCCAGGGGGGAGGTTCTAGCTCCCTCCCTGATAAGGGAGGGCGGGGGGAGGGTTCGCCTCCCTTTCTCCCCTACGATAAAAAGCTGACTGAGCTTGCCCGCCAAAATCGCAGTAACCCTACTAAAGCTGAACTGACGATCTGGCGTGAAATCCTGCGAAAGAGACAATTTTCTCGCTTTAAATTCCTACGTCAGAAACCAATCGGTGGATATATCGTCGATTTCTACTGCGCGGAATTGCGTCTTGTCATAGAAATCGACGGCGAGAGCCATGCGGAAACCGTTGAATACGACGCCGAACGAACGAAATTTCTTAACTCGCTTGGTTTACAGGTAATCAGATATACGAACGATGAGGTGCTACGCAACCTTGCGGGTGTTTACGACGATTTGATGCGTCAGCTTCTGCTTGAGGAGGTCAATCAATGAACACCAAACGAAAAACCACGCCCTCCCCGGAAGGACAGCGGCAATTGGAAACACTGCGCCAGGCTGTCGGCAAGACGCTGGAGAAAAAGCGGCGGCTGGGGCAGTACGCCGTGACCTGGAAGGACGGTAAACCGGTCGCTCAGGGCGAGGACGCGCCGGGCGCGAATGAAAACGCCCATTGAAGGGTCAGCCTATGAGCAACTGCCAGCCCCCCTACACCATCACTCCGGAAATCCTGAACCGGGTTGCCGCCATCAGCGAGGCCATCGGGCGGCTTACCGTGCTCACCGACCAGGCGAGAGCCTTGCGGCTGCGGCGCATCAACCGTATTCGCACCATCCACGGCTCGTTGGCCATCGAGGGTAACACCCTGAGCGAGGCGCAGATCACCGCGATACTGGAGGGCAAGCGGGTCATCGCACCGCCCCGCGAGGTGCAGGAGGTGAAAAACGCCCTGGCCGCCTACGACCGTTTTGACACCTGGAAGCCCGATGTGGAAAAGGACCTGCTGGAGGCGCACCGGATGCTGATGTACGGCCTGATCGACGAGGCAGGGCTTTATCGGCATGGCGGCGTCGGGGTGATGGCGGGCCAGCGGGTAATCCACATGGCCCCGCCCGCAGACCGGGTGCCGCATCTGATGAGTGACCTGTTCTCCTGGCTGGCCGCCACCGATGCCCACCCACTCATCGCCAGCTCGGTCTTTCACTACGAATTCGAATTCATCCACCCCTTTTCCGACGGCAACGGCCGCATGGGGCGGTTGTGGCAGAGCCTGATTCTGGCCCGCTGGAATCCCCTGTTCGCCGACATCCCGGTGGAAAGCCTGATCTTCGAGCACCAAACCGAGTATTACCAAGCCATTCAGGAAAGCACCCAAAAGACCGACTCCGCGCCTTTCATCGCCTTCATGCTGCGGATGATTCTGGATACCGTGACCACCACTGCCCCCCAGGTCAGCCCTCAAGTCACCCCCCAAGTCAGCGAACTGCTGGCGGTGATCAAGGGCGAGATGGGCCGAGAGGCGCTGCAATCCGCACTGGGGCTTTCGGACCGCAAATCCTTCCGCGAGCGCTACCTCAAACCGGCCCTGACCGACGGCCTGATCGAGATGACCATTCCCGACAAGCCCAACAGTCGCTTGCAGAAATACCGTTTGACCGACAAGGGCCGCCAGTGGCTGGCGCAGCATGGCGATGGATAACTTGCGACAAACTCGCGACACGGTTGCGACATTGAGCCGGGTCAGAACTATGGCAAAGGGGTGTGACAGCCTGGAGCAAATAGCTGGATCTGCGCGAATAACGAATAAAATAATGGTTGATATTCGCGGCAAGGAGAAGGTGATATGACCGCAGTGGCTTCGACTGTTCAAAAAGGGATCATCTCTGTCCGCCAGCTCCTGGCCGCCCCCAACCTTGCCATCCCTCAGTATCAGCGCCCCTATAAATGGACCAGCCGCCACGTAGGCCAGCTCTTCTCGGATATCACGGCTTTCAGGAACAAGACCTCCTACCGCCTCGGCACCGTCGTTTTTCATCTCGATGATCGCCAGAAGAACATCGTGGATGGCCAACAACGCACCATCACCCTGATGCTGGCGGTCCACGCCCTGATCCGATTGCGCCGCGACAGACTGGAGCGTAACGACCTTAAAGAGCAACTGGATGAGCTTAAACGAAAGATGGTCATCCCCCGCTTTGAGAGCGACATCTCCAAGGTGAACATTCACGCCAACTACCTTGAGATAGCCCGTATTATCGACCGAGCGGATTTCGATGAAGAGCAGATCAACTTCCTGCTCAACCGCTGTGAGGTCGTCACTTTCACCCTGACCGATATTTCCGAAGCCTTCCAGTTTTTCGACTCTCAGAACGCCCGGGGCAAGGATTTGGAACCCCACGATTTGCTCAAGGCGTTCCACCTGCGTGAGTTCAGCGCCCAGGAGGACCATCTGAAGAGGGGCACGGTTGCCAAGTGGGAGAACAGCGAGACCGCTGAGCTATCGACACTCTTCGCCCAATACCTGTACCGAATCCGCAACTGGGCCAAGGGGGAGTCTGCCAGGTACTTCGGCAAAGAGGATACGGATCTTTTCAAAGGCGTCAACATCGAGACCATTTCGAACTATCCCTATATCGAACATTTCCGGCTGGCCCATCATTTCGTTGACCACTACAACGGGGGATACGAGCGGAAGATTGATGGCCACAAGATGGCGTTCCCTTTTTACCTCGACCAGATCATCATCAACGGTCGCCGCTTTTTCGAGATGACGGATCACTATCTTGGTGAGGTCGGTTGGGCCGTTGATTTCGATACCTTAAAAAAGCGCATTGGCAGGGCAAGCCTCAACGGGTTCGCCAAAAAAGTCTTTGAGGCAATCACGTCCTATGAAGGCAGGAATCGCACCGGCGACCGGTATGTCCGGGTGATGTTCGACTGCCTGCTCATCTACTACATTGATAAGTTCGGATTTGCCGAGATTTCCCGGGCTATCGAGAAGATTTTCATCTGGGCTTACAGCCTGCGTCTGCAGATGCAGGTTCTCCAACTCGCCAGCATGGACAACTATGTACTGGAGAGCAACCTGTTCAAACGGCTCAAGGATGCCACCCACCCAAGCGACTTTTTGAGGTGCAGTCTGCCGGTTGTCACCCAGAACCGCTCCAGCAAAACCAAGGCGATTGAGAAGCTGTTCAAGGAGATGAGGTACTATGAACAATCACATTGACCAGCTCTCCGTCCAGCAACTTCTCGCAGGCGATGTGCTCTACCGAATCCCGATGTATCAGCGAAACTATGCATGGGATGAGGGAGAGATCACCCAACTTATTCAGGATGTCATCGACTACAGCAACAGAGAACAGCACTATTATATTGGAACGTTGGTGGTCTTTGAGCGGCCAGCCGCTAACGGCGCCACCGTATATGAGACCATAGACGGCCAGCAACGGCTCACAACCCTTTCTCTACTCGTATCGTTCCTGAAAAATGAGGGGAAACACGATGCCTCCTGGTATCGCCATCTGGCGCTGGACTTCGAGTGCCGGGAGCATTCTCAGCGTACCTTCTCGGCAATATTCAGCAATCACACCGATACCTTGCCGTCGGATGACATCAACTCCGCCATTCTCAACGGGTATCGAATTATCCAGAAAGTGCTGCCGCAAAAGCTGGCGGAACATAAAGTTTCGGAAACTGCCTTTTCCGGTTACCTCTTCGAGAAGGTTCAGATCATGCGGGTCACCGTACCCCACGATACAGATTTGAACCACTACTTCGAGATCATGAATAACAGAGGAGAGCAACTGGAAAAGCATGAGGTCCTCAAGTCGCGCCTTCTGGAGGTGCTGAATCGAATCCCGGACGCTGTGGAACGAACGAAAAGCAAGGACTGTTTTCATCGCGTTTGGGAAGCCTGCGCCAATATGGAGAAGTACGTCCAGGCGGGATTTACCCCGGAACAGCGGCATGAACTGTTCGGGCATCAGGATTGGGGAAAGTTCTTGCCAAAGGGTTTTGATGAGGTCTTGAAGGCCGTCTCTAAATGCTCCCGGGGAGAGGGAGGAGACGCGGTCGCCTTGACGCTCACGGACATTCTTTCTCATGTAGAACCGGGGGGTGGGGAATCACCTGGCGGCGATGACGAGGTTTCCGAACGGTTCAATTCCGTTATCAACTTCCCGAACTTCCTCCTGCACGTTTTGCGGGTTTCCACAGGTAGGGACATTCCTCTCGATGATAAGCGCCTCATCACCATATTCGAGGACGAATTAATCAGAAGGGACGATCCGAAAAGTGTAAAGGAATTCGGTTTTGCCCTGCTGAAATGTAAATACCTGTACGACCACTATATTCTAAAGCGTGAGTTTATCAGGGGAACGGATGGCTGGAGCCTGAAGCGCTACAAGTGGTCCGATGGTGGGCAGAAGAAACGCTCCGAGAAAGGTTACTATGTGAATACCTTTGGGGAAGAAAACGGCCAGGATGATATCAACCGCCGGATTCTTATGCTTCTGGCCGCTTTTCACGTATCGACCCCGACTCTTGTTTACAAGCACTGGCTCAACGCCGCATTGAGCTACTTGTTTAGAAAGGGCTATAAAAATCCCGATCTGTATATGGAAGAAGAATTGCCCCCTGGTCAATATCTAAGTTATTTGAAAAGAGTGGCGAGGGCCTTTGTTTTCGATCGGTTTCTCGGGGGGCATGGCGAGTCGGACTACTACCAGATTATTTACGCCCGATACGGCAAATGTAAATCGCAACCAGACGTACTATCCGACGCCAATCTAAGCAACCGGCTGTCGTTCGGGAACATAGAAAACAACCTTGTGTTTAACTATCTCGACTATTTGCTTTGGTTGAAGCACAAGGATTCCGACCCCGTCATCAAAGCTTACGAGTTCACATTCCGAAGCTCTGTGGAACATTACTATCCCCAGAATCCGCTTCCTGGGCATGACACACTGCCAGTCGACACGCTCAACTCTTTCGGCAACCTCTGCCTGATCAGCCACAGCAAGAACTCCCGTTTGAGCAATTTCATGCCGCAGGCTAAGAAGGAATACTATCTGAACAATACCATCGACAGCATCAAACAGTACTTGATGATGAAAGAGGATTCTTGGGATGAGGGGGCTATCAACCAACATTACCAAGCGATGAGAGATGTTTTTCGCGATGATCTTGATGTCGAAGTGAAAAGAAGACTCATAAAGAGGAGCCAATAGACATGCCCGAAAAAAACGCCCCGAGAGGCTGACCCAGAACCGTGTCGTTGCGCTCTTTACCGCCCGGCATCTCCCGACCGGATTGTTTAGGCTGTTCCTTCCCTGGGAGATTTGACGCGGGCTATTTCAACGCCTTGGTGCGCATGTTCGAGCAGGCGCTTGAGTCAAGCCAGCAGGATGCCTTTGTCGAACGGCTTGAACGTGTCCGAAGCGAAAGCCACAACTGGGGCTGGGGTGTTGGCGATGACATGGGAGATCTGATGGCGGAGTATGGATTTGCCGAAGAATGACAAGAGCCTGAATGAACAGGACGAATTGCGGCGGCTTCGCGAGGAGAACGCCCGCCTCAAGCATCTGCTGACCCGTCACGGCGTCGCCTGGGAAGAACCGGCCATCCCTGAACCCATTCCTACCATAACGGAATCCGCACCAGCCCCAACCCATTTCACTACCGACGACAAGATCTACCTGTTCCGCCGCCTGTTCCAGGGGCGGGAGGATGTCTATCCGCAGCGCTGGGAGTCGGCCAAGGGCACATCCGGCTATTCACCGGCCTGCGGCAATGAGTGGAAGCCCGGCATCTGCCACAAGCCCCGGGTGAAATGCGGCGACTGCAACCAACGCCTATTGCTGCCGGTGACCGACCGGGTGATCTATAGCCACTTGGCCGGGAACCAGACCATCGGCGTCTATCCGCTCCTGAGCGACGACAGCTGCTATTTTCTCGCGGCCGATTTTGATGAGGCCGACTGGCGGGAGGATGCCCAGGCTTTCATACAATCCTGCCGGGAGCTTGGCGTTCCGGCGGCGCTGGAGATCTCCCGCTCCGGCAACGGAGCTCATGCCTGGATCTTTTTTGCCGAGCCGGTTCCGGCCCGCGAGGCCCGGCAGCTCGGGGTCGCACTGATCAGCCACACCTGCGACCGCACCCGGCAATTGTCCCTGGCCAGCTACGACCGTCTGTTTCCTAACCAGGACACCATGCCCAAGGGCGGCTTCGGCAACCTGATCGCGCTGCCCCTGCAGAAACAGCCGAGGGAATCGGGGCGCAGCGTTTTCGTCGATGAATACCTGCAGCCTTATCCCGATCAATGGGCTTTTCTGGCTCCCATCCGTCCCATGTCCCGGCGAGACCTGGAAGACGCGATTCTGCGGGCCAGCGGCGGCCGCCACCCTCTGGATGTGGCCTTTGCCACCGAGGAGGACAGCAAACCATGGCAGCGACCTTCACCTGTACCCGCCCTGATTAATGGTCCACTACCGGAATCACTGAGCCTGGTGCTGGCCAACCAGATTTTCATCGCCAAGGCCGATCTGCCACAGCCGCTGGCCAACCGCCTGATCCGCCTCGCCGCCTTCCAGAATCCGGAGTTCTACAAGGCCCAGGCCATGCGCCTGCCGGTGTGGAGCAAGCCGCGCATCATCGGCTGCGCCGAGAATTTTTCCCAGCATATCGGCCTGCCCCGTGGCTGCCTCGATGCGGTGTGCGACCTGTTGCAGGAGAACGATATCCGTCCGGTGCTGCAGGACGAACGCTTGGCGGGACGGAGGGTGACGGCCAAGTTCACCGGCACCTTGCGCAAGGACCAGAAAGCGGCAGTGCGGGAGATGCTCAAACACGAGGTCGGCGTGCTCTGCGCCCCGACGGCCTTCGGCAAAACCGTTACCGCCGCAGCCCTGATCGCTCGGCGCAAGGTCAGTACACTGGTGCTGGTCCATCGCACCGAACTACTGCGCCAGTGGCAGGAGCGGTTGAATGGATTTCTTGAGTTCCCGAAAGGAAGCTTGGGTGTCATCGGCGGCGGCAAGAAGAAACCGTCAGGCAAGATCGACATCGCCGTCATGCAGTCACTGTCCCGGCGGGAAGACCTGGGCGAACTGCTCGACCATTACGGACAGATCATTATTGACGAATGCCACCACCTGTCGGCCTTTTCCTTCGAGGCGATTCTCAAACAAGCCAAGGCGAAATTCGTGGTGGGCCTGACCGCCACACCGATACGCCGCGACGGGCATCAGCCGATCATCTTCATGCAGTGCGGGCCGATCCGCCATAGTGCCGCAAGGCCGGAAACCGCTCCGGCGCAACTGGAAGTATGGCCGAAGGTGCTGCCCGCGCCGGAGATCCCGCCGGATTCACCGATTCAGGATGTGTTCCGCATCCTCGCAGGCGATGCGACGCGCAACCGACGTATCGCCGGGGATGTACTGGCTGCCTACCGGGAAGGAAGAAAGGTGCTGGTGCTTACCGAGCGAACGGATCATCTGCGGCTGTTGCAGGAGGCGCTGGGGGATGAGGTCGAGCACTGTTTTGTCCTGCATGGCCGCTTGTCGAAGAAGCAGCGGGCGGAGGTGTTCGCGGAACTGGATGCGTTGGATGAGTCGGCACCGAGGGTGCTACTCGCCACCGGCCGCCTGATTGGCGAAGGCTTTGACCATCCGCCGCTCGACACGCTGGTGCTGGCCATGCCGATATCCTGGAAGGGAACCTTGCAGCAATACGCCGGACGCCTGCATCGGGAACATGCCGACAAACAGGATGTGCGCATATACGATTACGCCGAGACCGATCAGCCTCAGCTCGCCCGCATGTGGGACAAACGTCAGCGCGGCTACCGGGCCATGGGGTACGAGATCAAACCGATGGAGACCGTAGTTTTAGGAAACGGCACGACTCTAAAATAAGGCAAACCGCTATTTTAGGTTCGTGAGTCCATCTCCAGCAGAAACCGCCAGACCGGCACCACCTGGATGGTGCCGAAGCCCACGGGGATGGTTTCATGAGTGCGCCAGGTGACGATGGTCCCCTCCGCCACCGCCAGTTCGACCATGGCTTCGGAGAGGGAGCGGACCTCGCTCTGCTTGACGCGGGGATCGGTCAGCGAGGCGCAGACCTGGACCAGCAGTATGGTTCGTTCCTGTCCCGGCACTGACGGCAGCAGCGCGACAAGGTCCACCTCCCGGCCCGTCTTGGTCTTGTGATAGAAGATTTCCGGGGTCACCCGGCGCAGCGCGGTGAACACCAGATTCTCCAGCAGGCTGTCGCTGTTGATGAGGATGCCGGAACTGACCGAGGTCACTAGGGCGTGATCGACACAATAGACCTTGCGGGGATTGACACTGATCCGGGTCGATGAGCTGGAAAAGATGTTCACGCTGAACAGCAGCCCGGCATCCTCGATCGCGACGAGCCAATCGACCACCGAGCTTTTGCGCACCCGGTGGCCGAGGGATTTCAGGTAGTCAGTCAGGTGACTGACGGCGTAATAGGAGCCGGTGTTGTCCACCAACCAGTGGGCCAGATCGATCACCGCCCGAGGGTGGGAAATGTTGTGGTGGCCGATGATGCTGGCGAGGATGGTGCTCCAGTTCGACTGCTGGGCTTCGATGCACTGGTGCGGGCCGAGGCCGTTCACGCCGGGGAAGCCGCCGACCTGCCAATAGTCCTCGAACGCCTTCTGGATGGTCAGCCGCTGCTCGGTGGATAGCGAGCCGTTGTTTTCGATGCCCTTGCCGTCGAGGAACTCCCGAAAAGAAAGCGGGAAGATATCCCAGGAGACGATCCGGCCGGTCAAGGGACTGGCGGCTTCCTCATCCGGTGAGGGCAGCAAGGAACCGGCAACGGTGACCTCGCATTTTTCGGTGCGCGTCAGGCGGTCGATGAAGAGCTGCCAGTGCGGGAGTGCCTGCACTTCGTCGAAAAAGCAGTGGACCGTCTCGTGGCCACGCTTCTGCGGATGGAGCTCGAAGTATGCCTCCAGAATGAGATCCGGGTTTTCGTGTCGCAGCCAGTAAAGCCGGTCGTCGGCAAAATTGAGGTAGAGGATGTTCTCGCGGGGAACGTCGTTCTCGGTCAACTGCCGAATGCGCTGGCGCAGCAAGGTGGTCTTGCCGCTCCCCCTGACACCGGTGACCACCGAGACCTTGCCCGGCAGACTGCCGATGGCGACACGCCGGGGCAGCAGTTCGTCCGACGGTTCAATGTGCTGGTGTTCGCTGATGATTCGTTTCAGGCATTCGATCATGACATGGCCCGGTGCTCCCTGTTCGTTTTGGCAACCGCTGTCATTCATGCTTGGTGTGCCGAAAAAAGCAAATGGTTTGTCGAAACGGCAGTCGATTCCATTCGATTCCGCTTTCGGGAACCGAACCGCTGTCCGAAAAGATTGCCGGGAACAATCCCGCTTTGCGGAAAACAGGCGCGGATGTTACATAATGAGGAAGCTCTGTTTACGCCGCTTCCCGCTCGTACCAGGCGACGATGCCGCTGAGCCGTTCCTCCCGCTTGATCGGTCCTGCGGATGTGCGCCGGAAATCGGCGGAGATGACGTTGTTGCCGGTGCCCTGGTGGGGGCGCTGGGTGTGGTAGTAATCGAGCCAGACACGGTTGATGTGGGCCAACTGGCCCAAACCGAAGCAGACGAAGTGATTCAAGCACTGGTGCTTGCAGGTGCCGATGAAAGATTCACAGAAGGCGTTGGCCTGCGGCGCTTTCGGCGGGATGCGGATACAGCGCACCCCGACTCCTTTCCAGAAGGCATCGAACTGCCGGGTAAACTTGGTGTCGCGGTCACGGATCAGATACCTGGCTTCGATGCCGTGGTCATCGAGCCACATGGTCACATTCCGCGCCTGTTGCATTACCCAGGCTTCATCGGGGTGAAAGGTCGGCTGGCTCAGGTAGACCCGGCGGCTGCCGAGATGCAGGAAGACCAGCACATAGGCGTCGAACTTGCCACGCAGGGTATAGACCGGCTTGGTGAAGAAGTCGCAGGCCACCAGCGATTCCATATGGGCGCTGACGAATTTCGACCAGGGAAGGGCAGGCATGCTCTTGGTCTTCTCGGGAGGCAGCGGACAATCGGACCGCTTCAGGATATCGCGGATGGTGGTCAGCCCCACGGAAATGCCGAGCTTTTTCAGCTCGCCGAAAATGCGCTTGTAGCCCCATGAGAGATTCTCGGTCGCCATGCGCAGGATCAGCGCCACGATCTCTTCGGCGGTGCCGGGGCGGCCAACCGGTTTCGGAGTGCGGGTTTTGGCTTTCGGACTCAGCCAGCGCCGGTAGGTCTGCGACTTGACCACCAGCATGACGTCGGCGACGTCGTGGTTGATCTCATTTCCCAGCCGCAGCAGCTCCGCCCGCTCCTCCGGCGTGGGGACAATGCGCTGATCGTCGATCCGGTCACGCAGCATCTTGATCTGAAACATCAGCAGCTGCATCCGGACGTCGTATTTCGGCAGAAACCGATGCGCCATAAAGGTGAAAAGAACGAACAAAAGATTGAATTTCATGCCCAACCCACGATGCTGCACAGGATACATATCCTGCTGATTTCAATAGTGTTTAAATGGTGCATATGTTTCCGCACCCCTAGTAAAGACCCGGTTTCTCCCCTCCGGCAAACCGAGCCGAAAAGAAGCCGACAATCCATGCCACGGATCGGGTAAAAATACAACGAAACGATGTCGATGGAAGGCAATAAGACGGGGAAGTTGGAGCGCGATTTTCGGTGTCCGGTTGGACTGCAAACCCGTTATCCTCGTCCGGTGCAGGGAAATCGGGGGAGAAAATCGCTTCCTTTGACATGAACCGCCGCCGGATGTCGGCGGGCATTATTTCTCATGTTACATCAGTAGTTTACGGGTCAAGTCGAGGGTGGAGACTGTTTTGCGCCAGGTCGACGCACCCTCCAACTCATCCCGGCAATTCGCACAGCGGCTGGTGAATGATCTGGAGACTATTCGAGGGGCAGGGTTCGACATTGAAATAGGCCAGAAGCGATACGGCACCAAGCTCTACACGATCCGTCGCGTTGAATGAGCCGGTAGCTGTCAAAGAAGGACGCCTTTCTCCTTCAGATTACCCCCGTCGTTTTCGCAATCTCTTAATCACATCGGCGGCAGGCTGGATCTTGCCGTCCCTGATCTGGCGTTCGCCAAGGGCCAGGATTTCTTGTAGCGCAACAGAATGCTTGCTCTGCTCGTTTTGATCGATTCTCTTCATTCATACCCCCATTGCTTTGAACCTCAGTTCCTCGCGTATCCTTCCCGGACGGCATTTTCCATGTCGGCCAACTCGTCATCGGTCAGAAACCCGAAATGCGATTCCCTCTTTCTCGCCGAAAGGCGACCATTGTTTTGTAGGCAGAGCTGGATAAAAAGATCAATGAGGCGGTCAGGCATGTCCACGATTTCCTGAATGGCCTGTTTGGTCCTGTCGTAATTCGCCAGAAAATCGAGTTCTTCCACCAGTTCGTGCTCAATGGTGAGCTTAACGAAATCGTACAACGCCTCTGCCTGAGCGGTCATGTCGATGTACCTGTACAGAAGTCCGGTCTCACCCGGCACCGTCATCTGGCCGAGATCGTCCAGGTCGTATTCAACCAGCCGCATCAGCGGGTTTGAGAACGCCTCCAGGGAGTGATCGTAAAGCGCCGGATTTTTCAGCATGGCGGCGGAGACCGGGAACATGAGCCCTTTCGGGATCTCGCCGCGCAGGAACAGGATATTGTGAATGAGAAACCGGTGAATACGGCCGTTGCCGTCCTCGAAGGGATGCATAAAGACGAAGCCGTAGGAGATGGCGGCGGCATGGATAATGGCGGGGACCGCGCCCTCCTTCATCACTTGGTGGGCAGCGAGCAGTCCCGCCATCAGTTCCGGGAGGTCGTCGGGCTTCGGGCAGACATAGTGAACGAGCTGCTTCTGGTAGGAAATAGTCTGACCGACGTAGTTCTGGTTGGCTCGGTAGTCCGTGTCCCGGAACCGGGGATCGACGATGCGGTTCTGCACGTCGATCAGGAGAGGCTTTTCGCAAAAGTCCTTGTGCTCGGCCATCTCCAGCAAGCCGATGAATTTCTCTGTCCGGGAGGCGCTCGGCTTGATGTGTTCGATCTCGAATGAGGACTTGGTCTCTTTGTTATACAGGTAGCTTAGTGCCCGTCTGAGAAGCTCCGGTGGATAGGAGGTCACGACCTCTTCGCACCTTTTCTGCAGGTCGATTCCTTCCATGGCGGCGAGCTTTTCGGTGCGCCGGATGATTGGACAAAAATCTTTCCCGCCAAGCAGATTGTCGATGACTCTCTGACGCTGCATGCGACGACCGGGCGCTGCGGTGTAGTAACGGTCCGGCTCAAGCAGCGGAGTGTAATTCCCCTTGGTCAGATCCGGCAGCGGGAGTTCCCGTCCGGTCAGGAATTCATACAGGAACCAGATCCTGCGGGCGTATTTCCCGGTTGGCTTCGAGCTGATCCAGGCCGCTATCTCGTCTTCTGGGACCACGTCGAAAAGGGCCGACAGGATGCCAAGATTGACGCCGTCGTACTTGAGGGCGAACTCCAGATGGTCTCCCGTCCCGTCTCCGGGCCAATAGGACTGGGGATAGACGGATTCCACCTGCCCATCCTGAATAGTCGAGCGCAGCGTTCCCGTCGGGCTGACTGAGGACGTGTGCCAGTTCGGCAAAGCGCTCAAGTCGTATTGCTCTATCAGAAACGCATAGCCTGCCAGCCGGTTCTGTGTCGTGTCCAATGTCATCACACCTCAAAAAATCGTTACGGATCTCAAAAAATGATTACCAAAAGCCTTTACGCTAAAAATATAGTTACATTGGCAGCAACTTTCAAGAGAATTGTTTGGGATGCCTGGGGTGAGGTCAAAACGGGAGCGGTTCTCAAAAAACGTGTTTGTATCGTAAAATACGATTACAAATAGGCATTCTTCAAGAAAAACAGTTATCAAAACCGTCGAGATACCGGCAGACGACGCACAGCCTCCCGTAGAAAGACCTTTCTACGCCGTAGAATGTCCCGGGAGCCACTTTCTACGCAGCAACCAATTGGTTTTAATCGATTTTCTTCGGAAGCGTAGAAAGGGTAGAAAGGTTTCCGGGATCACTCCCCCTGACTCATGATTTTTTCTGCTCCACGACCTTGGAGCTGGCTTACGGAAAAAATCCCCGTGCGGTAAGTAACTTCCATTACCTTTCTACACTTTCTACAAGAATAATCATAACCTATTGATTACATACATCTTTTTTACTTGTAGAAAGGTACCGTAGAAAGGGTGGCGGCGTAGAAACCCCTTTCTACAGCTCCGTCACCCGCTCAGGGGCTCCGGTAAGTAACCGGAAACGATGACTACCAACGTTTCCAGGGAAATTACCATGAGCCTTCTGACCACCATGATCCGTCACCTCGGCACGGATGCCTCCAAAGCCGACAGCCAAGCCAGCATCACCGCTTCCGAGACTTCGGAAAACTGCCAGTCCCTTTTCGTCACCACCAATCTTGAAATCAGGAAGTTCGCCTGGGTCCGGGTGGGTGAGATCGACATCGAGCAGAACGGCAAGGTTTTTCGTCTGCTATCGCCTGAATACTTCGCATGGCTGCGTTCCCGCATGGTTACCGCCCAAGCCGCGCACAAGGCTGGAAAACTCCCCGAGGATGCCTGGAACACGCTGCGGCAGCGATTCAACGCCCTGCAGGAGCTGGCCATCCGGGAATTCGGCAAGGAAAGCCTGCAGGAGGTCCTGCAGTCCTTTTCCCCAAAGAACTACCGGCCACCCGCGCTTCGTTCCGAGCCCCAGGAGAAACCCGTCGAAGTTCCCAGAAAGGACTGGATTTATCCCGGGAACCAAGCTTGGAAATGTAAGCAGCCGGTGACTTCCCAGGCTGTCGCCAAGGTCGACGCCATCCGTGAGGAGGCCATGGCCAAGGGTTGGTCCGAGGCACGCCTCTATCAGAACCAGGGCCGGTTTCGGTTTCCCTGCGGCGAGGACTACGGCCTGGTCTGTTTCGTCGATGGCGATCAGGAGATTGGCGAGGTCACCGAGCGTTCTATCGAAATTATCCATGGGCCGAAGTCAGGGCGTCCCAGCACGCTGCGGTTCTACAACCCGGAGGTGCCGCAGCCGTGGATGAAGAAAGTGGAGGATTGAGCCGTGAAGAAAAAGAAACGCTACGCCAACGCCAAGGATGTCCTGCCCGAGGAACTCTTCGAGCAAATCCAGAAGCACTACACTGGAATTCTCTGGGTCCCGGCACCGAGCAGGTTTTACCAGGAGCGCCGCGACCTGGTGCTTGCCCTTCATCTGCAGGGGATCAGCAGCCAGGAGATCTCCAACCTCGCCGGAGTGACCACCCGCCGGGTCAACCAGATCATCGCCGCCGAACGAAAGCAGGATCGGGACCGACAGTTGAGCGCCGCTTCCGGTAAGTAACCCCTGAACCGGCGGGAGCGCGCTTGGAGGCTAAATCGGCCTCCCGCCCCGCATCCCGGCTTGGGAAAACAATATTCGGCAGGATTTCCACGTGGCACTGAACAAACCGGACAAAGAAACGCTGGACCGCTGGCACCGCAACGAGGGCAAGACCGAACCGCCCAAGCGTGGGGCCGGAGCACCCGAGGGCAACCAGTATCGGCTTACGCACGGCATCTTCGCCGACCGCTGTCTGACCCCGGAAGAGAAGGTCATGTTCGACGTGATCATCGAGCGTCTCAACCAGGACTTCGTGTTCAACAAGTCCAGTGACTTCCTTCAGGTCGAACTGGTGGGCGTCTACTCCGTCAAGCTGGTCCGCGCCCAGATCGAAGGGAATACCCAGGCGGCTGAAAGCCTCGACCGCATGATCCGCTGCCACATGAAGGATCTCAAGACCACCAAGATCGCCCGCGAGGGTGAGGAGCCGCAAGACCCGCAGACCTCTCCGGCGGAATGGGCGGCGGCGCTGCTCGAGAAGGTGGCCGAGGCCGCCGCTGCTCCGGCCGGTAAGACCTCCAGCCGTAAAAAACGCGGAAAGAATTGCGGATAACACCATGGAGGGCTTTTCCGATGACCCCGGCACACGGCGACTTGCGGCAGACAGCTTCACCAGGAATTGCGGATAAGACGTGTTCTATTCAATCCGCAATCAAGGGTATCGAGCACAGATGCACCGGCAGGAGACAGCGATACACGCTTGACGGAGAAGTTTTCGGAAACTTTCAACTCTTTCTGGAAGCGGTATTCAACAGACCTCTGGCAGAGATTGTTTACGCCTTTTACATCGAGAACCAAATGAGCTCCCTGGATATTCACAAGGCGTTTTCGAATGCCTTTGGATTTGAGGTCAGCGAGCGGACCATCTCCACTGTCATCAAAAACTCCGGAGTGAAAATCCGGGACCGAGCTGAAACGAAATCACTCGCCTGGAAGCAGGGGAAGATGGCCGGGTCCATGGCTCGCTCACGCCAGAGCCGCAAGCTGGCATACCTTCTCGGCTCGCGGGCGGAACAAAAAATTCGCTATCTGCTCCGAGAGGCTTTGATGGCACTGGACGTCAAATGGGATGTGGTGATCGGTGACAACCTTCAGCACATTCACGAGCGCTTCGAGATCGATATTCCGGTGGTCCTCATCGACCGAGGGACGGGGAGGGCGTGCCGGATCGCCATCGAGGTGGACAGCGCGTACACCCATTCATCCATGGAAGTTCGTGATCGGGATACACGAAAGGACATCTCTCTGAAAAAAGCGGGCTGACGGGTCGTCAGGGTTGATGGAGACTGTTTGCGAAAGAAATCCCCGCTTGCCGAAGCTGTCGCGGATCTCGCGCTTTCTATCGAGCGGATCGCGGGGAAATTATTCGCTGACAGCTTTTCTCCCGGGAGCCACTCGTGAGTACGGGTATGACCGGATTACAGCGCCCGGCTCCAGCGACGGATGAAAACGGCGACCTCGGCCTTGTCGATTTCTCCCCGGGTGACAGACAGCACCATCTCGGCGAAATCGTCTTCCGGCGCATCGAAGTCATGGCCGTTCAAGAGCAGGAACACCAATGCAGCCACCGCGCCGACCCGCTTGTTGCCGTCCACGAAGGGATGGTTCTTGACCAGGTGAAAGAGATAGGCGGCTGCCATCTCGTACACATCGGTGTGCAGGAACTCACCGCCGTAGGTGGCCGCTGGCATGCCGAGAGCGGACTTGAGCAGCTCGATATCCCGGATGCCCGAACCGCCGCCGTAACGCGCCAACTGATCCTGGTGAATTTCAAGCACCTCGGTCAGGCTGAGAAACTTCGGTTCCATGACTTATTCCGCCAGCTTCTTCAGGGCCTTGGGATAACGGGCGTTGACCTTGCCGAGGGCGGTCCTGAACTCCTCGCGCCGACCGGCGTCCTTTACAGGGGAAAGAATCAGCACCTGGCCGTCGGTGGTGACGTCGAAGGGTGTTTCCGCATCGGCCCCGAGCAGTTCCAGAACGGGCTTCTCGATGACCAGCGCCAGGCTGTTTCCGTGTTTGGTCAGGGTTTTAATCATGATGGTCTCCCTTGTATTATGTTATTACAATGTCAATACGATGATATAACCGAAGGGCAATTTTGTCAAGATCCGAACCGCATAAGCCAAGTAGATATTGGCATGTTCACGCCGGGGCTCTCTCACGCAACCCAAGTAAATATGGGCATGTCGAGCCCCAGGCAGAACCGGCCAAGCCCCGCAAACAGCCATTCCTTCGGCAGCGGCCCTCGCACATGCCAAGCAGATATTGCCATGTGTGTTCCGCGCCCGGAGCGCACAAGCCAAGCAGTTATAGCGATGTGCGGCCGACAGACAGCGAATGAGAAATTCCGGTCAATCGATATTTCCCGCTCCGCCCGGGAGGCCGAGAACCATCGTCATGATCATTCATCATCGGCGGATGTGTTCTTCTGCGGGCACTGTCATTCACTGTCTTCGATACTGTCTTCCCCAACGAAAACAGGAGCAGCCGAGGCCGCTCCCATCGTCGGGTCCGGAAAGATCAGAGGCGTTCGAGGGCTTCCTCGAGCTGACCGTCCACGAGGTGAGTGTAGATCTGGGTGGTGGACACGTCCCGGTGCCCCAAGGCCCGCTGCACCACGAGCAGGTCATTGGTCGCGCCGTAGAGGTGGGTGGCGAAGGTATGCCGCAGCCCGTGCGGCGTCAGTTCCTTTTCGATCCCGGCCTTCCGCAGCCAGTGGGCGAGCCGGTTGGCAATCTGCCGCTGGCAGAGCCTGCCGTCCCGGTTCGACAGGAACAGGGCTTCCATTTCCGGGCGACCGTGTCGACGGCGCTCGGCCAGGTAACGGCGCAGCAATGTGCGGAGGTCGGTCTTGATGAACTTGACCTGCGGCACATTCCCCTTGGCCCGCACCCGCAGA
This sequence comes from Desulfuromonas sp. DDH964, assembly GCF_001611275.1. Lineage (GTDB taxonomy): Bacteria > Desulfobacterota > Desulfuromonadia > Desulfuromonadales > DDH964 > DDH964. Next base: position 2,144,798 of record NZ_CP015080.1, on the reverse strand, counting down.
TGCTTGGCGTCGAGGTCGATGTCATCCATGTCGAGCGCGGCCAGCTCGCCAAGCCTGATCCCGGTGCCCAGCAGCACCTCGATCATGGCGCGGTCGCGCAGCGCGGAGAAGTCGCTCCGTCCCTTGAGTTCCTTGAGCAGGCGTTTCTTTTCGGTGGTGGTCAGGAACACCGGCAGCTTTCTCGGCAGCCGATGCATGCGGATGGACCGGGCCGGATTGTCATCGACCACGCCAGCCTCGGAGGCCCAGGCGAAAAAGGCCCGCACTGCCGCCTTCATCCGATGGAGCGAGGCCGCCGAGCGTGGGCCGCGCTCACTCTCGGTGACCGCCCCGGCGAAGAACACCTGGTCGAGGAGTCCTGCCGTGACCGCCCGACAGACGATACCCGGGGCCAGCTCCCCGGCCACGCGGGCCACCATGGCGAGGTCCCGGCGGTATGCGGCTATGGTCGCCGGGGAGCGGCCTTCGGCCGACAGGCGGGCACAGAACGCCTCTATCGCGCCCGTCAGGTCGAGGTCAGCCGTTCGGTTGCTCATCGCTGGCCTCCTTCACCCGGCTGTGGCCCATGGGTGTGCTCTTGGGCAGCGGCAGCTCCTCGATGCGCCCCGATTCTCTGGCCCAGACCATCATCATGCGGAACACCCGGACGGTCTTGGCGACGGTGCGTTCAGCCCGCTCCTTGCCGTCGGGGAGTTTGAGCAGCAGGTCGGACTTGTAGAACTTTCCGACCTGGGGAAGCCGGATCTCTGCGAGCTGGCGATCCGCCCCGAAGAAGGCCTCCACCACATCGAGGTCCTTCCGGTAGGTGTAGAGGGTCCGCTCTTTCTTTCCGGATTCCCGCAGGTGGCCGATGAAAGCCTCGGCGGCTTGATGCACGGTGCATTCGGTCATGTCGATGTCTCCTTTGTCGGTGGCCCGGTGTGTTCAGGACAGGAACTCGTCCAGCTCCCGCAGCAGTTCCTCGACGTGGCCGAGGGAGCCGACGCTCGCCCAGGTGATGTCCGGCTGCTTCGCGTCCGTTTCGAGCTTGCCGCGAATGCCCTCGATCAGTCGGGTGATGTTCTCCTGCTTTTCTCGGTACGCCTTGAGTGCCTGCTGGCGGTTTCTGTCGTAGGTCATGGCCTGTCTCCGGTTCCGTTTTTCGTGGATGCGGGACCATCCCGCGTCACATCCAATGACGCTTCTATTTCGTTGGAAATCAAGTGTTTGCAGAGATCTTTCTGCATGTGCCCCAAACCCATAACCCAAAGGAGATCAACATGTTGAAGAAGACCCTCGAATGGACCATCCCGTTGGCCCTGGCCGTGATCATGATCGGCTGTGCAACCTACCGACCTCCGGCCCAGATCCAGTCGGCGGTGGCCACCGTCAACCGCCACACGCCCGAGTACGTGACCGAGGCCAACAAGGCGCTGCGCGAGGTCGGCCACCCGGACGCCGAGCGCCTGACCGGAGTCGGCCTGCGCCTGCAGACCGCCGTGGACGCCCTTGACCAGTGGGCCAACGGCGCGAACCAGGAGGCAGGCCAATGAAAGAGATCCTTCAGGAAAACAGCGATGCCGTCCGCCAGGCCGGTGAGGCCCTGGTCGAAATCGGCACCGAGCTGGCGGCGGGACGGATCGACAACGCCCTCGGCCGTCTGGAAGCGGCCCAGCAGCAGTACCAATCCTGGGCGGAGTTGGACCAGGCCATCATCGACATTCAGGAGGCTGTCCACGACCGGAAGAACACCCTGGCCGTGCAGCAGATCCTGACGGAACTGGTGGGAACCATCCTCGGCAGCGCCTTGAGGACGGGAATGCACTGATGGCGGTAACCGACAAGGAGCGCAAACTCGCGGCGACCCTGAGCGATCCCGTGTTGTGGGGGCAAGCCTACCTCTACAACCGGGATGGCTCAGGCCGCGACTATTGGCCGCATCAGGTGGAGGACCTGCGCTGCCCGGCCAAGAACATCATCCACCTCGACGGCCGGGACGTGGGTGACCCCGGCATCATCACCGTGCTCAAAGGCAACAAGCCGCTCTGCCTGCGCATCCACCGCCAGCACCGGGTGGTGCTCTACGCCTCGGACGACGCTTTCATCGACTTTGCCGTGGACAACGAGAAGGGCTGGCGCGTGCTGGAAGTGCCGCCCATGACCATGCTCACCATCCGCCACAAGGATGTGCGAGCCATCGAAAACAGCGAATTCCGCTTCATCATCCAGGAGCGCAAAGGGACGAGCTGATTGATGATTTCGGATTGCGGACTGCGGACTGCGGACTGCGGACTGCGGATTACTTGCGTGAGCGGGCGGTTTTTATGGAGGCAACGACCATGGAAAGAATTTCATTTGCTTCGTTTTTCAGATCGGTCAAGCGCTTCTCGTTCATTAAACCGGCTTCGGCGATCAGCTCCATCCAGTAGATGGATTCATCGCATTCTTCCTCGACGATGGCCATTTTAGCGATGAAGTCGGCAGGGGATTTGGCGCGGCAGGAGGCCCGATAGTTCGCGCCAACCGAGGTGCCACAGCGGAGCAACTGGTTTCCAATCACTTTCGCGGTCTGGTTTTTCGGCAACGCTTCCTCCAACCGGATCACCCTGATCGCGAAAGTTCTGGTTCTGTTTTTGAACTCATCAGCATCCATGGAGGCAACATATGACATTTTCAATCAATCCTCAATCCGAAATCCCCAATCAGCAATTGTTGCGGCTCTTCGTCTACGGCACCCTGAAACGGGGCTACTGGAACCATCAACGTTTCTGCGCCCAGGCCCGCAGCATCGAACCGGCCGTGGTCTGGGGCAGGCTCTACCACCTCCACGCCGGGTTTCCGGCTCTTGAGGTGCCGGAAGGTCTGATCCTGGCCAGAGGCACCGCCGACCCACTGGCCGATGCCCGCAGGCAACAGGATGTTGGCACGCCACGCTTCGGCCGCCCGACCGGCGACTGGGATCTGATCCATGGGGAACTGGTGACCTTCACCGACCCGCAGCGCGACCTGTCACCCATCGACCGGCTGGAAGGATTTCGGCCCGGGGGGCACAGCATGTACCAGCGGGTGATGGTGGCGGCAGCCAGGGGCTCAATCGCCTGTGCCGTATGGACTTACACCATGCATGCGCCTCAGAACGGCGAACGTATCACCAACGACAATCAGGCCGTTTGTTGGCAGTCGGCACAAAACGCTTGATTTTTGTATTCCCTTAATCAAAAGTTGGGTTCAATTCCCCGCAGCTTGCTGCGCGATTTTTACTAAGGGTGTAGGCTGTTGATACCCCGTAGCTTGCTGCGGGGTAGTTCATTCGCCATCGTTTCTGCTCCTCGGTGGGGGAATTGCCCCACTCTCTCATGGAGCAGATACACAGTTCAATTTACAGGCTCAGGAGCGCGGGCTTTGAGACTGTTTTGCGGTAGGTTGTCGTTCCCTCCACCATTTAGAAAAGACAGACCCGTCCACTAACCGCGTCCGGTTGGTGGACGGGTTTTCTTTTTATGCGTATTGTCAGCGACTTACGCCGCTCTTAGGGTGTCGGCGCTATCGCCTTGATCACTCCCTTTTCGGGAAATCCGTCATACCCCGCTTCTCTTTCCCCTCAAAACTCTCCGCATTCTCACCCCCATTCTCCGGACCTCGTCCGGTTTCCTGCATTTTTTCCTGCAACCGCTGTTCGGCGATCTCGTCGGCAAACTGATTGATACTTTTCATGATTCCGTCAAACAGGTCGTTGATGTCCATGGTCGGTGGCTCCTCATTTTGGTTTATGCCCTTACTTACCGGAGAGACGGAGAAAGTGTCGGGCAACGGGTGAAATTCTTGTGTGCTGGCCTTCTGAGGGGTTACTTACCGGGAGGTGCTGGGATGTGTCGGGGATGAGAGCGAAATTCGGCAAACGTGCATTGATGCGTATTCCGAGCCAAACTTTCCACCGATTCCGATGCAAACTTGCCACTGATTCCGATCCAAACTTGCCAGTCATTCCGACGCAAGGTTTCCACCCGTTCCGATCCAAACTTTCCAGTTTGAGCGGAAGAGGTCGGTGAATCTGTCAGACTGATCAAAGTTCTCGCGACGCTGGGTAACCGCGGGGTACAACCTTCTGGACTTTTTCCAGGAGGTGGTCCCATTGGCACACACGAGGTTATCCATGCGCAAGATCAAGGACGTTCTGCGTCTGCATTACGAAGCCGGCCTGACACAGCGGGCCATCGCCCGCTCCGTCGGCACGTCACACACCACGGTGGGCGAATTTCTGAGACGCGCCGCTCACGCCGGGTTGTCTTGGCCGCTGCCAGAGAATCTGGACGAAACCCGACTTGAACAGTTGCTCTTTCCGCCAGCGCCAGTCATTCCCGCCGACCAGCGCCCCATGCCCGACTGGGCGACCATCCATCAGGAACTCAAGCGCAAGGGCGTCACCCTGGGGCTGCTCTGGGAGGAATACCAGAACAGCCATCCCGAGGGGTATCGCTACAGCCGTTTCTGCGATCTGTACCGTGAGTGGTCCGGCAAACTGCGTCTGTCGATGCGTCAGGTGCACAAAGCCGGCGAGAAGCTGTTTGTCGACTACACCGGCCAGACCCTGCCGATCGTCGACCGCCGCACCGGCGAGATCCGCGAAGCGCAACTGTTCGTCGCGGCCCTGGGGGCGAGTTCCCAGACGTTTGCCGAAGCCACCTGGACCCAAGGGCTGCCGGACTGGATCGGCTCGCATGTCCGGGCCTTCTCCTTCTACGGCGGAGTGCCCGAGATCGTTGTTCCGGACAACCTGAAAAGCGCCGTCTCCAAACCCTGCCGCTACGAACCGGACATCAACCCCACCTATGCGGAGCTGGCCGCTCACTATGGCTGCGCGGTGATTCCGGCGCGGGTGCGCAAACCCAAAGACAAGGCCAAGGTCGAGGCGGCGGTTCTGGTCGCCGAGCGCTTCATCCTGGCGCGGCTGCGCAACCGTACCTTCTTCAGTCTGGCCGAGGCCAACGCCGCCATTCGGGAGCTGGTGGAGCACCTCAACCGGCGCCCCTTCAAGAAGCTTCCCGGCTGCCGCCAGCAGCTCTTCGACACCCTGGAACGTCCGGCTCTGAATCCTCTGCCGGCGACCCCCTATACGTTCGCCGAATGGCGCCATGCGCGGGTCAACATCGATTACCATGCCGAAGTCGACCACCACTACTACTCGGTCCCGTATGTGCTGGTGAAGCAGCAGCTCGACGTGCGCCTGACGGCGACCACCGTCGAATTTCTGCACAAAGGGCAACGGGTGGCCTCCCATGTCCGCTCCTCTGAGCGCGGTCGCCACACCACTCTCGGCGAGCACATGCCCAAAAGCCACAGGGAGTATGCCGAATGGACGCCGCAGCGCCTGGTTTCCTGGGCGGCCAAAACCGGACCGCACACCGCCGCCTTGGCAGAGAAGATCCTGGCCTCACGGGCCCATCCCCAGCAGGGCTACCGCAGCGTCCTGGGGCTGATCCGGCTGGCCAAGACCTACACGCCCGAGCGCCTGGAGGCGGCCTGCCAGCGGGCCCTGGCAACAAACGCCTGTCGCCTCAAGAGCGTCGCCTCGATCCTCAAAACCGGACTGGACCGCCAGTCGCTCCCCGAGTCCACCGAGTCCCAACTCTCATTGCTGCCGAGTCACGACAACATCCGCGGCGCCGGCTACTACCACTGACCAAGGAGACCACCATGCTCAGCCACCCCACCGACGACAAACTGCGCGCCCTCAAGCTGACCGGCATGCTCAAGGCCCTTCAGGAACAGCGCCTTAGCGAGACCGCCGATGCCTTGAGCTTCGAGGAGCGCCTCGGCCTGCTGGTCGACCGCGAGCAGACCGAGCGCGACAGCCGCCGGCTCACCACTCGCCTGCGCACGGCCCGGCTGCGTCAGAGCGCCTGCATCGAGGACCTCGACTGGAGGGCACCCCGGGGACTCGACCGCGACCTCGTGCTGGCGCTGGCCGGCGGTCGCTACCTCGCCAAGGGCCACAACATTCTCATCACCGGCCCCACCGGCGTCGGCAAGAGCTACCTCGCCTGCGCCTTGGCTCACAAGGCCTGCCGCCTCGGCTGCAAGACCCTCTACCTGCGCCTGCCCCGCTTCCTGGAGGAACTGGCCCTCGCGCGGGCCGACGGCCGCTACCCCAAGATGATGGATAGAGTCGCCAAGACTCAACTGCTCGTCCTCGACGATTGGGGGCTCGCCCCCATGACCGCCGCCGGTTGCCGCGATCTGCTCGAAATCCTCGAGGACCGCCACAATCTGCGTTCGACCCTGATCACCAGCCAGCTTCCGGTCGAAGCCTGGCACGACTACCTCGGGGATCCGACGGTCGCCGACGCCATCCTCGACCGCCTCATCCACAACGCCTACCGGCTCACCTTGAAAGGAGAATCGATGCGCAAACGGCGATCCCAGCTTGACCCGATCGGCAACTTGGCGTAAGACAAAAACTCCAGCGTCGCTACGCTCCGATCACTGGCAACTTTGCCTTGGAACGAGTGGCAACTTTGCGCTGGAACGGCTGGCAACTTTCATCGGAATCCGCACATTGATGATTGTCCGCGTAGATTCCTGGTTTTGTCTTGAAAATCTTCCTGGTATTCGTTGTTTTTTGTTATCATACACTATTTCTGATCCCAGAAACGCGGTGACCGACATGGAACCAAAAGACAAATGGCTGACCATCGAGGAGCTTTCCGGCTATCTGAAGATGAGCCGCAGCAAGTTCTATCAGCTGGCCCAGAAAGGCGAGTCGCCAGGCTCAAAGATTGGAACTCAGTGGCGGTTCGACCGGGATGAGATCGATGACTGGATGAAGAGCCTGCGACAAACAACAACACAAAAGGCATCGGTCAACAATGGATAGCCACATTAAAGAGGGATCGTCATGCCGAGCCTGATACAGCCAACACTCTTCGACCTGTTGGATGTTTCAGCCTTCCCGAGACCGGCGGCGGTTACTGACGCGATTGAAACGCTGGCTTCGAACAGTAGCATTGAAGCCCGGGGGGCAATCTTTACGCGCATTGAGGTCGTTGATTTTATTCTCGACCTGGTTGGCTACGTCGCCAGTGAGCCATTGCACCACCGTCGTATTTTGGAGCCTTCTTTTGGAGAGGGCGATTTCCTTCTTCCCATTGTTGAACGACTACTTGCTGCGTGGCGAGAGCATGGCGGGAATGTTTCTGCCGCTGACGTTGAATTAGGAGGGGCCGTTCGTGGTGTGGAGTTACATAAGGCAACATTTTTCTCCACACACAAGACCGTCGTCAATCGACTTGTAAATGAGGGGATTTCGACATTCGTTGCTTCAGCTCTCGCCGACCAATGGCTGATTCAGGGGGATTTCCTTCTTGAGCGACAAAACACCAGCTTTGATTTCGTCGTCGGTAATCCGCCATATGTCCGGCAAGAACTGATACCAGCTCCGTTGTTGTCTGAATACCGTCGTCGCTATCAGACGATGTATGACCGTGCCGACCTCTACATTCCCTTCATCGAACATTCGCTGTCTCTTCTCGACAAAGGCGGAGCTCTTGGTTTTATCTGCGCCGACCGCTGGATGAAAAACCGCTATGGCGGTCCATTGCGGGAGTTCATAGCAAGAGGTTTCCATCTCAAAGCCTATGTCGATATGGTGGATACAAATGCCTTTCATTCCGAAGTCAGTGCTTATCCGGCAATCACCGTTATTACCAAATCGAAAACAAGTGCTACCCGTATCGCCCATAGACCTGAGATCGACAAAAAGACGCTCGCTTGCGTTGCTGTGGATATCAACTCGAATTTCCTGCCAAAAGATTCATCAGTTCGAGAAATAGTTGGAGTGGTAAGTGGTTCTGAACCTTGGCTTTTGGAATCGTCGGATCAAATGTCGCTGATTCGACGTATCGAGAGCCAATTTTCCACACTAGAACAAGCAGGTTGTAAGGTCGGGATTGGTGTGGCCACTGGCGCTGATAAGGCGTTTATCGGGAAATTCGATTCTCTTGACGTCGAGACCGACCGAAAACTTCCACTTGTGGCGACCCGTGACATTCAATCCGGTGAAGTCGTCTGGCAAGGTCAAGGCGTTATCAATCCGTTCGCAGATGACGGCGGCCTTGTCGATTTGCGGGATTACCCCAAGTTGGCCAGCTACCTTGAAGAACGAAAGTCGGTCATTGCAAAGCGCCACTGTGCACAGAAAGCACCGTCAAATTGGTACCGGACGATTGACCGGATATGGCCGGAGCTGACCAGGCAGCCGAAATTGCTGATACCTGATATTAAGGGCGAGGCTCATATTGTTTTTGAGCCCGGCAAACTCTATCCGCACCACAACCTTTACTATGTCGTCTCAGACACTTGGGATTTGCGGGCCTTACAGGCCGTATTGCTTTCCGGCATCGCCAAGCTATTTGTGGCGACCTATTCAACAAAAATGCGCGGAGGTTACCTGCGTTTTCAGGCGCAGTACCTGCGGCGCATCCGCATCCCCTTCTGGCAGGACGTATCTGAGAATCTTCGGCGGGAGTTGATCCATGCCGCGACCACCCGTGATCTTGATGCCTGTAACAGAGCGGTTTTTAAGCTCTACAACCTGAATCAAGAAGAACGATCCGCTTTTGGCGGCAATGGAGAATGAAGATGGCAATTGACCTCGTGGATTACGAGCGCAAGGCTCGTGAAGCGGTGCAGGCGTTTTGGGGAAACCGGGAAGCCGCCAGGCAGAAGCAGATTGAATCGGGCAAGTCCGACCAAGGCGAACGAGCTGGCGTTACTGCCGGAAAAAACATGGACGGCTTCATCGCATTGATATTGGATGTGATCCGCGCTAACGGTCTTGCAAATGCCGATATCCACCAAAAACGCGCAGTTCTGACGTTGCCCGGTTTCTTTCGGCCAACCAAACTCTGGGATCTGCTTGTCATCCACAAAGGCGAGTTGATCGCGGCCATAGAGCTGAAAAGTCAGGTCGGACCTTCTTTCGGAAATAATTTCAACAACAGGACAGAAGAGGCCATTGGAACGGCCCATGACTTATGGACGGCCTATCGCGAGGGTGCTTTCGGCAAACAGCCTCGACCGTTTGTTGGCTGGCTGATGCTGGTTGAGGAGGCCCTGGAATCCAGTTCTTCGATCAAGGACAACTCCCCCCATTTCCCAGTGTTCGAGGAATTCAAGGGCGCTTCATATCTTCAGCGGTACGATCTGTTGTGCCAGAAACTGACACAGGAACAGCTCTATACAACTGCTTCGCTTATCGCCTCACCGAGAACCGCCGCTGGCAATGGTGAATTTTCCTCACTGTCCTCAATGACCAGTCTCAAAACTTTTGTAACGTCCCTTGCTGGGCATATTGCTGCTGAAGCTGCAAGGCTGGAATAAATTCATTCACCACTTCGCCGACGGCAATGGCCGTTTAGGAAGGGTATGGCAAAGCCTGATTCTGGCCCGCTGGAATCCCCTGTTCGCCGACATCCCGGTGGAAAGCCTGATTTTCGAGCACCAGGCCGAGTACTAACAGGCTATTCAGGAAAGCACCCACAAGACCGATTCCGCTCCCTTCATCACCTTCATGCTGCGGATGATTTTGGATACTTTGAGCATCTCGACCCCGGAAGTCGCACCGGAAGTCACCCCGGAAGTCCGGCTGCTCTCTGTCCTTTCTGGAGAGATGACCCGGCAGCAACTCAAAGAGGCGCTCGGGCTGAAAGATGATGAACATTTCCGCAAGGCATATCTGTTCCCGGCTCTGGAGGCTGGGTTGGTTGAAATGACCCTCCCCGACAAGCCGCGCAGCAGCAAACAGAAATACCGCCTGACCGACAAGGGCCGTCAGGTGGTGGCCCGGCCCGGCGGTGGATAACTTGTGACAAACTCACGACATGGCTTGTGACATGCCCTGGCTCAGCGATCAAGTACCGACCAAGTGACCGACCAGGTAAATGTCAGAAAGAGAGTTTATGATGTATCCCGCCTTTCAACGCTATTTCGGCATCGACTACTCCGGCGCGGAAACCCCGGACGCCAGCTTAAAGGGGCTCCGGGTCTACGAGGCCAGCCACGAATCTATGCCGGTTGAAATCGAACCGCCGCCCAGTCCGCGCAAATACTGGACCCGGCGCGGCTTGGCGGAATGGCTGGCGGAGCAGTTATCCGGGGATGTGCCGACCATCGTTGGTATCGACCATGGCTTTTCCTTTCCCCTGCGTTATTTTGAAGTTCATTGGCTCGAGCCGGACTGGCCCACTTTCCTCGACGATTTTCAGAAGCATTGGCCGACCGACGCCGAACACATTTACGTCGATTTCATTCGCCACGGTTCACGGGGCAAAGGCGAGGCCCGTTCCGGTAGCGCCCGCTGGCGGCGCATCACCGAGGAGCGGGCCGGGGCCAAGTCGGTCTTTCATTTCGACGTGCCCGGCTCGGTGGCCAAATCGACCCACGCCGGGCTGCCCTGGCTTCGGTATCTGCGCAATCAACTTGGAGACCGCATCCACTTCTGGCCCTTCGATGGCTGGGAAATTCCTGCGGGCAAATCCGCGCTGGTGGAGGTCTACCCGTCGTTGTGGAGCAAGAGCACTCCACGGGAGGGCCGCACGCCCGACCAGCACGATGCCTACGTTGCTGCCGCCTGGCTGAAAAAGTCTGATACGGATGGCACCATCGGAAATTTCCTGAAGCCCGACATGCTGCCCGGCGAATACCCCGTGGCCCAGGTAGAGGGGTGGATTCTGGGGGTGATGTGAATTTGATCTGGAGCAGTGAAACGGAAAGTTTTCGCGCCTGGGCACCAGATTTCGACAGGTGGCCGAAGAGTTGGATGGGCGTTGCGGAAGATCTCGCCTACGGCAAGAAGCTGTTGCCCTGGTTTGCCGGTTTTCTGCAGGCGCTTTATGACGAGGGATTGTCCCGAAAGACCTTCGCCCAGTATCGCGACCACCTCTGGCTGCTTGGCGGGTCCATTATCAGCCAGGTTTCCCTGTACGAGGAGTATCAGGTTGATCCGCTGGAGAAGCTGCGCGAATCGGTGGCCGATGACGGCATTTTGCCCGACGATTATGACCAGATGACCCACGCCGAATTAAATGCCCTCGCGCGCATGTGCCGCAGGTTTGAAAAATTCCTTGGGGCATCGCTATAAAAACAGGAGCTGTATGACCCTGGCCTTTATCGCCGTAATCTTTGGCTTGGCGCTCCTCGTCTGGAGCGCCGACCGCTTTGTCGAGGGCTCGGCCGCCACCGCCCGCCATTTCGGCATGCCGCCGCTCTTGATCGGCATGGTGATCGTCGGCTTTGGCACCTCGGCGCCGGAGATGGTGGTGTCGGCGCTGGCCGCGTCGCAGGGGAACCCGGGGATCGCCCTGGGGAACGCTTACGGCTCGAATATCACCAACATCGCCCTGATTCTCGGGGTGACGGCCTTGATCAGCCCCATCGCCGTTCATTCGCAGGTGCTGCGCAAGGAGCTGCCGATCCTCACCCTGGTGACTGCCCTGGCGGCATGGCAGATCTGGGATGGCGGGATCACCCGGCTCGATGCTGTGGTGCTGCTGACCCTGTTCGGCGGCCTGATGGCCTGGACCGTCTGGCAGGGGATGCGGACAAAGACCGATACCCTCGGCAGCGAGATGGAGCAGGAGCTCGATGTCCGTGCCATGCCGATGCGCCGTGCGGTCTTCTGGCTGGTGGTGGGGCTGGTATTGCTCATCGCCAGCTCCCGCATTCTGGTCTGGGGCGCGGTGAAGATCGCCCACGGCTTCGGCGTCAGCGACCTGATCATCGGCCTGACTATCGTTGCGGTCGGTACCTCGCTGCCGGAACTCGCCTCGTCGATCATCGCCACCCGCAAGGGGGAGCACGATATCGCCCTCGGCAACGTCCTCGGCTCCAACCTTTTCAATACCCTGGCGGTGGTCGGTATCGCCGGTGCGATTCACCCGATGGCGGTAGGGCCAGAGGTTTTCAATCGCGACATGCTGGTGATGGCCGTACTGACCCTGTCGCTCTTCGTGATCGGCTACGGGTTCCGGGGCCCGGGCCGCATCAATCGCATCGAGGGCGCGGTGTTGGTCGCCTGTTACCTCGGTTATACAGCCTACCTGGTCAGTACCCTGTTCGGGTAGAACCAGCGCCGGCGATAGACCCTTCGTCCCCGGAAACCCCTTCCCGGCCGGGTTCCGCGCTAACCTCCGGCCAAGACTCCTGGCCGCATTCCCGCATGGTATAGTTGGGATATCCACCGCGATTTTGGGGGGACGCCATGCTACGCCTGCTGTCAGCCCTGTTCGGGCCATTTTCGCTTTTCTGCGGATTGGCCCTTGGTCTGCTGTTTCGTTACATCCCGCCGCCGTCCTTCTGGTACTGGCTGGCGGCCGGGGGACTGCTCGTGCTGGGCGCGTTTGCCATCGGACGCAGCCATGGCTGGCGCTGGGCCACCCTCGGCAGCTCTCTGGCCATTGCCGTCAGCCTGCTGTGGCCCCTTTGGCCCCATGGCTGCCTGGGCGACTCGCGGGTCCGCACCGGGAAGCTTTTGTCGGAAGTCGAAGTGCAGGTTACCGACGACCTGCGCCAGGGAACGTTTGCAACCCGCCGCACTCTCCAGGTCCTCCCCGGCTTCCAGGTCTCCCTCTTCGCCACGGGCCTGGGGGCGCCGCGCATGCTCGCCTTCAGTCCCGCCGGGGATCTCTATGTCTCCCTGCCGCGGGACGGTATGGTGGCAGTGCTGCCCGATCGCAACCGGGATGGGCTGGCCGACCGTCGAATCGATTTTGCTACCGGCCTCGATCGCCCTCACGGCCTGACCTTTGCGGGTGTCGATCTGGTGGTGGCAGAGAACAGTCGCCTGCTGCGATTGCGGGACAGCGATGGTGACCTGCAGGCCGATGGAATCAAGGTGCTCACCAGTGACCTGCCCGGTGGCGGTGGCCATTGGACCCGCAGCGTAGTGCGCGGGGAAAAGGGAGACTTCCTGGTCTCTGCCGGGTCGAGTTGTAACGCCTGCATCGAAAAAGACTCCCGGCGCGCCGCCGTTCTCGCAATCCCCGCTAGCGGGGGCGCCGCGGTTCTCTTTGGCAGGGGGCTGCGCAACAGCGTTGGGCTCGCCATCGATCCGCTGCGGGGCGAATTGTGGGGGAGCGACAACGGCCGGGATATGCTCGGTGACGACCTGCCACCCGATGAGATCAACCAGATCGTTGCCGGTGGCGATTATGGCTGGCCTTACTGCTACGGCGAACAGGTCCCCGACCCTGAACTGGGATCCGCCCGGCGCTGTCGCGAGACTCTGGCGCCGGCCGTTGCAATTCCGGCCCATTCGGCGCCCCTCGGTATCACCTTCGGAACCGGGTTCGCTGCCCCGCAGCCTTTTCGGGAGATGCTTTACGTCGCCCTTCACGGTTCCTGGAACCGCAGCGTTCCTACCGGGTACAAGCTGATCGGCATCCCCTTTCGGGATGCTCGTCCTGCGGGAGCACCCCGGGACGTGATCCGTGGCTGGCTTCAAGAGGGGACGGCCTGGGGACGACCGGTGGCGCCAGCGATTGGCCCCGATGGAGCCCTCTATCTCAGTGATGATCGCAGCGGAGCCATCTACCGTATTACCTTCAAGGAATGAGGAGGCAACAGTGATGATTCAGATCGAGAACCGCAGCGCTACCCCGACATTATGCGGGAGCGTGGCAGACATGGGAGCCTTGCGCTCATGAATCGCGGCGGGGGAAGACGACCACGCCGGCCGGTACCCGCCCTCTCCCAGGCCGAAATCGATGAGCGGGTGCGGCGGATGCGGGCCGAGCAGGAGAAGAACAGCAACTACCGGGAGAAATCCCTGAAACTGCATGACTGGATTTGTGCCAAGTGCGGACGGGAGTTCGATGCCGGGAACCTTCACCTGCTGACGGTTCATCACAAGGATGGCAACCACGCCAATAACCCACCGGATGGCAGCAACTGGGAAAACCTCTGCGTCGAGTGTCACGACGACGAGCATAGCCGCAGCCTGCTTGGCGACTATCTCCATGGTCCCGGAAAGGGGAGGGGCGAGTGACCGTTTGACAGCCATTTCCCCTTGACACCCCGGGAGTGATCTGGTATCAATGTCGGGCTCTCGGCGCTGCCAGCGCAGCGTACGGCCCCGTCGCCAAGTGGTAAGGCAGAGGTCTGCAAAACCTCCATCACCAGTTCGAATCTGGTCGGGGCCTCCAATCGAACCTGAAGCCAGCCTCTTACGGGCTGGCTTTTTCGTTGTGGCGCCTATGCATATCCTCTCGCTCCCGATTCTGTTCCTCTTTGCCGTGCTTGGTTCGAGCGCCGGCTTCCTGGCCGGGCTCCTCGGCATCGGTGGCGGTGTCATCCTCGTGCCGCTCTTCCTGGTGATTTTCGGTCTTGCCGGGTTTTCACCAGACATTATCGTCCATGCCGCCTTTGGCACCAGCCTGGCAATCATCATCCCGACCTCGGTCAGCAGCACCCTCGGTCATCGCAAACGCGGCAACGTCGACTGGCACCAGGTCGGCTTTCTCGCCCTCGGCGGCATCGTTGGGGCGCTGATCGGCGCAGCCCTGGCCGCCCGGCTCTCCGGCGACTGGCTCAAGGGCCTGTTCGGGATGATGCAGATCCTTGTCGGTGTGAAAATGTTTCTCTTCAAACCCCATCTCCCGCCGATCCGTGATGAGCGAGTCTCCGCACTGCCGCTTCTGGCGGTTGGCCTTTTGGGTGGTGCTTTCTCGGCCTTTTTCGGGGTCGGTGGCGGCGTCGTTGCGGTACCGCTGATGGTTATCGCCCTGCAGCTGCCGATTCAACTGGCGGTTGGCAACTCGAGTGCGCTGATCGTCATCTCCTCCCTCACCGGGGCGCTCTCCTATATCGCGCACGGTTGGGAGATCCCCGATCTGCCGGCCTTCTCCCTTGGCTACGTGAATCTGCTGGTCGCCGCAATTGTGGCCCCGTTCAGTATCCTTTGCGCCCGCCTCGGGGTGCGGGTTGCTTCCCGTACCGCCCATGCTAAACTCGTCTCGATCTTCTCCCTGCTGCTGGTCCTGATCGGGCTGCGCATGATTTACCAAGGATTCTTCTGACCCCGAAAGGATTCTGAAATGCTGCGACAGGCTGCCGTTGCCGGCCAGTTCTACAATTCGGATCCTCTTCTCCTGCGGCGCCAGATTCTCGAACTGACACCTGAGGCCACGACGCGCCAGGCCCTGGGAATCGTCTCGCCTCATGCCGGTTATATTTATTCGGGGGCTATTGCCGCTGAAACCTTCGCCCGGGTCGCGATACCGGACCGGGTTGTCATTATCGGCCCCAATCACCACGGGTTCGGCCACCCTGCGGCTATCTATGCCGACGGCAGCTGGGAGACACCCCTCGGCAAAGTCCATGTTGACGCTGATTTTGCCGGCCGCCTGCTGCAGCGCTGCCCGCAAACCGGGGCCGACTCGGCCGCCCATCGTTTTGAGCATTCCCTCGAGGTCCAGGTCCCCTTTCTCCAGGTGCGAAATCCCGGCGCGCGGATTGTGCCGCTCTGCCTCGGTCATCTTCCGCTGACGGAACTCCTCGAGATTGGCGAAGGGCTCGCCACCTTGATCGCTGAAGATCTGCACCCGACCCTGATTGTCGTCAGCAGCGACATGACCCATTATGAAGCGGGAGAGATTGCCCGCGGCAAGGATCAGCTCGCCATCGACTGTGTCCTGGCGCTCGACCCCGAGGGGCTCTACCGCACCGTTCGGGAGCGCCGCATCAGCATGTGCGGGGTTCTGCCGACCGTCGTCCTGCTTGCTGCCGCCCGGGTTCTGGGTGCCACCGGGGCGGAACTGATCCGCTATGGCAATTCCGGCGATGTCACTGGCGACCAGCAGGAAGTGGTCGGCTACGCCGGCCTCGCGATCTGGCCTGCCGCTACTTCGTGACCTGCCCAGAAAAGCCTTGTCAGCCCTGCCGCCATCCGGTATATACTGCGGGTCGCCAAGCGTTGCGAGCTTCATCCCGCCGCTTTCCATTACCCGCTCCCGGAGTCATTCCATGTCCAAGCTGCGTGTCCGTTTTGCCCCCAGCCCGACCGGCTATCTACATATTGGTGGTGCCCGCACCGCTCTCTTCAACTGGCTGCTCGCCCGCAAGGAGGGGGGTACCTTTATCCTGCGCATCGAGGATACCGACGTGGCCCGCTCCACCCAGGAATCGGTCGATGCCATTCTCCAGGCAATGGAGTGGCTTGGGCTCGATTACGATGAGGGTCCTTATTACCAGTCCCAGCGTTTCGAGCTTTACCGCGCCAAGGTCGACGAGCTGCTGGCCAAGGGAAGTGCCTACCGCTGTTATTGCAGTGCCGAGGAACTTGATGCTAGGCGCGAAGCGGCCCTGAAGTGCGGCGGCAAGCCCAAGTATGACGGCACCTGCCGCCATCGGCAGGATCAGCCGGACGCCCCTTACGTCGTTCGTTTCCGGGCGCCGCAGGAAGGGGAGACGACCTTTGTCGATCGTATCAAGGGGCCGATTACCTTCGCCAACGATGAGCTAGACGACCTCATCATCCAGCGCAGCGATGGGACCCCGACCTACAACTTCGTGGTCGTCGTCGATGACGCCGAGATGGGACTGACTCTGGTGATCCGCGGTGACGACCACATCAACAACACCCCGCGGCAGATCCAGATGTATCAGGCCCTCGGCTACCCGGTTCCCGAGTTCGCCCATGTGCCGATGATTCTCGGCGCCGACAAGGCCCGGCTTTCCAAACGCCACGGCGCCACCTCGGTCATGGCTTACCGGGAGATGGGCTTCCTCCCCGAGGCGATGGTCAATTACCTGGTGCGCCTCGGCTGGTCCCATGGCGACCAGGAAATCTTCAGCCGCGAAGAGCTGATTGAAAAATTCAGCCTCGACAGCGTCGGCCGCGCCGCCGGGGTCTTCAACCCCGACAAGCTCCTTTGGCTTAACGCCCATTACATCAAGCAGGGTGACCCGGAGCGACTCGGCACTCTGCTGGCTGAACAGCTGGCGGCGCGCGGGGTCGATCCCGGTTCCGGCCCGCCACTGGCGGCGGTGGTCAAAACCCTGCAGGAGCGTTCCCATACCCTGGTCGAAATGGCTGAGGGTGCGCTCTTTTACTATCGCCGCGAAGTTGAGTTCGATGCCGAGGCGGTGACCAAATTTCTGACCGCGGACAAACAGGTGGTATTTGATGCACTGATTGCAGAGCTGGAGGCCACCGAGAGCTGGGATCACGCTGGCATCGAGGCGGCCTTTGGCCGGGTCATGGCAGCAACGGGCCTCAAGCTCGGCAAGTTCGGTCCCGCGGTGCGCGTTGCGCTGGTCGGGGGGACTACCAGCCCAAGCCTTTTCGACGTTCTCGAAGTTCTCGGCCCTGAAATTTCCCTGCGGCGGCTGCGCCAGGCCCGGGGAATGCTTCAGGGCTAAAGGGTGAAAGTTTTCCCTTGACTCGTTCGGGGATTATTGTTACATACTCCATCTCGTTTTGGGGTGTCGCCAAGCGGTAAGGCAACGGACTCTGACTCCGTCATCCCTAGGTTCGAATCCTAGCACCCCAGCCAGAGTCATCCGCGACGCGTATCGCGATAATGAATAGACACGGCCCCTTCGTCTAGCGGTCTAGGACACCGGCCTTTCACGTCGGTAACACGGGTTCGATTCCCGTAGGGGTCACCAATCAACGCCTTCCCGAGGGGAGGCACTAAGGTGGAGCTTAGCTCCACCTTTTTTTTTTGGTGCGCCAGGCATGGCGCGTAGCGCCTTGACTGGCGCTGTCTGATTCACTGTGGTGGTGAATCAGTGACTTGGGGGTGCAAGTCCCCTGCGGACCCTGATGGCGGGAACCGCTAGCCGGACGGCAAGGGTGTCCATCGCGAGGTGGAATCTGAAGGAAGCCGCAGGCAAAATCCCGGTCCGACGAACAGAAACCGCATGAGGCAGTCTCATCCGGGCGAGAAGGCCACTATCTTCAAAGCCCGATAGCCATCCGGGAGGGTGGGGCTGTAGATGCGGCGGGTAGATGGGAGGAAGGTCACGCGCATTACCCTGGGAGATCTGTCGGTCTGCCTCGTGCTACCGTCACCGTAAGGTGTTGGGACGGGCCGGCAGAAGTCAGCAGAGGCCGTAGTAGCCGGAGTAACCACCCGGCAAAGGGCCGAACACGAGGCGTCGTTTCAGGAGACTCGCGTTTCGATGACGACAAGAGCAGCAGAAGTCCCGGTCGAGATACCGGGAGCCGTCCCGGAGGGCAGCGGCCGGAAGCCGCCAGAGCATGGGAGCGGTGCGTCAAACGTCACGGCAACGAGAGACCCTTCCTGGACGAAAGCGGAAAGGGGGCTGATGGAAGACGTCGTCAGCCGCCCGAACATGATGGCGGCCTTAGAGCGGGTGGAAGCCAACAAGGGCGCCCCCGGCATCGACGAGATGACGACGGGCGAGCTTCGCGGTTTTCTCAAGGAGAAGTGGCCGACCATCAGGGAAGAGTTGCTGAATGGGACGTATCGCCCCCAGCCGGTGCGGAAGGTGGAAATCGAGAAGCCCGACGGGGGAGTGCGCACCCTGGGAATCCCCACGGTGTGCGATCGGCTCATTCAGCAGGCGCTGCATCAGGTGCTGACGCCGCTATTCGATCCGGACTTCTCCGACAGCTCCTACGGGTATCGTCCCGGACGGAGTGCCTGGCAGGCGGTTAGAGCCGCCCGTCGGCATGTGGCCGACGGCAAGCGCTGGGTGGTCGATATCGACCTGGAGAAGTTCTTCGACCGGGTGAACCACGACATCCTCATGTCGCGGGTCGCCCGTAAGGTCGAAGACAAGCGGGTATTGCTGCTCATCCGGCGGTACCTGCAAGCCGGAGTGCTCGAAGGCGGGCTTGTGTCGCAGAGGGTGGAAGGGACGCCGCAGGGTGGTCCCCTCTCACCTCTTCTGTCGAACATCCTGCTCGACGCGTTCGACAAGGAACTGGAGAGGCGCGGTCACGCCTTCTGCCGCTACGCCGACGACTGCAACATTTACGTGCAGACCAGGCGCAGCGGCCAAAGGGTCATGGCCAGTCTCACCCGGTTCCTGGAGGAGCGGCTGGCACTCAAGGTCAACGTCGCCAAAAGCGCCGTCGACCGTCCTTGGAAAAGGGTCTTTCTGGGTTACAGCATGACCTTTCACAAGAAACCCCGCCTCAAAGTGGCGGAGTCGAGAGTGAAGCGGTTCAAGGCCGGACTCAGGAAGGTCTGCCGACGGGGCAGGGGACGCAGTCTCGCTCAGGTCATCAAAGAAATCACCCCGAAGCTACGGGGGTGGGCCTCTTACTTCCGCCTGGCGGAGGTCAAAGGCATCTTCGAAGAACTGGACAAATGGCTGCGGCGGAAGCTGCGCTGCATTCTATGGCGACAGTGGAAGCGCCCCTATACCCGGGCCAAGAGGTTGATGCAGCGGGGATTGCCGGAAGCCCGGGCGTGGAAATCGGCCACGAACGGGCGAGGCCCCTGGTGGAACTCAGGGGCCTCGCACATGAATGAAGCGTATCCGACATCCTTCTTTCGCTACTTGGGGCTGATCCGCTTGACCGATCAGCACCGCCGCTTTCAGAGCGCCTTGTGAACCGCCGTGTACGGAACCGTACGCACGGTGGTGTGGGAGGACGGCGGGGGCGACCCCGCCTCCTACCCGATCCGTGAGCTGGCCCGGCGGTGAAATTTGTCGGTTGACCTTTGCCGTGACGGAGTGTACAAACGTGCCATGGCGCTGAATTTACATGCCTCTCCGCAGTTTTGCCTGCTCACCTCGAAGCACTTTTCTGCGGTCTCCTTCGGCGAAGAGCACCCCTTCAAGGTGCAGCGCTATCGGCTCGCTTACGACCTGATCGAGGAACTCGGACTCGGGAGGGGGCCCACCGTCTCCTGTGTTGAAGCGCCGCTGGCGACTGAGGAGATCCTTGGCAATTTCCACCGCCAGGACTATCTGCAGCGACTGCGGGAGTTCAGCCTCTCCATCACGCCGCGTGCTGATTTCCGCTTTGGTCTTGGCGATGTGGAAAACCCGGTCTTCCCGGAGATGTACGACTGGTCGCGGCTTTGCTGCGGCGCCACCCTGGAAGCGATGCGGCTGGTGGTGGAGGATCGCTTTCGGGCCGCGTTCAATCCGGCCGGTGGCTATCATCATGCCCAGCCCGCGCGCGCTTCCGGCTTCAGCTATCTTAATGATGCGGCAATTGCCATCCGCAGCTACCTGGACCGCGGATTGCGCATCGCGTATCTCGACCTCGATGCCCATCATGGTGACGGCGTACAGCAGGCCTTTTACGATACCGACCGGGTATTGACGATCTCGGTTCACGAAAATGGCAAGGATTTTTACCCGCACACCGGTTTTGCCGACGAACTCGGCGAGGGGGCCGGTTATGGTTATGCGGTCAATATTCCGCTGCTGCGCCATGCCGATGATCTTATCTTCGAACAGGCCCTGACGCGCATGGTCCTGCCGTTGCTGCGCAGCTACCACCCTGATCTTCTGGTGACTCAGGCCGGGGTTGACGGGATGCGAACCGATCCCCTGGCCAGGCTCGAGCTCACCACGCGTTCCTACGAGTTTGCCGCCCGGTCCCTGGCCAGTCTGGGAATTCCCTGGGTGATTCTCGGTGGCGGCGGCTACGACAAGTGCAACGTGGCCCGCTGCTGGGCTCTCTTTTGGGCCGCAGCCTGCGGCATTGAACTGTCCGATTGCCTCCCTCCCGGTTTTCGGGCCCGCGCCAGGAGCCTTGGCTGGCAGGGTGAATCGTTGCGGGATGCCCCGCATCTGGCCCAACCGGGGGATTTTGCCCGTGCCCAGCGCGACCTTGAGCGAGTCCTTGGTTTTCTCGAGCGGCGGCTGGAACCGGTGCATGGTATTTCGCGCAGGAGAGGGGCATGACGCTTCCGGCCGGATCACAACTGCTGGATGAGGCCGGACTGCCGCTCTTTTCCCTGCGGGACATCAACCGGCTCGATCGGGTGGAAAAAGAGAAGATTTACTGCCAGCTGATCCCGGTGCCGTTGCTGGAACGTTTTGATTTTGCCGACAGGCAGCGTCAGGTCCGCTTTATCTGCCCGGAGGGACTTGGCCTGTTGCGGATCGAGGTGCGGCTTCACCCCGATGATGCCGATTGCCTTTTTTTTGTCGAAGTGGCCGATACCCCCTTCGGGCAAATTGAACTTTCCTTTTGCCTGATCAACGATCCTTCGGCACCCCGATTCGATATTGACCGCGACGAGACCGGGCGGGACAATTCCTTCGGCACCCTGCGCAGAAACCTCGGTGCCGAACTCGCTGCCATGAAGGCCGGTCTTTCGCCGCACCAGGTCCGCCGCGGACTGCAGCTCTTCAAACCATTTTTTCACCAGTTCGAGCGTTTTGTTGCCGCGCTTGGCTGCGGCATGATCGTTGCCGAGCCCTTGTCCTACAGCAACGCCATCCGCTACGAGGGGTATGGCTTTGACTACACCACCGGCAAACAGCTGATGCTCTGGATCGATCGTGAATTTCGCCCTGGAGGGATCCTTTTCCAGCGGCTCGACGGATCGAGCCCGTTTCGCCAGCCGGGCATGGAACAGAGCGTGCGCGGCCGGAGCTGGGCCATTCACGATGGTATTCTCGGCAAGCCCTGGGACGGGGTTAAAATCTACAAGGTGCCGGGAGTCGACAGTCGAATCGACACCTTTCCCGGTCGCCGGTACTAACCAAAAAGGAACAGTTTATGCCAGATATCCAGGAAGGCGCACCCATGGGCCGGGGCGATTTTCGCTTCTGGACCCCGCCGGCCGGATTCACCGTCAAGGTCGGGCCGGAAGAACGCCCTGTCGTCCTCCCCGACCTCCCGCTGCCGCTTAAACGCCAGCTTCAGACCGGCGAGGCTCCCGCGGCCGATGCCATCGGTAGCAGCCTCTACGATTATCTGCGTCAATTCCCGGATGGTGCCAACAACCGGCAGTATGCCGAATTGCTCAGGGATGCCTGGCCGCACTATCTCGCTGACCTGGGGGCGATGGCGTTGATGCTCGACCACAAGGAAGTCGACCCGCCCTATGTCAAGCGCAAGATCAATGCGCTGAAGATTCTCGCTCTCCTGGAACCGGAAAACGCCGGACTGCACCAGCAGATCGGCATGGCCTGTTTCCATCTTGCCCTGAATTATCAGGAGATGAGCTCCAGCCGCCAGCATTTGCAGCAGGCCCTCAAGCACCTCCACCTGGCACTGGAACACCGGCCGGGCGATCCCGCCAGCCTCAATCTCCTCGGACAGACCGATTTTTTGCTCGGCGATTATCCGGCCGCGGCTCGTTCCTGGCGCCAGCTCCACGACCACCTCGCCCCTTCCCCGGCGCGGGAGGCGCTGGCCGCCAGGCTGGAGCGGATCACCCGGGCCGGCATGCCGGATCACCCCCTGGTCGAAGAACTGGAAGCAGTCGGTCATGCCCTTGAATTATGCGGCGAGGAGCGCTTTGCCGAGGCCCGTCTCCTTCTCGATCAGCTGGAAGAGCAGGGAGAACTCCCCCGGGAATTGCCGGCGGCCGAATTTTATTATCTTCTCGGCGTCTGCCGGGAACGGACCGGTGAGCCGGCTGGCGCCTTTGACGCCTTCAGCAAGGCGCTGGAGCTCGACTCGGATTACCAGCCGGCCCGGGACGGAATCGAACGGATCCAGGGCGAGAAAGGGGACAAGGCATGATGCACGATCCGCGCGGCGCAGACGTCCTCTTCATTCTATTGATTGCCCTCTTGATCTGGGGCATCCTCCGGCTGGTAAGCCGCGCCCGGGGAGGGGCCGGCAGTCAACAACCGCCGCCGGCCGATTTGCCACCGGTCGCCAGGAAAGACGATCGCCACTGAACCGGTCTCATCGGTTTTGGTCCTGCCTGCTTCGAGCGCTGGAGAGACGATGCCCCGCCTTCTCACCATTTTCTGCCTGCTGTGGCTCCTGATGCCGGTTCCGGCTCCTGCCGGCTCCGAGGCAGACACCGGCTCGGTCGTAACTCTCTGGCCCCTTCTCGATTGGCGCAGCTCACCTTCCACCGACTATGCGGCCCTGCATATACTCGGCCCGATCTTCAAATGGGAGACCAAGGGGGAGGAACGGGAAGTGGCCCTGCGTCCCCTCTTCTACCATGCCGCGAGCTCCCAACAATTTTCAACCGATCTCATTTTCCCGCTGGTTCGGAGCCAGGGCGGGGAGGGGACCTTTTCTTTCAGCCTCCTCAACCTCCTCAACGAAGACCAGATCAATACCGGATCCCCCCAGCGTGAACATTCCTTTACCCTCTTTCCGCTGCTGTTTTACAAAAATTCCCCCGGCCAGGAGACCAGTTTCGCCCTCTTTCCCCTCGGTGGCCGGATCGTCAACCGCTTCAATCGCGATGTTATCCGTTTTGCCCTCTTTCCCCTCTATGGCCAGACCCGCAAGGGGACGACCACGGTTACCAACATCCTCTGGCCCTTTTTCGCCCTAGTGGATGGGGAAAACGAGGCCGGCTTCAAGGCCTGGCCGCTGTTCGGTGTCAGCAGGAAAGCGGAAAGCTATCGCAAGCAGTTCTATCTCTGGCCGCTTATCTTTCATTATGACCTCGACCTGGAGACCGATCATCCACGCCGGATTCGGACTTTCTGGCCCTTCTATGGCAGCGACCAGAGCTCACGGCAAAGGAGCAGGGTCTTCCTTTGGCCCTTTTTTTCCTTTCGGGAAGACCACGAAAAAGGGTATAAGAAGTGGGATTTCCCCTGGCCGATTCTGGGAGTAACGCGGGGGCAGAGTGATTACGGCAACCGGTTCTTCCCCCTGTTCGCCTATGACAGGCACGGCGAGAAGGAAAAACTCTGGCTTCCCTGGCCAATCTACCGCTACGATCGTGTTGATTCCCCGGTCCTGCAACGACGTCAGCACCGGGTCCTCTTTTTTCTCTATCGCGATTTTCAGGAGTCCGATCCCGGCGAAGTGGGAATCCGCTTGCGCCGGGTCACCTTCTGGCCGCTTTTCCGTTATCAGCGCGACCATGGGGTTTCGCACTTCAGTCTGCTTGCCCTGATGGAGCCGTTTTTTCCCAACAGCGACGGAATTGAACGCAACTGGGCGCCACTCTGGCGCGTCTACCAGTGCAAGTGGGATCCTCACGGCAACCGCGTCGATACCTTGCTCTGGAACCTCATCTGGCAGGAACGGCGCCCGGAAAGTGTGGCCATGGAGGTTTTTCCCTTCTTTGCGTTTCGCTCCGCGGCGGGAAATGAGACCGACATTTCTTTACTGAAAGGCCTGATCCGCTATCGTCGCGATCATGCCGCCAAAAAAGTGACTTTTTTCTTTCTCCCCTGGGGAATCTCCTGGGGGCAGGCTCCCTCCGCGGACGCCGGCCGAGGATAAGCCAATTTTCATGCTCGACACCATTGGTCGAAAACTGCTCCGAACCGCCCACGCTACCGGGGAGATGCTCGCCCTGCTGCTGGAGACCCTCTATTTTTTCAAGGATGCCCCGCGCAACTGGCCGACCATCGCCCGGCAGATCAGCAGTGTTGGCCTCGGTACCCTGCCGATCGCGGCGTTGATGGCTCTCTTTATCGGCATGGTGCTGGCCCTGCAGACCGGCGCCGAGCTCGCCATGTACGGCAGCCAGGAAGCGATCGGTGCGATTGTCGGTCTGTCAATGGTCAAGGAACTTGGTCCGGTCATGACCAGCCTGCTGGTGGCCGGCCGGGTCGGTTCCGCGATGGCCGCCGAGGTCGGGGCGATGGAGGTTTACGAGGAAATCGATGCGCTAAAGACTCTGGAAATCAACCCGGTGCGCTTCCTCGCCATGCCGAGGCTGATCGCCTGCCTGGTTGGGGTGCCGATGCTGGTCATATTCACCATCGGCATCGGCATCGCCGGCGGCGGTCTGGTCAGCAGCGTTAACCCGGTGATCAATGTCCCCTTCAGTGTCTATTACGACAACATGGTGCGGGCTCTTGGCTACCAGGACATTCTCAAGGGATTGCTCAAAGCCACCGTCTTTGGCGGCATCATCGCCCAGGTTGGCTGTTATGTCGGCTTTCGCACCAGCGGTGGCGCGCGCGGGATTGGCGAATCGACCACCCGGGCCGTGGTCGTGGCCTTCCTGATGATCTTCGTCGCCAACTATTTCCTCACCCGTTTCATGCTTTAGGTCGATGATGTCCAGGAACCCGGAAGGAAAGAGAGGAGTCAGCGGCAAAGGTCGGCTGTTCAGCCGCCTGGTGCACAGTTTCTCCGGGGCAACTTTTGTCGAGCGTCCTCTCGACAGCCCCTACGAGGCCTCGACCGGGGTTGCGGTCAGGGTCGAACATCTGTTCAAGTCCTTTTCCGGGATGCCGGTACTGCGCGATATCAACCTCGACATCCAGGCCGGCGAGACTTTCTCCATCATTGGCCCGTCCGGAACCGGCAAGAGCGTACTGCTCAAGCATCTTGCCCGGCTGCTACGACCCGATCAGGGGGCGATTCGGATCAGCGGGGTCGACATCCTCTCCGGTCTGCCGCCTGAGGGGGTTGCCGGATATCGCTACAGCATGGTTTTCCAGTCCTCGGCTCTCTTCAACTCGCTGACAGTGGGGGAGAATGTCGGCCTCTGGCTACGGGAAAAGCAGGTCTGCAGCGAGGCCCGGGTGCGACGGATCATTCGCGAAAAGCTGCGGCTGGTCGGCCTGGCCGGGAAGGAAGAGGTGCCGACTTCGGAACTCTCCGGCGGCATGAAGAAGCGGGTAGCGATCGCCCGCTCCCTGGCGATGAACCCGGACCTGATTCTCTACGATGAGCCGACGGCCGAACTCGACCCTGTCACCTCCGACGAACTGGCGCGGGTGATTCAAAACCTGAAGCAGGAAGTCAACCTGACCACCATTATCGTCACCCACGATCTGAACTTTGCCATGTATCTCTCGGACCGCATCGCCATGATCAGCGGCGGTGAAATCATCGAGGTCGGCACGCCCGCTGAAATCAAGGCGAGCCAGAATCCGGTGATTCGCAACTTTATCTACACCACCACCAAGGGGATCAAGGGGGAGGATTGACATGACCCTGACTACCGAACAGAAGGTCGGGCTCTTTTTTCTGGCGGCGCTGGTCGTTCTGGCTGTCATGATCGAATTGGTTGAAGACTGGAGACCCTTCGAGACCCAGGTCAATTACCATACCTTTTTCCGTTCCGCGGTCGGGATCAAGGTCGGTGACCCGGTTCGCCTGGCTGGCGTCGAAGTCGGCCGGATCCGCTCCATCCGCCTCGAAGGTCCGCGGGTCAGGGTCGATTTCTACGTGGTTTCCGGCACCGATATCCGCCAGGACTCCCTGGCATCGATTCGCCAGATGAATCTTTTGGGGGGGCAGTTTCTCGGCCTCGAGTTCGGATCCCCCGCGAGTCCGCAACTCGCCGGTGACGCTGAAATTCCCTCCGTGGAAGGGGCGAATATCGACCAGCTTATCACCCATCTTGACCAGAACCAGGAGCGCGTCTTCGGAACCCTGGGGCACCTAATCGAGGAGAGCCGCACCTCCTTTGTCAATGCGGTCGCCCGGCTCGAAAGCATTGCGGAGAAGATCGACAGCGGCGCCGGAAGCCTGGGCCGCCTGGTCAATGATCCGACCCTCTATGACGAGCTGACGCTGGCGGTTTCTAACGTCAAGCAGGTGGTGGAGCGGCTGGAAAAAGGCGAGGGGAGTCTCGGCCGATTGCTTAACGACCCGACCCTTTATGATCAGGTGAGCCAGGTGGCTGCCAATCTTCAGGAAGTTTCCAGCCGGCTCAGAGCCGGGGAGGGGAGTCTTGGCAAACTCCTGGTCGAGGATCGGTTCTACAACGACGCCAGTGATGCCTTCGCCAGCATTCGGGATATCAGCGGCAAGATCAGTCGTGGCGAGGGGACTCTTGGCAAACTGGTTAACGAAGAAGATGTCTATCGGGATACCCGGGAGGCGATTGCCCGCATCGCCAGTATTGCCGCCAAGATCGATGAGGGGAGTGGCACCCTCGGTCATCTCGTCAACGATGACGATCTCTACCGGGACGCCAAGACGACCTTGCATAAAGTCGAAAAAGCTGCAGACGGTCTCAGTGATTCCGGAACCGTTTCAGCCCTGGGGACCGTGATTGGCACCCTCTTCTAAGCCATTTGGGCCCTGCGAAATGACGGATTGCCCCGTCCCTAGGCCGACAGCAATCCCTGGAGGATTCCCATCTTCGTCCTTGTCTTCTTTGCGCTCTGGTATAACCAATTGAAATAGCAGAAGAAAAAAGATAGTTGTTGAATTTTCATAATTCTTGCATAAGGGAAGGATATCTTGGCAAGAATTTGTGGCTGGTTCCAGACCCGGCATTTTAATCAGGAGGTTATCCCTTGCGCTCCCTCCCTCTATTGTGCGGTATCCTTCTTCTACTGACGGCTTCAGCCTGCAGTGATCTCGCCACCCTGCGCAGCGATCAACCGTTGCTCCCGGTCCGCGACTACGAGCGCATGATCGTCGGGCGCCTTGATGCCGACTATATCGGCAACGACCAGTGTCTGGTGAAATGCCACAAACACGACACCATCGCCAAAAATTTCCAGGCCTCCATTCACGGCGAGCAGATCGAGGCCGGGTCCGGCCTCCCCCTGGTCAACTGTGAGTCCTGCCACGGCCCGGGTAGTCTTGCCGTCGCTCATATCGATGAGAAGCAAAAGTGCGATTTTGACACCCTGCTGAAAATCAAGGAATTACCTGCCCAGGCGCAGTCGCTGATCTGCCTTAAATGCCACTCGGCCTCATCCACCCCGGTTTTGCACTACTGGAACGCCGGCAACCATGCCAACAGCGATGTTTCCTGTTTTGCCTGTCACAAACTGCACCAGGGACCGCAACAAAAGGTCAGCCGTCATGACGTCGCCGAACTCTGTTACAACTGCCATCAGGCGGTGCGGAGTCAGTTCAGCAATGTCTCTCACCATCCGGTTCCCGAGCATAAAATAGGTTGTACCGACTGCCATAATCCGCACGGTACAGCAGGTGAGCATAATCTGCTTGGGGCGACCATCCGCGAGATGTGCACGCGATGCCATATGGAATATCAGGGCCCTTTCGTTTACGAACATGCGGACGTGACGGAGGATTGTACCAACTGCCACAATCCGCACGGAACTCCGAACAATAACCTGTTGCGGGTCGCGCAGCCCTTCCTTTGCATGCAATGCCACGCCGGTCATCAGGAGAAAAACCACCCGACGCTGGTTGATGCTCCGGCCGGGAGCAGTTTCAAGCCGGCTTTCTACAGCCGCTGCACCGATTGCCATTCAGCCATTCACGGTACGGACATTCCTTCCGGAAAAGGGAAGGGGAGTTTCATCGCCCGCTGATCTTCGCTGCCGGTGATAATCTTTGAACTGTTTGGGAGGCGTTTCTGTGAAGGCTAAACTTATCGTTCCCCTGCTCGCCACTGCGCTGCTCCTGCCGGTTGGACCGGTCGCAGCCACGACTACCGCCAAGTTCTCCCTCGGCTACCGGGTTACAGATTCCCAGGATCAACCCAACCGGGCCGCTGAATACTACAAGCTCAAAGACTCCCTGGTTGGCGCCGCCAAAATTTCCGATCTTTCCGGCCGCCGTCACTTCTTTTTTGAAGGGACTTACCTGAACGAAGAGGACTACAGCGGTGAACTCCACTTTGACCAGGCAGGTTTGCTGCGTATCAATCTGTTCGGCGAAAGCGTTTACCACAACCTCGATCACATCCCGTACCCGGCACCTCTGGAAACCGTCAACAGCCCGACCGGCGGCACCCCCCTGTTTCGCGAAGATCTCAACCCCGGGGACGATTATCATCTCGACGTGCATCAATCTTCCGCCCATGTCAGGGGGAAACTGCCCTCTTTTCCCGCTCACATCAACCTCAACTATTGGCGGCTTGACCGCCGTGGGAAAAAGCAGCTGCGATTCCTCGACGAGAGCTGCAACGGCTGTCACCTGCAGAGCCGGAGCCAGGACGTCAACCGGGTGACCGAGGAATTTACCGGCTCCGTCGATGCCCACCTCGGCCCCATCGACCTGATCTTCGAACAGCTGGTCCGTATCTTCCGGGACAAGGAACCGCTCCTGGTCGATGCCTTTGACCAGCACCGCTACCGGACCAGCAACGACGACGCCCTGCTGGTGCATGATGAAAACCCCGACTCCCGGCTGGTCGCCTCGACCGTCAAGGCCCACACCTCGCTCTCCGGCGGACTGAGCGGCGCCGCGGCAGTTACCTTCGGCACCCGGACCAACCAGTCCCGGATCAATACCCTCGGGCCGGTGGAGGCGGAGACCGACTTCATCAAGACCAGCGGGGATGTCACCTACATTCCCGCTCCCAACCTGACCTTCAACCTGCGGTACCGGCTCCTCGACATGAATGCCGGCAATACGGACGTTCAGGTTTTGACCGATCTCACCACGCCGCCCAATACGGCCGGTGCCAATGCCCTGCCGTCCATCGCGGTGCGCGACAGTATCGACCTGACGACCGCGGTCTACAATGCCACCGGTACCTGGCGCCCGAACCGGCAGATCGCCCTCAAGGCCGACCTCCGGCGTGAAGATATCGATCGCAGCAATACCGGGGCCGCAGGTGAAACCGGGATCTGGCTGTTGCCTGAGAAGGAGACGCGGAACCGGTTGCGCCTCAGCGCCTACGTCCACCCCACTGCCGTCAGGGGTTTGAAACTCAACACCTGGTACCAGTATCGGATCTCTGACGATCCTGCCTATGCCACCACCGTAGCCCGGGGGCATGAAGGGTTTGCCGGCCTGACCTGGATGCCGTCCACCGGCTCCTGGGGGCTCTCTCTCAACGGCCAGGTCGCCCGGGCGCGCAACGACGAGCACAGCATCTTCCAACCTTCGGCCACCCCTGGAATTGAAACCGAATATCCGATTCATCGGCGCAGTGAAGACGACAATATCGGCGCCGGCATTTGGTTTACCCCCAAAGATCGCATCCATTGCACCCTGAGCTACGGCTATATCCGGAACCGGATTGTCCAGGACCTGGTTTTCGGTATGGATTCGGCCAACAACCTGGTTGTGCCCGACGACAGTGTGGAATATACCCAGCACGTTCACAGTGCTGTCTTTGCCGCCAATTGGCAAATCGCCCAACGCCTGGCGTTCCTCAGTGAAGGTCACATTTCCTGGTCAAAAGCCCGTTTCAACCCCCAATTCGATCTGCAGATGACCGGTTTCAATCCGGCAGCCGTGAACACGACCGCCTTTACGGTCAACAGCGACGGTCTGCGGGAACTATCAGCTCTTGACACGCGCCAGATGGGTATTCTCGCCGGCCTCGATTGGGAGCCCGTCGATACCTGGACCTGCTCGGCGCGTTACAGCTATGACAAATATCAGGATCAGCTGGGAGACGAATTCGATGGGTCGGCGCAGACGGTGACCCTGTCTGTAGCCAAAGCCTGGTAAATTCAGTGGCGAACGGGTCAACAGGTGAAATGTTATGAAATATTCTAAAAAGCTTCTGCTTCTGCTCCTTGCGCTGTTGCTGTTGCCGGTCATCCCGAGACCGGCCGCAGCCGGGGGCAAGTTTGTCGCGGTCATTATTACCGGAGACCTTCCACGCTATCAGCAAGCCCAGGAAGCCTTCATGAAAATCCTGCGGGCTGGCGGCCTGGATGAAAGCAAGGTCGAAGTTTACACCCAAACTCCCAACCCCGACCCGATTTCCTGGGCCAACAGTATCCGCAAGGCCGTTGGTGTCAATGCCGATCTGATTATCACCTATGGCGCCCCGGCCTCCCTGGTTGCCAAGCGCGAAGCGCGCCGGCTACCGGTTCTTTTCGCGGATGTCTACGATCCGGTGCGTCTTGGTCTCGTCAAGGATCTTGCTGTTCCGGGCGGTGATATCAGCGGAGTCAGCAGTAAAACTCCCGTTGAAACCCTGTTGCGAACCTACGTCGATATTTCCAAGGGGAAACGGATCGGTGCCCTCTTCAGTCCCGACGATCCCGGTGCGGTTCTGCAGGTCGATGATCTCGAAAATGCCGCGACGCATCTGGGGCTGAAAGTCGAGCGCCAGGGGGTTGGCAAGGCAAACACGTTGGGGAAAAGCTGTGAGGATCTCTGTTCTCGGGTCGACGCGCTCTTCGTCGCCGATAGCGCCTTGTTGCAGATGCAACTCCCCGAGATTCTCGCTATCGCCGCCAAAAACAAGCTGCCGGTTCTTTCCCAGATACCAGGGCTCAGCGACCTGGGGGGCCTGATCACCCTCGAAGCCGACCCGACGGAACAGGGACAGCTGGTCGGGGTACATGCACTGCAGATTCTGACCGGGATGCAGAAAGCCCTTGCCCTGCCGGTGCGTACCCCGAAGAAGGTTGCACTGGTGATCAACATGAAGGTCGCCAAGGAACTGAATCTCACCGTCCCGTTCCAGGCCCTGAGCGTAGCAACGCGGGTGGTCAAATAAGCTTCTGTTGAGGCGGCCATGGCGCCGCTTTTATGTTCTTTTCTCGGACGAGGCCCTGGCCTCGTCCTTTTTATTTTAGCGCAGGAGGTAGAGAAGAACGGTAAGCGTTGCTGCACTGAGGAGCGTGGAGACGAAAATGGCGCTCGCCACCAGGTCGGGCCGGGTACCGAAGCGGACGGCGTAAAGGAGGGGGAGGACCGCGGAAGAGGTACTGGTCTGCAGGATCACGACAGCTCGCGGCAGGCCGTGGATGCCGAGCAGAGAGGTGATAACCCAGGCGAGAAGTGGCGCGACAACCAGGCGCAGGCAGGAGGAAAGGGTCAAAAAGAGAGGCTGGACCAGGGTTCTGGTGCGGGCCAGTTGCATGCCGAGAAGCACGAGCATCAGGGGGATGGCGGCCTGGCCGAGGAGCTCAAACGGGCGCAACAGTGTAGTGGGGAGGTCCCAGCCGAGAGCTTTTATGAAGATCGCCAGCAGCACCCCATGAAAGATCGGGATACGCAGGGTATTGGCCAAGGCAGCGCCAATGGGAGCCTTGCTCCCCTGAGCGATGACGATGGCGATGGTGCCGAGGGGAAGGTTGAACATCACGAAGGTTAGGACCGAGACGGTCAGGCCCTGGTCGCCGAAGGCGAAGTAGGCGAGGGGGAGGCCGTAGTTGCCGACATTCATGACGACGGTGGTCAGGGCCAGGGCGCTACGGGTGTCGCCGTCAAAATGGAGCAGGCGGGAGACGACCGTGCTCAGGATCCACAGGGCTGCAGTGTAGATGAGCATGAAGAAAAAAAGATTCCCGGCCAGTTCCAGATGGAGTTCCTGGCGCATCAGGGAAGAAAAAACCAGGGCCGGGGTGAAGAGATAGAGGGAACAGTCGGTGAGAGTTTTGAAGTCCGGCCGGGCGACTTTTTCGAGGGTGAAGCCGGCCAGGATGATGAGAAAAACCGGCAGAATGACCTGAACGAAGAGCATCTCTCCCCCAAAGAATGAATTGGCGAAAATCTATCACGGCCCGAATAGGACAGCAATGGGTCATTGTCATGAGCTGGAGCCAGCTATCCTTGGGCACAGGCCAGGGGGCCGGACCGGAGGCGGCGAAAGGCCGGGCGTGATTCCCGTTGACAGCCGTGGATTGGCCTGATTTAATAGCCTCCCGGCGAGCGGCACTGCCGGTTCGCAATTATCAACCGCCCAGGGAGGAGCGCATGAATCCGCTGGCTCAAGAGCTCAACGAACAGATTGCCAAACAGAACCCTTACGTCCTGGAGATGCTTTCGGACCTCGGCAAGAACCTCTTCTTCCCCAAGGGGATTCTGACCCAGTCGGCCGAGGCCAAGGACAAGGCCCACAAGTTCAACGCCACCATCGGCATCGCCACCGAAAAGGGCGGCCCGATGTACCTGCAGTGCATCCACGAAAAACTCTCCGCCTTCGACCCCAAGGATATCTACCCCTACGCGCCGCCGGCCGGGAAACCGGAACTGCGCAGCCTCTGGCGGGAGAAGATGCTGCGCGAGAACCCGAGCATGGCCGGCAAGCACTTCTCCAACCCGGTGGTGACCAACGCCCTGACTCATGGTCTTTCGATCGTCGGCGACATGTTTGTCGGCACCGGTGACCACATCGTCCTCCCCGACATGCTGTGGGGGAACTACAACCTGACCTTCGGCACCTGCAACGGCGGTATCATCAAGAAGCATCCGACCTTCACCGTCGCCGGTGGCTACGACGTCGAGGCTTTCAAGGCGGTGCTGAAAAACAGTGCTGCCGAGAAGGGGAAGGCAGTGGTCCTGCTCAACTTCCCGAACAACCCGAGCGGTTACACGCCGACCGTCGCCGAAGGGGATGCCCTGGTGGCAGCAATCCTCGAAGTTGCGCAAAGCGGCAGTAATATTGTCGCGGTGACCGACGATGCCTACTTCGGCCTCTTCTACGAAGACTGCATGAAGGAATCGCTCTTCGGCAAGCTCGCCAATCTCCATCCGCGGATTCTCGCTGTCAAGCTGGACGGTGCCACCAAGGAGGAGTTCGTCTGGGGTTTCCGTACCGGCTTCATCACTTTCGCCGACGGCAACCAGGGGGAGAGCGCGCAGGTGCTCGCCGCCCTCGAGAAGAAGACCATGGGGATCATCCGCGCCAAGATCTCCAACTGTCCGCACCCCTCGCAGACCTTCGTCATCGAGGCGCTGCGCTCTACCCAGTTCCTGGCCCAGAAGGAAGAAAAATTCCAGGTCATGAAGGGGCGCGCCCTGAAAACGAAGCAGGTTCTCGACAGCGGCAAATACGACAGTGCCTGGAGTTACTACCCCTTCAACTCCGGTTATTTCATGTGTCTGAAGCTGAAGAGCGTCGATGCCGAGCAGTTGCGGGTTCATCTGCTCGACAAGTATGGCGTCGGTACGATCTCCATCGGCAAGACCGACCTGCGTATCGCCTTCTCCTGCATCGCCGAAAACGATATCCAGGAACTTTTCGATATCATCTTCCAGGCGGCCAAAGATCTCGCCTGACCGGGAAGCTCTCAGTGGATCAAAAACGGCCCGCCATTCCCGGCGGGCCGTTTTTCGTGCTGACAGAGAATCGAAGCCGCCTTGGTAGTGTTGATTGAAAGGTGTTTTAAATTATTGGGATAAGTTCCAGGACCTTAGAGAATTGGTTAACTCCGTGGAGTGGTTTCGGGCGAGACCAGGAACAGGGCAATTCGTCCAAATAATCTGCCGCACCGATAATGCCCCTGGGTTGTGCTAGATTTATCCCATGGACGAATTCGAACGCCTTCTTGCCACACCGCCCATTCCCGAGGCCCTTCTTCCAATTCCCGCAGCTGCCGAAGCCTTCCTGGTGGGAGGGGCTCTGCGCAATGCCCGGCTCCACCTTTCGGTGACCGATTTTGATTTTGCCACTCCCTTCGATCCTACCGAGCTCGCCCGGTCCTTCGCCAGGAGGTGCGGCGGCCGCTGGTTTCTCCTCGACAGGGAACGCAACCAGTCTCGGGTGAGTTGGACAGGACCTGACGGAGCGGTTCTCACCTTCGATTTTGCCCCTTTTCGCGCCGCCGACCTCGATGGCGACCTGCGCGACCGCGACTTTACCGTCAACGCCATCGCCATCAGCCTTGCTGATCATCGTTGTTACGACCCCCTGCAGGGGGAGGAAGCGATTGCCCGGCGGGAACTGCAGCTTTGCGCCGACTATGCCTTTCGCGCCGATCCTCTGCGCCTCCTGCGATTGGTTCGGCTGGCGACGACCCTCGACTTCAGCGTGGAAACGAGGACCTGGCAGCGGGCGGCCGCCGAGGCGGGTCTGCTTGCCGGGGTGGCCGCAGAACGAAGGGGGGACGAACTGGTACGCCTGGTCAACGATACCAGCGTCGCCAGAGGGGTGGAACTCCTCGGCGAGATCGGCGCCATTCCCTTTCTCTTTGGGCCAGGACGCCAGGATTCCAGCAGCTTTTTCACCAAGTCCGTTGACGGACTGCGGCGCCTCAATACCTTTATCGACTGGCTCGGCAGTCATTCTCCCCAGGTTTCCGCGGTGCTGTTTCAACCTGTCAGTCGTTCGCTGCTGCGCCTTGGTCGTCTGCGCCTTGCCCTTGTTCTCGGGGCGGGTAATCATGATCCCGTTTCAGCCGAGGCCCTGCTCGCCCTTGGCCAGGAGAACCTTCGCGCCCTGCAAATTCTCTGTCCGCTCTCAGAGTCAGGGTTTTCAGCACCTCCACCCACAGGTCTTGGCCAGCGTGCCCTCGCGCGCTGGGCCGACCAGTATCCTTTCCCTGTCGATCAACTGCTGCTTGCGTCTGCTCTGGCGCCGACCTTGACGGACAGGGAAGCGATCCTCGACGCTCTTGATGCCTACCTTGAACTGCGATCTTCAGATCGAATTCCCGATCTTGTCGACGGCCACTGGATTGCCTCCTGCTTTGGCCTGCAGCCCGGGCCGCAACTAGGTGAACTGGTGGCCAGGTTGCGCCAGGAAGAGCTGGAAGGGCGCGTCCGCAAGCCGGATGAAGCGAGGAAGTTTCTGATTTTATTAAAGGAAAAAACCGTTGACAAAAAAAAGGGGGGAGCCCTATAATCGCCCCCACATTGAGCGGGAATAACTCAGTGGTAGAGTGTCAGCTTCCCAAGCTGAAGGTCGCGGGTTCGAATCCCGTTTCCCGCTCCAGAAAACCACAACGGAACCCTGCGGGGTTCCGTTTTTCTTTGGTGCGCCAGGCATGGCGCGTAGCGCCTTGACTGGCGCTGTCTGATTCACTGTGGTGGTGAATCAGTGACTTGGGGGTGCAAGTCCCCTGCGGACCCTGATGGCGGGAACCGCTAGCCGGACGGCAAGGGTGTCCATCGCGAGGTGGAATCTGAAGGAAGCCGCAGGCAAAATCCCGGTCCGACGAACAGAAACCGCATGAGGCAGTCTCATCCGGGCGAGAAGGCCAATATCTTCAAAGCCCGATAGCCATCCGGGAGGGTGGGGCTGTAGATGCGGCGGGTAGATGGGAGGAAGGTCACGCGCATTACCCTGGGAGATCTGTCGGTCTGCCTCGTGCTACCGTCACCGTAAGGTGTCGGGACGGGCCGGCAGAAGTCAGCAGAGGCCGTAGTAGCCGGAGTAACCACCCGGCAAAGGGCCGAACACGAGGCGTCGTTTCAGGAGACTCGCGTTTCGATGACGACAAGAGCAGCAGAAGTC
Organism: Desulfuromonas sp. DDH964; assembly: GCF_001611275.1. Classification (GTDB taxonomy): domain Bacteria; phylum Desulfobacterota; class Desulfuromonadia; order Desulfuromonadales; family DDH964; genus DDH964. The sequence goes on along the minus strand of NZ_CP015080.1, from coordinate 2,108,691 downwards.
CCGGTCGAGATACCGGGAGCCGTCCCGGAGGGCAGCGGCCGGAAGCCGCCAGAGCATGGGAGCGGTGCGTCAAACGTCACGGCAACGAGAGACCCTTCCTGGACGAAAGCGGAACGGGGGCTGATGGAAGACGTCGTCAGCCGCCCGAACATGATGGCGGCCCTTGAACGAGTGGAAGCCAACAAGGGCGCCCCCGGCATCGACGAGATGACGACGGGCGAGCTACGCGGCTTTCTCAAGGAGAAGTGGCCGACCATCAGGGAAGAGTTGCTGAATGGGACGTATCGCCCCCAGCCGGTGCGGAAGGTGGAAATCGAGAAGCCCGACGGGGGCGTGCGCACCCTGGGAATCCCCACGGTGTGCGATCGGCTCATTCAGCAGGCGCTGCATCAGGTGCTGACGCCGCTATTCGATCCGGACTTCTCCGACAGCTCCTACGGGTATCGTCCCGGACGGAGTGCCTGGCAGGCGGTTAGAGCCGCCCGTCGGCATGTGGCCGACGGCAAGCGCTGGGTGGTCGATATCGACCTGGAGAAGTTCTTCGACCGGGTGAACCACGACATCCTCATGTCGCGGGTCGCCCGTAAGGTCGAAGACAAGCGGGTATTGCTGCTCATCCGGCGGTACCTGCAAGCCGGAGTGCTCGAAGGCGGGCTTGTGTCGCAGAGGGTGGAAGGGACGCCGCAGGGTGGTCCCCTCTCACCTCTTCTGTCGAACATCCTGCTCGACGCGTTCGACAAGGAACTGGAGAGGCGCGGTCACGCCTTCTGCCGCTACGCCGACGACTGCAACATTTACGTGCAGACCAGGCGCAGCGGCCAAAGGGTCATGGCCAGTCTCACCCGGTTCCTGGAGGAGCGGCTGGCACTCAAGGTCAACGTCGCCAAAAGCGCCGTCGACCGTCCTTGGAAAAGGGTCTTTCTGGGTTACAGCATGACCTTTCACAAGAAACCCCGCCTCAAAGTGGCGGAGTCGAGAGTGAAGCGGTTCAAGGCCGGACTCAGGAAGGTCTGCCGACGGGGCAGGGGACGCAGTCTCGCTCAGGTCATCAAAGAAATCACCCCGAAGCTACGGGGGTGGGCCTCTTACTTCCGCCTGGCGGAGGTCAAAGGCATCTTCGAAGAACTGGACAAATGGCTGCGGCGGAAGCTGCGCTGCATTCTATGGCGACAGTGGAAGCGCCCCTATACCCGGGCCAAGAGGTTGATGCAGCGGGGATTGCCGGAAGCCCGGGCGTGGAAATCGGCCACGAACGGGCGAGGCCCCTGGTGGAACTCAGGGGCCTCGCACATGAATGAAGCGTATCCGACATCCTTCTTTCGCTACTTGGGGCTGATCCGCTTGACCGATCAGCACCGCCGCTTTCAGAGCGCCTTGTGAACCGCCGTGTACGGAACCGTACGCACGGTGGTGTGGGAGGACGGCGGGGGCGACCCCGCCTCCTACCCGATTTCTGACCTGCCAATCTCAGTATGACTTGTCTTTTTCGAATCCGGATGGACCGTTATAAATAGCTGTCAGGGGGAGGTGGTCGGAAGCGAGTCGCGCCAGGTGGGTTTTGACAACCCGTTTTTCCAGCAAGCGCTCCGGCGGATCGGCAAAGATATGGTCGAGGCTGAACAGCGGCCAGCGCGACGGAAAGGTTGCGGGAGAGTGAATCTGCTGAAAATGGCGTTGCAGCCAACGCCGCGGCCGCCCCCCAATAAACCATTCGTTGAAATCCCCCATCAGAATCAGTGGCGCCCGTTCGACGGCTGACAAACAATCAATCAATTGAAGTACCTGCCCACGGCGCTCGCTGGCACGCAGGCCAAGGTGGGTCACCGCGACCTGTAGCCTTTCACCGTGCCAATCGAGGTGAACAATCAGCAGGCCCCGGGGTTCTCGCCCCCTGGTGATACTGATATCGTAACGCTCCACCTTGAGAACCGGCAGCCGGGTCAACAATGCATTGCCATAATCCCCGGTTGTCCGCTGCATGGTCGGCCCGGCGACCACTTCCATACCGGTCAGGGCATGCAGAACCTGAAGATCATTCCCGGCCGGGTGGATGTGGTTGTCGACTTCCTGCAGGCCGATTAGATCGGGCCGCAGCTGCCCGATGACCTCTGCCGTCCGCCGCAGGTTTCGTTGGCCATCCAGCCCAACCCCCATGTGGATGTTCCAGGTTGCCAGTCGCAACTGATTTTCATCCATCCTGCCCCTCGTTTTTTCGTGCCAGCCAACGCTTGCCGCCCCACAGAATCAGAGCCGCAGCGCAGAGGGCGATGATGGCCAGGGCCACGGTCCCGCCGTGCGGGTTACGCAGCGCCCGCTCCAGCCCCTCCTCGAAAACCATGATCGCCAGAATTCCGGGACACATGCCAATGGTGGTGCCGATCAGGAAGGAGCGGGCGGAGATATGCGATGCGCCGGCAACCATGTTGACGATGGTAAAGGGCGCGATCGGCACGACACGAACCAGAGCGACGGCCAGCCAGCCCCGCCGGGCTAGCTTGCGGCTGAGCCGGTTCACTCTTTCTCCGCCCAGCTTGCTCACCACATCCCGTCCCAGCCAGTGCCCCATCAGGTAGCTCGCCAGTCCCCCCAGAATACTGCCGGAAATCGCGAGGCCAAAACCTGTAATGGAGCCGAAGCTGAGAGCCGTGGCAAGGATAAGCAGGTTGATCGGAAACATCAGGCAACTGCCGACCACGTAAATGGCAAGCACGATCGGAATGGTCATCGAGCTTTCGCGAACGGCGTCCGCTGCCGCGAGGAGGTTATCGAGAGACAGCCAATCTTTCAGCGGCGACCAGCGCCAGAGGATCGCCAATAGGATAGCGCTAGTGATGAAAGCGAAAAACCGCCAGGCCTTGCTTCGAATGTCACCGGCTTTCGCGTCCGATTGCTGAGAGGTCCCGGTTCCGAAGAGATCGAACAGCTGGTCGACACTGCCGGGGCGTTCCGGATCGAACATAACGTCTGCCCGAAGGTTTTCCAGCAGTGCCTCGTCGTCGGAAGTTGGCAGTATCTTCAGCGAGCGTCGTTCATTCCCCAGGTTTTGAATGGTCGCCAGTAGAGAACCGTTCCTGGCGAGATGATCAGCAACAACCTTCCGCTCCGTCCCCAGGTGCTCCGCGAGGAGCCGGTTGCGAAATCGAGCGATCGTCTCGGCGATGGCTTTTTGTCCATCGGCCGCCAACGCCAGATTGCACTCGGTGTCAAAGCCCATGGAGCGGTTGCTCAGGTTTGCGGAGCCGATGGTCAGGAGGGTGTCGTCGACAATCAGGAGCTTGCTGTGGACTATGATGACATCCGTGGTCAGGCCGGCCCGCTCCGGATAACAGACCCTGAGCCGGCCATTCCGGTCGGCGGCAAGCAGGCGCTTTTGTATTCCTTGCCGCAGGGCTCCCATGGTTTCTTCTTCCAGCCAGCCGGGACATTTGCGGGGGAGCACCAGGAGAATCTCCGGCCCTTCTGTCTGGCGCAGAGACTTTTCCAGGGCCTCGCAGATGGCATGGGAACTGAGGTACTGATTTTCCATGTAGATGAAAGACTCTGCCCGGGCTATTGCGTCCAGGTAAAACGCTTCGATCTCACGAACTTCGGCCCGACCATCGTGTTTCGGTTCGGTCCTGAGGATGGCGAGGCGCACCTCCCTGTGGTCGGGTGAGATATCTTCCGGCCAGGGGTCGTGTTTCTGCTCTGCCGGTTCGGCGAGCCGTACTCCGGTTGCACGATCCCAGCGGTGCCGGGCGATTCTCCCGAGTTCCTTGGCCGTTTCTCCATCGACCAGCATCTGGACGTCGTGTACCGGTCCATAGCTCGCCCCCTGTTCCGTCCGTTCCGGGTGGTTTGGCAGATGCTCGGAAGTATCCCAGCGAAAGCTGGCGAGGTCGAAACCACCGACAAAGGCTACCAGATCGTCGATGACGACAATCTTCTGGTGATGACAGGCGCCGACCGGATGATTGTCATCGAACTCGAAATGCACCCGCTCATGACTCATCCAGCCCAGACTCAGCCATGACAGGGTCTCCCGCTCCAGGGAGTAAAACATGGCAAAGTCCCACTCGAGGATATAGATGTGAAGCTCGGGATGTTCCCGCACCAGGCGCTCAACGAACTGACCCAGAGTCTCCGGAACGTCCTTCTTCCCCCGTCGCAGCCGCGTCCGGCTGTCGACATCCCAGCCAAGGATATAGATGGCCTGACGGGCAGATTCGCAAGCGTCAGCGACAGCTCGATAGTAGTCTTCGCCATCGACAAGGAAAGCAATGCGCTGGCTGCTCGCCAACCGATAACAATTTTTCCCTTCACGAAAATGCATATTTCATCTCAGTTTCCGGTTTTATTGAGTCCACATATCAACAGTCGGACTGCCTGCCGGCACCGTTGGAGGTGAAGGAAGGGAAGGGGGAGATCGTTCGCCCCTAATCTGCCAGGGGCGTCAGCAGTACCCCTCGATTATACAGGATTCCATAAATCGTCAGAAATTCTGGCCGGGGACTTTTCCAAGCCAACGTATTAGGGAAGGATTCGCGACTTTTTCTATCGCGAAACCATGCCGGGACTTGTCTGGTATCACTTAGAGCGGCAATGGAAAAAAGAGTGATCCAATTGGCAGACCAGCGTGGAAAAGCAAATGATGGCCCTTGGTGGCTGGCTGGTCATGGCGACGCCTCCCACGCTGAGCCAGATGGTATCGATTTACATTTTCACCTTCCTAATCGGCAGCGGTGATCTGCGCCACTCCATCGCTGGTAGCGTCCAGATATTTACCGCCTACCTGATCAGTGATCATTTCCTGCCGTCCCGGGTCGCTGCTTTACTTTGTTTCACCATCTTCGGCAACCTGGTTGGCGGGAGCATCTTTGTCGCCCTGCTGAATTACGGTCACATTCGCGAGACGCAGCAAAGCTCCACCGTTTAATGTATGAAAAGGGCAGTGGTCCCCGCTTCTGATCCCTGCGGAGTGTGCAGTCGCAACAGGCTTTCAGGCAGTTTGCGGAATTTTTTGCGGCCGACGCACGGCACCTGGCTTCCTAACAACCGAGGCCCCGGCGGGTTGTTCAATTTTCCCGATAATGATAAAGTAAAGTTAACTGAAATGGTCATCGATTCCTTTGGAAGATCGGAGATTCGCCTTCCAGGCAATCGATTCTCTGCTTTTGCCAATGTATTGTCCCTGGAGGGAGAAAGGATAGTAAAATGACCAAACAATACCATGACAGGTTTTCAAAAGCGGTTGAAGAACTCCCCGAAAAGAATGCTTTCATCTGCCACACCTGTGACACGAAGTATTCTGACAAAGAAGCGAAGAGCAAGATGATGAGCTGTTGCGGCAGGACCCTCACCGAACTTCTCCGTGAGAGCGTCGGGCCGTAGTTTTAATTCTCCGCAGAACCGGTGGTCGCTATAGTGAACGCCATATGAAGATCTGGGCCAGGGATAGGCGGTATCCCTGGCCCATTTATGTTTGGAGCAATGGCGCGGGATGAGGCTTGATTCACCCCGGTGCGATGATACTTCCTCGATTATCGACTGATCCACCTGCGGCGACCTGGCAGCTGCCCCCTCCTGACGTTACAGGAACCTATTCCAGCAAAAAGCGACTGACCTTTCGGGCCATCTTTTTTATTGAAAAAATCGGTCAGGGATACCAGTGGTGGCAATTTGTGAGAAAATCGTCAGGACCTGCCGGTATGATGTCCCCATATCATTCAATTTACGTTATGGCCGGCGACATGCACGGCAGGTGGAGCCTGTGAAAACTACCGTCCTGATTCTGTCTTTCAGTCTTCTGCTCGGCGCCTGGTTGCCCCCGGGCGCAGCTATTGCCAGTGACGAGGCTGCGGCGCTCCAATCTGCGACAGCTTTCCTGGCGCTGCTCGATCAAGGCGATATCGCTGCCGCTTTCGACGCGACCAGTACCTACCACCGCAGCTCCCAGCAGCGGGAGCGGTGGGTAGCCAGTATCGGCACGCAAAGGTCCTTTTACGGCCCCTTGGTCAACCGGGTGGCGAGCAAAACCGTCTTCAAAGACTCCTATCCCAAAAATCCCGATGGTGACTACGTCGTAATCGTCTTTCAGTCCTCCTTTACCCACAAGCGGCAGACCACCGAGATCGTTGCCGTTACGGCGGATGCCAATGGGCAATGGCGGGTGAGCGATTACATCTGCAACTGATCCTTCCCCAGGGCCGCCTCTCCTGAGTGACGAATCGCCAGAGCCGTGGATCTGCGAGATCTGCAGCTCCTGAACCTGAATTCCCTGCTGTGCTGAAAACTATCCCAGGGGCCGCGCGGAGTTTGGCAGGCCAGGTCGACCCCTGCGGAGTGCTGGCGTTTTTTCCCGGCCGCCACGGTCGCTGGCGGGAGGGATCTCACCTGTCCGGATTATCGGCGATTGACAACAGCGTCGCTAACCGGCTATAAATCTCTAACTGGTTGAAATTCCATCTTTGGAGGTTCTAATGGGGGATCGAGGACGAGTTCCATCTGGTGGTTATAAGCGCCGCCTTTCAGCCAGCTGCTGAAGGGCGGCGTTTGTCTTTTGCAGCAATTGTCGACGAGGCTGGCTCAGGCTTTGTCACCGGGAACCCCCTGATGGAGGTTATTCATGCCGCAGACCAATCCCAACGAGTACTTCCGTCTCTTTTTTGAGACAGCGCAGGCGATCCTCTCCGCTGAGAACCTGCAGGCGATTCTCGACTCGCTGGTGCAGCGCACCGTCGCTGCCCTTGATATCAAGGGGGGAAGCCTGCGGCTGATCGACGAGGAGAGCAACAGCCTCAAGCAGGTCGCCTCTTACGGCCTCAGCGACGCCTACCTGAACAAGGGCGCACTCAACGCCGATCAGAGCATTCCCGAAGTCCTCGCAGGCCAGCCGGTCTGCATCAGGAACGCTCCCGAAGATCCGCGTATCCAGTATCCGGAGGAGATGCGCGCCGAGGGGATCAACACGGTCCTCTCGGTGCCGGTAATCGCCGCCGAGAAGGTCATCGGCGTTTTGCGCCTCTACAGCTCCCGACCGCGTAACTACAGTGGCGAGGATCTTGAATTCGTCTCCGCCCTCGCCGAAATGGGGGGACTGGCGATCTCCAACGCCCGCCTCGCACAGGCGGAAGGGGACAAGCTCGCCGCGCTCTTCAGCGAAATCGGCGTCGATCAGCCGGACCGCTTCGAGTTCGAAAAGCCGACCCTCGGCCCCGCCTGCCTCATGCCGGTCGACTCGGCGAGAAGTCTCACTTATTTTCGCACCCTGCACGAGATCACGCGTGCACTCCTCTCGACCCGGGAATCGAAGCAGGTGGTGCAGTTGATCGTCGACCAGGCAGTCGCCGTCATGAAGGTCAAGGCGAGCGCCCTGCGTCTGCGCAATGAGACGACCCACGAGCTGGAGCTGATCGCCACCAGCGGTCTCAGCGCCAAGTTCCTCGCCAAGGGGCAGCCCCACACCGACCAGAGTATCGCCGAAACTCTCGCCGGGCGCCCGGTACTGATCCTCGACACCGCCAATGACCCGCGCCTCGAATATCCGGCCGAGACCGTCGCCGAAGGGATCCAGTCGATTCTCTCGATGCCGATCGTCGCCCGCCATCGTGTGGTCGGCGTCCTGCGCCTTTACAGCGCTGAAAAACGGCAGTACAGCCAGGAGGAGATTACCTTCCTTTCCGCACTGGCGGAAATTGCCGGTGTTGCCATCATGAATGCCCGGCTTTATGAAAAGACCCGCAACGATCTCTCATTCTGGGCGGCCACGCTGGGGTATATGCAGGATTGACCCGCTGAAAAAGGGGAGGCCACTGGGGCAAATTGGTTGCCTCATTTTATTGGTCGTTTTGTCGGGCTTCAGCAAAAAATGATAAACTGGCTCCGTAGCCCATTACCCATCAGCGGAGGTAGTTATGCGAATTCTACTCATCGGCGCCAGCGGAACTATTGGCAGTGCCGTCTGCGACCTGCTCTCCCTGAATCACGACGTTATCAAAGCCTCCCGTTCGAGCGGCGATTTGAAGGTCGACATTTCCTCCGCCGATTCCATTCGCAGCATGTACACCCAGGCCGGGAAATTCGATGCCGTCGTCAGCGCGGCAGGCCAGGCGCGTTTCAAAGGGCTGGCGGAGTTGAACGATGAGGACTTCGCCTTCTGTCTGACCAACAAGCTGATGGGCCAGGTGAACCTGGTCCGCATCGGCAGTCAGTTCATCGCCGACGGCGGCTCCTTTACCCTGACCAGCGGCATTCTGGCGCAAATGCCGATGCCGGGGAGCGCCGCAATCAGCCTGGTGAACGCCGGGCTGGAAGGATTTGCGCGGGCGGCAGCGCTGGAGATGGAGCGCAGGGTCCGGGTCAACGTCGTCAGTCCGCCCTGGGTGCGGGAGACGCTCGAAAAGATGGGCAAGGACCCGCTCCCCGGCATGCCGGCTACCCAGGTGGCGAAAGCCTACCAGCAGAGCGTCGAGGGAAGTCGGTCGGGTGAGGTGATTTCTCCATGAAACGGAGCAGCAAAGGCACGGGCGGTTTCCCGCGGATAAAATCTGATCACTTCGGATTTAAGTTCGGAAAGAGCAAAGGATAGGCATCCCTCACTTCGTTGCATGGGGCCGTCCTGGAGCTTGGCTGAATCCGAATCTGATCAGACTTGATCCGAACTGATCCGCGCGAACCGCTCTCTGGTTGGTCCTATTTTTTTATTGAGGTAATGCATGACCAAGGTCGCCCAAAAATTTTCCTGCCTCGCTGCCTGCCTGCTGGTCTTCGGCTGCGCCGGCCTCGGCCCGGGCTTTGAAGAGCCGACGGTGGGGCTCTCTTCCTTCCGCCTGCTTCCTGCCGAGGGGATGGCGCCCCGTTTTGAGATCGGTCTGCATATCGTCAATCCCAACCGTACCCCCCTCAAGCTTGAAGGCATCGTCTACTCGCTGACCCTCGCCGGCCAGAAGGTGGTCACCGGCGCGACCAGCGACCTGCCGGAGGTCCCCGCCTACGGCGAAGGGGATGTGACCCTGACCGCGACCACCGACCTTTTGCGCAGTATCCGCCTGCTGGCGTCTCTTCTCAACCAGCCGCAGTCAGTTGTGACCTACGCTTTGGATGCCAAGCTCGACATCGGCAGCCTGCGGCCCCGGATTCATCTCCAGGAAAAAGGCGAAATCAGTCTCGAAGACGGTACACGCTGACCTCCGGTGATAAGGTCTGACTGGCCCCATATTCCGTCATACCGTCCACCCCTCTAACTCCCCCTGCCAAAGGAGCCTCGTTATGACCAAGGCCCTTTTCGATTCCGCTGCCATCGGTTCCCTCAAGCTCCCCAATCGCTTTGTCCGCAGCGCCACCTGGGAAGGGCTGTGCGAGGTCGACGGGCGACCGACCCCGAAGCTGGTTCAGCTCTATCGCAACCTGGCCCGGGGCGGTGTCGGTCTGATCATCACCGGCTACAGTTACATCCGTGCCGATGGCAAGCAGCTTCCCGGCAAGATGGGAATCGATAGCGATGACCTGATTGCACCCCTGCGCGAGCTGAGTACGGCGGTCCATGAAGAAGGGGGCCGGGTTTTCTGCCAGCTGGTCCACGCGGGCGCCCAGACCACGGCCAAAATGATCGGTGCCGTGCCCCTGGCGCCTTCGGCGCTTAAGGCACCCAACTATCCGGAATTGCCGCGGGAGTTGGGTATTACTGAAATCCAGGACCTAGTGCAGGCCTTCGCCGCCGCCGCGAATCGGGCGAAGCAGGCCGGATTTGACGGGGTGCAACTGCACGGCGCCCATGGCTACCTGATCAACCAGTTTCTCTCGCCGCTGATGAACCGGCGCAGTGATGCCTATGGTGGCACCCTCGAAGGACGCATGCGTTTCCTCGAAGAGGTCTGCGTTGCGGTGCGGAGGGCGGTCGGTCCGCACTACCCGGTCACCATTAAGCTGACCGCTGCCGATCACCTGCCGGGCGGTCTCGAATTCGGTGAGGCGATGCAGATCGCCCAGCGCCTTGGAGAACTTGGCATCGACGCCATCGAGGTCAGCTCCGGCACCGCCGCTTCGGGGAAGACCACCCCGGTGCGCCAGGAGATCAACGAACCCGCCCATGAGGCCTACAACTCCCGTTATGCCCGCCGTCTCAAGGAAGTCATCGACGTGCCGATCCTGCTGGTCGGCGGTCTCCGCTCCGGCACAGTTTTGCAGAGGCTCTTGCAGGAAGATGAGGCCGATTTTTTCTCTTTCTCGCGGCCATTGATTCGCGAACCGGACTTTCCAAACCGCCTGCGCACTGACGAGAGCTATCGCTCTACCTGTATCTCCTGCAACGGCTGCTTTCGTCCCGGGATGAAAGGGGAAGGGATTTACTGCGTCGTTGATAAAATCGAAGCCGAGAACCGTTCGATTCAGGTGTAAGGTCTTTTCGCCTATCTGAACCAATCCTTCCCAGCATTGAAATGCCAAGGGACACTCATGACAGAGTGTCCCTTGGCATTTTTTGCCTGTCGTTGAGAACGCCTGGACTATCTGTTGGTGTCGATAAAATAACGAATTTTCCGCTATGGGTGACTGGACTTTAAATTAAGTTGAGTTAATGTAGAACCTGTTACGGACATCCGGGAAGAACAGATTTTAAGGTAAACCGAAACAGGGAACCATGCGTCAAAAGCTGTAAGCGAGTCCTCAACCCATATCCGCTCCGGTCATTGGGCCAGTGCAGAAAAGGAGAATCAAGCATGTACCGAGCTCTGTTTGTCATGGTAGCAGCACTTTTCATGGTCAACACGGCATATGCCAGCGAAAGTAACCTCATGAAGACGAGCCAAACTCTCTTTAAGCCCTTGCCGACGAGTGCTCCACCCCTGGCGGGTAACCCGGCCTCGCCGGTCAAGGTGAAACTGGGCAAGATGCTCTATTTTGACCCGCGCCTTTCCGCCTCACAGTTGATCAGTTGCAACACCTGTCACAATGTTGGCCTTGCCGGGGGAGACTTACAGGAGACATCAACCGGGCATAACTGGCAAAAAGGACCACGCAATGCTCCGACTGTCCTAAATGCCGCTTTCAATGTGGCCCAGTTCTGGGACGGCCGGGCCAAAGACCTGGCGGAACAAGCCAAGGGACCAGTCCAGGCTTCGGTCGAAATGAACAACACGCCGGAACGGGTCGTCGCCACCCTGCAGAGCATCCCCGAATATCGGGAACTCTTCAGCAAGGCTTTCCCCGGCGAGAAAAATCCCGTCACTTTCGACAATACGGCCAAGGCCATTGAGGTCTTTGAAGCAACGCTCATCACACCGGCCCCCTTTGATCATTACCTGAATGGAGACGCCAAAGCCCTGAGCAAGACCGAACTAGCCGGGCTACAGCTCTATATCGACAAGGGGTGCGCCACTTGTCATGCAGGAACCAATATCGGCGGCTCAGGGTACTATCCCTTCGGCTTGGTGGAGAAACCGGGCGCGGAAGTGATGCCCCCTGGCGACCATGGGCGTTTCCAGGTTACCAAGACGGCAAGCGACGAATATGTCTTCCGCGCTCCTTCTCTCCGCAATGTCGGCCTTACCGCTCCCTATTTTCATTCCGGCAAGGTCTGGACGCTCAAGGGCGCCGTAGCACTGATGGGGACCTCGCAGCTCGGCATTGATCTCAACGAGAAGGATACGGAGTTGCTGATTGCTTTCCTCGGAAGTCTGGACGGTAAGCAACCGATGGTCGAATACCCGCTGCTGCCCCCCAACTCGGATACCACCCCTCGACCGATTCTCAAATAATGCATAAATAGTCGTCGGCCCCGGGATTTTTCCCGGGGCCGACGTATTTTCAGGTCATAATGTCGGACGGCCTGAGACTATGGCCGATCGTGACGACATGTCAGGCGACAGTCACTATCGTGAAATTCTTGCGGCTTCCCCCATTGCCGGTTTCGATCTCCTCACCCACAACCCTTCCCAGCAGCGCCCGCCCTAACGGGGACTCGATGGTAACGATGATGATCTCCCCGGTCGGTCCTGCCAGCTTCAAACCACCGGCATCCGGCCCAAGAAATACCTGACGGCGGCTGCCATCCTCGGCTTCGAGGGTTACCAGTGCCGTCAGGCGCACCGGCGATCCGGCATCGAAGGAACGCAACTCCAGAGCCCGGTAGCGTTCCAGGGCGCGGCGGACCTCAGCTGCTCGGTTGGCCTGTCCCTGGGCGATGTAGGAAGCCTCCAGCCCGGTGGTGTCGTACTTGTTGTCGGGCTGGCACTCCTCATGGGTGGCGGCGGCGTGGGCGGCCCGGGCGGCCTCGGTGAGGGTTGTCAGGTCGACGCTCAGGCTTGTGACAATCATCTCCAGCAGACATGCCTTGGTCATCAGCGACCTATTTCCCGCAGCACTTCTTGTACTTGGCACCGCTGCCGCAGGGGCAGGGATCGTTGCGGCCGATCTTTTCGACGGAGAGGGGTTTTGCTTTGACCATCACCCCCTCGGTAAAGAGCCATTTGCCCGATTTTTTCAGAAACCGGGCGCGCTCGTGGTGGCTACGCAGACCGCTCTGGTCGCGAAACCGGGCGACAAATTCGACCTCGCCTTCCTTGGCGCCAGTACCACCGTCCACCGTTTCGAGAATCTGGAGGCCATGCCATTCGGAATCCTGCGCCCAGGTCCGGGTCCCTTCGTGGTCGTATCCCTCGCGGTGATCGGGATGGGTGCTGGCATAGAGGAAATCGATCTCGACCTTGACGTGGGCACTGTAGCGGGCCCGCATCAGCTGTTCCGGAGTAGCGGCCGGTGTGCGGCCGGCGATGATCGGTTCGCAGCAGGCGGCGTAGTCGCGTCCACTGCCGCAGGGACAGGTGCTCATGCTGGGGACTCCTTTACGGTTGGTTGTGCGAGGTTTGGCACCGGCTTTTCACCGGCAATCAGCTGCCGCTTGGCTTCAGCGCGCAGTCCCTTGATCTGCGCTTCCCGACGGCTGGCGCTGCTGCGATCGTGGCCGGTCTCCAGAAAAACCAGCTTTAACGGAGTACGGCTGCGGCAGTAACGGGCGCCGCGTCCGGCACCATGTTCGAGCAGCCGGCGTTCCATGTCGGTGGTAATGCCGGTGTAGAGCGAGCCGTCCGAACAGAGCAGGATGTAAACCTGCCAGTTCCTCGTCATCAGTAGATTTTGCGCCGCGAAAAGGTCGAGCCGAGGACGCTGAAGGTATTCTCGACGATGAAGAGGGCATAGCTGTCGGTGGTAAAGACGATCTCCTCCAGGCGTTTGAGCTGGATGTTGTTGATGACGACCATCAGCACCTTTTTCTCCCGTTTCTGGTAAGTGCCGACAGCGGGCAGCATAGTGGTACCGATCTTCAGGTGGGTCATGACCCGGTCGGCGATCGCATCCGGTTTCTCCGAAACAATGAAAGCGAGCTTGCGCTGGTTGAACATGGAGAGGACGTAGTCGACCGCGGCCGAGCAGACAAAGACGGCAATGATCGAGGCGATAACCAGGTCGTTGTCGATGCCGACGAAACTGAGAGAGAAGAGGAGGAGGTTGAAGGAGAAATAAACTTTGCCGACCCCGATATTGAACTTCTGGTTTAGGATCACGGCGGCGACGTCGAGGCCGCCGTTGGAACCGAGGGAACGCAATACCATGCCGGCGCCGACGCCGAGGAGGGCACCGAAGACGAGGGCGGCGTAGAGCTGGCTGCTGATCGTGATCTGGAAATCGATCAGCTGGTAAAAGAGGGTGATCAAACCCATCGCCAGGGCGCTGTAGCCGAGGAAACGGCGGGTAATATAGATGTAGCCGAGGATGAACATCGGCACGTTGAGGACCAGGTAGAGGAGCCCGGGGTTGAGAAGGCCGGTCTTGTAATAGAGGAGTGAGGCGACCCCAAAGAGACCGCCGGGAACGAAGTGGTGGGGAATGGCAACCGCCTTCAGGGCGATAGCCTGGATCAGGGTGCCGATGGTGATCAGGCCGCAGTTCCAGAAGATCGAATAGGCGAGGCGGCCTCTTGCTGCGCTCATGATGGAATCCTTTTGAAAAGCAGTTGCATATTGCCCGGGAGGAAGACTTGTCCGCCTCAGCGCCGTTGTTTCCGGCGCCGCGGCGGGACGCTCCCCGGCTGGGTGAATTCGGGTTCGTAGCCGATCCTGAAGGGATGGTCGCTGTTGTGGCCAAGGCTGAGAAAGTGCCGGTTCTCCTTGTCGAAGGGGCAAACCGGCTGGCTGCAGGGGAGGAAACCGAAACGCCGGTAATAGGCCGGCGGACCGAGGACAAAGAGAGGCCGGTTGCGGATCGATTCCTGGCGCAGGGCAAAGCGGAGCAGTTCCGATCCGACCCCCTGGCGTTGAAATTCGGGAGCTACCGCCAGCGGCGCCAGGTGGAGGCCGCAGAGAGTGCCGCCGTCATAGGCGTTGCTGAAGGCGATGTAGGCAATCGCCTTGTTGACATGCAAACAGACCCAGTCCTGCAGGACCCGGCCGTTCTCGTGGAGTCTTTGCACCAGCTCTGCCTCGTAATGGCTGCCGGGAAAGGCGGTGCGCAGCAGGGCATAGACCTTGGCGTGGTGGGTCGGGGTGACTTTCTGAATTTTCATCGCAGACAATCCTGGGGCAGTGTTCCGGAGCAGCGTCGAGTGATACTTCCTGTTCCGATTTTCGACCCGGGTCAACAGAGTCGCAGCTGGCCATCCTCTTCATCAAAATCGGACTGCTCCCGGGCCGGCACCGGTGGCAGCTCCACCGCGGTAGCGAAGGCGGGGAGGGGGGACGGTTCCGGAGCCGCTGCGACAAGATCCCGCGCGCCCTCCTCCGAGGCCCGCTTCGCCAGCTTGTCGCAGCGTTCGTTGAAGTGGTGCCCGGCATGACCGCGAACCCAGCTCCAGGTCACCTGGTGAAAATCACCCAGGGCAGCCAGCTGCTGCCAGAGGTCCTGGTTGGCCAGGGCGCCGGGCTCCACGAGGCGGCCGCTGCGTTGCCAGCCACCCAGCCATTCGCTCATTCCCCGCACCAGGTACTGGGAATCGCTGAAGAGGCGCACCCGGCGTGGACCCTTGAGGGCCTCCAGTCCACGAATCGCCGCCAGTAGTTCCATGCGCTGGGAGGTCGCCTGCGGCTCAAACCCGCTCAGTTCCTTTTCAAACTCACCGTAGCGCAGGATCACGCCATAACCGCCGGGGCCATTCTCCCGTCCCGAACCGTCACTGTAAATCTCGACCAGTCCCGGTGGGGGCGGGGTAAAGGCCGTCTCCAGCCCCTCGAACTCCAGTTCCCGCAGCAGGGGAATCAAGCTGTCAAGATCCGGCGCGCGGCGCGCCAGGTCCGCGAATTCAATAGAGAGGGGGAGGTCATCGCGAACCGTGGCGAGCTGTCTGGAAATGCGTGCCTGCTCAGCGTGTAGCTGCAGGCTTTCGCGGCGTTTCCGGCCGTTGACCAGGCTGCTCCATTTGAGAACATCCTCCAGCGATCCAAAGGTCTGGATCAATGCGGCGGCCGTCTTCTCGCCGATCCCAGGTACCCCGGGAATGTTGTCCGCGGCGTCCCCGGAGAGCCCGAGCAGATCGGGAACCAGCTCGGGAGGAACACCGAAGCGTTGGCGAACCTGATCAACTCCGGAGCGACGTTGCTGCAGGGTATCGAGCAGGGTAATGCCGGGCTCGACAATCTGCAAAAGGTCCTTGTCGCTGCTGACAACCGTGACTTCCGTTCCGGCGGCGGCCGCCCGCCGGGCGAGGGTGGCGATGACGTCATCCGCTTCGAAGCCGGGTTCTTCAAGCGTTGCAATCTTCAACGAATCTAGCATCCTGCGGATATAGGGCACCTGGCAGGCGAGGTCGTCGGGCATCCTCTCGCGGTTGGCCTTGTAGGGCGGATAGATTTTCCGCCGAAAGGTCGTTTCCCGGGGCGGGTCGAAGACCACGGCAAGCTGGTCGGGATTCTCTTCCTGCAGCAGGCCTAGGAGCATGCGGGTGAAACCGAACACGGCATTGGTCGGCAAGCCGGCAACTGTAGCCTGGTCACGAACTCCGAAATAGGCGCGGTAGATGAAACTCGACCCGTCCAGCAGGCAAAGTCGCGGTGCTTGCTTCACATTTCCTCCAGGTGCCTAATGCTTCGCTTGCGAGGGGTTAGCATCGCACAGACTTAAACGCTGCGCAAAATCTTTTCCTGCCGGAAACGCTGCCGGCCTTTCCAAATGGGGTCAAGTGGTGTAAAAAGAGGCTGCCTGTCCTCAGCAGCTGTAGCAAAAGGGAAGAGCCGACGGCCCCGGTTAACTTTCAGATATTCAGGACAACAAACCATGAAAATATGTCCTTTTTGTGCGGAAGAGATCCAGGACGCTGCGATCAAATGCCGTCACTGTGGCGAGTTTCTCGACAATTCACGTTCGCGGTTGAATGCGAAAGAAAAACTGCCCTGGTACTTCAGGACCACCTTCATCGTCATCGCCCTCTCTTGTGTCGGGCCCCTGGCCCTGCCCCTGATCTGGTGGCGGCCACAACTGTCAACGGCCTGGAAAATCGGTCTGACGGTCGGCATTCTTGTCCTCAGCTGGTTCCTTTATCAGGCGACCCTGGAATCCCTTCGTACCATCGAGGAGTATTACAGGCTCCTTGATTCGCTGTAGGCGGACGCCGATGCCCGAGACCCTCCTGCTGCAATACCGGCTTACCCGCGAACTCTGGCGCGACTTCTTCGAGGCCCACTACAGCTGTGATCGTGCCCTCAAACAGTGCTACCTCTGGGGCGTGGTCTGCATCATCATCGGCTGCTTCGGCTTCGGCGGTCTCTATGCCTCGAAGGTGATTGCCGGCTTGCTGCTGGCCACCGGGTTTTTCGCGGTGCTGTCGCGCCCCTTGCTGGTCATCAGGTCGTTGCGCGCCGCTGTTCGCCACCCCTTCTTCGGCCAGGAGCTGACAGTAACAGTCGGTCCCGAAGGGATCGCCGTGCGCAGCGGCAATGCCGGGTATCGCCAGCCCTGGGGGAATTTTTTCGGCTATCGCCGCCTTGCTCCTGGCTTTCTTCTCTACCATGACCGCAATGCGTTTTTCTTTATCCCGATGGCGGCGATGACGGCGGGGGATGCCCGGCGCATGGAAGAGATTCTCGACACGGCCGTGGTGCCGAAACTGCGGTAACCAATTACGGCAGCGAGCACCGGTTGGCCTCTCCGGGCGCCCTGTGCTAAAGTTTGGCTGCAAGAACGAATACGAGGAGGCTTCATGTCCACGCCACCGAAAACCGTCCCCTGTCCCGTCTGTCGCAAGCCGGCCCCCTGGAGTGACAATCCGCAGCGGCCGTTCTGCAGCGAGCGCTGCCGCCTGCTCGACCTCGGTGCCTGGGCTGACGAAAATTACCGCGTCGCCGGCAGCAAGGTCGATCCCGAAATGCTGGAAAACCTTATTCCCTTTCCCAAGAATCACTAAAGCGGAGCTTGCATGTACCGACTGACGATCCATACCCACTTCGCCGCCGCCCACAACCTCATCAACTACCAGGGGGACTGTGAAAACCTGCACGGTCACAACTGGAAGGTCGAGGTCACGGTGGCGGCAAAAGAACTCGACAAGGCCGGCCTTGGCATCGACTTCAAGATTCTCAAGCGCGAGACCAACCGGACCCTCGACCTCCTCGACCATAAATATCTAAACGAAATCGAATATTTTCGGGAGACCAGCCCCTCTTCGGAGAACATCGCCTATTTTCTCTTCGGGGAACTCGGCAAAGCCCTGAATAGCGGCAACGTCACCGTTGAGAAGGTCAATGTCTGGGAGTCGGAATATGCCTGCGCCAGCTACAGCCTCGACTGACGGCCAGCTCCTGGAACTCTTCAGTTCCATCCAGGGGGAAGGGCTGCTGGTTGGCTGCCGCCAGATTTTCCTGCGCCTGGCCGGCTGCAACCTCGACTGCGCCTATTGCGACACCCCCTTCGCCGCGACCGCCAACTGCCGGGTCGAAGAGAGTCCCGGGGGCGGGCAATTTATCAGCCTCCCCAACCCGGTTGCCCTTGACACCCTGATTAGAATTATCCACAGCTGGTGCCGGCAACCGTCCGGAGTTCACCACTCCATCAGCCTGACCGGCGGCGAACCGCTGGCCCAGGCAGCGCTTCTCGCCGACTGGTTACCGGTCCTGCGCAAACTGTTGCCGACCTACCTCGAGACCAATGGCACCCTGCCGCAGGCGCTGGAACCGCTGCTGCCGCACCTCGACTGGATCGCCATGGATATCAAGCTCGCTTCCCTCAGCGGCGTGGCGACGCCCTGGGCGACCCATCGGGAGTTTCTGCGCCTGGCGGCGACCCGCGACTGTTTCGTCAAAGCCGTGGTCGGGGAAGAGACTCCGCTGGCGGAGGTGACGGAAGCGGCCCAACTGGTTGCCGGGGTCGCTCCCCAATGCGAACTGATCCTGCAACCGGTGACCCGGGAGGGGAAGCCGATGCTCACCCCCCGGCAGCTCCTCGACCTGCAGGGCGCCGCCGCCCGTCATCATCCCCGGGTGCGCATCATCCCGCAGACGCATCGTTTTATCGGTCTGCTCTAGTGTCTAGTTGCAAAAGTTAGCGATAGTGTTTCTCAGTTGCGACCCCTTGACCTCTCGCTTACGCCATACAAAAGGCTTGGCGTTGGGCTGATAGGCTTCTATAAAGGCCTCGATGGCCGCACGCAACTGGTCAATGCTTTGAAAACTGGCGTTCTTCAGTGCCTTACGTGAAAGAATGCCGAACCATATCTCGACTTGATTGAGCCAACTTGCAGAAGTCGGTGTAAAGTGAAACATGACGTTTGGGTGCTGCGCAAGCCATTCGTCGTTGCGTTTATGAATGCAATAATTGTCCAGGATCACGTGAATTTCTCGCTGGTCGCTGTCCGGAAGTTCTGAGAGGACCTGATCCATGAAGGCTAGGAAATCAACCCTTCTCTTGAACTCGGTTGTCTGCGTATGCACGGCGCCTGTCGCTACGTTGAGCGCCGCAAAAAGGTTCAGGGTTCCATGCCGTTTGTAGGTGCTCTTTAGGCCCTGGACGACTTTGCCGCTACTGGTACAGACATACCCTTTGGCGCGCTCAAGCGCCTGGATGCTCGGTTTCTCATCGACTGAGATCACCAAGGCTTTTTCGGGGGGCGCCAGGTAGAGCCCGATAATGTCAGCCGCCTTTGGTGCGAACTCTGGATCAGTGCTTACGCACCAACTTCGTTGTCGGGCAAGGCTGATATTGTGCTTGCGCAGCACTCGCCAAATGGCATCATCCGAAGCGCCAAACTGCTTGGCAAGCGCCGGGCCGTCCCAACATGCCTGGCCGGGCGGTGGCGGAAGTTCCAACGCTTTCAGAACTCGCGTTTGAAACGCCTGGTCATATTTCGGCGGTTTGCCAGAGCGCGGGCGATCATATAGCCCGGCAATACCCGCAGCGGAGAAACGGTTCCGCCATTCAATAACCGTGTTCGGGCGCACGTTAAGATCCATGGCGACCTTGCTGACGGATTCTCCGTCAAGGAGTTTGCAGATAATCCGGGCACGTTCAACAAGGCGCGCCTCCATGCTTCGACTGCTTGCCCATTCCCTGAGTGTCTGGCGGTCCTTTTCGCTGCACAGGGGTATTGGAGATTTTCTCGGCATAAGCGACTCCTTTCACGATGGTGGGGGTGAAAGAAGTCTATATTATAACGCTTAGTTTTGCAATTAAACACTAGCTTGGATAGTCCAGTAATTTCCAATCCTTTATTGGCGCCCTTCAACCAGATTCTCAAATTTCCCCAGCCGCCGGTGGCATCCAGGAGACTCCCGCAATGCTTATCACCGACCTGACCATGGATGAATTCACAGCCGGTCTCGCCAAAACCCGTACCGTCCTCATCCCCTTCGGTTCTACCGAGGAGCACGGCCCGCATCTCCCTCTCGACACCGACACCATTCAGGCCTACGGTGTCGCCCGGCGCCTCGCCGAGCGTCGCCCGATCTTCATTGCCCCGCCAATCCACTACGGTGTCTGCCGCTCCACCGGCAGGCACCCGGGGACCCTGAGCATCTCGACCGCTACCCTGCGTGCGCTGGTTCTCGACATCGCAGCGTCGCTCTATGCCCAGGGGCTGCGCAACATCATCCTGCTGACCGGACATGCCGGCGTGACCCATTGCGCCACCCTCACCGATGCCGGCGAGGAGCTTCTTGCTCGCTATCCGGAGGTGCGGGTGGCGGTCCTCAACGAGTATCAGCTGGCGGCGGAAACGGGGCGTCATCTTATCGAAACCCGCAACGACGCTCATGCCGGCGAAATTGAGACCTCGCGCATTCTTCACTCCCACCCCCAGCTGGTCAAAGGGAGCGCCGCGGAGGATTATCCGAACTTTCCGAAGGGAATTCTGGTGCGGGACAAGCAGCGCTTCTGGAGAAGCGGAGTCTGGGGGAACCCGGGGAAGGCGACGGCGGACAAGGGAAAGCGTCTCGAAGAGGTGGTGGTCGCGGCCCTGGAGGAGCTGGTTGCCGAGTTGGAAGCAGGAGTGGAACCCTAGCCCTCAGCTCGGTTGCGGATCACCGCATTCAGGCGGGCAAGGAGGTCATCGATATCGACATGGTGTACGCCGGCCCCATGCTCCACCGCCTCGAAGGCGGCGATCTGGCAGTCCATGCAGTCGAGACCGAAGCGTTTGAAGACGGGGATCGTTTCGGGGTAGCGCTGCACGATTTCCTCAATCGTCATCTCGCGGGTGATCATTCGCGGCTCCTCTTCTCCTCGGATGCGGCCGGCCCGAATTTCTTTTCCAGGGCGGCCTTGACGGCGGCGGGGACAAAGGTATCGACGGGCCCCTGCAGGGAGGCGACCTCCTTGACGATGGAGGAGCTCAGATAGCCGTAGGGGACCGAGGTCATCATGAAGAGGGTTTCCACCTCCTGCTGCACGCTGTGGTTCATCTGCGCGATCTGGAACTCGTACTCGAAATCGGATACCGCACGCAAACCGCGCAGGATGACGCGCGCCTGCTTTGCCATCACGTAATCGACCAGCAACCCCTCAAAGGAATCGACCCGCAGACGCGGATTGTCACCGACCACCGCGCGAATCATCTCCAGTCGTTCGGCGGTGCTGAAGAGCGCCTTCTTTTCGGAGTTGCGGGCGACCGCGATGATCAGCTCGTCAAAGACTTCGAGCCCGCGCTGAATGATATCGAGGTGGCCGAAAGTGATCGGGTCGAAGGAACCCGGGTAAACGGCAATATGGCGATTCATGGCTGGATCCCCTGTTTGTCGATGTAGGCAAAGGTGTGGAGTGCGGTGATGCCGTAATTGCGGCTGCCGATTTTCTCCAGTGGACCGACGACATCGGCGAGGGGGTCCTTACGGGCGGTTTCGGCGCAGACCAGGGCCCCGTTTGCCAGCATACCGGGAGTGGCGAGGTGCTCCAACACCCGGGGCACCAACCCCTGACCGTAGGGGGGGTCGAGAAAGACCAGGTCGAATGGGCCGCGGGGAACCAGCCGGGGGAGCAGGGAGAGGACCTCGCCGCTGAGTTGTTCGGCCCGATCGGCAAAACCGCAACGCTCGATGTTGCCCCGTTGCAGCCGGGCCGCCTGCTCGCCGCGATCGACCAGCAAGGCATAGCCGGCGCCGCGGCTGAGTGCTTCCAGGGCGAGGGCGCCGCTTCCGGCGAACAGGTCAAGGACCCGCAGACCGCCAAAGCCACCGAGACGACTGAAGAGGGAACTGAAGAGGGCTTCGCGCACCCGGTCCGGCGTGGGGCGAATTTCCCTTCCCGTGAAGGCCTCCAGTTGACGGCCCCTGGCGCTTCCGGCAATGATTCGCACGACCTTCCCTCGCTCCCCGGAATTTTCTCCCGCAACCTGCCGAACGGGCCATCTGCTGATAAACAGGGACCTTTGAACAGGCCACCCGCTGAGAAAGCTAGCACACCGGCCTTGACGCCGTCAAGAAAGGGCAGGTGCGCCTTGGCGGTTGCAGTCGCCGGTGGATGCCGGTAGAATCGACCAGCCACAACCATCGCCACCTTCAACAAGGTTTCCGCCCATGGAACGACCCGACCTGGCTCCTTACGCCGCCCGTAGCGCCGAAAGCCGCGGCCGCCGGTTTTCCGAACCCTTCAAGGATGACCGCCCGGCCTTTGAGCGGGACCGGGACCGGATCATCCACTGTGCCGCATTCCGCCGGCTCGAATACAAGACCCAGGTCTTCGTCAACCACGAAGGGGACTACTACCGCACCCGCCTGACCCATTCCCTGGAAGTCGCGCAGATCGCCCGGGGCATCGCTCGGCGCCTGCACCTCAACGAAGACCTGGTGGAGGCCCTGGCGCTCGCCCACGACCTCGGCCACACCCCCTTTGGCCACACCGGGGAGCATGTCCTGAACCGCCTGATGCGCGATGCCGGCGGATTTGAGCACAACCGCCAGTCGCTGCGCATCGTCGACCTTCTGGAAGAACGTTATCCCGGCTTCAACGGTCTCAACCTGAGCTGGGAAACCCGGGAAGGGATCATCAAGCATTCTTCGGATTATGATCACCCCGGCAGCGAGCCGGCCGTCGATTTCGAACCGACCGTGCCACCGACCCTGGAAGCCCAGATCATCGACCTCGCCGACGAAATCGCCTACAACAATCATGATATCGACGACGGCCTGAAAGCGGGCTATATCACCCTGGACGAGCTCGCAGAGCTGGAACTGTGGCGGGAGACCTCGGCGCTGGTGGCGGAAAAATTTCCGCTTTTGGACCAGGAGCGCCGGGTACACCAGACCATCAGTCACCTGATCGGCAGCCTGATCGGCGACCTCGTCGCGACCACCAGCGGGCAGCTTGCATCCTGCAACATCGACAGCCTCGACGCGGTGCGCGGCCATGGCGGTCGCCTGGTCAGTTTCAGCGCCGCAACCCGGGAACGGAACCGGGCACTGAAGGCCTTCCTCTACCGGCGTCTCTACCGCCATTACAAGGTGGAACGGATGCGGGTCAAGGCCGAGCGCTTCCTGACCCTGCTGTTTGAAAGCTACCTCGCCAATCCGACCCTGTTGCCAAGCGCCTACCAGGGTCGTTTCGAGCAGTATGGCCGGGAGCGGGTGATCTGCGATTACCTGGCAGGCATGACCGACCGTTATGCGATGGACGAATACAAGCGACTATTCGAGCCTTACGAACGGGTCTGAAGGGTCAGGGGAGCTTGATCTGCGGATCGGTTGCCGGGCGGTAAAGAAGAATGGTGCGACCGAGCACCTGGGCCACCTGGGAGCGGGTCTTTTCCGCGAGCTGGCTGGCAATTTCCCGCCGGTCGGTGCTGCACCCCTCCTGCAGCTTGACCTTGATCAGTTCGTGGTCCTCCAGGGCTACTTCGACCGAGGCGAGCAGGCGCTCGCTCAGTTCTTCGCGACCGATCATGACCACGGGTTGCAGGTGATGGCCCAGGCCGCGCAGGAAACGGACCTGCTTACCGGTTAACGTCTGCATGGTGAAGATTCCTTCCAGGTTGATTTCAAGAGATCGGCGGGTGCAGTAAATTTTGGCGACATGCTAGCAGAGTCCTGCCTGGAAAGCCAGCAGCCAGAAGGGCCCGGCCAGGTTGCATTCAAGCGAGGCGAAGATGCGCGGCCAGCTGACCATTCTCTGCGAAAATACCGTGACCCGCCCCGGCGGGCTGATTGGTGAACATGGGTTTGCCGCTCTGCTCGAGACGGACCAGGGAAGGTTTCTTTTCGACACCGGTCAGGGGCTCGGAATCCTCGGCAATGCCCGCCTCCTCGGCAAGGAGCTTTCGCCCCTCGACGGCATCATCCTCAGCCACGGTCACGCTGATCACTGCGGGGGGCTGCTCCAGGTCCTTGAGGGGTGCCAGGAGGTTCCTGTCTACGCCCACCCGGACCTTTTCAAGGAACGCTACTGGAGCGGCCGCTTCGAACAGCGGGCCAACGGCTGCCCCTGGAACCGGGACGAGGTGGAAAAGGCCGGTGGCCGGATGGCCGCGGTCAGTCAATTCAGGAAACTTGTCCCCGGCCTCTACCTGTCGGGCGAGGTGCCGCGGCAGAACAGCTTCGAAGTCGGCGACCCGAACCTGGTGACAACAGGGGAGGGGGGCGCGTTGCAACCCGACCCCTTCGATGACGATCTCTCCCTCGCCATCGACACCCCACGCGGTCTGCTGGTGCTGGTAGGTTGTGCTCATGCCGGACTGGTCAACATTCTGCGCCATTTTCGCACGCAGACCAGCAAACGCATTGTTGCCGTGGTCGGGGGCACCCACCTTGCGCCGGCCGGAGATGAGCAATTTGCCGCAACCGCCGCTGAATTGCGCCAGTGCGGGGTTGAAAGGATTGGCCTTGCCCACTGTACCGGCCTCGTCCGCAGCGGTGAACTGGTTCAGCTCTTTCCCGGCCAGGTCATGTTTGCCAATGTCGGATTTCAATTTGATTTTTGATGGATATCCCAAACAGGAGCGTCCCGTGTCGAAGACCCCACCCAAAATTCTCCTGGTCGATGACGTCGATTTTTTCCTCGAAATCGAGCAGGACTACCTGCGCCAGACCCCGGCGACAATTTTGCTGGCCGGCAATGGCCGCGCCGCCCTCGAACTCGCCCAGCAGCATCGGCCGGACCTGATCTTCATGGATGTCAACATGCCGGTGATGGATGGCCTGACCTGCTGCCGGCTCCTCAAGTGCGACCCGCATTTGCGTGAAATTCCGGTGGTGATGGTCTTTGCCCCCAGTCCGGAAGTCGATGAATCGACCTGCCGGGCCGCCGGTTGCGACGAGGTGATAAACAAACCGGTCGACAGGAATCGATTTCTCGATCTCGGGCGCAGGTTTCTGTTTGCCATCGACCGGCGGGAAAAACGGATACCCTGCCAGATGACGGTCGATTTCACTCTCGCTGGTGTCAGCCACCAGGGCATGGGTCTCGATATCAGTGCCCACGGCCTGTACATCGGGTTCCGCAATGAAGTCCACTACGACGACCGTGTGCGCGTCACCTTTTTCCTGCCGGCGGTCAGCCCGGAAAAAATTGAACTTACCGCCCGGGTGGCCTGGGTGAACCAGGGTTTCCCGCGCCCCAACCTGGCGCAGCCCCAGGGGTTTGGCGTCGAATTCAAAAATATCCCTGCGACCACCGCCGCGATCATCGCCGATTTCGTCGCCCGCTTTGACAGCCACCCCCTGGAAGCGGGCTGAACTCCCTCCTGCCGGAGGGGATGGCAACTTCAGCCAAAACATCAATATCGAACCGGAAAGGAAGAGACCATGAACTATCCGATGATCCACATCTGTTTCCGGGTCTTCGACCTGGACGCGGCGCGCGCGTTTTACCAGAAGGCCTTTGGATTTGAGGTTTCCCGGGAAAAGGATTTCCCCGGGGATTTCAAACTTCTCTATCTGCGGGCTCCCGGACATCCCTTCGAACTTGAACTGACCTTCAATTATGGCCGCAGCGAACCCTACCAGATCGGTGACGGCTATAGTCATTTCGCGGTGCGTTGCGACGACCTCGAAGGTTCCCATCGCCAGCATCAGGAGCTTGGCCTCGAACCTGGTCCTCTGAAGGGGCTGGGGAAGGATGGCAAGGCCCATTTCTACTTCCTGCGTGACCCCGATGGATATCTCATCGAGGTGATCGGTAGCTGAATGCCGACCAGCCATTTTTGCAGCCCGGCCTTTTTGGAGGCCGGGCTCTTTTTTTGCAAATAAATAGAGCAAACTCCAATGAATCCATGCTAAGCTCCGGAATGGCTCGTTTTTCTCCGCCTCTAATCCCAGCACGGCAGGTCGAAGTTCATGTCCCAGGCACTCCGAAAGGCTATCCAGAGACTCCCGGGTGGCCCCCTCAGTAAATTTTTTTATCTCGTTCTCGGCGTCTGGACCCTGCTGCTGGTCGCGTTCTATGCCTGGGACATGCACCTGAGCTGGAACAACGTCAACGAGGCGGCGGTTATCCAGGCCCGGGCGATTGCCGAGAAGGACATCCTGCACCGTCGCTGGAGCGCCTCGCTGGGCGGTGTCTATGTCCTGACCGACAAGGGGGTTGCTCCCAATCCGTTTCTGGCCGATCACCCCCTGCGGGACCTGACCACCAGGGAAGGGGTGCAGCTGACCCTGGTCAACCCGGAATACATGAGCCGGATGGTTTACGGGCTCCAGGACAAGGCGACCAAGGTCATCACCCGGGTGACCGACTTCAATCCGATCAACGCCCAGAACACCCCTGACCCCTGGGAGAAAGAGGCTCTGCACCAAATCACCGGCGGCGAGCAGGAAATCCACAGCGTAGTCGATATCGGCAAACGCCCTTTCCTGCGCTACATGGTGCCCCTGGCCAACGAAACCGGTTGCCGTCTTTGTCATTCCGGACCGGCGGCCGATGGCCCGATTCTCGGCGCGCTCAGCGTTCAGGTTCCCCTGCTGCCGCTCTATCGGCAGGCCGGGCACGAAATCTTTACTCACGCCATTACCTATGCCCTGATCTGGGCCCTGGGAATGATGGGGATTTATTACGCCTTTCGCAATTACCAGCGCTCCGATCAGGCCCGGCGAGCTACCGAAAAGGAGCTCCAGGTCGCCAAGGAGAGCGCCGAGAGCGCAAGCCGGGCCAAGAGTGAATTTCTGGCCAACATGAGTCATGAAATCCGCACGCCGATGAATGCTATTATCGGCATGACCGAGCTGACCCTGGAAACCCGGCTCACCAAGGACCAGCGGGAGTATCTGTCGATGGTGCAGACCTCCGCCGGATCTTTGCTGCGCGTCATCAACGACATTCTCGATTTTTCCAAGATCGAGGCAGGCAAACTCGACCTTGAAAGACTTCCCTTCGACCTTCGCGAGACCATTGAGCAGACGGTCCAGGCGCTGGCCATACGTGCCCACCAGAAAGGGCTGGAGATCATCTGCCGCATTGCACAGGATGTCCCGTTGCGGGTGGAGGGGGACCCCATGCGACTGCGGCAGATCCTGGTCAACCTGATCGGCAACGCCATCAAGTTCACCCCCCGGGGACAGATTGTCATCACCGTAGCCCCTGCTGGTCACGCCAGCCTTGAGGGGGGCCTCCTCATTGCCTTCAGTGTCGAAGATTCGGGGATAGGCATCCCCGCCGATAAAATCAGTCAACTGTTCCAGAGTTTCAGCCAGGTCGATTCTTCCACCACCCGCCACTATGGTGGAACCGGGCTCGGTCTGGCAATCTGCAAACAACTTTGCGAGCTGATGGGCGGCGAGATCACCCTCACCAGTCGGGAGAACCAGGGGAGCCGCTTTTCCTTCGAACTTCCGTTCCCGGTCCTCGTGCCGGCCCCGGTGCCAGCGGTTGGCGACCCGTCCCGGGGGACGGTCCTCGTGGCAGGCTCCAACCCGGTCGCGAGCCAGGCCCTCTGTGATCTCGTCGAAAGTTTCGGCCTTGCCACCGAGACGGTCCGAAGCGGCGAGGTGCTGCTGCGACTGCTCGGCAGCGCCGAGGATTCCTCTGATCAACCGTTTCAGCTTCTCCTTCTCGACAACCGGATCGACCCCGGCAGCGGCTTCGACCTGGTGAAGCGTCTGCAGCATAGTCGTGCCCTTTTGCCGCCGACGGTCATGCTGCTTACTGCCGATCTGCTCAATGAGGACGCGGCCCGTTGCAACAAGCTCGACCTGGCCGGGTATCTCGCCAAACCGGTGCGCCGCAACGAGCTGGGCCAGGTTCTGGCCCGGGTATGGCCGGGGATCGATGCGCCCGCCCCGGGGAGTGCCAGTCCATCATCCCCGGCTATCGGTTTATCAGCCCAGCTGCTGTCGAATTCCGGGAAGACGGGGTTGCGGGTGCTGGTTGCCGAAGACAACCGGATGAACCGGAAGGTTGTTGAGGCCCTCGGCCGCCGCCGTGGCTGGCGCATCAGCGCCGTGGTCAATGGCCAGGAAGCCCTCGACCTCCTCGAATGCGAGGATTTTGACCTGGTCCTGATGGATGTGCAGATGCCAGAGCTCGACGGGCTGGAAACGACCCGTCGTATCCGTCAGCGGGAGGGTGCCAGCGGCGGACACATACCGATCCTCGGCCTGACGGCGCATGCCCGCGAGGAGGACCGGGAGAACTGCCTGGCGGCCGGTATGGACGGCTACCTTTCGAAGCCGGTCGACCCCAAGACCTTCTACCAGACCATCGAAAGCCTGCTGCAAAGCAGCCAGGCACCGGAGATGGGCGGCGAGCAGTCACTGATATCGGGCCTCGCCGATCCCGAATCCCTGGTCAGCGAACTGGCCCGCGACTTTCTCAGCGACATCAACACCGAGATGGAGTCCCTGGAAACGGCTCTCAACAACGGTGATGCGCAACTGCTGGAGCGAAAGGCCCATGGGCTGAAAGCGGTGGTCGGCCTGTTTCAGGCGCAGAGCGCATATCAGCTCAGCCGCCAGCTTGAACAGCTCGCATCATCCGGAGAGCTGGAGGCGGCGGACCCGGTTTTTCGCATCCTGCAAGCCGAAATCAGCCAGCTGGTCGCCTTCCTGCGCTCCCACCAGGTTGCGCCCTAGGTTGGAGCCTGGCGCCGTCCTGCCCGGAAGTTATTAAGCCTTTACAAATTCCCGCCAAGCCAGTATCTTTCCTGTTTGGTTATCAACCCCAGCCTTGCCTTGCGACGACGACAACCGATGAAACACTCCAATATTCGTAATTTTTCCATCATTGCCCATATCGACCACGGCAAATCGACCCTCGCCGACCGTCTTCTGGAAGAGACAGGGACCCTCTCGCAGCGGGAGAAGAGCGACCAGTTCCTCGACAAGATGGATCTGGAACGGGAACGGGGGATTACAATCAAGGCCCAGGCGGTGCGCCTGAAATACCACGGCGACGACGGACAGGATTACATTCTCAACCTCATCGACACCCCCGGCCATGTCGACTTCACCTATGAAGTCAGCCGCTCGCTGACCGCCTGCGAGGGCGCCCTGCTGGTCGTCGATGCCTCCCAGGGGGTCGAGGCCCAGACTCTGGCCAACGTCTACCTTGCTCTCGACCAGGACCTCGAGATCTTTCCGGTTCTGAACAAGATTGACCTGCCGAGCGCCGAACCGGCCCGTGTCAAGGAAGAGATCGAGGAGATCATCGGTCTCGATACCAGCGATGCCATCGAGGCGAGCGCCAAGGAGGGGCGCGGCATCCATGAGATCCTCGAAACGATCGTTCGCAAGGTCCCGCCGCCGAAGGGTGACCCGGACGGGCCACTGACCGCGCTCCTCTTCGACTCCTGGTACGACTCCTACCAGGGCGTTATCATTCTCGCCCGCATCTTCGACGGCACCCTGAAAAAAGGGGACAAGATCCAGCTGATGTCGAACCGCAAGAGCTTCGAGGTCCTCAAGCTCGGGGTCTTCTCGCCGCACCCGGTCGAGGTCGCCCAGCTTGCCGCCGGCGAAGTCGGTTTTGTCATCGCCGGAATCAAGGTGGTCGCCGATGCCAAGGTCGGCGATACCATCACCCATCTCCATCGACCGGCCCCCAAAGCCCTGCCCGGGTACAAGGAGGTCAAGCCGATGGTCTTTTCCGGCCTCTACCCGATCGATACCGCAGACTATGACGATCTCCGGGATGCGCTGGAGAAGCTGCGCCTCAACGACTCCTCCTTCTCCTTCGAGCCCGAGAATTCAATGGCCCTCGGGTTCGGCTTCCGTTGCGGTTTCCTCGGCCTGCTGCACATGGAGATCATCCAGGAGCGGCTGGAGCGGGAATTCGGCGTCGAACTGATCACCACCGCACCAACGGTGGTCTACAAGGTCACCACCACCAGCGGCGAACAAATCCAGGTGGAGAGTGCCAACAAGCTTCCCGACCTGCAGTACATCGACCACATGGAGGAGCCCTTCATCCTGGCTTCGGTTCATGTCCCCAATGAATTCGTCGGCGCGGTCCTGGCACTCTGTGAGGAAAAACGCGGGATTCAGCGGGAGATCAAGTATTTGACCGCGACCCGGGTGATGGTCATTTACGAGCTCCCCTTCAATGAAATCGTCCTCGACTTCTTCGACCGGTTGAAATCGATCACCCGTGGCTACGCCTCCCTCGACTACGAGCCGATCGATTACCGCAGGAGCGAACTGGTCCGGCTTAACGTCCTGATCAATGGCGAGGTGGTCGATGCCCTGTCGCTGATTGTGCACCGGGACAAGGCGCAATACCGTGGCCGCGAGCTGGTCTCCAAGATGAAGGAATTCATTCCTCGCCAGCAGTACGAAGTGGCGATCCAGGCGGCGATCGGCAACAAGGTCATCGCCCGGGAGAGCGTCAAGGCGCTGCGCAAGGACGTTACCGCCAAGTGCTACGGCGGGGACATTACCCGCAAGCGCAAGTTGCTGGAAAAACAGAAGGAAGGCAAAAAGCGCATGAAGCAGGTGGGAAGTGTCGAACTCCCCCAGGAAGCCTTTCTAGCCATCCTCAAGGTGAAAGAGCAGAAATAATGGCCAAGCCCTCACAAGCTCCTCCAGGAACGGAAAAGCTCCTGACCAAGCCCGGAAAATCAAAATTCCGCGAAACGTTCGAAGCTCTGGTCGTCGCTCTGCTGCTCGCGCTGGTCATCCGCACCTTTGTGGTCCAGGCGTTCAAAATTCCGTCCGGTTCGATGGAAGACACCCTGCTGATCGGCGACCACCTGCTGGTCAACAAATTCATTTACGGCATCCAGTTTCCCTTCAGCGACCAGCGTTTTTTCACCCTGCGGCACCCGCATCAGGGAGACATTATCGTCTTTGAATTCCCTGAAGATACCAGGAACCCGGCGCTCAACTTCTGGTCGCGCCGCGATTTCATCAAGCGGGTGGTCGGCACCCCGGGGGATACGGTCGAAATTCGTGACAAGCATCTCTTCGTCAACGGCCAGCGCTACGATCTCCCCCAGGAGGTCCACAAAGAGCCGGGCCAGGTCATCGGCGACGCTGAACTCTGCGCGCAGACCACGACCTTTCCGCGCCCCCAGTACTGCCGCGATTTCATGCCACCGATCAAGGTCCCGGCGGGGATGTTCTTCGTCATGGGGGACAACCGGGACCGTTCCTACGACAGCCGCTTCTGGGGGTTCGTCCCCGAATCAAGTATCAAGGGACTCGCCTTCATCAAGTACTGGTCCTGGGACAGCCAGCGCAACTGGCCGCGCTGGGACCGCATTGGCCGACCGATTCATTAGGCCGGATCCGGGAGGTCGGTTTTGCACTTGACTCCCCCGGCGCGGCAGGCTATATTCGCCGAAATTCGCAACAAGCTCCCTTTTAAGTCGGTCCCGAGAGGCCGGCAAAGGTGACCGCAAAATGCGCAGCAAGACTCTTATCTTCGTCAACAATACCTTTCCGCCCTGCTGCGGAGAGGTATTTTTTTGTCCCCGCCAACCTGCCCAGGGAGCTCCGGCATGAGCAAAAACGAGACCGTGATCCTCGACAGTAATGGCATCAACCGGGCGCTGACCCGGATTGCCCACGAAATCCTCGAACGCAACAAGGGGACCGCCGACCTGGTCTTGGTCGGTATCCGCAGCGGTGGCGATCACCTCGCGGCGAACCTGCAGCAGCGTATCGCCGAGATTGAGGGAGAGGAACTGCCCCTCGGCGTCGTCGATATCACCATGTACCGGGACGATCTCGGTTCCCGGGGCAACCTGCCTCTCGGCAAGACCGAAATTCCCTTCAACCTGGACGACAAGCGCCTGGTTCTGGTCGATGATGTCCTCTTTACCGGACGCACCATCCGCGCCGCCATGGACGCCCTGATTGACCTTGGCCGGCCACGCAATATCCAGCTTGCGGTCCTTATCGACCGCGGTCACCGCGAATTGCCAATCCGACCCGATTTTATCGGCCGCAATGTGCCGACCGCCCTGGAAGAGGAAATTCACGTGCAGTTCGATGCCGCCCATCTCCCGGTCGAGGTGCGGCTGGTCAAGCCCTAACGGTTGGAGGATTTCCCATGCAATTTCGCCACAAACATATCATTGCGCTCCGGGACCTGACCAAGGAGGAGATCGAGTTGCTGCTCTCGACCGCCGAGAACATGCGGGAGATCAACAACCGCGATATCAAGAAGGTTCCGACCCTGCGCGGCAAGACGATCATCAACCTCTTTTACGAAGCGTCGACCCGGACCCGGACCTCCTTCGAAATTGCCGCCAAGCGGCTTTCGGCCGACACCGTCAACATCTCGCCATCGACCAGCTCGGCGACCAAGGGGGAAACCCTGGCCGATACCGCCCTTAACCTGCTGGCGATGAAACCTGATATCATCGTCATGCGCCACGCGGTCTCGGGGTCCCATTATTATCTCGCGAGCAAAGTCTCCTGCTCCATTGTGAACGCCGGCGACGGCGCCCATGAGCACCCCTCGCAGGGTCTGCTCGACATGCTGACGATGAAGGACCGTTTTGGTCGTCTCGATGGCCTCAAGGTGGCCATCGTCGGTGATATCACCCACAGCCGGGTCGCCCGCTCCAATATCCAGGGACTGACCAAACTCGGCTCCAAGGTCTTTCTCGCCGGTCCGCCGACGATGATGCCACCGGGGGCGGAACGCCTCGGCAATGTCACCGTCTGCAACAGCATGAAGGAAGCGATCGAAGATGCCGACGTGGTGATGATGCTGCGCATCCAGCAGGAGCGCCAGGGGAAGACGTTGATGCCCAACGCCCGGGAATACGCCCGCTACTTCGGTCTCAACAATGAGAACCTCAAGCTCGCCAAGCCCGATGCGATGGTGATGCACCCCGGACCGATCAATCGTGGCGTCGAGATGTCTTCCTATGTCGTCGATGGTCCGCAGGCCCATATTCTGCGTCAGGTTGAAAACGGTGTCGCAGTGCGCATGTCCATGCTTTACCATGTCTGCGGCGGCGAACTCGGCGAATAGACTCTTCTTATTTCTTACCATCTTGCGAGGTACCCGAGATGAATCTTCTGATCAAGAACGGCCGCATCATTGATCCTTCCCAGGATCTTGACGCCAACCTCGGCCTGTGGGTCCAGAACGGCAAGGTCAAAGAGATCGGCCAGGGGCTCAAGGCCCCGGCCGATTGCCAGGTTATCGACGCCAGCGGCTGCTACGTCACCCCGGGGCTGGTCGACATGCACGTGCATCTGCGCGATCCGGGGCTGGAGTACAAGGAAGACATTGCCAGCGGCTGTCGCGCGGCGGCGGCCGGCGGCTTTACCTCCATCGCCTGCATGCCCAACACCAAGCCGGTGATCGACAACCAGGCCGTTGTCAGCTACATCGTCAACAAGGCCCGGGAGGTCGGGGTTGTCAACGTCTTCCCGGTCGGTTCGATCACGACCGGCGGTAAGGGGGAGCGCCTCGCCGAGATGGGGGAACTCAAGGAGTCGGGCTGTGTCGCCGTCTCCGATGACGGTCGCCCGGTAGTCGATGCCGAACTGATGCGTCGCGCCCTCGAATACTCCCGCGGCATCGGCATTCTCGTGATCAGCCACGCCGAGGAGTTGAGCCTGGTGGGGGAGGGGGTCATGAACGAAGGCTTTACCTCCACCGAACTCGGCCTGAAAGGGATTCCCCGGGTCGCCGAGGACATCGCCACCGCCCGGGACGTGATGCTGGCGGAATACACCAGCTCACCGCTGCACATTGCCCATGTCTCGACCCGCGGCTCGGTACGCCTCATCCGCGAGGCCAAGGCGCGCGGCGTCCGGGTCACCTGCGAAACCGCGCCGCACTACTTCACCCTCACCGACGATGCGGTGCGCGGCTACAACACCAACGCCAAGATGAACCCGCCCTTGCGGGAGGCGGAGGATGTCGCCGCGATCAAGGAAGGCTTGAGGGACGGCACCATCGATTGCATTGCCACCGACCACGCGCCCCACCACATCGACGAGAAGGACCTCGAATTCAATGTCGCCCTGAACGGAATCATCGGGCTTGAGACCTCTCTCCCCCTCAGCCTGCGTCTGGTCGAAGAGGGGGTCTTGACCCTGCCGGAGCTGGTGGCGCGCATGGCCGTCAACCCGGCCCGCATCCTTGGCATCGACCGGGGGACCCTGGCCCCCGGGGCACGGGCCGATATCACCATCATCGACCCGCAGCGGCAGTGGCAGGTGACAGCCGCGGACCTGGCCAGCAAATCGAAAAACTCCCCATTTTTGGGGGAGACGATGCGCGGTGGTGCCAAATTTACCCTTGTCGATGGCAAGATTGCGTACCAGAATAGCTAGCCTTTCAAGATACTTAAAGAACATTCCCCAGATATTACCTTAAGGAGATCCGGAAGCATGAAAGCAATCCTTGCCTTGGCCGATGGCAAATATTTCGTCGGCAAGGCCCTCGGCGCCCCCGGTGAAGTGACCGGCGAAGTCGTCTTCAACACCAGCATGTCCGGTTACCAGGAGATCCTTACCGATCCTTCCTATGCCGGTGAAATTGTCACCATGACCTATCCGCTGATCGGCAACTACGGCATCAATCTCGAGGATGTCGAATCGGCGCGGCCACACCTTTCCGGTTTTGTCGTCAAGGAAGCGAGCGACTTCCCCAGCAACTGGCGCTCCAAGATGAGCCTCGATGCCTATCTCAAGGAGAATGGCATTGTCGGCATTCAGGGCCTCGATACCCGGGCGCTGGTGCGCCACATCCGCGACGAAGGAGCCCAGACCGGGATCATCTCCACCACCGACCTCGACCCGCAGAGCCTGGTCGCCAAGGCCCGGCAGGCCCCTTCCATTGTCGGCCGCGACCTGGTCCGGGAGGTTACCTGCGCCAAACCGTATCAGTGGGAGGAAGGGACCTGGGATCTGGTTGACGGCTACCGGGCGGTGACCGGGAAGCCGCGCTTCAAGGTTGTCGCCTACGACTTCGGGATCAAGCGCAACATCCTGCGCAACCTGGCCGCGGCAGGGTGCGCGGTGACCGTGGTCCCCGCCGACACGCCGGCGGAGGAGGTCCTGGCGATGAAGCCCGACGGCGTTTTTCTCAGCAACGGTCCGGGCGACCCGGAGCCGATCGTCTATGCCCAGGAGAATATCCGCAAGCTCCTCGGGCAGGTCCCGCTTTTCGGCATCTGCCTCGGCCATCAGCTCCTCTCCATCGCCCTGGGGGGGAGTACCTACAAGCTGAAATTCGGCCACCGCGGCGGCAACCAGCCGGTGCGCCGCGGCGACGGCCACGATGTGGAGATTACTGCCCAGAACCATGGCTTTGCCGTCGACGCCGCCTCTATCGACAGTGCCGCCGTGACCACCCACATCAACCTCAATGACAACACCGTCGAAGGGTTGTGCCACAAGAGCCTGCCGGCCTTCTCGGTGCAGTACCATCCGGAAGCGTCACCCGGTCCCCACGACGCCCACTATCTCTTCGACCGCTTTATCACGATGATGGAAAAAGCGCAGCAGACAAAAGGGGAAAAGTAGCCGGGGAGGGAACTCCCGGGATCGCCACCTTCGACCCCTCACCTATAATTGTGAAAGTAATCCGATGCCTAAACGTACAGACATTAAAAAGATTTTGATCATCGGTGCCGGGCCGATCGTCATCGGCCAGGCCTGCGAATTCGACTATTCCGGAACCCAGGCCTGCAAGGCGCTGAAAGAAGAAGGTTACTTCGTCATTCTCCTCAACTCCAATCCGGCGACGATCATGACCGACCCGGACTTCGCCGACCGGACCTATATCGAGCCGGTGACCCCGGAGGTCCTGGCCCGCATCATCGAAAAAGAACGGCCCGACGCCCTGCTCCCCACCCTCGGTGGCCAGACCGCCCTCAATACCGCGGTAGCCGTCGCCAAAAACGGCACCCTCGAAAAGTACGGGGTCGAGCTGATTGGCGCCAAGCTGCCGGCCATCGAGATGGCGGAAGACCGCACCCTCTTCAAGCAGGCGATGGAGCGCATCGGCATCGCCGTGCCGCGCAGCGGCCTCGCTCACAACTACCAGGAAGCGATCGACATCATCGAGCATGTCGGCTT
This sequence comes from Desulfuromonas sp. DDH964, assembly GCF_001611275.1. GTDB lineage: Bacteria > Desulfobacterota > Desulfuromonadia > Desulfuromonadales > DDH964 > DDH964. The sequence continues at coordinate 2,072,833 of NZ_CP015080.1, read as the reverse complement.
TCCGGCCATTATCCGCCCCTCCTTCACCCTCGGCGGCACCGGCGGCGGCATCGCCTACAACCGGGAAGAATACGAAACCATGGCTGTTGCCGGCATCGACGCTTCGCCGACCAATGAAATCCTGGTGGAGGAGTCGGTCATCGGCTGGAAGGAATTCGAACTCGAGGTGATGCGCGACCTCGCCGACAACGTCGTCATCATCTGCTCCATCGAGAACTTCGACCCGATGGGGGTCCACACAGGCGACTCGATCACCGTCGCCCCGGCGCAGACCCTCACCGACAAGGAATACCAGATCCTGCGTGACGCCTCGATCAAGATCATCCGCGAAATCGGCGTTGAAACCGGCGGTTCCAATATCCAGTTCGGGATCAACCCTCAGGACGGCCGCCTGGTGGTCATCGAAATGAACCCGCGCGTCTCCCGCTCTTCGGCGCTCGCCTCCAAGGCGACCGGCTTTCCCATCGCCAAGATCGCCGCCAAGCTTTCGGTCGGCTACACCCTTGACGAGATTCCCAACGACATCACCCGGGAAACCTTTGCCTCATTTGAGCCGACCATCGACTATGTCGTCACCAAGATTCCGCGCTTTACCTTTGAGAAATTTCCGCAGGCCGACGCGACCCTGACGACGCAGATGAAATCGGTCGGCGAGGTCATGGCGATCGGCCGCACCTTCAAGGAGAGCCTGCAAAAAGCGCTGCGCTCCCTGGAGATCGGTTCCCATGGCTTCGAGAGCCGGATTTTTGCCACGCCGGACGATTACCGCCGCGCCCTCTCGGCAGAAGAACTCGACCTGCTGCGCAGCAAGCTGCGCATTCCTAACGCGGACCGGCTCTGGTATCTGGCAGACGCCATGCGGGCGGGCTTTTCCAATGCCGAAATCCATCAACTGACCTGGATCGATCCCTGGTTCCTGCACAATATCCGCCAGATTATCGACTTCGAACTGGTCCTGGTGGAAAGGGCAGGGGAGGTGGCCAGGGCCGATGCCGACTTCACGGAGCTGTTGCGGGAGGCCAAGCAGCTGGGCTTCTCCGATCGGCGCCTGGCGGTGCTGTGGGGCGTTACCGAGGAGGATGTCCGCAGCCTGCGCCACCACCTTGGCGTCCGCCCGGTCTTCAAGCGCGTCGATACCTGCGGAGCCGAATTCGAGGCCTTTACGCCGTACCTCTACTCGACCTACGAGACTGAGTGTGAGGCGCAGCCGACCGACCGCAAAAAAATCATGATCCTCGGCGGCGGGCCAAACCGGATCGGGCAGGGGATCGAGTTCGATTACTGCTGCGTCCATGGCGCCTTTGCCCTCGCTGAGGACGGCTTTGAGACCATCATGGTCAACTGCAACCCCGAAACTGTTTCTACCGACTACGACACCTCGGACCGCCTCTACTTCGAGCCCTTGACGCTGGAAGATGTCCTCGAAATCGTCGCCATCGAAAAACCCTTCGGTGTCATCGTCCAGTTTGGCGGCCAGACGCCGTTGAAGCTGGCCGTTGCCCTCGAAAAAGCAGGCGTCCCGATCATCGGTACCAGTCCCGATGCCATCGACCGTGCCGAAGATCGGGAACGGTTCCAGGCCCTGCTGCACAAGCTCGACCTGCGCCAGCCGGAGAATGGCCTGGCCCGTTCCTTCGAGGAGGCAGAAAAGGTCGCCGATCGTATCAGTTACCCGGTGGTGGTACGCCCTTCATACGTCCTTGGTGGCCGGGCGATGGAGATCGTCTATGATGTCAACCAGCTGCGTTCCTACATGAAACATGCGGTCGATGCTTCTCCGGAGCACCCGATCCTGGTCGACAAGTTCCTTGAAGAGGCGATCGAGGTTGACGTCGATGCCCTCGCCGATGGTGAGGAAGTTGTCATTGGCGGCATCATGCAGCATATCGAAGAGGCCGGCATCCACTCCGGCGATTCGGCCTGTGCCCTGCCACCCTTCTCCCTGAAACCGGAACTGATCGCGGAGATCCGGCGTCAGACCGTGGCCCTGGCCCTGGAACTCCAGGTCATCGGGTTGATGAATATCCAGTTCGCCGTCAAGGGAGACACGATCTACCTGCTCGAAGTCAACCCCCGCGCCAGCCGTACCGCCCCCTTTGTCTCCAAGGCGACCGGCCGGCCCCTGGCCAAGATCGCCGCCCGCCTGATGTCAGGTAAATCTCTGAAGGAGCTTGGGATTCATGGCGATATCGTACCGAAACACGTTTCCGTCAAGGAGTCGGTCTTCCCCTTCGCCAAGTTCCCCGGGGTCGATACCCTGCTCGGTCCGGAGATGAAGTCGACGGGGGAGGTGATGGGGATCGACATGGAGTTCGGCAAGGCCTTCGCCAAGGCCCAGCTCGGCGCCGGGGTGAAACTGCCCCTCTCCGGCAAGGTCTTCGTCAGCGTCAAAGACAGTGACAAAAAATATATTCTCGAGCCCTGCGCCCAGCTGATCGGGGCGGGTTTTGAAATCGTCGCCACCCATGGGACCGCGTCTTTCCTCGCCGAGAAGGGGCTTGCGAGTACGCCCATCAACAAGGTCAAGGAAGGGCGGCCTCACTGTGTCGATGCCATTAAAAGTCATGAAATTTCAATGGTATTCAATACGACCTTTGGTGCCCAGTCGGTCGCCGATTCCTATTCGATCCGCCGTTCGGCGCTGATGTACAGTGTCGCCTACTTCACCACCGTAGCAGGCATGAAAGCAGCGGTGGATGGAATTCTGGCCATGAGTCGAGAAATGCTTGACGTAAAACCGCTTCAAGAGTATTATCCGAGCCGTTAAGCTTGATTATGTTGAACAAATACATGCTGCTACGAGCCAAACGGGCGGGGTAACCCGCCCGTAGATTTTCCGGTCTAAAGGTAGAATAAACGACATGTCGCAATCGATTCCCATGACCCGTGAAGGCTATCAGCGCCTTCAGGAAGAACTGAAACGCCTGATCCGCGTCGACCGTCCGGCGGTCGTCCAGGCCATCGCCGAGGCCCGTGGCCACGGTGACCTGTCCGAGAACGCCGAGTACGATGCCGCCAAGGATCGTCAAGGGTTCATCGAGGGACGCATCAAGGAACTCAACGACAAGATTGCCCGGGCCCAGGTTATCGATCCCGCCGAACTCGAATCAGACAAGGTCGTATTCGGGGCCACCGTCACCCTCTGTGACGCCGATTCCGGCAACGAGGTAACCTATCAGATCGTCGGTGAGGACGAAGCCGACATCAAGGGTGGCAAGATCTCGGTCACCTCGCCGGTTGGCAAGGCCCTGATCGGCCATCGTCTCGACGATGAGGTCCGGATCAAGGTCCCCTCGGGGATCAAGATTTACGAATTGATCGACATCAAGTACGAATAGCGCCGGGAGCGACCGAGAATCGAGGTTGTTCCCGATTTCCAACGACAGGAGTGACTGCCATGGCAGACCAGATCACCAAGGACATGACCTTTCACCAGGTGCTGAAGATGAGCCCCGAGGTTGCCAAGGTTCTTGGCAAATATCATCTCGGCTGCGTCGGCTGCATGGGGGCCATGAACGAAACCCTTGAGCAGGGCGCCATGGCCCACGGCCTGGATGTCCAGGATATCCTGCGCGACCTGAACGCCATCTTTGCCTGAACGGGGAGGGGAGATGCCCCCGAACCCTCCGTCCCCCCATAGTATTGATCCCCTTGCCACTCCCCTGACCGAAGTCAGGGGAGTCGGTCTCAATCTGCAGAAAAAACTTGCCAAAATAGGCCTCCAGACAGTTGAGGATGCGCTTTACACCCTTCCGCACCGCTACGAAGATCGCCGGGAATTAAAAAAAATCGCCCAGTTAATACCAGGGTTTCAGCAGGTGTTCGCCGCTGAAATTCTCGCCGCCGCCGAGACCCAGACCGCCAGAAGTCGCAAGCGGCTGTATGAAGTCGTGGTTGGCGACGGCACCGGGCAACTGGTTCTGAAATGGTTTCATTACCGCCGCGACTGGATGAAGCAGCGATTCACCCCCGGCACCCGGCTATTGATCATCGGCGAGGTCAAGCGCTTTGGAATGACCCGCGAAATCCATCACCCCGAGATCGAATTTTTTCCGCCGGGACAGACTGTGGAGGGATTGCTGGCCGCCGATCCCCTCAATTTTGGTCGCATCCTGCCGGTCTATCCCCTGACCGAGGGGCTTTCCCAGAAAGTCGCACGCAAGCTCTGGAAAGAGATCGTCGACCGCTATGCCCCGCGGGTCGAATCGCGACTCCCCACCCGCTTATGCCAGAAACGCCGGCTGCTTCCCCTGGCCGAAGCAGTGCAACTGGCCCATTGGCCAGACACTGAATCCCGCATTGAAGAACTGGAAGAGGGGAGGGGCCGGGCTCGCCGTACTCTGGTTTACGACGAATTTTTTTTCCTCGAACTCGGCCTCGCCCTGAAACGCCAGGGGGTGGTTCTTGAACCGGGCATTCCCTTCAAGGTCACCCACCGCTACACCCGACAGCTTGCCCAGGCCTTGCCTTACCGGTTAACCAATGCCCAGCGCCGGGTGCTTGGCGAAATCAAGAACGACCTGATGGCGCCTCACCCCATGAACCGGCTGGTCCAGGGGGATGTCGGCAGCGGCAAGACCATTGTTGCCCTGATGGCGGCCCTGCTTGCTTTCGAAAACGACACCCAGGTGGCGGTGGTGGCTCCGACCGAAATTCTTGCTGAGCAGCATTTTTTGCAATTCCATCCCTGGCTCGAAGCTCTCGGCCTGAGAGTCGCCCTGCTTACCGGCTCCAAGCCAGCCAGGGATCGACGTAAAACTCTGCAGAATATTGCGGACGGATCATTGCACATGCTGGTAGGAACCCATGCCATCCTCCAGGAAGGAGTCGAGTTCAAACGCCTCGGCCTCGGAATTGTCGATGAACAGCACCGCTTCGGGGTACGCCAGCGGGGAATTCTGCGGAAGAAGGGTGAAAATCCGCACATTCTGGTAATGACTGCTACACCGATTCCCCGCACTCTGTCCTTAACCCTGTATGGCGATCTGGCCTTGTCGGTGATTGACGAACTGCCACCAGGCCGCACCCCGATCAGGACCCAGGTGCTCAGTGAAGCGGCTCGGCCCAGGGTCTATCAGCGCCTAAAAGAAGAAATATCCGCAGGGCATCAGGCGTATATCGTCTATCCACTCGTCGAAGAGAGTGAAAAGAGCGACCTGTTGGCCGCCACCGAAGCCGCAGCAATGCTCGATCGCGATGTCTTTCCCGAACAGTCCCTCGGCCTCCTTCATGGCAGGATGAAACCCGAAGAGAAGGAGGCCGTAATGAAAGCTTTCAAGGCGGGAGAGATTCAGGTTCTGGTCGCCACAACGGTGATCGAGGTGGGTATTGACGTCCCCAATGCGACGATGATGGTGATCGAACATGCTGAACGTTTTGGCCTGGCGCAGTTACATCAATTGCGGGGCCGGGTAGGGCGGGGGTCCGCAAGAAGTTCCTGTATCCTCCTTCGGTCCAACCGCTGCAGTGAAGAGGGGCGGCTGCGCCTTCAGGTGTTGGAGGAGTCGAGTGACGGGTTTCGGATTGCTGAAGCAGACCTCGAAATTCGTGGCCCAGGAGAGTTCCTCGGTACCAGACAGGCAGGACTTCCAGATTTCAGAGTGGCTAACCTGCTTCGAGATGGACGAGTGCTGGAAGAAGCAAGAGAAGACGCCTTTGATCTTGTCAGTGAGAAGGGGTTTCTCACCAATCCTGCCTATGACATGCTCCGGCAGGAACTCGTAAAACGTTGGGGAAGCCGTCTCGAGCTGGCGAACATTGGCTAGATCGCCAAAAAATACTTCAAGTCATTTCTGGAAACCATTCTCATGTAAAAGTTTTTCCTTTGTTTTTAAGTTATTTAATATTTTACTTTAGCTTTTGGTGAACCTTAGCCAGGAGCGCCAATGGTTTCCTAGTGATAGGCAACCGGATCGCATGACAGAAGCAGATCGGACGAAACTCCACATCCACCGGCCTCCCCGGTTGTCCCCATGCGCTATCGGTGCGGTCAAGGTTGGCCATTGTCTCTCCGGACACTCAACAGCGGTGGCTTAAGCCCTTTGACCTCAACGGAGGGGTGCCGTCCTGGTGCCCCTCGGCCACTTCTCCTGATCAGCAGTGTCATTATTTTACGTCGCATAAGATATATTATGTTGCCTAGGGTTTTTAGGTAGCCCGGCAGGAGGCCCCCTGTGAGCCTCCTTCGCCCCCAGCTGCTCGATCACCTCTCAGTAACCCCTCTCGATGACGGTCTGGTGGCCGTCACCATTCACCTTCCCGCCGATCTGGTCCGCGACTACTGCCGCTTCCTCCAAACTCTCGTCGGCTTCTTCACCACCGTTCAGAACAAGACCACCATCGCTCAGGCCGAACAACGCGCCAAGTCCTATGCGCTGAATCAGCAGGCGCAGCAAACCCTTGCCGCCTACCGCTCCCGCGTAGTCGATGCCTTCGACCGCTACACCTCCCAGGGACTTATCCGCAAAGAAGCGATTCAGAGCATCGCCGCCGAGCTGCGCGCCGATCAGCACCCCTGGCGCTCGGCTGACCTGGTGCGGATCACCCTGGTCGAGTGTGACCGCGGTGGCCGTTTCTCCCCGGCAAGGAAATGATTACCGGCAATCTGCATTTTTCCGAAACCCCCGGCATCTGAACCTATACTCAACCCTCAACCGACAGGAGAACGCTCGCCTGAGGGCATATCTGGCAGTCGGCAATTTATCCAACGAAAAAGGGACCGGCATAAGCCGATCCCTTTTTCGTTCGTTGGTCGGGGCGAGAAGATTTGAACTTCCGACCCCCTGCACCCCATGCAGGTGCGCTACCAGGCTGCGCTACGCCCCGTCAATCAACGAGTCGCGATTATCAACAATTTGCTTGCGCTTGTCAAGGAGAAACTAACCCGTTCAAAATGAAAATCGAAGGAAACTTTCCAAGAGTTTTCAATAAGATACAGATTACCGTGGACGCTTGTCGATCACTCTTTGCGCCTTGCCTTCATGGCGTGTGATCGATGAAGGTTCCACCAGCTTAACCTTGGCGCCAACCCCCAGGGTCGATGCCAGCCGCTTTTCGACAAGGTCGACAAACGCCCGTTGGCGTTTCATTTCATCGAAGAAAATCCCCTCGTTGACCTCGACATGGACCTCCAGGACATCCATGGCACCCACCTTGTCGACGACGAGCTGATAATGGGGCTCACACCCTTCAACCTGGAACAGGACTTCTTCGATCTGGGTCGGGAAGACATTCACCCCCTTAATGATCAGCATATCGTCGGAACGTCCCATGGTCTTGGCCATGCGGACATGGGTTCGGCCACATTCACAGGGAACGTAATCAAGGCGGGTGATGTCTCGGGTCCGGTAACGGATCATCGGGAAGGCTTCCTTGGTGATGCTGGTCAGCACCAGTTCCCCCACCTCCCCCGGCCCCTTGCGTTCACCGCTATCCGGATCAATGATTTCAGGAATGAAATGATCCTCGAAAATATGCATGCCACATCGATAAAAACATTCACCGGCCACCCCCGGCCCCATCACTTCACTGAGACCATAGTTGTCAGTGGCAATGATGCCGAGACGCGCCTCCAACTCTCGGCGCATTTCCTGGCTCCAGGGTTCCGCCCCGAACAGCCCCACCCGCAGGTTCAGGGTTCCTGGATCGATACCGAGCTTCTCCATGCGGTCGGCGATGGTCATCGCATAAGAAGGAGTGCAGACCAGCGCAGAAGATCGATAGTCCTGCATGATCATGATCTGCTTGTCGGTGTTGCCGCTCGACATCGGGATGACCGAGGCGCCGATGCGCTCGGCTCCGTAATGAAGACCAAAGGCCCCGGTGAAAAGCCCGTAACCGAAGGCGACATGGACGATATCGTCCTCGGTAACACCGGCAGCGGTCATGAAACGCGCCGCCAGTTCGGTCCAGGTGTTCAAGTCGGAGCGGGTATAACCGACGACCGTCGGCTTACCGGTCGTTCCCGAGGAAGAATGAATGCGAACCACTTCCCGCAGCGGCACGGCAAACATGCCGTAGGGATAGTTCTGCCGCAGGTCTTCCTTGTCGGTGAAGGGGAACTTGACAAGGTCGGAAAGAGTAGACAGATCGGTAGGAACGATACCGAGGGCGTCAAACTTCTGCCGATAACAGGGAACGTTCTGGTAGACCCGTTCGAGGGTGGCACGCAGGCGGGTGAACTGGAGAAGTTCGAGCTCCTCGCGGCTCATGCACTCATGGACGGGATCCCAGATGCGCAAAGCTCCCGCCAACTCCGGATCGATAACTTTTGATTCGGCCATAGAAATTCGGGCTCTACATCAAGCAGACCCGCTCACCTTCCAGGACATTGACCCCATTCTCAACCAGCACCCGGATCGCCTCCTCCGGATTGTCGAACCGGAAAATGATGACGGCGTTCTCGCCACAGCGCTCGACAAAGGCATACATGTATTCGACGTTTACTTCGCCCCGGTCGAGGATTTCGAGAATGCTGAACAGGCCGCTGGGTCGATCGGGAACTTCGACCGCCACCACTTCGGTCTTACTGACCGTAAATCCTTCGGCCTTGAGGACCGACTTGGCGAGATCGACACGGTCGACGATCAACCGTAAGATCCCGAAATCCGAAGTGTCCGCAAGAGAGAGGGCCCGGATGTTGACACCGGATGCTCCTAAAATCCGGGTAACTTCTGCCAGGCGACCCGACTTGTTTTCAATAAATATGGAAATCTGCTCGACCTTCATAAAGCGCCTCCTTCCGGACAGGGAACGACTCAGCTCTGCGGGGGACGGTTGTCGACGACGCGCCTGGCCTTCCCCTCGCTGCGTGCGATGGTCTTCGGTTCAACCAACCGCACCTTGCAGGTAACTCCAAGCAGGTCTTTGATTTCCTTGCGAATTTTGCTACTCAAATCCTGCAACACCTTGATCTCGTCGGAAAAGGTCTGTTCATTGACCTCGACCTGGACTTCGAGGGTGTCGAGCTTATCGTCGCGATCGACGATCAACTGGTAATGGGGCTCGATCCCTTCGATCGTCATCAGCACGCTCTCGATCTGGGACGGAAACACATTGACCCCGCGGATGATCAGCATGTCGTCGCTACGGCCACTCATGCGCTCCAGACGCAGGTGGGTACGACCGCAGATGCAGGGTTCGGGAATCAGGCGGGTAATATCCCGGGTCCGGTAGCGGAGCATCGGGATCCCCTCCTTGGTGATGGTCGTGATCACCAGCTCCCCCCGATCTCCGACCGGCAGAACTTCGCCGCTGTCAGGATCGATAATCTCGGGGATGAAATGATCTTCCCAGATATGCAGGCCTTTTTGTGCCTCGATACATTCAATCGCGACCCCGGGTCCGAGGATTTCGGAAAGACCATAGATATCGATCGCCTTGATGTTCAGCTTGTTCTCGATTTCCTGGCGGATCGACTCACTCCAGGGTTCGGCCCCGAAGATGCCGACCCGCAGCTTGAGTTTGCGGATATCGATCCCCTCTTCCGCCGCCGCTTCTGCCAGGTAAAGGCTGTAGGAAGGGGTGCAGGTCAGGACCGTGGAACCGAAGTCCTGCATGATCATGATTTGCTTTTTGGTGTTCCCCCCGGACATGGGGATGACCGAAGCACCGAGGGTCTCGGCGCCGTAATGGGCCCCCAGGCCACCGGTAAAGAGTCCGTAACCGTAGGCGTTATGGATCACATCCCCGCGGTGGGCACCGGCCGCTACGAAGGAACGGGCCATCAGCTCGGCCCAGGTCTCGATATCGCGCCGGGTGTAGCCGACCACGGTCGGTTTGCCGGTGGTACCGCTCGAAGCATGGATGCGAACGATCTGTTCCAGAGGAACGGCGAACAGGCCATACGGGTAGTTGTCACGCATGTCCTGTTTTAGCGTAAAGGGGAGCCGCCGCAGATCGTCAAGAGTGCGAATCTGGTCAGGACGGACGCCGGCCCTGCGAAAGCTCTCATGATAGAAAGGGACCGTGGCACTGACCCGCTCGACGGTCTGTCGCAACCTCTTGACCTGCAGATGTTCGAGCGCCTCCCGCGGGAGGGTTTCGAACTCGTCATTCCAGAACATCGCTCGCCCCTTTCTTCGTTAACAGGTCCGTCCGAGCTCGAAGGCTTTTACGTTCTCCGCCAGAAACCGGGCGGGAACCATTTTTTCCAAGGCCCGCTGCCAGTACTCCTCCTTGATGTCGAGTTGCCGGGAGACGGCGCCGAGCAGCACGGTATTGGCAGCGCGGGGATTCCCGGCCCGCTCCGCCAGGTGCTGCCCGTCGACCAGCAGAAAATCGGGGAAGCGCTGACGAATGATGTGCGGCAGGTCCTGGGGATAGGCTTGCTGTCCGGAAAGGACTGCCGGCGGCGGGATCTGCAGGTCGTTGGCAATGACCTTTGCCCCCGAATGCAACAACGGCAAGGCCCGGCACGTCTCCATCAGTTCGAAACCGAACAGCACGTCCCCCTCCCCTTCCGGCACGATCGGGGAGAAGACCTCGCTACCGAAACGGACGTGAGAAACGACGCTGCCGCCACGCTGGGACATGCCGTGGATTTCGCTCTTCTTGACATCGTAGCCGGCAAGCATGCAGGTTTCCGCCAGGATTTCAGAGGCCAGCAAGATTCCCTGGCCACCGACACCGACCAGCAGGACATTGGTGATGTCACGTGTCATTTGGCCCTCCCGATGGCATCGAAACGACAGAGTTGGCGGCAGACACCGCAGCCGTTGCAGAGGAGCGGGTCGATATGGGCAACCCCCTTCTTTCCCTCTCCGGGTTGCCAGATGATGGCGGGGCACCCGATTCTCAGGCAGGCACGGCAGCCGGTGCATTGCGCAGCATCGACCTCGAGCAGTGGGCCGGTTTCGTAAACGCCGGGTCGCTTGACCAGGACGCAGGGCTTGTTGGTAATGACCACCGACGGTTCGGGGCGGGCCATCTCCTCGGCGATGGCCGCCTTGGTTTCGGCAAGGTCAAGGGGATTGACAGTGCGGATATGCCGCACCCCCAGAACGCGGCAAAGTTCGGCAAGATCAACCGGGGGAGCATCCTGGTTCATCAGGGTGTAGCCGGATGCGGGGTTGTCCTGGCGACCGGTCATTGCCGTGATCCGGTTATCGAGGATGATCAGGGTTGTCGGCGCCTGGTTATAGACCATGTCCATCAAGCCGTTGATCCCGGTGTGAAGGAAGGTCGAATCGCCGATAACGGCGACGACCTGTCGCTTCTCGGCGTCCGGTACAACCTTGACGACCCCGGTGGCATTACCGACGCTGGCGCCCATGCATACGCAGGTATCCATCGCCGAGAGGGGTGGCATGAAACCAAGGGTATAGCAGCCGATATCGCCGGTGACATAGGCTTTGAGCTGGTTGAGCGCATAGAAGACACCGCGATGGGGGCAGCCCGGGCACATGTTGGGCGGTCGCGGCGGCAGTTCGGGCAACGCCGTCGCTTCGGCGGCGGCAGAAGCCAGGATCAGGCCGAGGGGAGCAAAGGCAGCGCGCAGAATTCCCGGCGTCAGCTCACCGCAGAGGGGGAGCAAATCCTTGCCGCGGCAGGTGATCCCCATCGCCTTGACCTGTTCCTCGAGGAAGGGATCGAGCTCTTCGACGATCAGCAACTGGTCGACTTTGGCCGCGAATTCGCGAACCACATCCTTTGCCAGCGGGTGGACCAGGCCCAGCTTGAGGGTCGAGGCCTGCGGCAGGACTTCGCGAACGTAGTTGTAACAGACCCCGGAGGTGATGACGCCAATACGGGTATCCCGCATTTCCATGCGGTTACAGGCGAGATTTGCCGCAGCCAGCTTGACCAGCCGCTCTTCGACAAACGGGTGGCGGCGGCGGGCATTGCCCGGCAGCATGACCAGCTTGGCGGCGTTGCGCTCAAGCCGCGGTTCGGGCAGACCGGAAACCGGCTCATCGAGCAGCACCAGCGATTTGCTGTGGGAAATCCGGGTGGTGGTCCGCAACATGACCGGAGTATCGTACTGTTCGGAAAGCTCCAGACCGAGTCGCGTGAAATCCTTGCATTCCTGGGAATCGGACGGTTCCAGCATCGGGACCTTGGCGAACTTGGCGTAATTGCGATTGTCCTGCTCGTTCTGGGAGGAATGCATCTCCGGGTCGTCGGCTGTGACCAGCACCAAGCCGCCGCGGACCCCCGTATAGGAGAAGGTAAAGAGCGGGTCAGCCGCCACATTGACCCCGACATGCTTCATGGTGACCAGGGCGCGGGCGCCGCCGAAGCTGGCACCAATGCCGACTTCGAGGGCAACCTTTTCATTCGGGGCCCAGGAGGCGTCAATCGTCGGGTAATTGACAACATTCTCCAGGATTTCGGTGCTTGGCGTCCCGGGATAGGCCGAAGCGACCCGCACCCCGCCTTCGAAAGCTCCGCGAGCGATCGCTTCATTGCCTGAGAGTATTGCTTTTTCCATACAATTAAGTGTCCTTCGATGGATTGCCTTGCCGGATGGTCCGCGACCGGAGCAATGGCTAAAGATGGTGAATATAGTTTAGTGTCAAAAAGAAGTCAATTTAATCAAGCCTCTGCGTAATTCTGGCGTGTTCAAGCAGGAGCCCTTCAAGGAGGCCAAAATCACTGACTGTCAGGCTCTCTCTGGAAAAAAGGCGAAGCAGCTGCAGAACTATCATCACCCCGGGAAGAATCAGGTCACCCCTCCCCTTTTCCAGTCCCGGCAGGCGCTCCCTCTCAGCCACGTCGAGTTCGCCAAGACGCCTGGCCCAGTTCTGGAGATCATGCTGCGTCAGGAGCAGATTGTTTACCCGCCGCCAATCGTATTTTTCCATGCCGAGCTGCAGGGCGGCGAGGGTCGTGACGGTTCCTGCCGTGCCAACCAAAAGCGTGCGCTTGTCCTGGATCAGGTCCAGGAGATTAGCCCTTCGCAGGTCCCGCTGTAAAGCGTCCAGGCAGGTTTCGATTTGCCGATATTGCATTGACGGGTCGCCCCCTTCTTCACAAAGCGAGACGACCCCAAGCGGATAGCTGCGATAAAAGAGGTGTTTACCATCCACGACCAGAATGAATTCGGTACTGCCGCCGCCGATATCGAAAATCAACGCATGGGAAGGTTTCGGATCCAGCGCAGCGAGAACGCCGGTCGCGGCCAGGTAGGCTTCTTTTTCGCCGTCGACAACGTCAACAACCAGACCGGTCTCACGTTGGATTCTTGCGACGAACGCCTTGCCGTTTTTAGCGCGACGCAGAGCCGCAGTTCCAACGGCGGCCACCCCGTCAACCCTGGCGGTGGCAAGTTCCGCGGCACACTGTTGTAACGCAAGTAGGGTCCGCTCCATTGCTTCAGAAGCCAGACCCTCATTGCTGGTGATCCCGCCACCGAGACGGGTCACTTTCCGGAAATAATGCAGGGGAAGCAGGGAACCATCGCCAGTCACCGATGCAAGCAGCATCCGCACCGTATTGGACCCGACATCTATGGCGGCAAACATTTATTTCTTCCCGACCACGGCCTCGGCAATATTGAAGGTGTGGTCCCCGATCTTTTCGAAATTGTGCAGCATGTCGATAAAGATGAGTCCGGGAAGCACCGCACATTCACCGGTATTGAGGCGGGAGATATGATTGTTGCGAAGCACCTCCTCGGTATCGTCCACCACCGATTCCATGTGCAGGGCCTTGTCGAGAATGGTCCGGTCGCCCCGCTCGATCGCTTCGACGACAAAGCCGAGAAAATCTCGGGTATGTCGTGCCATATCGACGATCTCGTCAATGGCAATTTCCGAAAAAAGAACTTTCTGTTCCCGCTTCCGCTGCCCCAGGCGCCATAAATTTTCACAATGGTCACCAACCCGCTCGAGGTCATTGACCATGTTCATCATCGAGGCGATATCCTTGCTGGTTTCCTGGGTAATCGATTTTTGGGAGAGTGCCACCAGAAAGTCAGTGATCTCCTTTTGCAACAGATCGACCAGTTCCTCCTTCTTCTCCAGGGAAGGAATTCTTTTTTCATCCTGATCCTGAAGATAAGCGACCGTTTCATCGACCATCTCGAGGGCCGTCATAGCCATGCGCCGGGTTTCGGAACGGGCTTGGCCTAGAGCAATCGGCGGAGTGTTGAGAACCCGGTTGTCGATAAACTTCAAGTGAAACTCCATCTCTTCCTCGCGGCCCCGGATCATCAGGGTTGTCAATTTGGCCAGTACGCCGACGAGGGGGAGAAAGACGATGGTATTGAGAATATTGAACAGGGTATGGGTGTTGGCGATATGACGAGCAATAAAGGGCTTGTCGCCAATAGCGCCGCCGAGGCTGGCGGCCTGCTGCTGGGTTTGAATCATAAAATCAGCATCACCAGGTGTGATACTGTTGATAAAATGAGCGAAATAATTGAAAAAAATCAGCATATAGGCAACGCCGATGGCGTTGAAGAGAAAGTGAGCGAAGGCGGTCCGGCGGGCAGCGAGATTGGTGCCGATGGCGGCGAGATTGGCGGTTATCGTGGTACCGATATTTTCGCCGAGTATCAGGGCAATGCTGGCCTCGAAGGAGATCAGTCCGGTGCTGGAAAGGGCGATCGTGATACCGATGGTGGCGCTGCTGCTTTGCACGATCATGGTCAGGACGGTGCCGATCAGGACCCCGAGGAGGTGATGATCGCCAACCATGATGAACATTTCACGGAATTCCTGGCTTTTTTTCAGCGGCTCGAAAGCCTGCTCCATAATCTGCAGACCAAAAAAGAGGATACCGAAACCAAGCAGGATCTCGCCGATGTAAGTCCATCGCTTACTGCTGGAGAAGAGTTTCAGCCCGGTCCCCAGGCCAATCGCCGGCAGTGCATACTTGGTTATCTTGAAGGCGATCAACTGGGCGGTGATCGTGGTGCCGATATTGGCGCCAAGGACAACGCCAATCGATTGGACCAGCGACATCAGGCCGGCATTGACAAATCCGACGACCATGACGGTCGTTGCACTGGAAGACTGGATAATTGCGGTCACGGCAACACCAACCAGGGTGCCGACAATCCGATTGTTGGTCAGCGCCGCGAGGATTTTGCGCATCCGGTCGCCGGCCACCTTTTGTAAACCTTCCGACATGATCTTCATGCCAAAAAGAAACAGGCCAAGTCCGCCGACGAGGCCAAAAATAAGCTGCTGGTTTAATACCGCATCAAGCACCGGGCATACTCCGCTGGTGGAATCATTCGAACCGAAAAGGGTCGGAATTCCCTTAAGTTGAAAGGATTAACACCCGTGGCACTATAACCAAGGAGTCAGTTTTTTTCAATTGAAAAGGGAAAGGTGAAATCGGGGGGACCAGAGATGGAAGTTCCGGGCAGATAGACTCTTAACTCGATCGATTTCTTGGTCGCCAGATCAACAGGAAAATAGACCATGCCGGCGACCCTGGCGCCGGAAAGCACGGGAGTGACAGGCAGGGCCTCATCCAGTAACTCCTGGGGATGGTTGGTCGCATAGTACGGCAGTGAACTCCCCATGGTGTCTGTCGAATCAGCCCAGCGGGAATCTTCGAGGTAATAGTATCCAACATAGGGATAAGGGATCAGGTAGTCCGATTGCCGATCCAGAGTCGCCAGGACGTTTTGGGGGGGCAACGGTCGCACCTGGGTACCCCCTGCGTCAACCAGATAGAACGACTCCAGGGGGACCGTCACCTCTTGTTGCCGATGATTGACAACCACGAGGTAGAAGGAGGTGATGTTCTCGCCGACTTGATAGGAGCCGACACCCAACTCCTGGACGCGAGCGGAAATTTCAAGGCCGTTGCGGGTTTCCGTAATCGAGCGATCGGCGGGATTGACCAACGCGTCTGAATTCTGGGGCCGGGGAACGACAGTAATGCCGCATCCGGAGAGAAGCAATATCAAGGCAAATACACCAGGAAAAACGATTCTCATGCCGAACCCTCTCTTTCCGGAAGGACACACCATACTCCTTCCCTTACGCCTTTTCGGCCAATGACCAGAGTAGCATCAACCGGTAATCCTCATGATTCTCTCTGGTTCGTTGGCTGAACACGCGAACAATGTTTCTCATCAACCGCAGACCGAGGCTCGGATTTTTCTTACAAAGAGTTTCAAAATCGGACTTGCGCAAAGAAAGGAGTCGGGCCTCTTCAATGACCCTGGCCGTGGCAGACCGGGGGGCACCATCAAGAATGGCCATTTCGCCGAAAACATCATCAGGGCCGAGGATCACCAGGGTCTTCTCATCCCCTTCCGAGATCATTTTGGAGATTCGGATGGTACCGGCCTGGATGAGGTAGAGGGACTCGCCGGGCATGTGCTCGACAAAGACCGTCATCCCTTCGCTCAATCGTTTTTCGACAAAGAGTTCCGCAAGAAGGTGGATTTCTGCATCGCTCATCTCCTTAAAGATAAAACAGCTTTTAAGCGAGTCAAGATTGACAGTCATAGGTGGTGTCTATTTCTGCAGTTTGGTCACGGTCTCGACACCAACCTGCTCAAGGTCCCAGATATTATCATAAAGGACGATATCTACCTGATTTTCCTCCAACCTGGCATCCTTGGAATCCGCCGAACCAAAGCCGACCATATAGCGTTCGATTTTCAGCTTGTGCCGAGTCCGAAGATAGTCTTCAACGGCTTTTACGCGGCGGATATTGAGATCAAGATTTTTGCCGTTGGAAATCCCGCCACCTGGAAGTCCCTCAGCGCGAATCACCTTCTGCTTCAGATCCAAATCCTGAAGGTTGGAAAAAACCAGATCCAGGGCCTCCTTGGCCGCTGCGTCAAGTTTGAACGAACCCGGTGAAAATTTGATGCTGGCGATAACGGTTTGGGACGTAAAAAAGTGTTTTAGGCGATCCTCGGTCAATCCTTCTCCGGAAGCAGTCGCTTCACTATAACAGATCAGTAACATTAACGCTGTCAACCAGACTTTCATCCCTCCCCTCCCTTGGGAATCAATACCAGAATTTCTACACGGCGGTTCAGGGCGCGGCCCTCCGGTGTAGCATTGTCCGCAATCGGCTGACTCTCGCCAAATCCCTTGACAAAGACTCTTGTCAAGTCCACTCCATTATGGGAGACCATATAACTGGCATAGGAGATCGCCCGCTTCAGGGAAAGCCTTTCATTGTAACGATAGGAACCGATACTGTCGGTATGCCCATCCATCCTGATGATGTACCAGCGATTATCTTTACGTAATAGCTCGGCGATTTCTGCCACAGCCTGCTCGCCTTCAGCGGAGAGGACCCACTGGTTAAAATCAAAAGTCAGTTCAGGCAGGACGAATTTCCGGTACACCAGAGTTCTGACCGGTTTGGAAATAACCGTAGCCTGAGTTTGCGAGGTTGTGATGGCTGGCAGGCTGCCAACCGGAGAGATTGGCAACGCCGCACCGGACAATGCCGTTGCGGGAAACGCCAGGCTGTCTTCCGGATAGAGGATGATCTCTTCTTTCCCCTGCTCCACCGGAACCTCGAGCTTGTTGACAGGCTCTGCGACCGGGACAACCGTTTTGGGTATCAGGGGGGTCAGTGTCTTGATCTTGACCACCTTGACGGGCTCGGCCACGGGTTCGGAGACTTCCGCTTCAGGTTCAACCAGTTTCGGAATGGGGCGCGAGTATGTGCCAATCCCCTGGCAGGCGCTCAAGCCAAAAATGAATCTCCAGTCGGGACTCCTGTCAGCAAAACCAAACCCGAGTCCGCTATTAACGGTCAGATGAGGAGAGAAGAAATATTGAAACCCCGCCATAACCTCGCCAGGGCCGCCCTTTCCTGGGACTCGTTCGGTCCCACTCTCAACTTCTGCAATAAGACGGAGACGAGAGGAGGGAAAAAACTCCAGGCCACCACCATAAAGGTAGTTGTCGTAAGTCAACTGGTTGGACTGGTAACCGAAATTGGCGTGGAGACCGATCCGCTCCAACTTGAAACTCGCTATTGCCCTCGTCAGGTAGTCTGTTTTCCCGTCAAGATTTTTATTGTCGGATATACTCCTTCGAACCTGCCCGTCGAGAGAGAGTTTGAATGGGGAGGATCTTTGCCCAAGGATTCGGGCCTTCATGCCGAGATTGGCAAATCCACGTCCGCTGGCCAGATCCTCATCATTGAAAAGTATATTGGGATATGACCCGTAGGCTTCCAGAAAACTTCCCAGGCCAAGGGTGATGGCAACGGGGGCGATTGTCGCGCTCGATTCGTCCGGACCGGAAGAGCAGTTGGCCCAGAGGCCAATGCAGATATTTCCCGCATTCAGCGTGTCGGCGGTCGGTTGCGAAAAAAGCCCCGTATCACCATACTGGGTCGGATTTGCATCGACCGGCACAGGAAAAAAAGCCAGCAGGAGAACACCCAGAAAACATGCAAGGAACCCGTGTTTCATGCAAATCCTTCTCGCCATCACGAATCAGCGAAAAACGATACTCAGAGGGTAGTGCAAACGCCGTCTTACATAGCATTGCGACAGGTAAAAATCAACTGTTTCCATATCTTTACCGCAACCAACGACACCGGTGCATTCACTTCACCCGATTCCGGTAGATAATCTCTGCAACTCTAGGAGCAATTCCACGCCGGAATGGAAAAAATACGGCCATAAACAGTCGTGATGTAATCAAGGATTGTGCCAAGGGACCCCCATCAGGAGAATAACGAGCACCCTGCGAAATCATTTCTTCCGAAGATATAACAATATGGGGAAAACCTTTGGTTTACTGAAGGCTTGGCGACTTTGAATCGGGAGAGCGGGGCCTGTCCCGTCCACTCAGAGATTTCTGGCTCCTGGGGGGCGACAAACGAATGCCCGGGATAATAGCTGAATCATCCCGGGCAAAAAACGTAGACGACAGAATTTTCCTGGCGGAACCTGTTCCTTTAGATGTTGACCTTCTCCCGCAACTCCTTTCCGACCTTGAAAAAGGGGAGCTTTTTGGGATTCACCTTGATGACCTCCCCGGTTTTGGGGTTGCGCCCCATATACGCCTTGTAGTCTTTGACAACGAAACTGCCGAAGCCGCGTATCTCAATCCGGCCCCCGCTGGAGAGCGTGGAGGCCATGGAATCAAAGATGATATTTACAATCTCCTCGGCTTTTTTGTAGGTCAGATTCTTCTCACCTGCGAGAGCATCGACCAATTCCGATTTGTTCATAGCGCCTCCCCGATGGTTTTCAACTTTATGCCTGCGTCCCTTTTGCTAAAGCGTGTTTCCCGGATAGCACAACTATAGCGAGGAGTTAAATCCTGTCAATAGCGGTCTCGGTGAATTAATACCACGCGGAGTAATCAATTGCCCTCAAGAGCTTTGCGCGCTTCCTCCAGGAGAGATTCGGGCACATCCTGCCGGGCCAGAACCCGGTTGATCAAGGCCACCCCCTCTTTTTGCCAACCTTTGGCGAGGTAGGCCTGGGCGGTACGCACCATCCAGAGCGGATTGTCCGGCTCCTTCTGCCAGGCCGCCTTGAATCCATCCAGGGCCCGGTCGAGTTCCCGCCCCTGACGAAGCCAGAATTCGGCAAGCGCCAGCGGCACCCCGCTACCACCCCCGCAGCCACCAGCGCCCCCGGTCATCGCAAAGACCCGCTCCGCCTCACCCAGTAGCCCCTTCCTTTCCAGAAGCTGGCCAAGCAGGACGAGTAGCTCCCCCTCGCGGTTGCCGGCCTGAAATGCCTTTTCAGCGTTGGACAGGGCGATCTCACGATTGCCGCGAAAGGTTTCGAGAAAGGCTCTGCGAGCGCAACAAAAGGCCTCCGGATAGCCGGCGGCAGCTAGCTGGGTCAATAAATCATCCGCCTGCTGGTGGTGCCCAGAGGAAAGCAGCAGGCTTACCAACACATCACCGGCGAAGGGATGGGCGGAGAACAATTGCAGGCAATGCTGCAAATCAGCGAGAGCGGCCTCGGACTCTCCCATCCGGGCAGCAACAAGACCGCGTTCATAATAGAAATGCTCGTCCCGCAACTCCTCTGACAAGCAGCCGAAAGCCTTCATAGCGGCTTCGTCCTCGCCGCCATGGGCGAGAAGGATAGCGCCCTTCAACTCCTCATCGAGGCCTAGGTAACGCTCGGTCAGGTCCTCAGGATAACCGCCCAGGCAGAGTTCGAGCCGGGTATCCAGGTCGAGGCCAGAGCTCTCCACGGTTGGGGCGGGGAGGGGATCCGCGCCTGGAGCACATCCGGGTCCGCAGCCACTGCTGCAATCCGTTGCGGCCTTTGAGGAGGGGGGGACTTCCTTTTGGTCAGCAACGGATTGTTCTTGGATTCGCCTGATTTCTGCCAGGAGGAGTGAATCTTCTGCCTGGGATTCGGCCAGGGAGAGATGATCCCTGGCTCGTTCCAGATCGCCTGCACGCAAAAAGGCCTCAGCTTCGCGCAGGTTCAATTCTCCAAGCCGGTTACAGGCCTGGGATCGGCAATCCTCAAGAGCAATGCGCCCCTCCTCGTCCAGGAGAGAAAGGTCTGCCCCTTCGGCAAGCGCCAATACCTCCGCCCATTCCCCACGGGCAAAGGCGCGGCGAGTCGCGTCAAGAGGATTTCCTGACGCGAAGAGTCGTTTAAAAAATGCCATTGTTTAACCGTTTTTTGGGGGTTTCAGATGGTAGTAAAGGGGGACAGTGTCCAGATGACCTTGGCATCATTGTCACCGATATTATCCCATCGATGCGGCAAATGCGACTTGAAAGAGAGGCTGTCTCCGGAATTGAGGATATGGGTTTCCCCGGCAATGGTCACCCGCAAACAACCATCGAGAACATAGATGAGTTCATCCCCGGGATGATACATGTTCTGTTCGCCACTGGTCCCGCCTTTCTGGACGGTACAAAAAAACGAGGAGAACTGGGGGTCTCGCAATCCGGAGGTAAAGGACTCGGTATGCATGTTGTACTCGTCGTCGTAGACAGTCTTGTCGCGCGCTCCCGGAGAAGTGTGGACGACTTCGTGGGTCGTGGTAACTTCTTCGACGAAATAATTGATACTTTTATCAAAAACACCGGCCAGCTTCATCAGGATTTCGACCGAGGGGATCGTCAATCCGCGTTCAATGCGGGAGATCATGTTGGACGACACCCGTGACTTTGCCGCCAACTCCTGAATCGTCAGGTCATTCTTAAGGCGGATCGATTTCAGTTTTTTGCCGACAATTTTCTTGATCTTCATCCGGTTATCTCCGCAGCGCGTTGCTGTTACTGAGCCAGGTTCGGGGCTGGAGAAACAACCCAGAGCACCAGGGTCTGTCCAGGGTGCAGATTCCGCCAGCGATGGGGCAAGGAGGCCTTAAAGGTCAGGGAATCCCCCTCTTCGAGCAAAAAGGACTCCCCCTCAATGAAGAATTCCATTCTGCCACTTAAAACCAGAGCGAATTCCTCCCCCGTATGGACCATCCCCCCTTCCCCGCTGCTACACCCTGCTTCGAGGGTGTCGTAGAAAACGGCAAAACTCGGATCGCGAATCCCCTGGGTCAGGCTGGTAATCTGGTGCTTGTCTTCAAAAAAGAAAATCGGTTGTCCCATTCCCTTTCGGGTATGAACAACCGTCGTGCCGTGCGAGGCTTCTTCGACAAAATAATTGACGCTCATCCCGAAGGCCCCGGCGAGCTTCATGAGAATTTCGACGGAAGGGATTGTGAGACCCCGTTCGATTCTTGAAATCATGTTGGAAGAGACTTTGGATCTTTCGGCCAATTCCTGGATAGTCATATCATTTTTCAGGCGCGTGGCCTTCAGTTTCCGCCCGATCAGTTTTTTCACCATAACCTGTCACCTCGAATAAAATGAGATGTTGTTCTATCATTTTCCAGACAACCCTGTCAATACGATATGATTCCCAATATCCACTAAATGGTAATTCCCTAACCATTTGTCAACCACTCACCTGCTAGCGGTTGACAAATGGCGACACCTCCCCGATAATCCTCGCCAACTTTTCATTCAAGGAGCGCGACTGTGACCATGACATTTCAGGAGATCGACCGCCTGGTGGAGAGAGTCAAGACTGGCGAAATCCCAACGGAAGCGGAAGGCCTGGCCATTCTCGGTGCCCGCGGTGCGGATCTGACCCGTATTTTCGCCGGCGCCCATCATCTTCGCGAAACGGCCTTCGGCAATCACGCCGAACTCTGCTCTATTATCAATGCCAAATCAGGGCGCTGTGCCGAGAATTGCGCCTTTTGCGCCCAGTCTGCTCATGCCCGCACCGATGCACCGGTCTACCCCCTGAAAAGTGTCGAAGAAATGGTCGCCGGTGCCAGGGCCGCGCTTCAGGAAGGCTCGCACTGTTTTGGCATCGTCACCAGCGGCACCCGCGTCACCCAGGGCCCAGAATTCGAGAGGGTCCTGCAGGCCCTGCGGGAAATTCGCGCCCTGGGCGGGATCGATCCTTCGGCCTCCCTCGGCATTCTCGACGCGGGAACGGCAAAGCGCCTGGCGGAAGCCGGCTGCGCCACCTATCATCACAACCTCGAAACCGCGCGAACGTTTTTTCCCGAGGTCTGCACCACCCACGACTACGAAGAGGACATTCAAACCGTGCGGGTGGCCAAGGCCGCCGGCATGCGCGTCTGTTGCGGCGGCATCTTCGGCCTTGGAGAGTCGCTCTCCCAGCGGGTCGAACTCGCCCGAACAATCCGGGAACTAGAGGTCGACTCGGTTCCCCTCAATTTTCTCAACCCGGTGCCAGGTACCAGGCTGGCTGCAGCGGATTATCTGACCCCGATGGACTGCCTGCGCATTATCGCCCTGTTCCGCTACTTCCTCCCCCGCCAGCGAATCGGAGTCTGCGGCGGTCGGGAACACAACCTCCGGGAATTCCAGTCCTGGATCTTCATGGCCGGCGCCAGCGGAACGATGGTCGGCAATTACCTGACGACCAGGGGACGGAATCGGGATATCGACCTGCAGATGTTTCAGGATGCCGAGGTTTTAGTCCATGGCTGCTGACCGGGACCGGCGCGGCATTTTCATAACCGGCACCGACACCGGCGTCGGCAAGACCCTGGTCGCCGCCGCCCTGGCCCGCTTTCTGCGCCGGCGCGGCATTGATGTCGGCGTCTGCAAGCCGGTTGAAAGCGGTGTTTTCGACCCCTCCCAACCCGGTCCGGACGCCCGGCTGCTGCGCCTCGGTGCCGAGGTGGCAATCGACGAGGAGCTGCTCGCCCCGGTACGGCTGGCCCTCCCCTTGGCGCCCTCGGTTGCCGCTGAACAGGAAGGGGTGCGGATCAACCCGGAAAACCTGATCGCAGGGATCAGGAAGCTTGGCAGCCGACACCAGTTTCTCATTGTCGAGGGGGCCGGCGGACTGATGACGCCACTGGCCGGCGGCTACCTGGTCGCCGACCTGGCGCGCGATGCGGGCCTGCCGTTACTCACCATCTGCCGTCCCGGGCTCGGAACGATCAACCACACCCTGTTGACCCTCTTCGCCGCCCGCACCATGGGCATCGGGTTGGCAGGCTACCTGATCAACGGACTCCCGGACCAACCCGACCAGGCTGAAGCAAGTGCACCCCACGCCCTGGCCTCGCTGGCATCCGCCGATCTGCTCGGGGTGTTGCCCAGGGTCAGTGGCGAGGATAGCGAAAAGATGACAGCCCTGGCGGATCACCTGCAGGCCCTTCCTACCCTCCCCTGGCTACTTGACGCCCTCAATCTGCCCGCCCCCATTCCTTGAAGTATTTTCGTGGAGAATTTCGGTAACCGATGAAAAAGGAAGAAGTTTTACGGCTCGATGCAGCCCACGTCTGGCATCCCTGCACCCAGCAGAAGGACCACGAACTCCTGCCCCCCCTGCCGATCGCCAGGGGCGATGGCGTTTATCTGGTCGACTACGACGGTAACCGCATTATCGATGGCGTCTCTTCCTGGTGGGTCAACCTCTTTGGCCACAACCACCCCCGCCTCAACCGGGCCCTCACCGAGCAAACCGGAAAAATCGCCCACCACATCTTTGCCGGGTTCACCCACCAGCCCGCAGCTGAACTCGCCGCCCGGCTCTGCGAACTGGCGCCACCGGGGCTGACCAAGGTCTTCTTCGCCGACAATGGCTCAGCGGCGGTAGAGGTCGCCCTGAAAATGAGCTTCCAGTACTGGCAGCAGGTCGGTGTCCGGCAGAAGACCCGCTTTGTCTCCCTGACCGACGCCTACCATGGCGAAACCCTCGGCGCTCTCTCGGTCGGCGGCTGCGACCTCTACCGCTCGATCTATCGCCCGATCCTGCTGGAGGGGTTCCAGGTCCAGGGGCCCGACTGTTTCCGCTGCCCTTACCAGAAACAGCGGGAAAGCTGCAATGCCGAGTGCATTGAACAGATGGAGCGACTGCTGCTGCAGGAGCACGAACAGATTGCCGGGGTCATTATCGAACCGCTGATCCAGGGGGCCGCCGGGATGCGTGTCTATCCCCCCGTCTACCTGCGCAAGCTCCGGGAGCTCTGCACCCGCTGCGATGTCCACTACATTGCCGATGAAATCGCGGTCGGATTCGGCCGTACAGGGCGACTCTTTGCCAATGAACACGCCGGAACCACACCCGACCTCCTCTGCCTCTCCAAGGGGATAACCGGCGGTTACATGCCCCTGGCGGTGACCTTGACGAGCGAAGAGATTTACCGGGCTTTCTACGATGATTACGCCACGATGAAGGCCTTTCTTCACTCCCACTCCTACTCCGGCAACCCCCTCGCCTGCGCAATCGCCGTCGAAGTCCTGCGGATTTTCGAAGAGGAACAGATTCTTCAGCTGTTGACGCCGCGCATGAACCAGCTCCAGGCCGCCGCCCCGCGTTTCACCGCCCTTGCCCAGGTCGGGGAATTCCGTCGCTGCGGCATGGTAGCAGCGGTCGAGCTGGTTCAGGACCGCAACGGGAAGATTCCCTACCCCTGGCAGGAGCGCCGCGGTCTGGCAGTCTACCGCGAAGCACTGGCGCGCGGCGCCCTGCTCCGTCCTTTGGGAAATGTTGTCTATTTCATGCCACCCTTAACGATCAATGCCGATGAACTCGACTCGCTCCTCGACATCGCCTACCAGGCCATTGTTGCCGTCACCGAAAAATAACAGCGGCGGCACTCTTCGGAACGACGACGGGCAGCTCCCAGGAGCTGCCCGTCGTCATTCCGAAGATATGACCGATCGCCTCATCAAGGCCTTCCTGCGGGCAAGGAGAACTCCACCCCACCGACACCAAGGACCACATCGGCAGGACGGATCTGGATGACGTGCAGGCCGCCCCCCTCCTCCCCTTCGTGCAGATTGGTCCCGTTAATGCGCACCAGGCGCCGGGCAGGGTCCGCAGTATAAAAGTGGAGCTGGAGATTGATCTCCGGCAGCCGGACCCGATCGGCCGGGGCCAGTTCCCGAAGCGATGGAACCCTTTTCGGTGTTACGGCTACCGCGGGTTTCGACGACGATGGTGTAACAAGGGGTGGATCAGGTTCAGGCTTCGGCGCCGTAACCGGCAGAACCGGGGGGGGGATTACTTTGGGCGGAGCAGCGGGTTCCTTTTCCTGGAACTGGCTGATCGAGGGGGGCTGAACAGTAACCTTGGAGGCCTCGACCGAGCCAACCACAGAAGCCCAGGGATGTAACCACCAGATCAGAATAGCGGCGCCCCCCAATCCGCCGAGAATTACCAATCCAAGCAGCCAGTTCCGCCTTGACCGTGGCGGCGCCTCGGCCGTAAAAGTGGTGACAGGTGATGGCGGCTGGGTCTGGCGGCGATCTGCCTCAGCCTTTTTCAGTGCATCAAGAATCAGCGACATGGTCAGCTCTTTCCGAACAGGTCGGTCAATCGCGGCCCAGGTGCCGCCAATAAATTGGTCAACAGAATCATGGTGCGTGGGCCGACGATCCCGTCAGGAAGAATCCCCTGTCGTAATTGATATTGCTTGACCCGACCGGTCAACGCCGGGTCGAAGTCCGATTTCGAATCCCCCTCCCGGCCCGGCACCCCGGCCAGGGCAAGGCAAGCGTCAAGCCACTCGACAGCAGGCCCCGAGCTTCCGGCCTGGAGCTGGGCGACCGGTGCAGTCGAGGGTTGCCAGAGCAGGGAAAAATCCCCGGACCACAACTCCTGCAGCCGCGCTACGGAAAGAAAACCGACCCGGTCCTTCATCGCCAGAACAGCACGGTCACCATCCAGGCCGGCAAGCAAGGCGAAGAGGTCGGTTCCATCGGCACTCTGCAGGCGCAGGATGGCAGGCCGGTCGAGGGCGCGCAGGGTCTCGAGAGTGGCACTTCCTTCAAGACAGGCGAATCCGCTCTCCGGGGGGATTTGGCAAGTCGCATCAGAAACCGGAAACGGGTCCCCCCAAAGATGCAGCAAGGCGGTCCAGGCCACCTGGGGACTGCTTCCGGCCGCGTCGGTTCTGGAAAACCAGGTTTCATCCGCAACCGGGTCGCTCTTGGCATGAGGCGGCTGCTGGCTAACCGGGCTGGCAGCAACCATCGGCGTTAGCGCCGGATTGACGGCCTCGGCTGGCTGCCGGACTTCAATCCACCACCAGCAACAGACCACCACCAGCAACAACACAATCTCGCCAACCAGCCGGCGGGAGAGCCATCGCGGCGCAACCAAGACTCCAACCTCCCGGGCCGCGGCAGAGACCAGGGCGGCATTTACCTGGTGGCGGCCCTGGCCATAGGCACCGAGCAGGGCACGATCAGCGATGATATTGATCAACCGCGGGATTCCGCCACTCAATCGAAAGAGTCGTCGCCTACCAGCCGCCGAAAAGAGCGGGCGGCGCACGCCGGCAACCTCAAGACGATGGGTGAGGTAGGCAGCGAGATCGTTCCGGCCAAGGGGACCAAGGTGGTAGCGGGCGGTAATCCGCTGGGCAAGTTGGCGCAGATCCTGGCGTTGCAGCAATGCCCGCAGTTCGGGCTGACCGACAAGAACAACCTGCAACAGTTTGTGACTGCGGGTCTCCAGGTTGGTCAACAGGCGCAATTGCTCCAGCACCTCGGCGGAAAGGTTCTGCGCCTCATCGATGATCAGCACAACGGTCTTGCCGGCACCATGCGCATCGAGCAGATAGCGATTCAGGCGGTCGACATACCCCTTGGTACCAGCCTGGTCACTCGGGCAGGAGACCCCCAACTCATCGCAGATAGTGATCAGCAGCTCATTGACGGTCAGGCGCGGGTTGATAATCAGCGCAACCTGAACCTCCTCGGGAAGCTGCTCAAGCAGGCACCGACAGACCAGGGTCTTCCCCGTGCCGACCTCACCGGTCAGCAAAGCAAAGCAACCCTCCCCCCGCAGCGCGAACAGTAGATGAGCCATGGCCTCACGATGAGCCGAACTCAAATAGAGGTACCGCGGGTCCGGCACGATTGAAAAGGGAATTTCCTTCAGGCCAAAATGCTCGCAATACATTGACAGTAGGCGCTCTCATCAATCGAGGAGGGGGAAAGTCAAACGAATTCATACCATGAATTGGACAGATATGACAATTCCCAGGAAGGGAGCGAACGGCGCGAAAAGCAACCACGGAAGGAATCCGTGCTCTCAACCCATGATAGATGTCATAAAATAAAAAGTCGTTTCATAAAAAACGTTAAATATCCTGAATCTAAGAACTCGTAAACTATTATATTTTTTATTTTTTGTAGCTTTTTGTATTATTGAAATAAATCATCCACATGCGAAAGGAATCCTTGTAACGAATATTCGTTTAAATTATAATCGCGTTCTAAAAATACCACGTCCTTCAAACTGGCTCCGACAGGTTTCTCCCATGAGGCCACTCCCCTGGGGGCGTCCCCCCCGCCCCAATGACAGACTTTTCCCTTCCCCGGCAAAAACCGGCCAGGAATCCGGGCTGGCGCCTGGCACCCTGGACGACATCCTGCAGGTGATTGACATCGGGATCTTGACCCTTGACCTCGGCGCACGCCAGACCGGCTACCGCAATGCAGCCTCCTTCGAAATCCTCGGCGACACCGAAGCTCCCCTTGGTTACCCTGCCCTGCACCGCCTCCTGATCGAGCCCCTGCGAGGTGAGGACGGTTCAATCCCCCTG
The DNA here is from genome assembly GCF_001611275.1 of Desulfuromonas sp. DDH964. GTDB lineage: Bacteria > Desulfobacterota > Desulfuromonadia > Desulfuromonadales > DDH964 > DDH964. The sequence continues at coordinate 2,044,853 of NZ_CP015080.1, read as the reverse complement.
CAGGGGACGGCAGCCCAGCGCCATGGCGACCGCATCCTCAGTCTCTCCCTCTTCCGAATTTCGCCGGAAGGCTGCTGTCTTTTTATTCGCAATATCACCGAAAAGGCGCGCCTGGAATCGATCGCCCAGGCCGTCAATACCATGGACAACATCGGGTTCATCTTTTCCGGAATTCGTCATGAAATCGGTAATCCCCTCAATTCCATCAAGGTCACAATGACGGTCCTGCGCAACAATCTGGAAAACTTTTCCCCGGCCCAAATTGAAACCTATATTGACCGAACCCTCGGTGAGATCGGGCGAATTGAGTTTCTGCTGCGATCATTGCGAAATTTCAGCATGTTTGAAAGTGTCGACTGCACCATTGTTGATCTTAATGAACTGCTGGGTGACTTCATTCCCCTGATCGAACGCGACCTTGACAAGAAAGGGATCGAACTACGCTGTCATCTGGCACCCACCCCTCTGCTGGTTCGGATTGACCAGCGGGCCCTGCACCAGGTTCTGCTAAACCTGGTAACCAACGCCGTCGATGCCCTTGCGGGTGAGAAGGAAAACCCACATCTGGTCCTGACCACCTACCAGCGTGAAAACCTGGCCCAGCTTATCGTTCGCGACAATGGTTGCGGCATGACGGAGGCCCAGGCCAAGCATCTCTTCCAGCCCTTTAACACCACCAAGGCCAACGGCAACGGCCTCGGCCTGGTGATTACCCGTAAACTCCTGGCGTTGATGACCGGGAGTGTGGAGATCCACAGCCGCGAGGGAGTCGGGACCACCGTTACGGTCTCTCTCCCCCTGCTGGCCACGACAGCCGTGCCGGAGCAGGAGAGGGAACCGGAGCAGGGAGGCGCGGAGTGAAACGTATCCTGATCGTCGATGATGAGCGGAGCTTTCTCCTCAGTCTCCGTGACGGCCTCGCAGCCCACAACCCGGGTCTGACAATCCTGCTGGCCGGCAACGGCCGGGAAGCAACGGAAATTCTTCATCGGGAGAAGATCGACCTGCTGGTTACCGACCTCAAGCTGCCGGTCATGGATGGTTTCCAGCTCCTGGCCTGGGTAAGCCGTTTTCGTCCCCAGCTCCCGGTCATCGTCATGACTGCCTTCGGCACGCCGGAAATCGAAGCCCGGCTGAGTCGGATGAACAGCCTAATCTACCTGGAAAAGCCCCTCGATTTCGCGGTTTTGGTTGCCGCCATCGACCGCTCTCTTAGCGCGGAGGGCCGCAGCTATATTCGCGGCATCACCCTGGCGACCTTCCTGCAACTCATCAGCATGGAGAAGAAAACCTGTTCCCTCAAGGTACGGACCGGAACGCGGGTTGGCTACCTCTTTATCCGCCAGGGGCGGCTGATCGATGCTGAATCGACAACCGCGAAGGGAGAAGATGCCGCTCTCGACATCGTTACCTGGGATGATACGGAAATTGAAATGGATACCGTCTGTCGCGTCCGGGACGAGCGGATCACCACCAGCCTCGAGCATCTGCTGATGGAAGCCCACCGACTCCGGGATGAACGCGCCAGTGACCCCACTACCAGCCGTGGATCACCCGACGCTGCCAGGCGAGGGCCGGAAGTGGAGGCATGGCTGGAGGCCCTGCGCGGTCTCTTGCGCTCCACTCCGGGGGTCCTCGAAATGGTGGTCCTCGACAATCGCAACTTCGTCGAATTCCAATATCCCGACGGTTGCGGGCTGACCAGGCTTGAGCTTGTCAGCCACCTCAAACAGGCCGATGCACTTTCCCCGCTTCTGGGCGGTGGAGTGCTCCGTTACCTGCTGTTCAACACGCGCAGCCTGGTTCGTTACCTCTTTTTCAGCCAGGGTGAGAAACGGGTCGTTGCCGCCCTCAAACCAGGGTACCGGCCACTGGAACTGCTTGACCGGATGGAAAGGCTCCCCATCTTTTGAAGGAAATCTCTCTCCCGACAAGGAATGAAGATATGCGGACCAACCTGGAGGAATTGCAAACCGTAGCCGGCGTCGTCGGCAGCTATCTCTTCTCGTTACGCCAGGGCGTTCTGGCCAGCACTCTCCCTCCCCTCTTTCGCACCGAAAAACTCCAGGCCATGGGACGCCTGCTGGCAAGGATTCAAACCGCCGGACGGGGATCTTTCAACGACCTGTCGGAGATTACCCTGGTTTACGAGGAGTTTGTTCTGATCGTTCGGGAGGCGCAGGCAGAGACCTTGCTGGTGGTCATAGCCGAGCCGGGCTACAACAGCAATCTGTTGACCCTGGCACTCAACACCACCCTCAACGAGTTGCCTGAATCGTCCGGGACTGGGTCGCCAGCGTCACCAAGGCCGGGGAAGCCGGCCCACACGGTCGACTCGCTCCTCGCCGAAGGTCCCCTCGCAGCACCGCTGATGGCCATGCAAACACTGCTCGCCAAGGTCATGGGACCGATTGCCCCGATTATTTTTCGCGAAACGGCCGAGGAATGGCTCACCCGCCAGGCCCCCAGCCGCAGTGCCTTGCCGGCTCTTTTTGATCTTTTGGCCCGGGAGATTGGCGATCCGGAGAAAGTCCGCACCTATCGGCAACTGATCGCACCGCACCTGCAGGGCCCATCCAAGTCCTAGGAGAGTGACATGGCGACAGCGAAAGAATTTGTCCAGCAGTTGCTCCTGATTCCCGGCATCAAAAGCTACTGCCTGGTGCGTCCGGATGGCAAAGCACTCGCCCACAATTTTGGCGACGCCGACCAGACGGCCCTGATTCACCTCGGCGGCAAGGTCGGGGAGGCGATCCGCAGGGGGATGGGATTGCAGCATTTCCGGCATTTGGAATTACGCCGGGCCAGCCAGGAGCATCTCCTTATCTTTCCGGTCGAACAGCACCTGCTCGGCATTACCCAGCGAAGGGATGCAACAACCGACGACCTCGTCGAACAGATTTACCATTTCCTGATGCAGTTCAGCCGCCCTTCCACAGCGGCCACAGCCGACCGCAACTAGGTCGTTCGCAGCAAATCCAACAGGAGGTCCCATGCTTTACCGCTACCTGCGGGTTCCTGTCGTTGCCAGCCTTGTTCTTTCATTTTTCCTGGCCACACCCCTTTCTTGCCAGGCAGAAGAACCGTTGCGCGGCTTTGACATCAAGGCCAGGCATTTTGCCGAAGACTGCAGGGACGAGATCCAGCAACAGTTCAAACTGCTGCTGACGGGAGGCAAGCTGACCGTAGCCCAGCTCTTTGACACCTTTTACATTCCGATCCCCGGAACCGACCCCCAGAAATATCACACCCAGTACGACGGGATGGTCGATGGCATCCTGCGGCCGATCCTTGACAGCTATCTTGAGGCGAGCAAGCGCTTCATCTTTGTGGTCGCAGTCGATCGCAACGGCTACCTGCCAACCCACAACACCCGCTATTCACAGCCCCTGACCGGGGACCAGGCAGCCGATGCCGTTCACAACCGGACCAAGCGCCTTTTCAACGACCGTACCGGTCTCGCCGCAGCCCGCAACCTCGAGCCTTACTTGCTGCAGCGCTACAGCCGTGATACCGGTGAGATCATGAGCGACCTGTCGGTGCCGATCTTTGTTGAAGGGCAACACTGGGGCGCGCTGCGGATCGGCTACAAGTAATTCAATAGTCATGGGGGGCGAGGCCCCGAATTTTCCCTGCAAGGAGGTCGGAATGTTCAATAAAATCAGTGTCAAGGTTGCGGTCCTCGTCAACCTCGCCCTGCTGGTCATCATTGCCATCGGGTCGCTCTATATCATCAACCAGCAGAGCCGCAGCCTTGAGGACCAGTTGCTTGAGAGGGGACGCATCGAGTCGATTACCGGCGCCAAGCTGATCGGCAAGGTGATCGAAGAGGCGATCGACAACGGTGTTTTTTCGGTCAAGGAGGCATTTGACAAGGAATATGCGCCGATTCCGGGCTTTGATCCGCCCAAGTACCACACCAGCTACGACTCCTACCTCGACAAGGCGATTCTCGCCATGCAGGACGAGTTTCTCAAGGATGAGAGCGTGGTCTTCGCCGTGGCGGTCGACAGCAACGGCTATCTGCCAACCCACAACACCCGTTTCCAGCGCCCGATTACCGGTGACCAGCAGAAAGACCTGGTAGGGAACCGTACCAAACGAATCTTCAATGACCCGATCGGGCTCAAGGCGGCGCGCAATACGGAGGAAGCCTTCCTGCAGGTTTACCACCGCGATACCGGAGAAACGATGTGGGATATTTCAACTCCGATCTATGTCAAGGGGAACCAGTGGGGAGGGTTCCGTATCGGCTTCTCGCTGGAGAAGACCCAGCAGGCCAAGCAAGAGCTTATGATCAAGCTGCTGACCATCATGGGGGTAATCCTGGTTTTGTCCCTGGTCCTGGTCTTCGTGGTCGTCAACCGGGCCATGGCTCCTCTCGTCCATTTCACCCGGATTGCAGGAGAACTGGCGGACGGCAAGGTTGACCAGAAAATTGCCGCAACCAGTAAAGATGAGATTGGCCAGCTGGCTGATGTCCTCGAACGCCTGCGGGTCAGCCTTAAAACCGCCATGGACCGACTGACCCGACCCCGGTAACAAAAGGCTGGGCGGCGGCACCCTGACAGGTACCGCTGCCCAGCCCCTGGATGAGCAAATTCGACATGGAAATAACCCCGCACTCCGGGTTATGATAGCGCCATGTCGCCCTCTCTCTCCCTTGTTAAATCAGGACTGGCCCTGCTCCTGGCAGCCTTTCTGCTGATCCTTGCCAGTCAGGCAGGTGCCGCCACCGAGGCCGAGTACAATCTCGATCGCAAACGCGCCCCGCAGGAAAACCTTCTCAGCCTGATTTTCGGCAGCGCGCCCCCCCTTGCCACCGAGCGCGGCATCCTCATCATCGATGCCTTTTCCGACCAGAATGGCAACGGTCGTCGCGACCCGGGTGAAACAGACCTCTCCGGCCAGCTCAGCTGTTCCCTGGACGGCATCGATTACACGATCCCGGCGTTCATCCCGGGCCTGAAATACGAGGGGAATTACCAGCTCTCCTGCCAGGGGGCCTCGTTCCAGCCCGACCTCGCCCAGCCCGACCTCTTCATCGGTCGCCGTGGCGCCATCATCCGCCTCGACATCCCCTGCCGCAAGGTGGCCGAAGGAGAAATCCCTCCCCTGCTCCGTGAAACACCCAAAACCAACTGATCTGCGGGATCACGATTATTTGAACTTGATCCGCTGCACCCCTTCCACCGCCCCAATGGCATTGGTCAGTTCCTGACCGATGCGCCGGTGGTGCTGAGTGATGATGAACTCGAAGCGGACTTTGCCCTCGTCGAGGTCCAGGTCCGATTCGATATTGGCAATGCGCAGCCGGTGTTGACCGAAAATTGTTTCAAGTTCCGGGAGAATCCCGGCCCGCTGCCGGGCAACGACGGTAAGGAAGAGATACCGGTCCTTCTTGATGAACGGTTCGAGCTTCTTCAGAAAAATCAGGGAGCAGAGCGCAATAAAGGTCCCCATGGCGCCTGGTCCCACCAGCCCCATACCGAAGGCCATGCCCAGACCGGCAGCCATCCATAGACTGGCCGCCGTGGTCAGCCCCCGTACTGAGATGCCTTCCTTGAGGATCACCCCCGCCCCCAGAAAACCGATGCCGGAGATGATCTGCGCCGCGGCGCGCGCAGGGTCGATCCGCAACGCGCTGTCGACAGTAAAGGCGGCGTACTTGACCGGAAAGGCTTCGGAGACGATCATCATCAGGCAGGCCCCGAGGGAAACCAGCAGATGGGTCCGCAATCCGGCCGGCCGCCCATGTTTTTCCCGTTCGACGCCAAGGATCGCGCCAGCCAGGGTTGCCAGCAGGAGTTTGACCAGAATTGCCAACTGGTAGCTTCCGGCCAGGGTTTCGGGGAGAAACATGCCAAATACCTCCACTGGAGAACGGGGTCACAAGGTAGGCGCCGACTAGACCGGCACTTCCCTCCAGATATCGGAAAGGGGGAAATAGAGGCCAGCGCGAATTTTTCTTTCCGGCTCAAGCCCCTGGAACAACTGAGCATAGCATGCCAGCTGGGATCGGTAGCGGTCAACCTCGGCGGCAAAAAAAGCGTCCGGGTTCTCGCCCGGCGGCGGTTCGCTGGTCTTGTAATCAACCACCCAGCGAACTCCCGACTCATCGACGAAAGTCCGGTCCACCACCCCGGCCAGGGCCGGCCCTGCCAGGCCGACCTCACACCCTGCGTCGGGCCACGACCGGAGGATTCGTCGGCCATGAAGACCGGAGACCGCGCTTCTCATGCCGGCCTGCACGCGGTGCACCGCTTCCTTCAGGTCGGCACCGGTCACCCCCAGGCGCTGTAACCGGTGGCGCAACTCTTCTTCCAGCCCTTCGATTCGCTTCAGGTCCCAGGCGGCAAGGCCATCGCGGGCAATTCTCTCAAGCATTGCATGCAGCACCGTCCCCGCATGCCTGCGCGCCAGTCCGGCCGTCTGCAGGACCTGGTCATCGCCGGAAGCGGGGCGGATCGGACTTGCCGTCGGCAGCGGCAGCGACTCGAAGTCAGGAAGAGCCCAGGTGGCAGGCAGCCGTCGCAGCTCCGATTGTGCCGGGGGCTGGTTCGGGGCGGCCACTTCAACCGGCAGTTTCAAATCGTGAGTGGCAAAGGATGCGGCAACCGCAGGCCACAATGACTCCAGCAGGGAGCCGGCAGGGGGACGTGCTGATCCCGTTGCATCGAATTCACAATGGCCGAGCAGGTAGAGACGTTCCCTGGCCCTGGTTGCGGCGACGTAGAGAAGACGGACAACCTCCAGGGTCTGGCGCTCCGCCTCGAGATCGCGAATGGTTTTGTAAATCGGGTCTCCCTCCCCCCCGGGGGCGGGAATCGGCGCCAGCAGCAGGCCGGTGGCCGGCAGTTCCAGCCAGGCGAGGAGCGGCGGGTCATCCTTGCCGGGCTTGCGTCCCAGCCCTGGAATAATCACCGTATCGAATTCCAGCCCCTTGGCTTTGTGAATGGTCATCACCTGCAACTGACCGCTCGCCTTGCCATCGGGGGCCGCATAGAGACGTTGCAGCGCCTCGGCAAGAGCCTCCAGGGTTTCGAGATCGCCGCCCCGATCGAGTCGCTGCAGCAGGGCAAAGAACTGTTCGGCATCCTCCAGTTCGCCCCCGGGATAGCAGGCGGGCCCGCCAAGGGCGAGCCAGCACCCCTCGACCAGACGCCGCAACCCGAGGCGTCCCCGCTGGCGCCGCCCCCGTTGCAGCACGGCGAAGACCCGGCCGGCCCGCTCCCGGCCATCTGCGGAGAGGGTCTCAAGCCGACCGGGATCGGCGAGAAGTTCGGGCAGGGTCGCCGCCGCGCGCCCTTCGACCAGCCGGGCGAGGTCGGAGAGGAGCAACCCGCACCAGGGGGCGCGCAGAACGCTGAGCCAGGCGAGACGGTCCCCAGTGTGGAGCAGTGCATGGGTCAGCGAAACCAGGTCGCGCACCAGCGGACGTTCGGCAAGCAGGTCGACATCCTGGGCCAGGTAGTCAATGCCGGCTCCCCGCAGCAACGGCAGGATGTTGCCGAGGTGGCTGCGCGCCCGGACCAGGATCGCAACCCGCTCCCCGCGCCCGAGGGCTTCCCGGGTCAGCGCCACCACCTCTTCTCCTTCGGCGGCGTCATCCCGTCCCTGCCGGGGGAGGATGGTGACGGCACCCTCTCCCTTCCCGGTGGCGAAGGAAAACGCCGGAGAATAGGTGACAGCGCCCCGGGTAATCTCCTCAAAACGCGGAAAGATGCTGGCGAAGGAGGCATTGAACCAGTCAACGAGAGACGCGCTGGAGCGAAAATTTGTTTCGAGGTGAAGTGCTTCGAGGGGAACGGTACCGACCCCTTCCCTTCGGGCGCGGAGAAACAGGCCGACCTCCGCTTCGCGAAAACGGTAAATCGATTGCATCGGGTCGCCGACCAGGAAGAGGGAGCGGCCATCTCCGGGCGACCAGCCTTCGGTAAGGGTCTCCAGCAACCGGAACTGGAGATAGGAGGTGTCCTGGAATTCGTCGACGAGCAGGTGCCGGATGCCGGCATCGAGACGCAGCAGCAGTTCACTCGGCGCATCGCCATCACTCAAACCTGCCAGCGCCCGCAGCGCCACTTCGGCGAAGTCGGTTTCCCCGGAAGCGGTAAAGACAAGCCAGAGTTCGCCAGCGGCCAGACCGAGCAACTCGACCAGGTCCTGGAGAATCGACCACTGCTCCTCGCCGTAAAGGGGAGCTGGCAGGCTGCGCAGCCGATGCAGCCAGGAAGCGAGTCCAGGCATAGCGTCACTATCGAGGCAGTCCTGCATGGCCGCCTTCATTGCCGCCGCGGTATCCGCTTTCCCCGGAGGAAAGCCGCAGCTTTTATCGAGCCGTCGGCGCAAATCCCCCTTCGCCGTAAGGAGCAGGTCGGCAAGTCCCTGCCAGAGAGGGAGATCTTCGGCGCCCGCACCGGGCCGGTCGGTGACGGCCGCCAACCGCCGCAAGGGCCGCTCTGCTTCGAGATTACTGGCGGCATAGCGGGCCAGCGGCGCCAGTTGCTCCCACAAGGGCCCGGGCAGGAGAGATTCGCTGAGAGCGAGGATTTCTTCGACAAAGGCAGCCAGGGCTCCCTCCAGACCGCGGCGTTCCTGGTCGACACTGCGACCGGCGAGGTGGCGGAGCCATTGGTCCCGTCGCTGCAACATGCTGACCAGCAATCGTTCAAGTCGTTCCTGGCGGTTGTCAAGATAGGCCAGCACCCGGGCCCCGGCATGGGCGCCGCTGCGCTCCCCGCCGACCCGCGCCAGCACCCGGCGGGCGGCCTCCCGGTAGAGGCGCTGCGGATCATCGGTCACCCTCGGCACGCCACCAAAGCGGGAGAGCCAGGGCATGCGACGCGCCAGTCCGGCATTGAAACTGTCAATCGTCTGGATCGCCAGCCGCGATGGTGTGTCCAAAAGATTCCAGCCGCGAGCGCCATCCCGGGCCATGACCTTTCCGGCGAGTTCCCAGGTCTGCCGCGCATGGTCTGCTCCGGGCGCCGGCAAAGAGGCTGACTCAAGAGCTTGCAGCAACCGGTGCCGCATTTCCCCCGCCGCCTTGCGGGTAAAGGTGATGGCGAGAATCTCTTCGGGCTGTTCGACGACTGCCAGCAGGGAGAGGATGCGCTGCGTAAGCAGTTCGGTCTTGCCGGAACCGGCCGGCGCCTGAACGATGAAAGATTGAGCGGGATCGAGGGCCCGCAGGCGTGCAGATTGGTCCCTTACCCTCATGGCAAGTCCTTCTCGCCGGCGCTTCCGTCGGGCCTGTCGCCGATCCGACAAAATCCCTGCAGGTCGCAGTAGCGACAGGCTTTCTTGTCACTGACCGGATCGACGGCCGCAGCACCAGCCAGCACCTGGCGGCCGAGCTCATCGAGGCGTAGCCGCCAGCGCCCGAGGAGCTCGGCCCAACTCCCCAAACCATGCCTGCCAGCCTCCCGGGACTCTGCAAAAGGTCGGATGCCGGCAAAAATTTCACCTTCCCGCGCGACCCCCTTGAGGAGACACTCGCCACGCCGGACCTGGCCGATGGCGATTCCGGCCAGTTGATCGACGTTTTGGCCAACCGCATAGATCGGCAACTGCGGTTCCAGCAGGCGTTCCCCGAGCAGGTCGTCAAGATCGACCTTGCCGGTCTTGTAATCGAGGATCAAACTGCGGCCGTCGGCAAGGATATCCCGGCGGTCAATCTTGGTTCCAATCGACAAGCCACCAAACTCCGCCTGCTGTTCCTCCTCGACAAAACTGGCCACCGCTGCTGCCGGTCGTTCGAATTCGATCGCGGTCAGCCATTCGTTGACCAGGTTAGTGAGCCGTTCCCGTTCAATCGTCAACTGGGCCGGAGCAAGAACCCGCAGCGGATGTTCGAAATGACGGGCGAGCGCTTCATCGACGCTGGCCGCAACCTGGAGGTGCCGTTCCTCTTCACTCCAGAGCCGCAGCTGAGCATGGCCGGAAACCCGGCCCCAGAGGAGCTCCAGGCAGGTGTGAACCAGAGTTCCGCGGGTGGCCGGGTCGATTCCGGTGACCGGGGTTTCGAGGGCTCGCGCACCGAGCCGGTGACGGGCAAAACCACGAAACGGGCAGAGGGCCTGGTCGCGCAGGACGGCTGTGCCACCAGGCAATTCGCTCCCGGCCGGAAGCGCTGGACCGCCCGGGTCCGTGCAGCCCTGCAGCGCCGCGCCCTGCCGCTCCAGGCAGGGCGCCGGGGCCACCGTGGGGGCGAGTTCCGGCGCAACCGGGAGGATCCCCGCCAGCAGGGGGCTCGGACGGAGGGGACAGCCCGCTTCCTGCTGCGGATAACTGCAGACTACCCGCGGTGCCGTCGCCAGCAGCCTTTGCAGCACCATCCGGGCATAGCCCGCCTCGCGCCCGGCATCGGCGTGAGGCATGCCGAGATCGATCTGCAAACGCCTTGGCAAAAAGGGATTGGGGCGAGGCGGAGGTGGCCAGGCATTTTCGTGAAGACCGAGAATCCAGAGGTGGTCGAAGGAGAGCCCTCCCGCTTCGAGAACACCGCACACCTGAATCCCCGGGTTCGGCATTTCCAACTGAAACTCCTCCTCCAGAGCAAGTCGGCGGAGCAGCCCCACGGCCTCCTGGCGATCGAGGGGGCGGCAGATGCCGTCAAGACTGGCAAACCGGGGGAGCAGTTTTTCCTCCCAGGCCTTGACGACCTGGAAGTCACGGCTGTCGAGGGGGCGGTCGCCAGGCCAGCCGACATTGTTCAGGACGCTGCGAAAGTGCTGAACCCAGAAAGCCGGTGTTTCCTTTCGCCCCAGAGCTGAGAAGCGAAGTAATTCTCTGAGGATACGGGCGAACCCGGGGGGAAGCGCCCATGGCGAACCGGTCGCGGCCAGCAGCCCCTGCAGGGGAACACGCTCACGGCGGAGTCGGCGCAGGGCGACATCGAAACGGGACCGTGCCGCCTCCTCCCGGACTCCTCCGCCAAGGTAAGGGGTTCGCAGCAGCACTCCGAGTTGTCCGCACTCGGGTTCCCTGTCACAGGAGAGGAGCTGCAGCGCCGCCATTACCGGCCCCTGCTGACCGAGAGGGACGCCGAGGGAGAGTCCGAACCGCCCCTCCATGTCGTCAAGGGCGAGCAGTCCCAGGGGATCGAGTTCTTCAAGAAAGATCTGGTCGATGAGGTCCCGATAATTGGACAGGTCGGGAGCAACAACCCCGATCCGGCATTCCCCCTGGCCGAGAAGATGCCGAACCCAGCGTGCTGCGGTCCGGACCTCGGCAGCGGCATCGTCACAGGCGCAGCTGCCGGACTGAGCGATGGGAGCCCGGGGCGGCGGCAAAATCTCGACCCGATTGGAATCGGCGACAAGGGTGGCGAGTCGGCTCATACCGGGGGGCAATTCGTCAAAACCGACCAGCAACAGAAATGGAGGGGGAGGCAGTTGGCCCGTGGCGAGAGCCGCCAGGACCCGGTCGGTGCTGGCCGCACCGTCCAGCCAGCCCCTTTCGTGGAGCCGTTTCAGATAGCCCTGCCGCCAGCGGAGAAATGCCTGGTGATCCTCACTCAGCAAGTAGTTGCCGCAATTGCCCCGGTAGTCGAGCAACAGCTGATGAGCCTCCTCGGCGCGGCTGGCGCTGGCGGCCACCTGCAACAGGTCGAGACCGGCCGACCTGGCATCGTTTTCGATCGTCTCCTCCCAGAGGCGGCGGGAGGCTGCCGGTGTGAGAACTCGCCAGTCGTCGCCCAACAGCACCAGCTGACGGTTCACCCAGTCCTGGCTGCTCATGATCGCGGGCGATAGCCAGGCGGTCCTTCCGCGAGTGACCCGCTCCTGCCGATAAAGGTCCAGTAAATGGCGCGCAAGACGCCGGGTTGCGGTCAGCACCAGGGCGCCGTCGCGCGCCGCACCCAGGATCTTGGCGCTGAAATCGTCGTGGTTCAAATTTTGTTCCTCGGATCCCGGGAAATAATCTGCCAGGCGGATGCAGCCAGGCAGGCGATGATGATGCCAACAGCATTCGCCAGAAGATCATGAAAATCGGCGACCCGGCCCCGGCCGCCAAGAAACTGCAACCCCTCGATCATGGCACCGAAGAGGAGCGCGGCGGCGCCGGCCAGCAGCCAGGCATACCGCTGCCGGGGCCATAATCGCAGGGCGCTGTTTCCCGCGAGCAACGTCAGCAGCAGGTAAGCGATGCAATGCTGGAACTTGTCCCAGGAGAGAAGGGTGCTATTAAGCCGGGGCGGGTGGGGCGTCAGCGACAGCCAAAGCACCAATCCGGCCCAGGTGAGACAGCCGGAAATCCAGAATAACGTCGATTTTCTTGGCAAAAAATTGTTCTCCAAAAAGAAGGTGAAACCAGTACCCACGATACCGGAAATCTCCGGCAAACAAAAGGGCCTTCAGCGATTTCCGTTGCCCGCAAATACCTTGGATGTTATAAATTAGTCCCTCAAACCCTTCTAGTAACGAGGCTCACTTGAACCGTTCCTTGCTGCGCCGCATATGGGTCACCATTTCCACCTATGTCATAGGGTTCTATGCGTCTTTCATCAACGACCTGAAGATTCATGGCACCGGGCACCTGCCCCGCAACGGCGGGGTCATGATTGCCGCCAACCATATCACCGGTTATGAAACCGTATTTCTCCCCTGGGCCCTGTGCCGGGCGCAACCGTTTCAGATGGTCTGGGCCCCGGCGAAGGAAGAGCTCTTCAAAAATCCCCTCCTCGGAGCCATATTTCGTTCCTGGGGAGCATTTCCGGTAAAAAGAGGGAGAGATCTTAAGGCGGGTCGAATTCTGGAGGATCTGCTGCGGGTGGACAAGGTGATGCTCTATCCCGAGGGGACCCGCCACCCCGACGGCCAATTGGGGCGTGGAAATCGCGGGGTCGGCAAATTGATCTACACGGTTCAACCGGTCGTCATCCCGACCGCCCTCGCCGGTCTCAACACCTGGAAATTCCCGGGGGTTCGTCAACCGGCGAGCATCACCTTTGGTCCCCCCCTCGATTTTTCCGATCTCTATGAACGGGAAGACACCAAGGAGACACATCAGCTGATCGTCGATCGCCTGATGGCGGCCATTGCCGCCCTTCTTGGCCAGGAGCCGCCCGCCTGACGCCCTCCACCCTCCCCGGAAAACCCAAAGCAACCTAAGCTGGCCCGGTCTCAACCGGGGCATCGGCTACCAGTTGGATAAATCGGTCCGTCAATTCAGGGTCGAGACTTCTCCCGCACAATTGGCGGAGGATTTCTATCGCCTCTTCCAGGCTCTTCCCCTCTTCATAGGGCCGGTCGGTTCGCAGCGCATCGAACACATCGGCAATGGCGACGATCCTCGCCTCCAGCGGGATTTCCGCCCCTGTGATTCCATGGGGGTAGCCACTGCCGTCAAACCGTTCGTGATGATAGAGGATGATATTGACAACTTCTGCCGGCAGGTGGGCCTGGGTTGCGACCTCCGCCCCCCAGCGAGGATGGTTGCGCATGGTTTCCGTTTCGTTGGCGGTCAGCGGCCCCTTGTAGTTGAGAATCGATTCGGGCACCCCGATCTTGCCGCAGTCGTGGAGCCAGCTGCCGAATTTGATTTTGCGGGAACGATCCTCGCTGAAATCGAGGGCCGCCGCCAGGCGCAGAGCATAATCGGCCACCCGTTCGCAATGCCCGCGGGTATAGGAATCCTTCAGTTCGATGGTCTGGGCAAGGGCCAGCAGGGTCGACTCCTCGGCGTTGCGCATGCTGCGGAAGAGGAGGTGACGGGCCAGGGCTTCTTCGATGATATTGCGCAGGATCTGATTTTCCCAGGGTTTTAGCAGGAAGCGAAAGACCTCCCCTGAATTGATGGCCTGCAAAGCCGTCGGGAGGTCGCCATGTCCGGTCATCATGATGCGTACGGTATCGGGCGAAACGCTGCGCGCCTTGACCAGCAGTTCATCCCCCTTCATCCCCGGCATCAGCTGGTCCGAAACCATGACCGCCACATCCATGCGCCGCAGGATTTCCAGGGCTTCACTACCGCTGGTCGCGGTCAGGACCTGGATATCGGACTTCTGAAACAGCCGCTTGAGCGAGCTGAGGATGTTCTCTTCGTCATCGACAAACAATACCGTTCGCGACATGGGCCCTCCCATTGCTGGACACAACGCAAGGAAATACATCTATTATTCAATATTTGCATCGGATTCTAACATATTTCCGGAAAAGGTAAATGGCCGGCATTATCCAACCGGGTGAATCCAAACCGAATCAGGCCACAGCGTTGCTGTGGCCTGATTCGGTTGATTTCCCCGATATCGATGCCAGGTCAGTTGTTGAGATAGAATTCGAATTGTCGTTTCTTGCCGTCGGCCAGCTTGCTCCCAACCTTGAATTCGTATTTTCCCGGCCCCGGAAGGGCGATATCTGCGCCGAAATGCCCCTGCATACCCATCAACTCGATGGGACCGGCCTTGAAATCATTGGGGCCTTCAATCTTGACCGCGACCTTGCCGGTGTCGATTGGCTTGCCGGTCGCGACATCAGAGAACATCACCATGAAGTGGTGCGTCCCGGGCATGCCCATCTTGGCCATGGCTTCCTTGACGTCCTTCAGGTGCGCCATTGCCTTGACGCCACCCTCAGTCTCTTCCCCAAGCATGATCATGTTGCCAGACATAGCCATACCGCCATGGTCCATCCCTTCCATCTTGCCATGGTCCATCCCTTCCATCTTGCCATGGTCCATCCCTTCCATCTTGCCATGGTCCATCCCTTCCATCTTGCCGTGATCCATGCCTTCCATCTTGCCGTGATCCATGTTACTCATCCCCTCGTGACTCGCAGCCAGGGCGTACACGGGCAGCCCCATGAGAAATACCAGGCTAACGATAGCGATCCGTTTCATACTGAATCTCCTTTTCGTGTATTGGGCAATCATGCCCCTGGAATATCTTTGCTCCGTTAGTTTAACATAGCGCGAAGCTGTCAACTGTGCGACCCGGGAAGTCATTACTTACCCAGGTGATAGCAGCTTCCGTGCCCGATCTCCTTTTCCCAACGTCCTACCGTAACCGTCCGTTCTTTTTAGAAATTTTTCTCCCAATTGCGACCTTCCTTATACACCAGGTTCACCACCTGGTCACTGCTGAAGGATAATCTAAATGTCATTGTGGAATATTCTGCACCCATGCCTCGTCTGGACCGACGCGAAACCTGAAACCTGGTCTTATTCCGAACCGGCAGTCTCTTTCAAGAGCTGGCACATCTATGGCACATCTATCCAACGCTTACTGCCGATTCGAGCTGCCAATCCGGAAACATGCCCTCTCAGACCTCACCAGGCGCGATCTCGGCCTTGGTACGAATCCGATAGAGCTTCTCAACCGGCATCACCGCCACCAGACCATCGCCGGGAACCCCGGCGTGGGCAGCTTCGAGAATCGCCGCAACAACGCCATCTACCTGGGACTGCTGGGAAAATATCTCGATCCGGGCGTTGCTGACCAGCCAGTCCCCCTTGCAGAGGTTGGCATATTCGCCATACCCCTTGACCTGAGAGACGGTAATCCCCCTGACACCCAATTGCTTCAGGCGATCTTCGACCTGTTCCAGCACCGAACCGCGGATGATGGCCACAATCCTTTTCCATTTCATAGACTTCCCTCTCTAAAGATGTGAACCCTTGGAGCTACAGTCTGAGTTTTCGTAACCGCAACGCATTACTTACCACCGAAACCGAGCTGAAACTCATGGCGGCAGCAGCAATCATCGGACTCAGCAGCAGGCCGAAGAAGGGGTAGAGCACCCCGGCAGCGATCGGCACGCCGAGGGCATTATAAAAAAAGGCGAAGAAGAGGTTCTGGCGAATGTTGCGCATGGTGGCGTCACTGAGCCGTCGTGCCCGGACAATGCCCCGCAGATCGCCCTTGACCAAGGTGACGCCGGCACTCTCCATCGCGACGTCGGTGCCGGTTCCCATGGCGATTCCCACCTGCGCCTGGGCCAGCGCCGGCGCATCGTTGATGCCGTCGCCAGCCATGCCTACCTTGCGACCTTCCGCCTGGAAGCGCTTGACCACGGCCACCTTCTGATCGGGGAGGACATCCGCCTCCACCTCGTCGAGTCCCAGTTCGCTGGCAACGGCCGCGGCCGTGGTGCGATTGTCCCCGGTCAGCATGACAATGCGGATCCCCTCTGCCTGCAATTGGCGAATCGCCTCCGGGGTCGTCTCCTTGATCGGATCGGCGACGCCGAGGATCCCGGCCACCGCGCCATCGACGGCGACGTACATCACCGTCTGCCCCGCCGTTCGCAGTTCTTCCGCCGGCTCGGCCAAGGGGCCAGGTTCAATACCGAGCTCGTCGAGGAGCTGGAGATTGCCGAGGGCCACCTGATGACCGTCAACCCGGCCGGTGACCCCCTTGCCGGTGAGAGAAGCAAAATCCTCGGCCGCCGCCGGGTCGGCGCCGCGTTCCTGCGCGCCGGCAACGATCGCCGCTGCCAGAGGGTGTTCGCTCCCCCGCTCCAGACTGGCCGCCAGGCGCAGCAAGGTGGACTCGTCGCCGCCGGTGGCAACCGACACCGAGACCAGCTTTGGTTTTCCTTCGGTGAGGGTACCGGTCTTGTCGACCACCAGTGTGTCGATCTGGCGCATCACCTCAATCGCTTCGGCATTCTTGAACAACACTCCCAGACCGGCGCCCTTGCCGGTGGCGACCATGATCGACATCGGGGTCGCCAGTCCCAGGGCGCAGGGACATGCAATGATCAGGACCGCAACAGCGTTGATCAAAGCGTGGGCAAGGCGCGGTTCCGGGCCGAACCAGGCCCAGACGGCAAAGGTGAGCAACGCGGCAGCGACCACAGTCGGCACGAAGTAGCCGGCAACCTGATCCGCCAGTTTCTGGATCGGCGCCCGGCTGCGCTGGGCAGTGGCGACCATCTGGACGATTTGTGCCAAAAGGGTTTCCGAGCCAACCCGTTCGGCGACCATCACCAGTGAGCCGGTAGTGTTCACCGTCGCACCGATAACATGTTCCCCGACACCTTTCTGCATCGGCATCGACTCGCCGGTGACCATCGACTCGTCGACGGAACTGCTTCCCTCGACCACCTTGCCATCGACCGGCACCTTCTCACCGGGACGAATGCGCAACCGATCACCCGGCTGCACCTGATCGAGGGGAACGTCCTGCTCGCTGCCGTCCTGCTCCAGGCGACGGGCCATCTTTGGAGCAAGTCCGAGCAGGGCGCGAATGGCGGCGCCGGTCTGGCTGCGTGCCCGCAGCTCCATCACCTGCCCCAGAAGGACCAGGGTAACAATCACGGCGGCCGCCTCGAAATAGACTGCGACCTCCCCGTCGGCGCCGCGAAAGGCCGCCGGGAACAGGCCGGGAAAGAGACCCGCAATCAGACTGTAACCGTAGGCGACACCGACTCCCAGCCCGATCAGGGTAAACATGTTGAAATGGCGACTGACCAGAGACTGCCAACCACGCACGAAGAAGGGCCAGCCCCCCCAGAGCACAACCGGCGTCGCCAGGGCCAGCTCAATCCATCCCAGCACTCGCGGCGAGCCGAGTCGCTCGACCGGTACTCCCACCATCGGTCCCATCGCCAGCAGCAGTTCAGGGACCGTCAGCACCAGGCAGACCCAGAAGCGCCGGGTCATATCGACCAGTTCGCTGTTCTCCTCTTCTCCTGCCGACACCGTTCGCGGTTCCAGGGCCATGCCGCAGATCGGGCAGGACCCCGGCCCCTGTTGCACCACCTCGGGGTGCATCGGGCAGGTGTATTCCCGAGAGGACTCCGCGTCCGTTGGTTCGGGCGATTGCGGCTTAAGATAGGCCTCGGGGTCGGAGCTGAACTTTTTCAGGCATTTGTTGGAGCAGAAGAGATATTCCCGCCCCTGGTAGCTGAAGCGACCGGCGTTTTTCTCTTCACTGACGGTCATGCCGCACACAGGATCCTGCAGAGCTCCCTTTTCAAGGGCATCGTCCCTACTCATGGATATCCTCCAGTCCCGTCGGTGTGAAATCATGGGAGAGTTTCAGCCCCCGCCACATGAAATAGATGACCGGGAAGACCAGCAGTTCCATGAGGCCGGAGGTGACCACCCCGCCGATCATCGGCGCGGCAATCCGTTTCATGACATCGGCGCCGGCGCCGTGGCTCCACATGATCGGTACCAGGCCGGCAATGATTACGCAGATGGTCATGACCTTGGGGCGGATCCGTTTGACCGCGCCATGATGAATCGCCTGGGTCAGGTCGCCAAAAGTCTGCATCCGGCCATTTTTCAGCCAGAGTTCATAGGCAAGATCGAGGTAAAGGAGCATGACGACCCCGGTTTCTGCCGAAATCCCGGCCAGTGCGATCACCCCGACCCAGACCGCGACGGAGGTGTTGTAACCGAGCAGGTAGAGGTACCAGAAACAACCGACCAGCGAAAGCGGCAGAGCGACAAAGATGATACCGGTCTTCACCAGGCTCTTGGTATTCATGTAGATGATAACCAGAATGATCAGCAGCGTCAGCGGGATAACCACGATCAGGGTCGCCTTCGCCTTCTGCATATATTCGTACTGGCCGCTCCAGACGATGTTGTAACCGGCCGGCAGCTGGACCTTTTCGGCGATGATCTTCTGGGCCTTTTCCACGTAGGAGCCGACATCACTACCCTTGAGATCGACGTAAATCCAGGCGGTGCGCCGGGCATTCTCGCTTTTGATCCCCGGGGGACCCTTCTTGATGCTGATTTTGGCCACCTGGGAGATGGGGATATGCTTGCCACCGGCGATCGGTACCAGCACCCGTCCCAGCGCCTGCAGGTCGTTGCGGTAGTCACGCTGGTAGCGGATATTCACCGGGTACCGTTTCAGCCCCTCGACCGTCTGGGTAACGTTCATGCCGCCGATGGCCGAGCTGATAATATCCTGCACATCCCCCACGGTCAGACCGTAGCGTGCCAGGGCATCCCGATCGATCTCGTAATCAAGATAGTTGCCGCCGACCACCCGTTCGGAAAAGGCGCTTAATGTGCCGGGAATATCACGGACAATCGCCTCGATCTCCTCCCCCAACCGGGAGAGGGTTGCCAGATCATCGCCCATAATCTTGATCCCGACCGGGGTTTTGATGCCGGTGGAGAGCATGTCAGTACGGGTTTTGATCGGCATGGTCCAGGCGTTGGTCAAACCGGGAAACTGGATCGCTTCATTGAGCCGGTTTTTCAGTTCCTCCACGGTAATGGTGCTCTCTTCCGGCACGATCCAGCGCAACGGTTTTTTCACCCATTCGAAGGAGTCGGACCAACCGCTGTAGAACCGCTGGTGATGAACCTTGCTCCAGTCCTCTTCCGGTTTAAGCATAATCGTCGTTTCCAGCATGGAGAGGGGTGCCGGGTCGGTGGCGGTCTCAGCCCGTCCGACCTTGCCAAAGACGTGCTCTACCTCGGGGAAAGTGGCGATAATCCGATCGGTCTGCTGCAGCAGTTCCTTGGCCTTGCCAATCGAGATTCCCGGCAGGGTGGTCGGCATATAGAGCAGGTCCCCCTCGTAAAGCGGCGGCATGAACTCCGAGCCCATTTTTTTTAGCGGGATGATGCTGCTCAGGGTGATGAGCAGGGCGACAATCAGTACCGACCAGCGCCACTTGAGAACGAAATCGACCACCGGATGATAAAGGCGGATCAGTACCCGGTTGATCGGGTTCTTTTCTTCGTCGGGGATCTTGCCGCGAATGAACCAGCCCATCAGTACCGGCACCACCGTCACCGATAACAGCGCCGCCGCTCCCATGGCGTAAGTCTTGGTATAGGCCAGGGGCTTGAACATCCGCCCTGATTGCTCCCCAAGGGCAAAGACGGGGAAGAAACTGACGGTGATGACCAGGAGGGAATAGAAGAGCGCAGGTCCCACCTCCTTGGACGAGTTGGCGATAATCTCCCAGTGCGGCTTTTTGCCGCGATCGCGCTCGAGATGTTTGTGGGCGTTCTCGATCATAATGATCGCCGCATCGATCATCGCGCCGATCGCGATGGCGATACCGCCCAGGCTCATGATGTTGGCGTTGATCCCCTGGAAATGCATGATGATGAAAGCCATCAGAATCGCCACCGGCAGGGTGAAGATCGCCACCAGCGCGCTGGAGAAGTGAAACAGGAAGAGAGCGGTCACCACCGCGACAACGATACTCTCCTCAATCAGTTTTCCCTTCAGAGTCTCCACCGCCCGCTCAATCAGGCCGGAACGATCGTAAACCGCCTTGATCCGCACCCCATCGGGGAGCCCCTGCTGCAGTTCGGCCAGCTTCTTCTTGACGTTTTCGATGGTCTTCAGGGCGTTGCCGCCAAAGCGCATGACGACGACCCCGCCGACCGCCTCCCCCTGCCCGTCCAGTTCCGCCAGCCCGCGGCGCAGTTCCGGTCCGATGGTCACGGTGGCCAGATCCCGCACCAGGATTGGCGTCCCCTTCATATCGGTGCCGACGACGACCCTTTCGATGTCCTCCTTCGACTTCAGATAGCCGAGCCCGCGCACCATGAATTCGGTTTCGGCCATCTCCACCAGACGCCCGCCGACATCGTTGTTGGACCGCTGGATCGCCATTTTGAGTTGGGGGATGGTGATGTGATAGGCGAGCAACAGGTCGGGATCGACTTCCACCTGATACTGTTTGATGTAGCCACCGATGGAAGCAACCTCGGAAACACCCTCGACGGCGGTCAGTTCGTAGCGCAGAAACCAGTCCTGGATTGAGCGAAGCTGTTGCAGGTCGTGGTTGTCGCTCTCCAGAACATATTCATAAACCCACCCGACTCCGGTGGCATCGGGGCCGAGGCTCGGGGTAACACCTTTGGGGAGCTTGCCGGCGGCGTAGTTGAGATATTCGAGTACCCTGGAACGAGCCCAGTAAAGGTCAGTACCATCGTCAAAGATGATGTAGACGAAAGAGAGGCCGAAGAAGGAGTAGCCGCGCACCACCTTGGCCCCGGGGACAGCGAGCATCTGGGTGGTGAGGGGATAAGTGACCTGGTCCTCGACCACCTGCGGTGCCTGACCGGGATATTCGGTGAAGACGATGACTTGCACATCCGACAGGTCGGGGATGGCATCGATGGGTGTATTGAACATGGTGTAGAGGCCACCGACAATGATAAAAAAAGTCAGCAGAGCCACCAGAAATTTATTCTTGATCGACCAGTCGATAATTTTTTCCAGCATGTCAATTCCTTATCCGCAAAGGAGGTAAAACCTTAACCAGTTTACTGGAACAGGTCATCCAGCTTTGCCGGAGTCTTCCCTTTTTCGTCCTGAAACAGGTCATTCACCTGGTCGGCGCCGGCAGCCTTCCCTGGAGGCGTTGCTTCCACAGCCTTGGGTTCGAGCATCTTGGCGATCGTCTCGCGCAGCTTGCTCTCCGAGTCCAGCATGAATTGGGCGCTGGTCACCACCCGTTCCCCCTCCAGCAGCCCCTGAACGATCTGCAGGTTCCCCTGGTCGTCCTGCACCCCGATCTTCACTTCGCGCGGTTCGAACTTCCCGGTGTCACGGGTAACAAATACCGTATTCTTCGCCCCGGAACGGAGGACCGCCTCGACGGGGACCGTCAGGGCGTTTTGAACCGGGCTGGTTTTGAGATGGACATTGACGTACATGTCAGGTTTGAGTTCGAAGCCGGGGTTGTCGAGAACAAACCGTCCCTTGACGGTACGCGTTTTGGGCTCGACGTAGGGATAGAGATAGCTCAGGGTGGCGGAGACTTTTTTACTTCCGACAAAGGGAAGAATGATATCGGCCTGCTGCCCGACCTTGACCCAGGGGAGTTCATATTCATAGATATCGGCCAGCACCCAGACCTGGGAGATGTCAGAGATGGTCATCAGATCCATGCCACTCTTGACGGCCTGCCCTTCCTGAACCATTTTCATCGAGACGATGCCGCTATGGGCCGCGTAGAGGGGCAGGCTCTTTTCGACCTGGCGGGTCTCTTTCAGGCGAGCAATCGATTTCTCGGATATATCCCAGAGCTGCAGACGACGCCGGGACGCTTCAAGGAGTTGCCGGCCGCTCTCGGCAATCTTGGGAAAGGGCGATTGGGCCAGCGCCTCCCTGTTCTTCAGGGCAAGCAGATATTCCTCCTGGGCACTGACCAGGTCGGGGCTATAAATCTCCAGAAGCTTCTGCCCTCTCTTCACCTGCTGGCCGGTTTCGTTGACATAGAGTTTTTCCACCCAGCCGTTGATCTTGGTATTGACCGTGTACTGCTTCGGCTCCTGATAACCGACCAGCCCGACGGTGCGGATGGTCCGCGCCAGGTCCCTACGTGTGGCCAACGCGGTTCGCACCCCCATGTTCTGCATGGTCACCGGATCGATGGAAATCACCGCACCGCCGGGCGCCTGATCCTCGTAGACCGGCACCAGATCCATCCCCATGGGCGATTTTCCCGGTTCATTGCGGATGTAGGTGGGATCCATCGGCGCCACCCAGTATTTGATCTTGCGCTCACCGGACGCGGCCGGCCTTGCCTCCGCCTCCCCTCCGGCCGTTCCTGCCTTTAAGGGGGTCAGGGCCATGCCGCAGATCGGACAATTGCCCGGCTCGTCGGTAATGATGAAGGGGTGCATGCCGCAGGTGTACTTGCTAGCAGCCAACGCCACCCCCGGTTCACGAACTTGCCAATCGTTCATGGCCACAATACATTGCGCCGCATACCAGCCAACACCTGAAAGGAGCAGGACCAGAGTCAGGGCGGAAATCAGCAGGGGTTTGCGGGCTCGCTTCATGGTTTCATCCTGTCGGTTGATGGATTTTGCAGCGCCGCCGTTCCGGAAAGGGTCACGCCGGTGGCAGCTTCAAGCTTGGCGACATTGCGCTGATAGTCGGACACGGCGCGCTGGTAATCGAGTTGGTAGCGGTAGAGAGACATCAGACTGTCAAGGAGACTGAGAAATTCGACCTTGCCGACCTGGTAGGCCGCCAGGCTGGCATCGAAGGATTGCTGCGCCTGGGGGATGATTCCGGTGGCAAAGAGTTGGACCAGATCGCGATTCTTCTCGAGTTGGGCATAGATATCCTGAATGGATGCACCGAGCTGGTTGCTGAAGTCCTCCAGCTGGCGGCGCGCCATGCGCAGTCCCGAATCAGCTTCGGCCACGGCTTCGGAGCGCTTTTCCTGCCAAAGTGGCAGATTGATGCCGAAACCGGCGCTGACGAAGTCGGTGCCGCGATCGGGCAGGCCATCGTCCCGGAATCGGTAGCTGGCCCAGAGATTGAAATTGGGGAGATAATCGAGCTTGGCCAGCTTGCGTTGGCTGGCGAAGCGTTCGATCAGGGACTCAAAGGAGGCGAACATCGGCCGGTGTTCGCGGGCTCTCTCCAGCAGCGCCGCCGGGTCGACTTCCACCGGGGTCATGGCCAATTCGGAAACCGTCCCCAGGGGCTGTGCCGCTGGTCGCGCCAACAGCCGGTTGATTTCAGCCAGAACGCTGCTGCGCTGCTGGCGCAGGGTCAACTGCCTGTCGATCAATTGCGACTGCGCAACCTGTGCCTTGAGCAGATCCTGCTGCAGTCCCGTCCCCACCTCGTAACGGGTTTTGGTGAGGCTGACGAAATTTTCCAGGATATCGAGGTTTTCTTCATTGACCGCAATCGCCCGGTCCTGGAAATAGAGCCGGTAATAGGCATCCTTCACTTTTTGGGCGAGCAGCAGCTTGCTGTCCTCGTAGACCGACTGATACCAGCGCGCCTGCTCCTCGGCCTGATTTCCCTTGGCCGCAAGCTTGCCCGGGAAAGGAAAATTCTGGGAAAGCTTGATCTCATTGCCGGTCATCGCTGTCTGATCAGCCTGGAAACTGTCGATCGGATAATTGGAAAAGGCCACTCCAAGCATCGGGTCATCGAGGGTTCGGGCTGCTGCGACCTTGTGCCCGAACAACTCCCAGCGGTCCCGGGCAGCCTGCAGATCAGGATTGTTCGCAAGCGCTTCGGCGACCAGTTCCTGCAGCACGGGCGGAGCGGGGGACTGCTCCACGGCGAGGACGGCTGGCGCCAGGCAGAGACTGGCGACAAGGAAGAATAATACAGGGGTCCAGAACTTCATGGGCTCAACTCCGTAAGGAATACCAGCGGCTATTGATGTCTTTTATAGTATGCCATTTCTTTATTTGGTGGTCGCAGGGCTCACTCGCCCCCCCGGCGAAAAGCATCGGCCGAAAGGTGCCTCGTCTCTCCCTGTTGGCGACCAGCTTCAGATACAACTCTACAGATTCCATGCCACAACGCAACCTATCGATATCATACTATTTTCAGTTCAGGTTGTAGCTGCAGACAGACCATTCTGAGGAATATTCCTCGATTCTTCGTCGAATATTCCCCAGAGCCCTGACCTACCCAATTCAGGTCTTCCCGCTCTTGCTTTGACCATCGATGAAGTTCGCGGACCTTCCCCGGAGAACGAAAAGAGGGCGACTGAAGTAGCCGCCCTCTTTTCGTTCTCCGTAGGTAACCAGTCAGGGCCCATCGGCAGCTGGTCCAATAATCTGGGTCTGGTGATTCAGCCGCGCATTGGGAACCGACCCGCCACCGACCACCGAGGAACAGGCGGCAAGCACCAAAAGAGCCAGGGCCAATGTCACGGTTTGCGTCAATCGTTTCATGATGATTTCTCCTTTCCAGGGGTTAAGGAAACACTTGAACAGAGAGTGTTTCAATCAGCGTGCCAACCCTGGAACACCGATACCATTTGTTTTTATTGATTTTTTTTCAGGTGAAATATTACTGAGTGAAATTTAGTGGAGGATTTTCGTCGACGCTGGAGACTATTCGAATTTCCTGAATGGCGGGGGTTGAAGTCTTTCCGGAAAGGGCGTGGAGTCAGCGGACAGACCGGGTTTAGTTATTTCGTTATGCCAAATTTTTCCATACGGTAAAGCAGGATGTGGCGCGGGATTTTCAGAAACTCAGCGGCCCGGGTTTTGTTCCAATCGTTTCGCTCCAGGGCCTGCAATACAGCCTCCTTTTCCAACTCTTCCAGGGAATATCCCTCTTCCGGCAACTGAAGAATTTCCCTGGCAGCCAATCCCCTGTTCTGCCTGATCCTGGGCGGAAGTTGACTCTCCTCAATTGTGTTGGACGGGGCCAGGACCAGCAACTGTTCAATGGCATTTTCAAGCTCCCGAACATTGCCGGGCCACCGGTAATCACGCAGGGACTGCATGGCGGTCGCCGTGAAAGTCACCTCGGATCCGCGGCCGAATTTCTCCAGGAAATGATCTATCAGTGCCGGGATATCTTCCCGCCGCGCCCGCAGGGGAGGAAGGCTCACAGGAATTACGGCGATCCGGTAATAAAGATCCTCACGAAAGGTGCCCTTGGCAACAGCAGTCTCGATATCCAGGTTGGTGGCGGCAACGACCCGGACATCGACCGAATGGCTCTCTCCCCCGACCGGTTCAACCACCCGTTCCTGCAGGGCTCGCAGCAGTTTCGGCTGGAGTTCCAGCGGGAGGTCGCCGATCTCGTCCAGAAAAATCGTTCCCCCGCGGGCGAGTTCGAATTTGCCGGCCCGATCCTTCACTGCACCGGTGAAGGAGCCCTTGATGTGGCCAAAGAGCTCACTTTCGACGAGATCCCTGGGGATCGCCGCGCAATTGACGGCGATGAAAGGGCCCTGGGCCCGCACACTCTTCTGATGAATGGAGCGGGCGACCAATTCCTTGCCGGTACCGCTCTCCCCGAGTATCAACACACTGGCTTCGCTAGCGGCGACTTTTTCGATCAGATTCATCACCGAATGCATCGCCTGGGACTGACCGACTATAGCCTTGCGGGGGGTGACCTTCGCCGCGCTACTCTGCTCGGGCATGGATGCCTGGATGGTTTGGAAACGGGTGGCTTTGCTGACAAGCTCCTTGAGCTGATCGAGGGTGAAGGGCTTGGCAAGATAGTCGTAAGCACCCAGTTTCATAGCCTCAACCGCATTCTCAATCGACCCGAAGGCGGTAATGACGATCACCAGGGTAGCGGGCCTTGCCGCCTTGACCTTTTTGAGGATGGTGTAGCCGGAAATGTCGCCAAGCCGGACATCGGTGATAACCAGACCGGGTTTGAACCGGTCGAATGCCTTGAGTCCCTCCTCGCCGTTGGCGCAGGCGACGACTTTATGGCCGGCCTGGCGCAGGGTGAATTCGATAATCTTGCGCAACGAATCATCGTCGTCGATTACCAGAATAGTTTCGTGTGCCAAATTAGCCTCTTTCATATTTCGTCCACCACAGGTAGCTGAATTTCAAAGCGGGCGCCCTCCCCCACTTCGCTCGAAACTTCAATCTGGCCACCATGGGCCTGAATAATCCTCTGGGAAATAGCCAGCCCCAGGCCGGTCCCGGTATGGCGGGTTGAGAAAAATGGATTGAAGATTTTCCCGAGAATTTCTTTAGGAATCCCGGGCCCGTTGTCTTTAAAAGTGACGGCAATGATTCCGTCCCGCAGCTGGGTGGTGACTTCCAGCAGCCCGCCCCCGGGCATCGCCTGGACCGCATTAAGCAAAAGGTTGAGGAATACCTGCTTAAACTGGTCGGCATCGCCAGAAACCAGCGGCAATTTGTGCTGGACCAGCTGAACCGAGACCTGGCTCTTTTGACACTGGACGGCTGAAAACTCGACGATTTCATTCAGAACCGCATTCAGGTCGCAGGCATTCATTTCCGTGGGAGCCGGCCTGGCGAAGCTTAGGAAGTTGGTGACGACCTGATTCAGGCGATCGACCTCCCGGATCATGATGGCGGAAAACTCGACCCGTTGCTCTTCACTGAGAGTGGAGTCCTTGACGATTTCCGCAGTACCCCGAATGGAGCCCAGGGGATTGCGGATCTCATGAGCAAGTCCTGCGGCCAGTTCACCGAGGGCGGAAAGTCTGGAGGCACGCAACAACTGCTCTTCAAATGTCAGGATCAGCTTGGCCTGTTCCTTCAGTTCCTGAAAACTCACTTCCAGGTCATGCGCCGTGGTCTCCAGAACCTGCCGCTGGCTCTTTTCTTTGCGGGCCAATCCGCCGGTAAGAACCCCGATGACATTGTAGAGGATAATTTCGAGGTACTGCTCCAACTGAGCATCGGGATGGGCGCCCCACTGCAGGACGACATGCGGAGCATAGACGATCGACACCACAATAGCCGTGGCCAGACCGCCCCGCAACTGGAACCAGATGCCGCCGAGAATGATCGGCAGATAATAGAGCCGGCGAAAGATGTCATGGTAATGGTGGAACTGGATGCCGGTCAGATAATGGCCAAGGGTAATGGCAGCAATGACCGCCGCGAGAATGATGACGCGCGGCTGGAAGACGGTTCCGAGAGTGATTGGGCCCGATCCTGGAGTGATATCCCGCGACGATGGCATGCTCCGGGCGCTCATCGACCTGTTGCCTCCCCACAACCGGGGCAATAGTGCCATTCGCCGGCCAGAGCGGTACCACAACGGCAATGGTCGCCCTTGACCTCCCTGGCCCGGCGGCGCCGCATGATCAACCAGACGCTTAACAGGATCAGGTTCAGGACCAACAGCAGGTATCCGGGTAGGCCCAGGGTCAGCAGCGAACGCAGCGTGCAGTAACCGCAGCTGTACGACCAGAGGTTGTAACCCAGGACGCCGAGCATGACCGCGCCGCCGCCGAGCAGGATGAGAACAGATCGAATCGTCATGGCGGATCGGCTCCGAAACTGCCTTTACGGGAGGTGCCGCAAGCCGTGCAGAAGCGATGAAATACCGGCAGTCGTTCCCCGCACCCTGGACACTGACACTGTAACAGCTCCTTGCAACGCGGGCAGATGAGCCAGTCGACCTCGGCCCGGCCACCGCACCCGGGGCAGTTGCCGTACGGTGGTTCCGCTTTCGCCGGGCGCCGTTCGATCTGCTGGACGATGGCGAGGGCGAGAAGGGCAAAGATCAGAAGAAATATCAGCAGCATGGAATTTTTACCCTACCGCAAGTCGTGGCCCGGCAAACCTGCACCGATCATCGACGATCCGACCGTCACGCAGATGAATGGTCCGGTTGAAGTAGTCGAGATTTTCCAGATTGTGGGTGACCATGACGATGGTCTGCCCGGCCTTGTTGAGCTCGGCGAACAACCCCATGATCTCGCGGCTGGTCTCCGAATCAAGGCTGCCGGTCGGTTCATCGGCCAGCAGCAGAGAAGGGCGATTGACCAGCGACCGGGCGATCGCGACCCGCTCCTGTTCACCGCCTGACAGTTGCGTTGGCAGGTGGCCGAGGCGTCCGGCCAGTCCGACCCGGGCCAAAGCTTGTTCCGCCAGACCCTGCTTTTCCCGACGGGAAAGCGATTTTACGGCCAGAGGCAGCATCACATTTTCCAGCGCGGTCAGGTAGGAGACCAGGTTGAACGACTGAAAGACAATACCGAGAAATTCCCGCCGGAAATCGGCCAGCCGCTCGCCGGGCAGACTATAGAGGTCGATGTCATCAATCCGGACCCTGCCGCTGGTGGGAGCGCTCAATCCGCCGAGCAGGGCCAGGAAGGTGCTCTTCCCCGATCCTGATGGCCCCATGACCCCGAGGAAGGTCCCCTCTTCAATAGCAAGGTCGACCCCCCCTAGGGCAATCACGCAATCGTTGCCATTGAGATAGTTTTTGTGCAGGTTGTTTATTTCGATCAGTGCCATAATTTTAGCTTCCTTCAGCAGTTATCAAAGAGCGCGCAGCGCTTCGCTCGGTTCCAGAGTGCTGGCCTGCCAGGCCGGATAGAGGGCCGCCACCCCTCCGACGACCAGCGCCAGCAGGACGGATCCGGCGGCGAGCGCCGGATCCCAGCTCGGGCCATGATGGCCGCCAAAGAAGGGGAGTGCCAGCCAGGTCACCCCGATCCCCGCCAGGTAGCCAAGGACCCCGGCCAGGAGCCCGACGACCAGCGCTTCAAAGAGAAGGATCCGGATGATATGCCAACGGCGGAAGCCGATGGCGCGGAATATCCCAATTTCCCGGGTCCGTTCGGCCACCGAGTTCATCATGGTGACAAAGACCACCAATCCTCCGATCAGGACGACTACCCCGGCAACCGCCAGGGACAACGCCCGGAACTGTTCCAGGGCGTGCATCCGCGAACGCACCACCTGCTGGATCGCCCGCACCTCAATCCCGGGCAGCACGGCTCCGAGCTGTCCCACCATATCGGTCACCGGACAATCACCACAGAGTGCCGCCACTTCGACCAGGCTCAGGCGGCCAACCTTGCCCAGCAGCTGCTGGGCGACCGGGAGCGCCACGATCAGCAGCTGATCGTCCTGAGAGCCGGTTTCGGCGAGAACGCCACTGACGATGAAATTTCTTCCTCCGACTGCAACCTCTCCGCCCGGTGCAAGACCAAGGCGTTTGGCGGCCGCACTTCCAGCGACCAGATCGTTGGCCGCATGCAGCGGTTCTCCGGTCACACTCCACCAGCGTTTCAGATTGAACTCCACGGCCGGATCGACCCCCATCAAGAGCACCTGCTCCCCTTTCACTGCGACTGCACCGAGGACCTTGGGCGCCACCGCGGCGACATTGCGATAATTGGGAATCTCCGCGATCCGGGCCAGGTCGACCTCGGCGATGTCGTGCGCTGCGACGGTAACACCGCCGAGCTCGATCCCGCCGTAGGAGAGGGACAGGCTGTCGCTGCGCGGGGTAAGCAGGATATTCGCTCCGAACTTCTCCAGCTTATGCTCGGCCTCAGCAGTCAGGGCCGCCACCAGGGACATGAGAGTCACCACGGTCGCTACGCCCAGTAATAATCCAGCGACCAGAAAGATCAGACGGCCCTTGCGCCGGCGCAGATTGTTCCAGGCAATCGTGTTGAGCTGCATTATCGATTCCCCCTAGTTTGCAGCCAGGAAGTAGCGGCTCCCGGCTTCGAGATCGGTCGCCTGAATGACCACCTGCTGGCCGCGCACTTCACGGCGCAGGGGAGCTGGGTTACAACCGCCCTGGACTTCATTGACCAAATCGGTGCGGAACTGCTGATTGCAATTGTTGCAGACCATAAAGTCCCCCTCCTGGCGATACCCCTTGCGGGACTTGTAGCAGACATCGCAGCTGTCGAAGGCAGCGTGGATCACCCCGTCGCGGCTCTGCACCAGGAAGAAAGCGATCTCGCCACCTGCTCCGGCGTAGCGGAAGAAGTGGGCCTCCCCCCCGGTTAATGACCCCACCGGAAGAATGACCTGCCCCCCTTTGGCACCAACCAGTCGCGAATGACCGACCCCCATTGGCAGCAACGCCCAGGCGACGGCAATGCCGACAAGAATTATGAGTGTCATGGCGATCAATAGGGGGCGTTTGTTTTTGCGGGGTTGCTGGAATTGGGCTTTCTTTTGTTGACGTCCGTCCATGGGTGGCTCCATAGCTAGGGGGCTGAAGATCTGCTTGGCTGATCCGGATTTTCAGGATTTTTGGTTACAGCACGACCCACCGCAACCGCTTGCGCGTCTGGTGGCATCCATTGCCAGGGAAGGATCAAAGATCGTTACCGGAGTGGCGTCGACCAGGGTGGAATACCAGCGCTCAAAAAAGACCGACTTTTCGTCTGCGTTTAAACCGGTCGGCAGGATATTCTCCCGCAGGTTCTTTTCAATAATCATTTCGTTCTTTACCTGGTGCCGCAGGTTCTCCAGGGTACCGAAACGTTCCGTTACCAGCTTGGCAAAGTCTGGATGGGACTTCCGGATACTATTTAACCGGAGGTCGACCTCACCGTCCTGGACAACCACTTTTTGGATCTCGGCAGCGTTAAGCAACAACTCCCGCTGTAAAAGATCCTGCCACACAGCCTGTTGCAGGGCGGGACCCGCAGTTTGCTCCTTGCCTGCAATGGTCTTACTGCGCAGTGCTAAAGTGGTCTCAAATTCGGCGCGAGAAAGAAAGCGGTTGCCGATCTGGGCGACGTACTTCCCGGCAAGGTCCTGGTGCCGGTTGCGCAAAGCTGCGTATTCGGATACCGAAAGGCGGGCGGCAACCCGACTGGGATAGCCGGCCGCCGAGATGCGCCGGGCAATAATCTCCGCATCGACTTGCTGTGGATCAAATTCGACCCGGCCGCTCCCCCTGGTAACATTGACTTCGATCAGGCCGAGCCCAGGCAGATCAGCCAAGGCCTCGCGCACATTCTCGACACAGGATCCACACGTCAGTTTATCGATGCCGAGTTCAACCAATGCTGCCTGGTCACTCTGCAACTTTTGCGGCCAAAAAAGGCCGACACCTAAGGCCAGGGCAATCACTGCCGTCAGGCCAACCAGGACAATCCATTTCTTCATCATGTAATCTCCCAAGGAAAAATTGAGCCTTTTCGCGTCATGCTCAGGACAACGGGACTCTGCCGTTCAGGAGGCAGCTCAACCATATACACCCTTCGTGCCAGTCGTGAATAACCTTGTAAGTACTTAATTTTCTGATTTTTTTGCAAATCACAAAAAATTTCCGCCGCTCACTCATCGCGCAACGTGAGGAATATTCCGAACCTCCCTGTAGAATTTTCTACAGGTTATGGTCAGCTACCGCCCAGCTTCAATATTCCGTTGCTACCCGCCCGGTTTTCTTTCCCCCGCGATGCAACATAGGTCATGCTAGACTTAAAACCAGAAATTCGAACGACAGGAGGTCCGGATGCCCAATTTGGAACGATGGAAAAACCGCCTCATTGCCAAACTGATCACCCGTTTTCCGCGCCTGGCCGCCCCGTTGCTCGCGGCGCATCTGCCCCAGGAAACGGCGGGCCAGATCCCCTGGACGCCCATCACCAAACCCCTCGGAAACTGTCGTGTTGCGGTCGTCACCACATCAGGCGTCCATCACCGCAGGCAACGCCCTTTCAACATGCTCGATCAGGAGGGCGACCCCTCGCTGCGGGTTCTGGATGGCGCAACCATTTTCGATGACTTCACCATCAGCCACGACTACTACGATCACACCGACGCGGAAAAGGACCTGAACATCGTCCTCCCCCTGCAGCGCTTGCGGGAGTTGGCGCAGGAGGGGATCATCGGGAGCGTCGCCAACGACCACTTCAGCTTCATGGGCCATATCGTCGGCCCCCACCTCGAAACCCTGAAGGAGCGCACGGCCCCGCAGCTGGCGGCCTTGCTGCGGGCCGCAGAGGTCGATCTGGTCCTGCTGACACCGGCCTGAGGCCTCTGCAATCAGTCCGTGGGACTGATCCAGAGGGTGATCGAAGCCGCCGGCATCCCGACCATCGGCATCTCCATCGTGCGCAGCTACAGCGAGAAAATCCAGCCGCCTCGCACCATCTTCCTGCGCTGGCCCTTTGGCCATCCCCTCGGTGAACCGGGAGCGGTGCGCCAGCAGCGGGCGGTGTTGTTCGAAGCCTTCAAGGCCCTCTACTCGATCACCACCCCCGGCGCGATCATCGATCTCCCCTTTGCCTGGCGCCGCTTCGACTACGCCGATTACCGGGAACCAGCCCCCTTTCCCCTCCCCAAACCGATCCAGCCCGCTTCTGGCGCTACGCCCTCGCCTCCCGCGCCGGAATAACCCAGGACAAGGCCAGGGGCTCCCTTCGGCCACCCGATTGGGCCATGGCCGAAGTGCGGTGGTGTTGAAGTGCGGTGGCTGCAAAGATTTAACGGCCTCGGTATACTGGGTAGCATGAAAAGAGTTCACCTGCTAAGGCTCTTCGCATGCCTCACCCTTCTCTGGTTTCCCGCTACCAGTGTTGCAACCGCTGCGGCAAACCTGGTCCGCCATGACCTGACTATTCACCTCAACTCCGAAAATGGAACACTGCAGGGTGTTGACCACATTACCCTGCCGGCCCCGCCCGACCGCTTCCTGAAATTTCAACTTTCTCCATTGGTCAGCGTTGATGCTGTCGAAGTAGCTGGAGCACCTCTGGGCTGGAGTTTTGACAGCGGTCGACTGCAGGTCGGTCCTCTGCCGCCAAACCTTCCCGCGGACGCGACTCTCGCCATCTCCTACCACGGCACCTTTGCCGATCCGGTCCCCCAGGCCCCCCTCAACAACGAAGACCCGAGTTACGGCGTCGCGACGGCGATAACACCGCAGGGAACCTTCCTCGCCGGCGGTGCCGGCTGGTACCCTGACCTTCCTGGCGCAGCCCTGTTCCGAGTCAAGATTACGGCGCCTGCCGGCATCTCGGCGGTGACCGCCGGCCGCCTGGTTGAAAGGGGCGAAACGCCGGAGGGGTTCGTGAGCATCTGGGAAACGGACCACCCCTTGCCCGCCCTGACCCTGGCCGCCGGCAGCTGGTCTTTCAAAGCGGAAGATTACGGCAGCGTGGCGATCTACACCTTTCTCGGTCCGGCCAATGCGCACCTGGCCGACGCTTACCTGGCGGCCGCCCGGAACTGGCTGGAGCTCTACCAATCCCGTTTCGGGCCCTACCCTTTTGCCAAGTTCGCCGTCGTCGAAAACTTTTTCCCCACCGGCTACGGGTTCCCCTCCTGGACCCTGCTCGGCAGCAGCGTCGTCCCCCTCCCCTTCATCGTCACCACCAGCCTCGGCCATGAAATTGCCCATTCCTGGTGGGGGACCGGGGTACGCCCCGACAACAGCCAGGGGAACTGGTCGGAGGGGCTGGCCACCTACGTCGCCGACTACCTGTTCAAGGAACTCGAATCGACCCAGGCTGCCAGCGACTACCGCCGTAAACTGCTGCGCGACTACGCCACTCTGGTCCCGGCTGCCAGGGACTATCCGTTGAGCCATTTCAGCGCGCGCAGGAGCAAACTCGATCAGGCGATCGGCTACGGCAAGAGCGCCATGGTCTTTCACATGGCCCGCCACTTGGTGGGTGAGGACGCGTTCTGGGGAGGTTTGCGGAAGGTTGCCAGGGAGAGGATGTTCCGCCAGGCGAGCTGGAACGATTTCGCTGCGGCCTGGGATCCGAAAGGGAAGCTGCAGCTGGCCGAATTTATTCGGCAATGGGTCGACCGGGCCGGCGCCCCGCAGCTGCGGTTGGCCGATGTCAAACAGGTCCGCCAGGGCCAGGAGTGGATCGTCAGCGGCCAGCTGATCCAGCAGGGTCAGCCCTACCGGCTGCAGCTCCCCCTGCTCCTTGAGACCGAAGCCGGCCCGCTGACCCGGAGCCTGGCCGCCAGCGGGGAGGTCACCCCGTTTTTGCTGCGCAGTCCGTCACAACCGCGGCGCCTGCTTATCGATCCGGAGGCGGATTTTTTCCGCCGCCTTGACCCAAGCGAGGTGCCGGCAACAGTCAACAGCCTGCGCGAAGGCCGGGATTTGGTTGTCATCCTCGCGGACGACGTGGATCGCCTGGTCGGTGAGGCCGCCGCGGACCTGCTCACGGGACTTGGCCGCGAGGCGACCTGGTATCGGGAGAAGCAAGCCCTGGCCGCTGACCTCTCCAGGTCTGACCTGCTCCTGGTTGGCTGGCCGCGCTCGCCGGCTTTGCGACCGCAGTTGCCCGGGGAACTCACCATTAATCCGGAGGGTTTCATCCTCAGGGGGGAGTTCTACCCAGATCCTTCTGCCGTGCTCTTCGCGGTCTTTCCCCGCGAAAGAACCCCTGCCCTGCAATGCGGCCTTTTCCTGCCGCTGTCGCCTGCGGGAGCAAAAATCGCCGCCCGCAAGATTCCTCATTACGGCACCTTCAGCTACCTCGCCTTCAGCGAGGGGAACAATCGTTTGAAAGGGGTGTGGCCGGTCACGAGCTCCCCCCTGACTCATCAATTCATCCCTACCAGCCAAGAGGCCGGAAAGCCATGACGATATCCAGACTGAAACACCTTCTATGCATAACGAGTTTGGCCATGCTGCTCTCCCCGCTCCAGGCCGGCGCCCACACCTGGGATGTTAACCAGGGTCAATTCACGACCTTTCCCCGGATGCTGGCCGACCTGGCGAACGCGCGGCTGGTTTTTATCGGCGAGCTGCACGACAACCGCGGCCACCACCAGGCCCAGCTGCAGATTATCCGCGGCCTGCAGCAGGCTGGAATTCCGGTCGCCATCGGCCTGGAAATGTTTCGCAGCAACAGCCAGGAGGCTCTGGACCGATGGACTGCGGGTGGAATGAAGGAAGACCGTTTCCGGGAAGTCTTTGAGGAGAACTGGAGCCTCTGGCCGGTCTACCGGGATATTTTTCAGTATGCCCGGCAGGAAACCATCCCCATGATCGGCCTGAATATCCCACGGGAGATTTCCCGCCAGGTATCCCAGGCAGGATTTTTCTCCCTCAGCCCGAGCCAGCGCGGCAGCATTCCCCTGGTACGCTGCGATGTCGATGAGGCCTACCAGAACTACATGCGCCGGGTCCTCGGCAGCCATGCCCACCAGGGAGTAGCTTTCAAGAATTTCTGTGAGGCGCAGATGGTTTGGGACGCCGTCATGGCAAAACGCCTGATCGAATACCTCGACCAGCATCCGCAGCGGCTGGTGGTCGTCCTCGCCGGGAGTGGTCACGCCTGGAAATTCGGCATCCCCGAACAGGTCCGCCGCCACCTGGACATCCCGATGCGAATCGTCCTGCCGGAAATTCCCGGGCGGATTGAGAAGGGGGATGCGGCGCCCAGTGAGGCCGACTATCTGCTGCTGGGGCCGGAGGAAGGTCCTTTGCACTGACAATAAGAGCGGGAGCCTGGCCGGCTCCCGCTCTTATTTGGCGCGAATTATCCTTGGAACGGGATGCTATAACGGCCTGCTTCAGGGTTCCAGCAGCAGCTCGGAGGTCTGGCCATCGTGGGACAAAACCACCCGGTCGGTCAGGATTTCGACCACGGTAGCGCCGGAGATCACGGTCCCGACCATGACTGGCAGGTCGTCAATGATTGCCATCCGGGAAGACGCATCGCTCTGCCAGACGATTCCGGTCAGCTTCAGGCCGGCAAATTGCCGCAACTGGTTTCTGGCCTCCTTGTGAACCGGTGAAGTGGAAGAGCGGGTCTTGTTGGGGGAGGCGGCAGGCGGCTGCGCTGCGGGGGCGGCAGGTGTCCTGGCAAAATCTTTCTGGGTCCTGGCCACCGACGGTTCTTCCAGCGCGGCAGGGGGAGGGTCCACCGGGGGAGCAGGTTGCGCAACCAGCGGCGTTGCTTCGGGGCTGACGGCCACCGGTTGCGGCGGCGTCTCGACGATGGTCCCACCGGCAAGCGACTCCCGCTGCTCCCCGTCCGGCATCATCAACACCCAGCTACCCGCAATTAGAATGACCAGCAGTAAAATAACCGACAGGATGGTCAGCGGCGAACCGCTCCGGCGTCGCGGAACGCCACGGTGAATATCCAAAGCGAGGTCGACCGTTCGCTCGCCGCGCAGGACCTTTTCCTGTTCGAGTTTTTTCAACGCCTTGAGGATTGAACTCACGGCAGATCTCCAGACCGGGAAGGCAGGGTTTGGGCCTGCAGGGGGATGAACGCAAGGCCGCCAGCCGCGGCCAGTACCTGCTGCCCTTTTTCCCTCGTCCCCAGGTTCTCCAACGTGGTCTGCAACAGCTCTGCGGCTCCATCGTAAAGGCCGCGACGGGCAACCAGCAGACAGGAAGAAGTCTCCTGTGCCCCTTGACTGCGACACCCGACCAGGGGCTGCAACGGCAAGTGGTTTATCCGGCTCGGTATCTCGTGGCGAAAGAGGGCCAGGTCGATCTGGCGATAGCGATAGATCCCCTCGTAAAGTGCCGACTCATTGTTAAAAGATTCAACCTTTACCGGCTGGCCGAGCAACTGGCCGAGGTAATCGCCGAGCAGGACCGCCTGTGCGGGAGTTTCCAGCGGTCCGCTCGCAGCCGGTACAAACCCAAAGCGGAGCGGCCCGGTCAGTTGCGTAAGCGCCGTGGGTGATACCGTTTTCCTGGCAGCAGCATCTGCCGGTTTATCGGCCTTGCCGTTGTCATACTGGGCCCTGGCCATGGAGACCGGGACTGTCTTGTGGGCTAATTCGTCCCCCCGCCCCTTGCCATGCACCAGTGGAAAGCCGGAGTCAACGCCCCCCCGGGCTGGAAGTGGCAAGGTAGCGGTAGGAGCTGCGGCAGGCAGCTCATCCTCCTCCTTTACTTGAATCGGGGCGCCTGGGAGGAGTACGGAGGCTGATTTAAAACCGGCAGCGGGAGGGGCGGCCATCGTCTCGTCCAGGCCAGCAGCCGGGACCGAGGAGGCACTTGCCGAAATTGTTCGCGATTCCGATATGGCCGGCCGCAGGTCCCGGCCTGCTCCGGGGAGGAGAATATCCCAGGCGAAGAGGATTCCGGCCAAAAGAAGCAAAGCGCCGCCGCTGATCGCCAGTAACGGCCACCAGCGACGGTCGCGGGATTGCCGACGCAACTCGCCGATGGCGCGCTTGACCTCGGCGGTGGAGACCTGCCGCCGATCCTCGCTGTAGGCCACGAGCAATGCGCGGTCACAAAGGATATTGATCAGGCGTGGCAGGCCGCCGGAGAACCGGTAGATTCTGCGAAGGGCGCCCGGCGAAAAAAGCTCCCGGTCGCGAACCCCGGCCAGCTCCAGCCGGTGCCGAATATAGGCGCGGGTATCCTCAGCATCGATAGGCCGGAGGTGGTAGCGAACGACAATCCGCTGATTGAGCTGGCGCAGGTCGGGACGATCGAGCAGGATGCCCAATTCGGGTTGTCCGACCAGGACAATCTGGATCAGCTTGTCCCCCTCGGTCTCCAGGTTGGAAAGAAGCCGGACCTGTTCCAGAACCTGGGGGGTGAGATTTTGCGCCTCGTCGATCACCAGGACGACGGTCCGGCCGGCCTGGTTTTCCCGCAGCAGATAATCGTTGAGAGCGTCGAGGATTTCTCCGGTACTGAAACCGGTGACCTCGATGTGAAATTCCCGACAGACGGCGCGCAGCAGTTCACCGGCGGAAAGACTGGGGTTGAAGATGAAAGCGAGGCGGTAATCATCCCCCTCGAGCTGTTCAAAAAGGGTCCGCAGCACGGTCGTTTTTCCGGCGCCGACCTCACCGGTCACCTCGATGAAACCGCTGTGGTTGCGAATACCGTAAAGGAGATGGGCAAAGACCTCCTTGTGGTTTTTGCTGAGAAAGATAAAACGCGGATTGGGGGTGATGGTAAAAGGCTTTTCCGTCAGCCCGAAAAATTCGAGGTACATAGCTTCCAACCTTGTAGGTGCTTGTTTTTCATCGGCAACCGCAATGGCCAATTCTTCATATCCGGCTCGGCCTCGCAACCGAAAAAAGAAGTGGTGACGACCTCGATGGTATCAGCATCATAGTCCCGGGAATCTTTCCCACCGCATTCCCCGCAGGGGAAATGCCCGGTTTTGGTTTACTCCGACGAAGTACCGACTGGCCAGTCGACGCCAAACTGATTGCGATGCAGTTTGCCCCATTCCAGCGATTCGCGGGCATGCCCACTCTTCGATTCAGCAGGATAGCCAATCCCGACGATGGCGAGGACCCGAAGGCGCTCCGGCAGGCCGAGCAGAGGGCGCAGATAATCTTCGGCGGTGCGCCCATCGCGGTGGAGCCGCAGACGAATCTGAGCCCAACAACTGGCGAGTCCAAGGGACTCGGCAGTCAGTTGGAGGATGATGGTGGCAATGGCACAATCCTCGATCCAGACGTCGCTGCGCTCGGGGTCGCCACACAGGACCACCGCCAGCGGAGCACCATCGAGAAAGGCGGAACCATGCGCTTTGGCGCGTGCCAGCGCCTGCAACTTTTCCGCATCGTCGACGACGACAAATTCCCAGGGGTTGCGTCCCCGGGAGGAGGGGGCCCGCAACAGAGACTCAGCCAGGAGTTGCACCTTTTCGGCTTCAACAGGGCGCGGTTGAAACTGGCGGATACTGCGGCGACTTTGGAGCAGGGACAAAAGCATGAAACCCTCCATTAACGGGCTTTGCGGACCTGGATTTCCAACCACCAAGGTATATCGAAGGAAGCCGGTTACTGGTTACCGCAGTTCTGCTCTTCGGCTGCAAGTAATTTCCGAAGTTTGATTAACTTGCGGTCTACAGCTGATTCCACCAGATCGTTGCCGAGCATCCAGGAAAGCTGGCCCACCATGAGGGTCACATCAGCGAGTTCCTCGGCCAACTGGGTGGTATCAATCCGGCGCCGCTTGTAGTGTTTCAGGGCAGCGATCAATTCGGCACACTCTTCCACCGCCTGGTCGTACTGGGCTTCCTCGCCCCAGGTGGCAAGGGTGGCGCGGAATAGAGTTTCGAGTTCGTGGCGGGTAACGCAGGCAAGCGAATCTTCAGTATTCGACAGGGCGCCCCCTTCCCTCCCCGGTTCATCCTTCATCGCGGTCTTTTTCGCTTTCATCGTACTCCGGCTGTCATTCAGCGAGAAACCTGGACTTTACAAGCGCCGATACCGCCTTGAACTCCGGAACGTCGGCTGCCTGCAAGAGTTGAAAGACGGCGGTCTCGGCGGTCGTAATGACAGCCCCGGCCTGGCGGGCAAGTTCCAGCGCATTGCGGTAATCGCCCTTCCCTCTGGAGATGATAGCGTCCCTGACCAGATGGACATCAAACCCACTCGCGAGCAGTCCGAGGACCGTCTGGTAGACACAGACATGGGCCTCCATGCCAACGACGATAATCTGCGAGCAGCCGAGCTCCTGCAAGCGCTGATTAAAAGTTGTCTCACCACAGCATCCGAAGCTGACCTTCTCAATCGCAGGCCTTCCGCCGGCTCCGGCAAGCTCAGCAACGGTATGACCCAGCCCCCGGGGATATTGTTCCGTCACGGTCACCGGGACCTTCAGCAGGTCACAGCAAGCGACAAGAAATGCGATACTTTTCAGGGTTTCCCGATAAACCTTCTCCGGCATGCTCGGAACCAGCCGCTGCTGGACGTCAATTACCACGAGGCCAACGCGGCTTCTGTCGAGCTGAAACCGTGCAAGGGGATTGGTCATCTTTATCTTCCTTTCAGAAGCTGGATTTGCCCCCATCGGCAGGAACGAAAGCGAAGGCGGCTTGAACGCATTATGCGGGAGGAGAGCGCCGGATTGCAAATCATGAATTGCCCGGGCAGAGGGAATCGGCCTGGAGGGGAAATCGTAAGGCGAGAGGAAAAGGGGTCAGCGCCATCAGGAGAAGGGAAAACTATAGACATGTTTGCATAGAAAACAATGCAAAAATTGCACGGAAAGGGTCATTCAAGGGTGGGATATCACCCCGGTGGCGCAGGGAAGTGCCAAATCAGGCTTCTGTTTCCAGCTCGCCGCCAGCCTCGATTTCACAGGGCAGACTCGTCTCCATGCAGATCCCTTTGAGCAGGTCAAAAGAGAGACATAACCCGGCAACAATCTCCTTTTCCTGCCGCTTGCAGCTCTCAAAACCGGAACTCGCCTCTTCCATATCGGCATCTCCTTTTTTGTCATTGGGCGGCAACAGTTCCCCGGTACTTTTCCGAACCGGATTTCCAACCTGGGGAGCAAATGCCGTACCAAAGATCCGGCGCCATTGTTTGGCTCGGCTTTTTGTCCACCCACTGGCGCCTGCCCGGGAAAAGGAAGTAGCACTGGAAAAGTCGTTTCATTTTCAGTCCTATCCTGTTTCAAATAAATAAATTTCTTAAGAACCTGTTTTAAAGTTAATTTTTTCTATAATTTTTTTGATGGTTCTTCGACGTAACTATTTGAAATTGGCTATTGACAGGAATAAAACGTCGTATTATTTTGTCAGACAATCTGGAGTATTTCCGGAATTATGAAAATCAGGCATCCCGTTTCGGGAGGAGGGTGATGTGCCGGTACGAGGCAAAGAAACCTACTGTATTCATTCGGTTGAAAATGCCCTTGCTCTCCTCGAAGCCCTCTGCGAGGAAGGCGAAGAGGTCAGCCTCTCCGGGTTAAGCGATCGCCTCGGCATGACCAAGGCCAGCCTCTTTCGCCTGCTGGCGACTTTTGAAAATCGCGGATATGTCGAAAGAGAACCCGGGTCAAGAAAGTACCGCCTGGGCATGGCCGCCTATGAAATCGGGCAAAAGTTTCTCTCCCACATGGGGCTCCTGCGCAAGGCACGCCCGGTCATGGAACAGCTGGCCCGGGAATTCAACGAAGCAATCTATCTTGTCGTCAGGCGGGGTGATGAAGTGCTCTTCCTTGACATGGTCGACAGCACCCAGCAGGTCAAGATCGTCCCTCTGGTAGGACGTCGTTTTCCCATTGAAACGACAGCGGCAGGGAAGATATTCCTGGCCTTCGATCTTGACGGGGCGGGGCTTAAAAGCACTCCGCCGAAAAAAGCGACGAAACCGGTCATCAGCAGGGTAGATGCAAACCAGGTTCGGCAAACCGGTTTCTGTATTGACCAGAGCTGCATCGGCGACGGAACCACCTGCATCGCAGCCGCACTGTTCAGTGGCCCCGGAGAAGTCGCCGGTGTCCTCGCCCTGGTCGGACCGGAATTCCGCATGCCAGGGGACCGGGTCAACCAGGTCCTTCTTCCGGCCCTTTCCATCGCCAAGGAAATGGTCTCCTCCCGCCTGGGCTACCTGGGGCATGTTTTTGGGGAAAAACATCTGAGCTGAACGGAACAGCAACCACGGCCCGAGGCTTCAGATCCCCTTCCGACAACGGCCCGCTGGTGAAGTTATTCGGAGCGAAACTTACAAAACATGTTACCGTAACTCGACTTTCACCGCAGTAATTTACTCTTATAATTTCTTTTTAATAAATGAAATTATGCTTAAAATTCCAATGGTTTTTTAAATTTTTATCTCATACAAAACATGGTTATATTTTTATTGACAACGAGTCGACAACTGGCATATGTTGTGGTAAATTTTTGGCGAAAAGGTTTTACCCAGCGAAACGATTTTTTTCTCACCGAGATTTAATTTGAGTATTTTTCGCAACAAGGTGTTTTTTCGGCCAGGCATTTGAAAACTGAAGACACAGTGTAAACTGTTGGCATCTCTCTACGTTCTTTTATTCTTTGAGCCGGATCCAGCATCCTTCTCCCTGACGGCCAGGAGCACCTCTTCCCGACCTGCCACGGGAGCAGGCAATCAGGCAGACGCAAAGGCTATTGATGGATCGCTCGCTTTACCGGAGGGGAAGGAACAGTCAGCCGCCCCCTCCATTAACGAAATTTCAAATCAAACAACAGAGAAAGGAGGTTGCCCACGAACTGAATTGCCCATCAGCTCCATGGTTATCAAGGAAAACCTAATCAGTTCACAACCACCAAAAACGGTATCACGGCAACATCTAATTTGACGAGAGGAGGCTATTCATGCAACACGATAGCATCGGTTACTGGAAGGCAACACTGGGATTGATCAAGCTCGTTTTGGTCATCTGGTTCGTGGTTTCCTACGGCTTCGGCATCATCCTGGCACCAGCCCTCAACAGCATCCATCTTGGCGGCTACCCGCTCGGTTTCTGGTTTGCCCAGCAGGGATCCATGTATATTTTCGTGGCGCTCATCTTTTTCTATGCGAATCGGATGGGTAAGATCGACGAAAAATTTGACGTTCACGAGAACTAGGGAGGTGTCTTAACTATGAGTCTTCAATTTACAACCTATCTCATCGTCGGTATCACCTTTGCCATCTATATCGGCATCGCCATCTGGGCCCGCGCCGGCAGCACCAAGGAGTTCTACGTCGCCGGCGGCTCGGTCCACCCGGTTATGAACGGCATGGCGACCGGCGCCGACTGGATGTCCGCGGCCTCCTTTATCTCCATGGCCGGCCTGATCTCCAACATGGGTTACGGCGGCGCGCTCTTCCTGATGGGCTGGACCGGCGGCTATGTCCTCCTTGCCATGCTCCTTGCGCCGTATCTGCGCAAATTCGGCAAGTTCACCGTTCCCCAGTTCTTCGGCACCCGCTACTATTCAAAGAGCGCCGCCATGGTTGCGGTTCTCTGCCTGCTGATCGCCTCGACCACCTACATCATCGGCCAGATGACCGGCGTCGGCGTCGCCTTCTCCCGCTTCCTCGGCGTCTCCAACGCCACCGGGATCTACGTCGGTATGGGCATCGTCTTCATGTACGCGGTTTTCGGCGGCATGAAGGGGATCACCTACACCCAGGTCGCCCAGTACTGCGTCCTGATTATTGCCTACACCATCCCGGCGATCTTCATCTCGCTGCACCTGACCGGCAACCCGATCCCGCAGCTC
Organism: Desulfuromonas sp. DDH964; assembly: GCF_001611275.1. Classification (GTDB taxonomy): domain Bacteria; phylum Desulfobacterota; class Desulfuromonadia; order Desulfuromonadales; family DDH964; genus DDH964. The sequence goes on along the minus strand of NZ_CP015080.1, from coordinate 2,001,819 downwards.
GGCCTCGGTTCCGACATGGTCGGCAGCAACGTCGCCCTGCTGCACAAGCTTGACCTGATCGTGCAGGACCTCGGTTTCTCCCAGTACACCACCAGCACCCGGATCAGCCAGCTCAACACCTTTGTCTACACCGTCTCGTTGATGATCGGTACCGCGGGCCTGCCCCACGTTATCGTTCGCTTCTTCACCGTGCCCAAGGTCAAGGATGCCCGTTCCTCGGCCGGCTGGGCGCTGGTCTTCATCGCCATTCTCTACACCACCGCTCCGGCCGTGGCGGCGATGGCGAAGATGAACCTGCTCAAGACCGTCAATCCCCAGATCATGACCAACGCCGACGTCTTCGCCCCTGGCGCCCAGATCGTCTACGATCAGCGTCCCGACTGGATGAAGCGCTGGGAAGTCACCGGCCTGCTCAAGTTCTCTGACAAGAACGGCGACGGCCGGATCCAGTACTACAATGACAAGAGCAAAGACGCCGCCTTCCAGGCCAAGGCTGCGGCTGCCGGCTGGGCCGGCAACGAGCTGAGCGTCAACGCCGACATCATCGTTCTCGCCAACCCGGAAATCGCGCTGCTGCCGAACTGGGTTATCGCCCTGGTCGCCGCCGGTGGTCTCGCCGCCGCGCTCTCGACCGCAGCCGGTCTGCTCCTCGCCATCTCTTCGGCGATCTCGCATGACCTGCTGAAAGAGAACTTCATGCCCAACCTGACCGAAAAAGGCGAACTGATGGCCGGCAAGATCGCCATGGCTGGCGCCATCATCGTCGCCGGTTACCTCGGCCTCAATCCCCCGGGCTTTGCCGCCGGTACCGTGGCCATTGCCTTCGGTCTCGCCGCCAGTTCCATCTTCCCGGCCCTGATGATGGGTATCTTCAGCAAGACCATGAACAAGCAGGGCGCCATTGCCGGCATGCTCGCCGGTATCGGCATCACCATGTTCTACGTCTTCGCCCACAAAGGGATCTTCTTCATCAAGGGGACGGAGTTCGTCAATTCCATCGGTGGCCCGAACTTCTTCTTCGGTATCGAGCCGAACGCTTTCGGCACCATCGGCGCCATCGTCAACTTCGCCGTTGCCTTCGCCGTCAAGAACATGACCCCCGCGGTCCCCGAAGACATCGCGGCCATGGTCGAATCGGTTCGTATCCCCCGTGGCTCCAAGGCGGTGGACGGCGCTCATTAATCCATCCGCACTGCCGGTGGATTGATATCTGGTTGCAATTCAAAACCCGCCAGTTTTACTGGCGGGTTTTTTTGAACCATCCGCTTATTTAACTTGCCTGCTCCGGCTATCCTCGGTAAAACCTCTCTTGACTAATCAAAATTCTTCGTTCTGTTTTTACGTTCTACGGGAGTATTTGAATGGGAAACGCTTTGATCAGTTTTGTTTTGAATTGGGTCCTCTATCTCGGCCTCTTTCCGGTCGCCTTCTTCTGGCTGCGCCGGAGCTATCGTATTTTCGTCAACAAGGACTATGCAGAGGTCGCCTTGAAAAAGGGGGTGTCGCCTCCCAACCCGAAACGCTGGGCACCTTATACCGGCCTTTCCAACCTGGTCGGTGGCCTGATTGCAATCTGGCTCATTATCGCCATCCCCCTGGGGCTTTACGACTTTGCCAAATGGATCGAGATCGCCGGCCTGACCTTCTGGGGTAAAATAATTTTCGATTTCATCATCAGTCGCCAGGCACACCCGTTTACGCTCGGCAGGAAAAAAGAGGCGGAGAAAGACCCGAAATAATTTGCAGCCTGCCGATACCCGGGCACCCAAGGCTGCAGGCTTGCTTTCCCCTGGAAACGATCATGGTCGTATCCCGTACCCTGCTGAAGACCGACCCCTTCGGGGGTCTCCCCGAGGAAGTTGTCGACGAGCTCGCTGCCGTCGCCATTACCCGGGAATATCCAGCTCATTTTCTCATCTTCAAGCAGCATGATCCACCAACCGGTTACCTCTACGTGGTCAGCAAGGGGCTGGTGGAAATAGTCGCCCTGACCCCGGGCGGGGTCGAAATGGTCGTCGACTACCGGCGGGAAGGGAGTTTCTTTGGCGGCACGCCAGTCTTCACCGGCGACAATTATACCGCCGGCGCCCGTACCGTTACCGCCACCACCTGTCTCCTTATCTCCCAGGATATCCTTAACGACCTTGGTCGTCGTTTTCCCCATATCATCGAACTCTTTACCCGGACAATCCTGTCGCGGGTGCGCAGTCTCTATTCGGACATGGTGGCGGATCACGCCCGAACCGCAGCCGTCCCCATCGAAGCCTACCCGTTTCAGAAACGGTTGACGGAAATCATGTCAACCCCGGTCGAGACCTGCCCGCCCGACACGCCGGTGCGTGAGGTTGCGCGGCGGATGACGGCGCGTGGCGTCGGCGCCATTGTCGTCGCCTCGGCCGGCGGAAAGATTGCCGGCATCATCACCCGCAAGGATCTGATCAGCAAGGTCCTCGCACCGGAACAGGTCGACTGCAGTTCCCTGACGGCGACCGAGGTGATGACCAGAAATCCGCTGGTCATGCCGGTCGATGCCTACATGTTCGAAGCCGCCACCTTCCTGATGACCCACAAAATTCGTCATCTGCCCGTCGTCGCCCAGGACCGGCTCGTCGGCATCGTTACCCTGCGCGACCTGATGCGCTTCCGCAGCCAGAAGTCGATGTTATTGATCAACAGCATCAAGGAGGCCAGATCCGTCGAGGATCTGGCCAAGGCCAACGCCCAGATTGTTCAGGTGGCAAAGGCCTTTATGGCGGAGGGGCGTTCTCATTTTGAGATTATGGAGATCCTCTCTTACATCCACCACACGATCCTGCGCCGCTGCTTCGACCTGATTCTCGACGAGTTCCGCCGGCAAGGCATGACTCCCCCCGCCATCCGTTTCTGCCTGATGATAATGGGCAGCGGCGGCCGCAAGGAGATGCTGCTCGGTCCGGACCAGGACAATGGCCTGGTTTTCGAAGACTATCCCGATGCGATGCAGGAGGAAGTGGACGCCTTTTTCGTCCCCTTCTCCGAACGGCTGATCCAGGCCTTCGAGGAAGTCGGTTATCCCCTCTGCAACGGCAGGGTGATGGCCAATAATCCACGCTGGCGTGGCCGGCTCAAGGACTGGCAAAAGCGGATTGACGGCTGGATCCAGGTTCCCGATCCGAAAATGATCATGTATTCAACGATCTTTCTCGATTTCATGCCGCTGGCGGGAGACCCTTCCCTCTGCCAGGATCTGCGGGAGATTCTCCACCATGAACTGGAAGGCAATACGGTCTACCTCTACCATCTTCTCGAGAATGACCTGAACCACTCCCCTCCCCTCAACCTGCTGGGGCGGTTTATCGTTGAAAAGTCAGGCCCCCACCAGGGGCAGCTTTCGATCAAACAGGCTGGGAGTGTTTTTATTGTCGATTGCGTCCGCATGTTCCTTCTCGAAAAAGGGGTCGATGCGACCACAACCCTCGACCGACTCAATGAGCTGGTCCAGCTGAAGGTTTTTAACCAGGAAACTGCGGAAAATCTCCGGGCAGCACTGGAGGTTTTCATTTTTTTCCGGCTGCGGCAGGAGATCGCCCTGATTGAACAGGGAGAAAAACCCTCCCACTACATCACCCCGAGTTCCCTGAGCAAAAACGAACAGGAGCTGCTGCAGGAGGCCTTTCGCGCCGTTGCCAAGCTCCAGGATTCAGCCCGCCGTCATTTCGGGCGCGGCCTGCGCTGACTTCACCCCCTCCCCGTTCTTCCGACACAAAAAAGACAGCCACCGGGTTCGACCCGAGTGGCTGTCTCTAATGGCGGCCCCGGCGCGATTCGAACGCACGACCTACCGCTTAGGAGTTAAATTTTTTATTGTTTCCTCGTGTTTCAAGTCGTCCATTCAAAGCTACTTTTCACGTTGACTTTCGTACACTTCCCTGTTATTACCGTTTCAGACTGTTTCAAAAAGTTTCGTCAAATTTGCTACCCATGTGCTACCCGAGGCCTAAGGGTAGCTTGGTTTTTACCAAACCTCGACCTACTTTCCCCGGTTAAATGGGACGGAAAGGCTACGGGCATCAAGGGCTTCTGGGTAACAGATCCACCTTCCGAAAGAGGGCTCCTTGTGAAATTCACAGACCGATCAATCCGCAGTATAAAACCATCCGAGGAGCGATTCGAGGTCTGGGAGGACAACGGCCGTGGGTTCGGTTTGCGGGTATCACCGAAGGGCCGCAAGACCTGGGTCTTTCTATATCGGTTCGGCGGTAAATCTCGCCGCATGACCTTTGGGGAGTACCCTACCATTTCGCTTGCAGAGGCCAGAATGAAACATGGGGCCGCCTGGCAGGATCTTGGGAAGGGTGTTGATCCAGGCCTCACGAAGTTATCCGCTGCGGCTGCCGAGCGCAAGGCACCTACCATCAAGCAGCTGGTTGCTGAATTCATCGAAAAGGGACTCAAAGCCAAGGGGAACCGGACCTGGCCGGAATACAAGCGAAGCCTCGAGAAGGACGTGGTTATGGTTTGGGGGGAACGCAAGGCCAAGGAGATCAAAAAGCGGGACGTGGTTCTATTGTTGGAAGGGATTGTCGAGCGAGGCTCACCAAACCAGAGCATGCAGGTATTCAAGCAGATCCGACGCATGTTCAACTTCGCCGTGGAGCGCGACATCCTCGAGTTCACACCTTGCGCACAGGTCAAGCCGCTGGTGAAAGAAAATAACAAGGACCGCTATCTGACCGCTGAAGAGATCAAGGTGTTCTGGGATAACCTTCCTCTCTGCGGCATGACCGACGCCATGCGGAGGGCGTTGCTGCTGGTTCTTGTAACCGGGCAACGCCCCGGGGAGGTTATTGGAGCGCATTCCGCCGAAATCGACGGCGAATGGTGGACCATACCGGCCGGCCGCTCGAAAAACAAGCGGGAGCACCGAGTGTACCTGACTCCCCTGGCGCGCGGCCTGTTTCAGAACCTCGGGCAGGGGTACCTTTTCCCTTCCCCCCGTCTCACCAAGGAGGGGGGAGTGAGGCCAATTGAGGTCAATGCAATGGCCCATGCCCTGCGCCCGGCGTTCAAGAATAACCCTTTCACCGAAGTCTGCGACCTTCCCTTAAAGCCCTTCACCCCACATGATCTTCGAAGGACGGCTGCGACGCACCTCGCGGTCATGGGATATGCAGATGAAATAATCGGTGCCGTCCTCAATCACACCCGCCCTGGTGTAACAGCTATCTACAACCGGCATCGATATGCTAAAGAGATCCAGGTCGCTCTGGGGGCATGGGAGAAAACGCTTTTGGCTATCACATCACAACCAAGTGATAAATCTTAGCGTCCGGCATTCCTACGCTTGGATCTATGGAATGAAAGTTTCGATATCTGCACTCGCTTTGAGAGAGAACCGGTGAATATCCCACCAAGAAGGGGGCGAAATTGAAGAGAGAACGAGAAATTCTAATAAGGCTTGGAAAGAATTGGGATAAGGATGTGGTCCTTAGTCCTAACGAGACGAACCATCTTAATCAGCTAGGGATAATTTTGAGCGAGAAGGATGCCGAAATGCTTGATTTGGGCATTCAAGTTTTTACCTGCAATAACGATGCTGATCATGATGGATTAATCACTGCATTCTGCCAGTATATTGAAAATGGTGTGTACCCATCGAATACGGTTTTGGACGAATTACATAAAAGGTTCAGGAAATACTTATACGACAACGAAAAAGGTAAAGATGGTTCTGACTTAGGAAAATACTTTGGTTCTGATGGAAGGCGAATGCGCTGGAAAAACTCTGTTTACGATAGAATTTTCTTCCATGGTTCATTGTATTCATACTGTTTAAATAAATGGTTTAATTTGGATACTGATGATGCAATTGGACTTGTTTCTAATTGGGTAATTGATCAGGAAAGCAAATTACCTGTTGGTTGGAGTAGCAACAAAAGGCCTAAAAGCAAAGATTCCCTCCATAAATTTTATTACACAAAGGGTGGAAAGAATATGGTTGAACGTGTATTGGCTTTTAACGGAATCGCCGAAAATCCTGACAAAAACAGGAAGTTGGCAATCCTGGAACCGCTCGAAGATTACCTAACTGGATATCCAAATATTTTGCTTATCTTAAAGGGACTTAGATCGTAAGTGTTGAATTTTTAATTTTTCAACAAAACATTACGTGACAAAAAAAACGCCCCTCGGAATTTACCGAAGGGCGTTTTTGCGTTGTTATGGCGGCAAATCAGAACGAAACACCCTGCAACGCCAAGGTTGGGAGAGAAAAGGAGACGCGTGATGGATTTGGGACAAATCATACCTGGCCGAATTTACATGAAACCGAACGCTGTCAGAACAAAGCTTGGAGGAGTTTCCAGAACTACCTTTTGGCGGCTGCGTCAAGACCCCACCTTCCCTAGCCCTATCTGCCTGACAACTGGCGTCCAGGTGTGGGATGCGGCTGAAATTGAATCGTTCGTCGAAACCAGACGCAAACCCTAAAAGGAGGGAAAAGTGAAAAAAATTGTTCTTATCGCTGGTGTTGATACTTACCAGATGGTTGGTGCGCCGGTTATGCATCTCGGCTTTCAGGTTGAGGTTGAAGACGAGGTTGCCAAACGCCTCTTATCGGTGGTCTGTCCCTCCGGTCCGATGTTCCTGAAAGCCGAGGAGTTGGATCATCGGCGGGTTTCGATCCGGCTGGTTGATCCTACCAAGGCCTATCGCAGCCATTCGATCTTTGCCCAAGGCAAAATCCCGATCAGCGTTTCTGCGTCTATCGCCCCTTACCTCCTCCGGCTCTCTCGGGATGGTTCCCCGATCTTCGAAGTGGTCGAAGAGTAAGGGGGCGCTATGAAAAAGGTATTTCCCTTGCCGGGCGTGAGCTACCAGGGGGCCTCCAAAATTGCCATGGATGCTGCCCTGGCCGAATCGGCCCCACCTGAATTCAATCTACTCGGCCACCTAAGCCGTGGCCATTTTATCCCAAGGGGGCGCTTGGTCCCCGCAACCTTCATGGAAGGAGCAATGCAAGATGAATCTCACCGAAGCCAAGGAAAATTATCAGGAGGTTGCTGCTGCCTTAAAAGATGCCGAAGCACGGCATGCCGGGATCACCGTTAAGCAAGAAAACGCCACGGCCACGGCCAGCACCATTTTTGCTGGGGTACTCGCAGCAACGGCCCGGGCAAACTCTGCTATGGAGGATTACCTTCTCGACCGAATCAATGATGAGACCTTGGCCAAGGTCCGTCAGGAGGTCGATCTCACGAAGGACCGCCACCAGGAAGCAAAAGGAATGGCCGAGGCACTAGCCGAGACATTGAAGAAACAGACAGAAGTTGTCACTGACCTGAGAAGGAAGGTCAACCATGCTCAGAATGTTTTCTGGATGGTATTGAAACAATCCCACGCTGAGGAAACGTTAGCCGCCACCAAAAAGGCGCTTGCCACGGCCCTTTTCCTGGCGAAGAAAAACAGCTCACCGGGTGGTTCCTACGCGGTGACAGCGAGAACCGTGGCAGAGGATGTATTCGGTGACCTTATCGTCACCGAGGCCGACCTCAAGTCTATTGCTGCGGAGCTCGTGGAAGCTCATGGGGTACCGCTGTATTGATCTTTGCCGGCCGGGGACGTTGGTAAACTCCTTTGCCCCGGGCACATAGGGTGCCCGGCCAAACGTACCGGCTAGTGTCACTGGGTCTCTTCTCGCGGCGAGGGGAGATGGTGTGCCTCCAGTCGTTAACTTCGAGCGCCACGGCACAATTTAATGAGCAAACAAAAGGACCAATGATGGGCCATAAACGAAAAAAAGAAGGCAGTGCTTTAACCTCTTTTGCCGAGCTTCGGGCCGATGAGATCCGGTTGGCTGCTTCTGATGCCAGGTACCGGCAGCGGATGCTTACCGTTCGACTGAAGAGCTTAAACCAGTGCGTTTCTCCTCGGCGAAGCCGCAGCCTTTACGGCGGGGGTTCCCTTGAGTTTAAGGCAGAGATTGCCGAGCAACTTTTGGCCGAGGTGGCCCTTGATCTCCAGGGACTTCTGAAGAGTATCAACGCGGCCAGGGTGGCCACCAAGAGTTTTATTGCTGCGGTTCGTGCCGATGATCGCAAGGTAAGCAACGAGGGGTGAGTCTGGGAACGTTCACCGCCAACTTCTTTTGGAAAGGGGCAGATTATGTTCACTGTTGATTTGGACGGCTTCGACCAAGCTATCGAGGCGGCGTTGAATCCCAACAAGATCAGAACTGCCGCTCGCATGGCGCTTAACGAAGCGGCCAGGGCCGGCCGCACCGAGGCAAGCAAGGCGATTCGCAGCCATTGGAATATCGCCCCAAGTAAGGTGAACAAGGAAGTCAAGAACATCAAGGCCGCCACAAACGGCGACCTAACAGCTGTGATATCGGCCGAAGGGCGCCCGATCAGTCTGGCCTATTTTGGAGCCAAGCAGGTTACGAGAGTTGTCAGCACCAGGACGGGAAAAAGAAAGGTAGTCCGGGGCACCACGGTTGCAATCCGGCCAGGACTACGGATCAGTTACCCGAAGGCGATGATGGCCAGAATGGCCAACGGCTATTTTGGTGTGTTCATGAATCAGGCCGACTTTTACAACCAGGGGTACAAGTACCACACTCCAAAGCGTGGGAGACACCGGGGGGAACGTGGGCGCTCGAAGATCGTCAACATGGCAACCATCTCTATCCGTTCGATGTTTAGACAGGATAAGGTTCGCACCCCGACGATCAAAGCAATCATCGCCAAATGGAATGAACGCTTTGGCTACCACGTTTCCAGGATGATGGACAAGTGATTACGGGCGCCAACCTCTGGTCGGCAATACCGGGCCGGCTTGCACCACTGGTCTGGCCAGGTGCCGCGATGAATCACCCCCGCTCCCCCAACAGGGGAGTAAGCCAGTGGTTCAACCGTTGTGGTGGGGGTAAGGCAAGGGTCTTCCAGGAAGGTCTTGCTCATGGATTCGCGCGGGTCCTTCCTGGAGGTTATGCCAATACGGGCAACGAAGTCCCAATCTTTCGGTCCATTTATGATTTTTGTTTTGCCTGGAATAATGGAAAAGTGGTTGATTTTATTGGTTTTTTTATTTTTGAGGATTTCCAACAAAAAGTGCGAGGGTAGAAAATGGGCTTTGAAGAGAAGAAATTCGACAAAAAAACAGGGGAGAATTTCTGTTTTGTCGCACTTAAGGCCTTGCCAAAACTCCTCGACGATTCCGCCTGCCGTGAGCATATCTTCCAGTTTTTGAGGCCAGGGATTTCTGGCCGATCCTGCCCTTCCTGTGGTGCTACCTTGACAACCAAAATGCAGGCGACCTTCCAGAGGGGCGGGAAGAGCTGCTGCCTTCTGTGTGGCCGGCAATTCAACTGGTTGACCGGTACGGCCCTGCAAGGTTCAAAGCTCTCTCCATCTGAAATCATGCTTCTCGCTGCCATGGTCAAACTCAGTGTACCCCCCGAAGACATCGCCTCAGCGATCGGTCGAACCTTGCAAACAGTGAAGATTTGGCAGCCCAAGGTGGCAGACCTTTTCATGGAAGGTGGTCAATGAGTGCCCCGGGTCAAGATAAGGTCGTTGCCTTGGACTCGCTTCGTGCCCAGGTGGAAGCCCGCCGGCGGCAAGAGGAAAGCGCCTTTGCTGAAGAGCAGTCCAAAAAGGGAAAGGGCGGCCCGGGTGGGCCTGATGATCCGAGCTTTGTAGCCCAGTGTCTGGCGTGTAATGAGTTGGGTGACGGGGTCCTGTTTGTCTCGATACACCGGGGGCGATTCCTGTTTGATGCCTCCGCAGGTGAGTGGCTTGTATGGTCTGGTCACCACTGGTCCCGCGACATAACCGGCAGGTCCTTGGCAGCCGTTGAAGATGTGGCAATGGCCTACCTCGGGTCTGTCCAGGCTATCGGCCGCAAGGTTGCAGCAACCTCGGACGAAGAGGAGGTTGAGCGGCTCCAGAAACGGCAAGCCAAGTTCCTCAAGCGAATAGATCGCCTTCGGTCTGTCCGTGGTCGGCAGAATTGCCTGACCTTTGCAGCAACCTGCGGCGAAGGCGCCATGGTAGTAACTGGCGACCAGTTGGATTCACAGCCCTGGCTGTTGCCCTGTCGGAACGGGGTGGTTGATCTGAGGGTGGGAGAGCTGAGGCCTGGAGACCCGAAAGACTTCATGACCAAGGGCGCCACGGTGGACTTCCCGGAAGGGTGTGAGGAGTACCTTGTCACAGGCCAGAATTCGCCCTGCCCGAATTGGGAGGCCTTTGTCCTCGAGGTAATGGGCGGGGACCAGGCCAAGGCTGATTACTTGGCCAGACTCTTTGGCTACGCCATCACCGGGTTGGTCCTGGAACATGTTTTTGCCGTGCTGTTTGGCCATGGGCGTAACGGCAAGGGGACCATGATCGAGACGCTTCAGAAGATTCTCGGCCCCTTGGCCTCTCCCGTGCCTGCCGAGCTGCTTCTCGATCAGGGGAAGGTCAGCAACCCGGCAGGCCCCTCCCCACACCTCATGGCCCTGCGGGGGTTGCGCCTCGCCTTTTGCAGTGAGACCGATCAGGGCCGTCGGTTCAGTGCGGCCCGGGTCAAGTGGCTCTCTGGTGGCGACTCCCTGACCGGTCGGCATCCTCACGACCGGCAGCCAACAACCTTTTCACCGTCACACCTCCTGTGCCTGGCAACCAACCATAAGCCGCGGGCCGACGCCTCTGATTTCGCTTTTTGGTCCAGGCTCCATCTCATCGAATTCGGGCTGTCCTATGTTGACCGGCCGATAGCAGCCCACGAGCGGAAAATTGACAAATCCCTCCCCGATCGTTTGGCAGTGGAAGAGTCTGGGATCCTGGCCTGGCTGGTACGTGGTTGCCTTCTCTGGCAAGCAGAGGGGCTTAACCCGCCGCCGGCGGTTCTGGCTGCCACGGCCGAATACCGCCAGAGCGAAGACGACCTGTTCGAGTGGATCGAGGAAAAGTGCGTCGAGGGTGATGGTTTCACTATCACCGCGAAGCAGGCTTACCAGTCATTCAGGGAATGGTGGATCGCCAACGTTTCAGACAAGCCGCCATCTCAGAAACGGTTCGGTGATGGGATGTGTCGGCGGGGCTATGGCAAAGACCGTGGTGCCGGGGGTGGTGCAGTTCGCTATCTTGGTCTAGGTCTTAAATCCTTGGCTTGAAGGATTGAAGGCTTGTTGAGAAGCAAAAAAACACACTTCAAGCTGCAATATACTGTTTTTATTATCTTTATATTACTACCTTGAACCTTTGAATAATAAATCTTAGTAAATTTAATAAATATATTAAAGAGTATATAGGAAGTTTAGTGACTTTGAAGTAAACCCTTCAAACCTTTTTTACACGGTAAAAAGTCGATTTTTTGTTGTTCTGTTGAATAGTTATGGATGATTTCAAGAGGGAGGGCGGCCGGCTGGTGGGGCTCCTCATTCTAAACAGAATTTATGTGACCCTGATTTATTGCAATTCCTGAATTTGTTCCTTCAACCAGCAGCCAGACACTAAAACCAAGAAGGGAGAACCCTATGGCTAAAGATATTGCGGAGCTGATTGTCAAAGCCAACACGACCGGCGCCGAAGGCTCAATGCTCAAATTAAAGAGCACCGCCCATAGCGTGACTTCGGCGATCGAGCGCGAGTTCAACGAGCTTGGAATTAAATCCAGCGCGGCCTTTGATAAAAAGCGCCAAGCCGCTCAAAGCGCCTACGAGAAAATAAAGGCGGGTGGGTGGGCCACAACCGATGAACTGACCCGGGCAGAAAAGGCCCTGGCGGACCGGATGGTTGCAATCGACCAGGAGCAGTTTGGCCGCAGAGAGGGGTTACTGCAGAAATTCAAAGCCAATTGGGTGGCCACCACGGCGGCGATCGGCGTTGCCTGGCTGGCGGTCACCAAGGGCTTCGACTTGGCGATGGAGGCGGCAACCGGAATCCAGAAGCAGCAAGCATTCACGAACCTGGCCGCCAGCCACGGTGCTGCGGCCGACAGGATCATTGCCGACCTGCAGCGGGTTTCGGCCGGGACCATCTCGACCCAGCAGTTGATCGAAAAAGCCGGCACCTCGATGTTGCTTGGCATTGAGGCGAAGTATCTTCCGAAAATGATGGAGATTGCCCGTGCGGCCTCGCGGGTCACGGGAGATACCATCGCCAAGAGTTTTGAAGACCTGTCCTTGGCGACCGCCCGCCAATCCAAAATGATCCTGGATAACCTCGGGATTATGGTCGATGTCGAGGCGGCCAACAAGGCGTATGCCGTCAGCTTGGGAAAAACTGAGTCACAGCTGACCGATACCGAGCGGAAACAAGCATTCCTGAATGCGACCATGGCCGCCGGCCAGGAGATCATTGACCGGGTTGGTTTGGCCAATGACACAATGGCTGAAAAGCTCCAGCGGGTTCAGGCCACCATGGCCAACACCCGGGAAGTTGTCGGGCGTCTGGCTTTGGCTGTCGGCTCCGCGCTTCATGGTGCCTTTTTGGCCGCAGCAGGATCCCTGCATCTCACGATCGGCTTAATCACCTTCCTCCCGGCGCAGTTGGCAAGCCTCCTCAGCAAGATTCCGTTGGTCGGGTCTGCCTTCCGTGGTCTTGCCGGCGAGTTGAAAGGCTTGAGCGCGGCGGGGTTCGAGACTTCCGCAGAAAGCTACAAGTCTGCCCTCGACTCTATCGGGGCGTCCTGGGATGTTCTCTCCGGAAAGATCGACGCGGCATCGGTTGGAAGTGCTGGGGGTGGTCCAGCCGCACAGGTAGAGGCTCAGACTTCGGCGCTCAAGGATGCCTCTTCGGCCCTCGAGCGTTACAGCAAGCAAATCGGAGACCTTGGCCGTGAACAGCTGCGGCTTGCAGAGGCGGGCTTCACACGAGACCTCGAGCGGCAGGAGGATGCAATCAAAAGGTCCGGAGCTGCCGCCGCCAGCCTGTCTGCACCTCTCGGGGTGTACCTGTCGGCTTTGGACCAGGTTTATGAAAAGCAAATCCAGGCACAAAACGACATCGCCGATGTCCTGCAAAAAATGGGCGCCGACCAGGCCACCTTTTTGGGCCAGCAGGTAAATATTGCCACCACCGAAAAAACCTATTTCGAAGCCCGACTCAAGGCCTGGCAGGGTTATTACGACAAACTGAAGGCCCTTCATGGTGCCTCCGTCGAAGACATGAAGAAAAAGCAAGATGATCTTCTGGCGGCTCAGAAGTTTATCGCCAATATCAACAAGGCTTTCCAGGAGAAATTCAACCCCAACCCTGGGCAATCTAAATTTGTCGAGACACTCGAAAAGCTCGACCAGGCCAAGGGCGGCCTTTCCGGGGCCATGGAACTTCCTCCACCTGAGCGGGCTAAGGCCCTGGAAGAATTATTGAAGAGCCTGGCCGCCCTCCCTAAAGAGGTGATTGAAGGTGGTGTAACGCTGATCTCCTCTGAGGAAATGGCGGCGCAGATTTCCGGTTTGCAAGAAAAGGCGGCTGCGGCGTACCTCGCGATAAAGGAGGAACAGGCTACCCAATCCCAGGAGGCTGCCAACAGTTTCAAGGAACAGATGGACCTGGCCGAACAGGCGATGCAGCCACTCCAGGACAAGATCCTGGCCATCGGCAACAATATCTACAGTCTTAACCAGACCATCACCTTAAGCGCCACAGATAAGGCTTCCAGCGTTATTTCAACCATCAAGGAGGCCCTTGAAAATCTCAAGGACAAAACCATCACCATCACCGTGAATTACGAGACCTCCGGATCCAGTTATGGAAGCTATGGCTCCATCAACAACCCGATCAGCGGTGGTGGGTCGTTTGCCACCGGCACCAGCTACGTGCCGAAGACGGGCCTCTATCAGCTGCATCGCGGGGAGGAAGTCAAGACAAGGGGAGAGGTGTCAAAAGCGTCCGGCCCGGTGTCCATGTCCTTCGGGGATATCAATATTTCCCTCCCGAACGTTCGCGAGGCCACGCCCAAATCGGCGCACCAACTTGCACGGGCAATCTTTCCGGAGCTCCAAAAGCTCAATCTCCGCACTGTTGCTCCCGCTGCCCGATAAACAATGGCTGAGGAAATCAAAGCCGCCCAATTCTGTGTACCAATAACGACCTGATTGCAACCTACGCCGGTTTCGATTTGAAGTAACCGGACCAACCCCGAAAGGAGCAGGAAAATGGATGTATCCCGTATCAAGAAAAACGATTTGAAAGTCTGGCTTCCCCTGTTTGATGATGTGGAGATCCTCTGTCGCTATCTCCCCCAGAGCGCTTTCGACAAGATTTCTGCCCAGACCAGCGCGGTCAAGTTCGACCCGAAGAGCCACCGCAGCATTCCGGAGCGGGACGAAAAGAAATTCCGCTCCCTGCTCGGCCGGGCCGTGGTTGAGGACTGGCGCGGCCTTACCGACGCGGGCGAACCCCTGCCCTGCACCCCGGAGAATATCGACTGGCTCATGGAAGAGCTGACCGAGTTCCGTCTCCTGGTCCTTGACGCACCCCTCAGCCTGGAGAAGATGGTGGCATCCGAACGGGCCATTCAGGAAAAAAACTCGTTGACCACCTCCGAGCCCGGGCCGACTTCCCCGGCGTAAGCTGCGAAGCTTGCGCGGAAGCTCGCGAGGTGGACTCCCTGATTCCAGACTGTGAGAACGGGACCGGCTGCCCGGTCCCGGAACTCAAGCCCGGCAATGCCAGGATCCTTGAAATTCGAAGCCGGATAGTTCGTCTGCACAACATCGTTGACACTGGAACAATTTGCAGGATTTGCGGCGTTGATGAAGGGGATTTGGATTTGTTGGCGATCGTCGAAGATGAGTTGAGCCAAAAGGATGCCGGGTCTTTGGACAATGCCGAACAGGACCTTGGCTAAACAAAGAGGGCCCCGCCACCGGAGGGGGGGTGGTGACGGGGCCCAGTAGAGGGGGGAACCTCTTTGGGAAAAATAATAGCATGAAGCTGAGTCGTCAAGGAAAAAAGGAGAACACGTTATGACCAGGCTCGCGGCCCCTTCCTATTCCGCCCTTTTGGACGCGGCCAGGGAGTTCAAGTATCTCATCGACATCCAGAAACCCGGGATAATGATCTGCCCGGCCGCTGGTGGGAAATGGAAGCCTATCAGCGAATCAGACAGTTTCCGAAAGGCCTGCGCTGTTCTTGAGGCGGCCGATTTCTCTTCGAATGACTCGAGTTGCTGACTCAGCCCAGGCCAGATGTTGTTCAGGGGAGTGGCCGTTTGTCGGTGCGATGCGAAAGAGGACACGGTAGTGGGTATCGATCCTATCTATATTCTCCCCAAGAAACGGTGCCACTCCGTCTGCCCGAAATTTAAGGGTCTGAATCCTGTACGCAATCGGGGAGAAGTCTGCCTTTCTCTTGGCGATGGTGCTGCCTGCCGGGTGAGTGCGGTCGAAGGCGTCGATCACGTCCTCCAGGGCCTCTTCCAATTTGTTCAGATCGTGCAACCGTGCGGAACCTGCGTTCATGAATCCCTCTCAGGGCAAGAAGTGAGGTCCCAATTAAACCACGCCCCCCGCTGGTACGCAACGAGCCGCTATGCACCACCCTGCACAAATTCTTGACACACCGCCAATCCCGGGCTATTGTTTCCCCGTTGCCGCAAAATCGGCAGCCGGGTTTGGAAGCCCGGAAACAAAAGGCGGATACAACCGCCACCTTATATTTGGTGGCGTTCGTGTATCCACAGCACGGCTTGGCTCTGATTCGACTGGGCGGCCGTGCGGGGCCCCTCGTGGGCACCGGTTTCCTTTTGGCCGGTCTTCCAACCCGCACGGTTCGCCCTCTTTGCGTTTGGAAGCGCAAGGCGGGCGGTTTTCGAACCCCCTACAAAAGGAGCCCGCCATGCCAAACGCCAAGATCATTTCGTTCCCTTCTTCCCGTCACTTTTCCCCCAAAAAACATCAATCCAGCGAAGTCTATAGCGGCCGTGCCTCCGCGCCTTCTGGGGGAACCGACCCGCTCCTTCTCTTGTTGGAAGAAGAGATAGAACGGGCAGCCGTACGCAGGCTGTCTAGTATGGAAGCCCGGTTCAGAGAAAGGGAGGACCGGTTATCCAGCCTTCTCAGTACCGCGGAAAATCAGGGAAGCCTGTTGGGTGTTGCCAACGGGCCCCTTGACAGTACGACTTCGCCTCGCGAAGTCCTACCGCCCGGAGATCTGGAGCTAACCACTGCCTTCCGTGGGCTTCCTCCCGCGCGCCGCGCTGCCTTGATCGGCATGGCCCGGGCCGCTTCCGGTGATATTTCCGCACGGACAAAGGCTCTCGACGTCCTCTATTCTGTTCTTGCGCCTGCCGAACGTTTTCACCTCGACGCCAGTAACGGCAAACTGAATGCTCTTGTTGCCGCCTTCGCCGAGAAGGGAGAATAGCCGTGGTCGATCAGCTGGTCACAATCACCGAGGAGAAGGTTGTTACCACCTCTCTGGTTATTGCCGAGGCGTTCGAAAAGCGTCATGACTTGGTAATGCGCTCCATCCGTGGCTTGGAGTGTTCGAATGAATTCGCCGCCCGCAATTTTGCGGGCGGCTCCTACCTTGACGCGAACAACCAGGCCCGTCCCATGTTCACTATCACCCGCGACGGGTTCGCCTTCCTCGCCATGGGTTTCACCGGCAAACGGGCTGCCGAGTTCAAGGAAAAGTTCATCGGCGCCTTCAACACCATGGAGCAAGCGCTGATCGAAGGTCAGGGTGAGCGCCGCAGTGTCGATATCAATCACCGTCGCGGCATCACCAACCCCCACGGCCTCGACGTTCGCTATACCCTCGACCTGACCAAGATCATCCTTCGCCCGACTCGGGAGAGCCTGGCCACCCTGGAGCGGCTCACCGGGGTAGACCTGAGCGGCATCGTCTCCCGGCCGGCCGGGGTACCCGGTGCGGTTGCCAGCTGGATCGATCAGGTATGCAGCCGAACCGACGAAGGGGCCATCACCGCCCGGGCTGCCTATCAGTCCTTTCTTGGTTGGTGGGCACTCAATCAGGATGACGATCCCCCTTCCCAGAAGCGCTTCGGGGATGCCATCGCCCAAGCTGGCTTCCAAAAAGACCGCAGCGGCCCTGGTGGATCGTTTCGCTATCGCGGTCTCGAGCTGCGCGATGCCGGCGCCGAGCGGCCAGCTGAGACGGGAAACTGATCGCGGCGGCCCCCTCCCCTGTTCAAAATCATGACCCGCGCCGAAAGGCCACCGGCAACCACGGAGGGGGATACAATGTGCCATTCATCCCTTTTCCAAGCCATATGGAAGGTGCTAGATTTTTCACTTTCAAAAAGAAAAAAAATGTATATACTAAAACTAGCCCATCATTATGGATTTTTTTTTATTGTTTTTTCAAGGAGTTATATCTTAAATGGACGAATGTAAGACTTTAAAAAAGGAATTAGTCCAGGTTGCACGGATGGCTGTTTCCGAAAAGCCGGACGATGTTCGGCTATATGTAGCAAGGATGGTTCGAAAATACCGAAGCGCAGATCCGGACTTCTCTGAGCAGCTGGAGAAATTTCTTCGTAACAACTCTCCCCGGTCTAATCCCCCTCTTCGAAAAAACGATTTTTCCCAAATGGCCATTCCGGCTGACGAGGAGACTCGACTGCTTCTCTTAAAACCATTCCACGACCAAGGCGAATTCCCGGAGCCCTTCTTTTCTCCAGAAACAAAAAATATCCTTGAACAACTTGTTATGGAACGGAAGCAGGCCAAGAAACTCAAATCGCACGATCTTTCCCCGGCCAAGTCCGCTATTTTCATCGGCAAGCCGGGCGTTGGAAAAACCTTAAGTGCAAGATGGCTTGCCTCACAGCTAGGAGTCCCCCTGTTCATTCTAGACCTGACCGCCGTCATGAGTAGCTTTCTGGGAAGAACTGGTGCCAATTTAAGAGCTGCAGTTGATTTTGCAAAGCAAAGGCCATGTGTCCTGCTCCTTGATGAAATCGATGCCATAGCAAAGCGCAGAAATGATGACGCAGATATAGGAGAGCTTAAACGGCTAGTAACTGTAATGTTGCAAGAAGTAGAAAACTGGCCGGACTCAGGGATGTTATTGGCTGCAACGAACCATCCTGAGCTCCTCGATCCTGCGTTGTGGCGCAGATTTGATCTGTTGGTAAAATTCGACCTTCCTGACAAATCGCAAATTCAATCTGCCATTTGCAGGTACCTCGGGAAGAACTTCTCCGTCTTTGAAAAATGGCAGGAAGTTTTAGCCTATGCATTCAATGGCGAATCATACAGCGACATTGAACGAACACTTCAACGCTTTAGAAGAGCAATGACCCTAAATATTTCCGACGATAAGACCTTAGTTGAAGAATTATTAACAACAAAGTCGATCACGTTAGATCGTCAAGATAAAAAAAATCTCGCAATGATTCTCTCTGAGAATGGTAATTTTTCACAACATACAATTTCAAAAATTACAGGGGTTAGCAGGGACACTATTAGGAAACATTCTGGCGGTAAATAGGTAATTATTGGAGGGAGGTACTAATGAAACAGCCGAATTTCCTCATTGGCAGAGGGCAACTTTTAACCTACCCGGTGGAAGTAAAGAAGGGCTTTAACGGCAAGGCAGAGGTGTACTCGTTTGACGATGCTCTTGCCAGGCTAACGCCTCAAATTTCCCGAGTATCTGAAGAGCTTGACTCCCTCCCAGATCATGCCTGCCCAAACGGCTTTGGCGTTGCCAGGTTTGTCTTGAACCCTACCTATATTGCCAAATCTTTCTATCCTTCGACTTTTTTGAGAAGCACTGGTTTAGTCGCAGTTGGAAGCAGATCAGTGCGAGTCACCCCAGATAAGTGGTCAAAAAAGGGGAAACCCTCTGAATGTAGCTCAACTGAAATTTTTGTGGCGGGTGAAAAGAGCAGATTCCGTAACTTGATAACGGCCCTCGAAAGCATGGATCAGGAAACACGAGAAGCAAAAGACTTTACACATTTTGAAAGGATTTCATCTTTCACTTCGGATGAAAAATTTAGACCTTACGCATTAAGCAGTGACCATTATTTTGAAGTTGGGGTGCATTTACTCCCCGGCGAGAATCCTTTCTTTATTCAACGGCCCTTCCAGGAATACGCAAGGCAACTCGGACTAAAGGTCCACTCTGATCTTAGCGTTACTGCTGGTAATCTTTGGTTTGTCCCGGTAGAGGGCTCACTTCTTGGGGCAAGAAAGCTTTCCCAATTTTCATTTATTCGAGTAGTAAGGCCGCTGCCAAGGCTGAGGGCACTCCGCCCCATGCAACGCTCTAACAGCGTAACCCTGGCGTGCGACCTCCCCGACATCCAACCACTATCATCAAAACCAAGGGTTGGCATTCTTGATGGAGGGCTCCCCTCGGCGCATCCGGTCGGAAAATGGCTCGGTTCTTATCAAAAGCTCGATCCAAAAGCCCAAGACGACCCAAGTTCAAATGAACATGGTTTGGCGGTCACCTCTGCATTTTTGTTCGGTCCCATTGTTCCAGGAACCCCAGCAAACAGGCCATTTTCCTATGTCGACCATCTGAGGGTTTTGGACAAGGATTCCAGCAAGGACGACCCGTTTGAGCTTTATCGGACGCTAGGGTTGATTGAACAGGTCTTGATCTCACGGAAATATGAGTTTCTCAACCTGAGCTTGGGGCCTGATTTGCCGATCGAGGACACAGATGTCCACGCTTGGACCGCCTTAATCGATGACTACCTCAGTGACGGTTCAACCTTACTGACCGTTGCGGTTGGCAACAATGGCGAGATGGATCTGAGTTCTGGCAATGCCAGGATTCAGGTGCCATCAGACTGCGTGAATGCAATTGCTGTGGGGGCCGCCAGCTCTTCGGAAGCTGATTGGACCCGGGCGAGTTATAGCGCAATTGGCCCGGGGAGAAGCCCTGGCGTCGTCAAGCCTGATATATTGGCATTTGGTGGTTCTCCAAAAGAATACTTCCACGTTCTGGGGCCGGGGACAAAGGCCATGCTTTCCCCTCAACTTGGGACCAGTTTTGCCTCCCCTTTTGCCTTGAGAAATGCTGTGGGGATTAGGGCCATTCTTGGGGAGGAGCTCTCACCGTTGGCAATCAAGGCACTTCTCGTCCATGCTGCAGAAAACGCTGAGCTTGAAAAGTCTGAAGTCGGGTGGGGGAAATTACCTCAAGACATAATGGACATCATTACCTGTCCGGAGGGGATCGCCAGAATTATTTACCAAGGAGAGCTAAGGCCCGGGAAGCACCTTAGGGCTCCCGTCCCCTTGCCACCCTACCCTATGGAGGGGAATGTTAGTATTAAGGCTACTTTTTGCCTGGTTTGCGGGACTGATCCTCAGGACGCCTGCGCTTATACGAAGGCTGGCCTCACCGTTACCTTTAGACCGAACGACGAAAAAACAGAACCAGGGAAAAGTCATGCAAAAACAAAATCCTTTTTCCATTTGAAATCATACTCTTCTGAATTGGAAATCAGGTCTGATGTTGGAAAATGGGAAACCGTCATGCATGACGAAAGTACAATGCGCGGCAGCGGCCTGAAAAACCCCGCCTTTGACATCCATTATGGTGCAAGAGACTCGGGCGGCGTTCCAAGTGGAGCAGACAAGGTCAAATACGCACTGGTGGTTACGGTCCAGGCCCCTCGGCACAAGGACCTGTTTAATGACATTTTGCGAAATTACAGTTCAATTCTCACACAAATTCAGCCTGAAATTTCTCTCCCGATACGAGTTTGATAAGACAAGTTCCAGTCTTTGGGTGATGTCGGCAAGGAGGAAGCATTGAAAATTGCATGTCTTGGCTGGGGATCATTAATCTGGGACCCTCGAGGACTACCAGTAGACGGGAAATGGTTTGGAAATGGACCATTGTTGCCTATTGAGTTCTCTCGTGAATCAAGTGATGGCAGGATTACCTTGGCGATATCCGATGTGAATGTTTTGGTCAGAACATTTTGGGCACTTATGGATGTCGAGACGGTCGTTGAAGCAAAAATCGAACTAGCAAAACGTGAAGGCATTTCAGAAAGGTTCATAAATAAATCAGTCGGATTTTGGGATGGGGCCTCTGGAAAATCTCAAGGGAAATGTTCCCTCCCAATAGCAGAGTGGGCGGAAAGTCTTAAGATAGGTGCTGTCGTCTGGACAAATTTAAAATGTGGCTTCAAAAATTCACGGGGAGAAATGCCAAATTATTTAGAAATTTTGCATTATCTTAAGGGTCTATCCCCTGAAGACCAAAAACCCGCTGAAGAATATGTTCGCCGGGCACCCATACAAGTTGATACCGCCTTCAGAAGAAACCTTCAGAAGGACTTGGGGTGGAGTCCAATTTCCTCATAAGTATCAAACCAAAATGCTACCCAGGATGCTACCCAAGGACAAAAACAGCCACCTAGCATTAATGCTAAGTGGCTGTTTTATTTGGCGGCCCCGGCGCGATTCGAACGCACGACCTACCGCTTAGGAGGCGGTTGCTCTATCCGGCTGAGCTACGGGGCCAGGTACATCAGTTAAAGGAGAAGATTCGCGACAAGTTTCTCAGAATTTCAGCAGGCTGAAGACCTTCCCGGCGGGGAGCCGTTGCCGGCCGTTGAGAAATTCAAGTTCGGCGAGAAAGCAGCATTCAACCAGTTCGGCGCCGAGTTCAGCTACCAGCTCTACCACCGCCGCCATGGTCCCCCCGGTAGCCAGGAGGTCATCGGCGATCAGGACGCGCTCACCCGGCAGGAAAGCATCTTCATGAATTTCGAGCGTATCGGTCCCGTATTCGAGCTCGTAACTTTTTTTCCGGGTCTTGTAGGGAAGCTTGCCCGGTTTGCGCACCAGGGTAATTCCTGCGCCAAGTTTATACGCCAGCGCTGCACCGAGAATGAATCCCCGCGCCTCGACACCCACCACCTTGTCAATCTTCTTGCCGAGATAGCGATGGCCCAACAGGTCGACCATGCGGTGGAAACTGCGGGCATCGCCGAGCAAGGTCGTGATATCCTTGAACACGATCCCTTCTTTCGGGAAGTTGTGAATATCACGAATAATATTCCTTAACTCATCCACCTTCGCCGCCCTCCCTGTGGTTTTCCTCGCCAAACGCCACGCTGGAGAACTCCTTCTCCTCCATGATTTTTCTTAATTTATCGAGGCTCTTGGCTTCGATCTGCCGGATTCGTTCCCGGGTGACGCCAAAACGGCGGCCGATGGTGTCCAGAGTCTGGGGCTCACGGTCATCGAGACCAAAGCGGAGAGCAAGAATCTCCTGTTCGTTTTCCCCCAGGGTCCCCAGCCACTCGCTGACATGGGCAAACTTGTTGAGGTCTTCGATCAAGGCTGCGGGGTCGACACTGTTGGAATCCTCGATCGTGTCGATCAGGCTGTAGTCATTATTCTCACCCATCGGGTGTTCAATGGAATAGGTTTTCTTGACCAGGACCATCAGCCGCCGGATGTAGGCCGCTTCCACGCCCATTGCATCGGCGATCTCTTTGGGTTGCGGCTCTCGGCTCAGTTGATGGGTCAATTCCCGGCTGATCTTGATGTACTTGTTAATATCGTCGGAGACATGCACCGGCAGGCGGATGGTGCGACTCTGGTTGACCAGAGCCCGCTCGATCGACTGGCGGATCCACCAGGTGGCGTAGGTTGAAAAGCGGCATTCCTTGGAAAGTTTGAACCGCTCAACGGCCTTGATGAGCCCCATATTTCCTTCTTCGATCAGGTCGAGGAACGGAAGTCCACGATTCATGTAACGCTTGGCAATTTTCACCACCAGACGCAGGTTCGATTCGATCATCCGGTCACGCGCCGCCATATCACCAACGGCAATTTTCCGGGCCAGGTCCCGCTCATCTTCAGCAGTCAGAAGATTGGTCTTCTGGATCTCCTTCAGGTAGAGCTTGATGGCATCATCGGAATGATCGTCGACCGCCGCCTTTTCAGCTACCGCCTCCTCATCCTCTTCTTCTTCCTCTGCTGCGTCGACCTCTTCATCTTCGCCGACTTGATCCAACTCGCCATCGATGGTTTCTTCGTCAGTGGCAAATCCGAGATTTGCCTCCCCCGTTTCCAGGTCATCGTAATCGTGCGACATATCTTCCATCTTCGAACGCTCCCTGATTGGCGGCCACAACGAAAAGACGTGTGAAGTCTATGAAATGGCCCAAACTATGGCAAGTAAAAAATCGGATCGACCGGTTGCTTGCCAGAACGGATTTCAAAGTAGAGTCGAGGAGTTCCTCCTTTCGGAGGGGTTCCGGCCCGGGCGATTTGCTGTCCCTTGCTGACAAAAGCACCACTGCTGACGAGATTCTTCTGATTGAATCCATAAACGGTGAAGTAGGAGTCGTCGTGCCTGACAATGATCAAATTTCCGTAGCCCTTGATCCCGTCACCGCTGTAAATAACCTTCCCCGCCGCCGCTGAGGCGACCGCTTCGCCAGGTCGGGCGGAAATCTCCAGCCCCTTGCAGAGCGACCCGTCGATCTTGCTGCCGAAGCGACGCAGAACTTTACCCCGCAACGGCCAGTCAAAGCGCCCCTGCTGCGCCGTTGCCGGAGCCTGGGGGGGAGGAGACTGAACTGCCGGGGCCGGAGGAGTCGCTGTTCGGGTGGTCGATGGAGCCGGCTTGGCGCTGGGTTGGGGGGAGTTGGCGGTTAAACCTTGCGGCGTTTCCGGCCGGCTCGGTGCTACTGGAGACGAAACGGTGACCGGAACCCGTTTCTGGCGATCGGCGCCTGGTATATAGAGCTGTTGTCCCGCTTTCAGCCTGGTCGGGTCGTTGATGCCATTGATCCTGGCGAGATAGTTCTCGTCCACAGCGTAACTTCGGCTGATGCTGTAGAGGGTTTGTCCGGGCAACACCTTATGGTAGACCCCGGCCGAGGCCGCACAGGCGGACAGGAAAAGAAGGAAGGTCAACAGGAGAGGAATGTTCCTCGCGGGCATTATTGCAACCGTTCGCGGAATATTTGTAAGCCCTGGTCAAACCGGAGCTATGTTATCCGGATTCCCCGTAACCCGTCAACCGCAGCGGACCTAATAGAACAATTTCACCAGGAGAAAACCACCGATCAGCAAAACGGCAAAACCAAGGGTCAAAAGGTTAAAGTAGCGTTCGATAAATAAACGCATGGAAGCACCGTAGCGGTGAAGCAGCCAGGCAACCAGAAAAAAACGGAGGCTACGGCTGAGCAGCGACGCGAATACGAAGATTCCGAAGTTGATCCGGAACACCCCGGCACCGATGGTGATGACCTTGTAGGGAATGGGCGTGAAGCCGGCCACAAATACGGTCCAGAAATCATAGGTTGCAAAGAGCTGCTGCACCCGCAGAAAAATATCTTCCGTAAAACCAGGAACATAGGTGTAGAAAATCGGGGCAAGGAGGTCCCAGAGGAGTTGTCCGATCCCGTAGCCGAGAATCCCGCCGAGAACCGATCCGGCTGCCGCAACCAGCGCGAACCGGTAGGCCCGGGCCGGGACGGAGAGACAAAGCGCCAGGAGCAGCACATCAGGCGGAATCGGGAAAAAGGAAGCCTCGGCGAGGGCCAGCAGGAAGAGCGCCGGCGCGCCATAAGGGGTATTTGCCCAGTGCAGCACCCAGTCATAGAGGCGGCGCAAAAGTCTCATCTCAACCTTCCTCTCCCCGCCATCCGTGCTGGCCGACCAGGGGGACAAAGCGACAGTCGAGCAGCCGCTCTTCCCGGTACTCATTGTCCGCCAGGCGGGTGATGCGAAAGAGGACCTGGGAACTGCGGTCTCCGACCGGAATCACCAGGCGGCCACCGGTTTTCAATTGTTGGCGGTACTCTTCAGGGATGGCGGGGGCCCCTGCGGTAACAATAATCCCGTCAAAGGGCGCCTCGTCCGCCCAGCCGCTAGTTCCGTCGCAAACCTTGACGATGACACCGCGGCAACCACCGGCGTCAAGGCAAAGGCGCGCTTTGCGGGCCAGCGCGGCGTGGCGTTCGACGGAAAAAACCTGCCCGGCGATCTGTGCCAGGACCGCGGCCTGATAACCGGAGCCGGTACCGATTTCAAGGATTTTTTCGCCCCCTTTAAGGAGCAGGGCTTCGGTCATGAAGCCGACCATAAAAGGCTGGGAGATGGTCTGTTTTTCCCCGATCGGCAGGGGGAAGTCGCTGTAAGCCTGGCTTCGCAGTGCTTCTTCAACGAAGAGGTGGCGAGGAACCTTGAGCATGGCCGCGATAACCATCGGGTCGGTCACCCCGCGACGCACGACCTGCTGCTCGACCATCCGTCGGCGGGCAATGGCGAAATCCATACAAACCCTCAGCTGCCGTTATCGCAGTCTTGCTGCGCGGGGAAAAGGGAATCGAGCCCCCACTTGTCGAGGACAGTGAAAGCCCGGTGATTGGTCAGGTTGAGATGCAGCGGAGTTATCGATATGAAGGAGCTATGGACAGCATGAAAATCGCTGCCCGGGAGATCGTGGAACCCCATTTCACCGCCACCGATCCAGTAATATTTCCGGCCGCGCGGGTCAAGTTTTTCCACCACCAGATCGTTGAAGCGGCGTTTTCCCTGCTGGGTAAGCCGGACGCCTCTGGGAAAACCGGCGGGAACGTTGACGTTCAGAAACGTATCGAGGGGAAGCCCCTTCTCCAGAAGGACTTCCCCCAGTCTCCGCGCGAATTCCCCGGCGGCGGCAAAGTCTTCCTCCCGGAAGCGATCCCCGTCCAGGGAGACAGCGAAGGCCGGGACTCCCATCAGCGTCGCCTCCATTGCTGCGGCGACCGTACCGGAATAGGTAATATCATCTCCCAGGTTGCCCCCCCGGTTGATCCCGGAAACGACCAGCCACGGCTTCTCCGCGAGCAGCCCGTGGATACCGAGGTTGACACAATCGGTCGGGGTCCCGTCGACGGCAAAGACATCCGGGCGGATCTCTTCGGCGCGCAGGGGAGCATGCAGGGTCAAGGCATGACCCACGGCGCTGCGCTCCCGGTCTGGTGCGACCACCACCACCCGGCCCAGATCCGCCAGGGACCTGGCCAGCACGGTAAGTCCGGGAGAATGGACACCGTCGTCGTTCGTCACCAGGATGAGCAACGGAGCCTCGCTGGAAATGGATGATTATTATTGGGGTTAATCGAGGAGAGCTCTCAGGCGCAGCAGGTCGGCGCGAATGTCGTCGAGAAGACGGCGCTCTGCGCGACTGTCCAGAGGCAGGTCGAGTTGACCGGCGTCGGCGGCGGCCATGACAACAGCCTCCGGTTCACGCAGTTTCTTCCGCGCACCGCAAATGGTGAACCCCTGGTTGTAAAGGAGGTCTTTCAGGCGGAGAATCAGTTCGATATCCCTGCGCCGGTAGAGACGCTGCCGGGAACGGCTTTTGGTCAGGCGCAGTTGGCTGAATTCCGATTCCCAGTACCGCAGGACATGAGGCTTTATGCCGGTAAGTTCGGCAACTTCCCCGATCTTGAAATAGAGCTTATCCGGAATCTCCGTACTCATGCTCCCCCCGGGAGCCAAGCGATGGCTTAGTCTTCACCGTTGATGGAGCTCTTCAGAACCTGACTCGGCTTGAAGGTGAGAATTCGCCGGGAAGAAATTTCGATCTCTTCGCCGGTCTGGGGATTTCGACCGCGCCTGGTCGACTTCTCCTTGACGACGAAATTGCCAAAACCGGCGATCTTGATCTTTTCCCCCTTCTCAAGGGTATCCTTGATCAGGTCAAAGACCGTCTCGACAATTTCGGCGGATTCCTTCTTGGAAAAGCCGGTTTTCAGATAAACGCTTTCAATAAGGTCCGCCTTGGTCATGGCTCCGTCACCTCCAAAATTCTACAGGTCCCTGAATTTACGGGTTTTTATAACACAGCCCGGAAACCATAGCAACCGCTTTTTTAAAGTCATTTCAACTTGGTAGTGAAATCATCCCTGCCGGGACAAATCCTCAACGCAAGCGGGCCCCGAATTCCTTCTCCAGGGCGGAAATAATCCGACCATGTGCCGACTGGATCTCGTCGTCGGTGAGGGTCTTTTCTGCGCTGCGATAGCGCACCCGGATCGCCACGCTCTTGAGCCCCTCGGGGATCCCTTGGCCACGGTAAACATCAAAGAGGACCACCTCTTCGACCGACCGCGGTTTTACTTTGGCAATGGCTTCCAGCAATTGGGCGGCGCTGATTTCATCTTGGAGCAGTAACGCGCTGTCCCGGCAGACATCGGGGAATCGTGACAAAGGTCGTATTCCCGGGAAGCCGCCGACGAGGTCAAAGAGGGACTCCAGGTCAATTTCCAGCAGATAAATCGGTAGATCGATTTCAAAATTGGCCAAAACCTCGGGGTGGACTTCGCCGATGAATCCGACAACCTTTTCAGCCACCAGAATGGCAGCACTCTTACCGGGGTGCAGATACGGTTCGGTCCGCGCCGGGTCCCATCGTACTTCTGGAATCCGGAACTGTTTGAAAAAAACCTCCGCAACCCCTTTGAGATCGTAGAAATCAGCACCTTCGGCCGGCTGGCTCCAGCCTTCCGGAGCTCGGCGGCCACAGATGACAGCGGCCAGATGCTGCCGTTCGAACGGCAGTTCATCGGCCTGGCTGGGATGAAAAACCGGCCGCAGTTCGAAGATCCGTAAATCCCGGCTGCGATAGGCAAGGTTCCGTGCTGTGGTTTCGAGCAGGCTGGCCACCAGCGTGGTACGCATGACCGACTGCTCTTCATTGAGAGGGTTGAGGATATTGACTGCTTGGCGCCGCGGGTCATCTGCCGGAAGGCGAATTTTGTCCAGGGCCCCGGGCGCACCGAAGGAGTAGTTGATGACCTCGGAAAACCCAGATGAAACCAGTGCATTCCTCGCCTGGACGATCCGTTCGACATGCTCCGGCGGGGTATGGCAGGTGATGCGGCTTTCCGGCAGGGTGACCGGGATATTGTCATACCCATTAAGCCGTGCCACCTCTTCAATCAGGTCAATTTCCCGTTCCAGGTCAGGGCGGAAGGTTGGCAAAGCGACACTCAGCCGCCCTTCCCCGCCGGCGGCAACGGGAACGACCTCGAGGCCGATGGCCTGCAACAGCCCGCCGATGGTTTTCTGGTCCAGTGCCAGACCGAGCAGGCGGTTGGTCCTGGTCACGCTCAATTCGACCCGTTGCGGCACGGCAGGACTCGGATAGTTGTCGATCATTCCCTGTGCTATGGTGCCGCCGGCAACCTCTAGCACCAATGCCGCAGCACGATTGAGGGCAACCGGAACCATATCGATGTCGGCCCCCCGTTCAAAGCGATGCGAGGACTCCGTGTGAATCCCGAGGCGCTTGCTGGTGCGCCGGATCGCTCCGGCATTGAAATAGGCGCTCTCCAGCAGGATATCGACCGTATCAGGCTGAATTTCCGAGTTTTCACCCCCCATGATACCCGCCAGGGCGATCGCCCCTTCGCCGTCGCAAATCGTCAGGTCGCCGGCGGTAAGGAGCCGTTCCTGGCTGTCGAGGGTGGTAAATGCCTGCCCTTCGGTGCTCCGTTTGACCACAATCCGTCCGCCCCGCAGCAGACGGAAATCGAAGGCGTGCAGCGGATGGCCCAGCTCCATCAGCACGTAATTGGTCACGTCGACCACATTATTGATCGAACGCTGTCCCACCGACTCGAGGCGGCGGATCAGCCAACCGGGGGAAGGACCGATAGTTACCCCGCGAATAAGCCTGGCGGCATAGCGCGGACAGAGAGTCGGTTCTTCAATCGAAACAGAGGTCTGACTCTCTATCGCTTCGCCGCGCTCTTCGACCTCGGGCCGCGGTAACCGCAAGGGGCTACCCGTCATTGCCGCGACTTCGCGCGCGACACCGACCAGACTGAGACAATCGGCCCGGTTGGGAGTCAATCCCAACTCGAAACGGATATCCTTGTAGCCGAGAGCCTCGAAAGCCGGAGTCCCCGGCTTCAGGCCGGCCGGGAGAATCAGGATCCCCTCCGACTCCTCTGCGAGGCCGAGTTCCTTGGCAGAGCAGAGCATTCCCTGCGACTCCTGGCCGCGAATCTTCGATTTCTTGATTTTAAAATCACCGGGCAGCACCGATCCGACCTGGGCAAGGGCAACCAGGTCTCCGGCACGATGGTTCTTGGCACCGCAGACCACCTGAACGGTACCATTGCCGGAATCGACCTGGCAGACCGTAAGCCGGTCGGCATCGGGATGGGGGTCGACGGTGATCAGTCGGGCAACGATAACCGAGTCGAGCCCGGCACCAATCTCTTCCATGGCGTCAACTTCGAGGCCCGCCATGGTCAGCCGGTGCGCCAGATCCGCGCCGCTCAGATTGCAATCGACGAATTCCTTCAGCCAGTTGTAGGTCACGATCATTGCTATTTATCCTTTGCCATTATCATCAACGCGATATCAAGATTCGGCGACGGCAACCCGGGAGTTAAAACTGCTGTAAAAACCGGACATCATTCTCAAAGAAAAGACGCAGGTCATTAACGCCGTATTTGAGCATGGCAATTCGCTCCACGCCCATACCGAAGGCAAATCCGCTGAATCTTTCCGGATCATACTGAACGGCGCGGAAGACTTCAGGGTCGATCATGCCGCTCCCGAGAATTTCCAACCAGCCCGAATTTTTACAGACCCGGCACCCCTTGCCACCGCAGTTGACACACTGGATATCGACTTCGGCCGAGGGTTCGGTAAAGGGGAAGAAGGAGGGACGGAAACGAACGCCAATCTCCTTGCCGAAATACTGGCTGACAAAGGCGCTCAAAACGCCTTTGAGATCACCGAAGGTAATATTCTGGTCAACCAGGAAACCCTCCACCTGGTGGAACATCGGGCTATGGGTAATATCCGAATCACGACGATAGACGGTACCGGGTGCGATTATTCGAAGGGGTGGCGCCTGCTGCAACATGGTTCGAATCTGGACCGGGGAGGTGTGGGTCCGCAGCAGAACGTCGTCGCTGACAAAAAAGGTATCCTGCATATCCCGGGCCGGATGATCCTTGGGGAAATTTAGCGCTTCGAAATTGTAAAAGTCTTTTTCAATTTCAGGGCCTTCAGCAATCCCGAAGCCAAGACCGGCGAAAATGGCGCAGATTTCCTCGGTGACCAGGGAGATCGGGTGCTTACTGCCAAGGGGACGGGTGCGCCCCGGGAGGGTCACATCGATCCGTTCCCGCTCCAGACGTCGGGCGATTTCGGCCTGGCGAAGTTGAACGGCCCGGGTCTCAAAGAGACCCTCGAGTTCATCCTTGACCTGGTTCGCGAGGGCGCCGATAACCGGACGCTCCTCCGCCGAGAGGGCGCCCATCCCCTTCATGATTCCGGTCAATTCACCCTTTTTGCCAAGAAAGCGAACTTTTGCATCCTGCAATTCGGTTTCGTTGACAGCCTGTTCCAAAGCAGCACGGCCTGCCGCCAACATCGCAATAAGTCTGTCCTTCATCGTTTAAAATTCCCGTCGTTGCGTTAAAAACAAGAATGGAAGCCTTCGGGCTTCCATTCTTTCGTCGTTTGCCCCAAATAAGAGAAGAGATGAGGGACAGCCCCCATCTCTTCCGGTTCTCCGTTTAATGGAGCTGGGCCTTGGCTTTTTCGACCACGGCGCTGAAGCCGGCCGGGTCGGTGACTGCCAACTGGGCGAGAATCTTGCGATCAAGCCCAACTTCGGCCTGCTTCAGGCCGAACACAAGACGGCTGTAGGACAAACCGTTGTCACGGGCCGCCGCGTTGATGCGGGCGATCCAAAGGGCCCGGAAATCACGCTTCTTGACCTTGCGATCACGAAATGCGTAGTTGAGGGCGCGGTCAACGGCTTCGGCAGCACTGCGAAACAGCTTGCTGCGTGCGCCCCGATACCCCTTGGCCAGTTTCAGAACCTTGTTGCGTCTACGTCTCGCTTTGAATCCTCGTTTTGCTCTCGGCATCAGATACTCCTTCTGGACAAAAATAGGCGGGTGATCCCGCTGCCGGATCTGGAGGGGGAGACAGTTCCCCCCAGTTCACGGACTTAGGCCGAGCCGCCCTTAAAGGTAAGGGATCAGGCGGCTGATATTCTTTTGGTCGACGGCTGCCACCAGGGTTCCCTGGCGCAGTTCACGCTTCCGCTTGCTCGATTTTTTGGTCAGGATGTGGCTGGTAAAGGCCTGGTTACGGCGAACCTTGCCGGTCCCGGTCTTGCGAAAACGCTTGGCAGCGCCGCGATTGGTCTTGATTTTGGGCATCCCCGTTCTCCTTGCTGGATTGATACGACCTGTCGTTGACAAGTCGAAATGATTATTTTTTATTCGGAGCCAGAACCATTGTCATGAAGCGGCCGGTCAACCGCCCCTGCGATTCGACCACGGCAATCTCCTTGACCTCTTCGGAGACCCGCTCAAGGAGGCGCTGGCCAAATTCCGGGTGGGTGACTTCGCGTCCCCGAAACATGATGGTTACCTTGACCTTGTTTCCTTCTTCCAGAAACCGCCGCGCATTTTTCAGCTTGAACTGGAAGTCATGCTCCTCGGTTTTGGGGCGCATCTTGACTTCCTTGAGTTCGACCTTGGCAGCTTTTTTCTTGGCTTCGGCCGCCCTCTTGCTGGCCTGGTACTTGTACTTGCCGTAATCCATGATCCGGCAGACCGGCGGTGCCGCATTGGGAGAAACTTCGACCAGATCGAGTCCCCTTTCGGCAGCAGCAGCCAATGCCTGTTCCAGACTGAGAATCCCGAGCTGCCCGCCCTCGTCATCGACCACCCGCACTTCACGGGCGCGAATGGCGCGGTTAATATTGGTTTCTGGCTTAGCTATGACGCCACCTCCTAGTGGTATTGCCGGCATTCTTCCTTGAGGAAACGGACCAGATCTGCCGGCGACATCGGATCGAGGTTTTTCCCGGAGCGGTGCCGCGGCGCAACCGTGCCATCGGCCATCTCCTTATCCCCGACCACAAGCATATAGGGGACCTTCTCCATCTGGGCCTCGCGAATCTTGAAGCCGAGCTTCTCGTTTCGCAAGTCCTTCTGGACACGAATCCCCTCTTGACGCAGGGCCATATAGACCTGCTCGGCGTATTCCGCCTGGTTGTCGGTCACATTGACGACGACCGCTTGAACCGGGGAAATCCAGAGCGGGAAGTTGCCGGCGAAGTGCTCGATCAGCACCCCGATGAACCGTTCGATGGCTCCGAGAATAACCCGGTGAACCATGACCGGTCGATGTTTTTCGCCGTCGCTCCCCACGTAGGTAAGGTCAAAACGCTCAGGCAGGGTAAAATCGCACTGGATTGTAGCACACTGCCATTTCCTGTCAAGAGCGTCCTTGAGCTTGATATCGATCTTCGGCCCGTAAAACGCTCCGTCTCCTTCGTTGATTTCAAAGGGGAGCCCGGAATCCTGCAGTGCACTCATCAAGGCTGCCGTTGCACGCTCCCAGTCAACGTCGGAGCCGATCGATTTTTCCGGCCGGGTCGAGATTTCCATCTCGTATTCGAACCCAAAAATCGTCATGACATCGCGAACGAACTTCAGAACCCCTTTGATCTCGCCGTCGAGCTGCTCCGGTGCGCAAAGGATATGGGCATCATCCTGGGTGAAACCGCGAACCCGCAGCAAACCGTGCAGGACCCCGGATTTCTCATGCCGGTGCACCGTCCCGAGCTCGAAAAAGCGCAGGGGGAGATCCCGATAGGAGCGCATCTTCGATTTATAGATCAGCATATGAGCGAGGCAGTTCATCGGCTTGATGCCGTAGCTCTGCTCATCGATCTCGGTGAAGTACATATTTTCGCGATAGTTTTCGTAGTGACCGGACGTTTTCCACAGTTCGGTACGCAGGATCTGCGGTCCCATGACAATATCGTAACCGCGCCGCAGGTGCTCCTGGCGCTCGAAATCTTCCAACAAGGTCCGCAACAGCGCCCCCTTGGGGTGCCAGATAACCAGGCCGGCACCGGCCTCTTCGTTAAAGGAGAAGAGGTCAAGCTCCCGGCCGAGCTTGCGGTGATCGCGTTTTTTGGCTTCTTCGAGCCGGGCCAGATAGGCCCGGAGTTCCTTTTTGTCCGCAAACGCCGTGGCGTAAAGACGCTGCAGCATCGGGTTCTTTTCGTCGCCGCGCCAGTAGGCGCCGGCGACACTGGTCAACTTGAAGGCTTTCAGGCGCCCGGTGGTGGGCAGATGCGGTCCGCGGCAGAGATCAACGAAATCACCCTGGCGGTAGAGTGAAACAGTGGTGTTGGGCAAATCTTCGATGAGCTGGACCTTGAAGGTTTCCCCCATTTCCCGGAACCGGGCAATGGCGCTGTCGCGGCTGATCTCTTCGCGCTCGATGGGCAGGTCGGCAGCGGCCAGTTCTTCCATCTTCTGTTCGATGGCAGCGAAGTCATCCGGGGTAAAGGTATGCTCGGGACTGTAAAAGTCGTAATAAAAACCATTTTCGATGGCGGGACCGATGGTTACCTGCACCTTGTCGCCGTAGAGGGACTTGACCGCATGCGCCATCAGGTGGGCCGCAGAGTGGCGATAGATATCGAGACCGGCCGCGCTGTTGAGTGTCACCAGTTCAAGGCTACCGTCCCGGGCGAGCGGGGTCCCAAGGTCGACCAACTGCCCGTCAACCCGCGCCGCAACCGCCTGGCGCGCAAGGTTTTCGCCAATGCCGCGGGCGATCTCAAGAGGGGTACTGCCGGCAGGGATTTCTTTCACCGACCCATCTGGCAAGGTCATCCGGATCTCGGCCATCTTTGGTTTCTCCACGAATGAAAAGAGGCATCCGTGGATGCCTCATTCACAAATCGTAACGGTTGTGGTCTGGGAATCTGGTAGGCACGGGCGGGATTGAACCGCCGACCCCTACCGTGTCAAGGTAGTGCTCTCCCACTGAGCTACGTGCCTACAACCGAAATGCCGCTAACTTTTAGCAAATCGGAGCAAAACATGTCAAGCTCTTTTTTGGACAACCAGCAAATAGTTCAAAAGCTTAGACGTATTTGATTCCGCTTGCTTTGCAAGGGAACTCCCGGTAATTTCATAACGTTGGTTGAATCTGTCAATTTCAGTTCACCCGGGATAGGGAGAGAAGAACGTGGAAACCATCGACGCCCTTATCAGTTCCCGTTGCCTGGCAGCCGGACCACGCATCGCCCTGCGCCATAAAGTTGCCGGCAGCTGGCAGGAATTTTCCTACGCCACCCTGCTGCAGCATCTGGAAGGAGTCGCGGCAGGACTGCTCAAGCAGGGTCTGAAACCCGGCGACCACTGTGCCCTGCTGGCACCGGCATCGCCCTGGTGGGTGGCTGCTTACCTTGGCGTGCTGCGCGCAGGCGGAGTAGCCGTCCCTGTCGACAAGGAGCTGAAGACCGCGGAGCTTCGCCATATCCTTTTTGACAGCCGAGCCAAGCTCGTCTTCACCACGGAAACCTACCTCGACACCCTCCTGGAACTGGTTCCGGACCTTCCGGATCTGGAGCGCGTGATCCTGCTGCAGGATAGCCCAGAAACCAGCGGCCAGGACCCCCAGCTTGCGGCCATCCTGGCAACCCTGACCGACACCTGGCACGGCCTGGTCCAGCAGCGCCAGATCCCGCGGGAAGAAGCTACCCGTCTCGAGGATCTGGCCCGTAACGCCTACCAGGCCCTGGTCGCGCCGGGGGGCCGCCGCAAGGGGGATAAAATCACCGACTTCCTGGCGCCGACCCAGGCACTGCGCAACCGTTGGCAAAAGAGCGGTCGTCTGCTTCCATTCCAACAGCTGCAGGACTCGGGAGTTATGCCGCCGCCGGCCTCGCCGCGCAAAACCGATGACACGGCTATCATTCTCTACACCTCTGGCACCACCGGCCAGTCCAAGGGTGCCATGCTCAGCCACGCCAATGTTGTTTCGAATATCCGTGCCGCCTGCGAACATTTCCAGCTTGACGCGACCATCACCACCCTCTCCTTCCTGCCGATCAACCATGTCTTCGAGCAGGTCTGCGGTATTCTCCTGCCGCTCTCGCTGGGGGGCAACGTCTCCTTTGCCGAGTCGATCAAGAAACTCGGCGAGAATCTGGCAGAGGTGCGACCGACGTTCCTGCTCGGGGTGCCGGCAGTCTATCGGATGATCCTCGACCGGGTCCACAAAAACCTGGCCGCCAACACCCTCTCCCGCTGGCTCTTCGCCCTCCCCCTCACCCGCGGCCTGGTCGCCGGCAAGGTGCGGCGCAAGGTTGGGGCAGGGACCACCTTCGTCAGCGGTGGCGCCGCCCTCGACCCGGCGGTAGCCGACGGCTTTCGCGAGTTGGGGCTGACCCTGCTGCAGGGGTACGGCATCACCGAGACATCCCCGGTCATCGCTGCCGAGCGCCCGGGGCAGAGCCGGGCCGGTACCGTAGGAGTGCCACTGAACAAGGTCGAGGTGCGAATTCACCAGCCCAACGAAGAGGGGGTCGGCGAGATCTGGGTCAAGGGTCCGAACGTGATGCAGGGGTACTACAACAACCCGCGGGCCACGGCTGAGGTTTTGCAGGACGGCTGGTACAAGACCGGCGATCTTGGCCGCTTTGATGACGCAGGAATGTTGCAGATCTGCGGTCGGGTCAAGAACCTGATCGTCACTCCCAACGGCAAGAACGTCTACCCCGAGGAGATCGAGAATGAGCTGTTGCAGAGTCCCTTCATCGCCGAGGCGATGGTCTACGGCCACAAGGTGAGTCCGACCGCCGAAGAAGTCCACGCGGTTATCTATCCCAACCAGGAGGCCCTCGACGATTACCGGCAGAAGAGTGGTGCCCCCCCCTTCAACCAGACCGAGGTCGAGGAGATCATCCGCCGCGAGGTCCTCGAAGCCGGCAAGCGCCTCGCCGACTACAAGCGGATCAAGCGTTTTACCCTGCGCGACGACGAATTTCCGAAAACAACCACCCGCAAGATCAAGCGTTTCGCCGTCGAGGCGGATGTCCAGGCCGGGGAGTAAAACCTACCATATACCAATTTAGCAGGAGAGCCTCGTCGGGCAGGACGAGGCTCTCGGTGTTTCTTCTGTAGCGGAACCGGTTCCTTGGACACAAGTTTAGATTATGCCGCCTGACGGATTTCGTCGGGCGACCGGAAGCCATTTTTCTCGACTCGCCATTCGCTGTTGTAGAGTTCGACGAAGGTTTTCACGGCCTCGCGAACATCATCGATGGTACGGAATATTCGGCCATAGATGGCTTGCTCTTTCAAGGTGCGGTTGAATCGTTCAGCAACTCCGTTGGTCTGTGGTTCGGCAACGAAGGCAAAGCTGGGGGTGATTCCCCAGAACTTGATCTGGTTCAGAAAATGGTCTGAGAGGTACTGGGTGCCGTGATCCATACGCAGAGACAACCCTCGGGCAATATCTTTCTCTACGCCCCCATAGATGTTGTCTAACGCCATGGAAAGTGGTTGAAGAGCAGCATAACGGTCGCCGGTCTTGCAAACATGCCAGCCGACACATTCGGCGTTCCAGTGCTCGACGGCGCTAAAGATCCAGACCCAGCCTTCGTCGAGAGTGAATACGCGGGTGCCATCGGTGCCCCACATTAGATTCGGAGCCATGGTGATGATTTTACCATCATGCGCCTTGGCTGCTTTGGGCCAACCCCGGTGAGGTGACAACAGATGATTCTCGCGCATCAACCGCAGAACCCGCTTGCGTGCGATGCGCACGCCGTCACAAATCCGCAGCCTGGCCCAGACCTTGCGGTGTCCTTCGCCGGTGAACGGGGACGTGGCCAGATCGTGACGGATCATGGCGAGAAGATCCTCATCACTGATTGACGGACGTGGGCCACGACGCTTGGGAGTTGATTGCGGAATCTGGCGCGAGGCATGGTAGAACGAGGAGCGAGCCTGCTCCCAAACATTGCAAACCCGCTGGACGCCGTAGGCCTTTTCAGCGCCTGGGGAGATCGTTTGGCTCATTTCGACGACCTCCGTTTGGCTAAAGGGCCGGGTTTTTTAACCCGTTCCCAAAGTAGTTCGTTTTCCATGGTCAATTCGCCGATCCGGCGCATGGCCTGGTTGAGTTCCGCTTGAGTCGGATCGTTCTGACGTTGTTTCAACGACTCATCGATTCCGGTCAGCGCTTTCTCTCGCCACTGCTCCAGGCGGTAGATTTCGATGCTCAACTCGCGGGACAGAGCATCAACCGATTCGCCCCGCAGCAAGCGCAGAACCACTTCACGCTTGCGGGCAGCGCTCCAACGTTGCCCTTCGGCCAAAGGCCCAGTGACTGTTTCGTTCTTGTTGTTTGTTGTCATTATTAATCTCCTTGGACATCGGGATTCTATCCCAAATCAGTGTCCAAGAAAACTGGTGCCGCTATACTCGGTGTTTCTTCCCAGCTCGCCACAAATTGCCGATTACCCAAAACTAATCCCCGGGAGACCCCCCCCGGGGATTTGTTTTCCTGCAAAAAATTCGGTTAGAAATCAGGGGGCCAGAAATCCAGCGACCTGGGTCTGGGCAGCGCCCGTGGCCAGTTGCTGAATCAGATTGTTGTACCCGGTGTACCAGGGCTCATCGGCCGGCACAGTGGGATCAAGCAGAAAGCTGTGTACCACCGGTTTCCCCTCCAGTCCATACTCATATGCCCCTGCGGCAAAATCTCCGGCAACGGTGGGGAAGGTCGCAGGGAAGTCTTCCGGATCTACGGTGGTCACGGTATCGACGCCGATATTGCTGAGGAAAACCCGGGTCGAATCGGTGGAAACGATGGGGTCGCCATAAGCCATGACCGTCAGCAGGTTGCCGGTGTCATTCCCTCCGATACCGGCATAGCTGGAATCGGTCGGATCAAGCAGCCACTGGGCGAGGTCGAGGAAGATAAAATAAGGAGTCGTCCCGGCGGTGTAGCCCAGAGACGCGACCAGGGCCTGCAAATCAGGAAGCGCAGTCTCATCCAGAACATTAACCAGTAGGGCCGAAGGGCTGGAGAGGACCATCCGGTCGACACGTCCGGTGTCCTCCTGGGAGAGGAAGACCGACCCGATAATTGACCCGAGAGAATGGGCGACGAACCCAACGTTGCCGGCATCAAGATCTGCCCCGGCGATTCCGTCGAGGTCGATTCCGGCCTCAATAAGATCTACGGTTTCCCATAGATCAAGGGCCGCCTTGTAAATATTGGCCCGATCCTGGATTAGGTTGGCAGTGAAGAAGCCATCGCCGGAGGTCATGTCAGGGAGGGTCCGGTCTCCATGGTACGGTGCATCGATCGCGAGGGTTGCATACCCCGCCTTCGCGAGAGCATTGGCGATCGGCAGGGCGGCATTTTTGGACGAGGTGATACCATGCTGGAAGACCACCACCGGGTAGCCGTTAACCGGCATCGGGTGTTGCAAGGAGTCGGGGACAGAAACCAGAAAGGAGACGCTGTCAGTCCCCCCGGTCAGCACCGGGCTCAGGAACTGGCCGAAATAAATATTGCCGAGGTGGTCAAACGGAATGCCAGTTCCGGATAGCAGCCCACCTGCCGGGATGCCCACCGGGCTCGCAGAATCAACCGGCGGGGTTACCGTCTTGTCAATCCAGATCAGGCTCGGCGCAGTATTTGTCGTTGCGGAGAGTAATTTGAAATTGGCGGCAGAGTCATTAAAGGGATCAGTAACGCCATCCGGATAGCCGATAGTTGCAGTCGGAT
The DNA here is from genome assembly GCF_001611275.1 of Desulfuromonas sp. DDH964. Lineage (GTDB taxonomy): Bacteria > Desulfobacterota > Desulfuromonadia > Desulfuromonadales > DDH964 > DDH964. The sequence continues at coordinate 1,963,295 of NZ_CP015080.1, read as the reverse complement.
TCAGGTCAAGGGTCCGATCCGCGGTCTGGAAGGTCCAGAGGACCAGGGTGTCAGCACGGGACCAGGGGATGCCACCGTTGGCCACCGCAGTAACTCCCTGGGTAACGGTAAAGAGAGCGGGCTCGGTTGGCGAAACGTCATCGTTGTATTTGGCGCGGAGCGCTTCGAAATTGAGAAAGGGAGAGTCCGGACCGAAGGGCGTGGTCTGCTTGAGGGCTTCCATGGTCAGCCCCGACTGGACCAGGTTATTATTGCCATCCATGAGGGTAGAATGAACCACCACGGCGTAGCTGCCACCGGGGTTGAAAGGTTTCTTGGGGAGCAGCTTGACCGCGCCGGTACCGGTAGCGAGAATGAAATCGTTTTCGGTGTATTTTTCCAGGGCCGCAAAGGCGGCGCCGGCAGCGGGGAGATTGTTGGCAGCAAGCGCCCCGAGCAGGGTCGAAAGATTGGTATCGTCAAGACGGAAGACCAGAAAATCGAGGGTCGAAAGGTCTACCGGCCCGGTTACCGGAATGGTAAGAAACATGTTCGGCGAAAGTCCCGGCAGTGCCTGAGCATTGACAATACTCTTCAAGGTTCCCATGCCGCCGTCGGTGGGAGTCTCTCCGGCACTCAGCGGCAGGCAAACCTGGCCATTGGGGCAGACCCCCTTGTTATTCCCCCAGGCGACATCATTGGGAAGCGGCAGCGCGATAGCGTCGAAGCGGGCATAGGTGACCGGTGTGCCGTCGGGATTGGTATAGGGGTCAACACCGGCAGTGCTGCCGTTGTTGTCACTGGAACAGCCGGCCATCGCCAGCACCAGCCCAAGCAACCACAGACTAAAGATTAGAGCCCTGATCTTCATCTTTATCCTCCTTCCTGGGCCGTGCCCAGGGAACCATGATCGAAATTCCGCGAAGATGAGTTCTTACCAGCGATAGTTGACCTGGGCACTGAAGATATCCCCGGTATTGTCGTAGTCCCCCTTCAGCCCCCCCTTGTTGGCATTCTCGCCAACGGGATCCATATTGATGCGGCCGCTACCGAGCATGAAGAGGTGGGCATAGGCGAAGTCGCAACTGAGTGCTTCGCTGTACTTGTAGCCGGCGCCGAAAGCGAGCCACAACCGGTCCTGGTCAGGAAGGCGGGGGGTACGCACCTGGGCATTCGGAATGGGAGTCTGGTCATACATCAGTCCGGTGCGCAGGTCCCACCGGGAATCGAGGGTGTAGGTGGCACCGGCGCCAACCTGCCAGGCATCTTCCCAGGAGAGAGTCGTGGCGCTGTCAGGCTGAGCCGTATTGGGGAAAGTGATGCGCAGCTCCTCCAACTGGGACCATTCAGTCCAGCCGATGTTCCCCATCAGGGCCAGCTTGGAATTCACGCGGGAATAGATGCTGACCGACGCAGTCGCGGGAAGAGTGACATTGGCCGCGGCGTTGCAATCAGCGAATAGAGGAGAGCCGAGACCCGTAAGAATAGCCTGGGCGGTAGCCGGCACGGTAAAATCGGCGTCACCGCTGAGCGACTGCTTGACCCGGGAACGGTAGGCGGCACCGACGCGGGTATCCTCGGTAAATTGATAGAGCACACCGAGGTTGAACCCATACCCCCAGTCGTCTGCCTTGATAACGGCCTTGCCATCGTCCTGCTGTGAAATATCACCACCAACAGCGAGGATGGTGCCAAAATCAATCGCCTGGGAGAATTCGCCGCTGATATACATGGCGCTGACACCGGCGCCAATGCTCAACTTGTCGGTGATCGCGTAGGCGACGCTCGGGTTGATGTTGATGGTCATGATGCTCGACTTCAACGTATGGTAACGGCCGACCCAGCCAGCCTTGTAGTCCGTTGTCAGACCGAACGGCACGTTGATCCCGAGTCCCAGGGCCAGGTCCTTGTTGACCTTCATCGCGAAATAAGCGTTGGGGACCGCGTTCCACTGGCCAGCATCCCCACCATTGTTTCCGTTCAACTGGGGATCAAGCAAATGTGTCGAGCCTTCGTTCTTGAACTTGAAGCTGGTTCGAATCAGGTGCAGGCCTGCGCTCGCCTGCTGTCCCTCCAGACGAATAAGCCCGGCCGGGTTGTAATATTGACTGGCGGCGTCCTCGGCAATGGCGGAACCACCGGCGAATGCGTTCCCCAGAGCGCTGACGCTTTGTTCCATAAGGGAGAAACCCGCCGCCTGCACCGTGGCCGGAAGAATCGCCAGGGTCAAGGCCATGAACCCCGCTGCCAGCAGGCAGCTTCTGTACCTCGTGATTCGCATACCATTCCTCCTTACTGTGGGGGGGTTACATTAACGAAAACGGAAAGACGATGACCCTGAGCTGAAACGCCATTTAAAAACAGTGTTTTGATTTTAGACAGCGAACTCCTCTTTATCAAGTTCAAAAAGGATGAATTTTGCGATGGCAGAAAAAATTCAGAAAAAAAGAGCCGAGCGCATGGCGCCCGGCTCTTTTTTTCTGAATGATAATGAGAGGTTAGTCGAGTTCACTCTCGATCCGGATAAAGCGGCTCGGTTGCGACATGAGCGGTAGGCGGTCGATCTCCTTGAGCGCTCCCAGGATATCGTCCTCGCGCGCCTCGTGGGTCAGCAGAACGATGGGAACGGCCCCCCCAATCTGCCGCTCAGGCTGAATCATCGAGGTGATGCTGATGTTGTAGCGCCCAAGAATGCTGGCGACCTGGCCGAGAACCCCAGGTTTGTCGAGCGCCCCGAACCGCAGATAATACTGGCTGACAATATCGGCCATCGGCTTGACCGGAATTTCAGTCACGAACTCGGGGCAGCAACCGAGCGCTGGCGTCCTTGCTATGCCACCGGAGCGCAGGTTGCGAGCAATCGCCATGACATCGCCCATCACCGCACTTGCGGTTGCCTCCATCCCGGCACCGCGACCGTAGAGCATTACCGGGCCAACGAAATCCCCGGAAAGGCGAACCGCGTTGAAGACCCCATCGACATCGGCCAGGGGATAGTTGAGCGGAATCATCGTCGGCTGGACCCGGGCCTCAATCTGGCCGTTATCCTGTTTGCCGATTGCCAGTAATTTGATCTTGTAGCCGAATTGACGTGCGAACTGGATATCCAGAGCCGAAATTTCGCTGATCCCTTCGGTATAGATGTCGGCAAACGCAACCTTGGTGCCGAAACAGAGGGAGATCAGCAACGCCAGTTTATGGGCGGTATCGACCCCTTCGATATCGAAGGTCGGGTCTGCTTCGGCGTAGCCCTTGGCCTGGGCATCGGCAAGAACATCGGAAAATTCGGCCCCGTCATTGGTCATTCGCGTCAGGATGTAGTTGCAGGTGCCGTTGAGGATACCAAAGATGCTGCGGAATCGATTGGCGCAGAGGTTTTCCTTGATCGCCGATATGACCGGGATCCCTCCCCCAACGGCGGCCTCGAACATTACTTCGACACCCTTGGCAGCGGCCGCGGCGAAGATTTCTTCCCCGTGCAGGGCGAGAAGGGCCTTGTTCGCGGTAACAACATGCTTGCCATTGGCGATCGCCTTGAGAACAAAACTCCGGGCCGGCTCATAGCCACCGATCAGTTCGACGACAACATCGATGTCGGGTGCCGTCAGCAGGGCTTCGGCATTGGTCGTCAGCAGACCGGCATCGACCTTGACGCCACGATCGGTCTTTATATCGAGATCGGCTATACGGGCCAGGGTCAGTTCGGCCCCAAGCCGTTCGCGCAGGAGTTGAGCATTTTCCTGAAACACCTTGACGACGCCGGTGCCAATAGTGCCGAATCCGAGCAGGCCAACCCTTATTTGTTTCATTCCTTCCTCTTTTCCGCAACAGATGGTACGGCTTTAAGCCGTTGATTCAGATGGTCTCCAGGGAGAGCAGGCATTCACAGCCAGGAAAATCGAGTTGCTGCAGAGATTGATTGACCATGGCCTCCAGATCGGCGGGGCGCATGCCGGCCAGAGGCGCCAGACACAATGCAATCCGCCGGAATCCGGCGTTGCGACAGACCTGCAACACGTGATCGACAAGACTGCGATAGGTCTCGGGTCCGAGCCCGTGCCAGCTCCCTCCGCCAACGAAGAGTGCCCAGTCACTGTTGAGTTTTCCGTTGTTACCTACCAGCAGGTGTTCCCCTGCCCGGCCACGGCTTCCCCCGCCGACCAAAGCCCTGGTCAGAGGGTCCCCGAGCCGCCAGTCGAGTAATGCCGCCGGCCCCTGCAGCGGCCTCTCGTCCTGGAAAAAAAGGGCGGCGACCACCTCACCGTCCATGCGGTCGGCAGGGAGGTCAAGGAGTCGCACCTGGCTCATTGTTGAACCTGGCGATAGGTCCGGGAAACCTTGTCGAGGATACCGTTGACAAAAGACGGTGTTTCCTTGGTGCCGTAGGTTTTGCCGATTTCAATGGCTTCATTGATAACGACATTGGACGGCACGTCGCTCCGGTAGAGGAGCTCGAAGCAGGCCATGCGCAACAGGGCGAGATCAACCCGGGACATCCGCTCCAGGGACCAGTTGGTTGAATATTCTCCGAGAACCTGATCGATACGTTCGAGGTTCTCAATGGTGCCGGTGACCAGTTCATCGGTAAAAATCCGGACATCCTCAGGAACTTTGCCGGCCGGCTCTTCCTGGGCTTCACCGAGGACATCGTCCCGGAATCTGAAATTGCTCCAGAATGACCGCAGAAAGGACGCCGGTTCGGCGTCCCCATCGTGCATTCCGTAAATAGCCTTCAGGGCGAGCTCCCTCCCCTGGCGCCGCAATCCTTTACTCATATCGACTACAGCACCTTGAGGAGATTGGCCATCTCGATAGCACCCATGGCGGCCTCGAAGCCCTTGTTGCCAGCCTTGGTACCAGCACGTTCAACGGCCTGCTCGATCGTATCCGTGGTCAGGACACCGAAGATAACCGGCACCCCGGTTGCCAGACCAACGGCAGCCACCCCCTTGGAAACCTCCGAGCTGACATAATCGAAGTGGGGTGTAGCGCCGCGGATCACCGCACCGAGACAGATCACCGCGTCATATTTTTCAGATTTCGCCAATTTGCCGGCGACCAGGGGAATTTCGTAGGCACCGGGAACCTTGGCAAGGTGGATATTTTCCGTCGCGGCCCCATGGCGCAATAGGGCGTCGATGGCACCCTCGACCAGACGGTCGCTGATGAAACTGTTAAAGCGCCCGGCGACGATACCAAAACGCAGCCCCTGGGCATCCAGTTTTCCTTCGAAGGTCTTGGTCATCACTTGTCCTCCCGATTCGGCCCGGGTTGGGACGACGACTGGCAGCAGTCGGTCGCCGTTACAGTCACCGGGGTCGGCTAAAGATTCTCGAGCAGGTGGCCGAGTTTTTCCCGCTTGGTCTTCAGGTACTGGAGATTGCTGCCGGTCGGCGGAATTTCGATCGCCACCCGCTCAACGATTTCCAGACCGTACCCTTCAAGGCCGACAATTTTCTTGGGGTTGTTGGTCATCAGCCGAATCTTCCGGATGCCGAGCTCGGCGAGGATCTGCGCCCCGATGCCGTAATCGCGAAGGTCCGCCTTGAAGCCGAGGACCTCGTTCGCTTCAACGGTATCGTGGCCGGTATCCTGCAATGCATAGGCCTTAAGCTTGTTGATCAGCCCGATGCCGCGACCTTCCTGGCGCATATAAAGAATGACACCCTCCCCTTCAGCATCGATCTGTGCCATCGCCGCATGCAGCTGTTCACCGCAATCACAGCGCTGGGAGCCAAACACATCCCCGGTGAGACATTCGGAATGGACGCGCACCAGAATGGGGCGGTCCGGGGCAAGATCGCCCTTGACCAGGGCCAGGTGCTGGGCGTCGTCAACGTCGTTTTCATAGGCGATGGCCCGAAATTCACCGCCGAAGGGGGTCGGCAGAACGGTCTCCGCAGCCCGCCGCACCAGCAGTTCCTTACGCATGCGGTAAGCGACGAGATCGGCGATGGTGACAATTTTCAGACCATGTTTTTCGGAGAACTTGCGCAGTTCCGGCATGCGCGCCATGGTTCCATCGTCGTTCATGATCTCGCAGATCACCCCCGACGGCTTGAGGCCGGCGAGGCGGGCGAGGTCAACCGATCCTTCGGTCTGGCCGGCGCGAACCAGCACGCCGCCTTTCTTGGCCCGCAGGGGAAAGACGTGACCGGGACGCGCCAGATCGGCGGCGGTGGTCTGCTCGCTGATGGCGACGCGAATCGTTTGCGCGCGGTCGGCGGCAGAAATCCCGGTGGTGACCCCGCGGCGGGCTTCGATCGAAACGGTGAAGGCGGTCCCGAATGAGGAGGTGTTGTCCCGAACCATCAACGGAAGATCGAGCAGGTCGGCCCGGTCTTCCGTCAGAGAGAGACATATCAGGCCCCTTCCCTCCCGGGCCATGAAGTTGATCGCCTCGGGGGTGACCAGTTCGGCGGCCATGGCCAGGTCGCCTTCATTTTCACGGTCTTCATCATCGACCAGAATGATCATCTTGCCCTGGCGGATATCCTCCAGGGCGGCTTCGATCTTGGCTATCGGCATGCGGTGTGGCTCCTTCCGTGGCCCGCCACTATCTCATAGAAATCCATACTTGGCAAGGGTCTCCAGGGCAAGCCCGCCCCCTTCACCCGGGGTTTCGCGAGGCCCGAGGAGACGCTCGACATACTTGCCGATGACGTCGACCTCGAGGTTGACCCGGGCCCCGGGTTCGCGATGTTTGAGCGTCGTCATTGCGAGAGTGTGGGGAATGATTGAAACCTCGAAACGATCCCCTTCGACCTGGTTGACGGTCAGGCTGATGCCATCGATGGCCACCGACCCCTTCGGGACAATATAGCGGCTCAGATTCCCACCGCAGCCAATCGTAAAGCGGATGGCGTTACTGTCCGGGACCCGGGCGACAACCTCCCCGGTACCGTCAATATGCCCACTGACCAGGTGACCACCGAGACGATCACCGAGCCGCAGGGCCCGCTCCAGGTTGACCCGGTTTCCGGATGCCAGCCGCCCCAGGGTGGAGCGTTGCAAGGTTTCGGGCGAAACATCGACGGCAAAGGCGCCGCGGTCGATGGCAACGACGGTCAGGCAGATTCCGTTGACGGCAATACTCTCCCCCAGGACCAGTTCATTCCATGGAATCGCGGTGGCGACGGTCAGGCGGGCCCCGGTTCCGGAAGGACGCAATTCCCGTACGGTTCCTAGGTCCTCGATCAACCCGGTAAACATGCCCCTACCTCCCCTTCGATCAGGATATCCTTGCCATAAAAGCTGACCCGGACATCCCGCACCGTTACGGCATCAGCGAGGGCACGGACGCCGGGGCCACTGAACATCCTCCTGCCGTCGTTCCCTCCGAGCAATTTGGGTGCAATGAAAACCATGACCCGATCGACCAGGCCGGCGCCAAGCAGGGACTGGTTGAGGACGCCCCCCCCTTCGACCAGCAGGCTCTGGAGTCCCTGGGCGCCAAGTTTTTGCAGCAGATCGCCCAGATCGACCCGTCCCTCACGACTGTCGCAGAAAAGAATGGTCACGCCCTGCTGCTGCAACCGCTGCAGCTTTTCCTCCGGCGCGGCGGCGGTGGTGGCGACGACGGTACCTTTCGCCAGCGCCGGGCTGATGACGGCGGCCGTCTCCGGAATCTGCAACCGGGAATCGACGATCACCCGCAGCGGGTCGCGCCCGCCTCCGTCCGGCAGCCGGCAGGTCAGGCGGGGGTCATCCTGGAGCACGGTGCCGATTCCGACCATGATCCCATCGACCCGGTTTCGCAGGTGATGCACCATCGCCCGGCTCTCCGGTCCGCTGATCCAGCACGAGTCGCCGGTGACGGTGGCACTGCAACCATCGAGAGTGAGAGCACTCTTGAGAATGACCAGGGGCAGCCCGGTCGTTACATGCTTGGCAAAGGGAGCGATCAGGCGCCGACATTGGTCGGCAAGTATATTGGTTTCGACGACGATACCGGCCTGCCGCAGGTGATTGATCCCCCGCCCGGAGACGAGCGGATTGGGATCGCCGCTGCCGATGAAGACCCGCGCGATGCCGGCAGCCACCACCGCCTCGGCGCAGGGACCGGTACGACCGGTGTGGCTGCAGGGTTCCAGGGTCACATAGAGATCGGCGCCGCGGGCCAGGGGACCGGCGGCCTGAAGGGCGAAAATCTCGGCGTGGGGATCCCCGGCCCGAGGATGGAAGCCCTCGCCGACGATGGCTCCGTCGCGAACGACGACGGCCCCGACCGGTGGATTGGGGCGGGTGCGACCTTCGGCCTGCCGGGCGAGATCGAGGGCCCGCTGCATGAAATCTTCAGCCAGCATTGTCATGGCGAAAATCCAAGTTGTTACAGGAGTCAGACCTTGCCGGCGCCGGCAGGGCTCCGGTTTTCACCCTTGGCAAGGATCTCCTTGAGTTCGGCCATGAATTCATTGATATCCTTGAACTGGCGATAGACCGAGGCAAACCGGACATAGGCGACCTCGTCAATAGCGTGCAGGGCGGCCATCACCGCCTCGCCGACCCGGCTTGCTTCCACTTCCTTTTCGCCACTCTCCTGCAGACTCAGCTCGAGCCGGTCGACAAATTTTTCGATGGTACCGATAGAGACCGGACGTTTCTCGCAGGCCCGCTGCATCCCGGCGATAATCTTGGTCCGGTCGAAGGCTTCCCGACGACCATCCTTCTTGATAACCAGGGGCAAGGTCTCTTCTATCCGTTCGTAGGTGGTGAAGCGCCGCTCACAGTCGACGCATTCCCGCCGTCGGCGAATGTTGTTTCCTTCGCGACCGAGGCGGGAATCAATAACCTTGGTATCGGCGAAACCACAGAAGGGGCATTTCATGGGGCGGATTCTCCCTCGGCAAACGGGGCAGCTTCGATACCCGCCTCTTTCAGCATCTCCAGCGACAGCTTGTCGGGGTAGCCTTCGAGGTAAACAATATTCAGAACTCCGGCATTGATAAGCATCTTCGAACAGATGACACAAGGGGAGTTGGTGCAATACAGGGTGGCGCCGGCGATGTTGACGCCGTGGCGCGCCGCCTGGATGATGGCATTCTGTTCGGCGTGAAGCCCCCGGCAGAGTTCATGCCGTTCCCCCGAGGGGACCCCGAGCTGTTCACGCAGGCAGCCGGTCTGGGCACAATGGGTGATCCCGGTCGGGGTACCGTTATAGCCGGTGGCAAGAATGTGCTTCTCCTTGACCATGACGGCCCCGACCTGGCGACGCAGACAGGTAGAGCGCCGCGCCACGAGGCGGGCGATATCCATAAAATATTCAGGCCAGCTCGGTCGGTCCATAGGGGCGCCCTGGTTATTTGAGACGATGGGCATAGAGCGGGAATTGACTGCAGAGAGCACGGACCTCGCCCCGAATCCGCTTCAGTTCCGATTCGTTCTCCACGTTGGCCAGGGCCTGGGCGATCCAGTCGGCCACCTGCCCCATTTCGGCCTCCTTGAGCCCGCGGGTGGTGGTCGCCGGCGTTCCGATGCGAAAGCCGCTGGTGACGAAAGGAGAGCGGGTATCGAAGGGGACCGCGTTCTTGTTGACGGTAATTCCCGCCTTTTCGAGGGTCGCCTCGGCCACCTTGCCGGTGAGCTCGGTTCCGGAGAGGTCGACCAGCATCAGGTGATTATCGGTCCCCCCGGAGACCAGGTTGAAACCACGCTCGAGCAGGCCGGCCGCCAACGCTTTGGCGTTCTTGACCACCTGTGCCGCATAGGTCCTGAATTCCGGTTGCAACGCCTCGCGAAAGGCCACCGCCTTGGCGGCGATAACGTGCATCAGCGGTCCACCCTGGATCCCGGGGAAGATATTGCTGTTGAGTTTCTTGGCGTATTCTTCGCGGCAGAGTATCATCCCACCACGGGGGCCGCGCAGGGTCTTGTGGGTGGTGGTGGTGACGAACTCGGCGTAGGGAACCGGGTTGGGGTGCTCGCCGGCGGCGACCAGGCCGGCAATATGCGCCATATCAACCATCACCACGGCCCCCACTTCGTCGGCGACGCGGCGGAAGGCTGCAAAATCGAGGGTGCGCGGGTAGGCGCTGGCGCCAACGACGATCAGCTTCGGCTGGTGTTCCCGGGCCAACTTTTCGACCTCGTCGTAATCGATGGTTCCGGTGTCGCGACTGACCCCGTAAGGGACGATATTGAAGAGCTTGCCGGAGAAATTGACCGGTGAACCGTGGGTCAAATGGCCGCCGTGGGCGAGATTCATGCCGAGAACGGTATCCCCCGGCTGGCAGACGGAGAAATAGACCGCCATATTCGCCTGGGAACCGGAGTGGGGCTGAACATTGGCATGTTCGGCGCCGAACAGCTGCCGGGCCCGGTCAATGGCGAGGTCCTCGGCGATATCGACAAATTCGCAACCGCCGTAATAGCGCTTGCCCGGATAGCCTTCCGCGTACTTGTTGGTAAGAACCGAGCCCTGCGCTTCGAGAACCTGCTCGCTGACAAAGTTCTCCGAAGCGATGAACTCCAGGCTGTATTCCTGACGCTCCGTCTCGCGGCGGATAGCACCGGCAATCTCGGGATCGAATTGGGCAAGAGTAAGAGACATGGGGAATCCTCCACGGGAAGACTGCACCGCGCCAGAGCGCGAAGTGCCGGAAAGTGAATGGGCAGGCCGCGAGCCTGCCCATCTGGTTGAATCGGTCCGGGCTAAAACCGCCCGCTGCGAAACTCGTCCTCAATCTGTGAAATCTTATCCAGACGCCGCTGGTGCCGACCTCCCTCGAAAGGGGTCTCGAGCCAGATCCGCAACATGGCCAGGGCCTGGTCGATCTGCAGGACCCGCCCTCCCATGACCAGGACATTGGCATTATTGTGTTCCTTCGCCATCCGCGCGGTGAACTCGTCACTGACCAGGGCCGCCCGCACCCCGGGAAACTTGTTGGCGACAATCGACATCCCGATGCCGGTTCCGCAGATCAGGATCCCCTGGTCCGATTCACCGCGGGCGATGGCCCGCGCGACCTTTTCGGCATAGTCGGGATAATCGACCGATTCACCTTTCATGGCACCGAGGTCACTCACCTCGATGCCGCGCGCAACCAGCTCCTGCCGGATGGCGTCTTTCAATTCGAGACCACCATGATCGCTGGCAAGAAGAATCATCACGTCCTCAAACCTTCCGGAACAGGAGGGTGGCATTGGTACCACCGAACCCGAAGGAGTTGGAAAGGGCCACCTTAACCTGCGCCTGACGGGCGGAATTGGGGACGTAATCGAGATCGCATTCAGGATCGGGCTCCTGATAGTTGATGGTCGGCGGTACCGCGCCGCGCTCCATCCCGAGCAGGGTGAAGACCGCCTCGAGACCACCGGCGGCGCCGAGGGCGTGGCCGGTCATGCTCTTGGTCGAACTGACCATCAATTTTCCGGCGTGGCCACCGAAGACGCTCTTGATCGCCATCGTCTCGTAGAGATCGTTGAAGTGGGTCGAGGTCCCGTGGGCGTTGATGTAGTCGACCTCTTCCGGGTTGACGCCGGCCGTCTTCAGGGCCATCTTGATGCAGCGTGCGGCCCCTTCACCGCCCGGAGCCGGCGCGGTCAGGTGGTAGGCGTCGCCGGTCAGACCATAGCCACAGACCTCGGCATAGATCTTTGCCCCGCGCGCCTTGGCCGCTTCGAATTCTTCGAGGATGACGATTCCGGCCCCTTCCGCCATGATAAAACCATCCCGTCCCTTCTCGAAGGGGCGACTGGCGCCCGTCGGATCATCGTTGCGGGTGGACAGGGCTTTCATGACATTGAAGCCGGCAATGCCAAGGGGCGTAATCGTCGATTCGGTCCCCCCGGCGATCATGGCATCGGCGTCACCGCGCTGGATCATCCGGAAGGCATCCCCAATGGAATGGGTGCCGGTGGCACAGGCGGAAACCGAGGAGACATTCGGACCCTTGGCGCCGTAACGGATGGAGATATGCCCGGGTGCCAGGTTGATGATCAGCATCGGGATAAAGAAAGGCGAAATCTTCTTGTAGCCATTTTCGAGCATCGCCTCATGGTAACGCTCGATGGCGGGCAGGCCTCCCAACCCGGCGCCGACCAGTACTCCGACCCGCTCGGCATTCTCGTCGGTAATCTGCAAACCCGAATCCTGCATCGCAAGCTCGGCCGCGCCGAGGGCATACTGGATAAAGAGATCCATCTTCTTGATCTCTTTTTTGTCGATGAAGTCTTCCGCGTTGAAATCCTTGACTTCCCCGGCAATCTGGGTCGGCAGATCAGAAGCATCAAAACGGCTGATGCGGTCGATGCCCGACTGGCCGTTCATCAGAGCGGACCAGTTCTTTTCATTCCCGGTGCCAAGGGCGGAGATAACTCCTACCCCGGTAACAACGACTCTACGCATGGTTCTCTCGTTCCTCCGTGAAGGCCGGTATCGATGCAGGCTGAACTAGCGTCTGCAAGCTGCCTGAAACAGCAGGGATCAAGTCCGAAGGTTTCTGCACCCCAGCGGGAGCATACCGGGAGAAGAGAGCCACGGCCCCCTTCCCCCGGGCTAACCACTCAGGAGTGCTCGCCGATGTAGTCAACGGCATCCTGGACGGTCTGGATCTTTTCGGCATCTTCATCGGAAATCTCGATGTCGAACTCTTCTTCCAGAGCCATCACCAGTTCTACTGTGTCCAGAGAATCGGCACCGAGATCGTCCATAAAAGACGCTTCGTTGGTGACCTGCTCCTCGTCGACGCCGAGCTGCTCGGCAACAATCTGCTTGACCCTTTCCTCAATCGAAGCCATTTGCTTCACCTCCTTGTTTGAATGTTCGAGCCGATCAGCGATCGGTCTGAATCCGGGTTAAAGGTTGGCTACATGTACATGCCGCCGTTCACACCCAGCACCTGTCCGGAAATGTAGCCGGCCTGGTCACTGGCAAGAAAGGCGACGCTGAAGGCGATATCCTCGGGGGTCCCAAAACGCCCGAGAGGAATCTGGCTGACCAGTTCCTCACGAGCCTTCTCGGGCAGGGAGTCGGTCATGTCGGTGACGATAAAACCGGGCGTAATGGCGTTGACCGTCACGTTGCGGCGAGCGAGTTCACGGGCCACGGATTTGGTCAGGCCGAGCAGTCCGGCCTTGCTGGCGCAATAGTTCGCCTGCCCGGGATTCCCCATTTCGCCGACGACCGAAGAGATATTGATAATCCGCCCGAATTTCTGCTTGCTCATCACCTTGGCAGCCGCCCGCGTGCAGAGAAAAGCACCCTTGAGGTTGGTGTCGAGAACGGCATCCCAATCCTCTTCCTTCATCCGCAGCAGCAAGCCATCCCGGGTGATCCCGGCATTGTTGACCAGAATATCGACGCGGCCGAAGTGCTCCATCGCCGCTGCGATCAATTGCTCCGCATCGGCGGCTACGGCAACGTCGGCGGCAACAGCCAGGGCCGAACCACCGGCGGCAACGATTTCTGCGATCAGGGAATCAAGGGCATCAACGTTGCGGGCCGAGGCGACAATCCGGGCACCGCGACCGGCGAGGTCGAGAGCAATGTGCCGTCCGATTCCCCGGGAAGCTCCGGTGACAACGGCAACCTTATCAGTCAACAGCATCGTAGCCGATTCCTTTCCGATCCTCAGAATACCTTGAGACTGGAGCAATCTTCAACATTCTGCGTCGTTACCCCCTTGGCAATGCGCTTGACCAGGCCGGAAAGAACCTTGCCGGGGCCGATCTCGACGAAGCGGTCCACGCCGAGTTCGACCATGGCCTGCACCGATTCGTCCCAGCGGACCGGCGCACTGACCTGGGAGACCAGCAAATCCCGGACCCGGCTCGCATCCCGGTTGGGGAGCGCTTCGACATTGCTCACCACGGGGAGCTGAAGCTCCGCAACGGTAATCCCCGCCAGCACCTCGCGCAAACGGAGACCGGCCGGTTCCATCAGAGCGCAGTGGAAAGGAGCAGAAACCGGCAGCGGCAGCGCCCGCTTGGCACCCCGTGCCTTGGCAAGCTCCATGGCGCGCTCGACAGCACCGGCGTGACCGGCTATGACCACCTGCCCGGGGCTATTGAAATTGGCCGGGGAAACGATCTCGCCCTGCGCCGCCTCATTACAGACCGCGTCGAGATCAGCCCCCTCCAGACCGAGGATCGCGGCCATGGAGCCGACCCCCACCGGGACCGCCTCCTGCATAAAACTGCCGCGCAACCGAACGGTCCTTAGTGCATCCCCGAAATCGAGGGCCCCGGCACAAACCAAGGCCGAATATTCCCCCAGAGAATGCCCGGCGGCGAAATCGGCGACCAGCCCGGTCTCCTGCTGCAAAACCCGCAGGGCGGCAATACTCGTGGCGAGAATAGCCGGTTGGGTATTGGTCGTCAACTTGAGGTCTTCTTCCGGCCCCTCGTAGCAAAGCCTGGACAAGGCAAAGCCGAGGGCTTCATCGGCTTCGGCAAAGGCCTCCCGTGCTGCCGCAAAATTGGCCGCGAGCTCTTTGCCCATGCCAGCGTACTGAGATCCCTGTCCGGGAAAGACAAACGCAATCATAGATATGACAACTCTCCTGAAGAATAGACGGGACGCCTACCAGCGCACCAGGGCGGAAGCCCAGGTCAAGCCCCCCCCGAAGGCATCCAGCAGGACAAGATCCCCGGCGGCAATCCTTCCGGCGCGGTTCGCTTCATCCAGGGCAATCGGAATCGAGGCGCCGGAGGTATTGCCGAAGCGCTCGACATTAATAAAGACCTGGTCATCGCGCAAACCGAGACGCTTGGCGGTGGCATCGAGAATCCGCTGGTTGGCCTGGTGCGGGACGAAAAGATTGACGTCAGCGGCGGTGTATCCGTTTGCCGTCAGGGCCTCCATCGCAACCTCGTGGAGGGAGCGAACAGCGATCTTGAAAACCTCGTTTCCCTGCATCTTCAAAAAGGGGAGACGGGCGGCAATCCCTTCCACGGAGGGGGGATTGGCAGAACCGAACCCGGGCTGATAGAGGAGCTCCCAATAACTGCCATCGGCATGCAGGTGGGTCGAGAGGACTCCAGACTCGCCTTCCTGCGCTTCGATTACGACCGCGCCGGCACCGTCACCGAAGAGCACACAGGTATTGCGATCTTCCCAATCGACCAGCCGGGTCAGGATTTCCGCACCGATGACAAGTGCCCGCCGCACCCGGCCGCTTTCAACCTGGGCCACCGCATTGGAGAGCGCATAGAGAAAACCGCAGCAGGCGGCGGAGACGTCAAAGGTAGCCTGCCCGCGAGTCCCAAGCTTATGCTGGACCAGACAGGCGGTTGCCGGCCAGGGGTAATCACCACTGATGGTACCGACCACGATCAGGTCAAGATCATCCGGTTGCAGCCCCGCCATATCCAGGGCCCGCCTGGCGGCATGGGTTGCAATGTCGGATGTCGTTTCCCCTTCGGCGGCGATATGGCGCTCGCGAATCCCGGTGCGGGTCACGATCCATTCGTCGGTGGTGTCGAGGAATTTTTCGAGATCGGAGTTGGTCAGTATCTTTTCGGGCACATAGGACCCGGTGCCGATGATACGCGCTTTGATCAATACTCAGCTCCTTCCCCAGAGGCACCGCCGACTTCGCCCTGTTGCAACTGGGTCGCGAGACGACCGTGCACATTCTGCAGGACGGCTTCCCGTGCCATATGAATGGCGTTCTTGATCGCCAGAACACTCGAGCCGCCGTGGCAGATCATCCCGGTCCCCTCGATGCCAAGCAGGGGAGCGCCGCCGTATTCCGCATAATCCACCCGCTTGCGAAAAGCACGCAAAGCCGGACGAGCCATCAGAAATCCGAGCTTGGCGAAAAAACGACCGCCAATTTCCCGTTTCAGCATGGTGAAGATGGCCTCGGCCAGCCCCTCGGAAACCTTGAGAACGACATTGCCGACAAAGCCGTCACAGACGACAACGTCAACCTTGCCGTTATAAATGTCGCGGCCCTCGATATAACCGAGATAATTAAAGGGCGCCGTGCTCAGCAGGCGGTGGGCGTCGCGGGTCAGCTCATTCCCCTTGGTCGCTTCCTCCCCGTTGGAGAGAAGGCCGACCCGGGGACGCTCCTTGCCCAGCACCTGGCGGGCGTAGACCTCCCCCATCAGGGCGAATTGGGCCAGATGCAACGGTTTGCAGTCGACATTCCCTCCGACATCGAGGACCAGGGTCTGGCTGTCCAGGTTGGGAACGATCGTCGCGATTGCCGGCCGGTCAATCCCTTTCACCCGCTTCAGGACAAACATGCCGGCTGCCATCGTCGCCCCGGAGTTCCCGGCGCTGACCACTGCCGAAGCCGATTTCTGCAGCACCAGGTTGAAGGCTACGCGGATCGACGAATCCTTCTTCTTGCGCACGGCATCGGAGGCCGAATCGTGCATCCCGACCACTTCGCTGGCATGGTGGATGGTGATGTCGAGATTCCGGATGTCGAATTTTTCGAGTTCGGCGGCAACCCGGGCCCTGTCGCCGACCAGAACAATCGGGATATTCCACTCCCGCGCGGCGGCAACGGCCCCTTCGACCTCCACGGCAGGTGCGTTGTCCCCTCCCATGGCGTCCACCGCAACGATGATGCGCTCTTTCAAGTCAGTCCCCTGCTGTTATTCTTCGCTGGAGATGACTTCTTTACCTTTATAGGTCCCGCAACTCGGGCAAACGCGGTGGGGCTGTTTCGGTTCTTTGCACTGGGGGCAGAGCGAAATACCAGGAGCGTTTACGGCGTCATGGGCACGCCGCATGTCGCGTTTTGATTTGGAAGTCTTTTTCTTAGGTACCGCCATGATTCTATTCTCCTTGTGCCGGTCAATGCCGGGTTTTGATCTATTCAGGGGCCGAAACCGGCGCGTGCCGGGCCAGACACTCTTTCCAGCTCTAGCTACGCCCTGAGCCGTTATCCTCACTATTGATCTTAAACTCGCGCAGGCTGCCGAACTTGCTGTTGAAAATCGGCGCCTCGCAACCACACTGCTCACGATTCAGGTCGGCGCCGCACTGGGGACAGAGCCCCAGGCATTCAGGCCGGCAGAGCGGCCGCAGAGGCAGAGCCATGATGACCTGCTCCTGAATCGCCTCGCGCAAATCGATCTCATCGCCGGTAAATGGAATAAGTCCCATCTCCTCGGCTGAGAGCTCCAGCTCCGCGCCATCCTCTTCGTCCACGATCTCCGGCAGTTCCCGGCTGAAGGTGACGCAAAACCTGGCATCCAGAGGGAGCGAGACATCTTCCAGACAGCGCCCACAGGGGATCCGGGCTGCGGTCTGAACCGCTCCCTCGATCTCGACCAGACCGGCGACCCGCTGTACCCGACCGCTGACAACGATCGGACCGTCAAAACTGACTTCGCCCTGCAACTGCAGCTCCTCAAGAGCGGGAAAGGACTCCGGAGGCTCACTGAAGTCCAGGAGAAGCCCCTGGTCCTTGATATCGTCAACGCGAAGCTGCAACACCTGTGCGCCTTTCTCGCCCCGCAAAGAGCGGCCAGTATAAAGACTGCCCCCTGCTTGTCAAGGGAAATTCCTCCCCTCCAGCCCCATCGGAGGCTTCTGTATTAGCCTAATACCGGGGAATTTGCAAGGACAATTTTCCCCTGCCGCAGGCCGGCTCTTGCTTGCAATCAGGATGCATATAAGGTAGAAAATTTCTTCCCCACGGTCAGGAGATATCAGTCATGGAAAACCGGGCAATCGGCCGCGCGCTTTGTCGGCTCCACCGCATCATGGAAATCCTTCGCAGCCCCGGGGGGTGCCCCTGGGATGCCATGCAGACGACAGCTTCACTGAAACCTTACCTGCTGGAAGAGGTCTACGAACTCCTGGAAGCGCTGGATGGGGGAGATCCGCTCCAGATCAAGGACGAACTGGGTGATCTCCTGTTGCAGATCGTCTTTCATGCCCAGATCTTTGCCGAAGAGGAAATCTTTGACCTCGCCGCTGTCGCCAATGGTATCAGTGACAAACTCGAACGCCGCCACCCTCATGTCTTTGCGGACAGCCCCCTTACGACGATTGACGAACTCAACCAGCAGTGGGACCAGATCAAGCGCAAGGAAAAGCCGAACCACAGCACGGAAAGAAATCTTCTCGACGGGATCCCCAAGGATCTTCCCGCTCTCGCCCGCGCCGCCAAATTCCTTGAACGCGCCAGTCGAAAATCGGTTTTGGCACCGGAGGCGCCCCAGGACGTGCTAACCCTTGAGAACCGGTATCGGCCGCTGGTGGACGCCGCCGCCAATGCCAACGATGCATCACGCCTCGAAGCAGCCTTCGGAGAATTCATTTTAGCTACAGTTGCCTGGGGCCGGACCGCGGGGCTGGATGCCGAGCAGGCATTGCGGCAGGCCCTCAACCGGCACGCCGGAAAGCCTGCTCAAAACCTCGCTTCACACCCCTAAAATGGCTCCGGCAAAGGTTCCCTAACTGGACTTCAAGAGTCCTCCCCCCCCCTTCCGTCCCTTTACCCGGAATGGTCAAAATTTCCTGAGGCTGGAAAAACCCAGGCGCTTCAACCCCCTGCTCCCCTTGTCCACAAATACTGTGGAAAACCTGTTCAAAACCTTGTTGATTACCTCCCCTGTTCCTGCGAACTCAGGCCACTTGTCTCCTTGCCTAGATTTTGGGCACTTTTTTTCTAGTTATTTTTCGGCTACTTACAATTCACATACCGAGTTTCACAAATCCCGGGAGTTATCCCCCGGGAATATTCCCGGATTTGGCAATACGCAGAAAAATACCCGGATATTCTTCCGGGAGACTCCAGAAACGAGGTCGGTCAGAGAGTTTGCTGGATCAGGGGGAGAGGACGAGCAGGGGATAAAGGTCGTCGCCGGACCGCGCTGCGACGGAAACCGTCGACCAGGGTCGGTCACCTGCGTGGGAAGATACCACCCGCTCGGTCAGGGAGGGGGAGACCTCCAGGGGATGGTGCGGGTTCGACCGGTCACTGACGACGGCCTGGGATATAAAAACAATCCCCAAAACCATCGGCAATGCGATATTGGCCAGAAAATGCATGGCCAGCCCACGGGAACGGCCCCAGGCGCGTTTCATGGCGGTCAGGCGAAAGAATTCCTCGTCGCGAAGATATCGCACCAGGGAGACAACAACAACATGGAGGGAAAAGAGTCCCAGCACCAGGTAACTTTTCATCGGCGCCTCCCGAATGCGTTCTGTCTTGCTTTACTTTACCCCATCCTGCGAAAAAGAACAGTAGCGCCGGATACCAGCCCTCCATGCATTTTCCAGCGGGCAAGATATGCCTCAATTCTCGGTCAGGAAGTGCTTCTCGTAGAGGTCCTCCAGTTGCTGCAGGTGCCGGCTTTCATCGTTGGCAATCCGGGTGAAGAGATCTCCCATCGGCGCCCCGCTGCACCCCCTGGCCATTCGCCGGTAAAAATCGAGGGAACTCTTTTCGAGATGAATGGCATAGGCGAGGGCCTGGCGGCCATCCGCATCGGCATTCAGGCTCTTTTTTTCGAGAACGTAGTCAAGGTTCATGGTCGGCACCGGCGCCGCGAGAGCATCTCCGGCCAGTTGCCCTTCGATCAGGGCCTTTTCGAGCTGGAACTTGTGCTCCAGTTCATCGAGGGCGGCATCCCTGAGTATTTCCTGAGCCGCCTTGTCGCGCACGATCCGCAACGCCTCAAAGTAGTGGCGGAAGCCTTCCTGCTCCATCTTGACCGCCATTTCAAGGGCCGCTTCAAAGGTGTAACAAACCTGAGCCGACTGAGTCATGCAACCTCTCCCTCAATTCAATAGATGACGATGTAACCATGCCGGTCGGCAATACGCGAAATTTCCAGGACGTCCGAAATCTGATAGTCAACGCCATCGAGACGAAACAGAAAACCGCCTTCCGGGAGTTCCTCGGCGAGGCTGATCAGATATTCAAAACTAGCCGTTTTGATCGTTTCCATACGAATTCCCGTCATTTCGATTTGTCACCGTATAATATCTGAATACCACATCGATGGGCGCCAGACAACCACCCTCCCAACTTGGAGAAAAACCCGGCGGCCAGCCGGCAGCAAGCCCCAGATCGAGGCCCGCTCACTTCTCCGCATTCAACCCGGATGGAACCCGGATGGAAAAATTGCCAAATCGACGCGGATATGCTATCAACAATCGCCTGAAATTCAGGACGTGTTCCCGGGAATTGTAATTAAGCCTATGCGCACCCCGCTACCCCTCATAATTTGCCTGCTCTGGTTCCTGCTTGCCCCCCTTGGCGGTTGCCAGCCCCACGAGGAGGACCGCCTCACTGCGGCATCCCGGCCGCAAACCATTCGGCCGGCCAGTCATCAGGAGCTGGAGGATTTCTTTGCCAGCCACAACTACGGTTGGAGCACGGTCCTCGAAGGTGTCCCCCCCTTCATCCTGGAGACTCTGCCAACCGACCTTCACCGGGTGGAGCGAGTAACTGAGAAGAAGCATATCTTCTTCCTCTCCCTGTTGCCGATGGTACTTCTTGCCAACGAGGAGATTAGCGCCCAACGGGCCCAGGCCGAAGAACTCCTGCACCGGCTGGAGCGGGACGGTCAACTTTCGCCGGAAGAGAACTCCCAGCTCCTGGGACTGCAGCGGGAGTATGCCGTGGAAGGCGACCTCTATCTCGACCCCGAATTGCGTCGTGAGCTGCTGGAACGGATTGATGTCATTCCGCCTTCTCTGGTCCTGGCCCAGGCGGCCACGGAATCGGCCTACGGGACGTCGCGCTTTGCCCGCCGCGCCAACAACCTCTTCGGCGAATGGACCTTTCTCCCCGGCACCGGCCTGGTCCCGCTGGAACGTCCCGAAGGAGCAACCTACGAAATCCGCCGTTTTCCGAACGTGGCCGCTTCCCTTCATTCCTACCTGCGGAATATCAACACCCACTGGGCCTATCGCGACTTCCGCCACAAGCGGGCGCAAATCCGCGCTGCCGGCAAGCCCCTTCGCGGTCTGGACCTGGCCGAGGGTCTCGACCGTTATTCGACCCGCGGCCTCGACTATGTCAAGGAGTTGCGGGAGATTATTCTCCGCAACCGGCTCACCCGCCTCTCGGCGGCCTCGCTAAGACCGGCACCCGCTGGCGACGTCGGCAATGCCAAGGGCCTCCTCTCTTCCCCATCCTTCAGCCGCCGTCCGCGCCCTGCCGCGGCTGAAACCACGGCTGACTGAACCAGTACCACCCTCCGGCCTTACCTGGAGCCGTCAGCGTATATTTATTGCGCCGACCGCCAAGGGGCCCGGCAGCCGTAACCAGAAACTCCCCGGGCGCCCCTTCCACCGCAATCACCTGACACCGGTTCTCCCCCTGGACAAAACAGCGAAGGCCACCCAGGTCAGCATTGGGGGCGTCGATGCGCACCCGCAATCGGGGCGGGTTTTCCGAACCGCTCACCAGCGGTGTTCCAGGGGCCAGTACCGTGACCGGCAGCGCCCTCATTCCGGCCTTGCCCCGGAATTCCGCCAGGGTGGCATAGGCGCCCCCCATGGGAAACCGTGGCAGCGCAAAACGCTCGCTGCCGGTCCAGACCACTCCCGACTGCTGGCTGGTTGCCGCCGCAAAGCCGAGCTCCCGGACCAGGTCCTGCAAGGCGGGCGAATATTCACCGAAGGGATAGGCAAAGAGCCGGGGCGTCAGGCGCAGCTCCCGGATTAGGGCCTGCTGGGCACGCTCGATGTCGGCTGCTACCCGGGAACGCCAGGTCGCGTGATCTTCTCCCGGCCGAGTCTCGAGCAGGTAGGCATGACTGGCACTGTGGTTCCCGATCTCCACCCCCTCGGCGGCAAGCCCGCGCAGTTCATCCCAGCTCAGGTAGTCGGCAGCGCCGACTGCGTCGGTGTTGACAAAAAGAGTGACCGGGAATCCAAAACGGCGCAGCAGCGGCATCCCCCCCGTGAGAAAGGAGGTATAGGCGTCATCCACGGTCAGCGCGACGCACCCCTGGGGCAGAGGTTCCCCGGCATCGAGACGCCGCACGATTTCGCCCAGGGCCAGCACCGGCCGCTTTTCCGCCTTGAGCCAGGCGAGCTGGGCGGCAAAGACCTCCAGGTCGATATTGGTCGAAGGATGCCTGACGTCACCGAAGCGGTGGTAGATGAAGACAACCGCCTCGTTCGATGGCGCGGGCAGGGAAAGCGCGGGGGCGGACATTAAGATGCTGGCGATAAGGAACAGCAGGAATGGCAGAAGGGTCAGGACCCGCATTATTCACCCGCCCCTTTTTGCACGCGACTGCGCAGATAACGGCGAATCCGGTTGCGGGCGCGGGGGGTAACCGCCCACTCCAGCCACTTGGGGAGAACTGCCGGGCCTTCTCCCCGTTCAATCGCGACCTGGTCACCGTCCATCAGGCGCGACGTGAGCAGCCGGGTCTGGCCGTTGATCCGGGCTCGGACTGCATGCAAACCGAGCTCTTCATGGATATCAAAAGCGAAATCGAGGGCGCTGCTCCCTTCCGGCAGGGTACGAATCTCCCCGCGCGGCGTGTAGACCTGAATCGAGGCCGAAGCCAGGCGCAGGCTTTCGGTATCGAAAGCGGACTCCCCTTCGAGCAGGGATTGCATCAGCTCGCGGAAATTGGCGCGGCGAAATTCGAAACCGGGAGCGAGAACGCCAGCTTCGTTGAAACGGGCCAGCTTGCGGGTGGTGATTTCCACCCGGATCCGGTTCTCCCCGGCCTGGACTGTCGTTTTCAGGGCCTGGTAGCCGAACTGGGACGGAACATTGAGGTGATCCCGCAGTTTCCCGGGAATCGGCGGATAGAGGCTGTGCAGCAGACCGAGGGCCAGATAGGCATCCATGGTGCGATCCACCTGCATCTCCAGGGTATAGAGGGTGGTCAGCCCCCGTCCCATCGCCTGCGCCCCGGCGATGGAGAAGGGGCGCCAGCGGTCGCGCAGCAGGACGTGGATGCGGTGATGCTCACAGCTGTTATTGATCTCCGCCCGGATTTTGCGCAGGGCCGGCTCGAAGCGCTGTTGGGCCTGAACGATGACCGCCCGGTAGCGCTCGGCACGGCGCGGGTAGAGGATCGCCAGCGACAGGGCATCGAGTTCCGAGGCGACCAGCCCCATGCCGAGGTGACGCGCCAGCGGCACATAGATGGAACGGGTCTCCTCGGCGATCAGCGATTGCTTTTGCGGGTTCAGAGCACTGATCGTCTGCAGGTTGTCCATGCGGTCCCAGAACTTCAGGCAGAGGACCCGGACATCCTCAATGGCCGCCAGCAACTGCTTGCGATAGGTCTTCTCCTTCAGCGCCTGGCGGTTCAGTCGTTCGTCGGCCGCTTTGGTCAGCCCATTGACCAGCAGCGCC
Organism: Desulfuromonas sp. DDH964; assembly: GCF_001611275.1. Taxonomy (GTDB): domain Bacteria; phylum Desulfobacterota; class Desulfuromonadia; order Desulfuromonadales; family DDH964; genus DDH964. Next base: position 1,940,067 of record NZ_CP015080.1, on the reverse strand, counting down.
ACCTCCGAACCGAACTGGCTCTCCACCTCTTCCAGGGTGACCGGGGTATCCTCGACCACATCGTGGAGTATTGCCGCCATGATCGAATCGAAATCCATCCAGTGCCGGGCGGCAAGATGGGCCACCCGCAGCGGATGATAGAAGTAGGGCTCTCCCGACTTGCGGACCTGGTCGGCGTGAGAGGCACGCGCCAGTTCGAGGGCTCGCTGCAATACATCGATGCCACGATCAAGTTCGGTCTCGCTGAGCCCGCCCCCGTAATGGGTGACCAGCAATTCCATGATTTCGTTGATCAGGCGGAGTTGCTGGCGATCCACCTGATGTGCCTGCGGATTATCCATTAACGGTCCTGAAAATGAGATTGCGGTTCTGCGAACGTTTCATCTTAGTCGAGACAGGTACCTCCGGCAAGCCGTTATCCGGGGGGCCAGCCGAGGTCGCGGCCACCGAGGAGGTGAAAATGGATATGCCAGACCACCTGCCCACCCGCCTCGTTGCAGTTATTGACAATGCGGAAGCCGTCATCGGCAAAACCGAGATCATGGGCCACCTTCCCCGCCACCTGGTAGATGTGGCCGACGAGCTCATTGTCGGCGGTGGTCAGGTCGAGGGTGGTACGGATGTGCTTGCGCGGCACCAGGACATAGTGATGGGGCGCCTGAGGATTGATGTCGATCAGGGCCACCACCTTGTCGTCCTCGTAGACACATTTGCCGGGGATTTCACCGGCGAGAATCTTACAAAAGATGCAGTTGTCCACTATCATCGCTCCTTTCCTGTGAGCTTTGAGGGGGGATCCCCCGCGTCTCTTCAAGAGGGATAACATGCCAGCGATCCCGGGCCGCCCGTTTCAGGAGCTGCTCGTCGTGGCTGAACAGAATGACCTGGTGCTCACTGCTCAGGCGCTCCAGCATCTTCAGCGCCTCGGCCATGCGGAAGCGGTCAAGGTTGACCAGCGGATCGTCCAGAATCAGCGGCAGATGGCGATCCCGGGCCAGGCGCCGCGTGAGCGCCAGTCGAACCGCCAGCTGACAGGCGTCGATGGTGCCGCGGCTGAAACGCTCCAGGGGTTGCCAGCTGTTTCCCTTGCCCCGCAGGGAGAAAGAAAAATCGTCGTGGCAGCGCACCTCGGCATAGCGACCGCCGGTAACCAGGCGCAGCGAATGGCCGAGCTCTTCAGCAAATCGGTTGAAATGTTCCTGATGATATTCTTCGACGGCGCCAGCAAGGAGATCGATACTCAGGGCGAGCAGATCGCGACGCCGCAGGAGCTGAGCCTCCTCGCTGCGCCGCCGGGCAATTTCGGCATCGAGTTGCTCGGCGGCAAGCAGCTCTCCCTGCAGCGCCGCCTCGGCTTCCACCAGCCGCAACAGCTCCGCTTCGTGCTCGGCGATTTGCCGGCCTAAGGCCTCCAGGCGCCCCTCGGCCTCCGGCAGTTCCGCCAGCGGCAGCAAATTGGCCGGCGGTGCCGGGCTCGCCGCGACCACGGCTGCAGAGCCGGGGCTGGCTGGGGCCGATCGTAGCTGCAATTCGTTCTCGATCGCCTGCAGCTGTTCACCGATGCGGCGGGCACGCTCCAGGTTTTTCTGCATCCGTGCCACTTCCACCGCAGAGGGGGAAAGACCAAGGGCTTCAAAAGCTTCGTCGAGGGCGGCCAGTCGCTCCTGCGCCGCTTCCCGCTCCGCCTCGACCTCCCGCCCTTCCTTCTCAAGTTCCTGGCGCCTGCGCCTGGTGGTCGCGCCCTTGCGCAGTAACAGGCCCCAGCAGGTGCCCAACACGCCCGCCACCGTCGCCAGCACTGCCCACAGCCAGTCCGGAAACAGCCAGGCGGCGCTCAGGGCCAGCAGTATGGCGATAGCGCTAATGCTTCCCAGGGCAACCCAGGGAAGGCGCGGCAACTTGAGTTGCGCCTGCCGCAGCCGCGTCGCTTCGCTGCCGATCGTCACCAGCTCCTGGCGGATCCCGTCCGCAGTTTCGAGCAGGGGCGGTAACTCGGAGGGAATCGGGTCCGGAAGTCCCGTTTGGCGATAGTCCCGGCGCAACCCCTCCCGCTCCTTGAGGAGTGCGGCCACATCTGCCGAAGGAACGACCGGTGGCACCGCGGTCGCCTCCCCGGCGCCGATGCGCCGCCATTGCTGGTGCGCCCAGGCCAGATACTGCCGCCCCTGCTCGTGATCGCTCCGTTCCTGGGTCAGGTTTTCCCGCAGTTCCCCGATTCGGCCATGCAATTCGGCGGCGGCGGCAAGATGCCGGGCGGCGTCAGCCTGTCGCTGCTCCAGCTCCGCCAGCTCAGCGCGAAGGATCTCGAGCTGGCGATCCTTGGCGCGATCTCGTCCCCAGGGGTTAATCCGGGTCAGGGCAAAATATTCGTCGCCAAGAGTGCTCAATACCTCCTGGTAATCCGTATCGACGGCACCGGTCAGGAGGCTGCGCACCCGTGCCGCGAACCCCTCGCCCCCGCCAAAACCGAGGGCCCCCTGGCCAAAGAAAAGAGACGCCCGGAAGAGTTCCTCGTCGGCCACCCCAAAAAGGCGTACCAGGCGCTCGAGGTAGTCGGCACGGGTGGCGCCGCGACCGCTGCAGGGAGCTTTTCCGGTAAAGCTGTCACGGACCTGGTAAAGATCATCCTGTTCGAGGAGTTCGGTATGGTCCGAAAGGAGGTCCCGCTCGATGCGCACCGTGCGGCCTGGAGTTTCAAGGACCAGGGCGGCCCGGCATTCGGCAGGACGCCCCCAGGGGCGAAAGCGTTCGGCTTTGCTGCTGCCAAAGAGAATCGCCGGAATCGCCTCGACCAGGGTCGACTTCCCCGCTTCGTTCGGCCCGACCACCAGGTTGAGCCCGCGGCGAAATTCAAAACTGCGCTCGCTGAAGCGTCCGAACTGCTTTAACTCGAGATGCCGCAGAATCATGACTCGGCTCCGCCGGATACCATCTGCAACCGGGTCAGAATTTCCCGCAGCGCTGCTTCCAGCAGCTCCTTCTCCCCTTCCCCGGCGCAGGCAAGACGCTCCAGCGCCCGGCGCAGACAGAGCCCGCGCACCGTATCCTCGGCGGCAAACCGGGCAACGAGGCGGCTGCCGGCCAAGCTGGTCTGGTCCTCCATGACCAGGAAAAAACTGGCTCCGGCGACCTGGTCCTCCAGGGCGGCAAGGTCAATCGGCTGTTCCACGGACCCACGCAGGACCAGGCGCAGAGCGGCTTCGGGCACCAACTCGGCACGTACCCGGGCAGCAAGAGCGGCGTCGTCCTCGCTGCCGCTCAGAACGATTTCCCGTTCCAGCAACAGCCGGCGATTGACCTTGAGTTGCCGCACCAGGCAGCTTTGCGGCTCGAGGTCAACCAGGGCCGCATGCCGCGCTCCGGTTTCGGTGAAATCGACCCCCTCTGCCCCCCCGGGACGACAGCCGTAGACGATCTCTTCCCGGCTCAGCAGCTCAAAGTCACCCCGACCACCGAGGGCCAGGTAGTCCGGGCGCCAGGTCCCGGAGAAGGGGGGAGGCAGCGCGTCGGGCGCTGCGCAGGCGACACCGATGTCGAAGCTCCCCGCGACAGGTGCCGGAGGTGTTGCGCCCGCCGTAACAAAACGCACCAGCCGGCCGTTGACCTCCAGGCTCGTAACCGCTCCGGAGGTTGAAAGGATGGTTCCGGGAAGGTCCTGACGCCGATAGACGGCGTCGGCACTCAGCCCGGTATCCCGGGGACCGGGGAGCACGACGGGATGAATGCCGGCGGCGCGCAGGGATTCGAGCCCGGCCACCACCCGCGCCAGGATCTCCCGCCGCGGGCGTGGCGTCGCAAAGAGATCCCCTGCGACCAGGAAAATCGAGGCCTGTTCCCGCCGGGCCACCTCCAGCACCTGCTCGAAGGTATGGAGAAAGTCCTCCCCCCGGGCCGCGGCGACGGCGCCAAAGCAGGAGTGGGGAGCGTCCAAAAACGGGCTGGCGGTGTGAAGGAGACGCAGCATCCAGGCTAACCCTCTTCGAGAAATTCAGGATAGTAGCAGACATTGGCCGAGCAATCGCTGCCAAACCGGGCGCGATGGGCAGCCCGGGCCCGTTGCCGGTAAATCACCGGGTCGGTTTCACTGGTGGCGAGCTGCAAAAATTCCCGGGTCAGCAGCAGGTTGTTCACCTTCTGGGCGGTTGGCGCACCCCGCCCCACCAGCTTGACGCCGAAAATGCCGGCGGTCTGCAACCTCGGCAGGGCACAGAGACCGCAGCCGTGGCGGCGATTGGTCCGGGCCCATCCTCCCTGGCGCTCGATCGCCGCCCGCAGGCGCGAAGAAACCGCCCCCCGCGCGAGAGGTTCGATCGCATAGGGAATTTCACAGGGCCAGACTTTGTCGGCACTGGCGTGGTGATGACTGCACAGCCCTTCGGTGTTGGGACACTTGCCGATCAGCAGGAAGGCATCGCAGCGCACCGGGGCGACCGCGGCGGTAATCGCCTCCATCTCGGCGACGCTGAGATGGCGCGGGAGTACCACCCGCTCGATCCCCTGCCCTGCATAAAAACGGATCGCCGCCGAGTTGGAGAGATGGGCCAGGGTGCTGGCATGCAATTCGAGGCGGGGATGGCGCGGCCGCAGGGCCCGTAACAGGGCGATGTCGGCAAGGATGACCGCGTCGATCCCGGCCGCGACCGCCTGATCGACAAAATCGAGGACCAGCGGCTGTTGCAGATCGCTGAAAAAGGGGGCGTTCAGGGTCAGTGCAAAGCGGCGGCCACGATCGTGAACCAGCGCGACAATGCTGGCAAGATCGGCAAAAGTGTCGATCTGCGCGCCGGCGAAGGTGCGCTGATTGACCGAGGTAAGCAGACTGAAGCGTTTCGACCACTCCGCCGGCAGGCAGCCGCCGTAAAGCTCATCGGCGCCGGCATCGAGGAGCGCCCCTGTCTCGGCCAGGGAATCAATCGGGGAGATTATCCGCACGCTCAAGCCTCCCCCCCCGGCCGCCAGATATGGTCGCGCCGAAAATCCCACCAGCTGCCGTCGACCTGGCTCGCCAGCGTCTCGCCCGCCACGACCAGGGTCAGGGCCGGGCGGCGACTCGGCCCGCTGAGGTTGAAAAAGTCCCGCTCGCCAACCTGGGCGGCGATATCGTCCAGGGCACCGACCAGGACAGTCTCCCCGGCCAGCCCGAGGCGGTGCAGGAGGGCGATCGGCACGTTGCCGCCATAACCGCGTCGCAGCTGCGCACAGAGCTCGTCGAGGGGGAGGTTGTTCATGTAAATCAGGAGGGTGACGCCGGGCGCGGCGAGTGCTTCGAGGGTGGGCGCGTCCGGCCCGTCGCCGAGGGTGCGCGGCGAGACCAGGATGGTGCGATTGCAGATGCTCGGCAGGTCCAGGGTCTTTTTCAGCGCCGCCGAAGCGGCATTGGCGGTACCAACACCCGGGATGACTTCCGCCTGATCGCCAAGTCCATCGACCAGCGCCTGGAAGGGGGAGTAGAAGGTCAGATCGCCGGGGACCAGGAACGCCACGGGGGCCTTTTCGGCCAGCGCCTGCAGCAGGGCGATCAGCTCCGCGAAGGGATAGTCGAAGGGGTCGCGCAGTTCCTTGCCGGCCACCAGTCCGGCGAAGGTTTCGGCGAAGGCGTCGATAGCGAAGACCGTTGCGCACCCTTTCAGCAGGTTTGCGCCACGCAGGGTGAGGAGTTCGGGATCGCCGGGGCCGGCACCGATGAAATAGACCTTGTTCATGCCGCCCCTCCCCGGGTCAGGGCGATGAGAAACTCCCGGTTCCCCTTGGGGCCGAGGAGCGGGCTGTCGGTTACGCCAATCACGCGACAGCCCAGGGCGGCCGCCAGCTCTCGCACCTGCTCGACTACCCGCAGATGCTGGGCCGGATCCCGCACCACGCCGCCCTTGCCGACCTCCCCTCGGCCGACCTCGAACTGCGGCTTGATAAGAGCGACCACGGTGGCGGCAGGGGCGAGCAGCGCCAGGGTCGGCGGCAGCACCTTGTCAAGGGAGATGAAGGAGGCGTCGATGACTGCCAGTTGCGGCTGTTCGGGGAGCTGCTCGCGGGTAAGTTCCCGGATATTGGTGCGCTCCAGGTTGATCACTCGCGGGTCCTCCCGCAGCGACCAGGCGAGCTGGCCGTAACCGACATCGACGGCGTAAACCCGGACCGCGCCGCGCTGCAGCAGGCAATCGGTAAAGCCACCGGTGGAGGCGCCGACATCGATGGCAACCTGGCCGGTCACGTCGAGGGCGAAGGCATCGAGTCCGGCAGCGAGCTTCAATCCGCCGCGGGAGACGTAGGGGATATCCTCCCCTTTCAGGCGCAGCTCGGCATCACCAGGTACCTGGGCGCCGGCCTTGTCGACGGCGTGATCGCCGACAACGACCTTGCCGGCCAGGATCAGCGCCCGCGCCCGTTCGCGGGACTGCACCAGTCCACGGCTTACCAGCAGCTTGTCGAGACGCTCTTTTTTCACCGGCTACTCACTGTTGAGGGGCGGGTTAGATTAGCACGAAGGAGTAACCGGCGGCAATTCCCGAGCTGCCTCAGGCGCCCTGATAATGCCCCTTTTTTTTCTCCAGTTCCTTGGCGTAGCGGGCCAGCAGCGAGCGCCGCGACAGCATGAAGAGAACCTTCCCCGGCTCATTGCCGGCCACCACCGGAAGCTCTTCGAAACCGCGGCTGGCCAGCTTGCGCATCGCGTCATTCATCGAATCCCCCACCTCGCAGGTCACCACCTGGGAGGCGGCGATATCCTTGGCGCAGACCAGCCCGGGAGGAATCTCCTCGTCCAGGATCCGCCGGATATCGTTGACCGAGAAGATCCCGGTCATGACTCCGGCGTCATTGACCACCGGGTAGTAGGCCCCCTCGGCGCGGGCGATCCGCAGCAGAATGTCGGGAAGGGTGAGGTTTTCCGGGATCAGCGTCGGCGCATGGCCCTGATCGGCGATGTCATTAACGGTGAGCCCCTCAAGAACATCGACGACAAAGTCGCCGAGGTGGGCGGGGGAGTCGAGCCGGCTGCGCACCTGCTTCTCATAAATGGAGTTCTGGCGGAAGGCGAGCATCGCCACCACGCAGACCAGCATCAGCGGCGCGAGCAGGGCATAGTTTCCGGTCAGTTCGCTGACCATGATAAGGGTCGCGATCGGGGTACTGGAGACCCCGGCAAAAAAGCCGGCCATGCCGACCAGGACATAGCTGCGCGGGTCACTGACCAGCCCCGGAAAGAGCTGCAGGGCAATGGCACCGAAGGCGCCGCCAAGCAGGGCACCGATCACCAGGCTCGGGGCGAAGACGCCCCCCGATCCCCCGGAGGGGATGGTCAGGCTGGTGGCGAGGATTTTCGCCAGCGCCACCACCAGCATCACCCACAGCGCCATCTTGCCGTAGAGGGCGGCCTGGACGTAGCCGTAGCCGGAACCGAGCACCTGCGGCACCGCCATCGCCAGCACCCCGAGAAGGATACCACCAAGGGCCGGCTTGAAAACGGAGGGCATGGCGAGGCCGCGGAAGAAGTCGCGCAGGCTGTAAAAGGTGCGGACATAGAGCTTGCCGAGGCCGCCGCAAAGCAGGCCGAGCAGCAGGTAGAGAAAGAGTTCGCTCGGATTTTCGAAGACGAAGTGAGGAGTGACCAGGAGCGGATGCCAGCCGGTGACCGCGCCAAAGAGAGAATAGGCGATAATCGAGGAGATCAGGCAGGGAATGAGCGCCTCGTGCTCGAACTCGGGGTCGCGGTAAAGGACCTCGACGGCAAAGAGCGCTCCCCCGAGAGGGGCACGGAAGGTGGCGCCGATGCCACCGGCAATTCCCGCCAGGAGCAGGATGCGGCGATCACTGCTGGAAAGACGAAGGCGGGTAGCGAGAAATGAGCCGAATCCGGCGCCGATCTGGGCGATCGGCCCTTCCCGGCCGGCCGAGCCACCGGTACCGATGGTCGCTACCGAAGCGAGGGCCTTGATCCAGGGGACACGGCCACGGATCAGCCCGCCGCGATTGTGAAAAGCATCGATGGCGGCGTCGGTACCGTGCCCTTCCGCCTCGGGGGCAAACTTGTAGACCAGAACCCCAGAGACGATCCCGCCGAGTGCGGGGAGCAGGAAGAGAAACCAGCGATGCTCCATCGCCAGGGAGGCGATCATCGGCATTGTCGCCGCACTGGTCCCGACCCCCTCGCCAGGGGGATGAAAACCGGCGAATCCTTTGAGCAGGCCGTGGTCAACCGCATTGGTGGTAAAATAAAAGGCGACCGCGCCACTCCCGGCAATCAGTCCGACCAGGACGCTGAGCAACAGATGGCGACTTTCGGCATGCCCGAAGAGACGGCGCAAATAAGAGAATTTGGTCAGATGCTCGAACAATGGTCAGATCCGGGCAGGAGGTCAGTCAGAACCGGTGGTCGCGATCGGCGCTAGACTTCGCAGTGGGAACGATCCATTTCTCTTTAAAGACTGGAAGATGAGTCAAAGGGCTTGAACCGTTACGCGAGGTTTCGCTCCCCTTGCCGGCCGACCCGGGTTGCAGGTCAGGCCAGGCCAGGGATTCGTTGGACAATGCCAGAACAAAACGGGGGCGTCAACCGCTTATCCGCCTGCAGAGAGAATCGATCCCGTCATTTTCCATCCCCACCGGGAATAGAAAGAGCCCAGCGGGGCGCAACCGGCAACGGTCAGGATTCGCCGAGCGGGGGCGCGAAGGCAGCCCGGGCTTCGTCGGGGAGCCGATCGGGATCATCCTGGTAGCGGGGAGAGTGATGGAAGGTCAACAGGCGCAGCGCACCGGCGCGGCGCGCGCTATCCCCGGCCAGGCGGGCGGTCAGGTGGTTGCGCTCCCGGGCCCGGGCCAGTTCGGCGTCGGGAAAGACTGCTTCGATGGCGAGGAGGTGGGCGTCGTTGGCAAAGGTGACAATCTTTTCGAGGTTGTCCCTGCTCGGCGCGGCATCGGTGACATAAACAATCTTCATGCCCCGCTCGGTATGGGAAATACGCGGCGCCAGATCCGCAAGGGGCACCGTAAAAGCTTCCCCTGAAGTTCGCGGCACCTGAACCGGGGTCGTCCCCGCCGCCCCCTTTCGGAGCAGATCCTTGAAGCGGGCCAGCCAGGGACCGGGGAGGTAGCCGTGCCGCTCCAGGGCATCCTTGTGGATCGCAACGTGGAGGGGCTCCGCGAGGCTGAAGGCGAGAGAGACAATGCCGCCGTGATCGAGGGCGAGGGCACGTACCTGCAAATGATCATCGGCCAGCAGCAGGTCCTCGGCGCCGCCCCACCCCCAGGCCCCTTCCCCTTCCGGCACAAACCCGTTGGCGGCGCGAAAGGTGACTTCCCGTCCCGGCCCCTCGTCCCATTCCCGCACGGTAAGGGCGAGGGGGTAGCCCTCGATCAGGTTCCAGGTGTAGCCGGAGAGCCGCCCCTGGATCTGGTCCGCCATGCCGGCGGGACCATAGACGAGCAGGGTGCGGTCCTGGTAGAGAAAGGTCCGCAGCAGGGCGTCAAACCCGACCATGTGGTCGATGTGGGCGTGGGAGACAAAGAGGGCGGTTATCTTCAGTGCGTCCCGGGTGCCAAGCCGCCGCAGGTCGCCACAGTCAAAGAGGAGCGCCTCGCGGTGATGGGCCAGCCGCACGTAAAAGGCGGGATCGCCGAAAGGACCATTGATAAGCCGTGGGAAAAAGACCGATCGCACCAACCACCTCTGCCAATCAGAATCATGCCAGGCTCCAGATGACCTAGATATCTGATGAATTCCCTGAATCAGTGATGTAGCAGTTCGTACCTCTGGTTTTTGTCTCGCGAGGCCTTTTTCGCGAGCCTTATTGAGTGTCACACCGTCCGTCCGGATTGTTTTTTCAGGTTGACGGAGCTGTTCTTTGACAATTCAGCTGATTTTTACATGGTGCGGCCTCTCTGTGTCTGTTTCAGGGCGAGCGATGGCGACCCCAACCTGATGGTGGGGTTGTTCCGTGCCCTGATTGTCTCGGTTCCGGTCAGCCATAAGCGAACCGTCGGTAGGTTCTGCTGAAGGCGTCATACTGATCATGCGCATGCCGACTGAAGCGCAACGTCAGGGCGTGCGCGTGGCGGATGAAGCGCCCGGCGAAGTAGACCAGGTCCTGAATCACCGTCTTGAGCCGGCGGCGTTGTTTGGCCCGCCGACGCTGCTTGCCGGTCATCAGGCCGACCTGGCCCACAGCCCGCAGAATGTTGTAGGCCAGCCCGGCACAGTGCATGACCAGGGTGTTGGTGGCGAACTTGCCTGACGGCAGACGTTCCAGATCCATATCGCTTTTAAGCTCGGAGTGATACTGCTCGCACAGGGCGTGTCCCTTGTACAGTTCGATCACCTTGTCCTTGGCGCTTGAGAGGCTGGTCCACCAGCCCTCGATTTCAATGTCCGGGACCAGCAGCGGGGTGCCGTCTTTTTCGAAATAGCGTTCCGTGGCCCGCAGCACACGGCGGACCTTGAGAGTCTGGTACTTGTCATCCTCATCCTTGAAGGCGCGCTCGACCGTTTCCGTCATGATGGCGATGCGGCCGGTCTTATCCTGCTTGATCATCTTGCCGTGGGCAAAGACCTCGCTGGCTCTGGCCGGCACGTCGGTCCCTCGGGGATTCCACTTGACGATGAAGTCGACCTTCTCTTCCTTGAGAGCCACCAGAGTCGCAATGGCATCGTGGGCGCTGTCCAGTCGCACCAGCAGGGGAGCTTCGGTCAACTGCCGGCTTTTGTGAATCGCCCGCAGCAAAAAGGGGACAAAGCCCTCCTGGGCATGCTGGGACCCGGGACGGTGCTCGATCTCCAGACACCACCCCTCCAAGCCCAGCCAGGCGGCGATCGGGGCGAAGCCGTGGAACTTGCGGTAGGTCCAGGAGGCCCCCTCTTTCTTGGTGTTGGAGTTGTCCTGGGTGAAGACGTCCAAATCCAGCGGCATGTGCCCGGTCTCAAGCGTCGAGAACTCGGCCTTGGCTTTTTTGAGAAACTCAACCGTACAGAAGTCGACAATGCGCATCGTCGCCTCGGCGACGGCATCCATTCGCTGACGCAGGGTCTCCGGTGACGGGACCTTGTTGACGCCGAGGGCCGCAGCGAAAAACTCGTCATCCTCGAAAAAAGGCCGGATCGCCTCGAAGTCGCTCTTGCCCTGGCAGAGCAGGCCGAGATAGCAACGCAGCACATCGGCCGTGGCAACGCCCTTGCAGGGCGCCGCCTTGTTGACCCGCGAGTTTAACGACGTGAACCTGTTGACCGCCAGGCCGACCAGGGCCACGCCGGACTGGGAGGTGTAGAATTCGCTGTCGGACTGCTCGATGTTGAACCGCGGAAACGTCACGAAAAAATCTCCTTGGGTGAAGTTTGAGGCGGCTCTATAATAGCAGAAAAGATCAACAAAATCAGCTAATTGTCAAAGATAAAACAAGAAATTACGATTGTAAGCTCACTGATTCAGGGAATTCAATAGATTTCACCTCAAGCTGCGCCATCATGCTCCCTGGCGCGGCAACAAAAAAACGGTGAAGATTCGTTGGTGACACAAGTATCTGAAGCGAAGAGCCGGAACAACGGAAAGAGACTCAGGCAGGATTATCCTGGGCCAGGTAAGCCTGGCGCAGCAGGGCAACCTCAACCTTGAGAACAGGTAATTCCTTTTGCACGGCGTCCCAGACGATCCTCGGATCGACACCGAAATATTCATGGACGATAAAGTTACGAAAGTCCTTGATCAATCGCCATTCGACGGAAGGCGCCTTTTCTTTCAGGGAGTCGGGGATGCCAGCGATCGCTTCGCCAATGACGATGAATTCCCGGAGCGTCGCCGAGTAGGTTTTGCGATCACCGGCAAAGGCTTCGTAGCTCAACCCTGCGGTGTAGTCCTCGATGGCGGCCATCGATTCATCGATATCGTTGAGATAGAGGCCAATGTCTCGTTTAAACATAACGGATATCCCTCTGGATGGCCTGCCGCACCAGCGGCTTGAGGCTCTCTTCAGTCGCCAGATCGATGCGATGGTGGAGGTTGTCCTGAAGGAAATGCAGCAGGCCGAAAAAGGATCGAAAGGTGTTGTCGGACTGCAGGCTGACAATAATATCGATGTCGCTGCCGGGGTCGGCTTCATCTCGGGCGTAACTGCCGGCCAGACCCAGACGGGTGACCCCGAACTGAGCACCCAGTTCCGCCTTGTGTTCTTTCAGAAACTCGAGGATTTCCTCCCGACTTTTGATTCCCATCTTTTTCACCCTGGTCAAGCCCGGTTGATGTTGCTGAGAAGAGAGTCCCTCTCTGTATAGACCAGCCACGTCTCGCAGTCAAACCGAAAGCCCGCTACCGGCTACCTTCGGGTAGTTTCCCCAGGACTATAACCCGTCCATCAAAGGTTGCACTCCCCTCTCGCCTGCCGCCCCGTCCGGCCGCGGGCAACGGGCGTGCCCCGTAGCGAATCGCCAACCGCACGTGCTCCGGCCTGCTGTACCCACTGCCGCCGCAAAGCACACGTTAGGAGCACCCGGCTGGGCCTTGCGGATTGTTGCGTGGGCTTTCTGAATAGTAGTTGGTGTCACGCCAGTCACTGAGAAGGGTTGTTCCCCATCACCACCTGCCAAAGCCCCTGAGTCACTTCGAACTTGGCGTTGGCGAAAGGGTCGAGGCAGACTTCATGGGCCACACAGAAAACCCCGACCCTCACCAGCCCTCGGTGAAAGGTTTGGTGAAAGTCGGGGCAAAGAAAAACGGAACCCCGTAGGATTCCGTTGAATTTTCTGGAGCGGGAAACGGGATTCGAACCCGCGACTTCAACCTTGGCAAGGTTGCACTCTACCACTGAGTTATTCCCGCCCAATCGGCGTTTTGGTGCCGCTCCGTCGAGCGCGTTATTAATAGCAAAGAGGGATTTTCAAGTCAACAAAAAATTCGGAAATATTTTTCTATACCGCTGGGTTGGTTAGCGGGCGATAACTTTAAAGAATTTAACTAGTGTTTAATTGCAAAACTAAGCGTTATAATATAGACTTCTTTCACCCCCACCATCGTGAAAGGAGTCGCTTATGCCGAGAAAATCTCCAATACCCCTGTGCAGCGAAAAGGACCGCCAGACACTCAGGGAATGGGCAAGCAGTCGAAGCATGGAGGCGCGCCTTGTTGAACGTGCCCGGATTATCTGCAAACTCCTTGACGGAGAATCCGTCAGCAAGGTCGCCATGGATCTTAACGTGCGCCCGAACACGGTTATTGAATGGCGGAACCGTTTCTCCGCTGCGGGTATTGCCGGGCTATATGATCGCCCGCGCTCTGGCAAACCGCCGAAATATGACCAGGCGTTTCAAACGCGAGTTCTGAAAGCGTTGGAACTTCCGCCACCGCCCGGCCAGGCATGTTGGGACGGCCCGGCGCTTGCCAAGCAGTTTGGCGCTTCGGATGATGCCATTTGGCGAGTGCTGCGCAAGCACAATATCAGCCTTGCCCGACAACGAAGTTGGTGCGTAAGCACTGATCCAGAGTTCGCACCAAAGGCGGCTGACATTATCGGGCTCTACCTGGCGCCCCCCGAAAAAGCCTTGGTGATCTCAGTCGATGAGAAACCGAGCATCCAGGCGCTTGAGCGCGCCAAGGGGTATGTCTGTACCAGTAGCGGCAAAGTCGTCCAGGGCCTAAAGAGCACCTACAAACGGCATGGAACCCTGAACCTTTTTGCGGCGCTCAACGTAGCGACAGGCGCCGTGCATACGCAGACAACCGAGTTCAAGAGAAGGGTTGATTTCCTAGCCTTCATGGATCAGGTCCTCTCAGAACTTCCGGACAGCGACCAGCGAGAAATTCACGTGATCCTGGACAATTATTGCATTCATAAACGCAACGACGAATGGCTTGCGCAGCACCAAAACGTCATGTTTCACTTTACACCGACTTCTGCAAGTTGGCTCAATCAAGTCGAGATATGGTTCGGCATTCTTTCACGTAAGGCACTGAAGAACGCCAGTTTTCAAAGCATTGACCAGTTGCGTGCGGCCATCGAGGCCTTTATAGAAGCCTATCAGCCCAACGCCAAGCCTTTTGTATGGCGTAAGCGAGAGGTCAAGGGGTCGCAACTGAGAAACACTATCGCTAACTTTTGCAACTAGACACTAGATAGTCGCCCCCGGACCAGGCGGTCAGAGCAAAGGCGATCCAGAAATAGAAGATTCCCGCGTTGTGCATCGAGACATGGAAGAGTTCCCAGCGCAGACCGAAGAACCAGTAATAGTCGTAATGGAGCAACAGGCCGATGATCGCCACCATCTGGAAGATCGTCTTGAACTTGCCAAGGTCGGAGGCGGCGATGACGATCCCCTCCGAGGAGGCGATGGAACGCAGGCCGGTGACGACCATTTCGCGGGCGAGGATGACAAAGACCGCCCAGGCCGGCGCCCGGTCGTGCGGGATCAGCATGATCAGCGCCGCCATGACGATCAGTTTGTCGGCCAGCGGGTCGAGAAACTTACCGAGGACGGTCACCACCTGCCAGCGGCGGGCGAGCCAGCCGTCGAGCCAGTCGGTGACCGCAGCCAGGGAGAAGACGGCGGCGGCCCAGAACCCGGCCTCCCGACTCGGCGAGAGGAGCAGGATCACGATCAGCGGCACCGCGGCGATGCGGCCGAGGGTGAGCAGGTTGGGGAGGTTGAGCAGACCGGAGCGCATACTCATAAAAGGGGGTTCCGGTTTCTCCGGTAGTCGTTGAGGTAGGACTTGACGCGATCGACGTAATTGATGGTTTCCGGATAGGGCGGGATGCCGCCGTGCCGCCGGACGGCGGTCGGACCAGCGTTGTAGGCCGCCAGGGCGAGTTCGAGGTTGCCGTCGAACTGGTCGAGCATCTGCCGCAGGTAACGGCTGCCGCCGCGGATATTCTCCTCCGGGTCGAGAGGATTGTGCACCTCCATCTCGCGAGCGGTTGCCGGAATCAGCTGCATCATCCCCAACGCCCCCTTGCTGGAGACAGCCTGCGGATTGAAATCGCTCTCGACCTTGATGACCGCCCGAACCAGGGCCTCTTCGATCCGGTAGATCCGCGCATAACGGCTGATAATGTCGCCGATGCCGGAAGTTACGCTACTCTCCTTGCGATAGAAGGTGAAGCGGCTGCTGGTCGGATTATTGGTAAAATGCATAACGCCGTGCTCATCGACATAGCGGTAGATATCGGCAGCGGCCGGGCGCGGCGCGGCGAGGCCGATGGCGATAAGCAGCAACAGTGGCAGGGCAAGTTTCATCAGGCGCAGTCTCCGGGCCGAACTATAGCCCAAAACATTCAGTATTTCAACCTGTTTAGCGCCCCGAAATCCTTGACATCGCAGTCCGCTGTGCCGATAATGACGACCTGCGACTCCCGGGCCGTAATCATTCCAGTCATGCGAGGCCATCGATGAAGGTCATATCCGATTTTCTAGTCATCGGCAGCGGCATTGCCGGTCTCTCTTACGCCCTCAAGGTGGCCGACCGCGGCAAAGTTGCCGTCGTTACCAAGCGCGAATGCAGCGAAACCGCCACCAATCTGGCCCAGGGCGGGATCGCCTCGGTCATCTCGCCGGAAGATTCCTTTGCCGCCCATATCGAGGACACCATGGTGGCAGGGGCCTTTCTCAGTGACGAAGAGATCGTCCGCATGGTGGTGGAGGGGGGGCCGCAGGCGATTCAGGATCTGATCGAATGGGGGGTCCAGTTCACCCGCAATGTCGACGACACCTTCGACCTGACCCGCGAAGGGGGGCACAGCGCCCGTCGCATCCTCCATGCCCAGGACATCACCGGCCGGGAGATCGAGCGGGCCCTGGTTGCGGCCGTGCGCCGCCACCCCAACATCAGTATTTTCGAGGACCATATCGCCGTTGACCTGATCACCGAAGCCAAGGTGAGCCAGCACCGCAACGGCCCCAACCGCTGTCTTGGCGCCTATGTCCTCGACATCAGGACGAACGAGGTCTTCACCTTCGGGGCACGGGTGACGATCCTCGCCACCGGCGGCGCCGGCAAGGTCTACCTCTATACCTGCAATCCCGATGTCGCCACCGGCGATGGCGTGGCGATGGCCTATCGCGCCGGGGCCACCGTCGCCAATATGGAATTCATGCAGTTCCACCCGACCACCCTCTTTCACCCCCACGCCAAGTCGTTCCTGATCTCCGAAGCGGTACGGGGCGAAGGAGCGATCCTGCGCCGCCGCGACGGCACCGCCTTCATGGAGGGCTACCACCAGCTCAAGGATCTCGCCCCGCGCGACATCGTCGCCCGCGCCATCGACAATGAAATGAAGGTGCATGGCGACGACTGCGTTTTTCTCGACATCACCCACAAGGGTGCCGACTATATCCGCGAGCGCTTTCCGACCATTCATGAAACCTGCCTTGGCTACGGTATTGACATGACCCGGGAACCGATCCCGGTCGTTCCGGCCGCCCACTACCTTTGCGGCGGAGTCCAGGTCGACAGCTGGGGCGAGACCGATATCCAGAATCTCTTCGCCATTGGCGAAACTTCCTGCACCGGCCTCCACGGCGCCAATCGCCTCGCCAGCAACAGCCTCCTCGAAGGGGTGGTCTACGCTGCCCGCGCCGCCGTCCGCTCCCTCGAACGCCTTAACGAGAGCGCCCCCGCCTTCCCGACCATTGATCCTTGGGATTCCGGCAGCGCCACCGACAGCGACGAAGAGGTGGTGGTCGCCCACAACTGGCACGAGATCCGCCTCTCGATGTGGAACTACGTCGGCATCGTGCGCTCCAACAAGCGCCTGGTGCGGGCCCTGCGCCGGGTACAGATGATCCAGGACGAAATCGCCGACTACTACTGGAACTTTTACATCACCTCGGACCTGATCGAGCTGCGCAACATCGCCACCGTCGCCGAGTTGATCATCCGCAGCGCCCTGACCCGGGAAGAGAGCCGCGGGCTTCATTACAATCTCGACTTCCCGGCCACCGACGACGACCACTGGCAACGGCCTACCTTGCTGCGCAAGGAGTTTTGAGAGCAGTTGCCCGTTGCTCGTCACCGATCACCGGATGTCCCGTCTTAACTTAATCCATTTTCTTGAAACCTGTAGCTAACGGCGCGTAGCTGATAACTTTTTTCACGGAGTCCGCCTTGACCATCGACGAGATCCGCGTGGCCATCGACGAGATTGACACCCAACTGCTGGAGATCTTCAACCGGCGCGCCTCCCTCGCCCTGCAGATCGGCGAGATCAAGAAGGAACGGGGGCTGCCGGTCTACGATCCGGGACGGGAGAAACGGATCTTCGACCGGATGCGGGCCGCCAACCCCGGCCCTCTGGAAGATGGCGCCATCGTCCGCCTCTTCGAACGCGTCATCGATGAATCGCGGCGCCTGGAACGGATTCGGACCAAGGGAGAATAGAATCATGCTCATCGTTATGCGCACCACCGCTACTGCCGACGATCTCGAACGGGTCAAGCAATACCTTATCGACGGCGACTTCGACTTCCACCAGTCAACCGGCGCCAACCGGGTCATCATCGGCGTCATCGGTGATGCCGGCAGCATCGATCAGTCTGCCGTGCGGGCCCTCCCCGGAGTACTGGAGATTTTCCGCATTCCACCCGAGGACCAGGAACAGCAATGAAGACCGCCATCGAGGCGCTGCTGAACGATCCGCACCGGGTCACCGTCCTCGCCACCAGCGATGGAAACGGCCTCCCCAACCTGGCGGTTATCGGCGCTGTCCGCCCCCTCCCCGATGACGCCTGGGTGATCGGCCTCGGCAATAACCGCACCCTCGCCAACCTGCGCGCCACGGGCCTGGCAGCGCTCCTCGCCTGTCTGCCGGGCGCCAGCCTCCCCCTTTGGCAGGGAAGGCGGATTTATCTCGAAGCGCTCGACTTTGCGACCTCCGGACCGCTCTTCGAAAGCCTGGTCGCCGCAGTAACCGCCGAGGCCGGGCGCCGCGCCGGGCGCGCCATCCGCTGTGCGGTCAGCTGCCGGGTCAGCGCCGAACGACCCCTGATCGAAGTCCCCTCCCCCACGCTCTGATCGAAACGAAGATACTGTGGCGGCCCAGGAAAATTTTTCCCGCCGAACCCATTGCCATGGTCAGCTGCGCATTTACATCGGGTTCGAATCGGGTTAATATGCTGACCCCGCTACCGCCCAGGAGGGTTAGGAGCGGAAACGTCCTCCCCGGGAGCAGGCCAGACCGTTATGCGCATCTTGCTGGTGAATCCACCCAATTGTGGTCGCAGTATCCCCGAAGAGCGCTACGGTCTCACCTCGATCAAACAGATCTTTCGGGGGGAGCCGTTGGCACTGGAGACCCTGGCCGGGAACCTGGCAGGCCACGAAGTGGCGCTGCTCGACCTCAAGGTCGACCCGGACGGCCTGGCCGCGACACTCGCCGGTTTTGCTCCCGACCTGGTGGGAATTACCGCGGTGACCTGTGAAGCGCAGACGGCCCGGCAACTCGCCGCAGCAGTCAAGGAAAGCACTGACGCCACCACGGTGGTCGGTGGCATTCACGCCAGCAACGACCCGGAATTTTTCAACGTCGCCGAGATCGACTTTGTCGTCATCGGTCTCGGCAAGGCGAGCTTTCGCGAGCTGGTCGACGCCCTGGAGCGGGGCGAGCGGCGTCCGCAGATTCCCGGCGTCGCCGTCACCAGCCCGGATTGGCCACTCAACTTCGACCGGCGCAGCTTCGGACCCAACGACCTGCTTGAGGCGCTGCCGCCGCGTTACGACCTGGTCGCCGACAAGCGTCAGCACTACACCCTGCTCGGGCACCCGATGGGCTTTGTCGCCTCCGCCTACGGCTGCCCCTTTGACTGCAACTTCTGTTGCATCGCCGGCCAGGCCGGTGGCAGTTACCTCTCCTGCTCCATCGAGACAGTGCTGCGCGACATCCGCCTGCTCGGCGAGGTACCGATCATCCGCCTGGTCGACGCCAACACCTTCGGTAACGTCGGCCACGCCCGCAGGCTCTGCCAGGCGATCGCCGCGGCACAACTCGGCAAGCAGTTCCTCGGCGATGTCCGTTCCGACACCGTGGTGCGCCACCCCGACCTGATGCGCGAATGGCATGCCGCCGGCCTGCGCACGGTGGTAATCGGTTTCGAGGAGATCAGCGACGCCGGCCTAGCGCAGATGAACAAGGAAAACCGTGAGGCGGTCAACCGCGAGGCGATCGCCATCCTGCGCGAGATCGGTGTTACCATTGTCGGCGATTTCATCGTTGACCCGGCCTACGGCCACGACGATTTCGACCGGCTGGTCGCCTACCTGCAGGCGAACCCGATCGACCTGCCGATCTTTACGGTGATGACGCCGCTCCCCGGGACCGCCCTCCACCGCGCCTGGCGGGAGCGGATCGTCAATCATGACCTCGACTACTACACCCTCGCCAACGCCGTGGTTCCAACCCGGCTCGGCGACGCGGAGTTCTACCGGCGCTATGCCGAACTGTTTCAACTGACCCACCCGAAAGCCAAAATCTAAAGAGGGGCGGTAACTCGCATGGAAGCCTATATCACCGATCTGGCAGTCTTTCTTCCCAACGCGCCGGTCAGCAACGAGCAGATGGAACAGATTCTCGGCATGGTCAACCAGCTGCCGTCACGCACCCGTGCCATGATCCTGCGCAACAACAAGATCCGCACCCGGTACTATGCCATCGACCCGGCCACCGGCAGGACCACCCACAGCAACGCCCAGCTCGCTGCCGAGGCGGTGCGCGGCCTCCACCCCTACGACGGCTTCTCCCTTGAGGAGATCGAGGTACTCGCCTGCGGTACCACCCAGGCCGACCAGCTGATCCCCGGCCACGCCTCGATGGTTCACGGCGAGCTCAAGTCGCCGCCCTGCGACATCATCAGCACCGCCGGGGTCTGCATCTCCGGCATGACCGCCCTCAAGTACGCGGCGATGAATGTCGCCCTTGGCCAGAGCCGCAACGCCGTCGCCACCGGCTCCGAACAGGCCTCCTCCTTCATGCGCTCGCGCATGGCCGGCACCATCCCGGCCGAGGTGGCCGAGGCGGTGGAGCAGCAGCCTGCCCTCGCCTTCAACGCCGACCTGCTGCGCTGGATGCTCTCCGACGGCGCCGGCGCCGCCTTCATCGCCCCGCAGCCGACTCCCGGCAAGCGCGCCTTCAAGATCGAGTGGATCGACATCTTCTCCTTCGCCAACGAGCTCGACACCTGCATGTACGCCGGCGCAGTGAAGAATCCTGACGGCTCCATCACCGGCTGGCGTGAATTCGACAAACCCCAGGAGATGCTCGAGTCCCACGCCCTGCTGGTCAAGCAGGACGTCAAGCTTCTTGAACGGGAGATCGTCGCCACCACCGCCAACCGCACCATCCCGCTGCTGTCCGCCAAGCGCGGCATCAAGGCCGAGGAGGTCGACATCTTCGTCGCCCACTACTCCTCCGACTACTTCCGCCTGCCAATCTACCAGGGGCTCAAGGATGTCGGCTTCCATATTCCGCTGGAGCGCTGGTACACCAACCTCCCCGACAAGGGGAACACCGGCAGCGCCTCGGTCTATATCATCCTTGAAGAGCTGCTCCACTCCGACCGCATCAAGCCCGGCGACAAGGTCCTCTGCTACGTCCCCGAGAGTGGCCGCTTCTCCATGTGTTATGCGCTGCTGACGGTGGTTTAGCAGACCCTCCCCTCGCTAAACAAAAAATGAGGCTCCCGGATGGGGCCTCATTTTTTGTTAAAAACAGGATGAGCTGAGCTATCAGGGTTGAAGGGCGTTCAATCTTTGGACAGGGATACAAATCTGATTGTTACCGATCACGGCAACCCCAAAACCAGATTTCCCCTCTATTGTTATATTCCCGGCTTAATCATCATTTCTGTGATTCCCAACAAACATCAGGAAGCCGTGACCCCTTCCCCGATCAGAAAATCAGCCAGCGTCCGCAACGAAGTCAGGATCTCGCGACTGATCTCCTTGCCGCCGATGCGGACGTCGTATTTCTTCTGGACCTCGACGACGATCTCCACCGCGTCGATCGAATCGAGGCCGAGCATGGAGTCGGGCCCGGTCAACGGGTCGTCGGGGCCAAGCTCGTCGGGATCGACATCCTCCACGTTGCAGGTGGCAAAGATCATTTCGCGCAGTTCCGCCATCAGTGCTTCAGACATGTTTCACTCCAATCAGCAGCGTCGGCCTCAATCCGGCCGGCGCCGACCATGATACAGGAAATACCAGGCAGTCAGCAAGGTGACCACAAAAAAGACGAACAGGAGCAGGAGCCGCGGCCAGATATCAAGGAGGCCGCCACCGCGCACCAGCAGACCGTGGAAGGCGTCGAGCCCCCAGCCAAGGGGGGAGACGAGACTGAACGTCTGCATGATGCGGGGCATGGCGTAGAGGGGGATCATCACCCCGCCCATGGCGGCAGCGATCACCACCGACACCGCGCCGAACATGGAGGCCTGCTCGTAGCTGCCGGCCAAGGTGCCAAGGAGCAGACCATAACCGGTTGCCGCCAGCGAGGCGCAGAGGGCGACGAGCAGGAGTGCCGGCCAGCTTGCACCGACCTGCAGCGCCGCGGTGCCGAGAAGCGGCAGGACCCAGAAGCCGATGGAGAGCATGCCGAGAAACTGCACCATACAGACCAGGACAAAGGCGAACACCTTGCCGGCGAGGATCGTCAGCGGCGAAACCGGCAGGGTCATCAGGCGCTGGATGGTGCCGGCCTGACGTTCGCGGATCATCATTCCCGACAGCGGGACGACGATGAAGAACATGCCAAACAGGGTCCAGGCCGGGACGTTCTGCTGCACTGCGTTGGGGCGCACCGCCCCGCGACCGCTGGCGAACTCTTCATGAAGGAGTGTCGGCCCATTTTCGGCCAAATCGAGCTTGACCACGGGGTTGGTTGCCAGGCCGGCAAAGGAGCCAGCGCCGCCGAGCTGCTGCATCTGCCGCGGCAACTCCCGGGCGAAGACGCTGCTGCGTTCGCGCACCTCGATGCCGAGCAGCACCCGCTGCAGCAGGTTGCTGACCGCCACCCGGAACGCCCCCTGCACCGCCGGGTCGATCAGCAGTTGCGGCTCGGGGACGGTGACCGCCAAAGCGGTTACGCTGCTGGAGGCGAAAGCGGCGCCCACCTGCTGCTCGGCGCGCCGGCGCAGGGCGTCCGAGTAGCCCGCCGGGAAGACCAGACAGAAGGGATAGTCGCCCCGATTGAGCAGCGCGCGGGCCCGTTCCTCATCGAGGGGAATCCCATCCGCGTGGCGCACCAGATTGATTACCCCGCTCGCTTCGAGCAGCCGGGCAGCTTCTCCCGCCAGCGGTCCACCGTCATGGTCGATCCAGAGCAGATCGAAGCTCGACTCCCCGGTCGCTTTCATGACGCTCTCCTGCACCAGCGACATGATCAGCACCAGCGCCATCGGCATGACGAAGAGGACCAGCAGCCCGGCGCGGTCGCGGAGCAGTTGCAGCAGTTCCCGGCTGGTGACGGCGAAGATTTTCCCTGCCATAGCTCCTAGTCTCGCAGTTGGCGGCCGGTCAATTGCAAAAAGAGCTCGCCGAGATCGCTGACGTCCGGCGCTGCCGCAACCAGCGCGGCCGGCCTCCCCTCGGCAATCACCCGCCCCTGGTCGACGACGGTGACCCGATCGCAGATCGCTTCCGCCTCTTCCATATAGTGGGTGGTGTAGACCATCGTCATCCCCTCCCCCCGGAGGCGCTGCAGGTTGGCGAGGATCAGGTTGCGCGACTGGGCGTCGATACCGACCGTCGGCTCATCGAGGAAGAGGAGCCGGGGGCGATGCAGTACGCCGATCGCCAGATTAACGCGCCGTTTCATCCCGCCCGAGTAGGTGCCGACGCGGCGATCAGCAGCCTCGACCAGGCCGACCAGTTCCAGTGCCTCGTCGATTCGCTGGCGCAACAGCTCGCCACCCAGGCCGTAGAGACGCCCGAAAAAATTCAGGTTCTCCCGGGCCGAAAGCGCCGGGTAGAGGGCGATATCCTGCGGCACCAGGCCGATCAGGGCTTTAATCTGGCCGGGATGGGCGAGCAGGTCGATGCCGGCGAGCTGAACACTTCCTGCGGAGGGGCGCAATTGAGTGCAGAGAATCGAGATGGTGGTGGTCTTGCCGGCGCCGTTGGGACCGAGCAGGCCGAAGATCTCCCCTTCGCCAACCGTCAGGTCGAGACCGTTGAGGGCCGGCCGCTGCGCCCCCGGATAGGTCAGCTCCAGCGCCTGCGCGGTGAGCAGGGGCGTCACCATCATCCTTTGCGCCCGATCAGGAGGGCCAGGTCCCGGAAGAAGAGCTCCTCCTCGCTCGCGCACTGGCGCAGGATTCCGGCCAGAGTGCGGTAGACCTCGGATCCTTCCCCGCGCCCTTTGCATTGCCGGGCGCCCAGCACCGCGAACTCGCGCCAGCGATCGCCGATGGCGGTCATGCGCGTCGCCATCGCCTCCAGTTCCGGCAGGGCGAGGAGCGCCGCCGCTTCCTGCAGAAAGGCGGCGTAGATGAAGCGGAAGCCGGCGCCGCCGGTGCCGATCTCTTCCTGCATGCGGATCATGTGGCCGAGATGCAGACTCGCCTTGCGTTCGCCGAGCTTGGCCGGCCAGGCCTCGAGATCGCGAGCGAGCAGGCGCATGCCCCGAATGCCGGCATAGGGGATCGGCGTATTCAGCATCACCTTGCAGACATCGCGGATTGCCGAGGCCGCCGCCTCGGCGAGATCAGTCCTGGCCGGCATCTGCTTCACGTAATAGATCCGTCCTTTGGGCGCCATTGCCCCTTTGGAGAAGCGCGCCCGTTCCAGATCGGCCGCCGGGCAGTCGACCAGTCCCGGGAAGACCGGGTCGCTGATCTTGTAGGTCTCCCCCTCGCGGCCAATGATCACAAGATTGTGGCCGTTGAAGTGAAAGCGCAGCGCCGCCGGAAAATAGGGGAGCCAGTAGGCGCCGGTCTGGGCGCCGACCGGCACCCCCTGTTCGAGGAGGTGATCGACCGCCGCGCGGGCGGCGGCAGGATGGCGGAACTTCTGTTTCGCTACCTGCACGCCGAGCCGCCGGGCCGCCTTGCGGAAGATGCTCCCCGGCGCACCGCGGAAGGTGATCAGCGGCAAATAGTTCATCTTGATCCAGGGGACATAGCCGAAAAAGAGCCCCGAACCGATACCGAAGGCCATCGCCTCGGAAAGAGGAATGCCGCCATGGGTCAGCAGGTTGGCGGTGACGCCGCTCTCGCAGTGGGCGGACTGGTTATGGGGAAAAGCGATCATGGTTGTTCCTGAAATCGGTTCATTCAGGCTGCGGCAGCGGCAACTCGGGGTTTTCAGGGAGCCGGCAAAGCTCGGCGACCGGCATCTTCAGGGTAGCGGCGTAGCGCTCCAGCAACTGCGGCTTGAGGCGACTGAAGATCGCCGGCTTGAGATGGCGCCGGACCCGCCAGCGGGGGAGACCGACGTAGGCGGCAAGCATGCCGACATCCATCTGGTTACGAACCATGTGGTAGGCAAGGACGCTCTGCCGCCCGGCCCGGATGTCGGCGAGGACCGCCGCGACCTGGTCGCGGATCAGCTCCCAGGCCTGGAGATTGACGACGTTCTTCGGTTCCCAGCCGGCACTCGGGGCCAGTACGTAGCGTCCGCTCTCGTCGACGGCGTAGCAGACTTCGCGTTGCCCCTCGAGCAGGCAGCCGTCCTGGGGAACCTGGTCCTTGCGCATGGAAACCTCAGAAGTAGTGGCCGAGCTCGAACACGACCGAGTTGATACCACGGTTGTCATGGTGCAGATGACCGTTGCTGACGTGGTGAGCATGCACCGCGCCGAACCAGGGGCGCCCGGGACCGCCGAATTCGCAGCCGATGCCGAAGCGCGGGTTGAAGTTGAGGCGCAACCCCTGGTCCTTGACCTGGAAATCGGTGTAGATCAGGCCGATCCCCGCCTCGCCGTAGGGGCGCCAGCTCGCTCCGGCCCAGCGATCAAGGTAGTAGAGCGCCATGAAGCCGGCAGCGGCGACCCCGCGGGTCCCGGAGACCGCACTCCCTTCGGCGAAGCCAAGGCTGGCGTCGAGCTTGAAGCGCAGCGCCGCGGGCGCTGCATGGCGCCAGATGGCGCTGTAGTCGTAAAGGGTGCTGAGGGTCAGCAGGTGGTAGCGGACGCCGTCCGGGGAATAGCTCGGGCCGACGTCGAGGGCGAGGCCGACCCGCTCCGGTTCCAGCAGGGGGGAAGCCGCATCGCAGGTGACCGGAGAGATCACGGCAATCGCCAGGAACAGAAGCAGTCCACCGATGCTGCGCCCCAAAAACCCTGTAAGTCGTCGCCCCCTCATCCTCATCCCCCCAGGTTGATGATGCTGATTTCACCGGCCCCGCTGCACTTGAGACAGGCGAGGGGCCGCCCGGCGATTGCTTCGGGCTGGCGCACCACCCGCCCCGGGCAACCGTCGTCCGCTCCCACCGGCGCCGGATAGATTTCGCCGCCGGCGCGGATCAGGGCGGCGATCGCCATGTCGAAGGCCGGCCCCACCGGCAGGCTGCCGTAGAGGGGTGAATAGGAGACGACATCCGCCTGGGCTGGAATCTGGCTGGGGTAGAGACTGCCGCAGCGACGATGGCCATCGACGCCGAGCAGCAGCAGCGCATCAGCAGCGACCGGCAGCTTCTGGCCGCTCTGGTGGCCGATGTCGATCCCCTGCACCGTCCCGTAGCGGGAAGGTGATCCTTCATCAGCGCGGGTGAGGACGAAGAAGGCCGCCCCTTCGGCGAGGATGGCACTCTGGCGCTGCAGTTCCAGCGGCCGGATCGGGCCGCCGTCGCCGCTGCCGAAGAAATGATCCCAGCAGTAACCGAGCACATCGCAGTATTCGTCGATGCCGCCGAAGAGGACCGAATCGACGCGCCCTTCGGCGAGCCAGCGGGCGGCGGAAAGGAGCGCCGAGGGGACCGACATTTCGAACTGGCTGACGGTCAGGCTCGGCCCGGTGATGCCGAGCAGGATCGAGATGTGGGCGGCGGCGGCGTTGTGCACCGAGTTGGAAAAGTGGGTCGGCGAGGCGCACTGGTCGCCGTCATCGATCACCGAGTCGAGAAAAGCGAAGGTGGTGCGGGTCGCCCCGTAACCACTGGCGACTACCACTCCCATGCGCTGCGGGTCGAACTGCTCGCGCCCGGCATCGGCCAAAGCCTGGGAGGCCCCGAGCAGCGCCAGCCGCGAATAGTGGTCAATGCGGCGTAGCGACTTCTTCGGCAGAAACTCGGCCAGGGGTTCCGTATCGGCGAGAAAGGCCGGCAGCACCACCTCGCGGCCGTCATTGCTGAAGGTGACCTGTCCCGGGCGCGGCAACTCGCCGCGCAGGGCCGCCTCCAGGGCGTGGAGGCCCGCACCGAAACCGCCGACGACACCGATGCCGCGAATGGCCATAGGTTGAGAATTCATGCGTCCCTCCCGAGAACCACGACCGCGTTGTTGCCGCCAAAAGCGAGCGACTCGGAGAGCGCCACCCGCCCGGTGACCAATGTTTCGACCAGGACCGGCGCCGCGGGAAATTCCGGGTCCGGCGTGGTGCAGCCGATATTGCCGGGGATCCGGCCCTGCTCCAGGCAACCGATGGTAAAGGCCGCCTCGATCGCCCCGGCGGCGCCGAGGGTGTGGCCGGTATACCCCTTGGTGGAGACGAAGGGGATCCCGGGAAGCACCTCGGCCAGCACCTTGCTCTCGGTCCGGTCATTGTCCGGGGTGGCGGTACCGTGGGCGTTGACGAAGGCGATGTCGGCAGCGCTGACGCCGCTGGTCGCCAGCGCCTCGGCGATCGCCCGCTTCAGGCCGGAACCGTCGGGGCGCGGGGCGGTCAGGTGGTAGCCATCGCTGGCCGAACCGTAGCCGAGCACCCGGGCGCGGGGCGCCTTCTGGCGCTGGATCCGCGCCGCTTCCGACTCGAGCACCAGCACCGCGGCGCCGGCGCCGAGGTTGAGTCCCTTGCGATCGCGGTCGAAGGGGCGGCACGGCTCCTCGTCGGTAATCAAAAGGGAGATGAAGCCGTTGTAGGTGACCCGGCAGAGCTCGTCGGCGCCACCGGCAAGGGCAACGTCGCAGATTCCGGCGCGGATCCAGGAGGCCGCCAGGCCGATGGCGTCGGTCCCCGAGGAACAGGCATTCACCACCGTCTGACAGGGTCCGTCGAAACCATACTCGCGGGCGATGGAGGCGGCCGGGTTGGAATTGAGGAACTTGACGATCGGATCGATCGCCGGCCGTTCCCCCGCCTTGAACTGGCGATAGAAGAGCTCGTTATTCATGGCACTGCCGACGGTGGTACCGACACAGACCCCGACCCGCAGCCCGCGCAGCTGTTCGCGCTCGATCCCGGCATCGGCCAAGGCCTCAGCCGCGGCGACCAGGGCGAGACGACTGGTGCGCAGGACGTCGGGCTTGCCGACCCCCCGCTGCTCCGGAAACTCCACCGCCACCTCGAAGACCGGGTAGCGCACCGGGTGGGTGCTGGTGAAGGACTCGGGCGGTATCGGTTGCCGCTGACCGCTGAAAAGAGCGGCCATGCAGGACGGGAAGTCGAGCCCGGCCGCGCTCAGGCACCCGACCCCGGTGACGGCGACGGGAGCTAGGGTCGTCATTTGCTGCGCCGCTCGGCAATGAAGGCAGCCAGGGTGGCGACCGACTGCAGTGCCGGGCGACCTTCGTCCATATCCTTGATCTCGACACCGAAGTGCTTCTGCACCAGCACCACCAGTTCGACTGCGTCGAGGGAATCGAGGCCGAGCCCTTCCCCGAAGAGCGGGGTATCGTCGGCGATCTCTTCCGGGCTCACATCCTCCAGGTTCAGTTCTTCCACCAGGATCTTTTTCAGCTGTTCAGTGATCTCCATCGGGCAGACTCCTCTCAAGGGGTATCGGCAGAATTCGGGGCCGCTGCCGGTTGCGGAGCGGACCACATGTCAAAAAAGTTGAAGAACTGGTAAGGGTTCTCTCTGGCGAAGGCTTCGAGCCCGGCAGCCAGTTCGGCGGCATAGGGGCGAAACCCTTCGCCGCCGCGACCGAGCCCGGGCGGTACGCTGATCTCCCGTGCCAGCTCCAGGGCATAGGCCGCCGGCCCGACCTTGCGACTGAGCAGGACCGCGATCGGGGCCCCAGTCGCCGAAGCGAGTTTGTAGGCACTGAAGGGGAAAAGGACCGGGGCGCCGAGGAAGTCAACCGCAACTCCGTTGCGGTCGCTGCCGAGCAGGCGATCCCCCATCACGGAGAGGACCTCCCCGCGTTTCAGCACCGCGATCATTTCCAACGCGCCGCCGAATTCCCCTTCCGGGTCGATAAGGTGAAACGGCCGTTCGCCGCCACCATGTTCAAAGTAGAGCCGGTCGACATCTCCCGGTTCCCGCTTCATCAGCAGATGAACCGGGGTCTCGAGGTCATCAAGGGCAGCCATCGCCACTTGCCAGCAGCCAACATGGGCGGTCATCAGGATCAGCCCGCGTCCTGCGCCCAAGATCTCCTTCAGCCGGGGGCCGGCGGGAAAGCTCACCTGCAGCTCGCCGGGTCCGAGGATGCCGACGATGGCACGATCGATCAGGACCTGCCCCAGGGCAAGGTTGTGACGATAGCTGTGCCGCAACAGTTCCAGCCCCCGGGCCGCCGGAAACCGCCGGCGCAGGTAGTAAAGCCCCTTGCGCCGCTGGTCCGCGCGCAACAGAGTGTAGTAGAGGATCACCAGCCGCAGAAAACCGTAGGCGACCGGCCGGCCGCCGAGGCGGATCAGCAGATAGAAGAAGCGGTGCTGCCAGTTGCTGCCGACGCTGCGGCTGCTCCAGCCGTTTGCCGAACGATCAACCTCAGCCGGCGGCATGGGCATCCCTCTGTAGCAGCAGCGCGGCCAGGTAGATGACAACGGCGCTCACCCCCCCGAGGAGGGGACCGAGCAGCAGCGAACCGAGCAGCCACTCCCAAAGCCGTTGCAGCCCCTGGTAACCGAGGGTCTGCAGCGAGAATTCGGTCAGCCACTCGCCATGGCGCAGGTAATGCCCCAGTTCGATACAGAGGGCCGGCACCAGCGGCGGCATGCAGAGGTTGCTGGCCGCCACGGCCGCCACCTTGTTGAGACGGAAGAACCCGGCCACAAACAGGATGGTGATGGTGTGGGCGCCAAACAGCGGCGTGGCGCCGACCGCAACGCCGAGTCCGCCGGCGGCGCCGAGCCGGGCCGGTGAACTGTTCTCCGAGAGGAGGCGACGCAGCGACTGCAGCGGTCGCAGCAGGCTGACCTTCTCCTCGGGCTCGGCCGTCACCAGGCGCGGATGGGGCCAGGGAACGATGGAGCGCAGCGTCAGGTGCGTATTCAGCAGCGTCAGTCGCCAGTTGTCGAGAAAACCCCGGAAATGCGAAATCCGTTCCGCTCCCGGCGGGTAGTAGACCGAAATCGCCACGCTGCGCAGCGCCACCCCGGCCCAGGCCGCGCGCACCAGCACCTCGATCTCGAAGTTGTAGCGCCGGCACCAGAAGGTGAGCCCGGTCAGGAGCGCCAGCGGGTAGATCCGAAAACCGCTCTGGGTATCAGGAAGAACGACCCCGGTCTGCAACCGCAGCCAGAAGTTGGAAAAGTTGCGGCCGAAACGGCTCGAACCCGGGACGTTGGCGGCCGTGAAATCGCGGCAGCCGACGATCAGGGCGAGCGGTTCGGCGAGAGCCGCCTGCCAGAGCCGCGGCAGGTCGGCCGGGTCGTGCTGGCCGTCGGCGTCAATGGTGGCAATATGGGTCAAGCCCCGCCCGGCAGCGAAGCTGGCGGCGGTCAGGATCGCCGCCCCCTTGCCGAGGTTGCGCTCGTGGCGCACCAGCTCCAGCGGCAGGCCGGCCAGTTTTTCCGCCCCGCCGTCGCTGCTGCCGTCATCAACCACCAGCACCTGGGGGTGGACCGCCAGGCAGGCTTCGGCCACGGCACGCACCGTGCCGCCGTGGTTGTAGAGGGGAATGACGATCAGCAGATTTTCCATCTCAAACATCATGATCAGCCGCCAGGCGTCGGTTACTGCGGGCAAACCGCAGAAAATCACCGAGGTTAAGTGCAAACCGGCGCCAGGAATCGGGCGACTTCCAGAGCATCGCGGCATAGCCGAGCAGCACCCGGGGGCGCTGGAAATGGCGCTTGTAGAATTCGGTAAAGAGAAGTTCGAGGCGCTCCTTGCTCATGCCGTGGGGGACGAACTGGAACTGCATGCAGTCCATCTTCTCCCAGTCCTCCTCGAATTCCCCCAGCTCATGAATCTTCGCATAGAGGGGGGAGCCCGGGAAGGGGGTGAACTTGGCGAGGTTGAAGTCATCGATCGGCAGGGAGAAGACGTACTCCATGCTGCGCCGGATACTCTCCTCGCTCTCGCCGGGGAGCCCCATCATCAAGAGCCCTTTGGTGCGGATGCCGGCCTTCTTGATCATGCGAATCTTGTCGGCGAGCATGTCGAGATTGGCGTTCTGCCGGTGCTGGGCGAGAAGCTCCGGGTCGCCGGTCTCGATGCCGAGGCTCGCCATCCAGCAGCCGGCCCCTTTCATCATCCGCAGCAGCTCCGGATCGATATGCTCCGCCCGCACCGCGCAGTTGAAGGTCATCCCCAGCGGCCGGTCGTGGAGCAGGGAGCAGAAGGCCTCAACCCGCTCCCGGTTGAAGGTGAACTGGTCGTCGTAGAAGTTGACGTGGCGGATGCCGAACGCCTCGCGCAGGTAACGCAGGTGAGCGTAGAGGTATTCCGCCGAATTGTAGCGAAAGCTACGGCGAAAGACCGAGCGGTCGCAGTAGCTGCAGGCGTAAGGGCAGCCGCGGCTCGAGATGCAGCTGGTGTTCGGCGCTTTCGGGTAGTTGAAAATCGGCAGCTGATAGGCCTGCGGATAGCCGGCGAGCTTTTCGTAGGCCGGGAACGGCAGGCTGTCGAGGTCGAGTCCCTGCTCCCGGTAGCCGTTGAAGACCACCTCGCCGTCACGGCGGCGGTAGATCAGGCCGGCGATCTGCTCGAGATCGGCGTCGCCGGCGCGCACCAGCTCGGCAAGGGTCTCCTCCCCTTCACCCACGACAACGTAATCGACCTCTGGGTAGCGGAAGACCTGCTCCTTGAGAGCCGAGACGTGGGCGCCGCCAAAGACGCAGCGGATACCGGGCAGTTCACTCTTGGCAAGCCGGGCCAGGCGCACCCCGTCGAGGAAGCTGGAGGTGGTGCAGGAGAAGCCGATCAGGGCCGGCCGTTCCGAGCGCAGCAGTTCGCGCAGCACCTGCTGGCTGTCGGGATGAGCGTAGCAGTCGATGATGCCGACTTCGACCCCGTCCCGTTCCAGGTAGGAGGCGATGCTCGCCAGCCCGAGCGGCGGCATGATATTGGCGAGGCGGGAGATGTCCCGGCCGGCGGCCTCGGCGCGGTAGCCGAGGGGGTGAACGAGGAGGACATTCTTGGCGGAAAGCGATCTCATCAGGCCAGCTCCTCCCGCGGAAACGCGATCAGCCGATCCCAGAGCAGGCCGCGAAAGCCGAAGCGGCGCATAACCGACATCCGCACCTGCCCCTCCGAAGGGGGGAAGATCCGGTCCCGGCGCCCCTGGAACGACTTGAGAATCGCCGCGTTCATCCCTTCGGGATCGAGCAGCGGCGAAAAATAGTAGACCGGCATCAACAGCGGCGCGCCGGCAGTGATAATGCCGTCGGCGATGGCCCGCTCCAGCATGCGCGTCCCCGGCAGGATGCGGATGCCGGAAAAGGCAAAGACCGCGCAATGTTCGAGGCTGGCGATATTATCCAACCCTTCCGCGACAGTCGCCATCGTTTCATCGGGACCGCCGAAGATGATGAAATGGGCGGCCGGAATCCGTTCGGCGACACAGGCCCGGTTAACCTCGAAGACATCGGCAAAGGTGAAGCCCTTGTCGATGCCGGCGAGGGTGGTGTCGCTGGCAGCATCGGTGCCGAGTTCGGCGGCATGCAGGCCGGCGCGTTTGAGCAGGGCCAGCTCCCGGCGCCCGATCCCCTGGGGGCGGAAAAAGGCGCTGAAGGAGATCTCCAGGTTGCGGCGCAGGATCTCCTCGGCGAGTTCGAGGTATTCGCCGCGGGCATCGTTGAAGACCGAGTCAGTGAAGAAGAACCCTTTCACCCCGAAATCGCGGCCGATCTGCTCGATGTCATCGACCACCGCCCCGGCCGAGCGCGGGCGAAAGCGTTTCCCCTCCAGGCTCGGATAGGTGCAGTAGACACAGTCGTGGGGGCAGCCGCGCTTGGTCTGCAGGTTGACCATCCCGGTCTGCTCAACGTAATAATCGACCAGTTCACGGCACAAAAGGGGTCCCCCCTGGGCGCCCCCGGCCAGGGGGGGACTCCCGGCCAGCAGTGCCGGCGCGGTTTTGCCGGCGGCAAGATCGGCGACCAGGGAACAGACGGCCCCCTCCCCTTCGCCGACAACGCCGTGATCGGCGCCGAGATAGGCGAGGATCTCCTCGGGAAGGATCGAGAACCCGGGTCCGCCGACGATGACCGGCGCCCGGCTCACCGACCGTAACAGCTCCACCAGGCGCCGGGCCTGACCGACGTACCAGGCATTTTCGGCGCTGAAGGAGTCGACGTTGTCGATGTTGCGCAGCGACAGGCAGATGAATTCGGGGCCAAATTCAGTGACCGCGTCGAGCAGGGCCTGCTCCGAGCAGCCGGAGACGAGGAAGTCGAACTGGCGCACCTCATGGCCACTGCGGCTCAGGGCGCCGGCGATCACCGCCATCCCGAGCGGATAGACCGGATAGGGTTCGGTGGTGACGTTACTGGAGAGACAGAAGATCCGGCTCATGCCAGCGCTTTCTCCCGCTTGAAGGAACGGGCCACTTTCGGATTGTATCGGCGATAGGTGCCGTCGTTCATTTCCCGCAGCATCACGTCCTTGAAGAGCTTGCCCATCTTCAGGGCATGGCCGCCATTGGCATAGAAGGTATCCCAGGCGTAGTAATAGAGCTCCTGCAGCCGTTCCGGCGTCATCTTCGCCGGCTGGAAGACCACCTTGTCGGCGCTGTAGTCGTGCCAGTTGTTGGAGAGGATGCGTCCCTCCCGTTCAAGCTGGGCGCGGATCGGCGAATGGGGAAACGGGGTGAGGATGGTGAACTCGGCGACGTCGAGCTCCACTTCGAGCAGGAAGTCGACAAGCCGCTTGATGTCATCCTCGCTCTGGTCGTCGGTACCGAGGATGATCGTCCCTTCGATGCCGATGCCATGCTCCTTGAGCCGCCGGATCCGGTTGCGGATTACGTCCGAGGTATCGAAGACCGCCTGGTAGACGTACCAGGCGCCGGCATCGGCGGCAAGCCCCAGAATCTCGTCATCGTCGAGGATCGGGTGGGAGACCCACTTCTTCTTCAGCGGCGCCATGGCGGTAAAGAGCTCTTTCAACCACTGCCGATCCTGAGCAAGTGAGTTGTCGACGATGAAGAGGCGGTTGTTCTGGATCGCCTCCATCTCGGCGATCACCATCTCAACCGGCCGCGGCCGGAACTTCTTGCCGCCGAGAAAGCCGGTGCAGCAGGGAAAGCAGTCGAACTTGCAGCCGCGGGAGGCATGCACCAGGTCAAGCATCTGCACGCCGCGGTAGTTGTAGAGCTCGCGGTTGAGGATATCCCGGCGGGCGGTACCGACCAGTTCGATCCGGGGCGGGTTGTTCATGTAGTCGTAGACCGGCTTCAGGCAGCCGTTTCTGAAATCGTCGAGGACCGCGCCGATCCGTCCCTCGACTTCGCCGAGGAAGACCGCGTCGGCGTGCTGCATTACCTCTTCAGAGTGCAGCATGGTGGCGATGCCGCCGAAGATCACGGTCAGACCGCGGTCCCGGAATTGACGAGCAACCTCGAAGGCGCGCGGCAGCTGACAGGAGAGCATCACCGAAATCCCGACCAGGTCAGCGGCGCTGGAAAAATCGATCGGCTCGAGGTTTTCGTCGGTAAACTCGACTTCGACATCGGCTGGCAGGGCCGCGGCAAAGACTACCGGCCCATGAGGCGGCAGGTGGAATTCAGTCTGCCGGTCGAGTTTCGGCCAACTGGGGTAAATCAGCTTCAGCTTCATGAAGGCTCCTTGCGCTTGTTGCAGAATTCGCTTCCGGCAGGTTGCCGGCAGGCCGCTATCAATCCGGGCCAGTCTGTCACCATTCGATCGTCAACCCGCCAGGTGCCGTCGTAGGTGAGGCGGGGTCCCGCTGCGGAATCCTCCTCGACCGGAGCGAGCACCAGAAAAGCCGCGCCGGCTCGATCCGGTTCACTCCTGCCTCCGGCAGAAAGGGGTGGCAGTTCGCAGAAACCGGCAACAACCGCCGGCGCATCACCGTCGCAGAGCAGTTCCAGCGCCACCTCAAGGGCAGCAAAGGGCGAACCCTCTCCACTGCTCTGCACGAATCCCGGCCCGGTCAGGCCAAAGCGGATCGCTGCTTCGCCGAGAAGGGTGTTGGGCAGGGTGTAGGCAAAAAGGTTGGGACTTGCCAAACCACCTTCCTCCGGCAGCAGCGCCCGAAAGTAGTCGAAATCGGTCGCCAGGCAACCGTAGCGGCTATCCGCCACCAGACCGATCGGACGCTTCTCCTGCCAGGAGGCGATGCCGGCGTCGGCAAGGGCGAGCGCGATCGCCGACAGGCCGAGACGGGAAAAGGGATCGAGCCGCCCGAAACGGGGATAGGGGTCGGCAAAGAGATCCTTGCGCGTCAGCTCCGGCAACCTTCCCCCATCGAGGCCGAAAAGGGCGTCGCTGCCACCCTGTCCCCAACCACCGGAGGTCACCCAACCGGAACCGAGAACGCGCGCCTTCATTGCTCACCTCCGGCACCGAGCAGCAGCGCAGCGTTGATGCCGCCAAACCCGCTGTTGGTACTGAGCAGGACGTCACCGTCGAGTTCCTGCACCGCAGCCATAATTCGCCCAGCGGCGGCCGGATCTGGGCGCCGGCAGCCGACCGTGGGCGGCAGGCGTTTCTGCTGCAGAACCCGGCAGGCGATGGCGGCCTCGATCCCCCCCGCCGCCCCCAGGGTGTGGCCGATCGCTCCCTTGATCGAGTTGACCGGGAGCTGGCGGGTACCGAACAGTTGGTCGAAGGCGGTCATTTCCATGGCGTCGTTATAGACGGTGCCGGTGCCGTGGGCACTGATCGCGGCCACGGCGCCGGTGCTGAGACCGGCACGAGCGAGAGCGGCGCGAATCGCGGCGAGCAGACCGCAGCCGTCGCGGGCGGGAGCGGTGATGTGGTTGGCATCATTGGCCACCCCCCAGCCGAGGAGCCAGGCGAGCACTCCCCGCCCATCCCGGCGAGCCCGTTCCTCGCTCATCAGCAGCAGGGCAGCTCCCCCTTCCCCGAGGCTGAGGCCGCTGCGCTCGCTGTCAAAAGGTCGACAGGAGGCGGTTGACAACCCCTGCAGGGCGGAAAAGCCGGAGAAGACAAATTCGCTGACCAGGTCGGCACAGACGACCAGCACCGCCGCGGCGCGGCCGGCAGCGATCAGGGCGGCGCCCCGCGCCAGGGCGATGGTCGAGGAGGCGCAGGCGGCGTTGACGTTCATGCCAGGGTCGGCAAGCCCGAGGCGGCCGGCAATCTGGCGGGAAAAGTTCTCCAGCAGCAAGGGTCCGATAGCGCCACTGCCAGCACGCACCTGGTCTTCGAGCAGGTCGATGGGTCCCTTGGTGGTCGCCGTCAGCAGGCGGCTGTCGACCGGGACCTGTGGAAAGCTGTTGAGCAGCAGCGCCAGCAGCGGCTCCAGGCGGCTGGCGCCGGGCTGGCGGCCGAGGCCGGCGACGCAGGCGGCGAGATCGGTCAGGTAGCCGCTGCAGTCAAAGCGTGCCAGGGGCGCAATCGCGGACTTGCCCTGCAACAGTCCGTCCCAGGTCGCATCCAGGCTCGCTCCGAGACCGCTGACGACGTTGGCGGCCACCACCGCGACCCGGTTCAAGCGAATTCTCCCCTCGCCCAGCGGGCGCAAAAGGCCTGGTAAAAAGGGGGTAGCACCAGGAGCAGGTTGTGGCTGGTATCCATGAGCATCTGCACCGTGTAGCCGGTGGTGGTGATCTCGCCACCGGCGTTACGCAGAATGAATTCGAAGTTGAGCCGGGCTGCTTCCGACCAGTTCAGCACCCCCTCGATGGTGAAGGGATCGCCAAAGTGGAGCGGGCGCAGGTAATCGACGTGCATCTTCTTGATCGGCGCGAGAATTCCTTCCGCGTAGAAATCCATGTAGCCAATGCCGAAGCGGTTGCCAAAGGCAACCCTGGCATCTTCGAAGTAGCCGGGATAGCGACCGTGCCAGACAATCCCGAGCGGATCGACCTCTTCGAAACGGACCGTCCGCTCGACGATGACCCGCAACGGCTCCGGTTGGCCGGCGACACTTTTGAAATAAGCCTTTTGCATCCTTGAAAAAATCTCCTCCCCTCCCCTTGCTCAGGTCGCTGCCGGCCGAAAATGCAACTGGAAACTGGCGGCAAGGCGCCCTTCGACCTCGAGGCGGGCATTCCAGGCCTGCCGGTCCGCGTCCCGGGTCCGGCACTGAACGACGATTTCCCGCCCCGGCAGCAGTTGTTCAAGGAACTTGGCCCCGACCACTTCCGCCAGCACCTGTCGCCTACCGAGGGCCGCTTCGACCAGGGTCTGGGCGATCAACAGCTGAACCACCCCGGGGAGGAGGGGATAACCGGGGAAATGTCCGGCAAAGCCCTGGAAATCATGTTCAAATTTAAATCGCTGGCAGAGGCTGCCGTCAGCGCCGGTCTCCAGGGGGCCACAGACCGCCCGGGCGATGCCATTGCGCAGTTCACTCATGATGGGCCCTCATCTCCTCGATCCGCAAACGCAGGCGATAGCCGGCGATCCGGTCCTCAAGCAATATCTTCTCAGGATACTCCAACTCCCCCTGCCGATGATAGTCGTAGTAACCGACCTGCCAGGCTACGCCCGGCCCTTCGGCCCGGATCGTATCGAGACGGGCGCCTCCCCCCCGGAAAAGGAAGGAGGTGACGACATCCCCTTCCCGGGCCTGCAGCTCGTAACCATCGTCCCGAAGTTTCAGCGCGTCCCCCGGCTGCGGCCGTGGCGCAATAAACATGCGCCGTACGGCGATTGCCACCGCCTCGAGCAGGCGTGGATAGCGCCCGAGGTCGGGAAGGAGAAAATGAAGCATTTCGTGGTCACGGTAAACGCTGAGATCAAAGAGCTTGATGCCGAGATCATCGACCGCGATCAGGCGGGCGGTGCCGGCGACCGGGTCGAGACTCATCAGCCCGCGCATCGTCAGCTGACGACCATGGAAATCGAATTCGACCGTTTGCCGCAGGCGCCAGGGCCCCTCTTGCCGGGTCCAGTCGGAGGCAGCCAGAAGTGCGCTGTCGAGGCCAGGGGGAAACGCCTCCGCCGCCGGCGGCGGAAAGAAGCTGCCACTGCAGCCTGTCAGCAGCAGCAGGGTCAGCAGGCCGGCAAAAACCTTCATCGCCCCACCTGCCGCCGGCCATAGAGCGCCGGGATAACCAGGAGCGCCGCCGGAATGGCACAGCCGATGCCGAGCAGGACCGTCACGCCGATCGAATGCAGCGCGGGATGACGGCCGAGGACCAAGGCACCAAAACCAGCCAGGGTGGTAAGTCCCGAAGCGAGGATGGCCCGCCCGGTCGCCATATCCTGACCTTCGCTGTAACGGCAGACCATGAAGATTCCGTAGTCCATCCCCAGTCCGATCACGAGGATGGTGGCAACAATATTGAAGAGGTTGAACTCAATCCCCCAAAAACCCATGATGCCGAACATGCCGAGCAGCCCGGTGACGACGGGCAGAGCCGCGGTCAGTACCTTGCCGACACGCCGGAACAGCAGAATCAGCAGGGCCCCGGCCAGCAGGCCGGCGCCACTGATGAAGCGCAAAAAGTCGCTGCTGATCGCGCTACCGATCTCCTCCCGGAAACGGGCTGGCGAGACAAGCCGCAGGGCGGGGCCCAGACCAGCCACCAGGGCCGCGACCCGGGGGGAATCGGGAGTAAGGGTGAGAATGCGAATCCCCTCTCCCGACGGCACCACCAGCGCATCGACCAGGCTGCCGAGGCCGGCCTCTCTTGCCCCGGCCAGGGTGATCTGCGGCGCCGGGGCGACCAGGCTCTGCCGGAACGGTTCAAAGGCCCCGGCGGCAAAGCCAAGGGCTGCCGCCTCCCGCTCCAGGGCGGCGAGGATTTCGACACCGCGTGGGCCGGTCCAGAACGCCTGCCAGCGCTCCCGGTTTTGCGCCTGCACTCCAGCCGGCGGCACCAGCGGCGCGAGGCTTACCATCGGCAACTCGGCCGCGGTCAGGGATTGAGCGACCGCGGCGGCACTGCTGAGCGCGGTGTCGGGTGCCCCAGCCCGGGTCCAGATCATGGCCTGGTCGCGGAAGCCACCCCACTCGGCGGCAAGTCTCTTCTCGGCTGCCGCGAGTTCCGGCGGGACCAGGCTCATCCGCCGCAGGTCACCGTTGATCTCCACCTTGGGCGCCTGCCAGGCGCACCAGCTGCAGAAGAGGGCCCAGACCATCAGCACCAGCAGCCGCCGGCGCCTGGCCGAAGGCCGGGAGGAGACCGGACGGGGCAGAGCCATCGGCTGGCTGCCGACCGGAACCAGATGCGGCAATACCAGCAGCGCCAGCAGCAGCGCCGCCGTCAGCCCGGCAATGGAGAAGAGCGCCAGCTGCCGTTGCCCGGGGAGATCGGAGCCGAGCAGGACGGCAAAGGCGGCGATGGTGGTCAGGCCACCGAAGAGGACCGGCCGGGCGACGCGCCCGATCAGGTCGGCGCTGCTTCCCTGGCCATAGCGCAGGGCGTAATAGACATGCAGGCCGAAGTCGACGGTAATCCCCATCAGGACAGCACCGAAACCGAGGGTGATCGCCGAAACCGTCGGATACCGGACCGCCACCGCCAGACCGGCGAAAGCCAGGACCGCCACCGGGATCAGGAAGACGTAAACGGCCCGCAGGCTGCGCAGCAACAGGACAAAAATCAGCAACAGGGCGACGCCGGAACAACCGAGAATCCACCACAAATCCTGCTGGATCACCCGGGCATTGGCCAGGGTATAGCGATGGGCGCTGACCAGCAGCGCCGAATAGCCTGCCGGCAGCTGCCTGCGCGCCTGCTCGAACCCCTGTTCGAGGGCCGCGGCACCGGCCGAATCGGTGATCGCTATCGGCGTTTCGGCGAGCAGCAGGGCGCTGCGCCCATCGGCACTGACGAAGTGGTTGTCAACCAGCCGCACACCCGGAACAAGGTTGAGATAGCGCAGCTTTTCGAGGCCGATGCGCCGCAGGTCGAGAGGATCGCGGCGAATCATGTTTTTCAGGGCCCAGCCTTCCGGACCAAGCAGCTGCTCATAACTACGGCGCAGCGCCTCCCCGGCCCCGCCCCCTTCCAGTCGCTTCGCCATGGCTGCGAGATCATCGGCGCTGGCCAGGTTCGGCAGGGAGTCGATCAACCAAGGCATGAGCCGGGTTTGCAGCCGCTGATCCGGCCCGCTCGCCAGGTGGATGAAGAGCCCAGGGTCGAGGGCCGCCGCCAGGCTATCGACCACGGCCGGCAGCCGGGCCGGGTCGCTGCCGGTGTCGGCCCGGACGCTGATTACCAGCTTGCGGGCAAAGGGGGCTTCCTGCAGCAGCTGGAAATCTTCGGCCACCCCGCTGTTGCCGTCCGGCAGCATGGTGGCGATATTCTCTTCGAGCCGCAGTGAGGAGGCAGCCCAGGCGCTCGCCACCAGCACCAGCAATGTCACAGCGAAGAGCCAGCGGCGGCGCGGCGCCAGCCAGCGATAGGCCGCAGCGAAGAATAGACCGATCCCGGGCACGGCTTAAAAAAGCTTCCGGTCGAGCGGGAGGTTGACCTGGGTGGCGGAGAAACGCAGCCGGGTATAATCACCGTCCCGATCGTGAATCTCGACCTGGGCGACATGGCTGCCGTCCGCGGCGAAGACGATCTGCAGGTAATCGATCATCCCCGCCGTTTCGAATTTGGGCTCAAGTCGCAACTCGACCGGTGCGGTCGCCACCAGGATCAACCGGTAATGGGCCTGCAGCCAGGGGAAATCAGGCCGTGCCCAGGCCAGGAGCTGCTCGGCGACCACCTTCATCACCGGATCCTGGCGGATATCGAAGCTCTCGCTGTTCGCCTCGTCACCGCGCCAGCGCCGCCCACTGTTGCCGTTGAGGGCAAACCCGGTGACCACGGGGGTGCGCAGTTCCCAGCGCAGGCGGTCAGGTTTCTGGTAGTAGAAGCGTCCGCCGGAGCGGAGCGCCTCCTGGAAAACAGCCAGATATTTCTCCTGCACAAAATCGCTGGCGAGGGTCTCGATACCGGCCGCCGCCTGGGCCAACCGGTCGAGTACCTGGTCCAGGTCCTGGTCGGCGCTTTCGGCCCCAGCCAGCGCAGGGACCAGCAGCAGAGCGATTATAACGCTGCAAAGAAAACGCAGCAGCCGGGTCATGACGTCTCTCCGGGAAGCCAGAGCTTGAGGGCCGCCGTGGCCAACAGGGAGTCGCCACAGCGGACCTCCCCCTCGATCATGGAAAAGGTATCGAGCCGGGCCAGGGTGCGCACCCTGACCAGCAGGCGGTCACCGAGCCGGGCCGGCGCCAGGAGTTCGGCCCGGCGGATGCCGACCAGAAAACCACGCCCCGGGGGACGTCCGGCGCAGTAATCGGCATACCCCTGAATGGCGGCAAACCCCTGGGCAATCAGCTCGATCAGCGCCACGTCATCGAGTTTGCCGTCCTTTCCCAGCAGCGGGTTGTCGGGCGCAAGGACCACCTCCAGCAACCCCTCTTCGCCATCGACGGCGAGGAGCCGGTCAACCAACTGCATCGGCGGCCGATGGGGGAGGAACTCCCGCGCCGGTTGCGGCAGGATGCGAAGGGAGGTGGGGGAATCGGTCATTTCCTAGTCCGCCTCGCAATAGGGGGCCAGATCATCGAAGAGCTGGCTGGAGAAGAGGAGCCGGCGGAACCGGGTCAGTTCTTCGTGAAAAACCTGGCTGTTATCGTAAAGCGTGAACTCCTTGACCAGCTCCCGGTAAATGCGTCCGGTGCCGCGCCCGAGCCCATCCGCATTGCGGAAGGAGAGCGCCTGCAGGTCGGCGAGAATCTCCAGGGTCAGGATATGCTTGGCATTGCTCACCGCCTTGAACGCCTTGCGTGCCGCCACCGTCCCCATGCTCACCACATCCTGGTTGGAGGCGTTGCAGGAGATCGAGTTGGTGGAGACCGGCCCGGCCAACTGCCGGTTCTCGGCGGTGGTCGAGGTCGCCAGGTACTGGGCGCCCATGAAACCCATGGTCAGACCGAGGGTGCCGGGGATCAGAAACTCGGGCAACCCCTCATTGAGATGCTTGTCGAGGTATTTGTTGATGCGGCGCTCCGAGATATTGCCAAGGGTGGCAATCGCCATGCAGAGGGAGTCCATGACGAATCCGATCGACTGGCCATGGAAATTGCCGCCGTGAATCACCTTCTTTTTGTCCGGAATGATGATCGGGTTGTCATTGCTGGAGTTGGCCTCGGTGGTCACGGTCCGCACCGCCACTTCGATCGCCTCGGCGACCGGGGCAAGGACCTGCGGGGTGCAGCGCACTGAGTAGACGTCCTGCACGTTGATGCTGGTTTCGAAGACTGGGCCATCCTTCTTCTGGCTGCGGATCAGCTGATGCATGTTCTCCCGCAGGACGATGTTCTTCGAGCCCTGGTAGAGGGCGCGAATGGTGCCGGCCACCTCGAGCTGCCCGGGGTGCGGCTTGACCAGGTGGAGGTCTTCGTCGAATGCGTCATCGATGCCGCCGAATATTTCGAGGGCGAAGGCCCCGGTGACACAGGAGAGGCGCATCAGTTTCATTGCCCCGAAGAGGGCAAAGGCGGCCAACGCCGTCATGGCGCTGGTCCCGTTCATCAGCGCAATCCCTTCCTTGAAGGAGAGCCGGAAGGGTGCCAGGCCATGGTCGGTGAGGGCAGCTGCTGCCGGGCGCAGGGTGCCGCGGTCGTAGACCTCCCCTTCCCCGATCATCCCCAGCGCCATATGGGCGAGATGAATGAGGTCCCCCGAGGCGCCGACACTGCCGCATTCGGGTATATAGGGCGCAATGCCGCGATTGATCATATCGCGCATGAACTCGAGCAGCTCGATACGCACCCCGCTGTACCCCTTGACCAGGGTGTTCAAACGCACCGTCAGCACGCCGAGAGCGATGTATGGCTTGAGGGGATCGCCAAGACCGGCGGCATGGCTGCGGATCAGGTTGACCTGCAGGGTCTCGATCTCCCTGTCCTCGATGATCTTGTTGCACATCGGCCCGAAAGAGGTATTGACGCCGTAGATAATGCGGCCGGCGGCGACCTCTTCTTCGAGAAACCGACGGCTGGCCCGGCAACGCTCCAGGGCGGCCGGATCGAGGGCAACCCGTTTGTCACCGACGCCAATGGCGACGATCTCTTCGATTGTCAGGTCATTTCCGGTCAGAACGACAGTGGGACGCTGGTCCATGGAAGGCTACTCTTTCGCAATTAGTTGATGATATCCGGCTCTCGGGTCAGTCCCCGCTGCCAGCGACAGCCCGATTACGCCGGTGGTCGAAAAAGGTGACCGATTTGCGCTTTTCCGGGCTCAGGGTCATTTTCCGCACTGCCTCGCTGCTGGCAAGGACGACTTCCGGTTTGACCCGGGTGCGGGCCGCGATCCGTTCGGCGATCTCCTCCCCGGACTGTCCGGAATGCCGGGTGGCAACAACCACCCGGATCCGGTCGGAGAGGGGGAAGTCGTCAAAGACCTCGATATAGAATCCATCCACCTCTTCCATATCCTGCAGCACCGAGGTGATCGCCGGCGGAAAAACAGTCGTCCCCCGATACTTGAGCATCTGCGCCTTGCGGCCCAGTACCGGTCCGAGTCGCGGGGTTTTGCGGCCGCAGGGGCAGGGATCGGTATGGAGGACGGCAATATCCCCGGTGCGGTAGCGCAGCAACGGCATACCGGTCACCTGCAACGGGGTGACGACGACCTCGCCGGCCACGCCCGGCAGGAGGGGGCTGCCGTCCTCACCGAGGATCTCGACCACCATCAGTTCCGGTTGCAGGTGGCCGCCGCAACCGGCACTGCAATCGGCAAATGCGGTCGCCATCTCGGTACTGGCATAGGTCCCGTAAACCTCGCCGCTCCAGAGTTCGGCCAGGCGCCGGCCAAGGCCGGAGAGACCCAGGTCGGGATTGCGCACCGGTTCACCGATGCAGATCATCCTTTTCACTCCGAGTTCGGCCACCGCCGTCCCACCTTCCGCCATGCGCTCGCCAAGGGCGAGGAGCAGGCTCGGCACACCGATCAGGGCGGTCGGACGCTGATCCCGGACCAGTTCGACCAGCGCCGGGATACTCGACGACCCCCCGCGGATGGCAGTCGCCCCGAGGCGGACCAGGCCGAGAAAATAGGCCATACCCGCCATGAAGCAACGATCGATGGCTGCCGCTACCAGGACCCGGTCGGCGGGACCGAGGCCGGCGGCGGCAAAAGCCCTGGCCTCGTTATAGGCGAGGCGGTCGAGATCAGTCCGGGTCTGGTCAAGAACCAGCGGTCGCCCGGTCGTCCCGGAGGTCAGGCAGCGATCGACGACTTCACTGGTAGGAACACAGAGCAGTTCCTCATTGCAGCGCTGCAGATCGTCCTTGCCGGTCATGGGCAAAGCGGCGAGATCGGCGACCCCCCCGATGCGGAGCGGGTCGACGCCGCTGGCTGCGAAGCGTTTCCGGTAAAAGGGCGAGCGCGCGGCGAGGTAGGCGAGGTGTTCGCGCAGAAGC
This sequence comes from Desulfuromonas sp. DDH964, assembly GCF_001611275.1. Taxonomy (GTDB): domain Bacteria; phylum Desulfobacterota; class Desulfuromonadia; order Desulfuromonadales; family DDH964; genus DDH964. The sequence continues at coordinate 1,896,317 of NZ_CP015080.1, read as the reverse complement.
CGGTCCTGGACCGCGCCAATCGCGGCCGGGGACGTAAACGACAGTTCGGCGAAAGGGGCAAAGCGGTCGTTGCCGGCAGTCAGATTCACGCAGAGTCTCCGCCAGCCTGCCCGGTGAGGACGGCGATCATCCGGTCGCGGGCCAGGGTACGCAATTCACGGTGGGCATTCGCCCCCGAAAAACACCGGCTGTCGATGGCCGGCAGGGCCGTCAGGCAGACCCGGGCCGGGCGCAGGCTGAGCCGTCCCGGCGGTAGCAGGGTACCGGTGCCACTGAGGCAGAGGGGGACCAGCGGCCGGCCGGTTGCCACTGCCAGCTGAAAGGCGCCATTGTAAAAACGCTGCAGATGACCGTCGCGGCTGCGATGCCCCTCCGGAAAGAAGAGGAGATGCCCCCCCCTTTCGAGGACCCGGCTTCCGTTCCTTTCGACTTCCCCCCAGCTGGAACTCTCGACATCCAGGTAGCCGGCGAGATGCATGAACCACCGGTACCAGACCATCCGGAACGGCCAGGAGCGGACCGCAAAGGTCACGTCAAAGACGGGGAGCAGGCCCATGCAGTAGGTGTCAAAGAACGACTGGTGATTGACGACGAAGATCACCGGCCGGGAAAGATCGAGATCGGCAAAGCCGCGGCAGCGAAAGCGCACGAAGGGGGCCATGATCAGCAGCCAGCCACGTCCGTAAATCCAGATAAAGTGCCGCATGATGCGACCGGCCGGCCAGCGGGTGACGAGCTTCCAGACCAGGAACAACAGCGGAAAGCAGAGCATGCCGAGGAGTGTCCACACCACCAGCAGCGGATAGACCACGCCATTCATCAGCAGGGCCCGGACCCCGAACCGGGGAGAATCCCCGGTGAACTCTTGGGAGGCGGTTGGGGTCACGGCAGTCGGCGTCATTCAGTTCTTCAGCTTGGCAATGACGAAGCGGTGAATATCCCCGAGGGTGCGAATTTCGCGGATCGCCTCCTCTTCGCGGATTTTGAACTTGAAGGCGCCTTCGAGAACGATCACCATGTCGACAGTGTCGAGGCTGTCGAGACCGAGATCCGCATAGATATTGGCTTCGGGCTGCAAATCGGCGAGTTCGAGCTCGAACTCTTCAGCGAGGGAGCGGTTGATCAGATCAATGATCTGTTCTTCAGTCATGCGGATATCTCCTTACCACGAGCGATGAATTGACGCCCCCGAGGGCGAAGTTGTTTTTGATGAATGCCCGCACTGGCCGGGACTCCATGCCACGGACATGAAGGATGCCAGCGCATGCGGGATCGACCTCATTGAGGTTGAGGGTTGGAACCAGGCGCCCCTGCCGCAGCATTTCAATCGAGGCCAGCAGCTCCAGGGCGCCGCTGGCGGCCATGGTATGCCCCATATGCCCCTTGAGACTGCTCACCGGAACCCGGGCCGCAAAAATAGCCCGGATCGCCTCGGCTTCGGCGATATCTCCCTGGGTGGTCGCGGTCGCATGGGCATTGATGTAGTCAACCTCTTCCGGCGCCAGTTCGGCATCTTCGAGGGTCTCCCGCATACAGCGCTCCATCGCCGCGGCATTGGGGTTGGCAATGCTGCTCGGGTCGGAGACCGTGGCAAAGCCGGTAACCTCGCCGAGAATGGTGGCGCCGCGGGCGAGCGCCGAGTCGAGTGCTTCGAGGAGGACGATGCCACCCCCTTCGGAGCAGACCATGCCATCCCGCCGACGATCAAAGGGGCGCGGGGTCAGCTCCGGCTCGTCGTTGAAACCGATCGAGGCGGCGGTCATGACGTCGAAGGTCGCTGCCGTCAGCGGGTGGAACTCGTCGGCGCCGCCGCAGAGCATGAAGTCCTGCCGCCCCAGGGCGACCTGCTCGTAGCCATAGCCGACAGCCTGGCAACCGGTGCTGCAGGCCGCCGAAGGGGCAAGCAGGCGGCCGGTTATGCCGAGAGCCTGGACCACGTTGGCGGCACAGCTGTGATTCATGATCTGGAAGAAGAGGGTCGACTTCATCCGCTCCAGGCTATGGTCGGTGAAAAAGTCGCGGAAAAAGTCTTCGGTCGTCTGAGTGCTGCCGACGGTGGAACCGATGGCGACACCGAGGCGTCCTCCCTCCAGCTCAGGGGTACCGATGCCGGCCTGGGCCAGAGCTTCGTGGCTGGCGAGGGTCGCATAGACCGACATCGCCGACATGGAGCGCCGGTCCTTGCGCGGTATCTCGCGGGGGTCAATCCCCTGCACCAGGGCGGCGACGCGGGTACGCAAGCCGCCGATCCGCTCCAGCTCGGGGACCTGGCGAACGGCGCTTTGCCCGGCATAAAGGGCCGCCATCAGCGTCGGAACACCCCGACCGAAGGGGGAAACAGCCCCCAACCCGGTAACCACAACCCGCCTCAGTGCGCGCATCGCTTGACCTCCATCCGCAACCGGTCGTGACCCAGAATTTCACCGCAGGTCAGAAATCCGGAAAGCATGCCACCGAGCAGTCCCGGTGCGGCCGTTGCCTGCCCGGTCAGAAAAACCCCCGGCAGGCGAGTCGCGGCTTGCGGGTTGTATTGCCCGACCCGATGACCGACACCGTACAGCCCTCCTCCGGGATGGCCGAGGTAATGCCTTAAGGTGAGTGGCGTCGCCCCGGCTCGCAGGGTAAGGGCGCCCTGGAGTTCCGGCACCTCCTCCTCGATGCGGGCCTGCATCCGCGCCATCATTTCCGCCTTGAACTGACGATAGGCCCCCGGCCGCCCCCCATGGCGCGAGTCGGCCCAGGCACTGGTCTCTGCCACATCCGCAGGGCAGATAGCGACCAGGGCGTGCGGGCCGGATCCATCATCAGTTGCCCCCCCCGCCAGATAGAGGAGGCGATCCTCCATCGGCATCCCAGGGGACCTGGCGTCTCCTTCCGCCTTGCCGGCGAGATAGAGGTTGCTGCCGGCCAGCAGTGGAACCGGGCGCCTGGCCGTGAAGAACCCGAGGTAACCTGAGCAGGTCTCGGCCAGCCCCAGCAGGCGTTTGCGGTAGGCAGGACGCAACGCAGCGGCGCCGACCAGGTCGAGAAACGAGCGGGGATGCAGGCTGCTGACACAATTACGGCTACGCAACAGGTCATGCCGGTCGGTGAGGACTCCTTCCAGGGCACCGGCAGCATCCCATTGCAGGGCGAGAGCGCGGCTGCCGCAAAAGATGCTGATCCCGCGGGCCGCGAGCTGCCGGGCCAACACCTCGGCGAGTTGCTTTCCGCCGCCACGTATGCCATGCGCCGACCGATAGTACAACCCAACGACGCTGGCATGGAGAGCAAAGGGAACCTCGGCGGCCGGAACGCCGTGGAGCAGGGTATGCAGCGCCAGCAGGCGACGCAGAGCGGGTGGCGAGATCCCCCGTGTCAACACCTCGGCGAGGGTCGGACCCTGAAGCGCCCCGAAGGGGCCGAGGGCACCGAAGTCCGCGTCCAGGTTCAGATACGGCAGGGTCGAACAGGCCGATTGCACCAGGTCAAGATAGGCGGTGATTTCGCCCGCTGCCGCAGGGAAAGCCTCACAGAGAGCCGCATTCAGGGCATCATACCCCACCGGGAAATGAAACTCGTCCCCGCCGGGATAACGCAGCCGATCAAAACAGGAGCCAGAAAACGGAGTCGTCTCGACCTCGTCCGCTATTTCCAGGTAACGGAAAAAGCGGGTGAGAATACCCTCCTCATCCAAGCCCCCGGCGTAGTGAAAACCGGTTTCGAAGTGTGCTCCGCTGCGGCTGAACCCCCGCAACAGGGGAGCGATCTCGGGAGCCTTTTCGACCAGCGCCACCGACCGCCCATGGCGGGCCAGGATCAACGCCGTGGTCAGTCCGGAAATTCCGGCACCAATGACCACAAAGTCATAGGTCACGCGCCAAACCTCAGCACCAGGCAGGAATTGGTCCCACCGAATCCTGCCGAATTGCAGAGGACCAGTTCCGGCGCCCGGGGGACGGTCTCGGCGGCGATGCGCAGCCGGCGGCTGCTGTCGTCGGGCGTGCTGAAATTGATATTGGGAGCGATAAAGCCGCCTTCGGCCATCAGGGTGCTGTAAACGACCTGGGAAGCCCCGGACATCCAGAGTTCATGCCCGGTCATCGACTTGGTCGAGGAAACCCAGGGGCCGTCATCGCCGAAGACGGCGTGGATGTTCTCCGCCTCCGCGGCGTCACCAGCCGGGGTCGAGGTCGCATGGGCGCAGATGTAGTCGATATCGGCCGGTTTCAGGCCGGCCTGGGCAATCGCCCCCGCCATCGCCCGCTGCAGCCCGCCCTGGCTGGGTACGGAAAGATGCTGCCCGTCGGATGAGAAGGCATAGGCTGCCACTTCACCGAGAATCCGCGCCCCGCGGGCCTGGGCCAGGTCATAACGTTCGAGGAGAACGGCGGCCGCGCCACCACTTGGCACCAGGCCATCCCGGTCGGCATCAAAGGGGCGGCAGGCCCGCTGTGGGTCGTCGAGGCGCAGCGAGAAGGCATTGAGCGCATCGAAACTGCACATCGACTCCCAGTTGATCTCCTGGGCCCCCCCGCAAATCATCCGCTCCTGGCGACCGAGAGCGATCAGGTCGGCGGCCTGACCAATGGCATGACCGCCACTGGAACAGGCCGAGCTGAGGGTCCAGCAGGCGCCCTGGGTATGGAACAGGGTATTGAGGTTCATCGTTACGCAGCTGGTCATGGACCGAAAGACCAGCCCGCTGCCAATCGCCTTGGTTTCGCCGGCCTGGCGCAGCAGGTCGACCTGTTCGACCGCGGCGATGCAGCTCGAATCACAGCCGAAGATCAACCCGCTCGCAGGGTTCTGGATCTCCTCCGCCGCCAGACCGGACATGGACAGAGCATCCGCGGCGGCGTGATAAGCCTGAATGGCAAAGTCGGGCATCGTTTTGCGTTGCTTGCGGGAAAGCCGGGCGCTGGCGTCAAAATCGGGCAGGGCCCCGGTCAGCGGGCTGCGATAGCCCAGCCGCTGCCGCTCGGCATCGAGAACGATCCCCGACTCGCCCCGGCGCAGGGCGGATGCCACCCGCGCCCGGTCACTGCCGAGACAGGAAACGATACCAATACCTGTGATTGCAACCCGATGCATAGTATCCCTTGAACTTTGGCCCTGAATGCTTGAACGTTATGCCCTATGGGCGGTAGCGGTCGCGCGGGGACTCTCTTTACATGTAGGCGCCACCGTTCACGGCAAAGACCTGGCCGGTGATGTAGGTGGCCCGCTCCGAACAGAGAAAGGCGACCAGCCCGGAAACCTCCTCGGGAGTGCCGACCCGCCCCAAGGGAATCATCGGCAGGATTTTTTCCTTCGGCAAATCGCCGATCATTTCGGTCTCGATAAAGCCGGGCGAAACCGCGTTGACGAGGATATTGCGTCGGGCAACCTCAGCGGCGAGGGAGCGCGTCGCTCCGATCAGGCCGGCCTTGGCGGCCGAATAGTTGACCTGCCCGGGGACGCCGCTCTGGCCGGAGGTAGAGACGATATTGACGATCCGGCCGCGCCGTTTCTTGAGCATGGCGCCCACCACCGGGCGGGTGACATGGAAGAAGCCGTCGAGATGGACATTGAGCACATCCCGCCATTCTTCTTCCTTCATCCAGACCAGCAAGCCGTCCCGGGCGAAGCCGGCATTGTTGACCAGGGCAAACGGAGTCCGTTCAGCCAGCAAAGGCGCCAGGGCCGCGTCGCAGGAGTCGCGATCGCCGACATCAAAGGGAACAAGCCGGCATTCGACTCCGGCCGCCTCGATGGCCGCCTGGACCTTCAGCGCGGCAGCGCTGTCACAGCGGTAGTTGAGCCAGATATCGAAACCGTTTTGCGCCAGTTCAAGCGCAATGGCCGCGCCGATCCCCTTGCTTGCTCCGGTGACCAGCGCCACTTCCCGCACGGTTTCCTTGTTCATGGCTCTACCCTCCCCTTCCCCGCGCCGCATTTTTTCAGGTGCGGGGTGCCGCGGCAAAACAGCCGCTACCAGCAACCGCATTCAGTCATTTTTTTCTTCGTCAGGACGACGGTTTTTTACCACGTTCCCGCCTCGGGTTTCAACCTTTCAAATGCCCCCACGGAGTATTTCCCGGCAAGGAACAGGAAAAAGGCTGTCGAAGAATAAATCCAACCGGCCACGGCCTATTCTACAGAAAAGAAGAGCGCCGGGAAAGGAATCTGTTCAGGGGGCGGATTCGGCGGGGGATGAATCCCGGTGCGGGCAGGAGGGGTCGTCCAACTGGACGATCCGGTCACATGCGGGGCAGTAGCGCAACCCGATTTCGGCGAGGTATTCAGGAGTCGGCTTCAAGGTGATCGCATGGAAAATAGCAATGACGAAGAGAACCGTACCGTAGAGCCACCACAGGATAAAATTGCGTCCCTTGTTCATGGCGATATAGGCAGGCAGCAGTCCCAGCAACAGCAGGACAAAGAAGAGTTCCATAAAGCACTTCCTCCGGTTCGGCAGTGGGACGACGCACGACCTTTCGGGCACCAGTATAGCGGAACCTGCGCATTGCGCCAGAAAGCCCTGGAGGGAGAGCTTGATTTTCCCTTGGGTCACCGGGGATAATCGTTTACTATCCACAGGCGACACCTGGTTGCTGCGACGCCTGTAAATGCCGTTTTCTGCGATTTAAGGGAGGGTGATATCAAACGTCTTGAGAATCGGTTTCGGCCACTCGCCTTTCTCCTCGCCCTGGTTCTGGGTGCCCTCTGCTATTTCTGGGACCCATCCCTGCTGGCGCGATTTGCCTTGCCCCTTGAAGATTGCAAATTTGCCGTTCGGGAAAGTCTGGGACAGCAGCCGGTTTTGCGCCCCAACCTGGTCATCGTCACCGTCGATGAACGCAGCATCAATCAGCTGGGGCGCTGGCCCTGGAACCGGAAGGTCCTCGCCAAGCTGATGCTGGGCCTCGGTCAAGCCCGCCTGGTCGGCCTCGACATGATCTTTGCCGACGTCGCCGACGCCGATCAGGACACTGCCCTGGCGGCGGCGATTGAAGAGGCGGGGAATGTCGTTGCCGGTTTCTTCTTCCGCTCCCAGGCCACCACCTGGACCAGTGAAGCCGACCTCGATCACCTTGCCGAATGGGGATTCCGTGATATCCGCAGCGCCGGAGGGGTAACCGGCCTGAAGGACTTCAATTTCGTCGAGACCAACCTGCCGGAGATCAACGCCGGCGCGCTTGCCGGAGGGTTTTTCAATGCCGAACCCGACCCGGACGGTCTCTACCGGCGTTACCCGATCGCCTATCTGCATCAGGGTTTTGCACTCCCTTCACTGGCGGTGCAGATGGCCCGCTACGACCTCGACCGGGAACCGGTGCTGAGCATCGACTCCGGCGGTCTGCTCTCCTTTGTTCTTGGCGACGTCAAGCTCTCCGGAAGCTCTCTGCGCCTGAATTACGGCAGCCTCGCGGCAGCGCCCCTGGTCTCGGCCGTCGATATCATCGACGGCACCCTCCCCCCCGAGTTCTTCCGCGACAAGTTGGTTCTGGTCGGGGTCACCGAGGTGGGGATCTTCGATCTGCGCCCGACCCCGGTAGCCGCGGTCACTCCTGGGGTCTGGCTGCATGCAACCGCCCTCTCCAACCTGCTGGAGGGACGGCTTTTGCGAACGGCCCCTTTCCTTGACCTCACCCTGTTGGCGCTTACCCTGCTGCTGGCATGGGCCGCCGGGCGCCAACGCCGTATCGGCGCCCGCGTCGCAACCTACCTCCTCCTGGTCTTCGGGGTTCTCGCTGCGGCCAACGCCCTGCTGATCGGCGCCGATCTCTGGACCCGCGAGTTCTATATTCTCTTCCCTTTTTTCCTCTTTGCCACAGCCCTGGAAACCGAGTCTTTCGTCCAGACCGAGCTGCGTGCCGGGCAACTGAAACGCGCCTTCACGTCCTATGTCTCGCCGGAGGTGGTCCGGGAGATCCTCGAAGACCCGGACAAGCTGGATCTCGGTGGCGTCGAACGGGAGGTGTCGATCCTGTTCAGTGATATTCGCGGGTTCACCAGCCTCTCGGAGAAAGTTACGGCACCACAACTGGTACAGATGCTCAACCAGATTCACGACCCGATGACCCAGGTGGTCCTGCAGCAGCGGGGCATGCTTGACAAGTACATCGGCGATGCCATGATGGCGCTCTTCAACACCCCCCTCCACGTCGAGGACCATCCTGACCGGGCGGTCGCCTCCGCTCTCGGCATCGTTGCCTGCCTGAAGGAGATCAACGCCGGTTTCGAGCGCCTCGACCTGCCGCAGATAGATGTCGGGGTCGGCGTCAATACCGGTGGTTGCATCGTCGGCAACATGGGCTCCAAGGTCCGCTTCGAGTACACCGCCATCGGTGACGCCGTCAACCTCGCCTCCCGCCTCGAAGGGCTCTGCAAGGTTTACCGGGTCCGCATTGTGATCAGTGAATTTACCCACGACCGCCTTGCTGCCCCCTTCCTGGTGCGCCTCCTCGACCGGGTGAGGGTCAAGGGGAAGCACCTGCCGGTCGCCATCTACGAGGTCATGGCCGACGAGGGGAACAACCGTTCCCGGAAAGAGGAGTTCGAATCCGCGCTGGAACTCTATTTCAAGGCCGATTTTGCCTGTGCCGCGCAGCGGTTCGGTGCCCTGGTCGCAGCGACCGGTGACCCACCCGCGGCGGTTTTTCTCGACCGCTGCCAGGCCTTCGTGCAAACCCCGCCTCCCGCCGATTGGGACGGAGTTTTCGACCTGCAGAGTAAATAGGAAGAGGGCGGCGCCTGAATGCACCGCCCTCTTCCTATTTACTCGCGTCGAAATTCTTCTCTAGAAATTCTCGAAGCGGGCGAACTCGGCATCAAGGTCGCTTCCGAGAGGGGTCACCCAGGCCTCGTTCCCTTCGATGGTAAGGCTGCTCCCCTCCTCGAGTTCGATCTGCTCGACGAATTCGATATCCCCTGCCGCCATATGCTCGCGGGCAGCGTCGAACTGGGCCTGCATCCGTTCCCGATCGGCGTCGAAACGCTGGCGCAGGTCATCCTTCATCTGCTGGAACTGATCGGCGAAGTCCCCGTCGCGATGTTTCTGAAAGCCACCGCTGGCCGACTTTACCGCCAGTTTTCCTTCCTTGAGATGAACGGCGACCCGACCGTCCGCATTGCTAACGGCGAAGCGGGTACCGCGAACGCCGATGGTGACCGTGGCGCTGCTGACCTCAAACCCCTTGAGCTCTCCCCGTTTCCGGATATCGAGCAGCACCATGCCGGTCTTGACCTCGGCGGCATCCCGGCCCTTGACCAGGAGGGTTGAATTTTCGGTCAGGATCATCCGGTTACCATCGACGAATGCGAGTCTGGACTCGCCACCGCGCTGGGTCGTCAGCGAGTCCCCTGCCCCCAGTCTGGCCCCGGGTTGACGCAAGGTCTCGCCGCGAACCCGACCCTGCGGGTAGAAAAGGACCTTGCCGCTAACACTCTCGACCTGGCCGAGGGGTTCCGCGGCCAGGGCAGGAAGGGCACAAAAGATCAATAGCAACGAAAGATAGCGGATCATCGGTCAAGCCTCAGAGGAGAAGAGCAGGAAGAAGTCGGTGCCTGCTGGCCATGGCCAGCAGGCACCGACCTGGGGTTCCCCAAAAATGCCGGGCTTACTTCTCAACGACACCCTGGTCCTGCATCTGCGCCCAGAATTCAGCGGCTTTTTCCGCCTGCTGCTTGGCAACGGCATCATTCGCTTCCTTCGCCTTGCGCTCGGCATCCTTGGCGAGATTTTTCGCCGTCTGCTGATAGGTCTCATCCATCGCCTCAAGGGGAACAAAGGCGAGAGCATAAGCGACATTGGCTACACCGGTCGGGGTCTGCCACTTCTCCTGGTACCAGTTTTTGACCTTGACCTTGCTGGCCATATTGACGGACATCTGCTTTTCGAACTCACGGGCACCGGCGGTCGGATCGACCACATCGCTCTCCAGACCGTAGCTCACCCGGGCGCGCTCGAACTTGTCCTTAACCAGCGTCCCCATGTACTGAACCACACTCTTGGTGGCATTACGTTTGGCGTCGTCGCGGGCGAGCTGTTCGGTGGAGAGTTTCCCGGAAAGGCCGACAAACCACATCTGCCCATCCTTGGTCTCCGGCTCTTCCATGGTCCAGGCCGGACGCTCGGCAGCGGATGACCAGATCAGCGCTTCACCGGGGGTGGGGGGAATGGCGACCGGTTCCTGGGTGGCGGAACAGGCTGCCAAAAAGGCGAGCAATACACCAGATACCAACATGCTCAGGTTTTTTTTCATCGATGAGTCCTCCTTGTCTGGGGTCAGAAATATTTCAGGCACGTCAACGTGAAGCCACAGTAGTAATCATTGCCTGGGCTTCACCGTAAAAATTACCGGCGGCCTTGCCGGCACTGCGCAGGCGACGAACAATGGTCGGCAAATCTTCCCGCAACAAGTAGAGGCCGTTTTCGAGCTCAGCCGCGGCGAGTTTTGGGAAAGGGGTGACCGAGGCAAAGGCCCAGATCTTTTCCCGCCCGAAGGGGCTGGTGATCGTGAACTCGAAACGATCCCTGGCCGAGGGAATCTGCAGAAACCGCCCGGCCGGGAAATGTCCGTCCCCGGAGTAGCGATTGGGCAGAATCTGGATCAGGTTCCGGGCAGCGTCTTCGTAGATCAAAAGGATATAGGCATCCCGGTCAGCGCTGACGAACCAGGAAATCACGTCCCCTTCCTGGAAGGTCTGGCCATCGCCGAGATGGGAAGCGACCTGCAGGTGAATGGCGCCTCCGACAGGTTCGACCAGGGGCGCCACCTCTTCCCGGATCTGCAGTGGCCTCCATTGCAGTCCGACCGGAATTGCCGAGGTGGGGATCGACACTCCGGTCGCCGCCAGCAGCCGGTCGGTACCGGCTTCCCGCAAGGTCAAATCGAGCAGAACCTTGTCCCCGTTGACAGTGTAGGTCGATTCGAGGGCGGCCTGGGCACCGTCAATTATCGCCTGGATCGACGGTGACCCGACGGTCGGAGCGGCACCCTTATTCCCCACAGGCTGGTCAGAACTCAGGGCAATGCCCCGCGTCACGGCCTGGGCCACCACCTGGGCATCCCGGGGTTTCGGTTCGAGAACCGTCAATCCGTTGATTCGGGTAATGTTGAGCCGCAGCTGGCGTTGGATGGCCAAAGCGAGCTCGCTCCCTTCGCGGCTCGTGGCGAAGGTCACCGGGCCGAGGATAACCTTCTCGACCGGCGGCGGCAGATGCCCGGGACCAGTGAAGAGCTGGTTAACGGCGTTCTGGATGGCGCCATCGAAATCACTGGTGGTCGTCACGGCCTGCAGGCTGTTTTCGACAGCTTCAAAACCGCGGATCAGTTCCGGGTCGAGGGTGGAGAGCTGGCCGCTGGAAGTATCGATGGTCACCCGGTACCGCCCGGGGGCGAGGACCGGGAGGCTGAATTCTGCTTTGCCGGTAGCGCTGGTCGTCGCACGCCCCACCACTTTTCCTGCCGGATCGGAGAGGAGCAGGGGGAGGCCGGAAACCGCCTCGACCTGGCCCGGGTTCCTGGTCCATACCCAGACCGGGATAACGTACCCCGGGGCCGAATCGAGGATACAGACGCTGCTGCAGTGACCGACATCGATTACCAGCGAACTGCGCAGCCGCGCCACCCGCTCCAGGGTTCCCTTTTGCGCCTCGCTCAGGGTGGCAGTGCGCCGGGCATAGACATCGCCCCGACTTTCAAATTGTGCCACCGCGCGACCGAGGCGATCACTTTCCGTTTTGATCAAAACCAGGGTGGTTACCAGGTCGCCGGTCGCCTGCTTGCGGTCGATCTCCTGTAACTTCTGGCGATGCCCATCGAGCAGTTCCGTCAGCTCCCGCTCCGCCTGTTCCTCAAGCCGTTTCTGCGCCTGAAGCTTATTCGCCTGGCGGGAACGTCGCCATTGCTGAACCCTTTCGATTTCGTCGGTCGGCACCGAGACCAGCACATAGTATTTGTAGACCAGCCCCTGGGAAACCCCGCCCCGGGTAGCCTGGAAGGTCTGCCGGTACCACTGCTTCGCTTTGATCCGGCTGACTTCGGCATCGGTATTCTGGGTGGTCTGGTTACGTCCGGCGACGGTCGGGTCGAGAACGGAACTCGATGCCCCGTACATGGAGCGAATGACCTCATCGACTTCACTCACCTCGACACCGGTATATTGCGCGTACTGGAGACGGGCGTTCTTCATCGCGGTTTCCCGGGCATCCTGTTCCGAAGCATGGTGTTCCGACAGGGCAACCAGGTAATGCACACCATTCGCATCGTCAGGAATCGCAAGAGTCCATTCCGGCATTTCCGGTGCGGTCGCATCGATCATGGTGTATTCGGTCGCAACCCGTCCTTCTACGGCTGGAGTTCCAGCAGGCCGCCGAGGTGTCGGGTCAGGGGTTGCAGGCGCGCAGCCGGCCAGCAGCAGCAATCCGGCAAGTAGCCACCAGCGCCGCCCGATTCTGAAATTTGCGGGAAAAACTGTCATTCCTGCTCCAGTTGAAATCGATCCAGGTAACCGGACGGTCAGAGACCGACCGGGATGATCTCCGGGTTAACGGTACGAAACTGCGGCATCGCCATGCCGATATTGGCATTGATGTAGGTCGGATCGCAGATGGTATAGCGTTCACCGGCGATGACGACACTGTCTCCGGGGACCTTGCCGGAAAACCTGACCGCCGTGGCGACGTGCCCCGGGAAGTGCAGGCCGACCACTGGCAGCCCGGTCAGGCGGCGGACCAGGAAGGAGAAAAGGATCGAGCGATCCTCGCAATCCGAATAGGGGAAGAACAGGGTTTCGTCGACAAAAAGGTACTTCTCCTTGCCGAACTGTTCGTCATCGGTCTGATAGGAGAAGGCGGTCTGGACAAACCGGAGCAGCAGGTTGACCGCCTCACTCTCGGTCTTCCCTTCGACCAGGGGCCGTAGCGCATCGAGCAGGGAGCTGTCTGCCTCTGGTGTCATGCGTGCCGCGAAGAAGACCGGGAAATCGGTCTGGGGATAATCATCAAGGAACCGAACCACCTGCCGGCTGCCGGCGACCTTGATGAGGTAGGACTTTCCGGCATAGTTGAAGCGCAGTTCCCGCGTGAAGGGTTCCTGGCCAACTGTCGGGGGTTGCGCCATATTCAAGGCGAGGGGCTGGTCAACCCCCGGGTAGTCCTTTCCGTAAGTCAGGATGCGACCGGGGTTCTCGACCCCCCGCAAGGTGGTCAGATTGTAGAAACGGGCACCGTTCAGGTTGAAATAGGGCGTCTCATAGATGACCGGGCTGGCCGGGGCCAGAAGGTAGACCTGGCTGCCATAATAACCGACCTTGCAGAGGTATCCCGACTTGGTAAGCAAAAACCAGGTGAAGAGTTCGGCATCGTTGGGTGTCGGCTGGATGCTATCGGCAAGACCCCGCACCAGTTGAAGGTAGCCCCAGTCGTTTAACCCGATTTCCTGCCGCAACCGGCCGAGATCCTCGATCAGCGGTGGAAAGTCGGCGGTACTGTAGGTGGTCCAGACATCACTGATTGCGCGATTGTTTATCTTGTTGCCGAGCTCGGACCGAAGGGCGGGATCAAAAGGAATCGTCAAGGTTGTCCCGAAAAAATTGATTCGGGCGACGTTGGCATTCGGCCCAACCGGTGCTGAAACCGGAGCGATGACCGGTGTCGGAACCGGAACCGGAAGCGGTCCGGCCCCGGGACCGGGGACCTGTGCAGGTGCAGGTGCAGGTGCAGGTGCAGGTGCAGGTGCAGGTGCGGGTGCGGGTGCGGGTGCCGGGGCAGGTGCCGGGGCAGGCGCAGGCGCAGGCGCGGGCGCGGGCGCGGGCGCGGGCGCGGGCGCGGGTGCGGGTGCGGGTGCGGGTGCGGGTGCGGGTGCGGGTGTCGGATGGACCCGGGGGCCGCTCGGCTTTACCGCATTATCATCCGGTTTTTGCGAGGCAGGTGGAATAACCTTCGGTTTCGGGCCGATAGTGGCCACCAGGCCCTCGAATTCCTGGAAGGCAGCCCATTGTTCCTGCAAAAATTCAGCAAAATCACGGTCCCGTTCATCCCGGAAAGCGTGAAATTCAGTGCCGATTTCGTCCCGAAACGCTGCAAGCTCCTGGTCGATCTCGGCCTGAAGCGCACCTATCTCTGCCAGGTCGGGGTCAACTTCGCCAGCGGGTAATGACGCGGGGGCCAGAACGACCAGGGAGATAACCAGGCAACAGGCGAACAGCAGGTGCAGGGGGCGCAAATGGTCCATGGAAGTCACTCCGCCAGGGTGGTATGGGTCAGTCGCCGTAGATGACCTGCGCAGCATTCCCGGAAATTTGCGGGTTCTGGTCCCGCCCGTAGAGGCGCCGGGCATTGTAGGTTACCTCTTCCTGGAGGAACTTCTTCATTTCGCCGACAGTGATGATACCGTCCCCATTACCGTAGTCCCCTTCATCTGCCTCCCCCTGAATTCCCTTGAGGAAATAACTGGTAAAGAGCCCATGCTCCGATTCGGGATCCCAGGAGGCGACCTCGGACATTCCGGCGGCAGTCAGCACCGTGGTCCCCTTGGTAAGAGTTGGTTTGGTATCTACCAGTTTAAGGGAGATCGAGGAGGCGTTGCGCACCACCGCACCGTTGGAGGAGACCCCGGAAAAGCAGGCGTCGAGGATAATGGTGGTGGAGCGCCCCTGGATCTTGGCCATGTTGGCGTAGAAGGTATCGAGAGGATAGCCGTTGAGCTCGACCTTCAGCGGATTACCGTCCACCGGCAACAGGTACCCCTGCCCGTTGGAGAGTCCCGGCGCCCCGTGGCCGGAGTAGTAAATGAAGATATCCGATTGGCCGGGACGAACCCAGTCGAAGAGTTTTCCCTTGGGATTGTCCTTGGTGCCGAAGGTGCTGACCAGGTCGGCTTGAGTGGCGTCCTTCAGGTAAATGATATTCCCCTCGCGAAAACCGAGGGTCTGGGTGACGTATTCATACATTGCCTGGGCATCATTGTAGGCATATTCGACGTTAGGAACGTCCTTGTTATTGTTTGAATAATAGCGGTTGCCGATGATGACAGCGACACCGTAACGGTTTTCCTTGGTGGTGCGCGGCAAACTGCCGGCGATGGCGCCGCCGCCACTGCTGCCGATCCCGGGGGTAGTAGGCCCACTCTGCAGCGACGGCAACGTTTTGGCGGCCAGCGCCCGGACCTTGCTGTGGGCATCGCTATTCGCCATCTTTTCGACCGCGGCAACAAAATCACTCCCCCGATAGTCGGATCGGGTCAGGGCGACCAGGGTCGCCTTGCGGATATTGGCATCCTTGTCGGTCAACGCCACCAGCATCGCCGAAACCGCCTCGGGGGTGAGGTCGATCCTTGAAACCGCAACGATGATCTCACCGCGTACCCGGGGGTGGGGTTCGGAGCCAATCATACCGATCAGGGTCGGCAGCGCATCACGGGCCGCCGGACCGATTTTACCGAGGTACTGGGCTGCCGACTTGCGTACGTTGGCGTCCCGGCTGCCAAGAGCATTGGTCAGCCCGGGGACTGAGGCCGGAGAGGTCAGGGCCCCCTTGGAAGAGATGCCGTACTGGTCGTACCAGGCCCCCTCCCCCGGGGTGACTGCCCCGAAGGTCACAAACAGCAGGAGAAAGAGCCAGAGGGGGGACCTGGTGTGGCGCCGAAAACGCGGTAATACTGAATAGATAGACATGGGCACACTCCCCTTGATTCCCGACAGACCGTAGAAAGCACCTGTCGTCGGCAAAGACCTGGCGGTCATCAAATTCACTGAAATGGTACCTAAGTGCACGTGGGTTTTCCGGAGAGTGCGGCAGCGAGATCAAACCGTGGCAGGGCAATCGCTGCGCCAGTACCGGAAGGAAGTTAAATTTTTGTGGTTATTGAACTATTTTACTTGGGAAATGTCAAGCCAGAGTTAGCCAGCCTGAGTTGGCCGGAGTGGATGCGCGGGGGGATGAAAATAATCATTTTCCGCAGCGATTGGCGGGACAGCACGAGAGGACTGCAACTCTTTCCAAAAGCGGAGGGAGGCTGATCGCCTCCCTCGACAAAGCCATGGACGATTTGGCGCCTGGCTATTTTCCGACCACCTGGGTCCGGGTGAAGACGGAGCGCAGCTGCTGCCCCGCTCCCTCGATATTTTCGCGAGCCCCTTCTTCCCGATCGACCAGGGTAACGATGCCGACGACCTCAAGGCCCTCGGACCGGGCCCGCTCGACCGCCTTCATCGAAGACCCGCCGGTGGTGGTGACATCTTCCACAATGACGACCCGGCTTCCGGGCGGCAGATTCTTGCGCCCTTCCAGCCACTGCCCGGTCCCATGCCCTTTCGGCTCTTTGCGGATGATGAAGGCATGGACATTGGTACCTTCAAGGGTGGCCGCAATGGAAGTGGCGGTCGCAATCGGGTCGGCGCCGAGGGTCAGACCGCCGACGCCATGAATCGGACCTTCAAACTCCTTTACTTCCTGCCAGAAGGCCTTGCCGACCAGCAGCCCCCCCCTGGCGTGCAGGCAGGTCTGCTTGCCATCGAAGTAAAAATTACTCTTGCGTCCCGAGGCGAGGGTCACCTCCCGTTCCTCGTAGGACAGTTCGCGGACGATTTCCATCAGTTCGCTGCGTTCTTCCCGGGTCATGAAAAACCTCCTTTGAATTGAATAAGACGTATGGGACCGATGGGACATATGTCCCATCGGTCCCATACGTCTCCTGATTTTGAACTAAAACAGCCCGAGTTGACTGTCCGCCTTGAGGCGCGGGAACTTGACCGGGTACTGGCCGCTGAAGCAGGCGTCGCAGAAATGCCCGGGACTCCCTTCCGGAGCACCGGCGGCGGCGCGCATCCCTTCCCTGCTGAGATAGCCGAGACTGTCCGCCGTAATATAGCGGTTGATCTCCTCAACGGTATGGCTGGAAGAAATCAGTTCTTTTCGGGTCGGCGTGTCGATGCCGTAATAGCAGGGGAAGGAGGTCGGCGGACTGGAGACGCGCATGTGGACCTCGGCGGCGCCGGCGTTGCGGATCATCTTGATGATCTTGCGCGCCGTGGTACCGCGCACCAGGGAATCATCCACCACCACGACACGCTTCCCCTCGATCACCTCACGCACCGGGTTGAGCTTGATCTTGACCCCGAAGTGGCGAATCGACTGCTGCGGTTCGATGAAGGTGCGGCCGACATAGTGGTTGCGGATCAACCCGAGCTGGAAGGGAATCCCCGACTCTTCCGCATACCCGATAGCCGCCGGCACCCCGGAGTCGGGGATCGGGATGACGACATCCGCCTCGACCGCATGTTCCCGGGCCAGTACGCGGCCGAACTCCTTGCGCACACCATAGACCTGCTTGCCGAAGATGGTACTGTCGGGTCGGGAGAAGTAGATGAACTCGAAGATGCAGGGGGACGGCGCGACCTTCTCGCCGAAAGGATGAAAAGACTGCATCCCGTTCTTGTCGATCAGGATCATCTCCCCCGGCTCGATCTCGCGGATGAACTCGGCCTCGATCAGATCGAACGCGCAGGTCTCGGAAGCCACCACGTAGGCGCCGTCGAGCCGTCCGAGCGCCAGCGGCCGGAAACCGTTGGGATCGCGGACGGCCACCATGCGGGTCTCGGTAAGGAAGACCAGGCTGTAGGCGCCCTTGACGCGCATCAAGGCTTCGGTGATCCGGTCCGGCAGGGAGTCGCACTGGGCGCGAGCGAGAAGGTGGATGATCGTTTCGGTGTCCGCAATCGTCGAAAAGATCGACCCCGACTGCTCGAGCTCGTTGCGGACCTCCTGGGCGTTCACCAGATTGCCGTTATGGGCCACGGCGATGGAACCGCGATGGTAGTCGACCATGATCGGCTGGCAGTTCTTGAAATCGTTGCCGCCCGCCGTCGAGTAGCGGACATGGCCGATAGCGCTGCGACCGGAAAGTTCGTCAAAAATGGCGTCCCGCTTGAAGACATCGGCGACCAGGCCCATCCCCTTGTAGGCGCGCAGCTTGGCTCCATCCGAGGCAACGATGCCGCAGCTCTCCTGGCCGCGGTGCTGCAGGGCGTAGAGCCCCAGGTAGGTGAGGTTGGCAGCCTCGGGGTGGCCGAAGATCCCGAAAACTCCGCATTCATCCTGGAATTTATCGAACATGTAGGGCTATCCTTTCGGGCGTTTTTACCCGCGTATTCAACACGTTAAATAAAGCTTGAGGGATTCAGGAGCGTAGTCTAGCACAGGCCCCCGCAGAAAAGATAGCCGCTCCCCGGCGACTAGTCGGCCCGGCCAGAACGGGGCGCCGCTCAGAGGAGTTCCTGGCGGATAAAAGAGACCGCGTTCTGGTAGAGCCACAGCCCCATCCCCTCCTCCGGCAACTCCTCGCGGGTCCAGCGCGGATGATGGGTACGGTGGACATAGGCTTCCGGGTGGGGCATCAGACCGAAAATCCGCCCGCTCGGGTCACAGAGACCGGCGACCGCCCCTTGGGCACCGTTGGGATTCAGCGGGTACTCCATGGTCGGAGTAAAATCGCGATCGGCGTACTTGAGGACCGTGAGGTGGCGGGCGGCGAGCTGCGCCAGCAGTTCCGGACTCTCGGCAACGAACTTTCCTTCGCCGTGGCGCACCGGGAGGTAAATCCCCTTGAGGCCGCGGGTGTAGATGCAGGGCGATGCGGGATCGACCGCGAGGTAGGTCCAGCGATCCTCGAAACGACCACCGTCGTTGAAGGTCAGGGTAGTAGTCTGGCGCCGATAGTCACCGTCCAGCCCGGGCAGAAGTCCCATCTTGACCATCAGCTGGAAACCGTTGCAGACCCCCATGATGAGTTTGCCGTCGGCAATGAAGCGACCGATCTGGGCGGCCAGGTTCTCCCGGCCGCCAGCCACCCGGGCGTGGGTCAGGCGATTGGCGCCAGCCTTGGCACTGCCGAGGTCGTCGCCGTCGAGGAATCCGCCGGCAAAATTGAGGAAATGGTAGCTGCCGAGTTCGACCCGGCCGGCCAGCAGTTCGGCGATATGAACAATGTCGGCCACTTCGGCGCCGGCCAGGCGACAGGCATTGGCGACCTCGCGCTCACAGTTGGTGCCGTTGCCGGCGATGACGATGGAACGGACCTGTTTCGACATGATTACAGCTCCCTGAGCGGCCGTTGCCAGGCCTCTTTGAGGGTGGCAAGCGGGGCCTTGACCACGATTTCCCCTGCGCAACCGAAGACCAGCAGCTCCGGCTCGGCGATGACCCGGCCGATCAGGCCGCAGACCTGCCCGGCAAAGAGCGCCTCGAAGGCGGCCATCTGTTCCGGGTGCACGGTCACCAGCAGCCGGCTCTGCGACTCGGAAAAGAGCAGGGTGTCGCTGCGCAGCACACCCTCCGTCGGCAGCTGCGCCAGTTCGGCCTGGATGCCGAAGCCGCCGGCAAAAGCGCTCTCAGCGAGGGCAACAGCGAGACCGCCGTCGGAGAGATCGTGGCAGGAGGCGACCAAACCCTGCGCCTGGGCGGCGTTGAGTGCCCGGTAGCGCGCCAGCGCGCTGGCGGCGTCGACCCGGGGGACGTTGCGGCCAACTTCACCGCGCATCGCGTAATATTCGGACCCCCCCAGCTCATCGCGGGTCAGGCCGAGGATGTAGACCAGATCACCGACGCGCTTGACATCCATGGTCGTGGCCTTGCGCACGTCGTCGATCTTGCCGATCACCGAGAAGAGGACGGTCGGCGGAATCGAGATCTTGGTGTCGCCGATCTGGTAGTCGTTCTTCATCGAGTCCTTGCCGGAAATCAGCGGCACGCCGAAGGCGAGGCAGTAGTCATAGAGCGCCTGGTTGGCGCGCACCAGCTGGGCCGCCTTGTATTCACCGTCCGGCGTCTTGTCGCTCTTGACCGGATCGCACCAGCAGAAGTTGTCGAGACCGGCAACGTGCTCGATATTGCCGCCGACGGCGACGAAATTGCGCAGCGCCTCGTCGATGGCGCAGGCCATCATGTGGTAGGTGTCGATGTCCGAGTAACGCGGGCAGATGCCATGGGTCGTCACCACCCCTTCGAAGGAATCGAAGAGGGGGCGCACCACCGGTCCGTCGGCCGGCCCGTCATTATCGACCCCGCAGAGGGGTTTCAGCACGGTGCCGGCCTGGACCTCGTGGTCGTAACGGCGCACCACGCTCTCCTTGGAACAGATATTGAGCCGCGCGAGGAGGTTCTGCAGGGTGGCGTCGAGGTCGAGAGGCTGGGGGAGCTGGGGCTCTGGCGGCGCCTTCTCTTCCCAGCGCGCCGGGATCACCAGCTGGGGGACCCCTTCGTGCAAAAACTCCATGGAGAGGTAGGTGACCGGCTCACCCCGGTAGAGGCAGTGGTAGAACCCCGAATCGGTGAACTGGCCGAGATCGGTCGCCTCGACATCCATCTCCCGGGCGAGGGTCATGAATGCATCGAGCTTGTCGGGCGGAACCGCCACCGTCATCCGTTCCTGAGCCTCGGAAATCAGGATCTCCCAGGGCTGCAGGCCCGGATACTTAAGGGGGGCGCGATCGAGATGAAGTTCGAAGCCGCCGGTATCCTCGGCCATCTCGCCAACGGAGGAGGAGAGCCCGCCGGCGCCATTGTCGGTAATTGAATTATAAAGCCCGCGATCCCGGGCGATGGTCAGAAAATCGAACATCCGCCGCTGGGTGATCGGATCGCCGATCTGCACCGCGGTGACCGGGGAGCCTTCATGCAGCTCCTCGGAGGAGAAGGTGGCGCCGTGAATGCCATCCTTGCCGATGCGTCCGCCGGTCATGACGATACGGTCGCCGACCAGCGCCTTCTTCTCGTGCCCGGGGCGGCCGTGCAGCATCGCCGGCATCAGCGCGGCGGTGCCGCAGTAAACCAGCGGCTTGCCGGCAAAACGCTCGTCAAAGACGATCGATCCGTTGACGGTCGGAATGCCGCTCTTGTTGCCACCGTGCTCAACCCCCTCGACGACCCCTTCGAAGATGCGCCGCGGGTGCAGCAGGCGCGGCGGCAGCGGCTTGCTGTAAAAGGGGGAGGCGAAACAGAAGACGTCGGTGTTGAAGATCAGCCGGGCGCCGCGGCCGGTCCCGAAAGGATCACGGTTGACGCCGACGATGCCGGTCAGGGCGCCGCCGTAGGGGTCAAGCGCCGAAGGAGAGTTGTGGGTTTCGACCTTGAAGACCAGCGACCAGTCGTCGTTGAAACGGATAACCCCGGCGTTGTCCTTGAAGACCGAGAGGCAGAAATCCCGCGATCCCTTGGCCTTGCGCACGTCGCGGGTAGCGCCGACGATAAAGGTCTTGAAGAGGGAATCGACCACCTGGTTGGCGCCATTTTCATCGGTGTATTCAATCTTCGCGGCAAAGATCTTGTGCTTGCAGTGTTCGCTCCAGGTCTGGGCCAGGGCCTCGAGTTCGGCGTCGGTGAGCTGGGCGCCGAGCCCGACTTTGGCCCGCTGCGCCTGGACAGCGGGGTCGGCGATATGGGCCTGGATCGCCTTCATCTCTTCGAGGTTGAGGGCGAGCATCCCCTCCCGGGAGATTTTCAGCAGCTCCGCATCGGAGACGTTAAGGTCGAGCTTTCGCACCTGCGGCTCGGCGCCGCCGGTCACTTTTGGCACGCTGACCGGCAACCCCCTGGATCGATCGAAGCGGTTCGCCGGAACGATGGTCCAGCGCTGGATCAGTTCGTTGGCAAGAAAGCCGCGGGCGATCTTCTCCGCCGTCTCCTCGCTGATCCGGCCGGAGAGGAGGTATTGCACCGAGGTATAGACCCCCTCCCCGGCGGCAAAGGCCCGGCCGGTGAGGTACTGGATCGCCTCCTTGGCGGTGCGTCCGGCGTTGTCGGTCACCCCGGGACGATAGCCGACCTCGATCAGCATGTCGAAGTCGTGGGCCAGGGGCGCGTTGACCGCGTAGTCCTGGATCACCGGATCGGAGAAGGGGCCGGCGGCCGCCTGCTCCAATTCGTCGGCGGTCAGTTGCGCATCGACCGTGTAGACATCCAGCGTCCGCACCCCGTCGAGGGCAATGCCGAGGTGCTGGCGAATCTCTTCCTTGACCCGTTCACCGCGCGCGTCGCGCACGCCGTCTTTCAGGCCGACCACGATTCTCCAGGGCATGGAGTTCTCCTTTGCCAACCGGCTTTCCGAAGCGCCCCAAGAGGCACCAGGAAAAGCCCTGCATATCGATTAGTTAAAGCGAAAGACCTAAGCCGAAATCCAAAGCCTTCTCACGCGGAAAAAATCGGATCAAACCTGATTAAATTCGGATCAAGCCATAAAGCTCTTGGTTCAAATCAGATTTTTATCCGCGTGAAACGCCTTGCCTTTACCGGGTTTTTGCCTTATTCCCCGAACACCCGCTTGAAGATGGTGTCGACGTGCTTGAGGTGGTAGCCCAGGTCGAAGGCCTCGCGGATTTTTGCCTCGCCCAGCGCCCCGACGACTTCCTGATCGGCGAGCAGTTCGGTAAGGAAATCCTTCCCCTCTTCCCAGACTTTCATGGCATTGCGCTGCACCAACCGGTAGGAGTCCTCGCGGGAGACCCCGGCCTGGGTCAGATCGAGGAGAATCTTCTGGGAGAAGACCAGCCCCTTCATCTGGTTGAGGTTCTTCAGCATGTTCGCCGGATAGACGACGAGGTTTTTGACCAGCCCGGCGAGGCGGCGCAGGGAAAAGTCGAGGGCAACGGTGGCGTCTGGCCCGATGTAGCGCTCTACCGAGGAGTGTGAGATATCGCGCTCGTGCCAGAGCGCAACGTTCTCCAGCGCCGGTACGGCAAAACCGCGCACATAACGGGCCTGGCCGGTGAGATTCTCGGAGAGGATCGGGTTGCGCTTGTGCGGCATCGCCGATGATCCCTTCTGCCCCTTGGAGAAGAACTCCTCTGCCTCCAGGACCTCAGTGCGCTGCAGGTGACGAATTTCAATGGCAATGCGTTCCATCGACGAGGCGATGATCGCCAAAACGCAGAAATATTCGGCATGGCGGTCGCGGGGGATGACCTGGGTCGAGACCGGCTCCGGCTTGAGGCCCATCCTGGCGCAGACGTACTCTTCCACGAAGGGGTCGATATTGGCGAAGGTACCGACGGCGCCGGAAATGGCACCGGTGGCGATTCCCTCCCGCGCCGCCCGCAGGCGGGCACGGTTGCGGTCCATTTCGGCATACCAGGTCGCGAGCTTGAGGCCGAAGGTGACCGGCTCGGCATGAATGCCGTGGGAGCGCCCCATGCAGACCGTCCCCCTGTGCTCGTAGGCGCGGGTCTTGATCGCCTCCAGGAGCTGGTCGAGGTCGGCGAGGAGTTCGTCAGCGGCCTGGACCAGCTGCACCGAAAGACAGGTGTCGAGGACGTCCGAAGAGGTCATCCCCTGGTGGATGAAGCGGGCCTCGGGGCCGACATACTCGGCGACGGAGGTGAGGAAGGCGATCACGTCATGTTTCACCTCGGCCTCGATGGCATCGATCCGGGCGATGTCGAAGTTCCCCTTGGCGCGGATAACCTCGACCGCCTCCCTTGGGATCACGCCGAGCTCGGCCTGGGCCTCGCAGGCGAGGGTTTCAATCTCCAGCCAGATGCGGAAGCGGTTCTCGGGCTCCCAGATCCGGGCCATATCGGGCCGGGTGTAACGTGGAATCATCGGTTACAACTCCTGTCGCAGGTTGGTGGGGGTACCAGGGTCAAAGTTTGAGGCAGCGGCTCGGCCGGGACGGCCCGCCAACGACCAAATCCGGCCGGCACTGGTTCTGCTGGTCGAGCACCGACTGACAGCGGGCGCGGGCCAACTCCGGTAAATTGTTGGTTTCGCTGAGATGAGCGAGAAAGACCCCCTCCAGACCCTCCCAGAGAAGGCCATCGAGCAGGTCTGCGGCCGCAGCGTTGGAGAGATGACCGTGGTTGCTGCGAATGCGTTGCTTGAGCGGCCAGGGGTAGGGACCGTCCCGAAGCATATCTTCGTCGTGGTTGGCCTCGACGACCAGTGCCCGGCACCCCTGCATGCGGTCGGCCACCAGGCGGGTGGCAATGCCCAGGTCAGTAACAACCCCAACCTTGCCCGCAGCCGATTCGACCACGAATCCAACCGGGGCCAGCGCATCATGGGTCAAGGGAATGGCGGTAACCTGCAGGTCCCTGAAGACCCAGGGTTCCCCGGCGGCAAACTCGTGGTGTTGGTCGAGGGAACCGAGCGACGGCAGGATCTCGCGGACACCACCATGCATGAAGACCGGGAGCCGGTATCGCCGGGCGAATGGGCCGAGCCCGCGACAGTGGTCCTGATGCTCATGGGTAACCAGAATGGCATCAAGATCGGCGGCCTCGACTTCGATAGCGGCGAGTCGAAAGGCCAGCTCCCGGGCCGAGAGGCCGGCGTCAACCAGGAGCCGGGTTTCGCCACATTCGAGATAGATGGCGTTTCCCTTGCTGCCACTTGCGAGCAGACAGATACGCAACAAAACTTCTCCCGGCCTGGCAGGCGGTGTGTTTATACCGGAATTCAGATGCCCGTGCAAGGGGGAAATCAGGCCAACACGGCCGTTTCCGAAGGGCTGGATGCTTCCTCCTTAGCCGCCGGGATTTCGGCCAGCGGAAGGAGGACATGGAAGACACTCCCGGGGCAGAGCTGGGCATCGTAGCCGGGGCTTTCGACCCAGATCTCACCACCATGCTTGTCGACCATACCCTTGGCAATGGTCAGCCCGAGCCCGGTCCCCTTCCCTTTGAATGCCGTCTTGCCGGTGAAATGTTCCTCGATGTTGCCGACCTCGTAGAACTTGTCGAAAATATGGACCTGGTCCTTGTCGGAAATGCCGATGCCGGTGTCGCGAACCAGCAGCTCGACAAAGGTGAGCATCTCTTCCGATCCCCCCGCCCCCGCCGTCGTCAACTTGCGTCCCCGCTGCGACGGCGCCTTCCTGGTGGTCCGGGTCTGGATGGTTATGGTGCCGTCATCCGGGGTGAACTTGATGGCATTGACCACCAGATTGGTGATGACCTGGAAAATCCGCGGTCCGTCACATGAGGCCAATGGCAGCCCCTCTTCCAGTTCGAGGACCAGGTGCTGATGTCGCTGCCCGATAAAGAACTCGAGCTCGGCGACGGTCTGCCGGACCAGTTCGTTGACATCGGTGGGACGGCGCTTGAGGCGCAGGCGCTGACTGTCGAGCATGGAGACGTCCACCATGTCACGCACGATCCCCGAGAGACGCTCGGCCGCATCGCTGATATGCTGCAACATCGGCAGCAGCGCCGGATCGATCTTGCCGGAGAGCTCGCCCAGCAGCAGTTCGGTGTAACCGATGATGACGGTCAGAGGTGTCTTCAGTTCGTGAGACGCAACGCCAAGGAATGAGTCCTTCATCTTATTGAGACGTTCGAGTTCGCGGGTGCTTTTTTCCAGGTTCTCCTTGGTCTCCCGCTCCTGGGTGACATCACGGATGATCGTCTGCACCATCCGCTTGCCATCTTTGCCGGTCACCGGTGAGGAACGGGCCCAGCCGACGAGGCGGCGGCTATCGGAAGGACGGACAAAACAGAGTTCGGCCTCCAGGGATTCCCCCTGCAGAACTTGCCGGTGCAAGTCGTAATGGGATTCGATCTCCTCGCTCTGGATCCGTTCGAAAAAAGAGAAGAGATTCTTGCCTTCAGTCTTGGCGCGGGGTACGGCAAAGAGCGCTTCGGCCGCTTTGTTGATCAGCACGATGCGGTCTTCGTCGTCACTGACCAGAATCGCATCGGAGGCATCCTCGAGCAAGGACCGGTACATCTCCCGGCTGCGACCGAGTTCGGCCCCGATCGCCTCCTGGTGTTCATACGATTCCTGCAGCTGCAGGTTGGTCTCCTCCAGTTCGCTGTAGCTCTGGCGGATCTTTTCGTCACGATCACGGAGCGAATGGGCCATATCCTGAAGGGCGGTGGCAAGTTCGGCGAAATCCCGGGTCGGCATATTCGGCACAGCGACCCGGAAGTTCCCGGAGGCGATCTCCACCGCGACCGTGCAGAGCCGGCGAATCGGTCCGATCAGGTTGCGCTTGGTGTAAAAGACCACCAGGGCAAAGACCACGAAAAAGGAGACCGCCAGCACCAGGATCGACCGCTGGAAAACCTTGGTGGTATGTTCCATCAGGACACTGCTCGGAAAGCCGATGCGAATCCGCCCGGCCAGGGAGCCATCAGCGGCCATCAGGGGGAGCGTGACGTCATAAAATTCGCCGAGCCCGGGAATCAGAACAAGGGCGGTGTGATCATTGATGGAGGAGAGAAATTCCCCAATGGCCGACAGGCGCAGGGCGGGATTACTGGAGTAGAGGGAAGAACCGACCCGGTCCTCGATCAGGCAGTAGAAAATTTCGGGGTCACTGGCGACGATCTCCTGGCAGCGGGCACCGATCCCTTCCATTTCATTCAGGGGGATCCCGAGGCCAAGGACCTTCTCCACCGAACTCTTAAGTCCGGTGGCCAGGGTCTGACAACGGAGCAGGATGCCATCCCGGTAGTCCCTGCGAAACCCTTCGATATTGAGCCCCGTATTGAACGAAATGGTCAGGGTCAAGACCAGAAAGGCGAAAATCAGAATGCGTTTTTCGAGGGTATTCTTCATCTACTGCACACAGGACCGGCTTCTCGACCACCGAAAGGAGAGGACCGCCAAAGGGTTGCACCTAAATAGCATATCGTCCGGCAAAGGGCAACAGAACAATCCCCCGCCTGGCACTGCTGAATGACGGTTGACGGCGAACCTTCCATCCGCTATTATCGGCCCATAGTGCCGGGATGCTAAGTTCTTGTTTTAAATCCGGCTTTCACCCCTCCCTGAACTTCAATGCGCAGAAAAGGAGAATCGCCCATGGCTGCCAGAATTGCCATCAACGGTTTCGGACGGATCGGCCGCAACGTTTTTCGTGCGGCATTCAACCATGGTGCCATGGAGGTGGTCGCCATCAACGATCTCACCGACGCGGCAACTCTCGCTCATCTGCTGAAATACGATTCGGTCCACGGCACCTTTGCACCTAACGTCGAGGTGAGTGGCGACGATTTAAGTGTGGCCGGAAAAACGGTCCGGGTCCTGCGCCAAAGGGATCCCGCCGCCCTCCCCTGGAAGGAGCTCGGCATCGACATCGTCATCGAATCGACCGGCCTCTTTACCAACCGTGCCGATGCCGCCAAGCACCTCAGTGCCGGCGCCAATCGGGTCGTCATCAGTGCACCCGGCAAGGAGGCTGACCTGACCGTCTGCATCGGGGTAAACCAGGAAGAGTTCGACCCGGCCCGGCACCGGGTCATCTCCAACGCTTCCTGCACCACCAATTGCCTGGCCCCGGTCGCCAAGGTGCTGCTTCAGGAATTCGGCATCGTCAAGGGACTGATGACCACAGTCCACTCCTATACCAACGATCAGCAGATTCTCGACCTGCCGCACAAGGACCTGCGCCGGGCACGGGCGGCAGCCCTGTCGATGATCCCGACCACGACCGGCGCCGCCAAGGCGGTCGCACTGGTTCTGCCGGAGCTCAAGGGGAAACTGGACGGCATGGCGGTCCGGGTACCGACACCGAATGTCTCCCTTGTCGACCTGGTCGTTGAAACCGGCCGTCCGACCAGTGTCGACGAGGTCAATGCAGCCTTTCGCAAGGCAGCGGAGGGCCCTCTCAAAGGCATTCTCAATTACTCTGCCGTCCCCCTCGTTTCCATCGACTATAACGGCTGTCCCGCCTCATCCACCGTAGACGCCCTGTCGACCGCCGTAATCGGCGGCAATATGGTCAAGGTTCTCTCCTGGTACGACAACGAATGGGGCTATTCCAGCCGGGTCGTCGACCTGGTCAACTTCATTGCCGGCCGCTGAGCACCGGATTGGCAGAGGGCAGGATCTGATAAGCCTGCCCTCTTCCTTTGTCCACCAGCCGACCGGCGCCAGCCTTGACACCCTCTCGCCCTGTTCCAGGAGGCACCATCATGTTTAACAAAGTCACCATCGAGGACCTTGAACTGAAAGGAAAGCGGGTTTTCTGCCGGGTCGACTTCAACGTCCCCCTCGATGACCAGCGACAGATCACCGACGACACCCGGATTGTCGCCGCCCTGCCGACCATTCGCTCCATTCTCTCCCGGGGGGGACGGCTGATCCTCGCCTCCCATCTCGGCCGGCCCAAGGGAAAATCGAATCCGAAATACAGCCTGGCGCCGGTGGCCCCTTACCTCTCCCGGCTTCTCGGTCACCCGGTGGCCATGGCGGGGGACTGTGTCGGCCCCGATGTTGAAAAAACGGTCGCCGCTCTCGCCGATGGCGAACTCCTGCTGCTGGAAAATCTTCGATTCTATCCCGGCGAGGAAGCAAACGACCCTGAATTCTGCCGGCAACTGGCGCGACTTGGTGACGTCTACGTCAATGACGCCTTCGGTACTGCGCACCGGGCCCACGCCTCCACGGAGGGGGTAGCCCGGCTGCTGCAGCCGGCAGCCGCCGGCTATTTGATGGAGAAAGAGCTGCGCTATCTCGGCACGGCCCTGGCCAATCCGGCGCGTCCTTTCGTGGCGGTCATCGGCGGGGCCAAGGTTAGCGACAAGATCGAGGTCATCGAGAACCTGCTGAGCAAGGTCGACAGCCTGGTGATCGGCGGCGGCATGGCCTACACCTTTCTCAAGGCCCGCGGTGTCAGCTGCGGCCGCTCCCTGCTCGAAGCCGACAAGGTCGAACTGGCGGCCCACCTGCTTGAGCAGGCGAAAGCCGGCGGGGTGAACCTGCTGTTGCCTGAAGATCACGTCACTGCCGCAGAGTTCAGCGCCGAGAGCGAACCCCTGGTATGCGGCAACGACAACTTCCCGGCCGAACGGATGGCTCTCGATATTGGCCCGCGCACCGTCCGTACCTACGCGGAACTTCTCGGGAAGGCGGCTACCGTCGTCTGGAACGGCCCGATGGGGGTCTTTGAATTCCCCGCTTTTTCCCGCGGCACCTTTGCCGTTGCCGAAGCAATTGCCGAATCGGGGGCGCTGTCGATCATCGGCGGTGGCGATTCGGTGGCGGCCGTCAACCAGGCCGGGCTGGAAGCGAAGATGACCCACATCTCCACCGGCGGCGGCGCTTCTCTCGAATTTCTCGAAGGGAAACAGCTCCCGGGCGTGGTGGCCCTGACCGACAAATAAGGTTTTCCCGGCAGGACGACAGGGTCCTGACCGTGCAACTACCTATCACCCCACAGGAGGGCAGTTCCCCTCCCCGTCACTGCAGGAGGACAAAATGCGCACTCCGCTGATCGCCGGAAACTGGAAACTCCACAAGAACCGGGCCGAAGCCCTGGCCCTGGTTGAAGCGCTCATTCCGGTGGTGGCCAATTGCCAGGAGCGCGAAATCGTCATAGCTCCCCCCTTCACGGCACTGGCGCCTGTCGGCGACGCCCTGGCGGGAAGCAACATCCAGCTTGCCGCGCAGAACTGTTACCCGATGGCGAGCGGTGCTTACACCGGGGAAGTTTCACCGCAACTCCTGGCCGATGTCGGCTGCCGCTATGTCATTGTCGGCCACTCGGAACGCCGGCAGCTCTTTGCCGAGACCGACGCCTTCATCAACCAGAAACTGCAGGCGGTTCTCGCAGCCGGTCTCAGCGTCATTCTCTGTGTCGGCGAAACCCTGGCCGAGCGGGAGGAGGAGCGCATGCTCGATATCCTCACCCGGCAGGTCAAGGAGGGACTAAAAGGAGTAACGGCTGAGCAGATGGCCGGGGTCGTGATTGCCTATGAACCGGTCTGGGCAATCGGCACCGGCAAGGTCGCCAGCAACGATCAGGCGCAGGAAGCCCATTCCTTTATCCGCGGTTTGCTGCAGGGGTTATCCGACCCGGAGACCGCACTTGCCACCCGCATCCTCTACGGCGGCAGCGTCAAGCCGGACAATGTCGACGGCCTTATGGCCGAAGCGGATATCGACGGCGCCCTGGTCGGCGGCGCCAGCCTCAAAGCGGCCGACTTTGCCCGGATCGTCGCCTTTCAGCCGGTCTGACGCGGGAGATAATCCTGCCCCCTTCAGCTTTTTGCTTGGCGACATCGGTCGACTGTGCTAAGGTGCGCGTTGCTGAAATTTCCCAAGGTGCGAGGAGTTTTAATTCATCATGACCTACCTGTTAATAGCGCTGCATGTCGTCGTCTGCATTGCCCTGATCATCATCGTCCTGCTGCAGGCCGGAAAGGGCGCTGAAATTGGCGCCTCCTTTGGCGCCGGGGCCAGCCAAACCGTGTTCGGCGCTTCCGGCGGCAAGAACTTCATGAGCCGGATGACCTCCGCCGCGGCGATCATCTTTATGCTCACCAGCCTCACTCTGGCCTATTTCTGGGGCAAGCCCGGCAGCTCCAGCCTGATGCCCGAAGCGGTCGCTCCCGCCGCTTCCAGTGCTCCGGCACCGACTGCTCCGGCCCCCGCCGCTACCCCCGGGAAGGCGCCGGAGGAAGCACCCGCGGCCGCGCAAAAAAATTGATCGTTCCCTGCCTTTGCTGTTGACAGCGGCAAAGCGAATCAGTATAAATGTTCTCCGTTCGCCAGCGCATCCAGGCTCGGCGAACAGCTCAAAAGCCAGTCATTCTGCGGTTGTGGTGGAATTGGTAGACACGCTAGCTTGAGGGGCTAGTGGCCGCAAGGTCGTGGGAGTTCGAGTCTCCCCAACCGCACCATCATCAAATGAGCAAGAAAGGCCGCAATCCATTGGATTGCGGCCTTTCTTCATTACCGGCAGTCGGAAATCGATTCGCCCGCGCGGCATTGCCAAAGGGATTGCCTTCGGCTAGTCTTCTCCCAACCCACTTTTTTGCGGGAGGTGAACCATGTCCAGACTTGCCCCGATCTTTTGTACGCTGCTCCTGGCGATTGCCCTCTGCGCCAGTGCGGCGGAAGGACCCACGGCCGAACTCGGCGCAACCCTCTTCACGGCAACCACCCTCGGCAGCAACGGCAAGAGCTGCGCGAGCTGCCACCCGGCCGGCAAAGGGCTCGGAGAATTGGCCGCCTATTATGATGGCCAGCTCAAGGAGATGATCAACTTCTGTATCCGCGATGCGCTGAAGGGAAAGATGCTCAATCCCCAGGCCCAGGAGCTCGATGCGCTCCTCGCCTACCTCAGGACCTTCGGCAAACAGTAACCGCTGCTCAGCAGCCGCAACCGCAGTTGTGGCAAACGACCTTGTTGCTCCCCTCCGGCTCGATCGTCTCCGGCGCAAAGGCGACGCGATTGACCCCACGACGGATATCCTCGAAGAGGTCCCGATTGGGGCTGGCGCCGATGATATGCCCGAGGCAGAGGTTGCTGAAACCGTCCCTGGGAGAGCGGATGCGTACGGCATTGAGAAGATCGCCGTATCCCTTGACCTCGATCGTCACCTCCGCCTCCGGGCCCTGGACCAGGGCGATGCCAAACGGTTCCAGTTCTGCCGCCAGGCGGCCGAGAAAGGCCCCCAGGGCCTCCTGGTCAAGGGGATATTGCCAGTCCTTGCGGGAGAACTCCCGTCGATAGAGATTGACACTGATCTCCTTCTGCTTTGTCACGGTCTGCCTTCCTTCTCCTGAAGTTGCTGCGGATGCAGCATTCTTACCCCCGCCGGTGGTGCCGGGACCTCGCTGAGCGTTGCCCGGGTCAACATCACTTCGAACTCCCCGGCAACCCCGGGGCGCTGGTAGTCAATCGAGAGCGCAGCGCCCGGCGGACCCCACAGGGTTTCCCGGCTGAGGGTCGCCAAGTTGGTCCCCGCCAGTTTCTTCCCACCGACTGCCACCAGCAGATCCCCGGGCCGGATGCCCGCCTGTTCTGCCGATGACCCGGCAACGACCTGAATCACCACCAGGTTGCCACTCGCCAGACCGACCACCTGCAAACCGACGCCAGCCATTTCCTCACCCCAGACGCCGCTGGCAACCAGCAACACCCCCGGCACGACCAGTGCTGCGACAAGAAATCGCAACACCCGCCTCATAGCTGATGGATCCAGGAGGTGTCGCCGCTCCCCTGCCGCAGGATTTCGACCCGGTCGTCAATCAGGCTGATGACCGTCGACGGCTCCCCGAGCAGGACGCCGCCATCGATGACGGTATCGAGCATTCGCCCGAGGCGACTGTCAATATCGGCGGGATCATGCAACGGTTCTTCGCCGGAGACATTGGCGCTGGTGGTCACCAGGGGATGACCGAGTTCGCGCACGATGGCCAGGGCGATCGGATTATCCGGGATACGGATCCCGACCGTCTTCTGCCGGGTGGTCAGCAGGTCGGGAACAAGCCGGGTTGCCTCGAGCACAAACGTAAATGGACCGGGGAGGTTGCGTTTCATGGTCTTGAAAGCGAAGTTGCTTACCTGGCAATACCTGGCGGCATCGGAAAGGTCGGCACAGATAAAGGAGAAGGGTTTGCGCGGGTCGCGCTGCTTGATCTGGTAAATCTGCTTGACCCCCTTCTTATTGAAGATGTCACAACCAATCCCGTAGGTGGTGTCGGTCGGATAGGCGATTACGCCGCCCTGTTTGAGTATTTCGACCACCCGGTGAATCAGCCTGGGCTGGGGGTCCTGGGGATTGATTTCGAGTATCATGGCGACCTCCAAACTCGGGTTCTAGCCTGCTGGCAGTTTACCACATACAATGGGAACCGCCCGTCATTCAAAGCAGATAGAGGAGCCCCGGCAGGCGACCGAGGGCGAGGTACATTCCATCGAGCTGAGCTTTGCTTTCCAAGCGGGCCAGGAGAGTAACACAGAGGTAGGTCCCTTTCTTGCTGGGACGAACGCGCAGCGCATCCAGGGGGATCGGCATCACCGTGGCCGCGGCACGCTGGACCGCAGTCACAAAATCGCGGGCCGGGTCGGCCGGACCAAAGACCTTGAACTGGTATTCGCAGGGGAATTCCATCTTCAGTTCAGAAGCGACCGGGGCCTGCACCTAGAAACCTCCGCTGCTGCCGGTATGGCCGAAACCGCCGATGCCACGGCAGGTATCGTCGAGCTGTTCGACTTCCACAAGTTGCGCGCGGACGATGGGGGCGATGACCAGTTGCCCAACCCGGTCGCCAGGGTTGATCACTGCCTCCTCTTGCCCATGGTTGATGACAATCAGACCGATCTCGCCTCGGAAGTCGCTATCGATGGTACCGGGGCTGTTGAGCATCGTCAGTCCCTGGCGCAGGGCCAGCCCGGAGCGGGGCCGGACCTGCCCCTCGAAACCGGCGGGAATGGCCAGGGCAATTCCGGTCGGCACCAGCCGACGCTCGCCGGGGGCGAGGTGCAGCGCCTGGTCAAGCGCGGCGCAGAGGTCGAGGCCGGCTGCCCCGGCCGTCATGTAACGGGGAAGGATCGCCTGCGGGTGCAGTTTTTTAACGGAAACGGTCAGAGGAGTCATGAAAGGTCACTCTTCGGCCTGCCAAGGGTCAGGTCGATCTCGGGGAAATCGGCCGGATCGACCCGGCCGAGCAACTGCAGGTTGAGAAACTCATCCCTGAACAGGCTCCGGGCGAGGGCCTGCACATCTTCGCCAGTCACCCGGTCAAAAGCATGCATCAGGTCGCGCAGGGGGACCTGCCCGCCGAGATAAATTTCGTTTTTTGCCAGGCGGGTCATACGGTTTTCGGTACTCTCCAGGGAGAGCAACAGGTTTCCCCGCAGCTGTTCCCGCACCGCCGTGAGTTCCTTCTCGGGGACCACGGCATCGCAGAGCCGCCGCATCTCCCGCTGAATGATATCGACCACCGAGCGAGTGTCATCGGGCGCGGTACCGGCGTGGACGACGAGAGCACCGCCATCACTGTGACAATGCAGGTAGCTGTAGATGGAGTAGGCGAGCCCCCGCTCTTCGCGCACTTTTTGAAAGAGGCGGGAACTCATGCTCCCACCCAGCAGGCCATTGAGGATATAGGCGGAGAAACGGTCGGGATGGTTCTGGGAAAGGGCGCGGGTGCCGAAGCAGAGGTGGACCTGTTCCAGCTCCCGGTCACAAATCGCCAGGTGCCGGCTGTAACCGGGGGGAGCGGTTGCCGGCAACTCCCCGCTCGCCGGCAGATCGCCGAAGGCGCGGTTGAGTTGATCGACGAGATCATCGTGATCGAGGTCGCCTGCGGCAGAGATCAGCAGGCTTTCGCCGGTATAACGTCGCCGCAGGAAATTGATGAGGGCGTTCCGATCGAACGCCCTCACCGTCTCTGTCGTCCCCAGGACCGGAGAGCCCAGGGGATGGTCTTGCCAGAAGATCTGGCTGAACAAGTCATGGATCAGGTCGTCGGGCGTGTCCTCCACCATGTGGAGTTCCTGCAGCACGACCCTGCGTTCTTTCTCCAAGTCATCGAGGTCAAACCGGGGATGGCGAATGACATCGCTGAGCAGGTCAATGGCCAGCGGTAACCGTTGTGCCAGGACCTTGGCGTAGTAGCAGCTGAACTCGCGACTGGTGAAGGCGTTGAGCATGCCCCCCACCGAATCGATCTCGCGCGCGATCTCCAGGCCACTGCGCCGCTCCGTCCCCTTGAAAAGCATATGTTCAAGGAGGTGGGACAGGCCCCTTTCTTCCGGCAGTTCGTGCCGGGAACCATTCTCCACCCAGACGCCGATGGCCACCGAGTGGGCACCCAGGAGGGGTTCGCTGATAAACCGGATACCGTTATTCAGGACCGTTTTGCGAATCATCTTTCCGCCTGCCGTCAGGCCTCCTCGGGAGCCTTCTGGCCGAGGGCCTCCTTGCGGGAGAGCTTGATTTTACCCTGCTTGTCAACCCCGATGCACTTGACCAGGACCTGCTCGCCTTCCTTGAGCACGTCACTAACATTGCGGACCCGCTCGGTATCGAGCTCGGAAACATGGACCAGGCCGTCGGTCCCCGGGAAGATCTCAACGAAGGCGCCGAATTCCATGATCTTGCGAACGGTTCCCATGTAGAGCTTGCCGACCGTCGCCTCCTGGGTGAGGTCGCGGATCATCTTGATCGCCTTCTTGCAGGCGTCGCCGTCAGCCGAGGCAATATTGACGCGGCCGTCATCCTCGATGTCGATGGTACAGCCGGTTGCCTCGATGATGCCGCGGATGTTCTTGCCACCGGAGCCGATGACGGTGCGGACCTGGTCGGGCTTGACGTAGATGGTGGTAATCCGCGGCGCATATTGGGAGAGTTCCTTGTTCGGAACGCTGATCGCCTTGGCCATCTCGCCGAGAATGTGCAGGCGCCCTTCCCGGGCCTGCTCCAGGGCCTGCTTCATGATCGCCCGGTCGACGCCGGTGATCTTGATGTCCATCTGCAGTGCAGCAACGCCGGCGGCGGTGCCGGTGACCTTGAAGTCCATGTCGCCGAGATGGTCCTCGTCGCCGAGAATGTCGGAAAGGACGGCCACGTCGTCCCCTTCCTTGATCAGACCCATGGCGATTCCGGCCACCGCTTCCCTGATCGGCACGCCGGCTTCCATCAGGCTCAGAGAGGCGCCGCAGACGCTCGCCATCGATGAGGAACCGTTCGACTCGAGGATGTCGGAGACGATGCGGATAGTGTAGGGAAAATCGTCATGTTTGGGCAGAACCTTGGCGATGGAGCGTTCGGCCAGCATGCCGTGACCGATCTCGCGACGGCCGGGGAAGAGGCGCATGCTGGTCTCGCCGACCGAGAAGGGGGGAAAGTTGTAATGAAGAAGGAATTTCTTGAATTCCATCCCCTGGATGTTGTCCATGCGCTGCTCGTCGCCACTGGTGCCGAGGGTCGCCGCAACCAGTGCCTGGGTCTCGCCGCGGGTGAAGAGGGCGCTGCCGTGGGCGCGGGGGAGTACACCGATTTCACAGCTGATCGGACGCACGGTCTTCATGTCGCGACCGTCGATGCGCACCTTCTCCTTCAGCACTTTCTGACGCAGCACCTTCTTGGAGATGGAGCCGAGGATGGCACCGATCTCGGCGCCGCGGCCTTCGAACTCCTCGGCCAGGGCCACCTTGACCTCGGCTTTGATCTGGTCGATGGCAGCGTAGCGCTCCTGCTTGGCACGGATCGTTCCAGCCTCGGCGAGGCGCTCGGCAGCCAGTTCCTTGACCCGGGCTTCAAGAGCCGCATCGGTCTCGGCGACCACGAATTCACGCTTGGCGACGCCAACCAGTTCCTGCAGCTTGAGCTGCATGTCGATCAGCGGCTGCAGCGAACGATGACCGAAGAAGATCGCTTCGAGCATCTCGTCCTCGGAGACGAGGTCAGCCTCCCCTTCGACCATCATTACCGCGTCGCGGGAACCGGAGACGACGATTTCAATGTCGCTCTCGGCCATCTGCTGCAGGGTCGGGTTGGCGATCAGTTCGCCGGCAACGCGACCGACGCGCACCGCGGCAATCGGCCCGGCGAAGGGAATATCGGAAATCACCACGGAAGCGGAGGCGGCGACCATGGCCAAGGTGTCGGGGTCGTTGATCAGGTCGGCGGAGACGACCGTCGGCATGATCTGGGTTTCGAACATGTACCCCTTGGGGAAGAGCGGCCGCATCGGCCGGTCAATCAGGCGGCAGATCAGGGTCTCGCGCTCGGTCGAACCGCGCTCGCGGCGGAAGAAAGAGCCGGGGATCTTGCCGGCGGCGTAGAACTTCTCCTGGTAGTTGACGGTGAGGGGGAAGAAATCCTGCCCTTCACGCATCTTGTGCGCGGAAACCACGGTACAGAGCACCTTGGTTTCACCGTAGGTGATGACGGTGGCGCCGTCGGCCTGACGGGCCATTTTCCCCGTTTCGATGGTCAGGGGCTGACCGTTGAACTCGATTTCAACCTTGTGATACGCCATGAAAAACTCCTTTCCGCACGGCCCTTCAGGCCGGGTGCGGGACCTGTCGCCCGCAGGCGACCGTTAACCAACAAAAAATGGCAGAAGGAGGATGGCCTGAGACAGCACCCGCGACAGGCATCGCCTGTTTCAGGTCCTCTCTCCGGACAGCCTCCAATGCCATCGACAAAACGAAGGGCAGCAGACTCTCCGTCGCAACGAAGAGCATGCTGCCCCAGATTACCGGCGGATGCCAAGTTCCTTGATGACGATCCGATAGCGCTCGACGTCCTTCTTCTTCAGGTAGTCGAGAAGCCGCCGTCTTTGCCCGACGATCTTGAGAAGACCCCGACGGGAATGATGGTCCTTCTTGTGGGTCCGGAAATGCTCGGTCAGATAGGTAATCCTCTCGGAGAGGAGCGCGATCTGAACTTCCGGAGAGCCGGTGTCGCCCTCGTGGGTCTTGAATTTGCTAATGATTTCCTGTTTACGTCCCGTGGCCAGCACTGTGCCACCTCCTTTCAGCGAACTGCACCGGCCCTGGCCGGCACTTGAGATTTGCGAAACATCGTCCCTTTTATCATACCGATTCGGTTCTGTAAAGGACTATATCGATCGATTCTCCCGCCAGATTTCCGGATTGGCGAATACCCGTAACAATTCGAAATCACCGCGCCCTTCCCGTTCGCGCCGGGGGGCGAAACGGGCGATGGCGGCGATTGCGCCGGCCGCCTCGAGCAGGACCCGTGCGCCCTCGGCAAGCGCCTCGGTGTTGCTGCACTCCAGGAGCTGCGGCGGTACACCGTTGGCAAGCCTGGCGGCCGCCGCGGCCTCGACCGCCACCACTGCCATCTCGGGCAGCGCCGCACGGGGTCCGAGCAGGGGCAAGGGCCCTTGTTCGGCAGTCCGGTCTTCAAGCTCGTCCAGGGTCAGGCAATCAGCTTCCACGAATGGCCCGGAACGGGTCCGACGCAAGGCGGTCAGGTGCGCACCGCAGCCAAGGGCCGCACCGAGATCGTGGGCAAGGGTCCGGATGTAGGTCCCCTTGGAGCAGGTGACGAGGATCTCGACCAGCGGCAACGCGACCTGGAGCAACTCGAGGCTGCGAATGGTGACCGGCCGTGGCTGGCGCTCGACCTCGATCCCCTGACGGGCCAGACGGTGCAGGGGTACACCCTCCCGCTTCAGGGCCGAATACATCGGCGGCAGCTGCAGGATATCGCCCCGCAACCCGGCGGCCGCGGCCTCGAGGCGAGCCGGGGTAACCATGTCCCAGGACGCTTCACTGACCGTCTCACCCTCGGCATCCTGGGTGGTGGTCGCGATCCCCAGCCGCAGGGTGGCCCGGTACTCCTTCTCCCCTTCCATCAGGAACTCGACGAGGCGGGTCCCCTCCCCCACTGCTACGGGCAGAACCCCGGTCGCCATCGGGTCGAGAGTCCCGGTATGACCGATGCGTCGGGTCCCGAGCAACCGCCGCAAGCGGCGGACCACGTCATGGGAAGTCATCCCCGGCGATTTGTCGATCAGCAGGATACCGTGCACGAAGGGATCAATCGACCGGAATCTTGAGGCGGGAAAAGACGGTCTGCCGGACCTGTTCCAGGGTCCCGGAAACCTCGGCACCGGCGGCATTGTGGTGCCCCCCGCCGCCGAGTTCCCGCGACAGGGCGCCGACGTCGACCGTCCCTTTGGAGCGGAAGCCGACCTTGAAGGCGGTCGGACTGACCTGGCGGAAGAAGATGGCAACCTCCACATTGCGGATGGAGCGCGGGTAGTTGACGAAACCGTCGGTGTGCTCGGCGCTGCTGCCGGTAGCGGCGTACATGTCGCTGGTGACGCTGATTGAGGCATAGCGGCCGCAGGCGGAAAGGGTCAGGGTCGCCAGTGCCAGCGCCAGCAACTGCAGGCGGCGGGCGTCCTGGTTTTCATAAAGGCCGGTCGCGATTTCCCAGGGGCTGACGCCAAGGGCGATCATATCGCCGGCGATGCGAAACGCCTCGGGGTTGGAGTTGGAATAGCGAAAGGAGCCGGTATCGGAAATGATGGCCGCGTAGATGCAGCTCGCGACCTCCCGGGAGATCGGCCAGCCGCCGGCGGCGAGAATCCGGTAGACCATGGCGCCGGTGGCGCAGGCCTCGGTGTCGACGTAGTGGATCGAACCGAATTGTTCCGAGTAGGGATGGTGGTCGATGTTGGCGAGTACGGTACAGTGATCGCGCAGTTCGCTCCCGGCCCGGCGCAGTTCGCCGGCATCGAGGATGAAGCCGGCATCGAAACGCGCTCCCGCTTCGATGCGGTCGGTCACGGTCGCGGCGCCAGGAAGAAAATCGAAAGCCGCCGGTACGCCGTCCCGGTTGTAGGCGACAACCTCCTTGCCGAGTTCACGCAGGGCGAGGGTCAACGCCAGGGTCGAGGCGAGGGCGTCACCGTCGGGACCGGCATGGGAAGCGACCAGAAACCGCTCCCCCTCATTGATCGTCTTCAGGATCGCCTTGAGCATTCTTCTCGCCGCTGTTCAGGTCACGGAGCAGGGATTCGATCCGGTTGCCGTATTCGAGGGAGGTGTCGTATTCGAAGGTCAGTTCCGGGACCAGGCGCAATCGCAACCGCTTGCCGATCTCCCGGCGCAGGTAGGGGAGCGCCGAGTTCAGCCCGCGTTCGCTTTCGCCCCGGGCGCGTTCGTCGCCGATGACGGTAAAGAAGATGCGGGCGTAGTGCAGATCCCGGGAGACTTCGACGGCGGTAATGGTGACAAAGCCGACCCGCGGGTCCTTGAGCCCTTTCAGGATCAGGGCCGAAATCTCCTTCTGGATCTGCTCGCCGACCCGATGAGAACGCTGGAATTCCAAACCTTATCCAATCCGTTGTGTTCAGTAGTGGAGATATTCACTAAATCGCTCGCTGACCTCCGCCACCCCGAGCCGCTCGATCTCCTCCTCGATGCGGCCGAAGACGCCCTGGAGCAGGGGCTCGTCGCTGCCGACCATGACGATGCCGAGTTCGCAGCGTTGCCAGAGATCCTGCAGGCCGGTTTCGGCGGCGGAGACCGGGAAGTGCTCCCGGAGCCGGGCGAGAAGCCGCCGGACGATGGCACGTTTTTCCTTCAGATTCTGCGGACTCCAGAGCTGAAGGTCGAGCCTGAGTACGCCGACAACCATTGTCCCCCCCGGGGCTAGAGGGTCGTCTTGATCGATTCGATCTCGAAGGCCTCGATAATGTCACCGACCTTGAGGTCGTTGTAGTTCTCCAGCCCGATCCCGCATTCGTAGCCGGTAGCCACCTCGCGAACATCGTCCTTGAAGCGCTTGAGGGAGCTCATCTTCCCCTGCCAGACCACGACGTTGTCCCGCAGCAGGCGGACCTGGGCGCCACGCAGGACCTTGCCGTCGGTGACATAACAGCCGGCGATGGTCCCGACCTTGCTGACGCTGAAGGTTTCCCGCACTTCCACCCGGCCGAGGTACTTCTCCTGCAGGGTCGGGGCGAGGAGCCCTTCCATCGCATCGCGGATATCGGCGACCGCGTCATAGATGATGTTGTAGAGGCGGATGTCGACCCCTTCCGCTTCGGCCAGATTGGCGGCCTTCGGTTCGGGACGGACATTGAAACCGAGGACGATGGCATCGGAGGCCGAAGCAAGGGAAACGTCGCTTTCGATAATTCCGCCCACCCCGGTATGAATGACGACCAGCCGGCAAGCCTCGGTGGAGAGCTTGAGGAGGGAGTCCTTGACCGCCTCGACGGAACCCTGCACATCTCCCTTGATAATGACCTTGAGCTCCTTGACATCCCCCTGCTGAATCCGGGCGTAGAGCTGTTCGAGAGAGATCTTGCTGCTCTTGGCCAGCTCCGCTTCCCGCAGTTTCTGCTGGCGGTGCTGGGCGACGTCGCGAGCGGCCTTCTCGTCTTCCACCGAGTGGAAGGAGTCGCCGGCGTCGGGAACCCCGGTGAGACCGGTGACCTCCACCGGAATCGACGGACCGGCTTCTTCCAGACGGTCGCCGCGGTCGTTGGTCATGGTCCGAACCCGGCCGAAGTGGACCCCGGTCACGATCGGATCGCCGATTTTGAGGGTCCCTTCCTGGACCAGGACCGTGGCCACCGGGCCACGCCCCTTGTCGAGGCGGGCCTCGACGACCACCCCTTTGGCGCGCTTGTCGGGGTTGGCCTTGAGGTCCATGACCTCGGCCTGCAGCAGGATCATTTCGAGCAGCTGGTCGAGGTTGGTCTTCTGCTTGGCCGAGACCTCGACGAAGATCGTTTCGCCGCCCCATTCCTCGGGAACCAGCTCGAACTCGGTCAGCTCCTGCTTGACGCGCTCGGGGTTGGCGTCGGGCTTGTCCATCTTGTTGATGGCGATGATGATCGGAACCCCGGCGGCCTTGGAGTGATTGATCGCCTCTTTGGTCTGCGGCATGACGCCGTCATCAGCGGCCACCACCAGGATGACAATGTCGGTCGCCTTGGCACCGCGGGCACGCATGGCGGTAAATGCCTCATGGCCCGGGGTGTCGAGGAAAGTGATCTTCTTGCCGTCGAGCTCGACATCGTAGGCACCGATGTGCTGGGTGATGCCACCGGCCTCGCCGGCAGTAACGTTGGCGGTGCGGATGGCGTCGAGGAGACTGGTCTTGCCATGGTCGACGTGGCCCATGATGGTCACCACCGGCGGCCGCGGTTTGAGATCCTCGACCTTTTCATCAGTGGTTTTCAGGCTGTCGTGCTCGAGGATCGTCTCCTCGTCGAAAGCGACGTTCTCGACCTCGTAGTTGAACTCGGAGGCGAGGATCGCTGCCGTTTCGAAATCGAGGGGGTGGTTGATGGTCACCATCGATCCCTGACGCATCAGTTCCTTGATCAGGTCGTTGGCCTTGACCCCCATACGTTTGGCGAGTTCGCCAACGGTAATTACATCGCTGATGCGGATGATGCGCTTGATTGCCTTGGAGACCGTCACCTCGGTCTTCTTCTGCATCTTGGGCGGACGCTTGCCGCGGCGCAGCTTGCCGCCGTCGCGATCCGGTTCGAAAACTTCCCTTCTGCCGCGACGGCGTCCGGCCTCGGCCGGAGCCTCACTGTAATCCGCGCCCTTCCCTTTTTTCTTCTTCTTGCCGCCACGGGCTTCCTTGGCGACGAACGGCTCGCCGGCCACCGGCAGCGACGGTGTCGGCGCCGAGCCGGGACGGGACGGACGATCGGGACGGGGGGCCCCCGGACGTTCCGGACGGGCGCTGGCGGGACGCTCCGGACGCTGGGTTCCGGGGCGCTCCTGGCGTTCGCCGCGCGCCGGCCGGGCGTTGTCGGGGCGGGTCTCCGTGCCGCGGGGCGCTTGCTGGTGGAGTTCAACCCGGCCGAGAATCTTCGCCCGCGAGGCGGTGGCCTTCTCGGCACGCGGCTCGGCAGCGGCGGCCGGTTTCTCCGCAGCCGGTTTTTCTGCAGCCGGTTTTTCTGCAGCCGGTTTTTCTGCAGCCGGTTTTTCTGCAGCCGGCTTTTCCGCGACCGCTTTCGCGACGACCGGTTCACCGGCGTCGACTCTCTTGGTCGGCGTCTTTTCGACGGGCTGGACAGGTTCGGCCGCTACCGGTGCTGCTGCAGCGGGAGGAGTATCTTCCTGCTCGGCAGCAACGGGCGCTTCCTTGGCCGCTTCAGCCGTGGGGGCCGTTGCCGGTTCACTGGGGGCGGCTTCGGCGGTGGCGGTCTCCTCGGGGAGACTCTCCACGACCGGGGGCGCGGCTACTTCCTTGCGGCGTCGGCGGATAATCCCGGGAGTGATCCGCTCCTCTTCGATCTTTTCGACGGTCGTTTCGACGGTCGGGGTCGAAGCAGCTTCGAACTTGCGAATATCGTCCTCTTCCAGAACGCTCATATGTGTCTTGCCTTCGACACCTGCGGCTTCCAGTCGATCGAGGAGGGCCTTGTTTTCAAGACCGAGCTTTTGCGCCAGTTCGTATACCCTTGTCTTTCCCATCAATTCTCCCCTGCGATATGCGTGTAGCGGATCAGCTCCTGGTGCATGGAAACAGCGAGCGAGTGCTTTCTGACGGCAATGACGCTGCGCTCTTCCTTCCCCAGCAGCCGGCCGAAAGTATCCTTGTCGAAACAATGCCAGCAAGGTATCCCACAGGCAGCGGCTTTTCCGGTAATCTTGTCACCGACACCTGCCGATATGTCTTTGGCAACCAGCACCAGGGCCGGAGGTGTCAATGCCGTCATGGCGTCGAGCACCAGGTTGGACCCGGAAAGAATCTGCCCGGCCTTGCGGGCCATGCTGATCAGGCCATGAATCCGTTCCCAGATTTGCCCTTTGAGGCTGGCGAGCAAATCGTCAGCCGTCACCTCCGGCAGCGGGCGACGAAACGCCCGGGCAAACTGTCCGCGCCGAACAGCGGCGGCAATACACCCGGGTTCGGGGCAGGTGTAGGCACCGCGTCCCGGCAGGCGGTGGCGGTAATCGACCAGCAGGGTTCCGTCAGGCGCCAGCACGTAGCGGACCAGGTCTCCCTGCCGCAGGGTCTTGCGGCAGCCGATACAGGTCCGCTCGGCGCTGTGTCCTGCCAGGCCCAAGGGCCGGCTACTCCTCGTCCCCGCCATGTCCCGGCAGGACACCAAGTTCGG
Organism: Desulfuromonas sp. DDH964; assembly: GCF_001611275.1. Taxonomy (GTDB): domain Bacteria; phylum Desulfobacterota; class Desulfuromonadia; order Desulfuromonadales; family DDH964; genus DDH964. The sequence goes on along the minus strand of NZ_CP015080.1, from coordinate 1,853,035 downwards.
CGAGACCGCGGGCGAGTTCATCCTTGCTCATCGAGCTGCGCCCGGCGAGCTTGTGTTCCTTGGCGAGTTCGTAGAGCGCGTCACGGGACATCTCGGCGACGGCGTCTTCGGCTTCGGCGGCGAGCGCTTCGGCCTTCTCCTCGGCAGCTTCGGCGGCGAGCTCTTCGAGCTCTGCTTCGGCGGCGCGGGTTTCGCTCTTGATATCGATCTTCCAGCCGGTCAGCTTGGCGGCGAGACGGACGTTCTGCCCTTTCTTGCCGATCGCCAGCGACAGCTGGTCATCAGGGACGATAATTTCCAGGGCCTGCTCGTCGTTGTCAACGTAGACCCGGGTCACTTCCGCCGGCGACAGCGCCGAGCAGGCGAAACGGGCGATATCAGGGGTCCAGGGGATGATATCGATCTTCTCGCCACGCAGCTCGGAGACAACATTCTGCACCCGGGAACCGCGCATGCCGACGCAGGCGCCGACCGGATCGACATCCGAGTCGTGGGAGACGACGGCAATCTTGGCGCGGCTGCCCGGCTCGCGGGCGACGTTCTTGATCTCGACGATCCCCTCGGCGATTTCCGGCACCTCGAAGTGGAAGAGCGCTGCCACAACCCCGGGATGGGTGCGGGAGAGAATGATCTGCGGCCCCTTGGGGCTCATCTTGACATCGGAGATGTAGGCCCGCACCCGGTCGCCCTGGCGATAGTTTTCGCGGGGGACCTGCTCGCGATGGGGGAGCAGGGCTTCGGCGCGGCCGAGATCGACGATCAGGTCGCCGCGCTCGTAGCGACGCACGATGCCGTTGACGAGCTCACCGACCCGGTCCTTGAATTCGTTAAAAACCCCTTCGCGCTCCGCTTCACGGACCTTCTGGATGATCACCTGCTTGGCGGTCTGGGCGGCGATGCGGCTGAAGTTGCCGGCATCGAGCTTCATACCGAGGGAATCACCGACCTCGACCTCGGGGTCAATCTCCTGGGCTTCCTGGAGATCGATCTCCTTGTAGGAATCGAGGACTTCCTCGACGACAGTCACGAACTCGAAGACCTCGACTTCACCCAGCTCGTCATTGAAGTGGGCTTCAAGATCACGGGTGTTGCGGTACTTCTTGTTGGCTGCGGACAGCACTGCCGATTCGAGCGCTTCGACCAGCACGCCGCGATCGATGCCCTTGTCCTTGACCACCTGGTCGATAATATGGTTGAGGTTTACCACCATGCTCCTGTCCCCCTGTAACTGACTCCTCCACCGGGACCTAGGCAGAGGGCTGGATGATCACTGGGTAACCCGGCGAGTTCAGAACTCCGGGTCGAGATTTGCCTTCACGATGGCGTCGAGGGGGATGACCACCTCGCCGCCCTTCTTGTCGAGCTGCAGGACCCGCACCATCTCGCCGTCGAGACCGAGCAGGCGCCCGCCAAAGGTCTTGCGCGGCTGCCCGCGACCGTCCGGATCGAGCTGCTCCAGGGTCTTCAACTTGACCCGTTCACCGGCAAAGCGCCGGAAATCCTCCGGTTTCTTCAGCGCCCGGTCGATGCCGGGGGATGAAACCTCGAGGCGATAGGCGCCGGGAATCAGGTTCTCGATCTCGAGGATGGCGCCAAACTCCCGACTCACCTCGGCGCAATCGTCGAGGGTCACTCCGCCGGGCTTGTCGATGAAGATCCGCAGCACCAGGTCGCGTCCCTCGCGCAGATATTCGAGATCCACCCCTTCAAGGCCGAGCTCGGCCAGGATCGGGGCAAGCAGCCGTTGGATATTTTCGAGCAGACTTGCCTGGGTCACGGCAAAAATCCCGCGCTACAAGAGCCTGAAATAAAAAAAGTGAGCGGAAAGCTCACTTAAAACCAGTGAACGAACTGAAACGTTCAAGTTGATACCATGAGAAAGCTTACTTTGCAAGGGAAAAAATCTTCTCCCGGTCACTCCCGGGCCACCACCCGGGCCCCTTTGAGCAGACTATTCATCTCCTCCCAGGAGTCGGTCGCACCTCCCCTTTCGGTGTAGTAGAGGTAGACCCAGAAGGGGGCGTGGAAACCGACAATACCGAGAAAGCGGCGAGGTTCCCCGTGCAGCCGGTAGGAACTCTCGATGCGCCAGGCAAAGGTCAGCCCCGGGAACGACGTCGGGCGACGGCTGGTAACGACCTCGCTCACCCCCTCTTCCGCAGCGAGGCTGGCGGCGGCGTATTCGGCGGAGCGTTCGATGCCTGCGGCAGCGGGCTCTTTTTCAGCGGCGCGCAGCGGGCTGAAGTCGATCAGCAGCAGCGATTCGCTCTCCGGCTGGTAGACGAACCCCTCGTTGGCGCCGAGCCGCTGCCGGGCCAACTCGGTTACCCGCTCGGATTCGACCTCTTCCCCCCGGCCGGCGAGCTCCCGGGTCAGGTCGGCGACGGTAGCACGCAGCAGGAAGTCGGGAGGATTGCGCCCGAAGACCCACCCCCCGGCCGGCAGGTCGAACTCGAGGGTCAGGCGCTCGTTCAGGGCCAGGGCCTGGGGAGCGGCCAGTGCGCTGACACTGCTGCAAAAAAGGATCAGGCAGATGATCAGAAAGGGCACGCAGCTCTCCTGGTCTACGGTGGTTTCGCTTACTATAGCAGACCTTAAATCGCCATGCCCGGCTCAGGGCTCATGCCGCGCGAGGAGGGTCAGGCTCTCGATATGGAAGGTCTGGGGAAAGAGGTCAATGGGGCGGGACCAGAGCAGGCGGAAGGGGCCGTGCAGCAGCGGCTGCAGGTCCCGCGCCAGGGTCGCCGGATCGCAGGAGACGTAGGCGATCAGAGCAGGTGGGTGGGTGGTCAGCTCCCGCGCTACTGCATAGGCGCCGCTGCGGGGCGGATCAAGCAGAACCAGGATCGGGGGACTCGCCGGGAAGTAGGTGCGCAGCGCCCCTTCCGCCGGCCGGGCATGGAAGTCAAGGTTAGCCAGGCCGTTGCGGCGGGCATTGCCACGGGCCGAGGCGATGGAGGGGGCATAGTCCTCGACCCCGGTTACGGTTTTGACCCGCCGCGCCAGCGGCAGGGAAAAGTTGCCCATGCCGCAGAAGAGATCGAGAACGGCCTCGTCCCCCTGCCAGGGGTGGGCCGTGAGGAGTTCGGCGACCAGGGCGCGGTTCTGCGCCAGGTTGACCTGGGCAAAGCCCCCCGGACCGTAGCCGAGCTGCAGCGGCGGGGTGTCGACCTCGATCAGCAGCTCCTCGCCGCCGCAGACCTGGACCAGGCTCGACTTGCGCCCGCTTTGCAGGAAGAGGTCGAGTCCGGCGGCGAGAGCCAGCGGGCGCAGGTAGTCGGCCAGCCGCTGCGGGTTCGCATCGAGACAGTGGACCACCGCGCGCAACTGCTCGCGGTCGTCAACGGAGAGGTCGAGCTGGGGGATGCGGTCGGGGCAGGGAGACTCGGGGAGCCAGGCGCGAAAGAGCGCCAGGCCACGATTGATCACCGGGGCGCTGATCGGGCAGTGGGCAATATCGACGACGAAGTGGCTGTTGGGGCGATAAAAGCCGAGCTGCAGGCCGGCGGCCGTTTGCCGGCACTTGAACTGGACCCGGCTGCGATAGCCCCATTCCTGTTCGGCGGCGAGGAGCGGCCGGACCGCGGCTTTCTCCACCCTGGCCTGGCGCCACAGCTGTTCGGCGAAGACCGTCCCCTTCCAGTGGCACTGGGTCGGATAGTCGAGGTGCTGCCACTGGCAGCCGCCGCACTCGGCGTAGACCGGACAGGGCGCCGGGCGTCGCCCCGGTCCCGGCTCCAGGAGTTCGGTCAGCTCCGCCTCGGCGAAGCGGCCGCGATCCCGGGTGACCCGGCAGCGCAGCCGGTCGCCGGGCGCGCTGCGCGGGACGAAGATCGCCTTGCCGTCGTGGCGGCCGACACCGTTGCCGCCGAAGGCGAGGCTGTCGATGGTCAGCTCCAGCATCAGCGTTCCCCCCGGGGAAGAAATGGGCGGGGCCGAGCGACGGCCAGCTTCTGCCGCAGCAACCGTTGCGGGTAATCGGGGCGCGCCAGGTAAATGCTGCCGGTGCGCAGGAAATCGTCGATCAGCGCCGTCCGCACCCGCTCGACCTCGGCGCCGGGCACTCCCATGCGTTCGAGCTGGCGCACTTCGAGGGGAGCATCGCCCAAGAGTGCCGCGGTCTGCGCCAGGGCGGCGGCCGGGTCGGCCTCGTCCTGGAAAAGATCAATACGCAGCGGCAGGCGGCTGTGAACCTCGACTCGGACCTTGTGATAGTCGCCAAAATAGCGATTACTGTGGTCGAAGAACTCCAGCACGAGGCCGTTTTCAAGCTGTTCGCGCCGCAACAGCGTCAACTCAGTCATCGCTCCCCTCCCCCTCTCTCCTGCGGCGTTCCGAATCGACCCAGTCGATACTGCGCATCATGCCGTGCAGGATTTTCACCTCGCGCGGGTTGAGCCCGGCGCGGCCGAAGATGCGGCGAAAGGTGTGGAGGATGTGGTCGGGGTTCTGCGGATCGAGAAAACCGATGGCGAGCAGACTCCTGCGCATGTGGGCATAGAGCGATTCGAGCTCGCGGTGGCTCGCCAGCTTGCGACCCGCCCGCTGCAGCCCGGCATTCGCCGCCGCTTCCTGGGCGACGGCGTAGAGGCAGAGGGAAACTGCCTGGGCGAGATTCATCGACGGCAGCTCGTCGCGGGTCGGGATGGTGATGAAGCGCTGGCAGAGATCGAGCTCGGCGGTGTAGAGCCCGTGGTCCTCGCGGCCGAAGACAAGGGCGACGCGCCCCTTGACCGCCTGCGGCAGGAGATAGCTGGCAGCCTCGTGGGGGTGGAGAAAATCCTCGCGGTACTTGCCGAAGCGGCGCGTGGTGCCAAGGGCGAGGCTGCAATCGGCGAGGGCGGCAGCGAGATCGGCATATTGCCTGGCCCCCTCCAGCAGCGGCGCCGCCTTCACCGCCATGCGTCGCCCCTCGTCGCCGAGATAGTCGACCTGCGGCGCCACCAGGCGCAGCTCGCCGAAGCCGAAGTTCATCATCGCCCGGCAGACCGAGCCGATGTTCAGCGCCCCCTGGGGATCGACCAGGACGACGACGACGTTGCGCAACAATTCGGCGACCTGATCGGAGGAGTCGGAATTTTCTTCTGGCGTTGCGTTCATGCGGGGCAAGCTGGCTCCTTTGGAACTGGGTAAAACGAATTGGGTCAAAGGCGTTTCGCGCGGATAACTTCGGATCAAATCTGATTAAGTTCGGATGCAACCAAGCCCCAAGGCCTGATCCGATTTTTATCCGAAGTGATCAGATTTGATCCGCGTGAACCTGCCTTTCGCAATGAACTTTCAGCGCAGATCCCCCAACGCATACTGCAACACCGCCACAGCAGCAATGGCAGCGGTCTCGGTGCGCAAAATACGCGGGCCGAGGGAGACCGGCAGGAAACCGAGGTCGCGGGCTTCGGCGACCTCCTCCGGGGCAAAGCCCCCTTCCGGTCCAACCAGCAGGGCAACCTGCCCGGGGCGCTGGCCGGCGATCGCTTCGTCGAAGCCCCAGCCCGCCTCCCCTTCGTAAAGGATCAGGCGCAGGTCGGCCTGGGCGGCGGCGTAGGTCGCGCTGTCCCAGTCGGTGACGGCGCCGAGCTCCGGCAGCATCGCCCGGCGGCATTGACGGGCGGCGCGCAGTACCACCTCCGGCCAGCGGTGCGATTTCTTCTGCCCGGCATCCCGTTCTTCCAGGGTCGCCGAGCGCCTGGTGATCATCGGCACGATGCGGGTCGCGCCGAGTTCGGTCAGCTTTTGCAGCACCAGCTCAAAGCGCTCCTTCTCCGGCAGGGCGTGGTAGACGTGGAGGGCGACGCGGCTCTCCGCCGGCCGCTTCAGCCGCTCGAAGGGGATCACCAGCCACGCCTCCCCGTCCGCCACCAGCCGGGCGCGGTAGCAGGTCTGCTCCGGGTCGACCAGGGTGACGATGGCTCCGGGGCGGGCACGCCAGGCGGCGAGGGCTGTCAGGGCGACGGCGGAGAGGGGACAGACCGTTTCCAGGGTCGGGACGGCGTCGAGGCGGAGGATGCTGCCGGGACCGCCGCTATTGACGCATTCCGGGATCAAGACCGGCCTCCCGGAACTGGGCAAAACGCTGGCGGGATGCGTTGGCGAGATCGTCGTCGTAGAGTTCGGCGAAGTCGATGGCGTGCTCGAACTGGCGCACGAACCCGGGCGAGCACGGCTTGCCCATGATCAGCACCTGGGCACCGTTGGGATTCTGCTCCTCGGTAGTGATGGCCACCGGATCGTCAAGGCAGTCGACGGCGCCGTTGCACCAGGCGTGGGGGATAAACGCCCCCTTCTTCCAGGTCCACATGAAACCGTCGAGGGTCACTCCCTGGTTGTCGTCGAGGACAGTCACCAGCACCCGCTTGCCGGCGTTGAAATACTCTTCGGCCAGTTCGCAGAGGTGCTTGGCCTTTTCGGGCTTCTTCAGGCGGATGAACTCAACGCGGGGCATATCAGGCTCACTTGGAAAGGCAAATGGGGCGACCGTTCAGCCGCCCCTGTCTATAGCATTATTGCCGGGGGGATTTCAATGCCGGCAGCTCTTGGTACCCCGAAGCAATCTGTGCACCAGAAAACTGGCCCGGTGGAGCGCTGGAGATAGCTCACCCCCTTCAGAGGATTTGATCCCTATTCGTAGTGAGTCCACAGACGGAGGACCTTCACCGTACCAATCTCCTCGAGAACCTGGTAGATGAGGCGATGCTTGATATTGATACGTCGTGAATAGGCGCCCGCCAGGTCGCCTACAAGCTTTTCGTAGGGAGGGGGATTTTGGAAGGGATTCTCGGCCAGGATGTCGAGCAATTGCTGTGCTTTGGATTTCAAACCCGAAGCAGCGAGTTTCTTTGCATCCTTCTGAGCCTGCCTGGTGTAGACCAGACGCCAGCTCACCAGTCCAGTTCCTCATCGCATTCTTCCACCGGTGTCTTCATACCATCGACGATTGACTCCCGCATACCGGGGACAGAATGCAGATAAAGGGTCTCCTGCACGGCGCGCCAGTCGTCCTCGGAAATCAGGACCGCACTGTTGCGTTTGCCGGTGATCTGGATCGGTTCGTGCGATTCAGATACGTCGTCGAGCAGTTGGTAAAGAAGCCTTCGGGCTTCGGTTGCCGTTATCGTGGTCATGGGCACCTCCTTTGCGTACGCAAAATCGTACGCCGGTTCTGAGGCCTTGTCAACCAGCGATTGTTTCTTCCCGCTGCTTCGAACCACCCCGAAACCTTACCCCGGCCGGATTTCCTTATTGCTTCCACATTTCGTTCACATTCCCGCGCTACCTTTGCATCAAACGCGGTGGAAGGAATGAATCTCCCCGCAGCAAGCTACGGGGTATCAAAAGTTTAGATTGATCGCTTTCATCGAAGCAAGCTTCGGGGAATTCGACCCACCTGAGATTAAAATGAACCATCACCCACTTCCGCCAGGGAGGTGACCATGAAACGACTCGTTACCATCCTCAGCTTCATCGCCCTGCTCACGGGGACTGCCTACGCGGCCGGGCCGAAAGAAGGCGGCGGCACCCTGCTCGGCGCCGGCGCCGGGGCGCTGATCGGCTCCCAGTTCGGGGGCGGCACCGGTCGACTGGTCGGGGTCGCCATCGGCACCTTGGCCGGTGCTCTGATCGGCCAGGATATCGGCCGCACCCTCGACCGCACCGACCAGATCTACATGGAGCAGACCGCCCAGCAGACCCTGGAGACCCTCCCCAGCAACCAGACCAGCACCTGGGTCAACCCGGACAGCGGCAACAGCGGCGCGGTGACGCCGACCCGAACCTATCAGGCCAACGACGGCCGCTACTGCCGCGAATACCAACAGACCGTCATCGTCGGTGGCGAGGAGCAACAGGCCTACGGCACCGCCTGCCGCCAGCCTGATGGCTCCTGGCAAATCGTCCGCAACGCCGAGCCGGTCCAGACGCAGGTAGTCACGCAGCAGACCACCCGGGTCTACGTGCGGGAGCCGGTTTACGTCCCCCGCTACCGCCCGGCCTACTACTGGCCGTATTCCACCTACCTATCCTTCTCGTACAGTGACCGCTCCGACCGCTACGACCGCGCAAGACATCATCGCCACCGGGATCATTGACCCTTTCCTTGTCACCCTTGGCTCCAAATGACTACGGCAGCCGCCCCATCCGGGTGCGGCTGCCGTTGATTTGTGGACCCTGGTCGGCGGACGCAGCGACCGGTTATTGACCAAAGCCAGCAGTCGTCCTCGCCGGAATTTCGCGCTAGCCCCGCTCCAGGTACTCCTTGAGCGCCACCGCATTGTTGTGCGCCTCATCCCGGGCGCCAAAGACCAGCGTCACCCGTCCCCTCCCCAACAGACCGCGCAGTTCCGCCACCGCCTCGGGGTGGTCATCCAGTTCCGCGAAGTAGCGGCGCTTGAACTCCGGCCACTTCTCCGGCTCGTGGCCGAACCACTTGCGCAGCTCATCGCTCGGCGCAACCTCCTTGAGCCAGGCGTCAAGCTGCATTACCTCCTTGCTGCGGCCCCGCGGCCAGATGCGATCGACAAGGATTCGGCGACCGTCCTTAGCGGACGGTTCCTCATAGGCTCTTTTGACGGCTATTTCCATGGTACTGACCATTGTAGCAGTCTTCCGCCATACAATATTGGCCAGCGCAGAGGGTAGCAGGGAGGCAGGTTGTGGTCCAACTGGGGCGTCGATTGAAAGACTTTGCAACTTGGCAAAGCCTGATAATCCTCTAAAAGGCACCTCCTACGCTACCAGGCCGATCCTGGTACGCTAGGAACAACAAACAACTCCCTATTTTAGGAGGTGCCTTATGAAACTCTACTCTGGTTTCGACCTGCACTCAAATAACAACTATCTTGGAATCATTGACCAGAACGGAAAGAGGATTTTCAAAAAGAAGCTGGACAACGACCCGAAGCAGATTTTACAAACCCTCCAGCCGTTTCGGCCCGACTTGATGGGCGCCGTTGTTGAATCGACCTACAACTGGTACTGGCTGGTGGATCTGTTGATGGACGAAGGATATCGAGTTCATTTGGCCAATCCTGCGGCCATTCAAACCTACAAGGGGTTGAAGCATGTCGACGATGTCCACGATTCTTTTTGGTTGGCCGAGATGCTGCGCTTGAACATTCTGCCGGAAGGCTACATCTATCCGAAGGAAATGCGTCCGGTACGCGACCTGTTGCGAAAACGCGGACATCTGATACGCCTTCGGACTTCGCTGATCATCAGCTTGCAGAACATCGTCACCCGCAATTGCGGCGTTCGACTCAAGGCGAACGAGATCAAACGATTCCGAGGTGACCGTATCGGTCCCCTGCTCGCCGAAAACGAGGATTTGGCCCTGGCCGGAGCGGTCAGCAAGGAGAGTATCGACTTTCTTACCCGGCAGATTCGGCAGATCGAGGCGGTTGTCGAAGGTAAAATCGATCTCGACGGCCCCTATCGCTATCTTCTGTCCCTTCCCGGCGTCGGCAAGATTCTGGGCTTGACCATCCGGCTGGAAACCGGGTGCATCGAACGCTTTGCCAAGGTCGGAAATTACGCCTCGTATTGCCGCAAGGTCTCCAGTCGCTGGACCAGCAACGGCAAGGCCAAAGGACGGGGCAACGAAAAGAACGGCAATAAATACCTGGCCTGGGCCTTTTCCGAAGCGGCCGAACTCGCCCGTCGTTTTGATCCGAAAGCGCGGGCGTTCTATCAACGCAAGCTCGCAAAGTGTCCGGTCATGGTGGCCCACGGCGCCCTGGCCCACAAGCTGACCCGGGCGGCGTTCTTCGTTATGCGCGACCAAGTGCCGTTTATGCCGGAAAAACTGTTTCCCTGATAGAACTGGCTGGGGCGGGGAACCAGCTATGGGGTTGGCCCAACCAAAAGGCCTGATTGGTCAACCGCCCCACCCAGACAGATAAGGTTATCCGCATCTTGACTGCCCATGCCGCGAGCCACAACGGGGCTGGTTCACAACCAAAAGACCTGTCAACATCCATTGGACACGGCATGGAACCGAAAATTTTCTGGACCGCGAAAAGCGGCAGGGGCCATCGGCGAACGGAACATCTGCCGATCGAGCCTTAAACCTGATGGGTGACTGTTGCAGCCAAGAGCTGACACGGAAACGGAACGAAATACCGGCATACGTCGAGAAGCAGACAACCTTCGTGGCCGAAGGCCACGAGTAAAGGCGAGAAAATCAAAAATCTTGCGCGGGAGTTTTTTACCCTATTGACCGGCGCCTTTTAATGGGTGACCCTACAGATTTTCGAATTCGATCCGGTTAACACCCCAGCTCATCGAGACGCAGCAGACGATGAGCTTCGAAGACGGTGAGAATTTCGATCTGATTTTCGGCCAACCGGTAGACGATTCGGTAATTCCGAAAAACCAACTCGCGGATATCTGGCAGAGAGATTTCAGGGACGCTACGTCCGGATCGGGGATTGGCGGGCAATAGGGTTTCGGCATGATCGACGAGGCCGTCGACGAAGGTCGCTGCCCGCGCCGGATCACCTTTGGCGATGAACGCCTCGATCTCGATCAGTTGCTCAAGGGCCTCCCGGCTCCAGCGCAGTTCCATCCGCGATCAACCCCTCCTCCGGCGGGCTGCAAGAGCAGCCTTGACCTCATCGCTGCCGTAACTCTTGCCGGCATCGGCATCGGCAATCCCCCGGGCAACGGAGTCGAGAAAAGCCTTCCGGTAGACCAGTTCGTCATAATCTTCCGGCGACAACAGGACTCCGGCCGGCTTGCCGTTCTGGGTGATGACCAAAGGATGCCCAGACTCCCGAATAGTTTTGAACCACTTGGAGATGCCGGTTTTGAACTCCGCGATAGGGACGATGTCGCTGCTGACGGAAATGGTTTTCATCGAATGGCTCCGTATTTTGATTTACAGGGTGGTCAAAGTATAAACCAATCAACGGAGATGAACAAGCTACTCTTCCTCACGATGTCAGCAGCAAATAAACTGTCCGGGGTTGTAGCAAAAGGTTTGTCCGGTTCATGGTTGTTGCGGGAGGACTGCCATGAAACGGACACAGCTGCTACAGGAGAGAGCTGGCACCGATGTTCGGACAGGTCGGCGGCAGAAATAAGGTGGAAAACCATGGGGGTTATGCCGCCAGCCTGAGGGCCGGGCCGGCGTAGCCGGGCCGGGGTTTTTGCCAATATGCCTCATCGGGGGTCTTGTCGTCCAGACTCGAATGGGGCCGCTCGGTGTTGTAGAAATCGATCCAGTGCTTGAGGCCTTGCCGAACCTCGCTGCCGGTTGCAAACGCATGCAGGTAAATGCACTCGTATTTCAGGGAGCGCCAGAGCCGCTCGATCATGACGTTGTCCATCCAGCGGCCCTTGCCATCCATCGAAATCTGGATGTCCGGGTGTTTCTGGAGGGCGGAGATAAATTCATCACTGGTGAACTGGCTGCCCTGGTCGGTGTTGAAGATCTCCGGCTGGCCGTAGCGCTGCAGCGCCTCTTCGAGGGCAGCGACACAGAAGTCGGCCTCCATGGTGTTGGAAAGTCGCCAGGACAGAACCTTGCGGGTTGCCCAGTCCATGATCGCCACCAGGTAGAGAAAGCCCCTGGGCATGGGAATGTAGGTGATATCAGCACACCATACCTGGTTGGGCCGATCGATGGTCAGGCCGCGCAGCAGATAGGGATAGATCTTGTGCTGAATATTCGGCTTTGACGTGTTGGGCTTCTGGTATATCGCCGACAGGCCCATCAGCTTCATCAGCCGGCCGATCCGGGTACGGCTGACGGCATAGCCTTCCCGACACAGGAAGGCCTGCAGGGACGTTCTTGAATAATTGAATCAAAAGTTGGGTTCAATTCCCCGCAGCTTGCTGCGCGATTTTTACTAAGGGTGTAGGCTGTTGATACCCCGTAGCTTGCTGCGGGGTAGTTCATTTAACCAGCAGCCCCCGAAAATTGATTCCCCTACCCGCCCCGGACATCCCTCGTCCACGCCATCGAAATAGTGATTATCTTACTGTCAACAAATTCATTTCTGAACCAACTTGATCTCCACCTTGTTCCCAACCGCCAACGCATACCGTCGCAAGGACCGCAAACTCGGCATCGGATGACCGGACTCGAGCCGTGCCACGACCGATTGGGTAGTACCCATGCGTCTGGCCACTTGTTCCTGTGTGAGGTTTGCCTTGGTTCTAGCTTCAATCAGTTGTGCAGCGATGGAGAATTCCTCGTCCAGCGGCTGATACTCACGGCGGAATTCCTCGTTGGCCAACAACTCTTCCTTCAAATCTCTGATCTTTTTCCCCATAGTCACAACTCCTTCATCCGGTCCAGCGCCAGCAGAATTTCCGATCGCGGCGTCTTCTGGGTCTTCTTCACGAAGATTCGCAGGATCACCACGCGCCTGCCGTTTATCGCAACATAAATCCCCCGGGAGATTCCAGCGATTCCCCTCGCCCGCATCTCCCAAAGCTTACCTTCAAGGTGGCGCACATGAGGCATTCCCACCTGCTCGATTCCGCAACCTTCGATCAGTTCGGAGATACGCACGAACCGAGCCTGCATATCCTTGGGCAATTCACGGAATTCTTCTTCAACAACCTCGTTCAGAAATTCAACGGTCCAACGCATTCGCCCCTCCAAACTATCGCAAAAAAGCTATAATTGCAACATTAGCTTGATGCCGAACTTCACCTGCCCCCTATCCCCCCAAAAACGCAAAAACCGCCCGCCGGCACAAAGCCGGAACGGACGGTCTATTCAACTTGCGAAAAAAATCTGACACGTTGTCATATCCCCCCCAGGAATGCTTGAAGCCCCTACCCTCTACCCCGGCCAGCCCTTAATGAACGTTGGCCGGCTTTTAATCTACTCCGCGGCAAATTCCCGCCGATACTCCTCCCACTTCTGATCCACCCGCTGCTGCACCGCCACGATTTGCTCCGCGGAGAGCGCCTTGAAACGCACCTGCATTCCCAGATAGTCGTTGACCGGGTGCTGCTTGCTCTTGTCGAGCAGGCGGCGGGACGGTTCGGAGAGGGTCTTCTTGCCGTTCTCGATTTCAAAGAGGTCGAAGAGACCGCAGTCGACGGCGGCCTTGCCGATCTTGATCGTCATGTGCTCTTCGCACCCCCAGCCCGGCGGACAGGGGGTCTGGATGTGGATGTACTTGAGGCCGCGGATCTGCTTCGCCTTGAGCAGCTTGTCGTGGAAATCGAGGGGATAGGCGGCCGAGCAGGTGGCGACGTAGGCCGGGTTGTGGGCGGCGACGATCGCCGGCACGTTCTTGCCGTGCTCCTTCTTGCCGGCGTAGGGGGTGGTGGTGGTCAGGCCCCCCTGCGGCGTGGTGCCGGAACGCTGCACCCCGGTGTTCATGTAGGCTTCGTTGTCATAGCAGATGTAGATGATATCCTCGCCGCGCTCCAGCGCCCCGGAGAGGGCCTGGATGCCGATGTCCGAAGTGCCGCCGTCGCCGGCCCAGGCGACCACCTGGGTCGCCTTGCCGAGGCGCTTCATCGCCGCCCGCACCCCGGTGGCGATGGCGGCGGTGGCGGCGAAGGTGCCGTTGAGGATCGGCAGCTGGCTGGCGGCGATCGGGTAGAGCCCCTGCATGACGGTGAGACAGCTCGGCGGCACCACGAAGATGCAGTCGCGGCCGAGGGCCTTGATGCCGATGCGGTAGAGGACGCTGAGGCCGCAGCCGGAGCAGGCGCGGTTCCCCGAGTGGACGAGTTCCTCATCGGTGAGGGTCAGAACGTTGGTCTTGGCAGCAGTGGTCATAGCTGTAATCCAATCCATTGCGGCGTGTCGAGCTGCTCCGGGGCGAGCGGTGCCTCCTGCAGGCAGGCCGACTTCATGTGCTGATAGAGGTCGTCGGTGCGGATATCGCGCCCGCCGAGGCCGACGATGAAGTTCTGCAGCGCCGGGCGGTTCGGATAGGGGTAGAGGGCCGATTTGAGGTCGGCGTAGAGCGCCCCCTGGTTGCCGTAGCTTAAGCCCTTCTCGAAGACCATCACCCCTTTCGCTCCCTGCAGCGCCTCGGCGATGCGCGCCGTCGGGAAGGGTCGATAGATCTGCAATGCCAGCACCCCGGCCTTGAGGCCGTCCTCCCGCAACCGGTCGACGACATCCCGGAACTGGTTGGCGAGGGTCCCCATGGCGACGACGACGAAATCGGCGTCCGCGCAGCGGTAGGGATCGAGGATCGGGGCGCCGCCGCGGCCGAAGCGCCGCTGGTAGTCGGCGTCGATCTCCTCCCAGAGATCCATCGCCAGGCGCATCTCCTGGTGGAGGTTGTGGCGGATATCCATGTATCCCCCCTGCTTGACACCGTGGATGTCGTTGCGGGCGTCAGGGAGAGTAACGGTGTTGAGGCTCTCCGGGCGGGCCGGGTCGAGGGTGTGCAGGTAGCGGTAAGGGGGCAGGAATTCCTTCACCGCCGCCGCATCGGGGAGTTCGTAGGGCATGTAGGTGTGGGAGAGGTAGTAGCCGTCGTAGTTGACCATCACCGGGATATGCACCAACTCGGCGAGGCGGAACGCCTTCAGCGTCATGTCGACGATCTCCTGGTGGTCCTTGGCGAAGACCTGGATCCAGCCGGCGTCGCGCTGGCTGATGGCGTCCTGGTGATCGTTCCAGACCGACCAGGGGGCGCCGACGCCGCGGTTGACCACGCACATCACCAGCGGCAGCCGCGCCCCGGCTGCCCAGTGCAACTGCTCGCTCATGTAGAGGAGGCCATTGGAAGAGGTGGCGGTGAAGGCGCGCACCCCGGCACTGGCGGCGCCGATGCAGACACCGAGGGCGCTGTGCTCACTCTCGACGGCGACGTACTCGGCGTCCATCTCGCCGGCGGCGATCAGCTCGGAGAGCTTCTCGGTAAGTGGCGTCTGCGGGGTGATCGGGTAGGCGGCGATGACTTCGGCGCCAGCCAGACGCACCGCGAGGGCGGCGGCGGTGTTGCCCGAGTCGATCCGTTTCTCGCTCATTGCTCGTCCCCCTTCTCGAATTCCTCCTCCGGCACCATGCGGATCGCCTTGACCGGGCACTCCTCGGCGCAGATGCCGCACCCCTTGCAGTACTCGAGATCGAAGGTCGGCTCGATGGTCTTGGTCACCGCCGCATCCGGGCAGTAGAGCCAGCAAAGGTGACAGGCGTGCCTGCCACTCTTGGCCGGGGTGCAGCGGCTGTAATCGATAACCGGACGCTCGACGCGCCAGGAGCCGGTGCGGCCGGCGTCACCGGGGCCGGCAGTAGAGGCCGAAGTCAGAACCTTGAATCGGGAATCAACCATTGACAACTCCTGCCCGCGGTTCGCAGAGTTGGGTGGCCTCATAGGCCAGCCGGGCGGACCGGGCGTTCTCTTCCGGCCGACGGCCGACGAATTCGTGGACGATGCAGCGCTCCAGGGTGGCGAGGTCCGCCAGCCCGGTGGCGCGGCCGAGGACACCGATGATGCCGCTGTTGACGATCCCCTTGCGCAGCCCGGCCTCGATGCCGAGGCGGGTAACGTTGGCGACCGCCACCCGGAAATGATCGAGCTGGTGCTCCTCCGCGCTGCGGGGCGAATTGAGGATCAAGAGCCCCCCGGGCTGGAGGCCGACGGTGACGTCGACCTCGTTCAGGATCAGGTGATCGAGGACGACGACGATATCCGGGGTCTGGATCGGCGAGAGGTCGAAGATCTTGTCGCGGGAGATTTTCAGCGAGGTGCTGACCGGCGCGCCGCGCCGTTCGGTGCCGAAGGTCGGCGCCATGACGACACCGCCATAGCCGCTCTGGAACATTGCCTCGGCGAAGACCTTGGCGGCGGTGATGGCGCCTTGGCCGCCGCGGCCATGCCAGCGGATCTGGATCAATTTGGAGGACGTCTTTGTCATCTGCTGCTCCTGAAAAACGAAAATGTGCGGATCATGGTACAGGTCCCGGCCGCTCAGAGCTTGCCGGCGACCATCCCCGGCAGCAGCCGCCAGGCGGCGTCGATACTGAGCCCGGAGGCGGCGGCCGCAACCTCGTCGTAGCCGCTCGCCGGCGTCGCGGCGACAAATTCACCGCCGCTGCCGTAGAGGGCGAAGGGGACCGGGCCGAGGGTGTGGGTCATGCGCTTGACCGGGGTCGGGTGGTCGGGGAGGACCAGGACCCGGAAAGGACCGAGGGCCGGCAGGCCGTCGAGAACCGGGCCGACCACCTGGGCGTCGAAATCCTCGATCGCCTTGAGCTTGTCGTCGAGGTTGCCGGCGTGGGCCGCCTCGTCAGGGGCTTCGACGTGGAGGTAAACGAAGTCGCGGCTCTTGAGCGCGTCGAGGGCCGCCTCGGCTTTGCCGCGGTAGTTGGTGTCGATGTAGCCGGTGGCGCCGGGGACTTCGATGACGTCGAGGCCGGCGTAGACGCCGATCCCCTTGATCAGGTCGACGGCGGAGATCACCGCGCCGGTGAGGCCGAACTTCTCCTGCAGGGTCGCCATGCGCGGCGCCCGGCCGTGCCCCCAGAGCCAGATCGAATTGGCCACCGGCAGGCGCGCCTTCTGCCGCCGCAGGTTGACCGGGTGGGCATTGAGGAGCATCTGCGCCGAGGTCGTCAGCTGGATCAGCTCGTCGGCCCCGTCGCCACGGGGGAGGTGGCCGGAGACGCTCTGGTGGGTCAGATCGTGGGGCGGGGTAAAGGTCAGGTCGTCCTTGCCGCCGTGCCAGACCAGCAGATGCCGGTAGGAGACGCCGGCATGGAAGCTGAAGCGCTCATCGCCAAGTTCCTGCTGCAACGACTCGATCAGCTCGCGGGCTTCGGCGGTGGTGATGTGCCCGGCGGAGAAGTCCTCCATGTAGAGGTGGCCGTACTGGGCGGTGAGGGTCACCAGGTTGAGACGAAAGGCGACATCGTCCGGCCCGAGCTCGACCCCCATGCTCGCCGCCTCCAGCGGCGAACGGCCGCTGTAACAGGTCGCGGGATCGTAGCCGAAAACCGAGAGATTGGCGACGTCGCTGCCGGGATGATAGCCTTCCGGGACCGTCTCGGCAAGGCCGATGACGCCGCGCCGGGCAACCTCGTCCATGCGCGGGGTCCTGGCATGCTGCAGCGGGGTGAGGCCGCCGAGTTCTTCGAGCGGTTCGTCGGCCATGCCGTCGCCGAGCAGAATGACGTATTTCATAAACTCCTCTCGGATCGCCGCTTTAGCCCCGTGGATGGTGCTGTTCATGGAGCCGGCGCAGGCGCTCGCGGGTCACGTGGGTATAGATCTGGGTAGTCGAGATATCGGCGTGGCCGAGCATGCTCTGCACGGCCCGCAGATCGGCGCCATTCTCGAGCAGGTGGGTCGCAAAAGAATGACGCAGGGTATGCGGGGTGATCTTCTTGCCGATCCCGGTCTCCCGGGCGCGGCGCTTAATAATCTTCCAGAAGCCCTGGCGTGTCAACCCCTGGCCGAGGCGGTTGAGAAAGAGGAGCTTCCCCCCCTTCCCCTTGTCGAGGAGGGGCCGGCCATCGGCCAGGTAACTGCGCAATTCGCTGATGGCGGTCTCGCCAAGGGGGACGATGCGCTGCTTGCTGCGCTTGCCAAAGGCGGTCAGGTAGCCGACATCAAGCTGCAGGTCGGACTGCTTGAGCCCGACCAGCTCGGAGACCCTCAGGCCGGTAGCGTAGAGAACCTCGAGCATCGCCCGGTCGCGCAGGGCGAGCGGCGCGGCGCCGCGCGGCGCCGCCAGCAGCTGCTCGACCTCGCCGGGGCTGAGAGTGTGGGGGAGCGCGGCGAGGCTCTTCGGCGCTTCGACCAGGGCGGTCGGGTTGCGCTCGGCGTACCCTTCGCTGAGCAGGAACCTGTGAAACATGCGCAGCGCCACCAGGGCCCGCGCCCGGCTGCGCGCGGCAAGACCGCCGGCGCGCAGGTGGGCAAGGTAGCGCAGGATCACCGGCGGGGTGATCGCCGCCGGTGCGCCGATCCCCTCCCGTTCGAGAAAGTCGAGGTAGCGGGCGAGGTCGCGGCCATAAGCGTCGAGGGTGTTGCGGGAGAGCCCCCGCTCCACCGTCAGATAGCTGAGGAAGAGATCAAGGAATTCATTCATAACCTATTACTCCATCAGCAGAAATGGAACGGCACCCTGGCCCTTGTTGGGTTTCATTCCATTCAACCCAACCTACGGATCCCATGTGAAATCGTGAAGGTTGGGTTGAGCCCGCGAAACCGCAACACCCGGGCTTCACTCCTCGTCGAGGCACGCCAGGAGCTTTTCCCGCACTTCCCGTAGTTTCTCCTCGGCGATCACCTTCTGGCCGAAAATATCCTGGACGTAGAAGGTGTCGGTGACCTGATCAACCTTGGTCGAGATCTTCGAAACCCCGATGTAGAGCCCGAGTTCCTTGAGGGTCCTGGTAATGCGGTAGAGGAGGCCGACCTGGTCGCGGGCGAAGAGATCGATGACCGTGTATTCGGCGGAAATCTCGTTGTCGATCTCGACCCGGTTGGGATGCCTGGGGAGCGGACGTTCGGAAAGGTAGCTCGGCCGGTGCCGCTTCTTCACCAGGTCGTCGACCCGGGCCCGCCCCTCGATGACGGCGGTCAGGTCGGCCTCGAAACGCGCCCACTTGTCAGCGGAGGTGATGCGCTCGCCGCCGGCACTGAGGACCTGGAGAATATCGAGGGCGATGCCGTTGCCGGTGGTGAAAATCTGCGCCCCGAGAATGTTGATGCCGTTGGCCGCCATCACCCCGGCGATCTTGGAGAAGAGGCCGGGGATGTCGACGGTGGTGATCGTCACCTGGGTGAAATCGGCCTCGGCAACCTGCTCGACCTTGAGCGCCACGGTCTTTTCACCGCGCCCGAGCAGCACCCGCAGGTGTTCGGCGATCCCCTGGGAGCGATAGGACATCAGGTAGCGGGTACCGAGGGAGGCGACCAGTTCCTTGACCTGGCGGCTGTCGAACTCGTCGCTGAGCCGCTCCAGCACCTTGCGGCGACGGTTGCGCAGCTTCTCCGAGCGCTTCTCGAGCTGGAAATTGCCCCGCTCCAGCACCTCGTAGGCCTTCTCGTAGAGTTCCTGCAGCAGCAGTCCCTTCCACTCCGACCAGACATCGGGACCGACTGCCTTGATGTCGGCGAAGGTAAGCAGAAAGAGCATCCTGAGGTTTTCGCTCATCTCCATGGTGCGGGCGAACTGGATGATCAGCTTGTCATCATGGAGGTCGCGGCGCTGGGAGATGTGCGCCATCTGCAGATGATTGCGGACCAAAAACTCGAGGCGCAGGCTGTCCTCCTTGTTAAGGCCAAGGCGGCGGGCGATGGTCGGCACCATGTCGGCCCCCTTGTTGGAGTGATCCTTCCCCTCCCCCTTGCCGATATCGTGGAACATCACCGCCAGTAGCAGCAGCTCCTTCTTTTCGATATCGTTGGCGACCTGGGTCAGCAGCGGTTTCTTTTCGCGGTACT
The DNA here is from genome assembly GCF_001611275.1 of Desulfuromonas sp. DDH964. GTDB lineage: Bacteria > Desulfobacterota > Desulfuromonadia > Desulfuromonadales > DDH964 > DDH964. The sequence continues at coordinate 1,833,659 of NZ_CP015080.1, read as the reverse complement.
CCCCGAGCCAGAGCTTGGCGATCTCCTCCATGGCAAAGAGGGTATGGATGTCGACGGTGTAGATGTGGTAGGCGTCATGCTGGACCTTGCAGTAGATGCGCTCGAATTCGGGGATAAAGCGGTTGAGGAACTGCAGGTGATGCATGTCGCGCAGGATTCGCCCCAGTCCCCGCGGCTGCCGCAGGATCTCGAGGAACCCCTCACTCATGGTGCGGCTGCGGCGGATGCGGTCGTTGATGCGGTGCAGGTTGTCGCGGATCAGCCCCTTGAGGGGGACGGCGAGCTTCACCCCATGGTGCTGGGCGAGCTGGAAGGCCGTCATCATCGCCGCCGGGTTCTTCTCAAAAAGATCGTCCCGGGTCAGCCGCAGCTCGCCGCGCAGGATGTAGAAACCATCGGCCACGGCGCGCCGCTTGAGATAACCGAAGAGGCGCAGTCCCGATTCCTCCTGCTGGGTCGCCTTGGTGATCAGCAGCGAAGCGATGTGCTCGACCTGGGTGGCATGGGAGTAGTAGTCCTGCATGAACTGTTCGACGGCCGGAGCCTTGCGGTTGTCCTGGTAACCGAGGAAGGCGGCGATCTTCTCCTGCTGCTCGAAGTTGATCTGCTCGTTCTTGCGCGGCGAGAGGAAATGGAGCTCGTTGCGAATGCGCCAGAGATAATCGAGGGCCGCCTCGAAGCTCGCCCCCTCCTGCTCGGTCATCACCCCCTTGATGATCAGGTCACGCAGGGAGCGGGCCTTGAACTTGACCTGGGCGATCCAGAGGGCGGTATGCAGGTCGCGCAGGCCCCCCTCCCCTTCCTTGATGTTCGGTTCGAGGAGAAAGACCGAAGAACCGTATTTTTGCAGGCGACGCCGATTTTCCTCCAGTTTCTCCTTGATGAAGCCCGGGGTATTGCGGCCGAGAATCGCCGTCATGACGCTGCGTTCATACGCCTGGAAGAGGATCTCGTCGCCAACCAGGTAACGGGAATCGAGCAGGGCGGTGCGTGCGGTGATGTCCTTTTCGGCCATCTCCAGGCAATCCTTCTCGGTGCGCACGCTGTAACCGACTTCGACGCCGAGGTCCCAGAGCAGGTAAAGCATGCGTTCGGAAATCTTCTCGGCGTAAGGGCGATCCTTGCCGCTGTAGTAGAACATCAGGTCGATGTCGCTGCGCGGGTTGAGCTCGCCACGGCCATAGCCGCCAAGAGCAATGAGAGTGCAGGATCCCTGGCCGGCCTCGGGGAGATCGGCGGAGACGCTGCGATAGAGGTTGCGGATCAGGGTATCGGCCAGCGAGGTGAGGCTGCCGACGATGCGACGGCCGCTCTCGCCGCTGCGGTGACGCTGACGGATCTGTTCGAGGTGATGGTCGAGAAATTTGCGCGAAGCCTCGAGCAGGCGGGCCCGGCGTTCCTCGTAGGGGAGCGCCGGATCGGTCAAAAGCTCACGGGAGAAGAAGGGTTCGGTCTGCATACCAGGCTCAGCTTTCATTGGGCGGCAATCATCTTCAGAGCGGTGGCGTAATTGCGGACACCGCGAACAATGGCATCGGCGGTGCGGGCGCGAAAGGCTGGATCCTTAAGGCGGGACTCTTCCCGCGGGTGACTGATGAAGGCGCTCTCGACCAGGACCGATGGCATGGTGGCGCCGAGCAGGACGTAAAAGGGTCCCTGGCGCACGCCGAGGTCACGAATGGAGGGGTAGTTGCGGGTGAGGCCCGCCACCAGGGAGTTCTGGATCTCCGCCGCCAGGCGGCTCGACTCGTTGATCTTGGAGTTGGCCATCAGATCGAACAGGATCAGTTCGAGATCGCCGACCTGTTTGAGGGAGGTTCCGTTTTCCCGGGCCGCCACCGCTACCGCCTGGTCGTTCTTGGAAAAGTTCAGGTAGTAGGTTTCGATGCCGTAGACGCTCCCCTTGGTGCTGGCATTGGCGTGCAGGGAGATGAAGAGGTCGGCGCCGACCTTGTTGGCAATGGCGGTCCGTTCCTCAAGGGGGAGAAAGACATCGCCGTCACGAGTCATCACCACTTCGCAACCGAGGTCCTTTTCGAGGCGGCGGGCTAGCTCCCGGGCCAGGGCGAGGGTCACGTCCTTCTCCAGGGATCCGCCGGGCCCGACGGCGCCGGGGTCCTTGCCGCCATGACCGGCATCGACGACGATGCGGCGCAGGGCGTTGTTCCCTTTCTGCGGAATATGCAGCTTGACGGGACGCTCGACCGGGGTATTTTCGAGGATCCTGGAGATGCCGTCATCGGCCGGCAGCGGACCAAGGGCGGGGCGGTTCGGTTCCAGGATCGGACCATCGCCGATCACGTCAATGACGATACGGAAGGGGTCGTCGAGGGGGAAGACCTTGTAGTCCTTGAAACTGACCAGGTCGAGGACCACCCGGGTCCGCTCTTCAGCGGGACGGCCGGAGCGGATCTGTTTCAGCAGGCCGTCATCGACGCTGGTGGTGTCGTTCAGACCGGACGCCGGGACAGTTCCGACCAGGTCGACGTAGAGCCGCGGCGTCACTCCCTTGCCGGGATTGCCGGCGAGGAGGTTGGAGAGGAACTGCACCGGGGCCGAGAGATCGAGCACCACCCGGGTATACCCGGGGTTGGACCAGAAACGCACCCCGGTCAATTCAGCGCCAGCACTGCCGCCGACCACCGCCACGGAAGGGGTGGCCGTTTTGACCGCGGCGGGGGCCGGGTCGCTGCAGCCGTCCAGTTCCCGGCAGGCCTGGCGCGCCTTGGCTACCATGTCGCCTTGCGGATAGTCGGCCAGAATCTGCCGATAGAGGCGCGCCGCCGCGGCCGGATCGGCGAGCGTAGCGGAATAGATTTCAGCGGCCAGCAACAAGGCGTCGTCGGCCAGAGAGCTGCGCGGGTATTCCGCCACCAGCCGCAGGTAGAGAGCGACGGCCTGGCGCGCGTCGCTGCCGATGCGCGAAACGTCATAGAGCCCCTCGCTCGCTTTACCCGCCAGGTAGAGGGCGCGCGCCCCCTCGTCGGCATCGGGATAACGCTGCGGAATGGCCAGAAACGCATCGATCACCCGTTGCCATTGGTCGCGATAGCGTTGTTTTTTGGGGGAATCCTGGAGGCGCTGGTACGACTTGCGGGCCGCCCCATAGGCGTCCGCCGCGCTGGTGGCGGCTTGGCACGGCGCCACCAGGGTGAAGAGGAGCAGCAGTATCGTCAGCGAGCGGACCAAAGGCATTGGCTATACCAGTCTCTTCAGTTCATCTAGGAGATTAAGGGCTTCAAGGGGCGTCACTACCGATACGTCGACGCACTCGAGGCGTTCGCGCAGCGGGTCGGGTCCCGCGGCGGCAAAGAGGGAGAGCTGCGGCGACGGCGTGGCCTGCCGCCCGGGGCGCCGGCTGCGCGCCAGACGCGGTTCCCCTTCGCCGACGAATTCCCCTGCTTCGAGGTTGCGCAGGATCTCGCGGGCGCGGGCGATGACCTCCTCGGGGAGACCGGCAAGGCGGGCGACCTGGATACCGTAGGAGTGGCTGGCGCCCCCCTTGACGATCTTGCGCAAGAAGACGATCTGGTCGTTCCACTCCTTGACCGCGATGTTGTAGTTACGCACCCGCGGCCGGGTCACGGCGAGTTCGGTCAGCTCGTGGTAATGGGTGGCGAAGAGGGTGCGCGCCGCCACCGGAGCATGGTCGTGCAAGTACTCTGCCACCGCCCAGGCAATACTGACACCGTCGAAGGTCGAGGTGCCGCGCCCGATCTCGTCGAGGATGATCAGGCTTTTCGGCGTCGCGTGGTTGAGAATATTGGCGGTTTCGGTCATCTCGACCATGAAGGTCGACTGGCCGCGGGCGAGGTTGTCGCTGGCGCCGACGCGGGTAAAGATGCGGTCGACCAGCCCGATCCGTGCCTCTTTGGCGGGCACCAGGCTCCCCATCTGTGCCATCAGGGTAATCAGCGCCACCTGGCGCATGAAGGTCGACTTGCCGGCCATGTTCGGACCGGTGATAATCAGCAACTGGTTTTCGCCGCTGTCGAGGTCGACGTCGTTGGGGACGAAACGTTCGCCAAGGGACATGGTTTCGATGACGGGATGCCGTCCTTCGACGATCACCAGCTGGTCGCCGCCATCGATCTGCGGGCAGACATAGTTCCGTTCATGGGCCAGGTCGGCGAGGGCGGCGAGGACATCGCAGCTGGCGAGGGCGTCGGCGGTGCGCTGGATCCGTTCGGCCTGGGCCGAGACCTGCTGGCGCAACTGCTGGAAGAGGTCGTACTCGAGCTCGACCAGGCGCTCCTCGGCGCCGAGGACCTTCTCCTCGTATTCCTTCAGCGCCGGGGTGATGTAGCGCTCGGCGTTGGCGAGGGTCTGCTTGCGCTGGTAGTCGTCGGGAACCTTGTCGAGGTGGCTGCGGGTCACTTCGAGGTAATAGCCGAAGACCTTGTTGTAGCGCACCTTGAGAGAAGAGATGCCGGTGCGCACCTTCTCCTCCTGTTCGAGACGGGCGATCCACCCCTTCCCTTCCCGGGCGATGGTCCGCAGCTCATCGAGGCCGGGATCGAAGCCGTCGCGGATCAGCCCCCCCTCGCGCAGCACGAAGGGGGGATCTTCGACCAGGGCGGCGGCGATCAGCGCGGCGACATCCTCAAGGGGATCGATCGCCGCCACCAGTTCCGCCAGCAGTGGGCTGGCCAGCCCCTGCAGGGTATCGCGCAGCGCCGGCAGCCGCTCCAGCGAGCTGCGCAGGGCGGCCAGGTCCTTGGCGTTGGCATTGGCCATGCTGATGCGGGCGCTGAGACGTTCAAGATCGTAGACGCCGTCAAGTCCCTGGCGCAGCTCAAGGCGCGGCAGCGACTGCTCGACCAGTTCGGTCACCGCCTGGTGGCGGCGCCGGACCGGCTCAACCGCAACCAGCGGGTGATGCACCCAATGCCGCAGCTTGCGCCCCCCCATGGCGGTCAGGGTGCGGTCGAGGACCCCGAGCAGCGAGCCCTTGCGACTGCCGTCGTAGATGGTGGCGGTCAGTTCGAGATTACGCCGGGTGGCGGCATCGAGCACCATGAAATCGCGGCTGTGGTAGGTCTGCAGGGTGCGGACATGGGCGACCCCCTGCTTCTGGGTCAGCTCCAGGTAATGCAGGACCGCCCCGGCGGCGGCGACCGCCAACGGCAGCTCGGCGCAGCCGAAGGACTCGAGGCTGGCGCAGGCGAAGAAACGCCGAATCTGTTCCGCCGCCCGGTCCGGTTCGTAGACCCAGGCCGGCAGCCGGTTGACCACCACCTCCGGCGGCAGTTCGGCCAGCACCGGCGGCAAGGCACTGCCGTCCTCGGCGGCGGCAACGAGCACCTCGCGCGGGTTGAAGGCGGCCAGCTCGCTGCGCAGGGGGCCCTCCCCGGCCACCTCGGTGGCGCGGAATTCACCAGTGGTGATATCGAGGACCGCCACCCCCCAACGCCCTCCGGGAGCGCCGGCGACGGCAGCGAGGTAGTTGTTTTCCTTGGGCCGCAGGGTGTCGCTGTCAACCACCAGGCCGGGGGTAACGACGCGCACCACTTCGCGGCGCACGATCCCCTTGGCACTCTTCGGGTCCTCGACCTGCTCGCAGACCGCGACCTTGTAGCCATTCTCCACCAGACGAGCAATATAGGGCTGGCAGCTGTGGTAGGGGATGCCGCACAAGGGGACCTCGTCGGCGGCCCCCTTGTTGCGGGAGGTGAGGGTGATGTCGAGGACCCGTGACGCCGTCACCGCATCGTCCAGGAACATCTCGTAGAAGTCCCCGAGGCGGAAGAAGAGGATGGCGTCAGGGTAATCGGCCTTGATCTCCAGGTACTGACGCATCATCGGGGTGGGGGCGTTCATGCAGCAATCCTCGCGGGAAGGAGCCGGTCTCGGCAGGTTCGAAATGGGCGTTATGTTAACAAACGCCACACCCCTCTGTAAACAGGTAAAGGGGAACGCCTCCCAACCCGGCCAGGAGAGGTATATCCTTGACGGGGAGGCGCCAGAGTGATAAGAAAGGCCCCATTTAAGGAGCTCTTCATGCCGTCTTCCCTCCCCACCGATCTGCCGCTGAGCGAAGCCTTCCCGGAAAGTGTCTTCAGTATCACCACCCTTGAAGATGAAATTCGCGCCGACCGCTTCTGCCACCAGCTGCTGCTCCGTTTCGCTTCCGACCTGGTCGCCGCCGGCGACTTCGATTCGGCCGCAGCCGGCGCCCTCGCCCATGGCGCCGACTACTTTCTGCGCGAATTCGTCATCGGCGATCGCCGCGAGAACATCCTGCAATTGCAGCCGCAACGCCTGCGGCAGTTTGCCGGCAACTGGTACATCGTGCGCAACCTCGAACCGAACCTGAAGGAGCTTTGCGCCATCCTCGAGGGGGTCACGGTCTTTTATCACTACCTGGCCGAACAGGGACTGGTTCCGCCGACCCTGGCAACCGAAATGCAAAACCAGGCCAGAGACGTCGAATTCTTTCGCGGGCGCATCGACGCCTTCTGGGCTATCGACAACGACGGCTACAGCCGCTGGGACCGGGCCTGTCCGGTCGGCGACTGAACCGACCACCGGGAAGACTACGCATGGCCCAGCTCTCGGCAAAAATCCGCGCTGCCAGCATCTCGATTCTCACCGCCACCAGCCTCGCCATCCTGAAGCTGGTCGCCGGCGTCATGACCGGCTCGATGGCGGTCCTCTCCTCGGCGATCGACTCCCTGCTCGACATCCTGATGTCCGGAGTGAACTTTCTCGCCATCCGCCAGGCGGAACAGCCCGCCGACGAAAACCACCCCTTCGGCCACGGCAAGTACGAAACCCTGGCGACGATGATCCAGTCGCTGGTGATCGCCGGCTCGGGCATCTGGATCATCGCCGAGTCGATCTCCCGGCTGCGCGCCGGGGTGACCCTCACCCGCATCGACAGCGGCATCGTCGTCCTCCTGATCGGAACCATCGCTTCGGTCCTGATCAGTCGCTACCTGCGCCGGGTCGCCAAGGCGACCGACTCGTCGGCGCTGCAGGCCGATTCGCTCCACTTCGCCATGGACGTTTACACCAACCTCGGCCTGATGCTCGGCCTGATCCTTATCCGCTTTGTCGCCATCCCCTGGCTCGACCCGGTCCTCTCCATTCTCATCGCCTGTTATATCCTCTTCGAAGCGCTGCGCCTGGTCCGCCAGGGCCTGCGCGACGTCCTCGACGAGGAGCTGCCTGCGGTGGTACGTGACGAGGTCGACCGCCTGATCCAGGCTCACGAGCATGACATCACCGGCTACCACAACCTGCGCACCCGGCGCGCCGGTTCGCAGAAGATCATGGATTTCCACCTCACTGTCTGCAAGCACCTCTCGGTGGAAGAGGCACACAGCATTGCCGATCACCTCGAAAAGCGCATCGAAGCCGACATCCAGGGGGCCGATGTCACCATCCACATCGAGCCCTGCCGGCGCGAGCATTGCCCCGGGCGCGAAGACTGTCCCAGCGACTCGACCCGCCTGGACGAGGATGATCAGGCCGCCTCCTGAACTCAACGCAGCATCCTCCCCCCTTCCTGACTACAAAAAAAGACCGCCCGGCGTTCACGCGCGCCCGACGGTCTTTCTGGTTACTGTTCCGGTTGCCTGCTGCGGCCCGGCACCCTGCCCCGAATCTGCTTTAGGCGCCCCTGCTGTCCACGGCCTTCAGTTTTTCCAGCCGCTCGAAGACCTCGCGGCTGCCGGCCTGGCGCTCTTCCATCGCTTGGAATATCCGCCCGACCATGCCGGTGACCACCCGGGCCGCCGCTTCGATATCCCGGGTCGACTGCTGTTGCCGGGTGGTCGCCTCGGCCATGTCGTCGGCCATGGTCACGACCTCTTCGATCGACTTGACAATGCTGCGGGTCCCCTGGGCCTGCTCCCGGGAGGCGACAAAGACCTGGGAAGACATTTCGCCGAGATCCTCGATCGATTGGCTCACCGACTCGACCGCCTTGGATACCTCGCGGGTCGCCTTGCGGATATCCTGGGCCATGAGCATCGCCTGCTCGGAAGATTGCAGGATCTGCTGCAGGGAAATTTCCAGGTCATTCCCCTTATCGATCCCCTGCCTGACCAGGCTGCGGGTCTGGCCGATATGGTCGACAGTCTCCCGGGTGAAGGACTGGATCTCCTCGACAATGGCGGTGATCGCCCCGGTCGAATTGGCTGCTTCCTGGGAGAGGCTGCGCACCTCGTCCGCCACTACGGCGAAGGAGCGCCCGTTTTCACCGGCCTGGGCGGCGATGATGGCCGCGTTGAGGGCAAGCAGGTTGGTCTTCTGGGTGATTTCGGTAATCACCCCGGTGATGGTGCCGATCTCCTCACTCTTTTCAGCCAGACGATCGATGGCGGCTACGGCCTCGTCGACCGAACCGGCAATCCCCTGCAGTCCCTCCAGGGTATCGGACACCCCGGCGCGCCCTTCTTCGGCCTGGCGGCGCACGGTCTCCGACATGCTGTGGGAGCGGGCGCCGTTCTCCTCCACTGACTTGATGGTATTGCCGATTTCGGTCATCGCCGAAATGGAACGGTCCATGAAATCGTTGAGCTGGTTGAGGTTCTGGCTCACCTGTTCGATCGAGACCGAAATTTCGCTCGCCGCCGAGCGGGTGGTGTCAACCGCGTGGCGGACGACATCGGCGGCGTGGACAATTTCGGCAATCGACGCGCCGGTCGCCGAGGTGGCGCGATAGAGCGACTCGTCACAGCGCGCGTGCTCTTCCCGGTAGCGCAGCAGTTCGGCAAAGGTCTTTTCGAGCTCCCGGGTCAGGGTCTCGACCGCCTGCAGCAGTTCGAGCTTGGTCAGGGTCGAGGAGACCTGGTCGGCAAAAAGCTTGACGGTATCGACATCGGTATCGTCGAGGGCTTTACGCTTGATCTTGTTGTCGACGCCGAAGAGTCCCACCACTTCGTCGCGGACAATGATTGGACAGAGGATGAAGCTGCGTGACCGCAGCTGGACAATGCGGTCACAGGGGGCCTTGAGATGGAATTCGTCCGGGTAGCGCGTGATGTCATCGACCAGCAGCAGTCGCTGGTCGCGCACGGCGAGAAAGAGCGCGCCGCCCCGTTCGTCGAGGGGAACCGTCAGGCCCTTGACGTTGTCATTGCCGCTGCCACGGCTGGCGGTAAATTCGAGGCAGTCCCGTTCCTTGTTGACCATGAGGATGTTGACCCGGTCGTAGCCGAGGATTTCATGGAGGCCATCCGCGGCAAGGTGCATCACCTGGCGCGGGTCGCTGGTCTTCTGGATGTGGTTGTTGATGGCATGGAAGTTCTTGATGCCGTTATTGAGGTCCCGAAAGCGGCGCTCGAACTCTTCCTTCTGGGTGGCAACGGTGGTGTTGAGCTCATCGAGACGGGCCGCCCGCTCGTGAATCTGCTGGGAAGCGCTGCCGATCAGATAGCCGAAGGTGCCGAGAACCAGCGCGGTCCCGCCAGCCATGTAACCGTACAGGGCCAGGCTCTCGGCGCTGCGAACGATATCGTCGAAAATCTGCTCAAACAGGCCGATCGACGGATCGCGGAACAGGATCAGGCGCAGGGCAATCCAGCCGACCGGCGCCAGAAAACCGAGGCAGACGCCATAGAAGGCGTAGCTCCAGCTGCGTTCGAATTCCAGGCCTGAGCGCATAATGGCTTCTCCCTCTCCCCTGTCGTCAGACTTTGCCGGAATAAAAAAAGGCACCCACGGGGGCGCCCCCCTGGTGCCGCATGCACTGTTTCCCCGAGTGATTCAGCGACATGCCCACTCCATTCGCAAAAGGCTGGCAGTCAACCTTAACTGGCTGAATTCACGAAATCCTTGGCGTACAGTAACGGGCTGATTAGCCATCGTCAAGAAAAAACCGGGTCTGCCCGCTTCAGCGACCGAGACAGATCCCCAGCTCCTCGGCGGTCCGGCAGAGGTCTCCGGCGGGGTCGACCAGGTTCAGCGCTTCGACGGCGGCGGCGATCGGTACCGAGTCGACCGCGCGGCCGGCCAGGGCGACCATCCGCCCGAATTCCCCCTGCTCCACCAGCTGCACCGCCTTGACCCCGAAACGGGAACCGAGGATGCGGTCGAAGGGGGTCGGGCTGCCGCCCCGCTGTAAATGACCGAGAACCACCACCCGATTCTCCATCTCGAAACGTGCGCCTAGCTGCGCCGCCAGGGTCTGTCCGATCCCGCCGAGTCGTTCGACCCCGAGATTCTCCCCGGCACTCACTCGTACCACCTTGCCGCCATCCGCAGGGTGAGCCCCTTCGGCAACCACCAGGATGGAGAAGCGGCTCCCCCGTTCGCGGCGACCGGCAATCGCGGCACAAATAGCATCGAGAGAATAGGGAATTTCCGGCAGCAGGATCACATCCGCCGAACCAGCAATCCCCGCTTCAAGAGCAATCCAGCCAGCATCCCGCCCCATGACCTCGACGATCATCACCCGGTGATGGCTCTCTGCCGTGCTGTGGAGGCGATCAAGGGCTTCGGTCACCACGCCGACCGCCGAGTTGTAGCCGAAGGTGACGTCGGTTCCCTGCAGGTCATTATCGATGGTCTTCGGCACCGCGACGATATTAAGCCCCAGTTCGCCGAGCCGGCGCGCAATCTTCAGGGTGCCGTCGCCGCCGACGGTGATCAAAACGGTGGCTCCCAGTTCGCGAAAATTGGCCACTACTTCGGCCGAAACATCGCGCAGCACGATCTCCCCCTTTTCGCGCACCGGGTAGGCGAAAGGGTTGCCGCGGTTGCTGGTACCGAGAATCGTCCCCCCCTGCGGCAGGATGCCACGGACGGCGGCGAGGTCGAGTTCGCGCCAGCGCGGCGTGCCGACCAGGCCGTCAAAGCCGTCTTCGATGCCGATGACCCGCCAGCCTCGCTGCAGCACCGCAGCCCGTACGACCCCACGAATGACCGCGTTCAGCCCCGGACAGTCACCGCCACCGGTAAGAATGGCAATGGTCGGTTTCATCTATCTCCTCCCTTGCGAAGGGCGGCCATCACCGAGGCGCTTTCGGATCGGTCGCGATCGCCAGCTTGCCGAACCCGGCCGCCCGCGCTGCATCCATCAGCTCGACCACCTGGCCGTGACGACTCTCGGTATCGGCATAAAGGACAAAGGTCATCGCCGCGCCGCGGGGACCAAAAGCATCGAGTCGCCGGCGCAGTTCTGCCAGAGTGACCGCTTCGTCGCCGAGGGAGATTTTCCCCGCGGACGAAAGGTAGACCTTGACCTCCTTGGGTTCGGCATCACTCCGTTTTGCACCCGATTCGGGGAGCCTGATGGTCAGCCCCGGGTTCTCGACGAAGGTGGTCGAGATCATGAAGAAGATCAGCAGCAGAAAGACGACATCGACCATCGAGGTCAGGTCGACCTTCGGCTCATCGCGCCGTTTGCGCAGCCAGGCCATCGCTTCAGCTCTCCTCGCTGCCGAGAAGATCAACGATCTGCAGCGACCAGCCTTCCATCTCCAGCAACAGCCGGTCGAGACGCCCGGAGAGATACTTGTGCAGCAGGATAGTGGGGATCGCCACGGCCAGCCCGGCCGCGGTGGTGATCAGCGCCTGGGAGATGCCGCCACCGAGGGTCGCCGGGGTACCGACCCCCTGGGTGGCGATGACATTGAAGGCCTGGATCATCCCCAGCACGGTCCCCAGCAATCCCAGCAGCGGGGAGAGGGAGGCAATGGTGCCGAGCAGGCCGAGGTAGCGTTCTAGGGGGGCAGCCTCCCGGCGGCCGGCTTCCTCGGTGACCTCCTTGATCTGGGTGCGGGTGCGACCGGCGGCACGCAGGGCGGCGAAGACCACCCGCCCGAGCGGCGTATCGGCGCGCTGGCAGGCCGCCACCGCTTCGACCAGACGCTTGGCTCCGAGCAGGCTGACCACCTCCCGAATCAGTTCTTCGCTTCCGCGGCGGAAGCGATAAAAGGCCAGGATCCGTTCCAGAAAAATGGCCAGACCGAGGACCGAACAGAAGAGGATCGGGTACATGAGCGGCCCGCCCTTTTGAAAAATCTCCAGCATGAAAGCAGCGTCCTTTCCGGGTTGAAATCAGTTTTCGTTGTCTGCTCCCCCCGCTGCCGCCGGGGAGGCGGAATTGCGGCCGGCGCCTCGCGCCAGTTCCCGTTCGAGCCGGGCAATCTGGCGCCGCAGGGCAGTCTGGCGCACCGCCCCGACCAGTGCCGCAAGGAGGTAACCGAGAGCAAAAAAGACCAGCAGGAAGACAAAGAGGGGGAGTTCCGGGGTCTGGTAGCCAAAGGCGCTGACCCGCACCGGCGCGGCGTTGGTCAGGGCGAGGAAAAGCACCAGGCCGAGGATCAGCAAGGCCATGATGTTGCGAAAAATCGTCATTATTCGCTCCCGGGAAAGCCGTCACGCAGCAGTTCGTAGGTCGTCAGCAGGTGCTGCGGGATAACCCGCACATCGGCAAAGACCGGCATGAAATTGGTGTCACCGCTCCAGCGCGGAACAATGTGAAGGTGGAGGTGTTCGGCAATCCCGGCCCCGGCGATCTGGCCAAGGTTCATGCCGATATTGAAACCCTGGGCGCCGACCCGTTCGGCAAGAACCTGGCGGCTGCGGCACAGCAGACGGTGCATGTCGAGTACCTCGGCCTCGCCCAGACTGTCCAGGTCCGAAGTGTGCCGATGAGGAGCTATCAGGAGGTGGCCATTGCTGTAAGGATAACGGTTCATCAGGACACAGGCCAGGGGGGTACGGGCGAGGACCAGGCGCGCTGAATCTTCAGCAGCCCGGTCGCCGAGACAGAAGATGCAGTCGCCTTCCCCTTTTTCACCCTGGATATAGTCGAGCCGCCAGGGCGCCCAGAGCCGTTCCATACCCGCTCCTTCAGTCACTGTCGATGTTGATGATCCGCCCCTCGATGGTCGTCCCGAGTTCGAGCAGACCGACCGAATGCCAGGGGGCCTGGCGGCGATCGCTGGGACTCCCGGGATTGAAGAGTAACACGCCTTCCCGGCGTTCGCAGCACGGGAGATGACTGTGGCCGAAAACCAGGCAGTCCAGGGCCTCCCCCCGGAATGCTTCCAGCACCTTGCCGGCCACTCCATCGGGAGGACCCCAGCCATGAATCAGCCCGATGCGGAAACCGCCGATTTCAAGGATCCGTCGTTGCGGCAGGTTGCGGCGGGGCGGATCGAGGTTCCCGCGCACCTGGAAAATGGTCCGGTCGCTCAACCCGAGCAGTACATCCGGATCGACGAGATCACCCGCGTGCAGGATGATTTCGGCATCCCCGAAGTAGCGGGTCACCAGTCCCTCCAGGAACGCCCCGCCGGTGGCGAATCCGTGCAGGTGGGTATCTGAAAGTACGCCGATGCGTTGCATTTGGGAGATTCAGCCCCTCGCCCTGACCCGTAAAACAGTCCTGTCGGGATGTCTCAGCCCGGCTCGATGGACCAGACCCTGACTCCATCCCGGTACCGACCTGTTGTACCCTTGCGACCGGGGAGTGTCAATCGGATTTGAGTTTTGACCGGGACGTAACCAGCGGCGGAAATATTCCTGGAATGGCCGAAATCGGCCACCCCAGAAGCTCGCCACTACCCAGTCCGAATGTCAATTCTTCGCCTTGGTACGTTGACGCCGCGCTAATTGGCGATATTTTATCAAAAGCAAAGGGCTTGGCACCATGATTGCTGAAAATCACGAACGATGTTTCGGAAACATTGTTTTCTTTGGATTAGGCAAACCAGAATACCCTTGACAACTGACAATTCAGGCGCTATTTTCCGGCTTTATCTTCAGTAAAATTTTATCTTATTTTTTTAGCTAAACTTATTTTGGCCCGTCCAAACGGAAACGACATTCGCCCCGCTTCAGCGTGAGGCCATCGGCACCAATCACCCGGACAGGAGGACCACCCCCATGTCAAAACGTCAGGACGCCCTGGACTATCACAGTTCAGGCCGTAAAGGAAAAATCGAAGTCATCACCACCAAACCCTGCGCTACCAGCCGCGATCTCTCTCTCGCCTACAGCCCCGGCGTCGCCGAACCCTGCCTGGAGATCGAAAAAGACCCGGCCATGGCCTATGAATATACGGCCAAGGGGAATCTGGTTGCCGTCGTCTCCAACGGCACGGCGGTCCTCGGCCTCGGTGACATCGGCGCCATGGCCGGCAAACCGGTGATGGAGGGGAAAGGGGTCCTCTTCAAGCGTTTCGCCGATGTGGATGTCTTTGATATCGAGCTGAACACCAAGGATTCGGATGAAATCATCCGCACCGTCAAGATCCTCGAACCGACTTTCGGCGGCATCAATCTTGAGGACATCAAGGGACCCGAGTGCTTCTACATTGAGGAAGAGCTGAAGAAGATCATGAACATCCCGGTCTTCCACGATGACCAGCACGGCACCGCCATCATCGCCAATGCCGGCCTCATCAACGCCCTGGAGATCGTCGGCAAGAAGATCGAGGATGTGAAGATCGTTGTCAATGGCGCCGGTGCTGCTGGTATCGCCTGTGCCAACATGGCGCTGGTCCTCGGCGCCAAACCGGAAAATCTTTACGCCTGCGACACCAAGGGGGTCATCTACAAGGGACGCCAGGAAGGGATGAACCCTTTCAAGGAGCGCCTCGCCAACGATACCGCGGCGCGCACCCTCGAAGATGCCATGGCAGGTGCCGACGTCTTCTTCGGCGTCTCGGCCAAGGGAGCCGTAACTCCGGAGATGGTCAAGTCGATGGCCAAAGATCCAGTGATCTTCGCCATGGCCAACCCCGATCCGGAAATTACTCCGGACGAGGCCAAGGCGGTCCGGGACGACGTCATCGTCGGTACCGGGCGCAGCGACTATAACAACCAGGTCAACAATGTCCTCTGTTTCCCCTTCCTCTTCCGCGGCGCGCTCGACACCCATGCCACGGCGATCAACGACGAGATGAAGATGGCGGCCTGCCTGGCGCTGGCCAACCTTGCCAAGCAGGACGTCCCGGACTCGGTGCGCAAGGCCTACGGCAACGTCGAGATCAGCTTCGGCCGCGAGTATTTGATCCCCAAACCCTTCGATCCCCGGGTTCTGCTCCATGTCGCCCCGGCCGTGGCCAAGGCGGCGATGGACAGCGGGGTGGCTCGCCGTCCGATCGAGAACATGGAGAAGTACAAGGAGCACCTGGAAGCCTTGCAGGGCCGTTCCAAGGAGATCATGCGCACCCTGATCAACAAGGCCAAGGCCCAGCCGAAGCGGGTCGTCTTCCCGGAAGGGGAGGAGGAGAAAATCCTGCGCGCCGCCCAGGTTCTGGTCGAGGAGGGGATCGCGATCCCGATCCTGCTCGGCGACCTCAAGGAGATCAACGACAAGATCCAGGAGCTCGGTCTCGACCTGAAGGGGGTGCAGATCATAGACCCGGCGACCTCGGACATCCGCGGCGAATATATCGACGAGCTCTTCGAACTGCGCCAGCGCAAGGGGATTACCCGCGCCGAAGCAAAGCGGCTGATCAAGAAGAACCGCAACTACTACGGGGCGATGATGGTACAGCACGGCGACGCCGATGCGCTCCTTTCCGGCCTCAACCACCATTATCCGGAAACAATCCGGCCGGCTCTCGAGGTGATCGGAAAGCAGGAAGGGCTCTCCAAGGTCCACGGCCTCTACATGCTGGTCTTCAAGAAGCAGGTCGTCTTCTGCGCCGACGCCACGGTGACTATCGAGCCGACCGCCGAGGAGCTGGCCGAGACCGCCATCCTCACCGCCAAGAAGGCCCGCCACTTCGATGTCGAGCCGAAGGTGGCGATGCTCTCCTTCTCCAACTTCGGCAGCGCCGAGCATCCGTTGACCCTCAAGGTCAAGCGCGCCACCGCCCTGGTCAAGGAGTGGGCCCCCGACCTGATCGTCGACGGTGAGATTCAGGCCAATGTCGCCCTCGATCCGGAACTGACCGCGATCCAGTACCCCTTCTCCAAGCTCAAGGGGGATGCCAATGTCCTGATCTTCCCCGACCTGCAGTCCGGGAACATCTGCTACAAGCTCCTCAACAAGCTCGGCGGCGCCGAGACCGTCGGGCCAATCCTGATGGGAATGAAGAAACCGGTGCATGTCCTGCAGCGCGGCGACGATGTCGGCGACATCATCAACATGGCCGCGGTGGCGGTAGTGGACGCCCAGGAACTGGCCGACCGCTGAAAACTGAACGACTGTTGTCACGGAAAACCCGGGGGAGCGAAACCGCTCCCCCGGGTTTTATTGTCATTGCTCCGATGGCCCCCAGAGTTCCTATGGGACTTATGAATACCATGCTTTCCTGCTCCCTTCCCCCTTCCCTGCCCGGTTCTTTCCTGCTAAGATTGCCCCTCAACAAACCCGGCCTGCGGCCGGTCCGAGAGGAGTTTCTTTCATGAAGTACCAGAGTACCCGCGGCGGCGTTAAAGGCATCCCCTTCAAGGACGCCGTGATGATGGGACTGGCCGATGACGGTGGCCTGCTGCTGCCGGAATCGATCCCGACGCTGACCCCCGGCGACCTCGACGCCCTGGCCAGTCTCGCCTATCCCGAGCTCGCCTTCCAGGTGATCTCGCGTTTCGCCACCGATATTCCTGCGGCCGATCTGAAGTTGTTGATCGAACACTCCTATGCCAGCTTCACCCACCCGGAGGTGACACCGGTCGTCCATCAGGACGGCGTCTACATTCTCGAACTTTTTCACGGGCCGACCCTCGCCTTCAAGGATGTCGCCCTGCAACTGCTCGGCAACCTCTTCGAGTATCTGCTCGCCGAACGCGGTGAGCATATGAATATCATCGGCGCCACCAGCGGCGACACCGGCAGCGCCGCAATTTACGGGGTGCGCGGCAAACAGAACATCAATATCTTCATCCTGCATCCCCATGGAAAAGTCTCTCCGATCCAGGAACTGCAGATGACGACGGTGACCGATGCCAACGTCTTCAACCTGGCGATCGAGGGAACCTTTGACGATGGCCAGCGCATCGTCAAGGAAATTTTCGGCGACCTTGCCTTCAAGGCAAAGTACGCCCTCGGCGCCGTCAACTCCATCAACTGGGCGCGGGTCCTGGCGCAGGTGGTCTATTACTTCCATGCCTGGGCCGAGATCCGGCGCAGCACCGGCTGCCGGGAGCTCTACTTCTCGGTGCCGACCGGCAACTTCGGCGACATCTTTGCCGGCTATATCGCCAGGCGCATGGGGCTGCCGGTCAAGCGCCTGATCCTCGCCACCAACGAGAACAACATCCTCTCCCGCTTCGTCCGAGACGGCGACTACTCGGTCGGCAGCGTCGTCCCGACCCTGTCGCCATCGATGGACATCCAGGTGGCGAGCAACTTCGAGCGTTACCTCTTCTACCTTTTCGACGAAAACCCCGCGCAGGTCAAGGCAGCCATGGCCGCCTTCCAGAAGAGCGGCAGTCTCCCTTTCGACGCCGCGCAGCGCGCCAGGGTCGCCGACGACTTCCTCGCCCTCACCGTCGATACCGCTCAGACCGTGGCAACGATTCGCGACTTTTACGCCGCCACCGGCTACACCCTCGATCCGCACACCGCAGTCGGCGTCCGGGCGGCCAAAGAACTCGCCGGCGGCGAAGTCCCGGTGGTCTGCCTCGCCACTGCCCACCCGGCCAAGTTCGCCGAGGCGGTCCTGCATGCGACCGGCAAAAATCCGCAGCGGCCGGCATCTCTTGCCGGGATTGAGGAGCGGGAGAAGCGCTGTGAGGTGATCGCTGCGGACACGGCAACGGTCAAGGCGTATGTGGAGAAACACGCGCTCTGACGAGCCTCGCCGCTACCCGCCGCAACAAAAAGACCCGGGGCCAGCTTCTGCCGGCCCCGGGTCTTTTTGTTGCGTCTCTGCTTTTAGGTCGAGGCCACCCTATGATTCCCGAGCAGCGGCAAAGGTCCGGGCAAAATCTTCCGCAAACATCTCCAGGGTGGTCCCGGTCGTGTTGCGGTCGGTTCGCGGCCGGCCAACGGCAAATTTCCCCTCGTTAAGGGCCCGGCTCATTTCGATGAAGAGGCGCGCGGCGTCCCGTCCCATCCCCATCGCCAACATTCCCAGCTCGGCCTCGGTATAGTTGAACTGATGGTATTTGAGGCCCGGCTTGCCGATCGCACGGCCGATGATGGCCGTCGCTTCCCGGAAGGTCAGATCGCGCGGCCCAAGCAGGTCTTCGACCACCTTGCCGGTGAAATCCCGCCGGGCCAGGTGCTCGGCAACCCGTTCGGCAATATCGCAGGTCGCGATCATGGCAATCGGCTGGTCACCGCGAACCGCCGAACCGGTCATCCCCATTTTGCGAATAAGGGGTATGGACATCTCCAGGTTCTCCATGAAGTAGGCTGGCCGCAGGTGCAGGATATTTACCCCCGCCAGGCGGTTCAGCCGCTCCTCCTGATCACGCAGTCCGAGTATCGGGCCACTGCCGGCCGACAGCTCGGCCCCCTGGCTGCTGAGGTTGACGACATGGGTGACGCCGGCGCCCCTGATCGCAGCGGCGATGGCCGCACCGATCTCGTTCTGGAAGCCGCGAAACGACTTGGCGCCATGGTTCGGCGGGATCATGGCGAAGAGCGCCGTGGCGCCGGCAAAGGCATCGGCAAGAAAGACGCCATCACCCAGCTCGCCCACGCCGGCTTCGGCACCGCGCGCCACCAGCGGCTCCAGGCGCTCGGCGCGACGACCGATCACCCGCACCTTTTTGCCCATGGAGAGCAAGCGCTCGGCCGCCTGGCTACCGATATGCCCCGTCGCTCCCGTGATGACAATCATGAAATTCTCCTTCGCCCCCCCGGCTCCCCGTTCGGCACTCCCGCCGCCACGAAACGACATCGGTTCATTATACTGTCGATGGCCGGGTTTGCGCCGCTGCCGGGTCCGGCCAACTTTATCAAATCTTTACACGGCATTTAAGCAGGCATTGCGCAGATGCATTATGCTGTCTATCAAGACAGAGCAGAAATTCACCAACGTTTCCGGGTGCCCTAACGGACCCGTTCCGGGAGGTCTTCATGAAAACGATAGTAACTGCATTGGCAGCCCTGACCCTAACCTTGCTAACCGGCCTGACCGCCTGGGGTGCAGATCCGGCCCCTGGCACACCCCCCGGCCCGGCGATGACCGCCAGCGCCGTCTTTGCCGGCGGCTGTTTCTGGTGTACCGAGTCCGATTTTGAAAAACTCCCCGGGGTGATCGACGCCATCTCCGGCTATACCGGCGGGGAGATGGCCAACCCGAGCTACGAACAGGTCTCGGCCGGTGGCACCGGCCATGTGGAAGCGGTCAAGGTGATCTACGACCCGACACGCATCACCTACCCGCAGCTCCTCGACTGGTTCTGGCGCCATATCGACCCCACCGACGCCGGCGGCCAGTTTGTCGATCGCGGTTCCCAGTACCGCAGTGCGATTTTTTACGCCAACCCCGAGCAGCAGCGCGCAGCGGAAGCCTCCAAGGCACAGCTCGCTGTCTCCGGTCCTTTCAGTAAAAAAATCGTCACCGCCATCGAACCGCTCGGCCCCTTCTACCCGGCCGAAGACTATCACCAGAATTACTACAAGGAGAACCCGGTTCGCTATCACTACTACCGCTGGGGTTCGGGGCGGGACCAGTTTCTGGAAAAGAGCTGGGGGAAAGCCGAGGTCGACAAACTTCCCGCCGGCCGGGACGGGATGGAGATGAAGATGGAACCGAAGAGCGGCAAGGAGATGGGTGAGCCGGGCATGACCGCTAAAGGGATGGCGCCGGTGGTCCACAAGGAGCGGACCTACACCATCCCCGACGACGCCACTCTGCGCCGGCTGCTGACCCCGATCCAGTACCAGGTGACGCGGGAGGACGGCACCGAGCCCCCCTTTAAGAACCCGTATTGGGACAACCATGCAGCGGGCATCTATGTCGACATCATCTCCGGGGAACCCCTCTTCAGTTCTACCGACAAGTACGACTCGGGGACCGGCTGGCCAAGCTACACCCGGCCGCTCAACCAGCAGAACGTGGTGGAGGTGAAACACCCCGGCATCTTCGGCACCACCGTCGAGGTACGCAGCAGGCACGCCGACTCCCACCTCGGTCACGTCTTCAAGGACGGCCCGCCCCCGACTGGTCTGCGCTATTGCATCGACTCGGCGGCACTGCGCTTCATTCCCGCGGCCGATCTGGCCAGGGAAGGATACGAGGAGTATCTGCCGCTCTTCAACTAGGGGAGAGTTGTGAAAAAACGACAGCAGGGGCCGCAAATGCGGCCCCTGCTGTCGTTTTCTGCCAGTACTTGCGGATCAGACCGTCACGCCCTGCGCCATCAGCTTCGACATCGCCCGGGCAAAGGCGACCGGGTCCCGGGGGCGGTCCCCTTCGAGGAGGAGGGCCTGGTCGTAGAGCAGCTCCACATACTCCTTGAGCTGGGCACTCTTGGCGTCAGCGGCAAAAAGATCTTGCATGCGGACGATCAAGGGATGTTCCGAGTTGACCTCGAGGGCGCGTTGACCCCGGGGGACCTCCTGCCCCATGGCGCGGAACATCTTCTCCATCGCCGGGTCGAGATCGTGTTCGCCGGCGACCAGGCAGACGGCTGAGTCCTTGAGCCGTCCGGAAATGCGGACCGCACTGACCTGGTCCTTGAGCTCCTCCTGCATCATTTCGAGCAGGCCGCCGTATTCCTTCTGCTTCTCTTCCTTGTTGCTGTCACCGAGGTCGAGGTCCCCCTTGAGCGCCGACTGGAAGGGCTTCTCCTGGTAGCTGTCGAGACGGCTGATGATGATGTCATCGATATCGTCGGTCATCAGCAGGACTTCATACCCCTTCTCCTTGAAGATTTCGAGATAGGGGGAGGATTCGGCCGTCTTCCGGTCGGGCCCGGTCATGTAGTAGATCGACTCCTGCCCCTCGACCATCCGTGCCACGTAGTCGGCGAGGGTGATTTTCTTCCCCGCCTCGGTTTTGGTCGATTCGAAGAGGAGCAGTTCGGCAATGGCATCCTTGCGCTCGAAGTCGTGGTGAATCCCCTCCTTGAGGATGCGGCCGAACTGGCTGTAAAACTCGTCGAACCCGGCAGCATCCTCCTTCTTCATCTCCGCCAGGGTGTCGAGCACCTTCTTGGTGATGCTCTTTTTGATCACGCTGACGGTCTTGTTGTCCTGGAGGATTTCCCGGCTGACGTTGAGGGGGAGGTCGGAGGACTCAACCACCCCCTTGACGAAGCGCAGGTAGGGCGGCAGCATCGCCTCGCAGTGATCCATGATCTGCACCCGGCGCACGTAGAGGGTCGGCCCCACCTTGTAGTCCTGATAATAGATGTCGAAGGGGCGCTTCGCCGGCAAATAGAGAAGAGCCGAGAACTCCGTGGTCCCCTCCGCCCGGTAATGGATAACCCGGGCCGGGTCGGTGAAGTCGTGGGAGATATGCTTGTAAAATTCGTTGTACTCTTCCTCACCGATTTCGCTCTTGTCCTTGAGCCAGATCGCCTTGCGCGAGTTGAGGGTTTCGACTTTGGTCTCCTCGACCTGCTTCTCCTTGTCATCCGGATCGGGCTTGCTGCGGGTGACCGCCATCACCACCGGGTACTCGATGAAGTCGGAGTACTGTTTGACAATTTTTCGCAGTTCCCACTCCTGCAGGAACTCCTGGCAATCTTCCTTGAGATGGAGAACGACATCGGTGCCACGACTCTCCTTCACCCCATCCTCCAGGGTATAGCTGCCGTCGGCATCGGATTGCCAGACCACGGCCTGATCGGCGGGGGCCTGGGCGCTGCGGGTACGAACCGTGACCTGGTCGGCAACCATGAATGCCGAGTAGAAGCCGACCCCGAACTGGCCGATCAGCTCCGGGTTGTCCTTGACCTCACGACTCTCAAGGAGTTTCATAAACTCCTTGGTACCCGAATGGGCGATGGTGCCGAGGGCCTCGACGGCCTCGTCCCGGGTCATGCCGATGCCGTTGTCGCGGATGGTCAGGGTCCCGGTGGCACTGTCCGGAATCAGCTCGATCTGCCAATCCGAACCGTCGGGGTTGATGCTGCTATCGGTCAGGGAGAGATAGCGCGCCTTGTCGATGGCATCCGAGGCATTGGAGATCAGTTCGCGCAGGAAAATCTCCTTGTGGGAGTAGAGAGAATGGATCATCAGGTCGAGAATCTTGTTTACCTCGGCCTTGAACTTGCGTTTGCTGACCGTCATCGGACTGGTCCCTCCTGTGGGCAAAAGATGGTGGAACGGGTCACAACATAAGCACCCGGTCAGAGCTTGTCAACCCGCAGCGGGGATGAATGCAAAAAAGCCCCCGGAAGACTCCGGGGGCTTTTTTGCTGGTCGGCGGTGCTGATCAGCAATCGTAGTAGAGGGCGAACTCCGTCGGGGTCGGGCGCATGCGGTTCGGGTTGACCTCCGCTTCCATCTTGTACTCGATCCACTTCTCGATGACGTCCTCGGTAAAGACATCTCCCTTGAGCAGCCACGCATGGTCCTCCCGCAGGTGATTGAGGGCGTCCTCGAGGCTGCGGGCAACGTTCGGCACATCCTTGAGCTCCTCCGGGGAGAGGCCGTAGATATCCTTGTCGAGGGGCTGACCCGGATCGATCTTGTTCTCGATGCCGTCAAGGCCGGCCATCAGCTGGGCGGCGAAGGCGAGGTAGCCGTTGCAGCTCGGATCGGGGGTGCGATATTCGACCCGTTTCGATTTCGGGTTGCTGGTGACCGGAATCCGCAGCGAGGCGGAGCGGTTGCGGTTGGAGTAGGCGAGGTTGACCGGGGCTTCGAAGCCGGGGACCAGGCGCTTGTAGGAGTTGACGCTCGGATTGGTAAAGGCGCAGAGGGCCTTGGCGTGCTTCATGATGCCGCCGATGTAGTACATGGCCATCTTCGACAGGCCGCCGTAGCCGTCCCCGGCGAAGAGGTTGGTGCCATCCTTCCAGAGAGACTGGTGGCAGTGCATCCCCGAGCCGTTGTCGCCATAGAGAGGCTTGGGCATGAAGGTGACGGTCTTGCCGTTACGGACCGCGACGTTCTTGACGATGTACTTGAACCACTGCAGGGTATCGCCCATCTTCAGCAGCGAGTCGAAGCGCATGTCGATTTCGTTCTGACCGCCGGTGGCGACTTCGTGGTGGGCAGCTTCGATCCGCATGCCGACGCTCTGCAGCACCTGGACCATCTCATTGCGCAGGTCGACGTGGGAGTCGGTCGGGGCGCAGGGGAAATAACCTTCCTTGTGGCGCGGCTTGTAACCGAGGTTGGGATACTCCTCGCGGCCGGTGTTCCAGGCCCCCTCGACCGAATCGATGCTGTAGAAGGACTCGTTGGCGCTGGACCCGTAGCGGATGTCGTCAAAGATGAAGAATTCCGGCTCCGGCCCGAAATAGGCGGTATCGGCAATGCCGGACGATTTCAGATAGGCTTCGGCCTTCTTGGCGATGAAGCGGGGGTCGCGGGTGTAACCTTCGCGGGTGATCGGGTCGATGACGTCGCAGATCAGGCTGAGGGTGGTCACTTCGATAAAGGGGTCGATCTTGGCGGTCATCGGATCGGGCATCAGCAGCATGTCGCTGTTGTGGATCGGCTGCCAGCCGCGGATCGAGGAACCGTCAAAGCCGATCCCTTCTTCAAAGGTATCTTCGCTGAATTCAGTCACCGGAACCGAAAAATGCTGCCAGATCCCGACGAAATCGAGGAATTTGTAGTCGATCATCTGGGCATTGTTTTCTTTTGCAAAAGCAACAACATCCTTGGGGGTCATGGTTCCTTCTCCTTTGGCTGGGTAAGAGTAAAATCCTGGCCGTCCCGCCCCGGGGGCGCCCAGGCAGTAACAGTCTGCCCCCCTGAAAACTAGAGGGCGTCGTCGCCGCGTTCACCGGTACGGATGCGCAGAATCTCGTCGACCGGGGTAACGAAAATCTTGCCGTCCCCGATCCGTCCGGTTTTGGCCGCTTCCGCGATGGTATCGACCACCTTGCTGACCATGTCGTCGCGAACGATGATCTCCATCTTGATCTTGGGGATGAAATCAACGACGTATTCGGCACCACGGTAAAGCTCCGTGTGCCCTTTCTGCCGTCCGAACCCCTTGACCTCGCTGACGGTAATCCCCTGGATACCGATCTCGTTCAACGCTTCCTTGACCTCGTCGAGTTTGAAAGGCTTGATGATCGCCTCAACTTTTCTCATCGCAGCTACCTCCCCGGTATGGATTATAGGACGCCTGATACAGTTGCAGAATGCTCAGTATAGCCACCCATCAGGTGTTGGACAACTATCAATTTTTCACAACGGAACTGCATAAGAGCAAATAGCTTGCCAAAACGGCGATTACCGCAAGCCATGGGCAACCACATGGATTTGTTCACGTTCCGGCAAATCGTCGTCCCAGTTTCCGCCACCGGGCAGGCCTGATGCCCATAATTTGAGCAGGGCGGAAAGAGCCTGACCAAAAAGCGGGCACGCCTACTGCCTGCGCACGGTCATTGCCAAATTATTATCCGCGCCCGCCAGGCCGCCGAGTTGCTTGACTAATCGCTATTGAAGTCTTTACAATGACTTGCTTTTTTGGTTGGTTTTCGCCCGCGTCCACTTTTTCGGGTGAACCGGGTCTGCAATGACAATGGAGGATCCATTGAATAGATTCGCGCCAATCCTGGTTGTCGACGACAGCGAAACGCAACTTGCAATCCTCCGGGACGCGCTTCAGAATCGCGGGTTCCAGGTCGAGACGGCCAGCAACGGCATCGAGGCGATGACCCGGGTCTACCACTCTCCCCCCGGGCTGATCCTTTCCGATGTCCTGATGCCGGAGCTGAATGGATACCATCTCTGCCGGCTGTTGAAGAACGACCCCCTGACGGCGGCGATCCCGATCATTCTTTTGACCAACCTGCGCGAACGCCACGACCGTTTCTGGGGGGAAAAGGCCGGCGCCGACCGTTACCTCGAAAAAACCACCGACCTCGATCCGATCCTCGACACCGTTACCGAGTTGGCCCTGCACCGGGCGCCGCAGGGGCTGCGCCGGCTGCCGAGCAAATCCCGGGATCTGAGCAGTGAAGATATCCAGTCCCGGGTAACGACAATCCTCGACCGCCTCCTCTACGAGTCGACCATTTCCAACGAGATCCTCAAGCTGACGGGTCTCGCCCACGACGGCGACCAACTGGTCAGTGAGGTGTTGCGCTTCCTCTCGGTGATCTGCCGCCACAGTGCCGCAAGTCTGCTTTTCGCCGACGGTGACGACAAATATTTACTCGCCATCCACTCGGTTGCCCCACTCGGCGAGGCAGCGCTGGCCGCCATCCGCGAACAGACCTGGGCCGCCTCGGAACGGAAGGAAGCTTCCGCCCAGGTGCGGGAAATCCTGGTACCGCCGGACGATCCGGAAACTTCACCCCTTGGGGACGGGCTGCAATTGCTCCACACCCTGCCGATCAGCGACCAGGGGACCCGGCTCGCCCTGTTTCATGACGGCGCCGTCAAGCTTACCGATGGCAGCCGCCATTCCCTGACCATAGTCGCCGACCGTCTCCAGATCGTCATCGGCTACCTGCGCAAGACCCGCGAGATCGAACAGGTCAAGGCCGATTTCGTCTCCATGCTGGTCCATGACCTGCGGGCTCCCCTGACCAGCATTCGCGGCTTCACCAATATCCTTGCCGAGGGGATATACGGCGACATCAATACCGAGCAGAAAAACGCACTCGGCAATGTCGAAAGCGGTTGTGACCGGCTGCTTGCCCTGATCGAGGACATCCTCGACCTCTCCAAACTCGAAGCGGGAAAGCTCAAACTGCACTCTTCGCCCCTGCAGCTGATGCCACTGCTGGAAAAAACTCTCGCCGACCTCAGTCCACTCTTCGCGGAAAAGTCGATCCAGGTCGAACTCGAGATTCCCGAAGAGCTCCCCTACCTCCTCGCCGATGGCAAACAGCTGGTCCGGGTTTTTGCCAACCTGCTCAGCAATGCAGCCAAGTTCACCCCCGCCGATGGCCGCGTCGTTGTCTCCACCAGCCTGCCGGGCGGCGCGGAGAGTGATTTGCTCCAGGTCAGCGTGACCGATACCGGCGAAGGGATCCCGGTCGAATTGCAGAAACTGCTGTTCGGCAAATTCCAGCAGTTGCCAAGCCGGGGCCCGTTTCGCAAGGGGACCGGTCTGGGGCTGGCGATCTGCCAGGAAATCATCCACCTCCACGGCGGTCGGATCTGGGTCGAATCTCCGCTCGGCCCGGCAGGTGGGAGCCGGTTCGTGTTCACCCTCCCCCTGCTCGACTGATCCGTCAGCGTTCTCCTTCGCTCTCGATCACCTCGCGCAGCAGTTCAGCGAAGTCCGCGCCGCCGGTGATGCCGGTTGGCGTTCTCCCCAGCCGCCGTCGGTACCAGTCCAGAAACAGCCGCCACTCCATTTCGAAGTTGGGGGTGAAAAGGCCGCTGCCGAGCGCCGCATCGATTTCCGCTCCCCGCCAGAACCGTACCTCCTCGATCTCCTCCGCTGCAAACCGGATCGCGCCCGCATGGAGAGCGAGGTAGGTGGCGACATTCTCCGACTCGATCTCGTTCCGGATGCGTGACCTGTAGAGGAAAGTCAGGGGGAGATCGCGGAGGCCAAGTTCCTCGCGCATTTCCCGGACCGCCGCGGCCAGGTAGTCCTCCCCCGGGTCAAGATGCCCCCCGACGCTGGTGTCCCACTTCCCGGGCTGGATATCCTTGTGCCGTGACCTTTTCTGCAGCAGCAGCTCTCCTCCCGGGCGGAATACCAGCACATGGGCGACCCGATGCACCAGCGCCGGGTTGCCGTGGCACGCGGAGCGCGGGGCGATACCGATGACCCGGTCCTGCTCATCGACGATTTCGAACATTTCCGTTTTTGGATGCGACATGAAACGATTTTCCCTGGGGGGGAAGCGCTTGTCAAAGGTGGGCGGCAAAGGGGATGCCGGGGGTGAGGTCCCGCAGCAGCCGGGCCAGTAACTCTTCCAGGAACGGGACCGAACCGGCGAGGGGATGCTGGTCGGGAAGGAGATGGAATTCGGCGCCGTGGCGCTCGGCAAAGCGCCAGGCATGGGCCGGCGGGACGAGGTCATCGTCCCGGCCATGCACCACCACTGTATGCCCGGCGCAGGGCAAGGGATCCTGGTTGCGGTAGCCGGGGAGATAAAAGGCCGGGGCGAGCAGCAGCAACCCGGCGGGACGCAGGCGCGCCGAGGCACAGGTCGCGACGTAGCCTCCCATGCTCGAACCAATCAGGACCAGGGTGCCGGGGTCTGCCGGCAGGGCGTCGAGAAACCGTTCGATCCGTTCTTCCGCGTCCCGGGTGCCGCTCAGGTCGGGGCTGAGAAAGCGCCAGCCGAGACGCCGGGCCACGGCCGCCAGGGCGAGGCTCTTGGTCCCCCAGGGGCCGCTTTCCTTACCGTGGGCGAAGACAACGAGGCTCACGCTCCCTCCACAGGTGCCGGCGAATAGATCTGGCGCAGGGCGGCAGAATCGACGGCATCGTGCTGCTCCGCCTGGAAATTGGCTCGGGCGTAGTCCCGGTAGGCCTCACTGCGGACAAAAAGGTCGAAGAGTTGCGGGTCGAGGTGGCCTTCGGCGCACATCCGCGCCATGATCGTCAACGCCTGCGAGAGGGTATTGGCTTTGCGGTAGGTGCGGTCGCTGGCGGTCAGGGCCTCGAATACGTCGGCAATCGCCAGGATTCGTGTCTGCAGCGGGAGCTGCCCGGCGGGAATCCCCTGCGGGTAGCCCTTGCCATCCATCCGCTCATGGTGGCCGGCTGCGATCAGCGGCACATTCTGCAGATGTTCCGGGAAGGGGAGCGCTTCCAGCATGCGGTAGGTGACATTGACATGGTTGTTGATGATCTGTCGCTCCTCGTCGGTCAGGGTCCCCCGTGGCACCGCCAGGTTGCGGATTTCGTCCTCATTGAGAAGCGGGGCGGCGGCGCTGGCATCATGATTCGGCAGGGTGATCCGGCCGAGTTCGGCAAGGTAATGCCGGTCACTCTCCGAGAGAAACTCGCCGCCGGTATTGCAGCGATGCAGGAAGCTGCGGATCGCGTCAATCTGCTCCAGCGGCAGGGGTGAAGCGGAAGGAGTCTGGTGCGCCGCCTCTCCCTTGCTGAGCCGTGCGACTTCAGCCTCCAGCCGGAGGATTTCGAGGCGGGCATCGACGAGGTGAATGCGGTCGAAAATGGTTTCGAGCTTGGTACTTTTATCGACCACCCGCTCCGGCGTCGTCATTTTGCCGCAATCGTGCAACCAAGAAGCAATCTCGAGTTCATCGAGCTGCTTCTGGTCGAAACGAACCGGGCCGAAAATGGGGCCGGTATCGGCGTTGACCGCCCGCGCCAGCGCCATGGTAATGGCAGGCACCCGCCGACAATGGTTGCCGGTGTGGTGCGACTTGTCGTCGATGGCATTGGCGATGAGCTGGGTCAGGGAGCGGAGCAGATTCTCCAGGCCATCGATCAGCTGGCGCCGGTTGAGCGCTACCGCCGCCTGGGAGGCGAGAGCCGCGGCCAGCCCCTGGTCTGCATCATTGAAAATGGTGGTAGCGCCGTTTTCCGGGTCCTGGGCATTGATCAGCTGGAGAACGCCGATAATCCGGTTCTCGTGATCTTTCATCGGCACCGCCAGCAACGACCGCGAGTGATAGCCGGTCCGGGCGTCGAAGGCCCGGGTCCCGGAGAAGTCGAACTCCTGGTCGGCGTAGGCGTCGGGGATATTGATGATGCGGTCTTCGAGAACCGAGCGGGTGACGACCATGCGCAGATTGGGACTGCCATCGGCGAGTTCCAGCGGCACCGGCGGAAAGTTGACCGGCACGCCACTGCTTCCGCCCATGTGAAGCCGGAGCGAGGTGGTGTGAACCAGCTGGAAAACCAGGTTCCGCCCTTCCAGAATATAAAGGCTGCCACCGTCGGCGTGGGTCAACTCCTTGGCGCCAAGCAGAATCGTCTCCAGCAGCAGGTTGGTATCCTGCTCGGCGGACAGAGCGGTACTGATCCGGGTTAACAGTTCAATACGCTTGAGGAGCTGGTCGCTGGTTGTCATCCGTCTTCCTCCAGAAGCGGGCTGCAAACTCAGATTCTCAGCTCTTTATAGCAGAGGCCAGCCCGGACCGGAACCCTATTTCCAGCCCCGAACCGGCGCCACCAGATAAAAACAGAGGGCTAGCCGGTCGGCTAGCCCTCTGTTTTTATCTGGTGGGCGCAGTAGGGATTGAACCTACGACCCCTGCCGTGTGAAGGCAGTGCTCTCCCGCTGAGCTATGCGCCCGTATTCATTTGGGGGTGTGGATTTATAGCAATTGGCGTACCGGCTGTCAACGGGAAATTCGCCAGCAGGATCGGCCTCAGGCGGTTTCAACGACCTCAGCAGGAACGCCGATCGCTTCGAGCAGGGAGTCCGGAAGCGGGGTCGGCCGCCGGTCGGGACCGAGCACTACGTGACGAGTGCGCCCCTCGGCAAGCAGGGTCCCGGCCTCGTTGCTGGCCCGGTAGGAAAATTCAATCACCTTGCCGCGCATGCGCACCAGAGTCGTCTCGACTGTCACCACATCTTCGTAGAGAGCCGGCGCCCGGTACTTGACCTCGGCCTCGGCGACGACGATGAAGTAACCGGCCTTTTCAAAGTCCCGGTAGTGCAGTCCCTGCTGACGCAGAAAATCGGATCGCCCCTCCTCGAACCAGATCAGGTAACGGGAGTGGTGCACGATCCCCTGGGCATCGGTTTCGGCGTAGCGGACAGTGAGCGACATGGAACGGGTCATCGGTGGCCCTCGACGAATTGGAAGCGCGGTGACAGAAGGTCGTCACCTTAGCAACCGCAGCGGTGTGGTGTCAAGCGCGGGGAATCCCGGTCGAATCCGGCATCAGGCGAGCTCGCCGCCGATCGTCACCTTGACCGTGTGCAGCGGCGTGCTGCTGCCGCTCGCTTCCAGCGCCCGCCGGGCCAGGGCGATCAGGCCGGAACAACAGGGGACCTCCATATGAACAACGGTCAGGGAGCGCACCTGGTTCTGGCGCAGAATGGCGGTCAGTTTGTCGAGGTAGGCCTGGCCGTCGTCGAGCTTGGGGCAGCCGATCAGGAGCGCCTTCCCCTGCAGCAGGTCGCGGTGGAAGTCGGCATAGGCGAAGGGAGCGCAGTCGGCAGCGAGGACCAGCTCTGCATCCTGAAGAAAAGGGGCAGTCGGCGGTACCAGGTGCATCTGCACCGGCCACTGACGCAGCTCCGAACTCCGCGCGGGGGCCGTGGTCGCGCCGCCTCCCGTGGCAGGGGCAAGCTGCCGGACCTGGGCCGAGGGACAACCGCCGGCAGCCGGCATCACCCGAACCTGGGCCGAAGGACAACCTCCGGTTGCGGGAGCCGGGTGGCTGGTCGGAGGATGGCTGCTGGCTGCCAGGTGCTTTTCCACCGCGCCTTCGTCGAAAGCCTCGGCCTGCCGTTTTTCGACAATGATCGCATCCTGCGGACAATGCCCGAGACAGGCGCCGAGACCGTCGCAGAGGTTGTCGGCGATCAGCTTTGCCTTGCCGTCGATAATCCGGATCGCACCTTCGGCACAGGCCGGCACACAAAGGCCACAACCGTTGCATTTTTCTTCGTCGATTCTCACGATGTCACGCTGCATCTCTATCACCTCATGGCTCTTGGATGGTTTAGGATTCATGGTACTGGGATGATTATGCCTGACTGCGGTCCTGCCCGCATTGACACAGGTCAAGGGAAGCGCGCGCCCGCCAGCCTTCCCCCTTCTGGTGATTAGAACAGGTAGTGCCAAAGCAGGTCAAGCCGTCCCCTGAGCAGCAGGTGACGCCCGGAAAAGCGCATGATGGCGCGAACCTGCTCACGATGGCCACTGCGATAGCAGTGAACCGGGCACTCCTTGCAGGCGGGTTTCGGGTCGAGGGGGCAACAGCGACGGCGGGCAAAGGCGTAGGCAAGGAATTCCCGGCACTCGGAGCAGAGGGGGAATCGCTCCAGGCGCAGGGGGGCGTAGCCAGGCTCCGCCAGATCAAGGGGAGCACGCTCATCGGAATGATGGTTCCGACAATAGACCGCGGTGAAGTGCGCGAGAATCCTGAGATCCTTGCGCTCGCGACGGGTCAGGGGAGATAACGCTGGAGCATTAGCAGACATGGTGGGAATAGTAACAGCGAGCCGGGAGAGCGGCCTTGACCAGGGTCAAATTGAAACGTGCCTCAGCGGCTCCTGAGCATT
Source organism: Desulfuromonas sp. DDH964 (assembly GCF_001611275.1). GTDB lineage: Bacteria > Desulfobacterota > Desulfuromonadia > Desulfuromonadales > DDH964 > DDH964. The sequence goes on along the minus strand of NZ_CP015080.1, from coordinate 1,802,532 downwards.
TGCTCGATTTCGGCAGCACTCCGGGCCGGCGCAAACCAGAAGCCCTGCCCTTCCTCGCACCCCTGGGCGCGCAAAAAGTCGAGCTGTTCCCGGCTCTCGATCCCTTCGCCGATCACCTTCAAACCGAGGCTGTGGCTCATGGCGATGATCGCCCGGATCAGGGCATCATCCTCGGCGCTGCGACCGATCTGGCTGGTGAAACTCTGGTCAATCTTGACCTTGTTGACGGGAAGATGCTTAAGGCAGCTCAAAGAAGAATCCTCGGTACCGAAATCGTCCATCACCAGCTGCACCCCCTGGTCGGTAAGACGCCGCAGAACCTCGACGTTGAGCTGCAGCTGCTGCATGACGTGCCCTTCGGTCAGTTCGATATCGAGTTGGGCAGGATCAACCCCGGTCTCCCGTAAAATCCCCATGAACAATTCGACCAGGCCGGGGACCCGCAACTGGCGACCAGAGAGGTTAACGGCGAGGCGACCCGGTCGCAGGCCAGCCTCCTGCCAGCGCCGCAGTTGCCGGCAGGCGCTGCGCAGCACCCACTCGCCGACACTGCAGATCAGGCCATTCTCCTCAAGCAGGGGGATAAACCGGCGCGGCATCACCAGGCCATGGTCCGGCGACTGCCAGCGCAGCAGTGCCTCGAAACCGATCAGTTCACCACTGGCGAGGTCAAACTGGGGCAGGTAATGGAGCAGGAATTCATCCCGCTCCAGCGCCCGATGCAGGCCGGTTTCGAGTTCGAGCCGTTCCCGGGCGGCGGCGTTCATCTCCGGAGCGAAGAATTGATAGCAGTTGCCACCATTGCTCCGGGCCATCGAGAGGGCGGTCTCCGCGCAGCCCATCAGGAGCTCCCCTTCATTGCCGTCAAAGGGGTAAATGGCGATGCCGATGCTCGGCGAGAGGTAGATTTCCCGCTCTCCAATCTGGGAGGGGCGGGCAAATGTGACCAGAATCCGCGCGGCCATGGCCGCTGCCTGGCGATGGTTCCGCAGTCCGGAAAAGAGGAGGACGAACTCGTCCCCGTCGAGACGCGCCACCGTGTCGCATTCGCGGATCGAATCGCTGAGCCGCCGTGCCACCGCCTGCAGCACCAAGTCCCCGACCCGGTGGCCGAGCGACTCGGTCACCCCCTTGAAACGGTCAATCCCGAGGAGCATGACCCCGACCTGGGTGGCATCGCGGCAGGCGCGGGCGAGAAGCTGGGCGAGCCGGTCGTGGAAGAGGAAGCGGTTGGGGAGGCCGGTCAGCGAATCGAATTGCCCGAGGCGGGCGATCTGGTCTTCGAGCTGCCGGCGTTGAAGCTGATAACGAAGGACCCGGCCGATGAGCGCCGGTGTCAGTTCGTCCAGGGTGATTAAGTCAGCGGCACCGACTTCGTTCGCAGTTGCGGGATCGAAACCACCAACCAGCAGGACCGGGCGAGAAGGAGGCAGCTGCGCCTGGCGCAGGAGTTCGAGCGCCGCTTGGCTATCGGGCTTGCCGGCGACCAGGGCCAGAGCGCAATCGGCGCTGGCAAGCGTCACTGCCCCCTGCTCCCAGGCGATCTCGTGAATCGTCCAGGCGGCTGGCTCCGGCATCCCTGCCAGGGCCTGACGCACCCGGGACCCGACAGCGGCATCCTCGGCGATCAGCAGAAGGGACGGCTTTCTACCAGCCACGCTGTCCCGCAATTTATTCGGCAAGGATACCTCCTGCTTGGAGTACGGGGCCGGTGACATCGACCGGAAACCGTGCAAGGGAAGATTCAGCGCGATCCGGGAAGAGCATGGCAGGCTCCTGCGCCGCCGGCGGGTCCCCGGCGCGCCAAAGAGGATCAGCGTTCGCGAAAACTATCGGCCAGATCGGCGAGACGTTCGGCATCGAGAATACGGATCGTCCGCCCTTCGACGGCAATCAGGTCGTCGTCGGAGAGCTTGCGCAGGGTTCGCGACAGGGTTTCACTGACAGTGCCGAGGTTGGAGGCGAGCTGGGACTTGGAGATCGGCAGAAAGGCGGTCTCCCTGGCCCCGGCGAGATCGAGGATATAGCGGGAGAGCCGGGCGGGGACATCCTTGAAGGTCAGCTCCTCCACCTGGGTGGCGAACTGCCGCAAAAAGCGGGAGAGGCCACCGATCATATTGATCGCAATGCGCCCCTGGCGTTGCAACAGGTCGAGGAATTCCTGCTTCGGGAAGAAGATCAGCAACGATTTTTCGAGGGGCTCGGCGTAGGCCGGGTAGCGGCCATCACCGAAGATCGCCGCCTCGGCAAAGGTTGCCACCGGGTGGACGATGTGCAGGATGCGCTCCTTGCCATCGGGGGAGAGCTTGTAAATTTTGACCTTGCCGGCAGCCAGGACATAGAAACCGGCGGCCGTGTCACCGCTGGAGAAAAGGAGTTCCCCCTTTTCGCAGTCACGGGATCTTGCCACCTGCAACAGCTCGTCAAGGTCGTCGCTGGTGACACCGGCAAACATCGGACATTGTTTGAGAACCAGGCGGATATCCATGGCGCTGATGGTAGCAAAAGGGTAACCACCAGGCAAGGAAATTGGCGGCTGGCCACACCCTTAACGGGCCGGGAGCCGTTGGGCCGCGAGGAGTTCTGGCCAGGGGTTGATCGGCGTCATCCGTCCCCGGTCCCAGGCGACCACCATGAAGTGCAGGTGGGTGGGGCTACGCCGGGCCTGGGCGTTGATTCCGGTTCGTCCCATGATGCCGAGGGGCGTTCCGGCGCTGACGACATCGCCGGGCATGACATCGACCCGTTCGAGGTGGGCGTAGTAACAGAAACGGTCGCTGGCGGGATCGTAAACCCAGATGCAGTTGCCGCCATAGGTGGGTGTCCCCGGTTGCCAGCCACTGTTGGTGGCGGCCACGACCCCGGAACTGAAGGCAAGGATCGTCACCGGGGCGCCGGAGGCGTCGTCGCGACTGTCCTGGTCCTGGTCGGTGATAAAGAGATCGTGGGCGGGGTGAAGTCCCTTGCGGCTGCGGTTGTTATAGAAATCGAACCGGCCAAGATGATAGTTGCGCCCCCCCTCGCCACACTCGGGACCATAACCGGCGACGGGGAAGACATGTGGTGTCGGCGCGATTTCCCGGCTGGCGGCACGCAATTGCGGCAGCAATTTTTTGGCCTGGGCCCGGGCCTGGGCGGGGGTGATCGTCTCGCTGCGAATCGCCGCGCAGAGCGCGTTCCAACCCTGCCAGGGGTTCGCGGCCGAGGCGGGCCAAGGGAGGAGCAGAAGGGCCAGGATCAGCAGGAAGCGACGCACCCCGATCATAAACGCACCGGTTACCAGCGCTTGGTGACTTCCATCAGGTGGAAACCGAACTGGGTCTGGACCGGTCCGAGGAGCTGCCCGACCGGACCGGAAAAGACCGCGGCGTCGAATTCCTGGACCATGTCGCCAGCACGAAACGCACCCAGGTCGCCGCCGCGCATCCGCGACGGGCAGGAGGAATTCTGCAGGGCGACCTCGGCAAAATCGGCGCCGGCCTCGATTTCAGCCTTGAGTTTCAGGCAGTCAGCTTCACTGGCGACCAGGATATGGCGGGCGGTAGCAGTCGGCATGGTTCACTCCCTTGGGGTGGGTAATCAGCAGTCAGGATAATGGTGTCAACCGGGACGCCGCGAGCGGGGCAGCCCCGCTACGACCAGACGATACGACTCGTCGATCATCCCCTCCAGGTCCGCATCCGGCAGGGTGCCGTCGAGGACCACGGTGTTCCAATGGCGCTTGTTCATATGGTAGCCCGGCAAAACTGCGGGATAAAGCTCGCGCAGAATTTCGGCGTGCTCCGGCAGGCACTTGAGGTTGAGCCAGGCCGGACCGTCGCCAGGCATCAACAAGGCAAAGATCCTGCCGCCGACCTTGACAGCCAGGGTCTCCGCGTCGAAGGGATAGGTCTCTTCGGCGCCGGGTCTGGCAAGAAGATAACTCCGCAAGGTCTCGATATCCATCTTTGCAGCCTTCGCTTCGGTGCCAAGATCAGCAGGAATAGCTCTTTTCTTATACAGCGCCCGCTGCCGGCTCGGCAAGACATGATTTCCGCTGCCGGCATCGGGTAGGAGGCGGGGTCGCCCCCGCCGTCCTCCCACACCACCGTGCGTACGGTTCCGTACACGGCGGTTCACAAGGCGCTCTGAAAGCGGCGGTGCTGATCGGTCAAGCGGATCAGCCCCAAGTAGCGAAAGAAGGATGTCGGATACGCTTCATTCATGTGCGAGGCCCCTGAGTTCCACCAGGGGCCTCGCCCGTTCGTGGCCGATTTCCACGCCCGGGCTTCCGGCAATCCCCGCTGCATCAACCTCTTGGCCCGGGTATAGGGGCGCTTCCACTGTCGCCATAGAATGCAGCGCAGCTTCCGCCGCAGCCATTTGTCCAGTTCTTCGAAGATGCCTTTGACCTCCGCCAGGCGGAAGTAAGAGGCCCACCCCCGTAGCTTCGGGGTGATTTCTTTGATGACCTGAGCGAGACTGCGTCCCCTGCCCCGTCGGCAGACCTTCCTGAGTCCGGCCTTGAACCGCTTCACTCTCGACTCCGCCACTTTGAGGCGGGGTTTCTTGTGAAAGGTCATGCTGTAACCCAGAAAGACCCTTTTCCAAGGACGGTCGACGGCGCTTTTGGCGACGTTGACCTTGAGTGCCAGCCGCTCCTCCAGGAACCGGGTGAGACTGGCCATGACCCTTTGGCCGCTGCGCCTGGTCTGCACGTAAATGTTGCAGTCGTCGGCGTAGCGGCAGAAGGCGTGACCGCGCCTCTCCAGTTCCTTGTCGAACGCGTCGAGCAGGATGTTCGACAGAAGAGGTGAGAGGGGACCACCCTGCGGCGTCCCTTCCACCCTCTGCGACACAAGCCCGCCTTCGAGCACTCCGGCTTGCAGGTACCGCCGGATGAGCAGCAATACCCGCTTGTCTTCGACCTTACGGGCGACCCGCGACATGAGGATGTCGTGGTTCACCCGGTCGAAGAACTTCTCCAGGTCGATATCGACCACCCAGCGCTTGCCGTCGGCCACATGCCGACGGGCGGCTCTAACCGCCTGCCAGGCACTCCGTCCGGGACGATACCCGTAGGAGCTCTCGGAGAAGTCCGGATCGAATAGCGGCGTCAGCACCTGATGCAGCGCCTGCTGAATGAGCCGATCGCACACCGTGGGGATTCCCAGGGTGCGCACTCCCCCGTCGGGCTTCTCGATTTCCACCTTCCGCACCGGCTGGGGGCGATACGTCCCATTCAGCAACTCTTCCCTGATGGTCGGCCACTTCTCCTTGAGAAAACCGCGAAGCTCGCCCGTCGTCATCTCGTCGATGCCGGGGGCGCCCTTGTTGGCTTCCACCCGCTCTAAGGCCGCCATCATGTTCGGGCGGCTGACGACGTCTTCCATCAGCCCCCTTTCCGCTTTCGTCCAGGAAGGGTCTCTCGTTGCCGTGACGTTTGACGCACCGCTCCCATGCTCTGGCGGCTTCCGGCCGCTGCCCTCCGGGACGGCTCCCGGTATCTCGACCGGGACTTCTGCTGCTCTTGTCGTCATCGAAACGCGAGTCTCCTGAAACGACGCCTCGTGTTCGGCCCTTTGCCGGGTGGTTACTCCGGCTACTACGGCCTCTGCTGACTTCTGCCGGCCCGTCCCGACACCTTACGGTGACGGTAGCACGAGGCAGACCGACAGATCTCCCAGGGTAATGCGCGTGACCTTCCTCCCATCTACCCGCCGCATCTACAGCCCCACCCTCCCGGATGGCTATCGGGCTTTGAAGATATTGGCCTTCTCGCCCGGATGAGACTGCCTCATGCGGTTTCTGTTCGTCGGACCGGGATTTTGCCTGCGGCTTCCTTCAGATTCCACCTCGCGATGGACACCCTTGCCGTCCGGCTAGCGGTTCCCGCCATCAGGGTCCGCAGGGGACTTGCACCCCCAAGTCACTGATTCACCACCACAGTGAATCAGACAGCGCCAGTCAAGGCGCTACGCGCCATGCCTGGCGCACCAAAGAAAAAGGGCCAGCCGTCAATCGGCTGGCCCGTCATCTTAGTTGTGGTGCCCAAGGGGAGACTCGAACTCCCACGACCCTACGGTCACTAGACCCTGAACCTAGCGTGTCTACCAATTCCACCACTTGGGCGTGAAGCGAAGGTGTTTATAACAAAAGGCCTCATCCTTTGCAACCAAAAAAAGTGGCCCTGCGTCAATTCTCACCGGGATCGCCGGCCGGAGGGAGGCGCCGCGGGATAACCCGCACGGTACGGAAATGGCCAACGCTGACCAGTCCCGGTCGCACCCCTTTCGGCTTGCGCACCTCGCGACCGGCGGCGACGATCACATCGACCCGCGCCGCGTCCCTCCCCCGCGAATAGCCGGCGGCCAGGGCCGCGGCAAATTCGATATCTTCCTCGGGAACCTCGACACCCTTCGAATCGCGCTTCAGAACCAGGTGGCAACCGGGAATGTTATGGGCATGAAACCAGAGGTCGTCGCCAGCGGTAAGCTCCCTGCTGACCCGATCGTTGCTGCGATTGTTGCGCCCCCAGTAGAGGAGAAACCCGCCGGGCGTCCGGGTGCTGCGCAACAGAGTGCCGGGAGTAGCCTGGCGCGCACGCCCCGGTTCGGGGCGCAGTTTGAGCAATCCGGCCGCGGCGAGTTCCGCCCGCAGAGCACCCAGTTCCTCAGGCGACTCAAGCTCATCAAGGGCGAGGGCGACGCCGCCGAGCCATTCGAGTTCGGCGCGGGTTTCGGCGCGGCGGCGCTCGATGTGCTTCAGCGCCCGCTTTCCCTTGCGATGACGGCGGAAACAGGCCGCCGCGTTCTCCTGCGGAGAGAGGGCCGGATCGAGGGGGATGCATACCGGTTGCGGCGGGTCGGTGTACCAGTCGGTAAGAACGATCTCAGTCAGCCCGCGGCGCAACAGGTGCAGATTGGCGAGCAACAGGTCGCCGAACTCGCGCTGCCGCTTGGCGCCGGCCGCCCTCTCCTCTTCGGCGGCGATATGGGCAAGGCGCTTTTCGAGGCGGGCGACGGCCTTTGCTACCAGCGATTCGAGTTCCCTGCGCCCGCCACCGAAAAGATCACCCCCCGCCCGGGAAGCGTAGAAGGCCTCGGCCGCCGCCGATGATGAATCAAAAAGCTGGGGCCCGTCCATTTCCAGGTAATCGGGCGGAAACGCAAACAGGACCGGGCGGTCATTGATGACCGCGATGCCCGGCGCAAAGTCTGCGGCCACCCAACGTTGGCGGAAGTGCTCCAGGGCCACGACCGGGTCGACCCCGGTAGCTGTCGCCGCGGCGAGGTCGCTGGCGACCAGGGGGCTCATCGGCGTGACCTGGTGAAGAAGCCAGGAACGAAGGTCTACTCCAGGGGGGATGGCGGGGAGTCCCGTGGCCAGGAGAAAACGTGCCCGAGGTGGCGGCAAGGGATAAACCTGGCCGGGAATGCAGGGACGCTCGCCCCCGGTGATGCGCTGCAACGCATCAACAATGCGGCCGTCACCATCGATCAGGATCAGGTTGGGCCGATTGCCGAAAAACTCGGCGACTACCTCCCATTGCTCACCCCCCGCCCCGGCGAAGCGGAGAAGAACGATGCGCTCGCCGGGCACTCGCTCGATCGTCAGCAGGCGCCGTAACCGGGACCGCAGCAACTGGCAGAAGCGGGGGGGCGCTGCCGGATTGGGGAGCGCGGTTGTGGTCAGGTAGAGCCGTGGTGCGCCCGGGTCGGCGGAGAGCAGCAGCCGCAGATTGTCGCGGCCGGTCCAGACTCGGAAGACCAGGTCATTCGACCCACACTGGAAGATTTTGTTGACCGCGGCACCGCACAACCGGCTCCGCAACTCAACAACCAGGGCTTCGAGAAAAACCTCGTCCATTGCCGCCATGCCTGAGGGGGCTTATTCCTGCTGCGCCAAACCTAACCCGGAAGTCGCGGTTCAGCTTAGTGAATAACCGGCCTTGCCGCAACCCCGCAGATTCTTTTCTGTGCCAGGGCAAACCGGAACTGTTATAATTCCGCACAGAAAAGAGCCACCGGCCCTGCCGTGAAGATTCTCGCCGATCAACCGTTAAATCTCCGAGAATATTCTTGACAGACAAACTTCATTCTGCTAGCCATTAACCACACAGTTTCTTGACCTGCCAGCTTGGGTAACCAACCGTTAAGGAGAACGCCATGAGCAACCCGTCGCCAGGTATCGGCACCAAAGCCCTTCACGCCGGTCAGGTCCCCGACCCGACCACCAACGCCCGCGCGGTTCCTATTTACCAGACCAGCTCCTACACCTTCAACTCCTCGGAACATGCCGCGAATCTTTTTGGCCTCAAGGAGATGGGGAATATCTATACCCGGCTGATGAACCCGACCAGCGATGTTCTCGAAAAGCGCCTGGCCGACCTCGATGGCGGCGTCGGCGCACTGGCGCTCTCCTCCGGCTCGGCGGCGGTGACCCTGGCCATTCTCAATCTTGCCCAGGCCGGCGACAACATCGTCGCGAGCAGCTACCTTTACGGCGGCACCTACAATTTGTTCAGCCACACCTTCCGGCGCATGGGGATTACCGTCAAGTTTGTCAACTCCGGCGACCCGGCCGCCGTGAAGGCCGCCATTGACGACAACACCAAAGCCGTCTATACGGAGACGATTGGCAATCCGAAAAACAACGTCGACGATTTCGAAACCCTGGCGAAGCTTGCCCACGATCACGGCCTCCCTTTTATCGTTGACAACACGGTGGCCACCCCTGCCCTGTTCCGGCCAATCGAACATGGCGCCGACATCGTTGTTTATTCCCTGACCAAATTCATTGGCGGACACGGCACCAGTATCGGCGGCGCCGTGGTCGATAGCGGCAACTTCGACTGGTCGAGCGGCCGTTTTCCCGAATACACCACCCCTGACCCCAGCTATCACGGCCTGGTCTACCACGAGGCCCTCGGCAACCTCGCCTACATCCTCAAGATGCGCCTGACCCTGCTGCGGGATTTGGGCCCCTGCATTTCCCCCTTCAACAGTTTCCTGATTCTGCAGGGACTGGAGACCCTCCATGTGCGGATGCCACGTCATTGCGAGAATGCCCTGGCCGTCGCCCGCTTCCTGGAGCTTCACCCCCTGGTTTCCTGGGTCAATTACCCCGGTCTGGAAAACCACCCCGATCATACCCGCGCCCGCCGCTACCTGCCGGCCGGCCAGGGTGCCATTCTCGGTTTTGGCATCAAGGGGGGGATGACCGCCGGCGCCAGGTTCATCGACGGCGTCAAGCTGGCAAGTCATTTGGCCAATATCGGCGACGCCAAGACGCTGGTTATTCACCCGGCCAGCACCACCCACCAGCAACTCTCCGCCGAGGCCCAGCTTGCTGCCGGCGTCACTCCCGATTTCATCCGCGTTTCTGTCGGCATTGAAGATATCAAGGATATAATCGCCGACCTGGATCAAGCGCTCGCCGCGAGCCAGGGTTAACGGTTGATCGCCGGCCGGTCCCCGGGATACCCGGGTTCCGGCCGGCGCCCATCTCATAACTGTGCATCTGCGCAATTGCCGTTACGTTCATTTCCGAATTTCCTGCGTAGTCCCCCCTCCCCCCCCCTCCTCCAGATCAGGTATAACTCCTCACCAGCTACCATGCTGTTGCGAAGCCGGCACACTGCCGTTTCTTCCTTTTACTTTATTTTCATACATTTAAGGCCTGTGTTGGCAATTCAAATTTTTTTAATGTGCCATTTTTGGCCCACGTTTTGCTAAGCTAAACCCTGACGACTCCAAACTTCAGTAAGCATCATTGCTCCTATTCTTCCCGCCCTGACCCGTCGGGACCTTTCAGTGACGATCCCCCCAGGAGGGTGACAAGCGCGCTCAGCCCTTGCACCCGGTTTCCAATCTTCCAACCAGGCTGCCGCGCTCCCCGAATTGGTCAACAACCGCCGGATTCAGGACATTCTGTCCCTGCTTACAGGATCCGGCTTTGCCAAAGGAGCTTACCCTTGAAACTTCAAAAACTTCTTTCCCTCGGACTGATCCTGTGGGCCGCCGCCATGCTGCTGGCCGGCTGCGGCTCAAGCACCAATTCTGCCAGCGACGGCACCAATGTGAGCGGCCCCGCCGCCCAGGGGGTACTGGTCGATCCCTACATCGTCGGCGCGGTCCTGCAGGAAATCGGCGCGGACGGCGGCGTTTTGCAACGCCAGTCCACACCGACCCAGGCGGACGGCAGCTTCACCTTCCCGGGACCGCTGACCCCCGGATCGACCATTACCATCAAACCGTCACCGGTTCCCAAGCATAACGGCGTCGACTACCACGGTATTCTCAAGCGCAAGGTCGGCACCAATGCCAGCGGCACCGTGGTCGTCTCCCCACTGACGACCCTGCTTGCCGGGGGAGCCAGCGAACAGCAGGTCCTCGACCGTTTTGCCGCCTCCGGCCTCACCGGCCTGTCGTCGGCCGATCTCTATGCCGACCCGATGGCCGCCTTCAACCAGACCGGAGGAGTCACCGCGGGTAGCCGCCTGGCCCCGTTGCAGGCCGCCATGGCTGCTAACGCCTTCATGGAACTGACCGGCAACTACAGCCCTGACGCCGCCAGTCTCAGCGACTCCAACTTCCAGGATGCGGTCACCATCGTCACCGAGATTCTCAATTCGGCCAATTTCAGCGCCCTTGCCAATGACCCGGCCGTTGTCGATGCCGGTACTGCGCTCACAGCTGCCGATTTCGTCGCCACGGCGACCAGCCTTTGCCAGAGCGCCCAGGCTGCGGTACGCCTCGGTAACCCGGTCCTGAACGCTATCGACACCGTACTGATTACCGCTCCTGCCGTCGCCCGCCAGCATTACGTCGCCAACCACGGCACCACTGGCGGTGGCAACGGCGGCAATGGCGGCGGTGGCGACGCTGTTGCCGGCAAGGTCGTCTACGACAACAGTTGCAGCTCCTGTCACAAATTCGGCAGCGCCGATACCAGCGGCTTCGCGCCGGACCTGGCCAACAAGGGATCACTGGTGGCGACCAAGATCGGCGCCGGCCACAACGGCGTCAGCCTTTCGGCGACCCAGGTGAGCGACCTCGCCGCCTATCTCGACGGCGCCACCACTCCGACCCCGCCGCCGACCCCGACCCCGGACGGCGGCGCCCTCTACGACGGAAACTGCGCCGGCTGTCACAAGTTCGACACCTTCGATAATGCGGGTTTCGCCCCCGACCTCAACAACAAGTCGACCCTGATCAGTGCCAAACTTGCCACCGGCCACAACGGTGTCGCGCTGGCCGCCAACGAAGTGACGGCCCTGGTCGACTGGATCGCTGCCAACAGCACCGTCGTCACCCCGCCGCCGCCCGGCCCGACTCCGGTTCCTCTCGATGGTGCCGCGCTCTACGATGGCAACTGTGCCGGCTGTCACAAATTCGATACCTACGATACCGTGGGTTTCGCCCCTGATCTCAACAACAAGTCGACCCTGATCAGCGCTAAGCTCGCCGCCGGTCACAACGGCGTCGCCCTGGCTGCCAACGAAGTGACGGCCCTGGTCGACTGGATCGCCGTCAACAGCGTCGTCGTCACCCCGCCGCCGCCCGACCCGACTCCGGTTCCGGTCGACGGTTCCGCAATCTACGACGGTAACTGTGCCGGCTGTCACAAATTCGGCAGCATCGACACCGCCGGGTTTGCTCCCGACCTCAACAACAAATCGAACCTGATTGCGGCCAAGCTTGCCGCCGGTCACAACAGCATCGTCCTGGCCGCCAACGAGATTGCGGCCCTGGTCGACTGGATTGCGACCAACAGCGTCGTCGTCACTCCGCCGCCGCCCGACCCGACTCCGGCCCCTCTCGACGGTGCCGTGCTCTACGATGGCAACTGTGCCGGCTGTCACAAGCTAGGGACCTACGATTCCGTGGGTTTCGCTCCTGACCTCAACAACAAATCGGCGCTGATCGCCGCCAAGCTCGCCGCCGGCCACAACGGCGTCGCGCTGGCCGCCAATGAGGTCGCCGCTCTGGTCGACTGGGTTGCGACCAACAGCGTCGTCGTCACCCCGCCACCGCCCCCGACGCCTGGTCCCCTGGACGGCGCCGCCCTTTATGCCGCAGAGTGCGCCGGTTGTCACCTTGACCTAGCGAGCACCACCAAGCCCGGCCGTAGCGCCGCCGCTATCAGCGCCGCCATTGCCGGCAATGTCGGCAACATGGGCTACATCGTCCTGACTGCAGAGCAGGTGCAGGCGATTGCCGATGCATTGCCGCCGGCCGACCCGACCACGCCCCCGGGTCCCGACTACAGCAATTGCACCGCCTGCCACGGCCAGCCGCCCAATGGCAGTGCCTACCCGAACGGCGCCGGCGCTCATGCCGTGCACAAGGCCCTCGCCAACGTCGGAACCGTCTGCAATACCTGTCACACCGGTGCCGCCCACAACGGCTGGATCGATCTCGGCTTCCTCTCGGCCTACAATGCCAAGAGCGGCAGCGCCGCCGAGAACCCCAACGGCACCGCGACCTGCGTCAACGTCAGCTGCCACGGCGGCAAGACGACCCCGGACTGGTCGACCGGCAGCATCAATGTCAACAGCGACTGCACCGCCTGCCATACCATTGGCACCGGTCAATACAACAGCTACAATTCCGGTCAGCACAGCCGAAGCAACCATGCGCGCCAGGCCTGCACCGTCTGTCACAACACCACCACCCTGGCGACCAACCACTTCACCCGCCTTGACACGGCGGCCATGGAGGGACCGGCTGCGGCTACCATCGGTGGCGGCTCCACCCGGGTGAACAGCTACAACGCTTCGACCCGAACCTGTACCACCAGCTGCCACGGCAGCGAACGCTGGTAACAGCAGCAACACGCCAGACCAAAAGGGCGGGCCATCGGGCCCGCCCTTTTTCTTCATTTCATCGCGTTCATTTTGCTTGGTTCCCGTTCCCGGCACATGGTAGTATCGCCCACTTCGGCGGCACGCATAAATTGACCTGCCCTCCTATTGCCAAAGCCCACCGAGACGGAACCATGGCCGATCGCAGGCTGAAAAACTACATAGAAAACATCCTTTTTCAGGCGGCAGCCGCTCTGCTAAGGGCCCTTCCCCGGCGCCTCGCTCTCGCCATCGGCGCCGGACTCGGGCGGCTCAGTTGCCATCTTCTCGGCAAACGCCGTCGCACCGCCCGCGCCAATCTGCAGCAGGCGTTTCCGGCGATGAGCCCGGCTGAGCTCGACCGGACACTCGTCAGTCATTTTCGCCACCTCGGTCTCAGCGGCGTCGAAATGCTCCTCCTCGATCGCCTCAATGACCCCGCCCAATTCAACCGATACGTCACGGTGAAGGGCCAGGAGCATCTGGACAAGGCGGCCGCCCATGGCAAGGGGGTCATCCTCCTCTCCGGCCACGTCGGTTTTTGGGAGATCGGCGCCATCGTCATGCCGGCCCTCGGCTTTCCCACCGACTTCGTCGCCAAGCGCATGAAAAATCCCTCCATCAACGACTATTTCCAGCGCATTCGTGAACAGGGGGGGTGCCGTTTTCTCGACGCCAAGCGGGGCGCCCGGCGGATTATCAAGTCCCTGGCTGAAAAACGCTGCGTCGGCATCCTCATCGACCAGCACATGACCCCCAAGCATGCGGTTCAGGTCCCCTTCTTCGGTCGCCCCGCCTGGACCACGCCGATCATCACCCAGATCGCCATGAAGCAGCAGGTACCGATCGTCCCGATCTTCTGCTGGCGGACCCCCGACAATCGCTACGAGATCGAGTTCCAGAAACCGATCCTGCTGGCCGACGATCCGGCGCCGGAAGCGGTCACCGCCAACACGGCGCTGCTCACCGCCTGCATCGAAACCGCAGTGCGCCGCGACATCAGCCAGTGGTTCTGGGTCCACCGCCGCTGGCGCCCCTGAGATGACCGTGCTCCCCTTCCATATCGTCCTGGTCGAACCGGAAATCCCGCCCAACACCGGGAATATTGCCCGTCTCTGCGGCGCCACCGGCAGCGTCCTTCACCTGGTCGGTCAACTCGGCTTCTCCCTCGACGACCGCTACCTGAAACGGGCCGGGCTCGACTACTGGCCGGTGATCGACGTCCGCACCTGGCCGTCACTGGAGGCGCTGTTCGCCGCCTACCCCGCCGCCCGCTTCTGGTTGACCTCGAAAAACGCGGATCGGTCCTATACCGCCGCGACCTTCCGCCCGGGCGACCTGCTGATATTCGGCCGCGAAACCAGCGGCCTGCCGGCGGAACTGCTGGCGACTCACCCCGAGCGCTCGATCCGCATCCCGATCTTCGTCCCCGAAGTGCGCAGCCTCAACCTTTCCACCGCCGCCGGCATCGTGCTTTACGAGGCGTTGCGCCAGGCCGGCCGCCTCGGTTGAAGGTTTCTTCCTTCTCCTCTGTAACCGCCCCCTGACAATTTTTATGGAACTTGGCAAGGGTCAGGTCCGCTGCCGTTCAAAGGCGAGCAACCATTCCTTGGTGGCAACTCCAGAACCCCCGGAATAGCCGGTAAGATCGCCGCTGGCACCGACCACGCGATGGCAGGGGATAACAAGTGGCAGGGGGTTCCCGGCCATCACCCGCCCGACCGCCCGGGCCGCCCCGGGGTGGCCGGCGCGACGGGCGAGTTCACCATAGCTGACGGTGCCGCCGACGGGCACCTGCAGCAGGGCGGTCAGCACGGCACGGGCAAAGGGGCTTTGATCTCCAAGATCGAGGGGGAGGTTGAAGTGCAGTCGCGCCCCGGAGAGGAAGGCTTCCAACTGATTAAGCGCCTCCCCGCAAAGTCCGTCCCGCCCTTCCTGCAACGGCGGAACATAGCGGGCGAGCCGCGCACGGACATCCTCTTCTGACGGCGCCAGCAGGATTTCCAGCAGGCCGTCCGGCCCGGCCACGACACCCAGCCATCCCGCAGGACTGATCCCGATCGCGCAGCATCTCGCCGCGTTGGCAGCCTTACGCCTCATCCTCGCCTCCTCGCTATCTTCTCCCTGCAGAATACCATGACCCGGTCGACTTCCGGAACCCGGCAGAGGAGGCAACCCCCGCCGTAGACCAGCCCCCCGACGCCGATCGCCAGGGCGAGAACGGCCCCCTTGACCAGGCGCTCACCCGGGGCGGCCCAATCGCCAAGCCCGAGGAGCAGATAGACGACCGCAGCCATCAGCAGCAGCGGCGGCAGGCTGCGCAGCAGCGAAGATCCCACCTCCCTCAGTCCCAGGTGTCCGATCCTGCGCCGCAATACCCAGACCAGGACCACGGCGTTGAAGGCCGCCGCGAGGGTCAGCGCCAGCGCCAGGCCGGTATGCTGCATGGGGCCCATCAGGGCCAGGCCGAGGCCGGCATTGACCAGCAGAGTCCAGAGGGAGACGAGGACCGGTGTGCGGGTATCCTGCATGGCGTAGAAGGTCGGCACCACCACCCGGCTGATGCCGACGAAGATCAGGCCGGGAGCATAGGCCGAAAGAGCCAGGGCCGTCTGCTGGACATCATGGAAGGTGAAGGCACCACCCATGAAAAAGAGGCTGAAGATCGGTACCGAGCAGAGCAGGAGCCCGAGGGCGGCGGGCAGGATGATGAGGTTGAGCAGGATCAGGGCAAAGCGCAACGAATCCTTGAGGCCGTCGCGATCCCCCAGCGCCGCCTGCCGGCTCATGGCCGGCAATACCGCCTGGGCGAGGGAGACGATGAATATCCCCTGGGGGAATTCGAAGAGCCGCTGGCCGTAGTAGAGATAGGAGACGCTCCCCTCGGGGAGAAACGAGGCGAGCAGCCGCGTGACGATGACATTGATCTGGTAAATGGCGACGCCGAGCAGCCCGGGAAGCATCAGGCGCGCCACCCTTTGTACGGCCGGATGCCGGAAATGGAAATCAGGGCGCAGCGACAGGCCATAGCGCCGTAACAGGGGGAATTGCAGCAGCAGTTGCAGGAGCCCGCCGACCAGAACGCCAATCGCCAGCGCCATGACCGGTACCTCGAACAGTGGTGCGAGCAGGACCGCCGCGCCGATCATGGCGAGGTTGAGGAGGAGGGGCGAGAGGGCGGGGAGAAAGTAATGGCCGAAGACATTGGCCACGCCGGTCAGCAGGGCGAGGAGACTGGCGAAGAAGATATAAGGGAACATCACCCGGTTGAGCGTGTCGGTCAGGGCGAGTTTCCCCTCCACCGCGCCGAATCCATAGCCGATCATCCGGACCACCAGGGGGGAGCAGAGGATCCCCGCCATCACCACCACTACCATCACCAGGGTCAGGAGAGTGGCGCAGATGGCGGCCACCCGCCGCGCCTCGGCCTCACCCTGCCTGTGATAGACATCGGAGAAGGTCGGCACAAAGGCGGCGGTCAGGGAACCCTCGGCGAAAAACCGGCGCAGCAGATTGGGAATAGTGAAAGCCATGAAGAAGGCGTCGGTGCCGAAACCGGCGCCAAAGAGCGCGGCCACGACGATGTCCCGAACCAGACCGGCGATACGGCTTAGCCCGGTCGCCAGCCCCATGATTCCGGTTGCCATGGTAATCTGCCCCTTCTCCGACATTTTGTCCCTGCCTGCCTCCGGAACCCTGCCAAGGGCCCGAAGTCAAAGGATTATTTTTATTTAATTCGCACTCGACAAGAGTTAACTAGCTGACACCTAATGACTTATTCAACTTGATTGGAATTTTTTTAACTTGACGTAGCCATA
Organism: Desulfuromonas sp. DDH964; assembly: GCF_001611275.1. GTDB lineage: Bacteria > Desulfobacterota > Desulfuromonadia > Desulfuromonadales > DDH964 > DDH964. The sequence continues at coordinate 1,785,888 of NZ_CP015080.1, read as the reverse complement.
GGCGAATGTTATAAATCGTGCCCAATCAGATCATCACAAAACGCTCTTCACCACAACGTCGGAGGATAGGACCTTGGCCAATCACAAATCAGCGATCAAACGCAACAAGCAAAATGCCGTTCGCGCCGCGCGCAACACCCATGTTCGTTCGACCATGCGCACCTACGTCAAGCAGGTCCGCACCGCGGTCGCGGAAGGGGACAGCGCCACCGCCCAGGCGGCCCTTGAACGCGCCGTGCCGTTCATTGACAAGGCTGCCAGCAAAGGGATTATTCACAAGGCGACCGCCAGCCGGAAAATTTCCCGCCTGAGCAAGCTGGTCAACGCCATGTCCTGAGTAACGTTCCCTGCCGGAAAGATTATGGGGCCGCCGATGCGGCCCCTTTTTTTATTTGATTACGGCAATCTGCAGAATCAGCCGTTCCAGCAAGGGGGCAGGATGGGCGCCACTCGACTTGAGGGCGAGATCCGCCTCCAGGAAAAGGTCGAACGCCCGGCGGAAACGCCCGGCGGAAAAGCGCCGGGCCTGGCGGATCAGGCCATCGACAAAGTAGGGGTTGACCCCCACCCGTCGAGCGACATCACTGGTTTTCCCTCCCTGGTCGATAAGTTCCCGGGTCAGCCAGAGCTGACGGAAATGCCGAACGATCAGGTTCAGCACCAGCAGCGGTGCCTGGCCGTCAGCCAGCAGCCGTCCCAGTAGCCGCAACGCTTCGCCACTCTCGCCATTGCCGAGAGCGTTGGTCAGCTCAAAAATGCTGTCGACCCGGCTGTCGGAGACCACCGCCGCCACGTCGGCGACATCGGCAAGGTCCCGCTCGCCGAGATAGGCGAAAAGCTTCTCCAGTTCCCCCACCACCTCCTGCAGATTATTGCCAACCCTGCGGTTGAAGAGAGCGAGAGCATCCTCGGTCATCAGCTTGCCAGAGATGCGCAACCGTTCGCGGATAAAGGCGGGAATCTGGTTGTCATAGAGGCGCTTGAATTCGACCAGGGCGCCCACTTTTTTGAAGGCCTGGAACAGCTTGCGGCGCGCATCGATCTTGTCGCAGACCAGCAGCAGCACCGATTCGGGGAGCGGATTGCGCAGATACTCGAGAAGTCCGTCCTGTTCGGCGGTCGGGAGGTCCTGGGCATTCTTGATCAATACCAGGCGGCGCGGAGCGAAAACCGGCAGGGTCTGAACGGCGTCGAGGACAGCAGCCGCCCGGGCTTCCTTCCCCTGGAACTGCTGAAAATTGAAATCCCGGGCATCCGCCGGAACCAGTTCGGCGAGGATCTGGCGCCAGGCCTGCTCGACGAGAAACCCTTCTTCACCGTGGAGGCAGAGGAGTGGGGGGACCTTATGATCGGCGAGGGCGCGATGCAGTTCCGCTGGAGTCATGACATCCGCTCCACCATCCCTCAAAAATTGTCCGTAAGACGGAAGTAGAATTCCTCGGCGAGACGCGCTGCGATGAGGCGGATCGCCGCCCCCTTGTTATCATCCTGCAGCCCCTTGTCGAGCCCGCCGGGATATTCCTCGTTCCAGTTCACGCTCCCTTTCCACAGCACCTGGCCGTCTTCCTGGCGGCGGAGTTCGCCGGCAACGGTCATTTGCGCCCGGTATTCAAGCACCTTGTCATTGGCATCGAAGGAGACGGGGTCACTGCGGAAACTGAGGACGGTCCCGGAGAAGATGGCATCGGCGGCAGCCGGGTCTTCCACCAGACGCCAGCGACGGGTGCGCTGAAAACGCTGGGTTACCGCATTGGTCAGAACATTCTCCAGGAACGGCTCAAAAGTGCGGTTGGCAAAGAGCTGAATGCGCAGGGTACTGATCGCCCCGAGGCTGTCCCCTTCGCCGGGACGGTGATAACCGCAGCCAGCCAGGAGCAGCAGGAGCAGCAACGGCCACAGCCGGCGCATCATCCGGCTACCACGCTGACCAGGCGACCGGGAACCACCACCACCTTGCGCACGGTTGCTCCTTCCAGGAAGCGGGCAACATTCGGTTCCGCCAGCGCCGCTGTCCGCACCGTCGCCTCGTCCGCCGTTGCCGGAACGCTCACCTTGCCGCGGACCTTGCCGTTGACCTGCACCACGATCGTCAGCTCATCCTCGGTCAGGGCCGCTTCATCCCAGCTCGGCCAGCCCGCCGCGTCAAGCCCTGCGGAATGGCCCAACGCTGACCATAGCTCCTCGGCAATATGCGGAACGAAGGGGGCGAGCAGTCGCACCACGCTCTCCAGCGCTTCGCGCAGCACGGCAGGATGCTCTTGCTTGGCTTCGAAAGCATAGATGGCATTGACCAGCTCCATTACCGCGGCAATGGCGGTATTGAAATGGAAACGGCCGTCAACATCCTCGGTGACCTTCCTGATGGTGCGATGTACCTGGCGCCGCAATTCCCGCCCGTGACCTTCGGCCGCGGTCGCCACGGCAACGCCATCGATGATTTCAAGATTATCGTAGACCCCGCGCCAGACCCGGTTGAGAAACCGGTAGCACCCTTCGACCCCCGCTTCATTCCACTCCAGGTCCTTCTCCGGCGGTGCCGCGAAGAGCGAAAAGAGTCGCGCCGTGTCGGCACCGTAGCGCTTGATGAGGTGATCGGGATCGACCACGTTCTTCTTCGACTTGCTCATTTTCTCGTTGCGTCCCACCACCGCCGGGGCACCGCATTTGCTGCAGTTGCCGTCACGGATCTCTTCGGGATAGAGCCAGCCGTGCGTCGGGCAGGAACGGGTCTCCATGCAGACCATCCCCTGGGTGAGGAGATTGCGGAAGGGCTCATCCACCTGCATCAGACCGAGATCACGCATCACCTTGGTAAAAAACCGGGCGTAGAGCAGGTGCATGACCGCATGCTCGACGCCGCCGATGTACTGGTCGACCGGGAGCCAGTATTCGGCTGCCGCGCGATCGACCGGTCCGGCAGCGAAGCCGGGGCTGGCATAGCGCGCGAAATACCATGAACTCTCGACAAATGTATCAAAGGTGTCGGTTTCGCGCCGGGCCGCACCGCCGCAACGCGGGCAGGCGACGTTGACGAAACTGGCCGCACTGGCAAGGGGGCTTCCCCCTTCCCCGGTAAACTCGACATCGGTCGGCAGAACGACCGGCAGATCCGCCTCCGGAACCGGCACCACACCGCAATCGGGACAGTAAATAACCGGAATCGGCGTTCCCCAGTAACGCTGACGGGAGACGCCCCAGTCGCGCAGCCGCCAGTTGACGGTCTTCCGGCCGATGCCACGGGCGGCGAGATCATCGGCGATCGCTTCCTTGGCTGCTTCGTTGTCCATACCATCGAAACGGCCGGAATTCACCAAAACGCCCGGGCCGGTCCAGGCCGCGGTCATCATCGCCGGATCGAGACTCTCCCCTTCCGGCTGGATCACGACCGTCATTGGCAGCTGGTACTTGCGGGCGAATTCGAAGTCGCGCTGATCATGGGTCGGGACCGCCATCACCGCCCCGGTACCGTAATCCATCAGGACAAAGTTGCCGAGATAGACCGGCATCTCCCTTCCGGTTACCGGGTTGCGGCAGAAGGTGCCGGTAAAGACCCCTTCCTTCTCGAAATCATCGCTGGTGCGCCGCGTCTTCTCCTGCTTGCGCACCTTGGCGATAAACGCTTCCACCGCCGGCCGCTGTTCGTTGCTGGCGAGGTCGAGAGCGAGGGGATGCTCCGGGGCGAGGCTCATGAAGGTGGCACCGAAGAGGGTGTCCTGGCGGGTGGTGAAGACCTTGATCGCCTGGTCACGGCCGACGATGGGGAAATCGATTTCGCAACCGGTGCTGCGACCGATCCAGTTGCGCTGCATGGTCAACACCGGCTCCGGCCAACCCGGCAGGTTCCAGGTCTCGGCCAGCAGCTCCTCGGCATAGTCGGTAATGCGGAAGAACCACTGCTCGAGTTCCTTGGCTGTCACTTCGCTGTCGCAGCGCCAGCAACAGTTGTCTTCGACCTGTTCATTGGCCAGCACGGTCTGGCAGGAGGGGCACCAGTTGACGCTGGAGCTCTTTTTATAGGCCAGGCCGCGCTCCAGCATGCGCAGAAAGATCAGCTGTTCCCAGCGGTAGTAGGCGATGTCACAGGTTGCGAGTTCCCGGGACCAGTCGTAGGAGAGGCCCATTTTCTTGAGCTGGGCGCGCATGTTGGCGATATTCTCGTAGGTCCATTTGGCCGGATGGGTGCCATGCTGAATGGCAGCGTTTTCGGCCGGCATACCGAAGGCGTCCCAACCCATCGGATGCAGAACGTTGAACCCCTGCAGCCGCTTGAAGCGGGCCACCACGTCGCCAATCGAGTAATTGCGGACATGCCCCATATGAATCCGGCCGGAGGGATAAGGAAACATTTCCAGCAGGTAGTACTTGGGAGCCGCGGAATTTTCGTTCACGCGGTAGCTGCCACGCTCTTCCCAGAACTGTTGCCAGCGGGACTCGATCTCGGCCGGGTTGTAACGCTCTTGCATAGTTCCTCCGTAGCCCATGGGCTACCCGATTACAAACAGGAATACCGGCCGGTGCCGGTATCAGGAAACAGTGGTGTGCAGGCATGAGGGCCAAACCACCCCCGGTCCGCCGCCTGCCAGGGCGGGCCAGGGAAGTTTTGACAGACCTACTTTTCGCGATAGGTGATTCGGCCGCGGGTCAGGTCGTAGGGAGACAATTCCACAGTCACCCGGTCACCGGGGAGGATGCGGATATAGAACTTGCGCATCTTGCCGGAAATATGGGCGAGAACGACATGACCGTTGTCGAGCTTGACACGGAACATGGCATTGGGGAGTGGCTCGATCACCGAGCCTTCAACTTCGATTGCTTCTTCCTTGGCCAAATGGACCTCCTTGGGAGCGATTGACCCCTCCGGTCTTCCCGGAGAGGCGCTCATTAGACATGATGCCGGCCACTCTTGTCAAGCGGCCGCAAAAGGATGAACTCTGGACTCAGCCAGGCATATCGAGGAGTTTCTTGGCCACCTCGATGATGCGGATAGTCTGGATCGGTTTGGTGATGTAGTCGTTGGCGCCGATGGCCAGGGCACGTTCGCGGTCCTCGTTGGCCCCCTCGGTGGTAATGATGACGATCGGTACCGCCTTGTAACCGGGGTCATTCCGCGCCAGGCTGACCAGCTTCAGTCCGTCCATGATCGGCATATTGATGTCGGTAAAGATCAGGTCGAACTTGTCACTGGAAAGCTTTTTCAGACCGTCGACGCCGTCGTTGGCCTCGACAATGGTCAACCCCCGAATTCGCTTAAGGGCGAAAACGATCAGCTGCCGCATGGTCGGTGAGTCTTCAACTACCAGAACCTTATATGTGGACATGCAATCCCTCCGCGACGATTACTTGGTCATCAGGTCAAGGAAACCCTGGATGGTGGAGAGCTTCCGCTCCGACTCGGAATAGAGTTTGGACGAGAAGATCGCCGTGGCCGCATGCCCCGCCAGCAGGGTGAAGAGTTCATAATCGACCTCGGCAAACCGGCTCTTCTGCTCCAGCAGCTTGTAGATGACGATAACGCCGATCACATGCTCCTTGATTTTGAGCGGAATGCAGACCAGCGGGTGGCTGAAATCACGCTGGTAGTTTTCCATCTCCTCGATGAAATAGTTTTCGCCGGTCTTCGCCATCTGGCCAATAATTCCCTGCCCCAGTTCGATGGTCGGCAGGGTTTCCGGATCGAGCCCTTCGGTCGCCATGGCGGTCAGACGGTTGGTCTTTTCATCGAGGAGCATGATGGCGAACTCCTCGGCTCCGATCAGGTTGATCACGATCTCGGTGATCACCTGAAGCACTTCGCGGAAATCGAGGGTCGAATGGAGTTGGTAGGAAGCGATGTACAAGTTGGCCAGCATGTTGTTCTCGTTTTCGATCTCAACATAGCGGTTGGCAAAGTCCAGGTTCTCCTCCTCGACATGCTTGATCCGGTGGAGGATCTCCTGTTTTTCCTGTTCCAGGTCCTCAACCCGCCGCCGCAGGCGATCGAGTTCCGGGTCCCCCGCGCCACTACCAGCCTGCTGCTGACGCGCGGCCTGTTCCAACTCCAGGAGTTGAAAGCGAAGGCGTTCGTTCTCCTTGAGCAGGTCCTGGGTGAATTCAGCTCCCTTTTTGAAAATTTGCAGGAACTCTTCACCCTTCTTCCCTGTCAGGCCCTTATCCTCATCCCGTTCGGACATCCCGGTTCTCCTCATAGCATGGCGAACTGACAACAGGCGTAATCCTAGCAGCCCCCTGAAAAAATATCCACCATTTCATGCGCAATATCTAATATCCGCAGAAGCGCAGGATATGATCGCAAACCTCCGGCAGGGGGGCAATCTTGTCGACCTTGCCGGTGGCAATGGCCTCCTTCGGCATCCCGAAGACGACACTGCTCTCTTCCGCCTCGGCGATCACCTTTCCCCCCTCTTCCTTGATCCGGGTCACCCCCTGGGCGCCATCATTCCCCATCCCGGTCAGAACCACCCCCAGGAGACGGGGTCCGTAAATTTCCGCAGCCGAACGGAACATGACGTCGACGGAGGGGACATAGCGCTGTCCCTTTTCCGGCTTAACGACATCGACCAGCACCTCGGCGCCGCGGCGCCGGAAAACCAGGTTGCGGCCACCGGGCGCGATCAACACGGTCCCGGGGGTCATCACATCGCAATCCCGGGCCTCGCGAATCTGCAGCGCGCTGAACCGGTTGAGGCGTTCGGCGAAGGCCCGGGTAAAACCGGGGGGCATATGCTGGGAGATGGCAAATCCGATGGCAAGGGGCTGGCGAATGGCAGAAAAGATCGCCTGCAGCGCCGGTGGCCCGCCGGTGGAAGAGCCGATCACCACCTGGCAGATGCCGCTCTCCTCCTTGCGGGGGGTAGCCGGGAGCTGGCGCGGGCGGTCGCCGGGCAGATTGCGCCGCAACACCTTCTTCATGTCGGTGCCGGCAATGGCGCAGACCTTGCGCTCCAGGTCCTCCCGGATATTGAAAAGATCCGGAGAAATTCGTGCCGTCGGCTTGGCCACGAATTCAACCGCGCCGAAATCGAGGGCTTTGAAAACGTTCTGGTCGTCGGCACGGGCGGAGACGACAATGACCGGAGTCGGCCGGTTCTGCATGATAATGCGCAGGAAAGTAAAGCCATCCATCCGCGGCATTTCAAGGTCGAGGGTGATCAGGTCGGGGCAGAGGTCAAGGGCCTTGCGCAAGCCTTCTTCGCCGTCACAGGCATAGGCAATCACCTCGACTCCGGCGATCGCTTCGAGCATCTTGGTGATGGTTCGCCGGTTGTAGGCCGAATCATCGATAACCAGAACACGGACCGGCCTGCTCATGGCTTGGCCTCGAACGCAGACGCCAGGGCCGGCCGCTGGTAGACCATGTCGTGCACAAAATGGCGCAGGACAAAGGCATTGGTGACGTTCATCAGCGATTCACTGTGGCCGAGCAGAAGAAACCCTTCGGGGCGCAGGCGCTGAAAAAAACTGTCGATGACCCGTTTCTTGGCCGCGAGATCAAAGTAGATGATGACGTTACGGCAGAAGACGACATCCATCCGCCCCAGGAGCCCGACGCGGGGGGCATCGAAAAGATTCAGGTGGCTGATCGTCACCAGGTTCTTGGCCCGATCGGCGATCCGCAGTTTCCCCTCCTCCACCTCGGTAAAGTAACGTTGCTGAAGCGACGGGGGGGTCGTTCGAAAGGAGGCGCTGCCGTAAACCCCTTTGCGGGCGATCTGCAACACCCGCTGGCTGATATCGGTCCCGACAATTTCAATCTGCCAGTCGGCGAAGGCGGGCTGCTCGAGCAGAAGCATGGCGATGGTATAGGGTTCCTCACCGGTGGAGCATCCGGCGCTCCATATCCGCAGCCGACGGTCGCCAATCTGCTCCTTGCGCTGACGGATCTCCGGAAGGATCTCCTCGGTGAAGCTGCGCAGCTGGAAATCTTCCCGGAAGAAGTAAGTTTCGTTGGTCGTCAGCAGATCGACAACCTCGGAAAGCTCCTGATCCTTGTTCTGGTTGTAGCGCAGCAGGTAATAGTAATCCTTGAAGCTCTTCAGGTGATGATGCTGCAACCGCTTCCCGAGTCGTTTCTCCAGCAGATACTTGGAGTCTTCCGTGAAGTTCAGGCCGCAATGCTGATAGACGAAGTCCCGCAACAGGCGGAATTCGTCAGCACTCATCGGGATATCCGGGGCGAACAGTAGCATTGCGGTCCTACCTAGGAAACGGAGCGGTAATCGAGGAGCAGATCCTGGAGTTCCTGGCGAACCAGGTCCTCCCCCTCGATCAGCAACCGGGCCTCAAGGGGAGCAACGGCGCCGGCACCAAGCAGCGCGGCCATGGCGCGAGCCGCATTGAGCCGCACTTCCCAATGACGGTGGTTGAGCAGATCGCTGCCACTGGTTTCGAGCCAGGCGCGGTTGCCGCTGCCGGCAAGCAGCTGGATGGCGGAGTTGACCACCTCTTCATCGGCATGCCTGAGGGCGAGCATGGCCGCGGATTCAAGCCTCCCCGGATCGAGCTGTCCCAGGGTTTCAAGGGCGGCAATGGCGATCAACCCGACCGGGTCGCCCAGCGCCCCTTCAACCAGCCGCCCGGCCTCCGCGCCGCCAATGCGGCCGAGGGAACGGACAGCAGCCGCCCGCACCCAGATATCCTCGTCCTTGAGGGCGAGCTCCAGAGCGCTGACTGCCGTCTGTTCGCCACTGGCGCCAAGGGCCTCGGCGGCGAGTCTTCGGACATCGGCATCTTCGTCGGTCAGGGCCAGCATCAGGGAAGTGACCTGCTCCGCGCCGGGGCGGGCCTCGATGGCCCGTACTGCAGCCCGCCGAACCTCGGCCGCTTCATCCTTGAGCGCAAAATGGAGCATCCCCCCGACCTCGGGTGCGGCGCAGACGCCGAGAATCCGGATGGCGGCGGCACGCAAACCGGGGTCGGCTTCGCTGACGAGAGGACGCAGCATCCCGACAACTTCGGTTGCGGCAGACGCTGCCATTCGTGACAGGGCCTGGGTTGCCTCGCGACGCAGTTCCTCGGAAGGTTCCTGCAAAGCGGCAACCAGGGGAGAAAAAGCCACGGTCTCGCCCAGTTCGCCGAGAGCACGGGCCGACATCAGGCGCAGGTCCAGATCGTCACTCCCCAGCCCCTCGATCAGGAGGCCGCAGCCCGGGCGACATTGTGCGGCACCAATGACATAGGCCAGGCAGGTCCGGGTGCGGTTGTCGGCTTCGGGCCACAACTCGGTAAGGGAGCAGGGCGCATGTCGCCCCATCGCCGTCAACGCCTGGATGGCAGCTTCGCCCAGTGCTCCATCCTCGGAGAGGGTCAGCAGATGACGCGCATGCCGGGTCTCGCCGCAGGCACCGAGGAGGGTCAGGGCGGCGTGCCGCACCGCCTCGCTGGTGCTGGAGAGGAGTTCGACCAGGGCATCGGCACGACTCGGGCCGGCCAACTCGGCGAACTGCCGCCAAAAGTCAGCTCCGCCCTGCCGCCCGATTCCGATCAGGGCAACTGTGGCCGCCTCGCGAACATTGCGCATTTCATCATCGAGCCCTGCGACCAGAACCGGCAGCGCCTCCAGCCCCCCGACCCGCCCCAGGCAATCAAAGAGGGCCTTGCGAACCATGCGGTCAGCCCCGAGGGGCAACAGCCGGTCGACGGGAACTTTCGCCCCGATCTGCCCGAGAGCTTCCAGGATCGTGAACCGCAGCAGCAGATCGGCCTGTTCAAGCGCATCGAGCAGCGCCGGGACCGCCTCGACCGACCGCAGCTTTCCGAGATTCTCCGCCGCTGCCGCGCGAACGTTGTCATCCTCATCCGCCAGGGAACGCACCATCGCTGGGGCAGCGTCCGGGTCGCCGATTTCACCCAGGATATCCAGAGCGAATTTACGAACGTCGTGGTCCTGGCAGGTAAGTTCTTCAAGAAGGACCGGGAGGGATGGTCGGCCAATGCGGGTGAGAATTTCTACCGCGGCGTTGCGCAGGCCGGCGTTATCCTGCGAATGCAGGTGTTCACAGATTTCACCGCAGAGGGAAGTGGCGGCCGGCAGGGCGAGAAAGAGATCGACAGCCTCCTTGCGCACGCGCCAGCTTTCATCGCCGAGCGCCCGGTAGAGAGCCGGCAGCGACTCCCCGATCCCGAGCCGTCCCAGTTCCTTGAGCCCCTGCAGGCGCAGTTCTTCCTCCTGCGCTGCCAATCGATCTTCCAGTTCCCGTCGTTTGTCCACGATCTTCCCCTGCATTAACGATTAGAGGCCGAGTTCGCTGCGCCGGCGCCGGATAAAAGCCTCAAAAGCATCTTCAAGGACCTTCATCGAGGCCTCCCCCCCGGCGGGGTGACGTTCCAGAAAGAGTCGTTTCCCCTCGGCAATTTCGCTGGCAAAGAGCTCGTAAAATCGGCCGCTGCGCAGTCCTTCGTCGACCCGCTCCTGGTTGTAAAGTGCAATATCGGAGACGATAATGCGCGCCAGTCGCCGTGCCTTCTGGCGTGCCTCGTCCTCGCCACTGGCCTGGGTTTCCTGCTCTTCGGCCTGCTGGATCTTGTCATTCATCGCCTCGAGGAACCCTTGTTCAGCGGCATAGTCGTCCCCGACCGTCACCCTGACGCCAGCGTTGGTGGAGCCGGAACGGGCATTGGCCACCAGGCGATTGATTTTAGGTACCAGGTCATCGGGAATATGGTGTTTTTCGATATAGTCATCGGCCCCGTAAAGGGAGGTCGGTGTGCGTTTGTACGCCGTCTTGTTGAAAACCGAGGAGAGCAAAATTATGCGCAGATCCTTGAGTCCAGGTTCACTGCGCAACTGCTCGATCAGTTCGAATGCAAGCAGCCCGGGGAGGGCCACATCAATAACCGCTACCTGAGCCCCGCTCTGCTGCAAGGTCTGTAATGCCTGGTGCCCATCATGGCAGACCTCACCATTGAGCCCTTCGCGCGAGAGGATCTCCACCACCGCCTGGCAAAGCCCCTCGTCACTGTGCGCAATCAGTACCCGCAACGGTTCTCCCGTTTTCCGCGGATTAGGGACCGCCACCTGAAAAATTTTCCGGCAGCGGGCACAGCGCAAGGTGACGCGCTTGCCGGCCAGACGTTTGGGATCGAGGCGCAGCCGCGCAGCACACTCGGGACAACTGACGATCATAGGTTAACGACCTCATGGATAGGATTCCGGCCGGCCTGCGGTCGGGGGTCGGTAGTCAGGGCGCTGCGGTTCCGGCACCCTTTCGGTCGGGGAGAAACTCGACCTGCTGCAGATCGATCTTCTCATCGGAGCTCAAGATCTTTTCCAGGTCGACGATCATGACCAGGTCATCCCCGCGGCGGCAGACGCCGAGAAAGAATTCAGCACCCCGCCCCCGCAAAAACTGGGGCGCCGGCTGGATTTCCTGGCGGGAGTAATTACGCACTTCGGCGACTTCGTCGACGACCAGCCCGAGGATTTTTCCGGCCAGCACGCAGATAATGGTACGCACTTTTTTGCCATCACCGTCGACCTTGCTACCGAACCGTTTGCGCAGATCGACGACCGGAATCACCACTCCACGCAGGTTGATCACCCCCTCGACGAATTCCGGGGCCTTGGGTACCAGGGTCAGCTTCTGCGGCCGAATGACCTCCCGTATCCGCAGGATATCGAGGGCATAATACTCCGCACCGATACGAAAGCAGGCCAGCTGGATCTCCTGGCGACTCGCCTGGTCCGCACCGGAGGTTGCTGCGAGCTCGTTGCGCGGTTTCATCGGTTGAGAAACCGCTGAATCGTTTCGATAACCATTGCAGACTTGAATGGCTTGGTGATGTACCAGTCAGCGCCGACCTTTTCACCGCGAGCCATATCCTCCCGGCTCTTTTTGGCGGTTAGCATGACGACCGGGATCTTTGCCGTTGCCGGATTTTCCTTGATCCGCTGGCAAACCTCAAAACCGTCAATCTCCGGCAGCATGATATCGAGGAGGACCAGATCGGGAGCCTCTGCGGCAATGGCTTCCAGCGCCGCCCTGCCATTGGCAACCCCCCTCACCTCGTATCCCTTCGAGGTCAGCAGGATGCTTTCCAGTTTTAGCAGGCTTTCCTCGTCCTCGACGATGAGAATCTTTTTCTTGCCCACAGGCTTTCTCCTTTCCTTGGCATCAGACCAGCTCGGCGTTAAGTACGCTCGGCAGGTGAAGTAAAATATACATCCGCTCCTGGTAGCGCCCGACCCCGGTAAGCAGGTCCCGGTCGAGACCGGCAAGTACGGACGGAGGCGGTTCGAGAGAACGCTCGGGGAGCCGGATCACCTGATTGATGCGATCGACCAGGAGACCGGCACTGCGACCCTCCCCGTGACAGACGATGATCCGTGAAACCGGGCTGAGCTCGGCCGGAGCCAAGCGCAGCCTGCGGCCGAGATCAAAAATCGGCACGATGATCCCGCGCAGCGAGACAACCCCGAGGACAAAATCGGGAGCCCGCGGAATTTCAGTCACTTCCCGGGGCTTGATAATCTCGCTGATCTGCTGGATATCGAGGGCATAGTCCTCGGCGCCAAGAGAAAAGGTCAGCCATTGGCGAAGATCCTCCACCGACTCGGTGGACTGCTTTTCCAGCCCTTCAAGGTAACTCTCCTCCGTCGCCAGGTCGAATTCTGCAGGAAATTCGAAGAGTTCGGCAAGACGATCGCGACCGGAACGCGGGGCCGGTGGCGGAAGCTCGCCGGCCCCAACCGGAACCGGCAGCTGCACATCAGTATCTGCCGGCGCTGGCGAGCGTGGCGGTTTAACCGGTCCGGGCTTGCTGCCCCGGGCTTTTTTACGGATGTCGGCCAAATCCATAAACGCCTCTCTCCCCGTTCAGGGGGACAGATCGAGTTCGATCATTACCGCGGCCATCACTTCCCGGTCGATCCGGCGGGCCTCCCGCCCGAAACCCTCAAGCAGGGCAAGGGTTGCGGCGTGGTTGATCTTGCGCGGGATCCCTCCCGAGTAATGAAAAATCTGCTCCACCGCGCCGGCGGCGAAGATTCCTGGCGGCCCCCCGGCCACCCGGATCCGGTGTTCGAGATAGTCTGCCGTCTCCTCGAGGGTCAGGGGCCCGAGGTTGAACTGCATTCCGACCCGTTGCCGCAGCGGTTCATAGGCACGATGGGCAAGGCGTTTGCGCAGCTCCGGCTGTCCCATCATGACCACGCTCAGCAGATTGCAATCATCGAGCTGAAAGTTGGTCAGCAGCCGCAGCTCGTCGAAGGTCTCCTTGTAGGGAACCAGCTGGGCCTCATCAAGGACCAGGACCGGGCAAAGCCCTTCCTGGTAAAGCCGCACCAGCTCCGTTCCGATCGATTCCAGCAGATCGATCCGGGTGCGCGGCGGTTCCGGCAGGCCGAGGCGCAGCGCCAGGGTACGCAGGAACTCAACCGGGGTCAGGCGCGGATTGACAATCAGCAGGACCCGGTAGCTGTCGTCAAGCTCATCCATCAGGGCCCGCGACAGGGTTGTTTTGCCGCAGCCGATTTCCCCGGTCAAGAGGACCAGCTCCCGCTCTTCCACCGCGTAGGCAAGCCGCGCCAGCCCCTCCCGGTGATTACGGCTCAGAAAGAGGTAGCGCGGATCGGGAGTCTTGCTGAACGGTCGTTCCTGCAAACCGTAGAATGCCTGGTACATAGATTACCACCCGCCCCGGGGATCCCCCGCCGGCATCAGTTGCTGAGGGCGGAGAACTCGCCGCGCAACGCCTCCCCCATCAGCCCGCCGACATCGAGCACCAGGATCGTCTTCTGGTTGCCAAGATCAGCAGCCCCCGCAATGCCGCGCACGAAGGAGAGCGTATTCCCGAGACTCTTGATGACGACATCCTGCTGGCCCAGCAATTGGTCGGCGACAATCCCCATCCGTTTCTCCGCCAGACCGACCACTACGACAAAAAAACGTCCGACCGGGCGGGTAGCCGCCGACAGCCGGAAGGCATCGTCGAGCCGCAGCAGCGGAAGGGTCGTCTGCCGCAGTTCGATCATCTCCCGTTTTTCGATGGTACGGATCGCCGATGGTTCGAGCATCAGGGTTTCCAGAACCGAGTTGATCGGGATGGCATAAGTGCGTCCGCAGGTCTCGACAATCAATGCCTTGATGATCGCCAGGGTGATCGGCAGGGTGATGGCAAAACGGGTCCCCTCACCCGGCTCACTGTCGAGTTCGAGCATTCCCGAAAGGGCCGCGATGTTGTTGCGCACCACGTCAAGACCGACGCCCCGTCCGGAGAGCTCGCTGACCTCGTCGCGGGTGGAAAATCCGGGAGCCAGGATCAGGTCAAAGACATCTTCCCGACTCAACTCGGTGTTGTCGGCGACCAGTCCCTTCTGGACCGCTTTACGGCGGACTTTCTCCGGATCGATGCCGCGCCCGTCGTCGATCACTTCGAGAACAACGTGGTTCCCCTTCTGCGAAGCCCAGAGGCTGATCGTTGCCTTCTCCGGCTTGCCGCAGGCCAGGCGTTCTTCCGGGGACTCGATGCCGTGATCGATGGCATTACGGATGATATGCATCAGCGGGTCGGAGAGATCTTCGACGATCAGCTTGTCGAGTTCGGTGTCCGCACCGCGGATGTCGAGGGAGACCTTTTTCCCCTGTTCGCCAGCGACCCTCCGCACTATCCGTGTCATCTTTTCGAACAACTGGGCGATCGGGACCATGCGCACTTCCATGACCCCTTTTTGCAGCTCATCGAGACGCCGCTCCAGCATCCGCGTCGCCTTCTGCAGGTTGCCAAGCACCTCGTTGTCGCCGAGCCCGCGTAGGCGCTGGGTCAGATCGGCAATCGCGCCCTTGGAGAGGACCAGCTCGCCGACAATATTCATCAACTGGTCAAGCTTGTCGATATCAACCCGCACGGTGCGGCTGATGGAGCGCAGGGAGGCGGAGCCCTCACCGCCGTCACGGGCCGTCTCGGTCCCCGAGTCCTCGACGCTGCGAGGGGGTGCTGGCGGCATTTCGGATCCGGCCTGATCACCCCGGGGCACCGTCTCACTTTCAGCCGGGGCCGCTTGACCGGTACCCGCGCACAAAAGTTCCACGGCGAGATCGTCCCGGCCCAGCGCGGCAGTGATCGCCGCAGGTTGGTTCTCCGACCCCAGCAGGATCTGGAAAGCGATGCGGTCGGAGATATCCCCGACACAGGGAAGTGTGCTGATCACTTCCCCCTGCTTCTTGAGCATATCGGTGACTTCAGCCAGTTCCTGATCGAAGGTTGCCAGGCTGAAAGTGGCCTTCACCCGCACCAGGTTGCGTCCCTTGCGCAGGTTCTCCTGCAACCGGTGTTCCTCGTATTCGGTCAGAACATTGAGGATTTCCTGCGGGATACCGGGACCAGCCAGCACCGCCGCTGCCGGTTTCCGACCGAGAGTTGCCTCAATCTGGGCCAGCATGGGGGCAATGTCGAGGCTAAATTCCTCCGACTCCCCCTTACCGTTGACCAGCTGGGTCAGCAGATCGATTGCGCCGAACAGGACCTCGATCAGTTGGGCATCAAGAGCAACCTTTCCCAGGCGCAAGCTGTCGAGAAGATTCTCCATGTGATGGCCGAGATCGGAGATATCGGTGAAGCCGAACATCCCGGCCAGCCCTTTGAGGGAGTGGGCACCGCGGAAAACACTGTTAAGCAGATCAGGGTCACTCTCCCCGGACTCCAGGCTATCCCCGAGGGACACCAGGTCGACGTTGAGCTTCTCAAGAATCTCCTCGGCCTCAGCGAGGAATTCACGGATTGCCTGGGAAGAGGGCTTATCGCTCATTAGCTGGCCTCCCCCAGATACCGCAGGATCAGCTCATGCAGTTGCCGGGGTTCGAAAGGTTTGACCAGGTAGGCGTCAGCACCGAGGGCGAGCCCCTTCTCCCGGTCCCGTTCGCTCCCTTCGGTACTGATGATTATGAGCGGAGTCGTGGAATAGTTGGGATTGTTTTTAATAAAACTCACCAGCTCCAAACCATTGATATCAGGCATATTGATATCGGTAATAACCAGGTCGACCTTTTCCCTGGGGAGAATCCGCAGCGCTTCGAAACCGTTGGCGGCTTCGACGATGGTAAAATCCCCAAGGGCAACAATCGTCGAAACGATCAGCGACCGCATGGTTGGAGAATCTTCGGCAATCAGGATTTTTTTGGCCACCTTCGACCCCTTCCTCTTCATTGCCCATCCCGGCTGCGCAAGCGCCGCTCGAGAAGTGCCTTTTCCATGGCCAGGCCGGCCTGGGAAAGGAAAATTTCCAATGCTTCCGTGTCCCCGATCGGATCCCGGGAAGGATAGTTGTCGCCATAGAGAACAGCAACGACTTTTCCTTCACTGAAGATCGGACCGATGAAAACCTCGGCCGGGTTTCCGCCCCCCAATTGCTGGCGGAGCTGGTTATCCCAGTGCCCGCTGCCAAGACGGGTGCGAAGCGGGACCATCTCTGCCACCACCTTACTGAAAACCGATTCTTCACTGAGCGGGATGGCGATCTCCCGGACCCGGGCATCGGCGTTCCCGTTCCGGCTTTCGATGCCAAACTGGCCGAGCCCGACCACCAACTCGTCCTTGACGAAGAAGACCACGGCACGGTTCATGATCTCGCTGGCGAAGCGCAGCACCAGCAGAATGATGCCACCGCCAAGCGCCGGGCTCTGCAGCTCCTGAAGCATTCCCCGCAGCAGGTGCAACCCCGGGCTCTTCTGACCCTGGTCGGCCTTGACGGCAGACGCTTCGACCCCCAACTCCTGGAAGAGTTCGGCACCGAGGTCAACCGTCACACCCGCCCCCTGCGAGGGGGCGGGAAGGCCGGCATGAGCGGCCAGGGATTTGCCGATCTGCGCCAGCTGCCCCTGCCCCTGCGGGCTCCCGAGGTCACCGCGTTTGGGCTTGACCAGCACCTCCTCAACACCGAGCCGGCGCGCACGCTCTGTCGCCTCCGAGTTGGGATGGTCGGACATCATCACCACGGTAAGGGCCGGGAAGCGCCGCCGGACCTGATCGAGCAATTCGAGCCCACCGAGTATACCACTGCCGTCGAGACGCGGCATGATCATGTCAATCAGGAGCAGGGGCTTTTCCCCGGCAGCAGCAGCGCGGGCAATTGCCGTCAAAAAGTCCCGACCGGAATCGAATGCGGTGGCGCTGAAACCCCGATCGCGCAGAAAGACGGAGAGGGACTCGCCGGTCTGGCCATCATCGTCGACCAGGTAGAGCAACGGCCCGCCGCTGGCGGGGGCCAGCTGGACCGGCAGCGCCGCTCCGGGCTCCGCCTCGCCGTTGACCGCCGCTGCCCGTGTCGGGGGTGATGCCGGCGAGGGTTCCCCCAGCAACGCCTCGAGATCGATCCCCGGTTCGCGCTTCTCCTCTTCGAAAGACTCACCGCGATGCCGCATCTCGTCGAGGATCCGGCTCCCCTCCATGGCGAGCCATTGGGGGTTGAGCCCTTGGTCGAGCATGAACTGCAGGGGGCTGAAACTGGTGGTGGCCAGCTCACCGGGTTCCCCGAGTTCAAAGGCAAAGGAGCCCTGGTCCCAGGCAAAGAAACTGTAAACAATCTTCTCGATCTGTTCCTTGACCGCGGCTTCGATTTCCGCCTGGGGAACGGAAAATTTGTCGGAGAGGATCGCTCCAAGGCGTGGCGGCCGCTCGCTGTTGCGCTGGATGAAGACCGCCTTTTTAAGAACCTCGACGGTAATCAGTCCCTTGCGCAGCAACAGATCACCGAGGTTTTCCCCGAACTGACTGGAGGTCGCCCGAATCACCTGGCCGTTGAGAAAAACAACCTTCCCCTCGCGTCCCCGGCTGTTCAAAACCAGGACTCCCGATTTCCGGCTCAGGCTGACAATCTGCAGAATATCGCCGAGGCCGAGGTCTTCGAGATTTCCGACTAGACTCATGGCATAGGTTCCACTCCGGAGGGGAATCCGGAAAGCCCACGTAACAGGCTAAAATTTAAATGAAAAAAATATATCTCAGGAACCACTCCAAGTAAAGGCCTTTCCTGGAGTTTTATCTCCGTTCCCGATCCCGGAACTGCAGGCGGATCGGTGAACCGGAAAAGCCGAAAGCCTCCCGCAGGTGGTTGACGAGGAACCGCTCGTAAGAAAAATGGACCCCTTCGGCACGGCTGACAAAATAAACGAAGGTTGGCGGCCGCACCGCAGTCTGGGTGGCATAGAAGAACTTCAGCCGCTGTCCCTGATAGATCGGCGGCGGGTGCTTCTTGACCGCATCCCCGACCACCTGGTTGAGCTGACCGGTCGGCACCCGGCGGTTGAATTCGGCGCTGACCGCCTCCACCTCGGCCATCAGCTTGTTGACGCGCTGCCCGGTCAGAGCGGAAACGAACAGGACCGGCGCAAAGGCGAGAAACTTGAATCGACGCCGCAGTTCCTCGGTGAATCGGGTATGGGACTTGTTGTCCTTGTCGGCAACGGCGTCCCATTTGTTGACCACGATGATAACCGCCCGCCCCTTCTCGAAAGCATAGCCGGCAACGGTGAGGTCCTGGTCCGTCACCCCTTCCACGGCATCGATGACGACCAGGACCACGTGGGCCCGGTCCATCGCCTTCAATGCCTGGATGACCGAGTACTTTTCCAGGGTCTGGCTGACCTTCCCCTTGCGGCGGATGCCCGCGGTATCGATCAGCACGTAGCGGTTACGGTTATAGACGAAGGGGGTATCGACACTGTCGCGGGTGGTTCCGGCGGTCGGGTTGGCAACCACCCGCTCCTTGCCGAGGAGGCGATTGACCAGGGAGGACTTGCCGACGTTCGGTCGACCGATAATGGCGAGCCGTGTCTCGTCCTGCTCGGAGGGGGCCGGCGGGGCCGGCGGCAGCAGGTCGAGGATGGCATCGACGAGATCACCGATTCCCCGGCCATGCTCGGCGGAGACGGAGAGGAGCTGGTCGATGCCAAGGGCGTAAAATTCGGCCACCGCCTCTTCCTGGCGGTCGCCGTCGATCTTGTTGATGACGTAGAGGATTGGTTTTTCGACCCGGCGCAGCATCTGTGCGACCTCGCGATCGGAAGGGGTCAGCCCCTCCCGGCCATCGGCGAGGAAGAGGATCAGGTCCGCCTCCTCGACGGCAAGCTGGGACTGCTCGCGCATCTGCACCAGCAGGCGGTCCTCGCTGACCGGCTCGAAGCCGCCGGTATCGATCAGCGTAAAGGGCTTGTCGAAGCGGGTCACCTCGGCATAGTTCCGGTCCCGCGTCACTCCCGGAAAATCCTCGACGATCGCCTTGCGCTGACCGAGAATGCGGTTGAAGAGGGTCGACTTGCCGACGTTGGGTCGGCCGACGATGGCAACAATAGGCATATCCGTCACTTCTGGTTAAGGGGACTCCCGATCGGGTGCTCCCGGGTTGGACTGGTCCTGATGCCGGCTAGGAATGAAATCCGAAGCGGCGCAGTCCCCGTTCCGAATCGGTCCAGTCTTTCTGCACCTTGACGAAGAGTTCGAGGAAGACGCGGGTGCCGAGAAAGCGCTCGATCTCCTTGCGCGCTGCCTGGCCAAGGGTACGGATCATCGCTCCCCCCTTGCCGAGCAGGATCCCCTTGTGGGAGTCTTTCTCGACAAAGATCACGGCCTGGATCACGACCAGGTTGCGGTCCGGCTGTTCGGTGAAACTCTCGACCTCGACCGCCACGCCGTAAGGCACCTCATCCCGTAGCCGGTGGAGAATCTGTTCGCGAATCATCTCGGCGACAATGAACCGCTCGGGGAGATCGGTCACCATATCCTCCGGATAGTAAGACGGTCCTTCCGGCAACTCGCCGAGGATGACCGATTCGAGGCGCTCCACCCCTTCCCCATTCAGCGCCGAGACCGGCACGATGGCGCGGAAGGAAAAACGCTGCCGGTAGGCGTCGATCAGTGGCAGGAGCGATTCCGGACGAACCTTGTCGACCTTGTTAATGACCAGTACTACCGGCGCACGGCCGCGACCGAGGTGCTCGAGAATGAAATCATCCCCACCCCCAACCGGGTCGTCGGCTTCGACCAGCAGCAGCACCAGGTCAACGTCGTTGCAGGCGGCAAATGCCTGATCGACCATATGGCGATTGAGGCGGCTCTTGCCGCGGTGGATTCCCGGGGTATCCAGAAAGAGAATCTGCCCCTGCGGCAGGGTATGGATGCCGAGGATCCGGTTCCGGGTGGTCTGCGGCTTGGCGGTGGTGATGGCAATCTTCTGGCCGAGGACCTGGTTGAGGAGGGTCGATTTGCCGACATTGGGCCGGCCGACAATAGCCACAAATCCGGAATGAAAGGGCGTTTTCTCTGCAGTGGTCACTCAATCCTCGTTGTGCTGCGCTGCAAGATGCAGCAGGGAAAAGACCTCCCGACCCTGCCGCAGGGTGGCCGCGGCAAGGCCAGGGTCGGTACGCAAAACCAGGGGGGTCTGGCGACCGGCGAAATAGTCGAAATTGGCGCGGCGATGACCGATGGCATCACTGAACTCGCGCGCCGGAACATGAATCGGCTCCCGGCAGTCCTGCTCGATCAATGTCGCCAGGGCACGCCGCCAGAGCCGGGCCCGCACCAGTTGCCCGAAGGCCGGATGGTAAGGCCCGGCGCAAATCCCCGCGCCGCGGTCGAGCTGGGCATCCCCCTGCAGCCCGAGCCGGATGACCGGCACTCCCGCCAGCCGGCAGGGATGGAGCAGGTCGGCACAGAGATCGACGGCGGCATCAAGCTCCAGCGGCCGGTAGGCACCGGCCCGCCACTCCCGCTCCAGCCGGCTGCCGGCGAGAACCAAGGTCGGGTAGATGCGCAGAAAGTCGGGCTCAAGGGCGAGGGCGGCGGCCAGGGAAAAGCGCGCTTCCGCCAGGTCGGCTCCGGGCAGCCCCGGCATCAGTTGCAGCCCGACCCGCAGCCCGGCGCGGCGCAGCGCCGCGACCGCCCGGCCACTGGCCGCAGCATCGTGGCCACGGGCGCTGGCGCGGAGAACGCGGGGGGCAAAGGATTGACAGCCAAGCTCTACCGTCTGCACTCCGGCGGCCAGCAGTCGTTGACAGAGCGCATCGTCAATGGCGTCGGGACGGGTGGAGAGCCGAATTCCCGAAACCCGACCTGCGGCGAGGGCGGGAGCAACGGCCGCCAGATAGGCCGCCTGCAGCGGCCATTCCAGAGCGGTAAAACTGCCGCCATAGAAGGCGACCTCGCCACTTCCCGAAACGGGGAGTTGCGCCTCAAGCTGGGCGGCCACCGTGGCCGGGTCCGGAGTGGGCGCATTGGCCGCGACCTGCCAGCGGCTGCAAAAGATGCAGTGCTGGCGGCAGCCGGCCTGGCCGAGAAAAACCGGATAAATCTCCATCGGTCAGGGACCGAGGCGGTCGAGAGCTTCCCGGGCCGCTTCCTGCTCGGCAGCTTTCTTGCTCCGCCCGCTGCCGCTGCCGAGGAGATCACTGCCGCAGTGAACCTCCACCCGGTAATGGCGCTGGTGGTCGGGGCCGCTGGTTTCGACCAGGGCATAGCGGGGTGGCCGACCAAAGCGGCTTTGCAACAGTTCCTGAAGCCGGGTTTTAAAATCAGCGCCGGTCTTGCTGTGCGCCGCGGCTGCCAGCGCCGGGCCAAAGAGCTCCTCGACCACCGCGCAGGCGGCCGGATAACCACCGTCACAAAAAACCGCGCCGAGCAGAGCTTCACAGGCATCGGCGAGCAGGCTTTCCTTCTCCCGCCCGCCGCTCCGCGCCTCGCCACGGCCGAGGCGGAGCCAGGCACCGAGATCGAGCCCGCGGGCGATCCGGGCCAGGCTGGCCTCGCTGACAACTTCGGCCCGCACCCGGGTCAACTCCCCTTCGCTAAAACCGGGAAAGGCGGCAAAGGCCAGGGAGCTGATCGCCAGATCGAGAACAGCGTCGCCGAGAAACTCCAGCCGTTCACTGTGCGGGGCGAGGCCATCGGCCTGTTCATTACTGTAGGATTTGTGGGTCAGGGCCTCGCACAGCAGGCCGGGGTCGGCAAACCGGTAGCCAATCCTCCGCTGCAGCGGATGGTCCTGGATGGTGTCGTCCAACGTTCCTCCTCGGAAAATCGCAGCGAATGCGCCAAAGAATTACCAGATATCCACAGCCGAGTACACAAAAATCGTGCGTGAAGTCCCTGACTTGGCCGCTCAAACCGGGGATTTCCCTTGATTCCCGGACAGGTCGTTCCTATAATGCCCTGATTTAAGCGCAGAGAATCGGGGCAGATGGGATTTTTCATTACGTTCGAGGGAATTGAGGGGTGTGGCAAGACCACCCAGCTGCGCCGCCTGGCTGCGGAGCTGCAGGCAGTTGGGCACGCCGTCCTGCTGAC
Organism: Desulfuromonas sp. DDH964; assembly: GCF_001611275.1. Taxonomy (GTDB): domain Bacteria; phylum Desulfobacterota; class Desulfuromonadia; order Desulfuromonadales; family DDH964; genus DDH964. The sequence goes on along the minus strand of NZ_CP015080.1, from coordinate 1,763,616 downwards.
CCGGGAGCCGGGCGGTTGCGCCATTGCTGACACCCTGCGCCAGGTCCTCCTGGATAGTGCCAATTATGCCATGGCCCCCGCTACCGAGCTGCTCCTCTATGCCGCCGCCCGCGCCCAGCATGTCGCCGAGGTGATCGGTCCGGCCCTGAATGCGGGGAAGATCGTCCTCTGTGACCGTTTCTTCGATGCCACCCTCGCCTACCAGGGTTACGGCCGAGGGCTCGATCTCGAACTGATCAGGGAACTCAACCAGATTGCCGCCGGGTCGGTCACCCCGGATGTCACCCTCCTCCTCGACTTTTTACCGGAAGCAGGGTTGAACCGAGCCCGGCGCCGGAATGCAGGGAGCTCCGGACCCGACGAGGGGCGCTTCGAGGCTGAATCCCTCGCCTTTCACCAGAGGGTACGCCAGGGTTACCTCGACCTTGCCGCCAAAGAGGCGCGGTTCCGGGTCATCGATGCCAACGGCGACGAAGAGACGGTCGCCGCCCGGGTCCGGGCCGCCCTGGCCCCGCTCCTTGACCTGCGGAGCCGGACATGACCTTCGCGCAGATTCATGGTCACGACCACCAGAAGAATATCCTGCGCCGCGCCCTGGCGGGCAACCGTCTCGCCCACGCCTATCTCTTTGAAGGCCCTGCCGGGATCGGCAAGCGGCTGATGGCCCTCGCCCTGGTGCGGGCAATCTTCTGCCGGGAAGGGACCGGCTGCGGCAGCTGCAGTTCCTGCCGCAAGGTCGACCACAACAACCACCCCGACCTGCTGACGATCGCGGCCGAGGGAAACAGCATCAAGATCGAACAGATCAGAGCACTGCAGAAGGAACTCGCCTACCGCCCCCTGGAGGCGCCCCGCAAGGTCTGCCTCATCGACGGCGCTGAAAAACTGGGCGCCAGCGCGGGCAATGCCTTGCTGAAAACGTTGGAGGAACCGTCCTCGCAGGCGCTGCTGATCCTGCTGACGCCGCTGCCGGAGAACCTGCTGATCACGATCCGCTCCCGCTGCCAGCGCCTCCCCTTCACGCGTCTGCCGCGGACGGAGATTGAACGGGTGCTGCGCGAGCAGCTGAGCCTCGATGAGGCGCAGGGACATATCCTCGCTGCCCTCTCCGAAGGGAGCTTCGAACGCGCTCTTGGTCGCGACCGGGACCTCTACCTGGAACGCCGCCGCGACCTGCTCAAAGCCCTGACGGCCCTCTCCGCCGGGAGCGTGGCACCGACCTTCGACCTCGCGCGAAGTCTGAGCGAGGAGAAGGAGCGTCTCCCCGATATCCTGGAGATCTTCCAGGCCTTCTATCGCGACCTGCTCTTGCTGCAGCATGGCAGCGGCGAGGAAGAGCTGGTCAACATCGATTTGCGGGAGAAACTTCATCGTGTCGCAGCCCGGGAAGACAGCGCGTCGCTGCTGCGCAAACTCGACGCCCTGGCCGGCTGCCGGCGGCAGCTGGCACGTAACGTCAACCGGCAGCTTGCCCTCGAGGTATTGCTGCTGCGCCTGGCCGCCTGATACCCTTTGCTACCCCACTTTTTCTTGCTGGGCGCCGCCGGCCACAATCCGGCGCGCCGCCCGGGGATGGATAGAGAGATGCCCAGAGTTGTAAAAATCAAATTTCGCGATGCCGGCAAGCAATACGACTTCAACGCCCAGCAATGGGAGTTGCGCGCCGGCGAGCAGGTGGTGGTCGAAACCGACCGCGGCCGTGCCCTCGGCATCGTCGTCCTCCCCCCAGAGGAGAAGGCTGAGGGAGAGGTTTCCGGCGACCTGAAATCGATCCTGCGCCCGGCCAGTGATGAAGACCGGGCGATGGCCAGCGCCAATGCAACGCGGGAACGCGATGCCCTGCGCTTTTGCCAGCAACGGATCGCGGAGCGGCGGCTGGAGATGAAACTGGTCCGCGCCGAATACCTCTTCGACGGCTCCAAGATCATCTTCTACTTCACCGCCGACGGCCGCATCGACTTCCGGGAACTGGTCAAGGACCTGGCCCACTACTTTCACACCCGCATCGAAATGCGCCAGATCGGGGTTCGCGACGAAGCCAAGCTGACCGGCGGCATCGGTATCTGCGGCCGGGAGCTCTGCTGTTGCACCTTTTTAACCGACTTCGCGCCAGTCTCGGTGAAGATGGCCAAGGAGCAGGGTCTCGCCCTCAATCCGACCAAGATCAGCGGTCAGTGCGGACGGCTCCTTTGCTGCCTCGCCTACGAATTCGAAACCTACTGTGCGCTACGCAAGGGGCTGCCCAAGAGTGGCCGCAAGGTCACCGTCGACGGCCACGATGGGGAAGTCACCGAGGTGAACGTCCTGCGCCAGAAGGTCACGGTGCGCATGGGCGATGGCAGCCGGGTGCAACTCACCGCCGAGGAGATTGCCAGCGGCGAACGTCTCCGCCCCCTGGCGCCGGGGCAGCAGCCCACCCCGCTTCCGGACCGTACTGAACCCGGTCGCGACCGCAATCGCCGCGAACGCCCGCCGCGCCGGCCCGGCGGCGACCGCCCCCGCCCTCCCCGCAGTGGCGAGCAGCCGGAAACCGCACCGTCACCCAAAAACCTGCCACCGAGCCCGCCGCCACCGGCAACCGCCGGGGAGCCGGCGCCGCCGGCTGAGGGGACGACGGCCAAGAAACCGCGGCGCCGGAATCGCAACCGGCGGCGGCCGAAGAAGAGTGAATGACGGCGGCCGGAAGTTGCCACAAGCTCCAAATCCCAGTCTGAAATGAAGCAGCTGTCAATACCAGGAGAGGCCCATGGAAAAACGCTTTTACATCACCACTCCGATCTACTACGTCAACGACGTACCGCACATCGGTCATGCCTACACCACTCTGGCCTGCGATGTCCTCGCCCGCTACAAGCGCGCTCGCGGGTATGAGGTCTTTTTCCTCACCGGCACCGATGAGCATGGCCAGAAGGTGGAAAAGGCGGCGCTGACCAAGGGGGAAACACCGCTGGAACTCGCCGATAGGGTGATGAAACGTTTTCAGGCCCTCTGGGAAAAACTGAATATCAGCCACACCGATTTCATCCGCACCACCCAGGAACGCCACAAAAAGGGGGTGCGGGCCCTCTTCGAAAAGATCGAGGCCCGGGGTGATATCTACCTCGGCGCTTACGAGGACTGGTATTGCACCCCCTGCGAGACCTTCTGGACCGAGTTGCAGCTGATGGACGGCAACTGCCCCGATTGCGGCCGGCCGACGGAGAAGCTCAAGGAGGAGTCGTACTTCTTCCGCATGAGCAAGTACCAGCAGGCCCTGCTCGACCATATCGAGGCGAACCCCGACTTCATCCAGCCGCGCAGCCGCCGCAACGAAATCCTCAACTTCGTTCGCGAGGGTCTGCGCGACCTCTCGATCTCCCGCACCACCTTCTCCTGGGGGATCCCGGTACCGGGGAACGACAAGCATGTCATCTACGTCTGGTTCGACGCCTTGAGCAACTACATCACGGCGCTCGGCTATCCAGACGATCCGCAAGGGAACTACGCCAAGTTCTGGCCGGTCGACGCCCACGTCATCGGCAAGGACATCCTCCGTTTTCACACCGTTTACTGGCCGACCTTCCTCCTCGCCGCCGGCCTGCCACTGCCGAAGAAGGTCTTCGCCCATGGCTGGTGGACGGTGGAGGGGCAGAAGATGAGCAAGAGCCTCGCCAACGTGGTCGAGCCGAACATGCTGGTCGACAAGTACGGCGTCGATGCGATCCGCTACTTTCTGCTGCGCGAGGTCCCCTTCGGCCTCGATGGCGACTTCTCCCACAGCGCCCTGGTCCATCGCATCAACTCCGACCTCGCCAACGACCTCGGCAACCTGGTTAGCCGCTCCACGGCGATGCTGAGCAAGTACTTCGACGGCATTCTCCCGCCCGCCGCAACCGCCAACGAGGTCGATGCCGCCTTTATTGCGCGGTTTCCGCGGACGATGGCCAGCGTCGACGGGTTCATGGACGAATTGGCCTTCAACAAGGCATTGCAGGCGATCTGGGAGCTGGTCAGCGCTGCCAACAAGTATATCGACGACACCGCCCCCTGGTCCCTGGCGAAAAAGAGCGAGGATCGGGAACGACTCGGTACGGTGATGTACAACCTGCTCGAGGCGGTCCGCATCGTCGGGCTCCTGATCGCGCCCTTCATGCCCGAAACCGCCGCCGGCATCGCACGCATTCTCGGCGGGGACCCGCTGGATCTCAGCATCGCCGGCCACGATCGCTGGGGCGGCCTGGCCGCCGGGACAACCATCGAAAAGGCGGCTCCCCTCTTCCCGCGCATTGAAACGGAGTAATCCTTTATACTGACCGCAGAACCGCGACGGGGCGCTGCGGCGCCCCGTTCCTTTTTTGGAGCCCCGTCATGAGCAACATCCACCCCCTGGTCGACAGCCATGCCCACCTCGATGGCCCCCGCTTTGCGGGCGAAGTGGCGGAAGTCGTGGCCCGCGCCGTGACGGCCGGGGTCACCCAAATGATCACCGTCGGCTGCGATCTCCCCTCCTCGCGGGCGAGCATCGCCCTGGCCGAGGAGCATGCTGCCGTCTATGCCGCGGTCGGCATTCACCCCCATGATGCCCTGACCGCCGATACCGCCGCGATCGAGGAATTGCGGCGCTTGGCCGCCCACCCCAAGGTCGTGGCGATCGGTGAAACCGGCCTCGACTTCTACCGCGACCGCGCCCCCCGCGAAGCCCAGCGTGCAGCCTTCCGCGCCCAGATCCGCCTCGCCCGGGAGATCGGCAAACCTCTCATCGTGCATGACCGCGATGCCCACGACGAGATCCTGGCGATTCTGCGCGAGGAACGAGCCAGCGAAGCCGGCGGGGTACTGCACTGCTTCTCCGGCGATCTCGCCATGGCCAGAGCCTGCCTTGAACTCGGCTTTTACATCTCCATCGCCGGACCGGTCACCTATCCGGCCAATGAAGGGCTGCGGGAGGTGGTGCGAGCCGTCTCCGTCGACCGCCTGCTGGTCGAAACCGACTGCCCCTACCTCGCTCCCCAATCGCGGCGCGGCAAGCGCAACGAACCGGCCCTGGTGGCCGAGACGACCGCCAAGGTCGCCGAGGTCAAGGGGTTGACTCTCGACGATGTGGCGCGGGTGACGACGCTCAATGCCTACACCCTGTTCGGCGTCGGCGAAGTCGACCAGACCACCCGCATCGCCTACACCATCCGCAACTCGCTCTACCTCAACATCACCAACCGCTGCACCAATGCCTGTACCTTCTGCGCCAAGTTCAAGGATTTCACCGTCAAGGGGCACCAGCTCCGCCTCACCCATGAGCCGACCGTCACCGAGGTAAAAGAGGCGATCGGCGACCCGACCCGCTTCGACGAGGTCGTCTTCTGCGGCTACGGCGAGCCGCTGATCCGGCTTGACCTGGTGAAGGAGATCGCCGCCTGGCTGCACGAAAAAGGGGTGAAGGTGCGTATCAACAGCGACGGCCAGGCCAACCTGGTGCACGGCCGCGACATCCTCCCCGAACTGCAGGGGCTCGTTGACAGCATCTCGATTTCCCTCAACGCCCCCGACGCCGCAACCTACCAGCACTGGTGCCGCAGCCGCTTCGGCGAGGCAGGTTACCAGGCGCTCTGCGACTTTCTGCGCGCAGCCCCGCGCTACATTCCCGAGGTGACCGCCACCGCCGTCACCCTGCCCGGGATCGATATCGCCGCCTGTCGGGCGCTGGCCGCCCAGCTCGGGGTCCCCTTCCGCGAGCGGGAGTACAACGAGGTCGGTTAGCTGTTCTCCCCTGCTGAAGAAATAAACGCCCCTTCCGGGTTCCCGGAAGGGGCGTTTTTGATGTAACGAAGCGCGTTTGCAAAAGTAGAGAACGAGCCGCGCCAGGTAGCGCTCCCTTTCCGGGCGACAGCCGCCTTCAGACTGCCGCAGGCTCCTACCGCACCCTCCTCCAGGATCCTCCCTTCAGTTCAGCCCTAATTTAACCGCCTCGAAACAACCAGATCCCAGTCTTCATGACCTGCTGCCCGCCCCACTTTTGGGGTGGGCGGAAGTGGGGCATGCCCCGCTTTCGGCATCGGCAATGTCTCGCCAAAGCGCCCTTAAATGGGATATTTCCCCTCGCAGACGAAAATTTTTTCACCAATGTTTCTTTCATGTTTTCGGCTAGTTACTCCAATGGGAAAACCAATTCCGGAGTCCGGTCCAGGCCTGACTCCTCATCGTCCCCGAAGTTGGCATCAGTATTGAGTTAGTAAATAGGCAAGCGCTAACGACTCAGTTACTACTGGAGGCCTGGTAAAAAGAATTTTTACCGCTAAAAAGGGAGGCGGACATGACGACCATCAGACTGAACAGCTTTGCTATACTGCTCCTTATGGCTCGTCAGCAGAATCTGTGGGTGCCTTCCGGTTCGGGTAGGCAGCCAAGTGTATGATACAAGGCGATTTTTAGGACCTCGTAACTGCGAAAACCGTACGCTTTTCTACAGGTCACTTTCGCTTTGTTGTTAAGACCCTCGACAGCTCCCAGGGCGATCTGCTCCCGGGCGCGAAACCAGTTGAGCAGCAATTCCCGATGAGACCGCAGCATCTTCGCCACCTGCTTCATCGGTTGAATGCGGGAACGCATGGTGCGCCGGCACCACTCGTCGAGGAATCGGGCGGCCCAAGCGGCCCGCTGGTACTGCCAGAACCGTTGGAAGTCCTCCTTGAGCAGGTAGGCCCGGATCGTCTTGAGGTTGCAGGCCAGCAGTTCCTTCAGCTTGACGCCCTGCTTGTCGGTCAAGTTCTCCGGGCGTTTGAGGATGCACCAGCGGCTGCGAGTGAGTACCGGCTGCTCTCCCTTGGCCCTCAGCTCCCGGGTCTCCTGGGCGCGAACTTTATCGAGAGCCTTGTTCATCTGGCTCATGATGTGAAAACGGTCCAGGATGTGAAGCGCTTTTCCGGCCGCCGCCGCCACGATTTGCAAATACGGCTTCCACATGTCGCTGCAGACGAACCGGAGCCGGGCGGTACGCTCAGCGCCGAATTCCTTGAAGAACTGCCGCAGGGTCCTCTGGGTCCGCTCTTTGCCGATCCACAGCAAGCGACGGCAGCCGGCGTCGATCTGGTAGACCACGGTCAGGTAGCTGTTGTGCCCCTTCTTGTAGGCGATCTCGTCGATGCCGATGGCGGTGACGTTCTCCAAGTCGCGGTGGGCCAAGCCCCAGGCGACGGCCATCTTGACCGAGCGAAAGACGTTGTCCCAGGAGGTTTGGAAGACGTCGCCGACCTCCTTCCAGGACAACCGTCGCGCCCAACGGGCCAGGAACCAGGCATAGGTGGTGGTGAGGTGATTCTTCCCTTCGGCCCAAGGACCTTTTCCACCTTGACGCCACAGCGCGGGCAGTCAACCCGGCGCATGGAATAGACGAAGAAGACGGCGATGCCCCACAGCGGGACGAACTCAAAGCGCCGAACCGGCAACGTGTCGTAGCCTGGGGCGCTGCGCCCGCAGCCCGAGCAGATCGGACGGCTACCGTCTCGGGGACGGATATCGATATCAAGGACCGTGGCTTTTCCCTGTTCCCGCCAGCGAGAGGAGCCGTAGACAAAACCACTATGCTTCTGGACCCGATTCAGGATAGACTTGACCAGCATCCCGGTTTCCTCCGCCTGGTTATGGGGTAGTCTTGGTCGACGTCCATAATGCCAGACTTGGAATCGGGATGCGCTTTTTTCAGCAACCGGTAGGCTGCTCAGCCCCCATCCCGGGGTTGCTGTTTACCCACAAATTCTGCGGAAGAACCCTCCTTATTCCCCTTGTATCGCTTTTTTTTAAGGCTATGCCAGATTCAATCAATGAAGGACCTTTCAACCATCGGACGGATGGTGGATTCTTCAGTGACGGGGATGTGGTTCCCAATACGCTCTACTTCAACAACAACACGGATTACTATACAATCTGGGATGATAAACTTGAAAAGTATATCACTTATAACAAAAGTGATAACTATAAACTGGATAAGGTCGTATTTAACGCTCCAGAAACTGGTAAGGTAAGCGACAGACTTCATCTCATCAAGGGGTGGGAATACGTAGTCAAGACCAGCGATGGCCTCCGCAATAGCCCCCGCATCGTAATCGCCAACAACAAGATCATGCCAACGAGTCACCTGGATGCGGAAGGTATGAAAATTCAAGAGCAATACGGTTGTGCCGGGTGCCACGAAATGTAGTCCTCCCTCTCCAGAGGTAAAAACCGTTCAGCGCGCTAGCGCACCCGGTACGGTAACGGCCTGCTCCAAGTGGAGCAGGCCGTTACTATTACCGTCAAAAAGAAGAGAAATCCTGTGACTCCGGAATAGCCTCAGGAACCCTCGGCAGAGGGTTCTTCCAGCCCGTGCCGTTTCATCTGCCGGTAGATGGTCTTGCGGTCGAGCCCAAGGCGCCTGGCGGCCTTGGATTTGTTCCAGCCAGAACTGTTGAGGGCCGACAGCAGCCGCTCACGCTCGACGTCCCTGGAACCGGGTCCAGGCGCCGGCATGGCCAAATCGGACGTGGCAAAATCCGGCGGCAGATTGCCGACCGTAACCACCGGCTCATGGCAGCGAATAAATGCATGTTCCAGTATGTGTCGAAGTTCGCGGATATTGCCCGGCCAGGCATAGCCCATGAAACGGTCGATGACTTCCTGGCTGACTCCCTTGATCTCCTTGTGCAATTCTTCGTTGAGGCGTCCGCAAAAATGATCCACCAGCAGGGGGATGTCCTCACGACGCTCGCGCAGCGGCGGCAGCTCGACAGTGACAACGTGCAGGCGATAGAAGAGATCTTCGCGGAACTCGCCCCGGCGAACTTTTTCCTGAAGGTTCTGATTGGTCGCGGCGATGACCCGCACATTGACGGGAATCGGCCTGGATTCCCCCAGACGTTCGATCTCTTTCTCCTGCAAGACCCGCAGCAACCGCAACTGCATATTCGGCGAAATGTCGCCGATCTCATCGAGAAAGATGGTGCCGCCATCGGCCTTCTGGAAGCGGCCGATGCGATCGCGGACAGCGCCGGTGAATGCACCGCGGGTGTGTCCAAAAAGTTCGCTCTCGAGAAGATTTTCGCTCATGGCGGCGCAGTTGACCTTGACCAGGGGCTGGTTGCGGCGCTCACCCAGTTGGTGGATGGCATCGGCGACCAGTTCCTTGCCGGTGCCGGATTCGCCCAGCACCAGGACCGACGACGGGACATTCGCCAGATCCTCGATCAGGGCGTAGATTTCTTGCAATTTCGGGCTTTTGCCGATGATCCCGCGCAGTTGGCGGCGTTCCCGCAAATCCCGTTCGAGCCGATCGAGGCGGGTTTCGTCGCTCAGGATCAGGACCGCGCCGAGAAACTGGCCCGACTCGTGTACCAGGGGTTGGGCGCTGACCGAAACTACCAGCCTGGCGCCGGTCCCGAAGCGACATTCGTGGCGTTCGATCTCCTGCGACCGGCGGCTGTGTAGTGCTTCCTGCAGCAGCGCCACCAAATCCCGATTTGCCTCACCAAACACCGCCGCAAGGGGTTTGCCAACGGCGGAAGCGGAAAGCTGGCAGAGACGCCGGGCCCTCTGGTTAAGCGCCGTGACGCATCCATCGGTGTCAAGGGTGAGAATGGCTTCGGGCAGGGAGCGAAACAGGGCCTCGAGATTGGCCTGGTAGCGGATCAGCTGGGTATGGAGTTGGCGGAAGGACAACGCCGAGCGGGTTGCCTGCAGCAGGTTGGCCTTGGTCACCGGCTTGGCCAGATAATCGAAGGCGCCGAGCCGCACCGCCTCGGAGGCGGAATCGAGATTGGGATAGCCGGTCACCATGATGACCGGCACCTGCGGGTGGCCGGCCTTAACCTGCCGCAGCAGATCAATGCCCGAGCGGTCGCCGATGAGAATGTCAGCGATCACCACGTCGGGGACATTGCCACCGAGCCAGGCGATTGCCGCCTCGAATGAATCGGCGGTCTCGACCCGGAAGCCGTCGCCGGTAAGGAACTCGGCGAAGGTGAACCGCAGATTCTTCTCGTCATCCACCACCAGGACACGACCCTTGTTCATACAATCTCCTCTTCCGCGGCCGGCAGATCGAGGGTGACGGTGGTCGATTCCCCCTCAATGCTGGCGATGCGCAGCTCGCCCCCCTGCTTCGCCACCATCTCCCGGCTCATGCTCAGGCCTAGGCCGTTGCCGCGATCGGGCGGCTTGGTCGTGAAGTAGTGGTCCATCACCCGCCCGAGGACCTGGGCGGGAATGCCGGTACCGAAATCGGTCACCTCGAGCCGAACCCTGGCCCCATCTTCCCCAGCCAGTCTCCGGCCCCGGAAGGAGAGCCGCTTGCCCGGGTGGTTGGGGGGATATTTTTCGTTGAGGGCATAACGGGCGTTGCTGATCAGGTTGAGCACCACCTGCTGGATCGGCTGGTTTTCCACTACCACGGCCGGCAGGTCGGTGGGCAGGTCGAGTTCGACAGAAATCCCTTCCTTGCGCAACTGCGAATTGGAGAGGTCGAGACAAAATGCAATGATTTCATCAAGGCGCAGAGCCCGGCGGGCCTCGCCCCGGTTCTGGGCAAAGGAGAGCAGGCTCCTCACCATTCTGGCGATGCGCATTCCGTCGTCGATGATTTCCCGGGCGACCTCGTAATCCCGGTCGACGTCATGGTGACGGTCGAGAAGCAGCTGACCGAAGTTGATGATGCTGTTGACCGGGTTGTTGATTTCATGAGCAACGCCGGCGGCCAGTTCGCCGAGGGTTGCCAATTGCGAGGCGCGCACGCCTTCGGCCCGCAGCTTGATCTTTTCAGTCACTTCACTGGCCAACTCGATGACGTTCTGAATCTCCCCATCCGGACCCTTGAGGGGAAACGCCTTGATCCCCCAGATGCGGCCGCCTGGGGTGGTGACCAGGCTCTCTTCGGCCTTGCCGCTGGTGAAGCTGGCCTGCACCGGGCAGTCGCTACAGGGCTCGCGGTTACCATGAAAGTCTTCAAAACAGCAGGGGGACGTCCCGTCTTCCAATGCGCCGATTCCGAAACGCTCCATGCCGGCTCGGTTGATCCAGCCGATTTTGAGATTTGCGTCGAACAGGATCAGGATATCCGGGATGCCATCGAGGAGGGCCTGAAATTGTTGATAGAGGCGCTTGTAGCGGGCCTTGCTCTGGCGCAGCTCCGCTTCGGCCTCCCTGGTCAGCTGGAGTTGCTTCCATTCCCGCAACCTCCCTTCAACGATCTGCGGAAGGGCCCGGATATTGACCTCGTTGCGGACCAGAAAGTCCAGGGCGCCGGCCTTGATGGCGGCCACCGCACTTTTTTCGTCCCCAGTTCGGGCGAGAATAATCACCGGAAATTCGACAGTACCCGTTGCCGACTGGAGCAGCTCGATGCCATCCGCCGCAGCCTGCGGCAGCAGGTCGATGATAACCAGATCAGGGCGCTCCTGGCCTATTTTCGCCCGCGCCTGGGCGGGGGTTGCCACGACCTCCAATGCCGCTTCAGCCGCCGCCGCGGCAAAGGCTTCCCGGATCTGGCGGATGTGCTCCGGGTCATTTTCAATCAGCAGGATCATCTTGCCCTCAAGTCCCATCCTCCCCCTCCAACCCCGTCTGCAGATCGCTCCTTCCGTCCCCTGTGGTTATGCCGCTAAATCCTACCAAAAAATTTCTCCTTTGCTGGGGGCGCCCAGGGGAATCGGAAGTGGCGATCGGCATCTGGCGGCTCCTCCCCTGCATGGCCTGATTGTTTTCAATTCAGACGGCTCGCTCCCATTTTCCGCCCCCCGACCCCCTCTGAGGACAAAAATCCATTCTGATTTCAATCTTAACAGCCTATGATTTTGGTTATTTATGAATACCAACAGCATCAAATCGATCCAAGCTGGTCTCCCCGCTTCATGAATAAAAATCCCTCAACAGTGACCGACACTTCTCTCAGCCAGCAATACAAAACGCCTCCGTCAGATTACCCGACGGAGGCGTTTTTGTGACTAGCAAAAGGATTGAATCAGAAGTGGTGAACGAGCCGCACCAGGTAGCGCTCCCCTTCGGAGCGGTAGGCGGCATTGGTCTCGAAATAAGCGTTGAGGAAGAGATGGGTATCCTGGGAGAAGCTGAGCAGGGCGCCGGGGCCGATCGCCAGCACCCGTTCCTTGCCGGCGACATCGCTGCCGTTTACCTGCGAATCAGTCAGTTGCTTGAAGAAGTAGCCGTTGACGCCGAGGCGCAGCATCTTCGGCACCACCTCGTAGGCGGCGGCGAAGTTGCCGTGCACCGCCTGGCCGGCCTGGGCGTCGCTGGCGCCGCCGAAGGGTTCGTCGTTCTTGGCGTTCCAGAGGTAGTGCAGGCGCCAGGAGGTGGTCAGCTTGGGGGTGACGAAGAGAGTCGCCGCCCAGTAGGGGTTGAAGGAGAAGAAGTTGCTCCCCGGATTGAGGGCCTTGTCACTGTCATACTTGCCGGTGGGGAAGATCATCTGCAGCTCGACACGCTGCATAAAGAGCGGGCCGCTCTTGCCCATGACCGGATCCCACTGCAGGTAGGGGCCGACCAGAATATCGCCAAGACCGGTGCCGTTGTCTGGCAGTGGATCACTGTCGATACTGACGATCGGCACGATCAGGTCTACGCCCCACTTACCGCCCCCGATCAAGGCCTGGTTCGACTGGTAGATGCACTGGTTGAGGCTGACCCAGACATCGACGCTGGGATCAGGAATCGGCAGGTCGGCGAGTTTATCGGCGGTGTAGTACTGGATGTACTCGGTGAAGTAGAAGCCCGGGCCGGCAGGCGGACCACCGTCGAGGAAGCTGGTGAAGCCGAGGTTGACGGAGGGCTGGTCGAAGGCCGCCGCCGGGGTGGTAAAGAGGGGAAGCAGCAGCAGTGCCGCCGCGACCAGAATCGCCTTTGATCGGGTCATGGGTTACCTCCTGAAGGTTGGTTCAAGCGTCACGCAGCCACAACAAAACAAACTGGCTGGCATTCTAGCAACGAACCGCGGACGGCGGCAACCTCCGTTTTCATTCGCCCGTCCTCTACAAAAAAAGGGCCGGCATCGCTGCCGGCCCCGGTTTCGTCCCGGTAAGGGTTGTTATTCGAGCACCACCAGCAGGTCCCCCTGCTGCACCTGGGCTCCCTCCTTGAAGAGAACCTCCTTGACCTTGCCGTCCTTCTTCGCCTTGATGTTGGTCTCCATCTTCATCGCCTCGGTGGAGAGGAGGGTATCCCCCTCCTTGACCTCGTCGCCGACATTGACCAGCAGCTTGAAGATCTTGCCCGGCATCGGGGCGCCGACCTGCTTCGGCTCGTCGGGGTCGGCCTTGACGTGACTCACCTCGTCGGACTCCACCGAGAGGTCCTTGACGCTGACCTGGCGCGGCTCGCCGTTGAGTTCGAAGTAGATATTCCGGGTCCCGTCGGCCTGAACCCGGCCGATGGCGTTGAGGGTGACGATCAGGGTCTTGCCCGCCTCGATGTCGATGGTCACCTCGTCGCCGACCTCGAGGCCGTAGAAGAAGACCGGCGTCGGCATGAAGGAGGTGTCGCTGTACTCCTGGCGGTGGCGGTCGAACTCCTCGTAGACGCCCGGATAGAGGACCGCGGAAAGGACATCCCGCTCCTTGACCGCGTGACCGACCTTCTTCTCCAGCTGAATCTTCTTGGCGGCAAAGTCAACCGGCTCCAACAGTTCGCCGGGACGGCAGGTGAGTGGCTGCTCCCCTTTCAGGATAATCTTCTGCAGCTCCTGCGGAAAGCCGCCGTAGGGCTGGCCGATCATCCCCTTGAAGAAGTCGACCACCCCCTGGGGGAAGGTCAGCTCGTGGCCGCGGCTGAAGACATCGGCCGGTTCGAGGTTGTTCTGCACCATGAACATCGCCATGTCACCGACGATTTTGGAGGAAGGAGTGACTTTCACCAGGTCGCCGAACATGTCGTTGACCTTGCGGTACATCTCCTTGCACTCCTCCCAGCGGTGACCGAGGCCGAGCCCCTCCACCTGCGGCTTGTAGTTGGAATACTGGCCACCGGGAATTTCGTGGTAGTAGACCTGGGCGGTGCCGCTGCGCAGCTCCGACTCGAAGGGCGCATAGTAGGTGCGCACCGTCTCCCAGTAGTTGGCGAGCTGCTGCAGCCCCTCCTGGTCGAGCTGCGGGTCCCAGATCGTCCCTTCGAGGGTAGCAAGCAGGGCGTTCATGTTCGGCTGGGCGGTCAGCCCGGAAACCGAGGAGAGCGCCGTGTCGACGATGTCGCAGCCGGCCTGGGCCGCCATCATCAGCATCGCCCCACCATTGCTCGAGGTGTCATGGGTATGGAGATGGATCGGAATGCCGATCTCGCTCTTGAGGGTCTTGACCAGCTTTTCGGCGGCAAAGGGCTTGAGCAGGCCGGCCATATCCTTGATGGCGAGAATATGCGCTCCCATCTGCTCCAGTTCCTTCGCCAGGTTGACGTAGTAGGCGAGCGGGTACTTGTCGCGCCTGGGGTCGCTGATGTCGCCGGTATAGCACATCGCCGCCTCGCAGATGGCGCCGTTTTTACGCACCGCGTCCATCGCCACCGCCATTCCCTTGGTCCAGTTCAGCGAGTCGAAGACGCGAAAGACGTCGATACCGCCCTCGGCCGCTTTCTTGACGAACTCCTGCACGACGTTGTCCGGGTAGTTGGTATAGCCCACCGCGTTGCTGCCGCGCAGCAGCATCTGGAAGAGGATGTTGGGGATCTTCGCCCGCAGCCGGTCAAGGCGCTCCCAGGGGTCCTCGCGTAGAAAACGCATCGAGACGTCGAAGGTCGCCCCCCCCCACATCTCCAGGGAGAAGAGGCCGCCGCCGAGATGGGCGGTCGCTTCGGCGATGCGGTCGAGGTCGTAGGTGCGAAAGCGGGTCGCCATCAGCGACTGGTGGGCGTCGCGCATGGTGGTGTCGGTGATCAGCAGGTGCTTCTGCTTGCGCGCCCACTGGGCCAGCCCTTCCGGCCCCTTCTCGCGCAGAATGTCGCGGGTCCCGCGGGGATGCTGCTGGCCGTAGGGGATCTCCGGCACCGTCGGCTCGCGCAGGTCCTTGAAACGGAGCGCCCGTTCCTTCTTGATCCCGGGATAGCCGTTGACGGTGGTGTGGCCGAGAAAGGAGAGAATCTTGTTGGCGCGGTCCTTCTTCACTGGCAGCTGGAAGACCTCCGGGTGGGTGTCGAGGAAGGAGGTATCACACTCGCCGCTGAGAAAGACCGGGTGGGTCACCATCTTTTCGAGAAAGCCGATGTTGGTCTTGACGCCGCGGATGCGGAACTCCTGCAGCGCCCGATCCATGGTCCGGGCCGCGTCCTTGAAGGTCAGCCCCCAGGTGGAGATCTTGGTCAGCAGGGAATCGTAGTGGGGGGTGATGGTCGCCCCGGCGTAGCCGGCGGCGGCATCGAGCCGCACACCGAAGCCGGCGGCGGTACGGTAGGCCTTGATGGTGCCGAAGTCGGGGGCGAAGTTGTTGGTCGGGTCCTCGGTGGTGACCCGGCACTGGATAGCAAAGCCGCGCAGCTCGATATCCTTCTGCGACTTGATGGCGATCTCCGGGTCGCTGAGCTTGTGCCCTTCGGCGATCCGGATCTGCGCCTGCACCAGGTTGCGCATCGTCACAAGCTCGGTGACGGTATGCTCGACCTGGATGCGGGGGTTGACCTCGATAAAGTAGAAGTGCCCTTCCTTGTCCATCAGAAATTCGACGGTGCCGGCGTTGCGGTAGTTCACCGCCCCGGCAATCTTCAGGGCATAGCCGCACAGCTCCTGGCGCTGTTTCGCGGTCAGGTAGAGGGACGGCGCGATTTCGATCACCTTCTGGTGGCGGCGCTGAATCGAGCAGTCACGCTCATAGAAATGGACCAGGTTGCCGTGGTGGTCGCCGAGAATCTGGACCTCGACGTGCTTCGGCTTCTCGATGTATTTCTCAAGGAAGATCGCGGCGTTGCCAAAGGCAGCCTGGGCTTCGGAGGCGGCGCTTTTCAGCCCCTCGAGGAGCTCCTTCTGATTGCGCGCCACCCGCATGCCGCGGCCGCCGCCACCGGCAGAAGCCTTGACGATGATCGGATAGCCAGCCTCCTTGGCGAAGATCAGGGCTTCCTCCTCGGTGGCAATCGGCCGCGTTGTTCCCGGTACTACCGGCACCTCGGCAGCCACCGCCACCTCGCGGCCGGCGACCTTGTCGCCGAGACTGCGCATGATCTCCGCCGTCGGGCCGATGAAAGCAATTCCGGCCCGGTCACAGGCAGCAGCAAAGTCGGCGTTCTCGGAGAGAAAACCATAGCCGGGGTGAATGGCATCGACATCCTTCTTGCGGGCGAGGTCGATGATTTCGTCGATGGAGAGATAGGCGTCGATCGGCCCTTTCCCCTTGCCGATCAGGTAGGCCTCGTCGGCCTTGTAGCGGTGCAGTGACAACCGGTCCTGCTCCGAGTAGATCGCCACGGTGCTGATCCCAAGCTCGGTGCAGGCGCGAAAGATGCGGATTGCAATTTCGCCCCGGTTGGCCGCCATGATTTTCTTGAATTTCCTGACCTCCATCAAACCTCCTCCAGAGTCGTTCCCCGAATGTTGTTTTTATAAAAAATAAAACGGATAAATAAGTGATAAAGTTTTAGTGGGAGTTAAATTTTTTAGTGATTATGAATAGTTACAAGACTTCCTCGGTGGGCAAATTTAAACAAAGCTGCCCATGGCTGTCAAGATAAAATATTGTTTTAATTTGTAAGATGGCGAAATTGCTAAGGAAACAATACTCTGATTCTCATTTAATTCGATATCTGGAATTGAGTTACCATTCATCGCCGCAACCGCTCGCGGTGGGCAGCAAAACCCTGGTGGTTGCGGCTCTCCACCTCCCTCGGCTTCAGGTTTTCTCCTTGCCGAGAAACGGCTTGATCAGGTCGATGGGGATCGGGAAGATGATGGTTGAATTCTTTTCGGCAGAGATTTCCGTCAGGGTCTGCAGGAAACGGAGCTGCAGCGCGCCGGTCTCGGTGGAGATGACCCGGGCGGCGTCAGCCAGCTTCTGGGAAGCCTGGAACTCCCCTTCGGCATGGATCACCTTGGACCGGCGTTCCCGCTCGGCCTCGGCCTGGCGCGCCATCGCCCGTTGCATCTCGACCGGCAGATCGACGTGCTTGATCTCGATATTGGAGATTTTGACCCCCCAGGGGTCGGTCTGGCGATCGAGAATCTGCTGCAACTGTTGGTTGATCTGGTCGCGATGTGCGAGAAGTTCGTCGAGTTCCGACTGGCCGAGGACGCTGCGCAGGGAGGTTTGGGCCAGCTGGCTCGTCGCGTAGAGATAGTTCTCCACCTCGATCAGGGCCTTTTCGGGAGCCATGACCCGGAAATAGAGGACCGCGTTGACCTTGACCGAAACATTGTCCTTGGTGATGACATCCTGGGGCGGAACGTCCATCGCCACGGTGCGCAGGCTGACCTTGACCAGGCGGTCGATGATCGGGATGATCAGGCGCAGGCCCGGTCCCTTGACCCCGGAATAGCGGCCGAGGCGGAAAACCACCCCGCGCTCGTACTCGAACAGGACCTTGACGGCATTGAACAGGATGATCGCTACCAACGCGATCAGCACCAGGGGACCGACCAGACCGACTGGGAACATTTCAGCCTCCATAAAATTCAGGTTAGGTGTTCGGTTCTGTTCCGGGCGCGCCGGCCATCGCCGCCGGCCGGACTTCAAGCCGCATGCCGGGTTCGAGACGCACCACCTCGATCGCGTCCCCGGCGTTCAAGGGCTCGACGCAATGAGCATCCCAATATTCCCCGTGCACGAAGACCCGGCCGCTGCCACTGAAGGAATCGACGGCTACCCCCCGCTCCCCGACCAGGCCTTCCCGGCCGGAAACGAAATGTTGGCGATGGGTGCGCACCACGAACCAGACCACGAGGGCGAAAAAGCCGCTGCAGACCAGTACCGTGGCCGCGATCACCGCCCGGGAAATTTGCAGATAGGGTGCAGAACTGTCGATCAGCATCAGGGAGCCGAGAGAAAGAGCGACCACCCCGCCGATGGTGAGCATGCCAAAGGAGGTGACCTTGATTTCGAGCAGGAAGAGAACCACAGCCAGGACGATCAACAGCACGCCGGCAAAATTGATCGGCAGCGCCTGGAATGAAAAGAGGGCGAGGAGGATGGCGATGGCCCCGATCGCCCCGGGAAGTATCACCCCGGGCTGGCTGATTTCGAAGAAGATGCCGAGGATGCCGAGCATCAGCAGCAGGTAGGCGACGGTCGGGTTGCTCAGGGTGTCCAGGATCTCCTGGCGCCAGTCCATGGCAAAGGTTTCGACCCGGGCTCCCTTGCTGTGCAGGACCAGGCTCTGATCGCCGCGCTGGTAACTGCGGCCGTCGAGGCGCAGCAGCAGGGAATATTCATCGGGGGCGATCAGGTCGATCACGCCGAGTTCGAGGGCCTCCTCGGCTGCCGCGGACAGACTCTCCCGTACCACCTTCTCCGCCCACTCCAGGTTGCGGCCGTGACGACTGGCGATACTCCGGGCATAGGCGACGGCATCGTTGACCACCTTGGTCTTCATAACCTCATCGTCGCCCCCCCCGCCCGGAATAATGGAGACCGGGTGGGCGGCCCCGATATTGGTTCCCGGCGCCATGGCGGCGAAATCGGCCGCCAGCGTGATCAGTGCCCCGGCCGATGCGGCACGGGCGCCGCTCGGCGCGACGTAGACGATCACCGGAATATCCGAGGCGAACTCGGCCTGGATGATCTGCCGCATGGCGCTGTCAAGGCCGCCCGGGGTATTGAGCTGCAGCAGGAAGGCGGCAGCGCCATCACGGTTGGCGGCAGCGAGACTCGCTGCCGTGAAACTGGCGGTCACCGGGTTGATAACCCCGTCGATACGGATCTTGGCAATCCACGCCGACCCTGCTCCCGGCGCCGGCTCCGCGAGGGCCGGGAACGCCGTAACGGCAAGAAATAGAATCGAAATTATTGAACTTATCGTGACCTTCATAAGCGAAGTTTAGCAATCCCCGGGTTGCTGTCAATTCCGCCGGGGAGCGGAGCCGGCGGGGTGCCACTTGCACCAGCGCCAAAGCCATGTTAGCCTGCTTTTCGTCAAATCAATGACGCCCACCGGGCCGGAGGATGGTGTGAAAAACCTGTCGCAGATCCTGCTGATTGACGACGAAGCTCACAACCGGGAAGCCCTGTCGCTCCTCTTGGGAAATGCCGGCTATCGCCTGGAGACCGCGGCCAGCGGTGAAGAGGCGTTACAGATCCTGGAGAAAAATTCCTTCGACGTGGTGATTACCGATCTCTTCCTGCCGGGGGTGAGCGGCATCGGCATCCTCAAATCGGTGAAAGAGAGTTCGCCCTCGACCAATGTCATCCTGATCACCGGCAATGCAAGCGCCGAAACTGCCGTCGAGGCGATGAAGGAAGGGGCCTTCGACTACATCACCAAGCCGTTCAATTTCGAAAAGCTGAAAATCCAGGTCGCCAAGGCGGTGGAAAAGAGCCGGCTGGTCGCCGAAAATCTCTACCTGCGCCAGCAATTGCGCGGCAAGTACAAGTTCGACCAGATCCTCGGCCACAGCCTCGCCATGCAGCAGGTCTTCGGCCGCATGGAGCGGGTGCTCAACACCGACTCCTCGATCCTCATTCTCGGCGAATCGGGGACCGGCAAGGAGCTGGTCGCCAAGGCGATCCATTTTAACGGCAGCCGCAAGGAGAAGCCGTTCGTGGCCATCAACTGCGGCGCCATCCCTGCCGAGCTGCTGGAGAGCGAGCTCTTCGGCCATGTCCGCGGCGCCTTCACCGGGGCGGTGGCCGACAAGCCGGGCAAGTTCGAGGTCGCCAACAACGGCACCATCTTCCTTGATGAAATCGGCACCATGCCGATGCACCTGCAGATGAAGCTGCTGCGGGTCCTCCAGGAGCAGGAACTGGAACGGGTCGGCGCCAGCCGCAAGATCAAGCTCAACGTCCGGGTGATTTCGGCCACCAACGCTGATATCGAAGAAGAAATCAAACGGGGCCAGTTCCGCGAGGATCTCTACTACCGGCTCAATGTCATCCCCATCGTCCTGCCGCCACTGCGGGAACGCCGCGAGGACATTCCCCTGCTCGCCCGGCATTTTCTCCAGAAGAGCTGCAGCGAGCTGAAGCGGCCACTGATGACCCTGGCTCCCGAGGCGATGAAGGCCCTGGAGAACTATCCCTGGCCGGGAAATGTTCGGGAGATGGAGAATGTCATCGAACGCTCGGTGACGCTGACCGACGGTGAAAACATCGAGTGCCAGGATTTGCCACCCAATATCGCCGGTGGCCTGGCCGACGAGAACAGCCCCCCCTTTCCGAAGGTGAGCGAAACTGGCGTCGACATGCCGGCGGTTATCGCCCGCATCGAAGGCGCCATGATCGCCGAGGCGATGGCCCTGGCCAAGGGGGTCAAGGCCCGCGCCGCCGTCCTGCTCGGCATCAACCGCACCACCCTGGTGGAAAAGATCAAACGTCTCGGCCTCGATTTTTAGCACGGCACGCTGCTCATACCTGAAGGAGAACCCGATGGAACAGGCATCGACCCTGACCCTCACCTACGGCCCGAGAATTCTCGCTGCGCTGGTCATCCTCGTGCTCGGGATCTGGGCGGCGCGATTTTTTGCCCGCCTGACCCGCGGCCTGATGAACCGGCGCAGCGTCGACCCGACCCTGGTGATTTTCGGCAGCAACCTGCTGAATGCAGCGCTGGTCACCTTCGCGATCATTGCCGCCCTCGGCCAGCTCGGTGTCCAGACCACCTCCCTGATCGCGGTGATCGGCGCCGCCGGTCTCGCCATCGGCCTCGCCCTGCAGAACTCCCTTTCCAACTTTGCCGCCGGGGTGATGATTCTCCTCTTCCACCCCTTCCGCGTCGGTGACGTCATCGAAGGCGCCGGGGTGATCGGCGCCGTCGAAGAACTTCACATCTTCACCACCCAGCTGAAAACCGGCGACAACAAGACGGTCTTTATCCCCAACGGCAAGCTGATGGGGGACAATATCGTCAACTACTCCAAAAAGGGGACCCGGCGCCTTGACCTGGTGATCGGGGTCGGCTACCGGGATGACCTGCGCAGGGTCAAGGAGGTGCTCCAGGCACTCCTCAAGGAGGACCCGCGGGTCCTGGCCGACCCGGCGCCGACGGTGGCGGTCCTGGAACTGGGCGCATCGAGCGTCAACTTCGCGGTGCGCCCCTGGGTCGCGGTTGACGATTACTGGGACCTCCATTTCGACACCCTGGAGAGAATCAAGCTGCGCTTCGACGCCGAGGGGATCTCCATCCCCTTCCCGCAACGGGATGTCCACCTCTTCCCAGTAGAAAAGGCCTCCTGACAAAAAATCCCGCCGGCGCGTTGCGCCGGCGGGATTTTTGTTGCCAGACCTTTCAACCCTCCGTCGGCTCCCCTTCCCGCAACTGGTGCTCGTTGACGAAGTAGCTGCGGGCACCGAAGAGGAGGATCAGAAAGGTGGTCACAGCGACGCTGCCGGTGATGACGCACATGATGGCGATCTGGTAGCGCACGGCGACGATCGGCTCGGTTCCGGAGAGGATCTGGCCGGTCATCATCCCCGGCAGGAAGACGATTCCCATCGCCGCCATGGCGTTGATGGAAGGAATCAGGGCGGCGCGAAAGGCATTGCGCACCCCTTCCCGCGCCGCCAGTCGCGCCGGCGCCCCGAGACAGAGGGCGGTTTCGATCTCCTGGCGGCGCTCGGCCATCTCGCCGGCGAGGCGCTCGGCGGCGAGGCTGGCGCCGGTCATTGAGTTGCCGATGACCATCCCGGCGAGCGGGATCAGGTAGCGGGGATCGTACCAGGGGGTCAGCCCGATGATCAGGGTGCAGAAGACCATCGTGGTCCCGCCGCAGCCGACCAGGATCGCGCCGCCGACAATCCGGTAGAAACGGGGCATGCGCCGCCGCACCCGCGCCGTCACCGTCTGCACCGCGAATCCGGTCATCAGCAACAGTAGCAGCAGGACTGGCAGCGGGCGGTCGAGGGCAAAAACGAAGTGGAGCAGGTAGCCGACGGCGAGGAGCTGGGCCACCATGCGCAGCGCCGACCAGAGCAGGTCCCGCCCCTGACCCGCGCCCTGCAACCGCGCCAGGGCCGCCGCCAGCAGGATCAGGCCGAAGGCGCCCGCCAGGTCGCCGAGAGAGAGCTGGATGATGCCGGCACTGCTCATGCGTCCCCCCCGCCGGTCCCGGCCAGGAACTGGCGCAGTTCGCGACTGGCCGGATGCTGCAGCAGCTGCGCAGCGGTACCGGCTTCGCAGACCCGCCCCGCCTCCAGGTAGACCAGGTGGTCGGCAATCCGTTCGGCCAGGCGCAGGTCGTGGCTGACCATGACGATCGTGAGCCGTTCTTCGCGACAAATAGTCATCAGGGTTTCGGCGAGCCGGTCACCGGAGGGGCGATCGAGGGCGCTGGTCGGCTCATCAAGGACGAGAACGGCTGGACCTGGCAGCAGGGTGCGGGCGAGGCTGACCCGCTGCTGCTGCCCCACCGAGAGGGTGCGGGCGTCCCGTTCGAGGAGTTCGGCGGCCAGGCCGCAGCGCGCGAGGATTTGGCGCAATCGGTCATCGCTGGCGGTCGGGAGGGGAAGACCGCGGTAGGAAAAGGGGAGCTGCAGGTTGTCGAGGACGCTCCCCGGGAACATGAAGGGTTGCTGCGGCACCAGGCCGACCTGGCGCCGCAACGCCAGCAGCGGCAGGCTCTTCAGCTCCGTCCCGCGCAACAGGATTCTGCCGTCGGTCGGGTCTTCGAGGCGATTGAGGAGGCGGGCGAGGGTACTCTTGCCGCTGCCGGAGGGACCGATAATGACGGTCAGCTGCGCCGTCGGCATCTCGAGGTCGAGGCCGTGCAGCACCTCCACAGAGCGCCCGGAGCGGTCGAGGCGGCGCTTGCTTACCCCTTCAAGGCGAAGTTCGCACTCCATGGCCTAGCCCTCGGCACGCAGCCGCGCCAGCACCTGCTTCATGTCTTCCCAGACCTCCCTTTTCCCGCTCGGGGTGCGCAGCAGGTAGGCTGGATGAAAGGTCGGCATCAGCGGAATCCCTTGGTACTCCCGCCAGTGGCCACGCAGCCGGCTGATGGGGCTGGGATCCTGCAGCAGGGTTTGCGCCGCGAACTTGCCGAGGGTTACGATCAGCTGCGGCCGGATTGCCGCCAGCTGGCGCTTGAGATAGGGCTCGCAGGCGGCAATCTCCTCGGGTTGGGGGTCCCGGTTGCCGGGCGGGCGGCACTTTATCACGTTGCAGATGTAGACCTCTGGCCGGGAGAGCCCCATGGCGAGCAGAATGCGGTCGAGGAGGCGCCCGGCCTCGCCGACAAAGGGCTCCCCCGTTTCGTCCTCCTCCCGTCCCGGCGCCTCCCCCACAAAGACCACCCGGGCGCGCGGGTCGCCAACCCCGAAGACCACCCGCTTCCGCCCCTGGCAGAGCGGGCAGCGCCGGCAGTCTTCCAGTTCGGTGCGAATCTCTTCCAGGGTCTCCCGGCGGCAGAGCTCCTCCCCGCCCTCCCCGATGCCACGAATGGCCGGAGGACAGACCGGCAGCTGGTCCGGAAGGTCGGGCAGAGCGATTTCGCCAAGACCAAGACGCCCGAGGTCTTCGAGCAGGTCCCGGGCCTGGGCAGTAAGGTCGTGCAGTTCCCGTCTGAGGTTCTCGGCCATCGTTCCTTTACATCCCGGCAGCGGTGGACTATCCTTTTACCAGTGATTTGCCTATGAGGCCAACGCCTTGAAGATATTCATATGGACGGCCTTGCTGCTGTTCGCCCTCCCCGATTCGGCCTGGGCCTGGGGGGTGGGGGTGCATCTGCAGATGGGCTCCTACATCCTGGAGAACCTTCCCCTCCTGCCGCCGCATCTGCAGCAGCTGCTGCGTGCCTGGCCGCAGGACTTTCTCTATGGCTGCATCAGCGCCGACATCACCCTCGGCAAAAAATTTACCCACTACCTGCAACACTGTCATTCCTGGCGCATGGGGAGCAAGGTTCTCGCGGCAGCCCAGACCGAACCGCAACGGGCCTGCGCCTACGGCTATCTTTCGCACCTTGCGGCAGATACCGTCGCCCACTCCTATTTTGTCCCCTTCAAGATGGTGCGCACCTTCAATACGGTGATGCTCAAGCACACCTACTGGGAGATGCGCGCCGAGGCGACCGTCGATCCGAAGGTGTGGCAGGTGGCGCGCAGCGTGGCGCGCAAAAACTACCGCAGCAACGATGCCCTGCTGCGCAGCGTCCTTTCGGACACGATCTTCTCCTTTTCCACCAACAAGCGCCTCTTCAACTCCCTGCTCCTGCTCAATCGCCTGCAGCAATGGCAGAAGATGCTGCGCTCGCTGAATACCGCCTCGAAGTGGACGATGCCGGAAGAGTTTCTGGACGAGTACCTCGGCCTGGCCCGCGAAGCGGTCGTCAGCATCCTCAGTCATCACGACCAGAGTCCTTACTGGAAGGCCGATCCGACCGGGGAGCGGGCGATCGCCGCAGCCAAGACGATCCGCAAAAACCTCAACCTCCTCTGGCGGGATGGCAAATTGCCCCCCCCGGCGGCCCAGGCCATGCTCGCCGAGCTCCGTCCCCGCTTCCGGAACGGCATTACCAATCCCGAACAGTTGCTGGAACTCCTCTCGGGCGTCTAGCCCACCCCGGCGTCCCGCCGCAGGGCGATAATCCGATCGAGAAGCTGGTGCGCGAGCCGTTCCTTCTGCTCCTGCGGCAAAGCTTCCTCCCGCCCATCCCGGTAGATGAGCCGAACGATGTTGGTGTCGGCATCGAACCCGGCCCCGGGCGCCGTGACGTCGTTGGCGACGATCAGGTCGAGGTTTTTGGCCGCCAGCTTCTTGGCGGCATTGGCGGCCAGCGCCTCGGTTTCGGCGGCGAATCCGACCAGCAGCGGCGAAGCCGGCAGCCGGCCGAGGTCGGCAAGGATATCGGGATTCGGTACCAGCTCCAGGGTCAGCCCTGCTCCCTGCTTCTTTACCTTGGCAGCCGCCCGGGCGACCGGGCGGTAATCGGCGACCGCTGCCGCCTTGATGACGATCGTTGCTTCGGCGGCCCGCTTCATCACCGTCTGGTGCATATCGACGGCGCTCTTGACCTGGATCGTTTCGACCCCGGCCGGCGGGATCAGGGCGGTCGGGCCGGAGACCAGGATTACCCGTGCGCCGCGGGCCCTAGCCGCCCGGGCCAGGGCATATCCCATCTTGCCGGAGGAATAGTTGCTCAGATAACGGACCGGGTCGAGCTCTTCGCGGGTCGGCCCTGCCGTCACCAGCACGGTCTCTCCCGCCAGATCGCCGGCAAACAGGAGCGCCAGCGATTCCTCGAATATGGTCTGCGGGTCAGGCAGCTTCCCCTTCCCTTCCCAACCGCAGGCGAGAAAACCGGTCGCCGGCTCGACGAATCGATAGCCGTGCTGTTCCAGTTTTTCCTGGTTCTGGCGATAGAGCGGGTTCTCCCACATGTTGACGTTCATGGCCGGGACGAAGAGAACCGGGGCCCTGGATGCCATCAGGGTGGTCGTCAGCAGGTCATCGGCGATGCCGTTGGCGACCTTGCCGATCACGTTGGCGGTCGCCGGAGCGACGACGATGAGGTCGGCGCGGTCGGCCAGGGAGATATGACCGATTTCCTGTTCCTGGATCAGGTTGAAGAGCTCGCTGTGAACCGGATTTCCCGACAGGGTCTGGAACGTGAGAGGGGTGACGAACTCCTGCGCGGCGCGGGTCATGATGACATGGACTTTTGCACCGGCCTTGACGTAAAGGCGCAGCAGTTCGGCCGCCTTGTAAACGGCAATGCCGCCGCTGACCCCGAGAATGATGGTTTTTTCCCTCAGCATAAGGCCCCCTGTGTTGGTAAGTGGCGTCCCGGGAACGACCTGTTCAGCGCAATTCTACACTTTTTCCGGATGGGGAGGCGTCGTTGCCACTTTGCCGGTCAAAGAAACGGGTTGTGGCGGCGCTCGCGACCGAGGTCGGTGTCTGGGCCGTGACCGGGGTGAACGATGGTTGCCGCCGGCAGCGGCAGCAGCTTGGTCCGGATCATGGAGATCAATTGGTCGTGGTTGCCGCCCGGAAGGTCGGTACGGCCAATCGACCCGGCGAAGAGGGTGTCACCGACGAAGAGGTGCTCCTCGCCGTAGAGGCAGATGCCGCCGGGCGAATGACCGGGGGTGTGAAAAACCGTGAACTGCAGGGTGCCGACTTCCACCTGGTCCCCCTCGGCGAGCAGCGCGGTCGGCTCGGGGGAGGGGTCGGCGCTCAAACCGAACATCGCCGCATGCTGGCCGGCGTTGCGCAGCAGGGGAAGATCGGCGCCATGCAGCAGCAGGCGGGCACCGGTCGCATCGACGAGATGGCGGTTGGCGCCGATATGATCGAAATGGCAGTGGGTGTTGACGATGGTATGCAAGGTCAGGCCGGCAGACCGAAGAGCCGCGAGGATGCGGTCACCATCGGCGCCGGGGTCAACCACCAGGGCCTGGCCGCTGGTCTCGCAGCCGACGACGAAGCAGTTGACCTGCAGCGGGCCAACGACAACGGGGGTCACCAGCATGACTTACTCCTTCTCCGTATCGGGAGTGGCAAAGAGGTCGAGGCTTTTCCCCTTGAGCTGCTCGCCCAGGGTGGTTCCGAAGCGGGGCCTGTTCTCCGCCGGTGCAGCGGCCGGCGGAGCCGGTTTGGCCGGTGGGACCGGGGCGGTGGCGACACGCTTGCGCGGGGCCTCACTCCCCTTGAAGAAGTAGCGATCATAGAGGCGGTGGTAACTGGTCCAGGACGATTCACTATCCGGTTCGCGTTCGATATGGGTGCGCACCCCGTTGATCTTCGAGTCGAGGTCATCGATAAAGTTGAGAATTACCGCTTCGAGGGTCTTGGGCCGTTTTGGCGACCCGTACTCGTACTGGCCGTGATGGGAGAGGAGGAGGTGCTTGAGGAGCGTCGCCAGGGGCCGCGGAAAATCGGGGAGCCGGCGCAGCCGTTCCTCGATCATTTCGACACCGATGACAATATGACCGAGAAGCTTGCCGTCATCGGTATAGTCGAAGCTGCGCACGTAGCTCAGCTCGGCGACCTTGCCGACATCATGGAGCAGTGCGCCGGCCACCAGCAGATCGTGGTTAATGCCGGGGTAGCGGCGACAGACATCGTCGGCGAGCGCGGCCACCGCCAGGGAATGTTCGAGCAGCCCGCCGATATAGACATGGTGCATCGCCTTGGCGGCCGGTGCCGTGGTATAGCGCTGCAGAAAAAGGGGATCAGCGAGAAAATCCTCGAGCAGGCCGCGCAGGTGGGGGTCGCTTAAGGAGGCGACGCGGGTGCGCAGCTCCTGCAGCATCTCCCCGGCATCGCGGGGGGCGACCGGGAGAAAGTCGGCGAGGTCGATATTGTTCTCCGGCAGCCGCTCAAGTTCCTGGATCACGAGCTGCATCTTCCCCATGTAGACGCTCGCCTTCCCCTTGACCAGAAGAAAATCGTCCCGTTCGAAGAGCTCCGCCAGCTCGTCGACCCGGTCCCAGACCCGCCCTTCGACCTCGCCGCTGCGGTCGATCAGCTTGAGGGTCATGTAGGGTTTGCCATTCTTGGCCATGGCCATGATCTTGTCGCGCACCAGAAACGGGCTCTCCACCCAGTCCCGCTCACGAATCTGCTCGACGAATATCTTTTTCACTCCGGGCTCCTGTCAGTGACACGTTGGATAATGGTCTCGGCGACGCGCAGGCCGTCAAGGGCGGCACTCATGATGCCGCCGGCATAACCGGCCCCTTCGCCGGCGGGATAAAGGCCGCCGTGGGAAACCGACTCACCGGTTGCGCCGCGGAGGATGCGCAGCGGCGCCGAGGTCCTGGTCTCGACCCCGGTCAGGGTCGCTTCGGCGGTGATAAAGCCTTGCATGCGCCGGTCAAAATGGGGCAAGGCCCGGCGCAATCCCTGGCTGACAGCGTCGGGCAGGACCTGGTCGAGTTCCGCCGCCCGAACTCCGGGCCGGCAGGTACTGCGCACCGGGCCGCTGCCGCGGCCGAGAAAGGCCAGGAGATTCTGCGCCGGTGCCCGGTAATTGCCACCCCCGGCGACAAAAGCGGCCGCCTCCCAGCGCTCCTGGAAACGGACCCCGGCGAGGGGGTCGGCGCCCTCGAAATCGGCGGGACCAACGCTGACCACCAGGGCGCTGTTGGACCACTCCCCGCCCCGCTGCAGGTAACTCATGCCGTTCACCGCCACCCCGCCGACCGCCGAGGAGGCGATCACCACCTCGCCGCCGGGGCACATGCAGAACGAATAGACGCCGCGCCGGCTGTCGGGGTCATTCCAGGCCAGCGCATAATCGGCAGCCGGCAGCCGCGGATGGGCGGCCATGCCGTACTGAATGCGGTTGATCACCGCGACCGGGTGTTCGACCCGCAGACCGACGGCAAAGGGCTTCAATTGCAGCGCGACCCCCGCTTTTTCCAGCATGCGGTAAGTATCACGGGCACTGTGTCCGGGGGCCAGGACGAGGTGATCGCAGGCGACTTCGCGGCCATCCTGGAAACGGCCTCCCACCACCCGGCCATCCGCAGTCATCAGCCCGGTCAGGCACGATTCGAAGCGCAGCACCACCCCGGCCGCTTCGAGGGCACGACGAAAATTGATCAGCACCAGCCGTAACCGGTCGGTCCCGACATGGGGCTTGGCAGCGCTCAGGATTTCCGCCGGCGCCCCGCACTCGACCAGGGTTTCCAGAACCAGCCGCGTCCAGGGATGGTTGATGCGGGTCGTCAGCTTGCCGTCGGAGAAGGCACCGGCACCCCCTTCGCCGAACTGGACATTGCTCTCTTCGTTGAGCAGCCCGTCCCGCCAGAAGCGATCGACATCGCGGACCCGCTGTTCCACCGGCCGCCCCCGCTCGGCCAGGGTGACCCGGCAGCCGGCAGTAGCCAGCCGGCGCGCGGCGAAGAGTCCGGCCGGCCCCATGCCAACGACCAGCACCCGGGGTTCTCCCTGAACCCTGACCAGGACAGGGAGCGGCGTGGCAACAACTTCCTCCAGGCGCGCATCGGCCGCGACGGCCGCTTCCAGCGGCCCGCTGCGCGGCACGCTGAATTCGACCGTATAAACCCGCACCACCCGGGGCTTCTTGCGCGCATCGATCGCCCGACGGACCACCTGCAGGGCACTGATCCGGGAGGCTTCGACCCCAAGAATTGCGGCGACCTTCCCGGGCAAGTCTTCCTCTGCTTCATCGAGTCGCAGGGAAAGCTCACGCAGCCGCAGGCGCATTGAATTCACTCAAGCCACCATTTTGGGGAGGGAAACTCTGGTCAACCCGGCAGCTCCCCATCCATCTGGATCGGCAACTGGATGTGAAAACGGGTACCGGTTCCGGGGCTGCTGTCGACCGAAATCCGACCATTGTAGTTCTTGACGATCCGTAGCACCACCGACAGGCCGAAGCCGGTGCCGCGGGGCTTGGTGGTAAAGAAGGGATCAAAAATCTGGTTCAGGTTCTCTGCGGGGATGCCACCCCCACTGTCGGAAACAACGATATGGATCGTCTCGTCGTCATGGTAGAGCCGAACGCCGAGGACGCCCCCCTGCTGCATCTCGAAAAGGGAATTGGTAAAGAGGTTGGTAAAGATCTGTTCAACCTCCGCAGCATCCGCGTGCAACGGCGGTGGGCTGGTGACGAACTGGCGATCGATCGTCACCCCCTGGGCCAGACACTGCGGTTCCACGCTGGCCAGAACCCGCTCGATCAATTCCGGCAGAGCGACCGCCTGCAATTCGAAGCGGGGCCTCTTGCTGGCGGCCAGCAGCCGGACCAGCAGACCGTCGATACGATCGACCTCCTTGATGATCCGATCGGCATATCCGGCCATCTCATCCTCCGCCTGGAAACCGGAGCGCAGAACCTGGGCAAAGAGGCTGATGGAGTTGAGCGGGTTCCGGATTTCGTGGGCCATGCCGGCGGAAAGATGGCCGAGGGCACCGAGCTTTTCGACCTGAACGATCTCCCGGTGGGCTTTTTCCAGCTCCCGGGACTTCTCTTCCACCCGTTGCTCCAGCTGGTGATTCCAGCTTTCGATTTCGAGGAGGAGTCGTTCCCGTTCCTGCACCAGTTCCCGGTTGTGCAGTTCGATCCGCCGCAGTCGCAGGACGCTCTCGATCCGCTCGACAAGGTCCTGGTTGTTGAATGGCTTGAGGATGTAGTCGGAGGCGCCGGCCTTCATCAGCTCGACGGCAATCTCTTCGCTCCCCTTGCCGGTGAACATGATGACGTAGGTTTCCGGGTAATTCTGACGGATCTGCTTGAGGGCGGTCAGACCATCCATGGCCGGCATCATGTAGTCGAGCAGCACCAGCGCCGGGTTGGCAGCGGCAACCTGCTCCAGACCTTCACGTCCACTTTCCGCAGTGAGGACTTCGTAACCGCGACTGCGCAGAATCATCGAGGTCAGTTCGAGGATAATCCGTTCATCATCGACGACCAGAATTCTCTCTTTTGTCGGCATGCCTTCTCCCGGGGAGCGAAACGGGGCGGGCCAGCCAGCGGCCCGGAAAACGCAAAGTAGGATACCGTCTGGGCCAGGGTTTGACAAGGGCAAAGCCGCCGCAGCCGACATGCAAAAAAGGGTGGCCGTCAACGGCCACCCCGAAGGTCTGTCCTTGCCCGATTTTCCCCTCTAGGCGGCGGGAACCCGGATCGTCATCACCGGAACCGGGGATTTACGAACCACTTTCTCCGCAGTGCTGCCAAACAGGACATGATCGAGCCCGGTACGGCCATGCGTTCCCATTACGACGAGGTCCGCCCCTTCCTCGACGGCCTTCTTGATTACCTCGTCATAGGGAATACCGGGAAGGATGAAGCATTCGTAGTTGTCGTAGTTCTGGATATGGGTTCGACAGAATTTTTCCATCATCTTCTGCGCCCCTTCCTCGATCTCCTCTTCGAGTTTGTCGAAGGAGATATGCGGGACATAGAAACCGCGGAGATCGACCGGCTCATTGATCACATGAAGAATGAGAAGCCGGGCGTTGAATTTTTTTGCCAAGGTCAAAGCCCGCCCAAAAGCAAAGTCGGAACTCTCGGAAAAGTCGGTGGCGAACAGGATGGTTTTAAAGTCGTTCATGGATCCTCCCTGGAATCGGTTTCATGGCAACAAGGTGGGAGAGCTTTTGTCGGCAGCAATCTTGTTCATCACCGATTTCAGCTCTTCAAGCTTGACCGGTTTGTGAATATATTCGAAGGCGCCGAGATTCATCGCCTCCAGATAAGACTCCACACCGCCATAGGCCGTGATCATGATCACGTGGGTTTCCGGGTAACTGCGATGCAATTCCCGCAGGAAAGCAAGCCCGTTCATCTCCGGCATATTGATATCGCTGATCACCAGGTTGACCTGGTGCCGCCCGAGGAATTGCAGGGCCTCGAAGCCATTGGCGACGCTGTTGACTTCGTACCCTTCCTGGGTCAGCAGTTTGCCGAGACCCAGCCGGGCATTCTCTTCATCATCAACAATCAATATCTTCCGAATATGACGACCCAAAACACAACTCCCGAATTGATTTGCAGGGAAGTCTACCACCAAGTCGGACCCTGTCAAGCCATCCATAAACCCTGATTTATTTCTTTTTTGCTTGATTATACAGATAGTTACAAAATCCTGACTTACCCGGAAACAACCGGAGCTTCGTGCCACAGTTCGAGGAGGATCGCCAACAATAGCAGGAATTTTGAGCGCGAGGCGGCCCCCACGCTCAGCACCTCGGCATGGTTCAGGGGATGGGCAGCCCGACCGGCGGCATGGTTGCTGACCAGCGACAGGGCAACGACCTCCATCTTCAGGTAGGCGGCCATGATCGCCTCGGGGATGGTGGACATGGAGACGGCATCGGCGCCGAGACGTCCGAGCATGGAAACTTCAGCTGGTGTTTCGTAGGAGGGACCGGGACAGGCGGCGAGGACACCGGAGTGGAGGTCGATAGCGTGGTCGGCGGCACGACGGGCGAGGGGCGGAAAAAGGTCCCGGCGATAGAGGCTGCAGAGGTCGATAAAGGGGGCGAGGCGCTCCCCCCGCAGGGGGTTATCGCCGAGCAGATTGAGATGGTCGGTGACAAAAAGAAAATCACCAGGTTCAAGCCCTGCCCGAATGCCGCCTACGGCACTGGTCAGTAAAAGACGGCGGCAGCCCAGGGTTTGGGCAGCCCGCACGGGAGCCGCGACGGTGCGGGCGTCGTATCCTTCATAAAGATGGCTGCGACCGACAAAGAAAAGAGTTCGCTCCCCCCAGCATTCCGCGGCGACCAGCCGCCCGCCATGACCGGCCACCTTTGCCGCGGGCAGTCCGGGGAGTTCCTGGTAATCGATCTCCCCCAGGGTCCTGCCAACCTCCGCACCGCAAGCAAGACCGGAGCCGAGGATGACTGCCGTGGAGAAGGGCTCGGGGCCGACCTCCCCCGCGACCCGCTGCCGGAGGCCGGCAAATTCCCCGCTCATCAGACTAGCTTCCGAGGAGCTTGCGCACCCGCGCAAGAAAGGTTTCCGGCTTGAAGGACTTGCTGGTGAAGTCATCGGCGCCGGCGCGCTCGATTCCGCTGATATCCTCGTCCTTGCGAAAAACCCCGCTCATGGCGAGCAGCTTGATCCCCTGACCGCATTCGGCACGGATGCCGCGAACCAGGTCATAGCCGCTCATCTTCGGCAGGTTCAGGTCGAGAATTACCAGTTGCGGCTGTTCACGGCGAACCAGTTCGAGGGCCGCCTCGCCATCGGCAGCGGTCAGAACGCGGGCGCCGAGAGGGGCAAGAAGATCGAGAATCATTTCCCGAAAGAAACGGGCGTCATCGACCACCAGGATCGTGGCGCCAGCCCCCTTCCCGTTCCCGGCAACAGGCGCGGCAGTCGCTGGCGCAGCTGCCGGCGGTGGTTCCGTCACCGGTTTCGGAACCGCCCCGTCGAGTTGAACCTCGAAAATCCGGGAACACTTCGGGCAGCGAACCCGCCCCGAAGAACGCCCGGAGCGTTCGGTATTGATCCGGTAGGAGCCGCCGCAACCGGGGCATTGAATCTGCATTACTCATCTCCGCAAGGAATAGATAGTACGACCTGGCCGTAGCGTCTGTTCCGCCAAACTCGTGGCGCTAGGGAAGGAGCTTGAGATAGTCCCGCGACTGCCTGGCGAGGTCACTATCGGGCGCCAGCCGCAACACCGTCCGGAACGACTTTTCCGCCTTCTCGGGTTGCCGGAGCTTGAGGTAGGCCAGACCGAGACGGTAATTGGCCTCGGTGTAATCGGGGTTTATCTCCAGCGCCCGGGTGTACTCAGCGACCGCCAGCTCGGTCTTGTCCATGGCATAGTAGGTTTCGCCGAGGTAAACAAAGGCCTGGGCATAGCGCGGATTATGGTCGAGAGCCTCCCGGTAAAGCCGGATGGCATCGACATAATTCCCCTTCTGGAAGTTGGCGAACCCGGCGCCGGTAAAGGCGACCTCCGGGGTGGCGAAAAAGAGATTGCGCGCCGCATGGAGAAAATGGCGGGCCGCATCGTCCCAGCGCTGCAGGTCAAGATAGAGGGCCGCCAGGTTGTTTTCGTATTGGGCATCCTCAGGCGCCAGTTCGACCGCCTTGAGAAATTGCGCTTCGGCCTCGGGATAGGCCTTTTTCAGGTAATAGGCCTGGCCGAGGGCATCGTGAATGTCGGCGCGCTCCGGGGCAATCGCCACCGCCTGCAGCAACTCCCGCATCGCCATGGTCGGATTCTGTTCGCGCAGGGAGGAGAGGCCGAGGACGTAGTGAATATCAGCCTGCTGCGCCTCTTTCTTGCTGAGACTGCAACCGCCGATAAAGAGCAGACTGGAGCAAAGGGTGAGACAGAAAAATCGAATGAGCACACAACCTCCTCAAAGTGACGCCAAAAACCGCCCGAGATTTTCCCGGAGCTCTTTGCGTTTGACGGCCAACTCGGCCGGAGTGGGGCAACGGGTGGGGGATTTTCCCCCGGCCGCAACCAGCGGAGCGACAGATTCCCTGGTGGTACAGGAGGGACCGGCCGGATTGGATGCCGATACCGGCGGCGACGGTGGGGCGGGTTTCCCGGGAAGGCGGTCGGGTGGCCCCGACAGCTTGGCGGCGGGTGCTGCGGGCGGAGAGAGGTTCGCCCCCGAGGCAGCGGAAACCTGGGCGCGGACCACGGTTTTCGTTGTGGGCGCCGTTGTGGGCGCCGCCTGGGCGGCAGCCCCAGCTGCCACCGAACTCTTTGGGGCCGGCGCGACCGCCGGGGCCGGCGCCGCCAGGCCGGACTGCAGCGGGAGTGACTTCCATAGCTGGGTGCGCTCCTCAGCCGACTTCAGGTGGATATCGAGATCACCGAGCATGAACCCCATCGATTCGGCGAAGCCCAGGGCCTGATTGTAAATTCGCGTCCCTTCCCGGGGCGGAACCTCTCCATCATCATTGAGGTAGAAGGCGAGCTGGCTGCTGCTGTGCAACTGCAGCGCGACCGCAACCCGCAGTCCCTGCCCGGATGAAAAACTGCAGAGGTAGGCGGTCGCTTCCTGGGCGGGCAGCCCGGGCATGGCGACCTGAACGTCGCTGAGAGAGCGCTCCAGGCGCAGCACCCTCTGGGCGGGAATATCGAGCCGGGACATTTCCTTGTGCAGACGGAACATGGTCACCTCGGCAGGATCAACTGAGACCGGTAAACTCGGTCAGCAGTTTGACCCGGGTATAGCGCTCCTCGAGTTCGCCGTAATCGAGAGTGCGCAGGCGGTTGAGACTGAAGTCTTCGACCGTGAAGGAGGCCATCACGCTGCCAAAAACGATCGCCTGGCGCAAACCAGCCTCTTCCAGGTTGCCATTGGCAGCAAGATGACCAAGGAAGCCGCCGGCAAAGGTATCACCGGCCCCCGTCGGATCGAAGACCGACTCCAGCGGATAGGCCGGAGCCGCGAAAACACTGTGCTCGCTGAACATGAGCACCCCGTACTCCCCCCGCTTTACCACCAGGGTACGGGGTCCCATGCCGAGAATTCGCCGGGCCGCCCGGATCAGGTTGGGTTCCTCGGCGAGCTGCCGCGCCTCCCCCTCGTTGATGACCAGAATATCAACATGCTGCAGGGTCTCGAGGAGCGCCTGGCGTTTCCCGGCGATCCAGAAGTTCATCGTATCACAGGCGACCAGGCGCGGGCGGCGCACCTGCTTCAGCACTTCCAGCTGCAGCTCCGGGTCGATGTTGGCGAGGAAGACGAACTCGGCGTCCCGATAACCTTCGGGGATCTGCGGGCTGAAGTCGCTGAAGACATTGAGCTGGGTGTCGAGGGTTTCCGCCTCGTTGAGGTCGTAGCCATAGCGCCCCTGCCAGCGGAAGGTACGCCCAGTGGCCCGTTGCAGTCCGGCCAGGTCGATATTGCGCGAACGCAGGAATTCGATATGTTCCTCGGGAAAGTCGGCGCCGACCACCGCGACCAGGTTGACCGGGGTGAAAAAGCTCGCCGCAGTGGAAAAATAGGTTCCCGAGCCGCCAAGGACTTCGGTGACTTTGCCGAAGGGGGTCTCGACCGAATCGAAGGCGACGGAACCGACAACCAGGATGCTCATCCGGAATTCTCTCCTTAAAGGCCGGCAACGGCCGCATTTGATGTTAACCCAGGAACCGGCCTGGGGCAACCACCCCTGCCGCGATCCTGGCCTGTTCAGTCCAGATACTTGGCGAGCAGTGGCGCCAGCTGGCGCCGGGTTTCGGTGGGGATCAGATCGCGCCGGGTCATGATGGCGTAGCGCAGCGCCTCGCCGCAGCCGCAACCGGGTGCGGCGGCCAGCTGCGGCACCACCGTCCGGATGATATTGCGGGCGGTAGCGACGTTCTGTTCGATAATGGCGAGGACCGCCTCCACCGAAACGTCATCGTGCTCACTGTGCCAGCAGTCGTAATCGGTGGCAAGAGCGACGGTGCCGTAACAGATCTCCGCCTCGCGGGCGAGCCGGGCTTCGGGGAGGTTGGTCATGCCGATGACATCAACCCCCCAGCTGCGGAAGATATTCGATTCGGCCCGGGTGGAGAAATTTGGCCCCTCGATGCAGATATAGGTGCCGCCGCGGTGAACCGTAGCGCCGACCGTTTTGGCCGCATCGTAAAGGGCGGCGGAGAGTTCGCCGCAGACCGGGTCGGCGAACTGCACATGCCCGACCACGCCGTTGCCGAAGAAGGTCGAAGCCCGTTTCCCCTGGGTCCTGTCGAAGAACTGGTCAGGAATGACGATATGCCCGGGGACGATCTCTTCCCGCATGCTTCCCACCGCCGACACCGAGATGATCCGGCCGACCCCGAGCTGCTTCATGCCGTAGATGTTGGCGCGGTAGTTGACCTCCGAGGGGAGCAGCCGGTGACCGCGCCCATGCCGGGGAAGAAAGACCATCTGCACGCCGTCGAGAACACCGCAGATAAACGCGTCCGAGGGCGCACCAAAGGGGGTTTCGAGGACAACTTCGCGGATCTCGGTCAGGCCTTCGATCTCGTAGAGGCCGCTGCCGCCGATTACGCCGATGGCGGGATTGGACATGATAAACCTCCGGAAGGAAATGTAACCCGGTAGCCGCTCCGGGTCTCAGGAATCGATCGGGGCCGGCAGCCTCCCCTGCAGTCGCTCCAGCTTCCCCTTGAGCTGGCCGCAGGCGGCAGAGATATCCTGCCCCTTGCTGGCCCGGCGGATCGCCACCAGGTCGCGGCTGAGCAGGTACCCCTGAAAGGCGTCGATAGCTTCCGCTGTCGGCGCGCGCAAGGCCGACCCCTCGTGTTCGTTAAAAGCGATCAGGTTGACCTTCGCCTTGATGCCGTGCAGGAGCTTGACCAGCCGCCGGGCATCGGCAAGAGAGTCGTTCACCCCGCGGATGAGGATATATTCGAAGGTGATCCGCTGCCGCGGTGCCAGCGGAAATTCGCGGCAGGCGGCCATCAGCTCGGCCAGGGGATAGCGGCGGTTGATGGGCATCAGCTGGTCGCGCACCGCATCGGTCGTGGCGTTGAGGGAGATCGCCAGGTTGACGCGGATCCGCTGCCCCAGCTCGATCAGTTCCGGGATCAGGCCCGAGGTCGAGAGGGTGACCTTGCGGGGTCCGTAATCGAAGCCATCGCGGGCATAGAGAATTTCGAGGGCCCGCACCACATTGTCGAGGTTGTGCAGCGGCTCGCCCATCCCCATCAGGACGATGTTGTTGATGGTCCCTTCCCGTGCCGCCGCGCAGACCTGGTTGACGATCTCGGCGGCGGTCAGGTTGCGACGAAGGCCAAAACTCCCGGTCAGGCAGAAAGAGCAGTTCATGGCGCAGCCGACCTGGCTGGAGATGCACAAGGTCGCCCGCCCCTCTTCCATCGGAATGCGAACGGTTTCCACAGTCTGGCCGTCCGCGAGGCGAAACAGGTACTTCCTGGTGCCGTCGCTGCTCTGCTCCACCGCCTCCGGTTGCCAGTCGGAAATGAAAGCGCGCGCCGTCAGCTCCTCGCGCAGCGCCTTGGCGAGATCGGTCATTTCGGCA
The DNA here is from genome assembly GCF_001611275.1 of Desulfuromonas sp. DDH964. GTDB lineage: Bacteria > Desulfobacterota > Desulfuromonadia > Desulfuromonadales > DDH964 > DDH964. The sequence goes on along the minus strand of NZ_CP015080.1, from coordinate 1,726,112 downwards.
AAGTCGACCACACCGCGCTGATAGATCCAGCGGAAAATCTGCCCGGCGCGGAACCGCTCCTTGCCAAGGCCGGTGAGAAAACGGGTCAGCTCATCGAGGGTGAAGTTTTTCAGGTCGACCTTATCTGGCACAGGCATTTCCAGGCGGCAAATCGAAAGGGCAATGTTCAGCAAAAAACCCTTCGATATTAACTGAAGGGTTTTGATTTCACAAGGTTATTCTGCTCGCACTGGGCTCGGCCTGACACCCTTGGCGAAAAGGGGTGGCACCGGTGGTAAATGGACCGCTTCCGCGATTGCAGCCCCGGCTTTCCAACTCCAGTGAGTGTCATCCTGCCAGAAGATGTCCAGTTCGCCACGACGGACCTGTTCAAGAAGAATCGAACGGGTGTTGATCAGGATGTAGTCTTTTTCCAACCCTTCCAGGTCGGCAAAGAGGGATGCGACAGGGTAGTCGAGATCTTCAGCGAAAAATTCACGGTAGAGATTGTACTTGTCGACCGCCGGCATAAAACAGAGCCCGATGCCGCGCGCGGCCAGCCTATGGGCCAGCTCATTGAGGTTGGCATTGATTTTTTCTGCCATGGCCGGAGTATAGCGCCGCGCCCACTTGAGGTCTTCGAAATGGAACAACAGCCCATCTCCGTGCCGGCCGCTGAAGAAATTCTTATCAAGACGCACCTTGTAGATCCGCCTTCGATAGTCGTGGTGGGCAAAATAGTAAAAGGGCTTATTATACAGATACTTGACATTGCCGAGATTGAATATTCCTTTTTTGACGGGTGTTTCGAGACGTGTCTCCCGCTGGCGCTGGGCCAGGTATTCCAGGTAATCCCCGGCCCGCTCCCTCGCTTCCCAGTCGACATCGGCAGCGAGAGCGTCCGCCAGGCGTTCGACGTTTTGAATCAGGAGATATTTCGGCCGCAGCCGGTCGAATTCTCCGGCATTGAGGAGATTGACCACCGGATCAAACCGGTCGGTCAACTTCGGGTACCAGAAGAGTTCGCTGAGATTGAGGATTGTCATTTTCTGGCTCTCAGCCAGATAATCCTGATAGTAGGACCAGCCCCCCCCTTGCGAGAAAGAGTCGCCGATGGTCACGATATCGACAGGTTGCCCCTGGTATTGCCAGTATTCAAGGTGCTTACTCCCGGGCGGCAGGGTCCCCCCGGGTTTGCCGTCCGCGACATAGGCAGGCAGATAGCCCATGCGGGCCAGGTCACCAATATCAGGCGCCCCCGAGAGCACCTTGCTGGCGGCCAAATACCAGGTCAGGACATTGACCAGGGCAATCAGGCCGATTCCGGTCAGGGCCAGCCAGAAAAATCTCCGATAGGATCGAAATAGGATCATCATCGCCTGCTAAAACTGAAAGTAAAGAAATTCACTGACCCGGTCGAGACTGACGATGGCTGCCAAGGCCATCCCCAATGTGTAAAGGAGCCATTTCCAGTTGGGCTTGAAGCGCTCGGCAAGCTGCAGGGAATTGGGCGCCAGAGCTGTGATCAACAGGCAGACGACGACCCAGGCGATCGCCTCGTCCCGTACTCCTGCAGGCATCCGGTAGCCGGAAAAACTGAACATCCCGGCAAACACCTTGTTGGCGTCGGCAAAACTGCGGGCACGAAAGAAGACCCAGGAAAAGTTCACGAAGCCGAAGGTCAACAGCCAGGCAACAGGTCGCGGCATCCGAATACCAAAACCGGACCAAAATTTGTGCAGGGCGGTCCCGGCACCATGCATCGCCCCCCACAGGACAAAGGTCCAGCCGGCACCATGCCAGAGCCCGCCAAGGAGAAAAGTCAGGAAGAGATTGACATAAGTTCGCCCATTCCCCTTGCGGTTGCCGCCGAGGGGAACGTAGAGGTAGTCACGCAGCCAGCGGCTCAGGGTCATGTGCCAGCGCCGCCAGAAATCCTGTATATTGAGCGCCTTATAGGGAGAATTGAAGTTGACCGGAAGCTGGATATTGAACATGCGGGCGGAACCGACCGCCATGTCGGTATAGCCACTGAAATCGAAATAAAGCTGCAGTGCATAGCAAAGGGAAACAATCCAGGCCCCGGCACAGCTCAACTCCGGACTCTGGTCGAATCCGGCAGTCGCCCAGCTGGCAAAGGTATCGGCAATAACCACCTTCTTGAAGAGGCCCAGGACAAAGATGAAGACCCCCTGGGCGAGGTTACGGTAGTTGCGAAATTTACCCCGCAGCTGCTCGAACTGGGGCATCATCTCTTCATGGTGGACGATTGGACCGGCAATCAGTTGCGGGAAAAAGGTTACAAACAGGCAATAGTTGAGGAAGTCGTATTCACGGGTCTTCCCCTGGTAGCTGTCGACGAGGTAGGCAATCTGCTGAAAGGTAAAAAAGCTGATGGCGAGCGGCAGGGCCAGACGCAGCAGCGAGAAATCGCTGCCGATAACGGCGTTGAAATTGCTCAGGAAAAAATCAGCATACTTGTAGTAACCGAGCAAGGCGAGATTGGCGCCGATACCGAAGGCGAATACCACTCGACGGGAATACCGGCTGGCGCCGCCGGCCGCCTTGCCGAGAGCGGTACCAATCCCGTAGTTGGCGAGCATGGATCCGATGATCAACGGTAAGTAGAGGGGATTCCAGTAGCCGTAGAAAAAGAGCGAGGTGAATACCAGCCAGCTTTTGCCGGCAATCAGCATCCGATACCGGTTGAGCAAAAAATAGACCGCCAGGGCGACTGGAAGGAACAAAAAAATGTAGATCGGAGAATTGAATAACATGCCAAAGTTCCAACGAAACAAACCCTTTGGATGCTATTCCAAAGGGTTTGGGTGATTTCAGCAGGTCCCTTCCAGACAGTCGTTTAAAGAAGCTCAAGTCCGGAGAAGAAATAGGGAATTTCGAAGGCGGCGGTTTCCGGCGCATCGGAGCCATGGGTGGCGTTATTGCCAATGGAGGTCCCGAACTCCTTGCGCAGGGTGCCGGCATCGGCCTTGGCCGGGTCGGTGGCGCCCATCAGGTCGCGCCATTTCTTGATGGCTCCCTCGGCTTCGAGGACCATGACGATACAGGGGCCGCTGCTCATGAAATCGGTCAGTTCGCCAAAGAAAGGGCGCTCTTTGTGGACATAGTAGAAGCCTTCGGCTTCGACCTTGCTCAGGTAGAGTTTCTTCAGGCCAACGACCTTAAAGCCTTCGGCATAGATGCGGGCCAGGATTTTCCCGGCGTGACCGGCGGCAAAGGCATCAGGTTTGATAATCGCAAAGGTTTTTTCCATCGATTCATCCTCCAGGACGCTGAATTGGTGTTGTCAAAGCGTCATCTTCTAACACCTGCGCCCGGGGATGTCAAGAACAAGTCCGGCCCCGGGATATTCAATCGAAGGTGATGCGGTAGAAGAGATCGACGCCGCTTTCGTTCCCCATGGAGGACTCGAGCTGCCAGTGCCGATCGATTTCGTAGCGAACCCCGACCTGGCTCTGGTTGGAGAAGACCGATTGGCCGAAACTGATGTAAAGCTGGGGACTGAGGTACTTGCCGATGGTGACGATCGATTGGGTGGTTTCGCCGTTCCCGGTCTGCACGTCGATGACATCGATCCCCAGTTGGCGCTTGAGCCGGTCCTGCAGGACCACCGAATCTCCCTGGGAGAGGAGCGCGCCGGCTGCCACCAGCATCAGGTTCAGCTGGCCGCTGTCCCCCCCCAGCGGATGGCCAAGGACGATATAGGCGAGAATATCGGTATCAGGCATCGACGGTTCGGAATAGAGTTTCACCTGGGGGGCCCGGGGGGTGCCGGTCACGCGGACCCCGGCTTTCACCTCCTCCAGTTCCCGCAAGGCGAGGATATCGAGGTCCGGATCGGTCACCGGCCCTCCCGCGAAGACCACGCTCCCCCGCGTGATTGCCAGGCGCACCCCGTAGGAGGCATAGTCCCCCTCCGCGACCAGGATACGGCCCTGTCCGGTCAGGCTGCGGATATCGTTCCCCTGGACCAGGACTTCCCCGGTCAGGCGGGCATCGACCCCTTCGGCCTTGACCAGGACATGGTCGCCGAGACGAACCTTGACCTTGAGCGCCATCTCCAGTGCCAGCGGCGCCTGCTCCGTGGCCATGGCATCGACAATCACCAGGTCCTCGCTTGAGGTCACGGGCGCCTTGCCCTGGCGACCGCGAAAGAGCGCCTCGGGAACCAGGACGCTACCGGTCACCTTCAGGCGCCTGCCGTTACCGGCGATTTCGAGATCGGGATTGACCACCAGCTGCAGCTCGGGAAGATTGACGGCCTGCAGCTTGCTCCCCTGCACCACAAATCGATAATCGCCCGGGGTCCACCCCTTGAGGGCCACCTCGCCGTGACCGGTCACACTCCCCTCCCCCGAGGAAACCGTGAAATCCTCCACCAGCAACCGCTCGCCGGTCAGGCGCAGGCGTACCGAAGCGTCCCGCAACTGCACTCCGGCAGCGGGAAGATAGGCGCCGCCACTGCTGATCAGGGTGGTTCCGGTCAGCTCCGGCGCGTCCCAGGTACCGGCAAGGGCAAGCTGCAGACGCAACTCCCCCTTGCTTTCCTGGGCCAGCCCGGGAAAGAGGGAGCTGAACAAGCCGTCCTCGTTGAAACGACCGTCCAGGGTGGCCGCGAGTGCCCCCTGCCGATTCAGGCGCAACGGCCAACGGGCCGGCAAGGGGAGCTGCAACGTCCCCTGCAGCGAGCCCCGGGCGCCGAGTTTGACCGCCAGGTCGCCGGAGAGCGATTCGCCATTCCAACGCCAGTCAAGACCGACCGCCTGCAAGGGCGCGAAAACTTCACGATTACCGCTGCGCCAGCTGCAGCGACCGTCCTCCAGGTCCGCCCGGCCGCTCGCAGTCAGCGCCCCACCTGGCTCCCAGTTTCCCCGGCCGCTGACGGAGAGTACCCCGACAAGCTCCACCCCCTTCGGGATCCAGGCGCGCAGCAGGGCAAGATCAATCCCCTGGCCACTGAAAGCGACTTCCCCGCGCTGGGGCCAGGCGAGCCGGGCGGGTTCGGCAGAGTGCAGGTCGCCGATCAATTGGCCCCCGGTGGCCTCAGTCACCTCAAGATGGCCACGCAAACCGTCCTGGTCCCAGTCGAGACCAAGTTCGACGCGGGTCAGGGCGAGATGGATCTCTGCCGTATCGAGGACCGGTGTTCCCTGCACATCGAGATGCAGGGTCAGCGAGCGATCTTCCTGCCAGCTCGCCCGCCCGCTGCCGGAGCTGTGGCCGCTCAGTTGCAGCGCCTCGAACCAGGGGTTGAGCAGGGTAAGGTCGAAATTCTCCCAGGAACCGTCCACAACCCCACGCTCGGGCAGGGCAAGTTGCGGTAACAGTCGCGAGCTTACCAGGCCATTGCTGGTGCCGCGGGAACCAAGATCGACCTGCCAGCGCCCCTTCAGGCCGGCGGCCGACCAACTCAACTCGGCGTCCAGGCGATCGACATCGAGACGCTGCTCACCGTGAATCCAGGCCCCCGTGCCGGCAGCACGCCCATCCAGCGCCAGCAGGCTCCCATCCTGCCAGCGCAATGCGATCGAGCCGTCAGCGGCGCCGGAGAGGTCGGCATCCGCCAGCCAGGGGGCGAGCCAGCCGAGGGAAAATTGCCGGAGTTCCAGTTCCAGACTGCCATCGAGACGACCGAGGCGAAGCGCACCCTGACTGCTGAGCCGCTGTTCCCCCTCGCCCAGCAGCACCAGCTGCGTCCAGGCGATCCGGTCCTGGTTCAGGTCGAGCATTACCGGCTGCTGCAGCTGCCAGGTGCCGTATTGGTTGTCATGGGCATTCAGGGTGCGCAACTCGCCGCGCCAGGCACCCTCCTGCCACCCCCCGGCCAGCAACAGGTTGCTGTCCCCACCCGCCCAGCGGGCTGCCAGTTCCAGGCGGTGACGATCGATCCTTCCGGAGCCCTGGACCTGCAGGTTGTCCGCCGCCCATACCCCCCGGGAGAGTTGGCGGAGCATGGCCCCAAAGGCCATCTGGTTCTGCTCCGGCAACCATTCGCCATGCATTTGCAGTTCGGCAATCTGCCAGGGTCCGTAGGCGAGCTGGCGCCCTTCCGCGTGTGCCTTCCCCGCCCATCCCTGGTCCGGCTGCCAGTTCAGCCAACCCGCCAGGGTGCCGGCTCCGGTTGCACCCGCCAGCAGACCACCAATATCCTCAGCTTGCAGCGTCACATCGAGACGTTCTTGCAATCGCCCCTGCGCCGTGAGATTAAAACCATCTCCGCGCAACGCCAACTCGGCCAGTTCGATGGTAGTTCCGTCGTAGCGTCCCGTTATCCCCCCTTGCAACGGCCGGCCGAGCAGTTTACTCGGCAAAATTTCGGCCTGCCAACGTGCCTGCATCCAGGCATCCGCGGGGAAGTCAAGGCGGCCGCGCACCGCCAGATTGATCGAACCGGGCCAGTCGGCGGCGACCCGGGCCGGGTCGAGTCCGCCACCGTCGAGCTCGACGCTTACCGACGGGACTCCGTGCCAGTTGACGTCAATCCGCCCCTGTACCCCACCAGCAAGCCAGTCGGCCTGCAAGGCGCTCAATTCGATGCCGCTCCCACCACCGGCAAAATGCCCGCGCACCGCGAGTTCCTTCCACCCCGCAACGGCATTGACGAGGTCGAAATCGCCATGATACCCCTCCTTATCCACCCGACCTTGCAACCTGCCGGAGATGGTGGTGGCAAAGCGGGTTTCGGGCTGGAGATCGACCGCCTGCAGTTGCAGGTCGAGGTCCAGAACCGGCGCGCCATCGCGGCTAAAGCAGCGTGCAGAACCGGTCGCCCTCCCCGCTACCCCTTCCCGGCTCAGTTGCAGGTGGGGGAGTCGCAGTTCGTCGCGCCCCAGTTCGAGACTGGTGATAAGCTGCAGCTTCGGCTCGGCGCCCCAGGCGGCGGCCGCCCGCAGTTCCCCCCGCAAGGGCATTTCGGCATCGCCACCCAGCAGTTGCAGGTTGACCTCCCCACCGGGAACTCCGGCCAGTTGCCCGGCGGGGTCGGGCGCAAAGGTCACCTTCGCCTGGGCCCGACGACTGACAAGATTGGCCTCCAGGGTCATGCCGAGCTGTCCGTCGCCGCTTTCTAATTGCAAATCTGCAATTTTCAGCGTTTCCCCCGTCCAGCGTAACGCGCCATGCAGGCGCTTCAGCTCGTAGAGGGACGCTGCGCCGGAGCGAATGCGCAGTCGGTCGACGACCAGCGCATCGATGCGTGCCCTGACCCGCAGGGGCCAACCGTTCAACTGTGGCCAGGACCAGGCGTCCCGAGACCCATCCGGGACTGCCTTAACCTCCCCGTTGCCTGCAGCAAGGGTCACCTCAAGGTCATGCAGCACCAATCGGGCGATCCGCAATTCGCCGCGCACCATCCCGAAGGGCTGCCAGCGCAGTTCGAGACGATCGGCGCGGATCGATCCCTGCGGGCCGGTATAGGCAAGATCGGTCAACACCAGCTGATCTGCGAGCCGTCCCTCTGCCGCGGCAAAGGTCAGCTGCCCTGGCAGCAACCGGGTGCTGGTGGCAAGTACCCAGCGCGCCCCGCCGCTGCTCCAGCCGAGCCAGACGATGCCGGCCAGGGCCAGCAGCGTGAGCGTGGCCAGAAGAAACAGCCCTATGCGCCAGCCTCCCTTTACCATGCGAAACCCACGCTGATGTGAACCCGGAAGGCGCCGGTCGCTTCACCGACGCGCCGTGCCAGATCGAGATGGATCGGGCCGACCAGGGTGTAGTAACGCAGACCGAGACCGGCGCCCTGGGCCAGGGAAAGGTCGGCCAGCGAGTTGAAGGCGTTGCCGGCATCGTAAAAGGCGGCGACCCCCCAATTCTCTCCAATCGCCCGTTCCAGTTCGAGGCTCCCGACCAGCAACTGTTTCCCTCCGACCACTTCTCCGCTGGCATCGCGGGGACCGAGGGAGCGGTAGGCGTAACCACGCACGCTCTGGTCCCCACCGGCGAAAAATCGCAGTGAAGCCGGGATCTCGGCAAGACGATCGCTCTGCAGGGTCAGACCGCCTTCACCCCGGGCCAGGAACGAAAGGCGCCAGGGGAGCGGTACCAGCAGGGTGGTGTCGCCGAGAACCTGCAACAGTTTGGCGTCGGAGGCGAGGGCCGGGTGACTGCCACGCACTTCGAGGTTGAAACGATAGCCCTTTACCGGTCGCAGGGGGTCGGAAAAATTACGCAGGGTCAGCCGAAGGCCCGGAATCACCATCCGCGAGCGCTGGTCCGTCACCCCGATCTGGTAATGTTCCTGCTGGAGTCGCAGGAAGAGGGAGCCGAGGAGGTCACGACCGAGGCGTTCGATACGTTCCAGTTCGGCACTCACCTTGGAACTCTGGTAGGTGTCCGTCTCCTCGCGGTCGAAGTTGAGATGCAGGGCGGTAAGATTGTCCAGACCACTCGGGCTGGGAATCAGGTAATCGGCCCCGACGTTCTGTTTCAACTCGGAAAGGCCAGTCTCCAGTTTGAATTCGTGCCCACGATGAAAGATATTGACGTCCTGGTAGCGCAGCGAACCGCGCACCCCGGTATCGGTCCCGTAACCGAGACCGGGCCGCAACCGGCGGCGGTCGGCAGGAACCAGCTGGATGCCGACGGGGACCTCCTGGCCGACGGTAAACTCGCGCCGGGGGGTGATCAGCACTTCCCGGAAGCGATCGGAATCGAGAAAATTGAGCTGGGTCTGCCCGAGCAGCCGGTAGTGAAAGCGCTCTCCAGGATGAAAGGCGAGGTAGCGGCGCAGGAAGGGTTCGGGAAAATCGACATTGCCGTGAATCAATACCGGTCCGAAAAAGTAAAGCGGGCCGGTTTCCAGTTCCAGGCGAACGTCGGCGCGCCGATCGACGCGGGAGACGGCCAGCTGATGAACCGTAAAGGTCGCATCGAGATAACCGAGATCGATCGCCCTCGACTTGAGTGCACCCTTGCCGGCCTCGTAGTCTGGTTGCCGCAACACCGTGCCGGCCCGCAACGGAAAGGTAGCGACCATGCTGCGCAGCTTTGGCTCCTCGCGACCGGGCCCCCGCAGGACAACGTGGACAGTGGCCACCCTGACCGGCTCGCCGGCGGCCACATCTACCGCAAAACGGACCTTCCCCCCCCCGAGTTCCTTGAGTTCGACCGCCACCGTCGGGTCGAAATAGCCATAGGGTTCCAGGGCCGCACGTACCAGACCGGGCACCTGGCGACGGAAACGCTCCAGCCAGGGACGATCGAGATCGCCATTGCGGATCAACCCAACCGGGGGCGTGAGGGCAGCCTCGACATTGGCCAGCAGCTCGCCCTCCAGACCCTGGACCTGCACTTCCAGTTGGTCAGCGGCAAAAACCGGCGACGCGAGACTGAGAATCAGGATCATCCCGGAAACGATCCAGCAGGGTATGCCACTTCTGCAACTCTTCAGGGGAGAACTCCAAAATGGGCGGCCAGGGCCTCGCGGCGAAAGGCAAAGATTCCCTGCAACCGACGGGCGACCAGTAGTTGGTGCAGCCTCAGGCTTCCTCCTCGGCAGGGAGCCGCTGGGGCCCGGCCAGCGGTTGCGTCCCGAGAGACGCGGCCAGCCCCTTCAGCATCCCCGAAAAAATAGGCCGGTGAAAGGGAGTGACCAGCCACCAGTAGAGGAGCCCCCAGAGACCCCGCGGGCGAAAGCGCGCCACCTGCAGCAGTTCGGTTCCGGCCGCCACCGGCCGCAGGGTAAATTCGAGGGAGGCTTCCCCGGGGAGCTTCATCTCGGCGACCAGGAGCAGGCGCTGCGGTGGTTCGAGGGCGGCGACGCGCCAGAAATCAAGGGCATCACCGACCTGCAGGGCCGCGGCGTCCCGGCGTCCGCGCCGCAAACCCACCCCTCCCAGCAGCCGGTCGATGGCGCCGCGTACCTCCCAGAGCCAGTCGGCGTAATACCAGCCGGTCGCCCCGCCGATCCGCGTCACCGCCGACCAGGCGACAGCCGGGGCAACCCCCAGCAGCATGCTCCGACCGTCCCGGAAGACCGTGCCGCCCGACCAGTGGGGATCGCCGGCCCGCCCCCACTCGGCGGGTGGCAAATTTCCGGCGTCGGTCCAGGAACTTTCCACTGCTTGATCCCGGACCTTCTGCAGGGCGAGGCGAATCGCCTCCCGGCAATCGAGGAGCTGCTGGGGGATGAGGGCGGCGAGGCGATCTTCCTGGCAGACGACCGGATTGCTCAGGCCTTCGGCGAGGGGACGGGCGAGGCTCGCCGGAACCGGCGTCACCAGGTGAATCCAGTAAGAGCTCAACCGCGGCGTCAGGACCGGGACCGGCAGGATCAGGCGCCGGCGCAGACCGGCCTCCTCAGCATAGATGGCCATCAGTTCGCGATAGGTGACTACCCTTTCCTGGCCGATGTCAAAGGTTGCACCGACCGTTTCCGGGACGGCAAGGCAGCCGACCAGGTAGCCGAGAACATTGCGGACCGCGATCGGCTGACAGGGGGTATTGATCCAGCGTGGCGTCACCATGACCGGCAGCCGCTCCACCAGGTATCGCAGGATCTCGAAGGAGGCGCTCCCCGAACCGATGATCATCGCTGCCCGCAGCACTGTCACCGGAACCGGCCCGGCTCCCAGCAGCGTCGCAACCTCCGCCCGGGACCGCAAATGCCGGCTCAATCCCGGATGGTCCTCCCCGAGTCCGCCGAGGTAGATGATCCGCCCGACTCCCGCGGCAGCTGCAGCGGCGGCGGTATGGCTGGCAGCATCCTGGTCGGCGCGGACAAAATCGCCATGGCCCGGCGCCATCGAGTGCACCAGGTAGAAGAGAGCCTTGCATCCTTGCAGGACGGCCTGCAGCGAGGCCGGCTGCAGGACATCGGCAGCGGCCAGTTCAAGGGCCGGATGGTTCGCCCAATTGCGGCCGCGCAGTTTCTCCAGGCTGCGCCCCAGGGCACGGACCCGGTAGCCGGCCGCCAGCAGCTGCGGAACCAGGCGCCCACCGATATAGCCGGTCGCCCCGAGCACCGCAATGGTTCCTCTCTCCTGCTCCATCGGTCTGCCTTGCAGCGGGGCTCCCCGCGCATCGTCGTTGTCGGAATTCCTGTTTAATTCTAAACCGCCAGGCTACGGTGGCAACCGCGCCCGCGAGGAGCGCGCTGTAGATTGCCGGGGGGAGATGGGAAAAGGGAGGGGAAGGAAGTTACTGGCCAAGGTCCCGCAGGAACTTGAGAACATCCTGGAGCGCCTTGTTCGCTTCCTGTTCGGCCCGAACGGTCGCATCCTCGGCGCGCCCTGCGGCCGCTTCGGCGCGCTGGCTGGCAGCCGCCGCGCGCTGAGCGGCAGCTTCGGCACGTCGGGCCGCCTCCTCGTTGCGCTGCGCTGCTGCTTCGTAACGTTCGGCGGCGGCGTCATTGCGCACCGCAGCGGCCTCGGCACGATCGGCGGCGGCAATCATCCGGTCCATCTGTGCCCGATCGGCGTCGGTCAATAGCAGGGACGGACACCCACCGAGACTGAGGGCCAACAGAATCATCGTGAAGGATTTCAACGGCCTGTATGTCATCAAACCAGTACTCCACTGGAAACCGGAACTCACATCTACCCGGGGTTCAACTCATCTGGCAACCGGCACCGGGCGCTTCTGGTCGAGCCAGGCAAAGGCCTTCCCCAGGGCCTGCCCCCGATGGCTGATCCGGTTTTTCACTTCGAGGGGCAACTCGGCCAGGGTCTTGCCATATTCCCGCACCAAAAAGAGAGGGTCGTAACCGAAACCCCCCTCCCCCCGCGGCGTTTCGAGGATCAGACCTTCGAGCCGTCCTTCGAAAGTATGGCACATCCCGTCCGCTTCACAAAGCGCGATGACGCAGCAGAACGCCGCGCCCCGGTCCCGCGCCGCGACCCCCTGCATTGCCTCCAGCAGCTTGCGGTTGTTGGCGTCGTCGTCGCTCGGTTCCCCGGCATAGCGCGCCGATTGGACGCCCGGGGCACCATCGAGGGCCGCGACCGTCAGCCCGGAATCGTCGGCCAGGGTCAGTCGCCCGCAGAAACGGGCGAGGCTGGCCGCCTTTTTGACGGCATTTTCGGCAAAGGTAGCCCCGTCTTCGACCACCTCCGGCGCGCCGGGAAACGCATCGAGCCCCAGCACCGCGATGCCGCGATCGGCGCAAAGGCGGCGAATCTCCCGCAGTTTCCCCTGATTTCCGGTGGCGACGACCAGTTCCATCACCCCTCCAGCGCCTGCTGCTGCAGCAGGCTCAGGCGACGGCAGCCCGCCAGGGCGAGATCACGCAGGCGATCGAGATCGGTGCTGCTGAATGGAGTCTCTTCAGCAGTCCCCTGGACCTCGACAAAGAGCCCGGAGGCGGTGATGACGAAGTTCATATCGACCTCGGCATGGGAGTCTTCGGCATAGTCAAGGTCGAGCAGGGGCCGACCCTCCACGATGCCGACACTGACGGCGGCGACGCTTTCCCGCAGCGGGTTCTGCTGGAGCAGGCCGCGGTCGAGCAGCCCCTGTACCGCATCTGCCAGGGCGACCCAGGCGCCGGTGATGGCGGCGGTGCGGGTGCCACCATCCGCCTGCAGCACATCGCAATCGATCTGGATGGTGCGTTCGCCGAGTCCCTGCAGGTCGATCACCGCCCGCAGCGAGCGGCCGATCAGGCGCTGGATTTCGTGGGTCCGGCCGCCGACCTTGCCCCGGGTCGACTCTCGCGGTGAGCGCGAGTGGGTCGCCCGCGGCAGCATGGCGTACTCGGCGGTCACCCAACCCCGGCCGCTGCCGCGGAGAAAGGGGGGAACCGACTCTTCGACGCTGGCGTTGCACAACACCCGGGTGGCGCCGAAACTGACGAGGACCGACCCTTCGGCATAGCGGGTGAAGTGACGTTCGAAATGGATCGGCCGCAGGCTGTCCATCGCCCTGCCTTCAGCGCGGAATCTGGCTTCAATTGACACGGTGTTCCTCCATGGTTTCCTGGCCGAAAGCGCGCAGGCCGGAAAAGAGCGCAGCGGTCAGGCTTTGGCGCGCGGCCGGGTCGGCCAGCCGTAGCCGGTCAGCGGGGTTGGAAAGGTAGCCAGCTTCGACCAGGACCGTCGGCAGGTCCCCGCGCCCGAGAGGTAGCAACGGCGCGGCGACGATGCCGGTTACCGGCAGGCCAGCCTGCCGCAGCGCCTCCTCGAGGAGGAGGGCCAGGCGCATGCTGTCACCGCCGGCGGCGGCAAGCAGTTTGCCATCGCGTTCCTCGGCCGGGCGAACAAAGAGGGTGATCCCCGCCGCGGCTGGACTGAAGGCGGCCTGAACATGCAACTGCAACAGGGCATCGACCTCGGGAGGGGTCGCCGCTTGCAGCCGCTGTTCGACGTTGAGCTGGTAGTCGGCGTCGCGGCTCAGGTAGACCGGGATGCCAAGCTGCATCTTCAGCTGTTTTTCGAGATCGCGGGCCAGGGCCAGGGTCAGATCCTTCTCCTTGAGCCCCCCGCCGAGAGAACCGGGATCCTGGCCGCCATGGCCGGGATCGAGGGCGACGCCGCGCAGGGCCGTTCCCTGGCGGGCTCCCTTTTTCTGCAGCAGAAAGGCAAACAGGCGGTCGAGGGAGCTCCCTTCCACCGGGGCCGCGGCCGGCGGCTGCAGGTTCCGGTAGTAGACCCGGCTGCCAAGGAGGTTGGCGAGGGGTCCGGTGACGAAATCTTCGGGTACCCGCAGGCGACCGTCGATGAATCGCGCCGGCTGCGAGATGGGGAGGAAGCTGTCGCCAAAGTTCAGGTAATGGCCGCCGGGGAAGAGGGTTGCCGTCCCCCGTGGGGTGCGCATGGCATAGGTATGCCGGACCGAATCCCAGTGGCCGCTCAGCCCGAGGGCGGGCAGGACATCGTCGAGGGGGAGAAAGGCGATGCCATCCTGGAGATAGACCTCGGTGATCACCTGGGGCGGTTGCCCCGCAAGGGCGAGCTCGGCAGCGGCCTGTACGGAAACGGGGACCAGAAGCAAAGGAAGGCAGAGAAGCGGTAGAAGGAGGCGCTGCATCGGGCAGTATTCCTGTGTCGCCGCGCAGGCGGCAACGGCAAAAGGCTTGGGACGAGTGACGATTTATACCTCGGCAGCCGCGGCGCTGTCAACGCCGCGGCTCAGGCCGGGATCAGGCGGCGGCCCCGCTGTATCGGCACCTGCAGGGTCTCGAGCAGTCGCCGGGTGAGGGTGGCTTCGAGCTCCTTCTGCACGGCCTTGTCGCCCTGCATCGGCACGATCTGGGCGCCGGCCGTCATGTTGTGCCCACCGGCGGTGCCAAGCTCGCCCACCACCTTGTGAATGACTTCACCGGCGACCACTTCGAAGCTGGCCGTGCGCAGGGAAAGGATTTCCCGCTCATTGAAACAGCCCATCCCCATCACCACCTCGACCCCCTCCATGCGCAGCAGGAAATCGGCCATCTCGGCGACGATATCGGGATTGTCGATCTGGTAGAGGTTGAAGACCAGTACCTGCTCGTAGATTCTGGCGTTCTCCAGCGCGAGGTTGAAGACGAAAAAATACTCCCGGGGCACCCGGGGGTGGCTGATTTCGTAAAGGATGCGGTTGTTGGAAAGGGGGAGCAGCTTGAGGTAGGCGTCGCGGTCGGCCCGATTCCATTCGCGGCCGAGGTCCTGGGTCTCGGTCTTGATGGCGTAATAGAGGATCGTCGCCAGCTTGGTTCCGATATAGACATCCTGACACTGCAGATATTCGAAGAGGATGGTCGCCGAGGCGCCGAAGTCTTCGCGGACATCGAACCAGCGGCAGCGGCGGGTCGCTTCACGCAACGGATGATGGTCGATGACAATATGAACTTCGCGATCTTCGGGATAGGAGTTGTTGCCGGTCCCCGGCTGGGTATCGACCATGCAGACCACGCCGTACTCCTCCAGGTCAATCTTCTCGATCGGCAGGGCGTCGATCTCCAGCTCGCGCACCATCACCCGGTTCTCGCCGCGACCGATGATGCCGCCGAAAGCGACGGTGGCCTCCACGTTGGTCTTCACCCAGAAGAGCTGCTTGAGGGCAAAGGCTGCCGCCAGCGAGTCCGGGTCCGGATTGTCGTGGGCAATGATCAGGATCTTCCCTTTGCCGCGAATCCAGTCGATGATCGCGGCGGAAAATTCGGCGGAACGGGCAAAATCAACAGCCATCCGTATCCTCTCTCTCCGGTAAATGAGCCAGCACTGCCAGAGCGGCGGCGACGGCAGCGCGGGGAGTCTCGGCAGCTTGCGCTCCCGGCAGGTGCGGCAAGGTGCCGAGGGTGAAGACCTGGCGACCGAGCTTGAGGCTCACGGCAATCTCCGACAGGGTGCCGTAACCCCCTTCGATGGCGATCAGCACCTCGGCGGTATGGGCAATCACCACGTTGCGCGCGTGGCCAAGGTCGGTGACGACCGGTAGCACCACCCAGGGGTTGGCACTGGCGGCCGCGGAACCGGGGAGGATGCCGAGCGTCAAGCCGCCCGCTTCCCGGGCGCCGCGACAGGCTGCCGCCATCACCCCGCCGAGACCGCCGCAGACCAGCACGGCGCCGGCGGCGGCGATGAGCCGCCCGACCTCGAAAGCGTCGGCATATCCTGCGGGGCTTGGCTCCGCGGCGCCGATCACGCCGATCCGCCGAGGCAGAGTATCTGCTGCCATGATCACAACCTGAACTTTCCGGCCGCGCCGGGCTTAGGGTCAGAGGTGGTGGGCGAAACGCTTCAGGAGCAGGCTGTTGGTGACCACCGAGAGACTCGAAAAGGCCATCGCCAGCCCGGCATACTCCGGTTGCAGGACGATACCGAAAGCCGGGTAGAGGACCCCCGCCGCAATCGGGATACCGATGACATTATAGGCAAAGGCCCAAAAGAGATTCTGGCGGATCTTGGTCAGGGTTTTGCGACCAAGGCGAATTCCCCGTTCGACATCCCGGACATCACCCTTGACCAGGATCAGATCGCCGGTTTCCTTGGCCACGTCGGTGCCGCTGCCGATGGCGATGCCGACGTCGGCCTGGGCCAGGGCCGGGGCGTCATTGATGCCGTCACCGACCATGCCGACCCGGTACCCCTGCTGCTGGTAGCGCTGCACCACCTGCTGTTTGTCGGCAGGCAGCACCTCGGCCTCGACCGTTTCGATCCCGAGCTCGGCGGCCACCGCCAGGGCGACCGGGCGCCGGTCGCCGCTGACCAGGACGGAGCGGATCCCGAGCCGTTGCAGCGCGGAGATGGTCGCTGCAGAACCCTCCTTGATGCTGTCCGCCAGCGCCAGGGCGCCAAGCAGGCGCCCGCCGCGGGCGACATAGACCAGCGATTCACCGCGCCGGGCATGGGCATCGCCATCCTCGGCCAGGGTATCGGTTTCGATCCCGGCCGCCTGGAGAAACCGGTTGCTGCCGACCAGCAGGGTCTCGCCGTCGAGGGTGCAGCGCAGGCCGTGTCCGCCCTGCTCTTCCACGTCGCTGACGACGGCCGGGGTGATCCCCGCCGTCGCCGCCCGGTTCACCACCGCCCGGGCAAGGGGATGATTGCTCACCGCCTCGGCAGCGGCAGCTGCCTGGAGCAATTCCCGGTCGTCGCTGCCGGCGGCAGGGAGCAATCCGGTCACTGCAAAGCGGCCCGTGGTCAGGGTACCGGTCTTGTCAAAGAGGAGCAGGTCCAGACCGGAGATATGTTCCAGCGCCGAGGCGCGCTTGATGAGAATGCCGGCGCCAAGGCCGATGGAACTGCCGACCATGATGGCGGTCGGGGTCGCAAGACCGAGAGCGCATGGGCAGGCGATCACCAGGACCGCGATCGCCATTTTGAAGGCGAACAGGAAACCGCTCCCCGCCCCCCAGTACCAGACCGCGAAGGTGAAGAGGGCGATCGCCACCACCGTCGGCACGAAGTAGTTGGAAACCTTGTCGGCAAGGCGCTGGATCGGGGCCTTGTCGACCTGGGCGTCCTCGACCAGGCGCACGATCTGGGCCAGGACCGTCTCCGCACCGACCCGGGTGGCGCGAATCGTCAGGCGGCCGCCGCAATTGATGGTCGCCCCGACGACGTCGCTCCCCACCGTCTTGGCGACCGGCAGCGCCTCGCCGCTGAGCATCGCCTCATCCACCGTCGACTCCCCGGCAGTGACCACGCCATCGACGGGGATTTTCTCGCCGGGACGAACCAGCAGCAGATCTCCGACCCGGACCTGGTCGAGGGGGACATCCTCCTCGTTGCCATCGCTGAGTCGCCGCGCCTGGTCCGGCTGCAGATTGAGCAGGGCGCGCAAGGCCGCCCCGGCCCGCCCCCGCGCCCGCGCTTCAAGCCACTTGCCAAAGCGGATAAAGGTGATCAGCATGGCGCCGGTTTCGAAAAAGACCGGACCGCTGAGGCCAAACAGGCCGAAGGTCGCCAGCAGCGAATAGCCGTAGGCGGCGCTGATCCCGAGGGCCACCAGGACATCCATGTTGGCGAAACGATTGCGCAGCGAAACCCAGGCGCCCCGGTAAAATGTGAGGCCGGCGCTGAACTGCACGATCGTCGCCAGGGCGAGGTTGAGGTAGATGGTGCTGGCGCCAAGGGGTTGCCACCACATCAGCGGCATGATCGGTGCGGAAAAAGCCGCCGCCAGCAGCAGCCAGCGCAGTTCGCGCCGCGCTTCATCCGCCTCCCGGCCGGCGTCCCGGGTCAGGCTGGCCTGGTAGCCGAGGCCGGCGACCCGGTCGATGATCGACTCCAGCGACTGGCTCCCGGCGGCATATTCAACAACCAGCTTCTCGGCGGCAAAGTTGACGTTCGCCCGGCGCACCCCCGGCAGCCTGGCGATTCCGCTCTCGATCGTCTGCGCACAATTGGCGCAATGCATTCCGGAGAGGTGCAACGTCGCCCGCCGGTCGTTGCCGGCGGCGACGGCGGCGGAAGCTTGATCGTTGGTCTTATCGGTCTCATGAGTCCTTTGGGATTCAGAGGACGCATGGGAACGAGGGTTTTCCTTCCCATCCGGGACCGTGAATCCGGCAGCGACAACGGCAGCGACCAGGTCCGGCCGGTTGCAGAGGGCTTTATCGACCGTGACCTTGGCGCACTTTTCTTCGCGGCTCACCGCCACGGCGGAGACGCCGGGCAACGCCTCCAGGGCGGTGGTCAGTTTGGCGACACACTTGCCGCATTTCATCCCGGCCACCGGAATATTCAGGGTCGCTGCCGCAGGCCGGTCTTCCTTCATGCAACAGTCTTTCTCCCGCCCAGCAGGCGGCGAAAGGCCGGAGTCCTGCGGATTTCGGCAAAATCCGGATCTTCCAGGGCGTCATCGAGAAAACGGTCATCGCCGGCAGCAGCCGCCGAGAGCGCGCGCACCGTCTCCCTGACCTTGCCCATCCGCGCCAGAACGCAGGCCCGGTTGTAATGGGCCAGGGGATAACGGGTGGTGCGGCCGAGAATGGCGTCAAAACAGGTCAGGGCCTCATCAAGCCGGCCGAGATCCATCAGGACATTCCCCTTGTTGTTGAGGGTATAGACCGACTCCGGGTCCCTGCGCAGGCTCTCTTCCAGCTCCTCCAGGGCCGCCTCGAGGTTCCCCTGTTTCTCCAGCAGCAGGGCGCGGTAGAAGGGGGTCTCCGGGCTCTCCGGCTCGATGCGGTCGGCGCTCGCCAACGCCTCAAGCCCTTCGGCGTAGCGCTCCTGCTGGCTGTGCAGGTTGGCGAGCTCTACCCAGGCCTCGAAAAACTCCGGATCGATTTCGAGGGCACGGCGGTACTCGGCCAGGGCCTCCTCCTCTTCACCAAGCCGGGCGAGGGAGAGACCGCAGTTGTAGTGATAGGTGGCAACGTCCCCTTCCCGGGCGATGGCGCGCCGGTAATGCTCGAGCGCTTCCCGGTCCTGGCCGGTCCCGGCGAGGGCGTAACCGAGGCCATTGAGACTCGGCGCATCGCCGGGATTGTGTTCGAGAGCGAGCAGAAAGCTTGCCACCGCCTCCTGGTAGCGGCCAAGGCGGTTGAGGGCATACCCCTTGTTATAGAAGGCATCGGGGCTGTCCGGAAGCCGGCGCAAGGCCTCGTCGTACATCGCCAGAGCTTCCTCGGTCTGCCCCAGTTCATCGAGGGTGTTGCCGAGATTGATATAGGCTTCGGGGAAATCGGGCTGCAATTCGAGGGAGCGGCGGAAATGTTTCAGTGCGGCCTCAAGATCGCCTAGCCGCTCAAGCAGGACCCCGTAGTTGTGGTGGATGGCTCCATTCTTCGGGTCAAAACGCAAGGCATTGCGATAAAGGCCGAGGGCCTTGGTCTCGTCATCGAGGTTGGCTGCGGCTACGGCACAGAGGTTGAGAGCCTCGATATCCAGGGGGTAGGATTCGAGGTATTCTTCAGCAAGATCAAGAGCGGTCTCGTCTTCCCCCCGGTCCAGGGCGGCCTGAGCCAGCTCGAGCTTCTCGGCATCGTCCTCGTCATCAAGATAATCGTCGAATTCGTCTTCCATAGTGACTCCCGATCGGAAATTGGCGAATGACCCGTCAGGTCCGGTCACTCGGGGCGGCCACTATAACAGATTCGCCTAGCCGATGCACCCGCCAAGGACGGGTCAGGGGCGTTCAGCCCCTGGAAACCCCGGGAGCACCGCTGGCGCGCAGTTCAGCCACACTCTTCCCCCCGACTCCCCAGGATTCCGGCGCGATTTCATCAATGACGACCTGGGTGCTGGCCGGGTTCTTGTCGAGAATTCGCACCAGCAGTTCGGTGATCCCTGCGATCAGCTGCTCTTTCTGTTCGCGGCTGGCGCCGGTGGTGATTCTGACATTGACATAAGGCATGGGAACCTCCCGGATCAAAGGATGGCGGCAAACCTCCGCACTTCTCCATCAGTCTACTCTTTAGCCCCCTCCCTGCCAAGTATCCCGGCGTTGAGGGCAAGGCGATCAGGAGCGGGGGAGCGTCGGGCGCCACAGCCGCGCCAGCAGTGCGGTCAGGCCGATGGCAATCAGCAGCCGCACCCCGAGCATGATCCAGCCATTGCCGCCGATGACGACAAAGACCAGGGTGTCCTCGACCACCGCATGACAGGTCGCCAGAAAAAGCCCCATCAGGAAGAGCTCCCGCCGGGGCAGGCGCTTTTCCTGGGCGACCCGGATGATGATACCGGCGCCGTAGGCGATGCCGAGGAAGATGCCGGTAAAGAGGGGGATGGCGGCGTCCCGGGTCAGTCCCATGCCGCGCATCAGCGGATCGACCGCACCCCCGGCGCGCCGAAAGACGGGGAGGTAGCGCAGAACTTCGAAAATGGTCACCAGTGGCACGATGATCAGCACCAGCTTCAGGGAGAGCTTGCCGGCCCCGAGCAGGGCAAGAAGAAACGCGTCCATCAGGCCACCCACAGGCGATGGGCCAGTTCGAGCAGGCCGCCGGTGACAAAGGCAATGGCGAGCCGGCACAGGGTGAGCAGGCCGCCGCGGGCGCCGGTACTACCGAGTACGCCCCCTTCGAGGAGGAGGTTGTGGGCGATCCCCATCATCAGGCCGCACTGGGTCACCTGCCAGGGGGTCAAATCGAGGGGCGCCATCACCGCAATCGCCGCATAGAGGTTGAGCAGAAAGGCGGCCATGAAGGCGAAGGCGGCTTCGCCGGGCAGGCCGAATAATTTCATCAGCGGCGCAAAGAGGGCGCCGAGAAAATCGACCAGCGGTGATTCCTTGAGGAGGTCGACCACCACATAGAGAGGGAGCACGAAGCGGATCAGCTTCCAGGAGGTCTGCAGGCCGCTGCGAATCCCGATATTCAACCGCGTCCGCAGCGCCGGAATGGCCGGTTCGAGGGTCGTCATAATGTTCCCTGCCCCTTCAGCAATTGACTTCGATGTGACTGCTCATTATAGTGGCACGCCATGAGGGATATCTTTCTTGCCGATGCACATCTGCGCCACCCCGATGACCCGTCGTACCGGCGGCTGCTTGCCTTTCTGGCCGAGCAACGCGGCCAGGTACGCACCCTCTACCTGCTGGGCGACATCTTCGACTTCTGGCTCGGCTTTCGCCACACCGTCTACGCGGCGCACGTCCCGCTGCTGGCGGAACTGCGCAAATTGCACGAGGCCGGCACCGAACTGGTCTGCGTCGAAGGAAACCACGACTTTCATCTTGGCCCCTACTTCAGCGCGGAACTCGGTGCGAGGATCCTGCCCGATGGCGGAGCCGTCGCGATCGACGGTCAGCAAATTTACCTTGCCCATGGCGACCTGGTCAACGCCGGCGACCGCGGCTACCGCCGCCTGCGCCGGCTGTTACGCAGCCCCCTGATTCGCGCCCTGGCGCAGGTGGTGCACCCGGATTGGACCTGGGTGGTCTACCGCTGGCTGGAGGCTCGCAGCATTGCCGGCAAACCAGCGAAAGTGGATCGCCAGCTCCCCCTCGACCTGCTGCGTC
The DNA here is from genome assembly GCF_001611275.1 of Desulfuromonas sp. DDH964. Taxonomy (GTDB): domain Bacteria; phylum Desulfobacterota; class Desulfuromonadia; order Desulfuromonadales; family DDH964; genus DDH964. The sequence continues at coordinate 1,704,794 of NZ_CP015080.1, read as the reverse complement.
GTCACGCCAGGGAGCGCTTCGCTGCCGGCTGCCAGGTCGTGATCACCGGCCACTTCCATATTCCGCATCACGAAACAACCGCCGCAGGGACCCTCTTGTCCCTCGGCGGCTGGTTGGAGCAGTCGGCCTATGCTGTCGTCGAAGACGGCCGCTTCACCCTGATGACTTACTGAGCTCCCTCCTCCGCGCGCCGCACCAGCTCACCAATCGACACCCCTTCCAGCGCCTCCTCCTGGACCTTTTCCAGCTGCGCCACCAGTTGACGGACGATATCCCGTTCCGGGCGCTCCCGCTGCAGGAATTCGATGCCATCGCTGCGCAGGCTCCGCAATACGGTAAAGGCGGCAAGACTCTCCGGCGCCTGCGCCGGTTGGTAGCGGTCCTGATCCTCCCCCTGCACCACCGTGAGAAACCCGAGTCGCACCAGGTCATTGAGCGTGCTGCGTGCCAGCCGCGGCGGCAGGTCGAGCTCCTCGCCGATCTCTTCCTGGGTCCGGGCTTCTTCGCCGCGCAGGAATGCCCCAAAAATAATCAGGAGTACGGCCAGGGAGACCCGCTCACGACTGGTAAAGTTGACCTTGCCGCCGTGGATTTCCTGGCGGATGGTCTTCAGGTTTTGCGAGGCATAGGTCACTTCGAGGCCGAGCAGGACGATCAGCCAGGAGAGATAGATCCAGACCATGAAGATCGGCAGGGCCGCCATCGTTCCATAGATGGCGTTGTAGCGGCCGACGCCGACCTGGAAATGAACATAGCCAAATTGCCCCAGTTGCCAGAGGGTGCCACCGACAATGCCGCCAATGAGGGCGGAACGGATCTGCACCTTGATGTTCGGCATGAAGACATAGAGAAAGGTAAACGCCGCCCACATCGCCACGTAGGGGAGCACTTTAAAGAGGAAGAGGATCAGTGGGCCGATGTACGCCAGGTTCATCAGGTGCTGCAGGAAGCCCTGGGTTTGCAGGGTAGCGGTCATCGAAACGGCGGCCAGGAGTAAGATCGGGCCGAAGATGACGACGGAAAAGTAATCGGAAAAGCGCCGCATCAGGCTGCGCGTCTCCCGGACCCCCCAGATGTGGTTGAAGCTCTCCTCAATATTGGAGAGGAGGGCGAGAACCGTCAGAATCAGGGCAACGAGACCGACCGTTCCGAGGCGGCCGACGTTGGTGTTGTCGATATAGGTGATGATATTGTCGACGATCTCCTCGGACCCAACGGCGATCCGCTCGAGGATCATCGGCTCCAGGCTGTTCTGCACCCCGAACCCCTTGAGGACGGAGAACATCAGGGCCAGCAGCGGCACGATCGAGAGAAGAGTGGTGTAGGTCAGGGCCGAAGCGCGCAGCATGCAGCGATCGGCAATAAAATCCCGTACCACCAGGGTCGCCAGCTGCAGCGGGTGGAGAAGGATATGGCGCCCGCGACCGAGTTTTTTGGGATCGACCTCCCATAGCCCTTTGCTGAAAAACTGGCGGAGGTCCCGCCAGCGTTGACCTGAAATCATCGCTGCTGCCCTCGTTTCAGAATTTGTTGCACCATCATAAGAAAAGCCCACCCTGCGGTGGGCTTTTCAGCAACCCGATTACGCCGGTTTCGACTTTCCGGCCCGCTCGGCCTCGACCGCTTCCTTGCCGGCCTTGATCGCCGCCTGGACCAGTTCCTTCTTCGCTTCAAGAAGTTCCTTGCCCTCCTCGACCGCCTCCTTGACCCGCGACTCCGCGTCTTCGGCAAGCTTGCCGAGGCGGTCCCGGGTTTCGTCGGCCAGGTCCCGGATCCGGTTACGGGTTTCTTCGCCGGAGCGGGGCGCTGTCAGCAGTGCCAGACCACCGCCGATGGCGGCCCCAAGCACAAACGCCAGGAATACCGATGCAACTCCCGAGTCCCTGCAATCATCAGCCATGATTCAACCTCCCTTTTCCTGGAGACCCTTGAGAATGACTTTGCTGGCCGCCCGGATCCCCAGCCAGAGACCGGCCGCATTGCCCGCGTAGCGAGCCATGTCACGATGGAAAAAACTGTTGACGCTGTGGATCGAATCCCCGACCTCGCCCAACGACTCGAGAAGCGTTCCGGCCCGGCCCGCCCCGGCTTCGACCTGCGCCGAAGCCCGGTTGAGACGCTCGGAAGCCTCGCGGAATTCCCGCAGGGTCGGAATCAGTTCGCGGCGCAGCTCGGCCAGCAGCGCATCGGCTTCACTGGCAGTGCGCTTCAGCTGCAGCAGCAAGGGAACGAGTGCCGCCGCGATGACGAGAAAGACTACGGTAATGATCAGGACAAAGATATCGATCTGGACAGACATGCATCCTCCTCGGCGTTACCGACCCTTGAGCGGGCTTGCCCCTAAATTAGAGCACAATCCGCATCGGATGCAATATCGCAATCAGTAGTGTCCGGTTAAGAAGTTGCATAGGCTCCGAAGTCCAAGTCAATGATATCGGGAGGCCCTAAGCCTGCGGCCGCATCCTCGGCGGCCTCGTTGCGAATATTGTTGCGAAGCTCACGCACCCTGTTGATGCTGACACGTTCGCCATGCTCTTCGTGGCAGTAGATGGCCAGCAGCAAATAAGTAATCAACCCTGCGAGGATCTGCACCAGCAGGCCGTAGGGACTGCGGGCAATCAGGTGATACACCTTGAGGTGGCGCTTCCACCAGGCGAAGAAGGACTCGATCGTCCAGCGTAGCTTGTAGATCAAGGCAATCTGCTCGGCGGTCAGATCGAAGCGGTCGGTGGCGACCCAATAGGATTTTTGGTCAACCTTGTAGCCGACCACACGCACTTCTCGTTCGGTCTGGTTGACATCTTTGGTGCCGAGCAACACCCTGGCGTCATAGAAAACATGACTGCCGGGGACAACAGGATTGGCGCTCAACTCCGTCTTACGAGAACTGGCTTTGATGCGGCAGACAAAGTGGCGTCCCTGATCCTGCCAGTCGTCAAAGTTTTTGTAACACTGGTAATAGCGGTCATAGACACCTGTCTGACCGGGAGCCACGAGCCGTTCCGCCTGAGGACGCTCGTCGCCCTTGCCGTCGGTTAATGTGACTTTCTGGGGGACACCACGACCGATATCGAACCCCAGGTGAACCTTGGCCTTTTTGGCTCCGTCTCGATAGTCCGCCCAGAGCATGGACAGCGTAGCGTCAATCAGCGAACCATCGACGGCGATCAGATCGCCGAGATCGGAGATGTCTTTGGCGACAGGAATCTTTTGTGAGACCTGTTTCTGCAGGTCTTCGTAAACATGAATCATCTGCTCCAGCCCTCGGGTATTGATCGCCTCAAAGAAGGCGCTTTTCCGGATACCGCCGGGCGGTGCAATATGAGTCGCGGCAAAATCTTCCTGCGTCAGAACCTGAAGCAGATGACGCCCCGAAGAATGCTCTTCGAGGTGATAGTAGGTCAGGATTTTCAACTGATCTTCAAACGTCATCTGCAGTGGCCTGTTGCCTCGGGCCTCAAGAACCGGGGCATGTTCGAGAGCGCCCTTGAACGGGGTAAAAAGTCGGACAATGGAGCGCCTGCTAAGCCGGGTACGGTGGCAGCGAACAAGTAATGACATTTTCGTAAATCCTCATATAAAATAGGTATTTACGAAAATCACCGCGCCGACTTCACGACGATTTGTCAAGCAAAAAATACGCTAACTTGTGAAAATATTTACAATTATCTGCAACTTTGGGTGAATGCAATTTGCTAACCGGACACTACTGTATCGCAATGATTTTTCACAGTTGCAGGGAGAGCGCGACGCCCAGGCTGAGCCGGTCCGGGAGTTCGATCTGTTTGGACGCCAGCACTTCGAGAAACTGGCGATTGAGCAGGGCCAGCAGGGTGTTGAGCCGTTCCAGGTCGAGGACCAGGGCTCCGGGCAGGGTCCCGCCGGCGGTAAAGTTGAGCGGGCAGAAATCGACCCGGCGGCCGGCCTCATCTTCGACCAGCAGCGGCAACCCGTGGGTGCGGCAGATCAGCGGCCGCGCCGCATAGAGGCGACAGAGTCCCCCTTCCAGGAGCGGGCATTCCTCACTCGCCTCGGCGGCAACCGCCGCCGCCCGCAGCGCGGCGGCCGCAGCGGGCGGAAGATCCTGCAGGGCACGCCAGAGGGCGAGCGCCTCGATGGCAGAGACGGTGATCTGCCGGCAGCAGCCGGCACAACCGGGGTGACAGGCGAGCTGGTCGCCACAGGCCGAAGCCACGGCTGCGGCATGGCGGTCGATCCGGTTCACCAGCTGGCGATAGTCGGTCAGGAGCTGATCAAACTGGCCGAGGTCCATTCTTTCACCCTTCCAGAGCAGCATGCAGGCCGTCGATGACATATTGTACGGCGAGAAAGGCGAGGATCAGCCCCATCACCCGGGTGGTGATCGCGGTCCCGAGGCGGCCGAGCCAGCCGGCGAGGAGATTCGCCCGTGCCAGCAGAAGGTAAGTGACGACGAAAACGGCAGCTGCCGCGGCCAGGAGCTGGAGGTAATCCCCTCCCCCCGCAGCGCGGCCGGCAAAGATCAGGCAGTTGGCAATGGCGCCGGGGCCGGCGAGGAGCGGGATCGCCAGCGGCGTGATCGAGATGTCGGCCTTGGCTTCGGCCAGGCGCTCCTCGCGCCGGGTCGTCCCGGTCCCGGTCGGTCGGCCATAGAGCATTTCCAGGGCAATGGCGAAGAGGAGCAATCCCCCGGCAATCTGCACCGCGGCGGTCGAAATCCCCAGGTAGGCGAGGAGAATCGGGCCGCCGAGGAGGAAAAAGACGACCAGCAAGAACGCCACCAGGCAGCCGCGGCGCGCCATGGCCTGCCGCTCCTGCGCGCTGTTGCGCGGCGTGATCGCCAGGAAGACCGGCAAGCCGGCGATCGGGTCGACAACGATGAAGAGCTGGATCGCGAAACTCAGGAGGAGATCCATCAGCGCCCGGTCTCTTTGACTTCCGGCCCATTTTTGGCCGTCGGGCTGTCCGCCGCGGCGGGAAGGACCGGCGTTACCGGCAGGCCGAGGCCGCCCGGGTCGCCGTCAAAGGCGGCCGGGTCACCGACCACCACCAGCGCCTGCCGGTCCGGGTGCAGATGGGCCTGGGCCGCCTGCTGCACGTCGGCCGCCGTCACTGCAGCGAGTCGGTCCCGGTAGCCCTGCAGGTAGTCGGCGGGGTAACCGTAAAAATCGAGGCGCAGCTGCTGGCTGACCACTTCGTGGCTGTCGGTGAAGGCAAAGACGAAGGAGTTGATCAGGCTCTCCTTGGCTAGTGCCAGTTCCGCCGCGGTCACCGGTTCCTGGCGCATCCGTTCCATCTCGGCGCGGAACAGCCCGATCACCGCGAGGGTGGTGGCGCTCTTGGTCTCGGTACCGGCGATGAAGGGCCCGGGGAGCCGGCGCCCGACCTGGAAATAGGAATAGACCGAGTAGGCGAGTCCCCGATTGGAACGGACCTCGCGCATCAGGCGGGAATTAAAGCCGCCGCCGCCGAGAATCCAGTTCATCACCCGCACCGCCTGGAGATCGGGAGCGTCCTTGTCGATGCCGACCTCGCCGGCAAGGATCGTCGTCTGCGGCACCGGCTTGGTCGCCAGCCAGAGAGCGGGGGGCGCGGCCGCCGGCAGGGCCGGGATCTCCTGGCGGGGCGCCGGTCCGGCCTGCCAGTCGCCAAAGACTTGTTCCAGACTGGCCAGCAGCGCGTCGCGCTGAAAATCGCCGGTGATCGCCAACCAGAGGTTGTCCGGCGTAAAGAAGCGCTGGTGAAAGGCCTGTAGATCGGACCTGCTGACCGCCGACAGGGTCACCACCGTCGGCGTCCGCCCCAGCGGGTGGTCGCCGTAGAGGGCCTGCATCAGGGTGCGCTGGGCGATCGCCGCCGGCAGGTCGTCCTGCCGCCGCACCCCTTCGATGGCCTGGCGCCGGGCCAGTTCCAGCCGCTCGCCGTCAAAGCGTGGCCGCCGCAGCAGATCGGCCAGCAGTTGCAGCCCGGAATCGAGATCCTTGCTGCGCAGGGAAAGATCGCAAGTGGTGGCGTAGGTCCCGATCTCGACGCTGAGATCGGCAGCGAGGCGTTCCAGTTCGTCATCAAAGGCCTGTGGCCCGCGTTCCCCGGCGCCGCCAGTGCGGAGCAGGGCCGCAAAGAGCCCCCCCTGGCCGGTGCGGTCGGCCGGATCGCCGATGTCGCCGGCGCCGACCATGGCCGTGACCTCGACCAGCGGCAGTTCGTGGTCTTCCTTGAGATAGAGGCGGATGCCGCCGGGAAGGGTCAGCTTCTCCACTTCCGGCACCTGGAACACCAGCGGCGGGTAATGGAGGCTGGTTACATCCCCCGGCGGCGGCACGGGGGTACAGGCGACCAGACTGAGCAGCAGCCAGCAGGCGAGGAGCGTGGTCACGGAGACGTATTTCATTGCAGCCCCCCGTCCTTGTCGAGGATCGCCACAGTCCGGTTTGCCGGTACCAGGTAGGTGGCAACCGCCTGGCGCACCTGCTCGGCGTCGAGGCCGGCGACGATCGCATCGTAATCGACCAGGTAGCGCCAGTCGCCGGCGACGACCTGGTAATAGCTGAGCATCCGGGCCAGGCCTTCATTCCCCTTCAGGTAGCGCAGCCGGTCGGTCTGCAGGCGGGTGCGGGCCCGCTCCAGCTCATCGGCACTGACCGGCTCGCTGGCAAGGCGCTCCAGTTCATGATAGATGGCGGCCTCGACCTCCGCGGCAGTGTGGGGATAGCGCGGGACGGCGCTGATGACGAAGAGGTTCGAATAGCGCGACCCGGGAGCGCCATAGGTCGAAACCGAGGTCGCCAGCTGCTGCTCGACGACCAGGGCGCGATAGAGGCGGGAGGTGCGCCCCTGGGCCAGAATCTGGTCGATGAGGTCGAAAAGGTAATCGGCCTTGTCCGGCAGGGTCGGCTTGTGAAAGGCGATCGCCAGTTGCGGCTCGGCGTCGAATTCGACCCGCAGCCGTTTCTCCCCCCCCTGCGGCGGCTCGATGGCGGTCACCGGCGCTACCTCGGTTCCAGCCGGAATGCCGCCGAAGTAGCGCTCGACCAGGGCCCTGGCCTGGTCGAAGTCGATATCCCCGACCAGGGTGATCACCGCGTTGGTCGGCGCGTAGTAGGCATGCAGGAACTGCCGGGTTTCCGCCAGGGTCAAATGATCGATGTCCGACTCCCAGCCGATGATCGGATTCCGATAGGGGTGCACCGTGAAGGCATTGGCGATCAGCCGTTCGTAGAGCATGCCGCCGGGGCTCGCTTCGTAGGAGCGGCGGCGCTCCTCCTTGATCACCTCGCGCTCGGTGTAGAATTCGCGCAGCACTGCGTTCTGCATGCGATCCGACTCCAGCGCCGCCCACAGCTCGAGCTTGTTGGCCGGCAGCGAGACCAGGTAGGTGGTCATATCCTTGCTGGTAAAGGCGTTGTAGCCGACCCCGCCGTTCTCGGCATAGATGCGCGAGAACTCGTCCTTGACCACGTACTGGCGGTGCTCGGCCTGGAGGGTGGCGAGGGTCGCGCGCAGCCGGGCGAGTTCGACCGCGTTGACCTGGGGGTCGTCCTTGAGGGCGTCGATGCGGCTGCCGACTTCCTCGATCTTCTCCAGCAGCGGCGCTTCCTGCTGCCAGTCGCGGGTACCGATGCGTTTGGTCCCCTTGAAGAGCATATGCTCAAGCAGATGGGCGACCCCCCGGGTGGCGCTCGTCTCGTCGACAGCGCCGACGCCGAGGGTGAGATAAGCGGTAAAGGTCGGGGCATCATGGCGTTCGACCACGAGCAGCTTGAGACCGTTGTCGAGGGTCGCCTGGCGGACCTTGTCGCTCAGGGTCTGGGCGCCGGCCGCGCTGACAAAAACGAGCAGGCCGCAACAGGCGGCCAGCAAAAAGCGACGAAAATGGGGATTCACGGCATCTCTCCGGATAGGGTGGGCGGACCGTGCAGGACCCGCAGGTTGCTGGATTATACACCGGTCGCCTGGCCGGGGTCGAGTCCTCTTCGCGTCAACCGGCCGCAAAAGAGCCGCTGGCGGGCGCAAAGGGGCGGCTCGCCGCCGCGGGGGCGGGGAGGAGGCTCCATTCGACCACCTCCTCCAGGGAGGCGACCGTTACGACCCGGATTTCGGTCAGCAGCTCGGGCTCGAGGTCGGCGAGGTTCTCGCGGTTGAGCGCCGGGAGGAGCACCGTTTTCACCCCGGCGCGGTGGGCCGCGAGGACCTTCTCCCGGACCCCGCCGACCGGCAGCAGCCGCCCGGTGAGGGTCAGTTCGCCGGTCATCGCCACGCTGCGCCGGGCCGGGCGTCCGCTCAGGAGCGAGATCAGGGCAACGGCAATGGTGATCCCGGCCGAAGGGCCATCCTTGGGGATGGCCCCCGCGGGGACGTGGATATGGAGGTCGCTGCGCTCGAATATGGAGGGATCGATCGCAAAGTCAGCGGCCCGGGAACGGATAAAGGAGAGCGCGGTGCGCGCCGACTCCTGCATCACCTCGCCGAGGCTGCCGGTCAATTGCAGATCCTTCTTCCCGGCCATGCGCGTCGCCTCGACGAAGATGATGTCGCCGCCGGCCTCGGTCCAGGCGAGGCCGGTCACCACACCGACCCGATCCTCCCCGGCGGCGGCATCGGTAAAAAATTTGCGCGCTCCGAGCCGCTCCTCGACATCGGCCGCTTCGATCCGGTGCGGAGCGCTCTCCCCCTGGGCCAGCTGCCGGGCGAGCTTGCGGCAGATGGCCGCCAGCTGCCGTTCCAGACCGCGCACCCCGGCCTCGCGGGTGTAGTCCTGGATCAGCTTGGCGACCGCCGCGCGGGAGAACTCGAGATCGTGCCCGGCCAGGCCATTCTCCTCGCACTGTTTCGGAATCAGGTAGCGAAAGGCGATCTCCAGCTTATCGCGGTCGGCATACCCGGAGAGGTGGATCACCTCCATCCGGTCGCGCAGGGCGTGGGGAATCGGTTCGAGCAGATTGGCGGTGGTAATGAACATCACCCGCGACAGGTCGAAGGGGATGTCGAGGTAGTGGTCGGTGAAGGAATCGTTCTGCTCCGGGTCCAGGACCTCGAGCAGCGCCGACGCCGGGTCGCCCCGAAAATCCTGGCCGATCTTGTCGACCTCGTCGAGCATGAAGACCGGGTTGTTGACCTCGGCCCGGCAGATCTCCTGGATGATCCGCCCCGGCAGCGCGCCAATATAGGTGCGCCGGTGACCGCGGATCTCCGCCTCATCCTTCATGCCGCCGAGGGAGATGCGGATAAATTGGCGCCCCAGGGCCCGGGCGATGGAACGCCCCAGCGAGGTCTTGCCGACCCCCGGGGGGCCGACGAAACAGAGGATCGGGCCGTGGCTGGTGGGGCGCAGGCTGCGCACCGCCAGGTATTCGAGGATGCGTTCCTTGACCTCGGTGAGCCCGAAGTGGTCGGCATCGAGGACCTGCTGGGCGTGGGCGACATCGAGCTGGTCGTCGCTGCCGGTCTGCCAGGGGACGTTGCTGAGGGTTTCGAGGTAGGTGCGGGCGACGGTATATTCGGGCGAACCGGGGTTGATATGCTCCAGCCGGCTCAATTCCCGCAGGGCAACCCGCTGCGCTGCATCGGGCAGGTTGCATGCTTCGATGCGGCGCCGCAGCTCCTGCAGTTCCGACTGCCGGGGGTCGTCATCGCCGAGTTCCTCCTGGATCTGCCGCATCTGTTCGCGCAGCAGGTATTCCTTCTGCGAGCGGCCGACCCGCTTGCTGACCCCGGCCTGGATTTCCCCCTGGACCTGGAGCTTCTGAACCTCGGCGGTGAGGAGGAGATAGACCTCCTTGAGGCGCTCCAGGGGGGCGAGAATCTCGAGAATCCGCTGCGCTTCCCGCAAGCCGGGGTTGAGGTAGACCGCCACCAGGTCGGCCAGGCGCCCCGGATCTTCGACCTGGTCAATCATCTTCAGGACATCGCCGGGGAGGGGGCGGCCACTGGCCAGGGCGATTTTGAGCAGGGCGTGAACGCTCTGGACCAGGGCCTCGGCCACCAGCCCCGGCTGCCGCTCTTCCACGATCGGTTCACAGCGGGCGACGAAGAAGGGAGAGTGCTGGCAACACTCGCGCAGGCGAATCCGCTGCCCCCCCTCCACCGTCGCCTTGCAGCTGCCATCCTGGAGGCGGAAAATCCGGTTGATCCGGCAGAGGGTACCGATGGGGGCGAGGTCGTGCCAGGCGCAGGGAAGCCTGGTGCTGAAGCAGGTGACGATAACGAGCAGATGGTCGGCGCGCAGGGCCGCATCGAGCAGCGCCATCTCCTCCCGGCCGACAAAGAGGGGAAAGACCATGTGCGGAAAGCTCACCTGCTCCCGCATCGGATAGACCGGGAACTGCTCGGGTTCCGGGGCGAATCCCTCCATCATCGACTCCTTCCGGCCGCCGGCGCGGGCAAATCTCCGGGCGCTCGCGGTGCTCCAAGCTTAACAGCCGCCCGGGCCGAAGCAAGCGTGGATACCCTTTGACAAGCAGCGCTGCAAGTGGTTAACTCACCCAGATTTTCAGCCTGCCACGGCAGGGTCACCCGAAAAGAGGGAAGCAATGAAACGTCTGGCGGTATTGACCAGTGGTGGCGATTGTTCGGGCATGAACGCCGCCATCCGTGGCGTCGTGCGCGGCGCCCTGGTCCATGGGGTGGAAGTCATTGGTATTCACAAGGGGTACAAGGGACTGATCGAGGGGCAGTGGGAGCGCCTGACCACCCGGTCGGTGAGTGGCATGCTGCAACGGGGGGGCACCTTCCTGCAGAGCGCGCGCTGCCGCGAAATGCTGGAACCTGCGGGACAGCAGCGGGCGGTCGCCAACCTGGCCACGGCCGGAATCGAAGGGGTCGTGGTGATCGGCGGCGATGGCTCCCTGCGCGGCGCCCTCGCCCTGCATCGCCTCGGCGTACCGGTCATCGGGGTTCCGGCCTCCATTGACAACGACCTCCCTTTTACCGACATGTCCCTCGGGGTCGATACCGCGCTCAACAACATTATCCATGCCGTCGACTGCCTCAAGGACACCGCGTCGTCCCACGACCGCACCTTCGTCGTCGAAACCATGGGCCGCAACTGCGGTTATCTGGCCGTCACCTCGGCGATTGCCTGCGGCGCCGAATTTGCCCTGATCCCCGAAGTTCCCTTCGACCTCGAACAGATCTGCCGCGTCCTGCGCCAGCGCTTTACCGAAGGGCGCGACAACTCACTGCTGATGGTCGCCGAGGGGGCCGGCCGGGCCCAGGAGATCGCCGATTTGATCAAGGACAGCATCGGTTTTGAAACGCGCATCATGGTCCTGGGCCATTATCAGCGCGGCGGCGCGCCGAGCGTCTTCGACCGGCTCCTTGCCGCGCGTTTCGGGGTTGCCGCGGTCGAGCTCCTCCTGGACGGGGCAGCGGGCAAGATGATCGGTCTCTCCTGCGGCAAATTGACGACCAGCGACCTCGAGACGGTCGCCACCGCCGGGCGCCGGCCGATCGACGAAAGCATCCTCGCCCTGGCGTCGGTCCTCGGGCACTGACCCTCTCCGGCCGAAAAAAGGACAGCGGGCCCGGTAATCGCACCGGGCCCGCTGTCGTTGGAAGTTTTGCCTTATCGTCCAGCGGCTACTGCAGGATGCCGTTCTTGTAGAGAAACTCCCCCTGCACCTTGCCATTGGCGAAATACTGCTTGAAGGGGCCGTCGAGTTCGCCGTTGCGATAATTGAACTCGCTCTTCAGTTCCCCGGTTTCGTACCAGGTTTTTCCCGGGCCATCGAGGACGCCATCCTTGTAGGTGAACTCCTCCCGCAACTGGCCGCTCTTGTCGAACTTCTTGTAGCTGCCGTTGACCTTGTCCCCCTGGTAGGCATATTCCTTTTCGATTTCACCACTGTCGTAGTACTCACGACCGGTGACCATCTTGCCACCCTGGTAGAGGGTCTGCCACTTGCGCTTGCCGCCCGGCTCGTAGCCGTGGGCCTCGGTCAATTCGCCACCCTGGTAGACATTGACCGACTTCAGTTGCCCGTCCTCATTGTAAAAGCGGGCCTCGGTCAACTCACCGCCGGAATAGATATATTCCCACTTCAGGTTGCCGTTCTCATAATAGCCCTTGCTCGCCGCCCTTGCCACGTCCGGCAGAACCAACAGCAGCAGGCAGAGACCTCCCAGCAGCAGTCGCGTCGTCCATTTCATGGATGTCGATCCCCTTCAGTGACCTCGTTATCATCGCCCCTCGGCGCCGGTCCCACCATCAGACCTTCTCCGGCAGGAAAAGTGCCTGGCCTACAATCGACCAATGGCACCGGAGGGGGGGTGGTGCCAGAGGTTGGGAAAGCAGGCCAGGCGTCTCTATTATTAACTTAAATCCCTTGCAATGACAAAGGAAAAATCGATCAGGCGTTGGCAAATACGGCGCCACAGCTGTGCCGACCCACAGGAGACTGCCGCCTTGATGAGTCATCGTTCATGCGAAAACTCCGCTACCCGCCGGATGAGGGAAGGTCTAGCCTCCACGACGTCTGCAGGGGCTTTTCCCTGCACCAGACTTCTAAGGAGGTACCGTCATGCAACGCCTGAATCCGCTTTTGCTTCTGCTTCTGCTCCTGGCCGCCAGTCCCGTCGAGGCCGCCAGCAACCTTTCCGCCGACCATCGCTTCTGGGCCGTCGGCCTCGGCCTGCTCCTCGGCCTGGCGCTGCTGGTGCAGGTCGGCTGTTTTCTCCAGTACCAGTTGCGGCGCCGGGCCGTGCAGCACGCCCGTCACGCCCGGCGGAGCCGGCGATGAGCCGCTACTGTCGCTTGGCCGCGCCGACCTGGCCGGACCCGGCCGCTGAACCTTCGCGCCAGCTGCCGGCGCTGCTCAACGACCTCGCCGCCCTGCTGCCGGACCGGTCATCCCCTACCCGCCGGCGCCTCTACGCTGCCATCGAAGCCCTGGTGGTCGACCGGGTCGCCGAACTCGAAGCGGCCGGCATCGATGACGAGTGCGCCTATCAGGAACTCGGCAGCTTTCTCGACGCCTGTCGCCAGGTCGTCGCCACCGCGGAGCCATCCTCCCGCTCTCGTGCAAGCGCCGGCGGCGGCCTGTTCAGGGGGCCAATCGACGCAGGTGCGCCCCGGCTATCACCGCCTGGCCGAGGGCCAGACCACCGTCGTTGGGCGGTACCAGGCGATGGCAGAGAACATTGAAGCCGGCTCGCCGCAACAGGGGGACGAGGGTTTCGGTCAGCAGCCGGTTCTGGAACACCCCGCCGGAGAGGGCGACCCGTTCCAGGCCGCTGGCATTGCGGAGCAGGGCGCAGACTTCCGCCACCATCCAGGCGAGGGTGGTGTGAAAGCGGCTGCTGATAACTCCGGCCGCGACCCCGGCCTGCAGATCGGCGACGATCCCCCGGGTCAGAGCAGCCGGATCGAAGATCAGCCTCCCCTCCTCTTCCCGCACGTCATAGGGATACCCCTCGACCGCGCCGGGAACGGCAGCCATCTCCAGTTCCAGCGCCGCCTGCCCCTCGTAGCTGACCCGGTCGCGAATCCCGGCGAGCGCCGCGACGCCATCGAAGAGGCGGCCGCAGCTCGAGGTCAGCGGCGCGTTGAGTCCCTGCTCGATCATCTGCAGATACAGGGGTAACTCAGCCGCAGGAATCCGCTTCAGCAGCGGCAGGTCCGGCAGTTCTCGGCCGTAGGCCTGATAGAGGAGGCTGAGAGCCATCCGCAGCGGCTCGCGGGTGGCCGCATCGCCGCCGGGCATCGCCAGCTCGCGAAAGTGCCCGACGCGGCGGAATCCCTCCGCATTGCCAACCAGAAACTCCCCGCCCCAGATACGGCCATCGCTGCCGTAACCGATGCCGTCAAAGATCACCCCGATCGTCTCCTCTTCGACCCCATGTTCGGCCAGGCAGCTGACGAGATGGGCATGATGGTGCTGCACCGCCAGCCGCGGCAGCGGTTGCGCCTCGGCGAAGCGCGTCGACCAGTAGTCCGGGTGGAGGTCGTGGGCGACGAGCTGCGGCGTGACCCCGAGCATCTGCTGCAGGTGATCGATGGTGGCGGCAAAGGAATCCTGCACCTCCTCATGCTGCAGGTCACCGATATGCTGGCTGAGAAAGGCGCGATCCTCCTGGGTGAGACAGATCGTACTCTTCAGCTCGGCGCCGAGAGCGAGCAGAGGGGGCTGCGACCGTGGGAGAAAGATGCTGCGCGGCACGTAGCCCCGGGAGCGGCGCAGCAGCACCGCCTGCCCGGCCATGATGCGGGCGATCGAATCATCGCAGCGGGTCTCGATCTCCCGATCGTGGCCGAGGATGGCATCGGCGATCGTTTCGAGCCGTTCGCCAGCTTCACCGTCACGATAGACGATCGGCTCGTCGCTGCGGTTGGCGCTCGTCATCACCAGCGCCGGGAAGGATGCGAGGAGCAGGTGGTGGAGCGGGGTGTAGGCGAGCATGACCCCGAAGTAGCGGTTGTGCGGCGCCACCTGCGGGGCAATATCATGCCCCGGCTTCTGGCGCAGCAGGACGATCGGCCGCTCCGGTCCAGCGAGGAGCCGCAGCTCGGCATCGTCCGCTTCGGCATAATCCAGCACCGCGCTGCTGCTGGCCGACATCAGGGCGAAGGGCTTTTCGTCCCGCGCCTTGCGGCGGCGCAGTGCGGCCACCGCCCCGTCGTTACCGGCATCGACGGCGAGATGGTAGCCGCCGAGCCCCTTGATAGCGACGATCCGCCCGGCACGCAGCAGCTCCACCGTCATCGCCAGCGGGTCGCCCGTCAGCCGGTTCCCGGAAGTATCGAGCAGTTGCAGCCGGGGGCCGCACTCCGGGCAGGCGTTGGGCTGGGCGTGGAAGCGCCGCGAGGCCGGATCGTCGTACTCAGCGCGGCAGTCGCGACACATGGTGAAGGCGGCCATGGTAGTGCGGGGACGATCGTAGGGGACGCCGGTGACGATGCTGTAGCGCGGTCCGCAGTTGGTGCAGTTGATAAAGGGATAGCGGTAGCGGCGGTCGGCGGGGTCGAGCAGCTCGGCGAGGCAGTCGGGACAGACCGTACTGTCCGGCGCAATCTGGGCCCCCAGGTCGGCACCAGCGGCGCTGGCGAGAATGGCGAAACCGCGCTCCCCGGTGGCGGGAATCTCCGCCAGTTCGAAGCGGCTGATCGCGGCAAGAGGAGGAATATCCGAACGCAGGCTCCAGAGAAACCCGGCGAGCTTGGGCAGGGGGCCTTCCGCCTCTACCGTCACGCCGCGGCTGTCATTGCGGACCCAGCCGCTGATCCCCCACTTGCGGGCGATCTGAAAGACAAAGGGGCGGAACCCCACCCCCTGGACGATCCCCTCGATGGTGATCCGCTGCCGTTGCATTGCTCGTTCCATGGCACCTCCAGGTCACCTCTTTTACCACCTCCCGCCGGCAAAAGGCAACGTTGACAGTAACCGGCGGACAGGATGGCAGCGAAGAATGATTCCCGGTAAAAAACCACGAAAAAAATGCCCCGTTCCCGGGGAGGCCGGAACGGGGCGAAAAGCCTGCCGGGGAAGCAGGCGCTAGGAGGAATCGGGCGCCGGCTAGCGGGGAAGGGTCGCCCAGGCCGGCAGTAAGTCGAGGACGACGTCAAAAACCGGGATCACCAGGGCATAGGTCAGGGCCACGGTGAGGATGACGCCGATGATATTCAGGCCGAAACCGCTCTTGACCATCTGCGGGATGGTGACGTAGCCGGAGCCGAAGACGATGGCGTTGGGGGGCGTCGCCACCGGCAGCATGAAGGCGCAGGAGGCGGCAATCGCCGCCGGGACGACCAGCAGCAGCGGGTTCTGGCCGAGGCCGATGGCGACCGCCGAGAGGATCGGCATCACCATCGCCGCGGTGGCGGTGTTGGAGGTCAGCTCGGTGAGAAAGATGATCAGGGTGGTCACCGCGATCACCAGCACCAGCACCGGCGCATGTTCCAACAGGCTGACCTGGCCGCCGATCCATTCCGCCAGCCGGGTCTCCTTGAAGCCGCCGGCCAGCGCCAGGCCGCCCCCGAAGAGGATCAGTACCCCCCAGGGCATTTTTGCCGCCCAGTGCCAGTCCATGACGAACTGGTTCTTTTTCAGGTTCACCGGGATCAAAAAGAGGAGCAGGGCACCAGTCATGCCAATGGCGGCGTCGGTAACGAGCTTCGGATTGGGGAAGAGGAAGCTGAGCTGACCGCGGAAAATCCAGGCCAGCGCGGTCAGACCAAAAATTAGGGCGGTCCAGCGCTCACCCGGGCCCATCCTTCCCATCGCCTTGAGCTCGGCAGCAATCAGCTCGCGGCCGCCGGGAACCTTCTTCAGCTTCATCGGGTTGGCGACCCGGGTCAGCCACAACCAGCAGAGCGGGAGGAGAATCAGCACCAGCGGGACACCGACCAGCAGCCAGCGGGCGAAGGTGATCTCGTAGCCGTAGGTCTTCTGCAGGTAACCGGCGAGAACGGTGTTGGGGGGAGTGCCGATCAGGGTCGCGACGCCGCCGATGGAGGCGGCGTAGGCAATGCCGAGCATCAGGTTGAGGCCAAAAGCGAACTTCTCGGGCGAAAAATCGATCTCGCGGTCGAGCCCTTCCTTCTTCCCCTCCTCGATGACATGGTTGATGATCGCCAGGCCGATCGGCATCATCATCACCGCGGTGGCGGTGTTGGAGACGAAGGCGGAGAGGACCGCGGTCGCCGCCATGAAGCCGAAGATCAGCCGCCCCGGCGAAAAGCCGACTACCTTGACGATATTCATGGCGATGCGCCGGTGCAGTTCCCAGCGCTGCATCGCCAGGGCAATAATGAAGCCGCCCATGAAGAGGAAGATCAGGTGATTGGCGTAGGGGGCGGTCGCCTGCTGGGTGCTGGTGATGCCGAGCAGCGGGAAGAGCGCGATCGGCAGCAGGCTGGTCGCCGGAATCGGCATCGACTCGCACATCCACCAGGTCGCCATCAGCAGGGCGACCGCTGCCATGCGTTGCCCCTCGACAGTCATTCCGGCCGGGGTCGGCAGCAGCAGCATGGCCAGGAAGAGGAGCGGACCAAGCCAGAGGCCGATTTTCTGGCGGCCGGTGTAGGCGCGCGGCTCTTCCTCCTGGACCCCGCCGGGACCGGTACTGATCCGCTGGATGTGCTCCGCCGGTGCTTCGTCCATTTCGTCGGCCAGGTCGATCTCCTCTTCGTGCCCTTCCTGCCGGGACTTGAACTGGAGATTCCTGCGCCCGATCCCCTTCAGCAGGGCCAGGGGGCTGAAGAGGAGCAGCCCCCTGGTTTCGTCGTGCCAGTACCAGAGACGGTTCCACATCGTCATCAACATCGTCGTTGCACTCCTCCCGGTTGCCCGGCGGGAAGACCCGTCGGAGAGTTTTAAAACCGCATTCCGGAAATAGCAACGGCGGTGCCAACCGCCAACGAAAATTATCCGCCGTGATCCGAGTGCGACAGACAGCGGCGCATTATCGAACGGTTATCCGGGAAATTCAAAATCCCGTTATCGACCAATTCGGTCACGATCCATCCCTTTGAATGCACTCAGCCCGAGGGTCGACTGGCCAATTTCGGCCGATTCCGGCGGAGGATCATGCTTTTACCGCAAACACCGATGGCGGCCCACCCCGCCAGGAATGGACCGCCACCGGTGTAGCAACGAAGGGGTTGAATGCTAATTATTCCCCTCCAGGCCGTACTTTTCCACCTTGTAGCGTAGCGTCCCGCGGGGCACGTTGAGCAGGCGTGCGGTCTTGGCGATATTGCCGCCGGTGATCTTCAGCGCCTTGCCGATCAGCTCCTTTTCGATCTCGCCGATCATCTCCTCGAGGAGAATCCCTTCCGGCGGAATCTCGTAGGCAAAGGGCGAGCTTTTCTGTGGGGTGCTGCCGAAGATCTCCCCCGGCAGAAGCTCGGGGCGGATCACCTCCTCGTTGGTCATGATGCAGATGCGCTCCACCACGTTGCGCAACTCGCGCACGTTGCCGGGCCAGTGGTAGCGCAGCAGCAGGTCGAGGGCGTCGCGGGAGACCTCGCGGATGCGCTTGTTGAAGTCGCGGCTGAAACGCTTGAGGAAATAGTCGAGGAGTGGCGGGATGTCGTCGCGCCGCTCCCGCAGCGGCGGGACATGGATTGGGAAGACATTGAGGCGGTAGTAGAGGTCTTCGCGGAAGGTCTTCTCCTCGATCGCTCTCTTCAGGTTGCGGTTGGTGGCGGCGACCACCCGCACGTCGATATCGATACTGCGCGCCCCGCCCAGGCGCCGGATCTTGCGATCCTCGAGTACCCGCAGCAGCTTGACCTGCAGGTTCATGTCCATCTCGCCGATCTCGTCGAGGAAGATGGTCCCACCGTTCGCCTCTTCAAAAAGCCCGAGCTTGCGACTCTTGGCGTCGGTAAAGGCCCCCCGTTCGTGGCCGAAGAGCTCGGTCTCGAGCAGGTTGAAAGGGAGCGAACCACAGTTGATCTCGATGAAGGGGCGGTCCTTGCGCGGCGAAAGGTTGTGGATGCCGCGGGCGACGAGCTCCTTGCCGGTCCCCGACTCACCGCTGATCAGGACGGTCGCCGTCTCGTGCTTGGCCACCTCGCGCACCTGGCGGTAGACCTGCAGCAGCGCCTCGCTGGCGCCGACCATGTCGGCCCCGGGGAGCCCTTTCTCCTGTCCGCCCCGCTTTAAGTGGCGCACCTCGCGGCGCAGGTTCTGGGTCTCCAGCGCCAGACGCACGATGAGGCGGATGGCGTCGGCCTTAAAGGGCTTCTTGATGTAATCGTAGGCCCCCATTTTCAGCGCCTCGACGGCGCTCTCCACGGTGCCGTACCCGGTGATGATGATCACCAGCACCTCCGGGTCGACCTCCCGCAGCGCCTTGAGGACGTCGAGCCCGCTCTTGCTGCCGAGGTTGAGGTCGAGCAGGACCAGGTCGATCTCCTCCTCGCCGACCTGCTTCAGGGCCTCTTCGCCACTCTCGGTGGAGATCGGGCGGTAGCCGTCCTCGGCGAGGATCCGCTCCAGGTTTTCGCGGATAAAGGCTTCGTCGTCGACAATCAGAATTTTTTCCATAAAAGCTCCAAGAAACTTTTCCCCGGCGGAAAACCGGCAGAAATCGAAGTATACAGGGCCTCGCTTCACCCCGACAAGAGAGAAAATGGCGAACCTCCGCCACAACAATACCATCCTTGGAGATACTGTGAGATTCAGGGAGTGGAACGGATGGAGGGAAACGAAAAGGGAAAACCAAAGCTGTGAGGGAGAGGCGAGGCCGGCCGGTGGGAGAGATCTCCCACCAGCCCCCCCGTGCAAACGCTCATATAGAAATTTTTTCGAGGGCTGCTCTGATGGCAGGTGGCAACGGAACCGGACGGTTCACTTGCCTATCGACAAAGACATGAACAAAATGACCATAGGCTGAGGCTGCCACCTCATCCTCTCGAAATATGGCAAGCCCGTAATGAACCGAGCTGTTTCCTAGCCGGTCAACACGAAGCCCGGCAACCAGAGCGTCCGGGTATCCCACTGGTGAAAGGTAATTGCACCCGGAATTGACGACATAACCGACGACCTGGGCCGAGTGAATATCGAACCCTGCGTTTTCAATCAGGTATCGGTTCACCACAGTATCGAAGTACGAATAATAGACGACATTGTTGACATGCCCGAACAGGTCATTATCCATCCAGCGCGTGGCAATGGGAAAAAACGCTTTGTATTCGGAGCGCTGTGGGCTTTTTGTGGTCATGCTGGAGTCCTCCGGGGGGGGGTATGCCCAAGCGAACTAGGGGCATTTCAAGCGTCTTGCGGTAACAGTCTCCCCGGCGATTCCCCAGTTGTCGGTCGCAATCTCTTCGATAACGACGACAGTGGTTGCAGGATTTTTTCCGAGAATATCGACTAGGAGCTTCGTAACCCCTTGGATCAATTCGGCCTTCTGCTCAGCCGTCGCACCATCCTGGGTGATTTTGATATTTACGAAGGGCATCGGCAAGTCCTCCACTTTTCGTGGTTAATGTGCCAATTCTGAATAGCAGTCAACCTTCTTGGCAGACCGGTTAGAGTTAATTTGCCAAAAGTGCGAGCCCTGGCCGGCAGCAAAGGAAATCCCCCGGCCAGCACTTTTAGCAGAGAGAAGCCTTACGTCTAATTCACCTTGCCGATTCCACCCATGCACAGGTACTTGATCTCGAGGAAATCCTCAATGCCATATTTTGACCCCTCACGGCCAGTCCCCGACTCCTTTACCCCGCCAAAGGGAGCGACGGTGGTAGAGATGAGTCCGGTGTTGACACCGACGATGCCGTATTCAACTGCTTCGGCAACGCGCCAGATGCGCCCGATATCCCGGCTGTAGAAATACGAAGCAAGACCAAACTCGGTGTCATTCGCCATATGGATCGCTTCCTCTTCGGTCTGAAAACGAAAGAGTGGCGCCACCGGCCCGAAGGTCTCCTCTTTGGCGATCAACATCCCCGGGGTGGCTTCGGCGAGCACGGTCGGCTCGTAGAAACTACCACCCAGGGCATGGCGCTTGCCGCCGGTCACCACCCGGGCACCCTTGGCGACGGCATCAGCGACGTGCTTCTCTACCGTCTCCAGTGCCCCCATATCGATCAGCGGTCCCTGCTGGGTTTCCCCTTTGAGCCCGTCCCCAACCGTCATCCTCCGCACCGCCGCCGCCAATTTTTCGGCAAAGGCGTCGTAGACCCCCTCCTGAACCAGGAAGCGGTTGGTGCAGACGCAGGTCTGTCCTGTGTTGCGGTATTTTGACACCATTGCACCTTCCACCGCGGCATCAAGATCGGCATCGTCAAAGACGATAAAGGGGGCGTTGCCCCCCAGTTCCATGGAGACCTTCTTTACCGTACCGGCGCAGGCCGCAATCAGCTGTTTGCCAACCTCGGTGGAACCGGTGAAGGTCAGCTTGCGCACTATTGGATTGGCGGTCAGTTCGCCGCCGATTTCGGCCGAGGAGCCAGTGACCACGCTGAAGACCCCCCGCGGGACACCGGCCTGCCGGGCGAGTTCAGCCAGGGCCAACGCTGAGTAGGGGGTGGCGGTAGCAGGTTTGACCACCATGGTACAGCCGGCAGCCAGGGCCGGGCCAGCCTTGCGGGTAATCATCGCCGAGGGAAAGTTCCAGGGGGTTATGGCGGCGCAGACACCGATCGGTTCTTTCAGCACTACAATCCGTTTGTCGGCCTGGTGCGGCGGGATGACATCGCCGTAGACACGCTTCCCTTCTTCGGCGAACCACTCGATAAAGGAGGCCGCGTAAGCAATCTCGCCCCTTGATTCGGCCAGCGGCTTCCCCTGCTCGGCGGTCATCAGCACTGCCAGGTCGTCCTGGTGCTGCAATAACAACTCATACCATTTGCGCAGGATATTCGATCGTTCCTGGGCGGTCTTGGCCCGCCAAGCGGGGAGAGCACGGTGGGCCGCCTCAATAGCACGCCGCGTCTCGGTGGCGCCCATTTTCGGGATGGTGCCGAGAATGGCATTGGTCGCCGGGTTGGTCACCTCCAGCGTGACACCATTGTCTGCATCCAACCACTCGCCGTCGATATAGCATTGCTGACGGAACAACCCCTGTTCTTTGAGCGTAATCGATGTCATACCGCATCCTTGTGAGAGATTCTGAGTACCAGCGTCCTGCCACTGCGGACCAGTGGTCGCTTCCTTACCAGGCATCCCGGTAAATCTGCAGGGCATCCTCGTATCCAACGTCTCGCGGGTTATTGACCAGAAGTCGAGTCTGCAGCATGGCGGCCTCGGCCAGCACTGGCAGTGCTTCTTTGCCAATTCCCACCTGATTCAACCGGGTTTCCAACTGGACGTCGACCATCAACTGCTCCAGTGCACCAATTAATCTGGCACCTGCGGCCAGATCGCTGGTGGTGCCGAGATCACTGAACAGCTCCCGGGCCAGCTCCGCGTACTCCCTGCTGGCGACCGGCAGGTTAAACCGCATCACGTGCGGCAGAACCAGGGAATTGCTTAACCCATGCGCGACATGATACTGCCCGCCAATCGGGTAGGCAAGGGCGTGAACCGCGCCGACCGGAGCATTGGCAAAGGCCTGCCCGGCAAGCAGGGCGCCGACCAGCATCTTGGAGCGCGCCTCAAGGTCATGCCCATTGGCGATTGCCGCCCGGATGTTTTCGAAGAGCAGCTTGAGCCCCTGCCGCGCCAAGGTATCCGAGATCGGGTTCTTCTTAACCCTGGTCGTATAGGCCTCGATGGCATGTACCATGGCATCGATTCCGGTCATGGCAGTGACCCGTGGTGGAAGTCCGACGGTCAGCTCAGCGTCAAGGATGGCAATATCGGGGAGCAGAAGCGGAGAGACCACCCCTTTTTTTTCGTTCTCTCCAGTCGTGACAATGGCAATCGGCGTCACTTCCGAACCAGTCCCCGCGGTCGTTGTCACCAGGATCAGTGGCAACCGTTTCCCCCGGGCGATTCCGACCCCGTAAATCTCGGCCAGACCCTGTTCCGAGTTGCTCAAAAAAGCAATCAGCTTCGCGACATCCATCGAGCTGCCGCCGCCGAACCCGATTACACCGTCGGCATTAAATTCCCTGGCCTGGTTCAAGGCGGCCATGATGTTATCGACCGGGGGGTCGGCCAGTACTTCGGCAAACACGCTTACCTCCATACCGCCGGTGCGCAACCCGGATTCCGCCAGTTCCAGCAGCCCAATTTTGGCAATTCCGGGATCGCTGACCAGCAGTACCCGGTGCATGCCAAGGCTGGCGGCAATTTCCCCCAATCGGGAAGTGACCCCGGGCTCATTGATGATGGTGGCGGTAGTTTGAAAAATGAAATTGTTCATGGCGTCATCTCCAGATCAGTCGCAGTCGCGAACCGACAGCCAGCAGAAATTCAGGAAAGTTTTTTTTCGACAACCTGGCCCCGTTCAATGACATAGAGCTTGTCGATCAGGCCGGCAGAGTGCGAATAATCCGACTCGGACAGCAGAACCGACAACCCTTCCGTCTTGAGAGTATGAAGAACCTCAGCCAGGCGCCGCGAGAGGGCCGGAGCGACCCCCTCAAAGGGCTCGTCAAGGAGCAGCAGTCGGGTGCCACACATCAGCGCCCGGGCCAGGGCGACCAGTTTCTGCTGACCGCCACTCAATTGCAGTGCCCTGCGGGAACGGAATCCCGCGACCTCGGGCATCAGTTCGTAAATCCAGGAGAGTCGTGCAGCGCTGTCGGGCAAACGTCCTGACCAGGCAGGAACCAGAATGTTCTCCTGAACGCTCAACTCCGGGATCAGCCGCCTGTCTTCCGGCATGTACCCGACGTGCATTTTCACCCGAACGTATGCCGGCACTTTTGCCATGTCTTGCCCACCGCAGAAGATCGAACCAGAGACTGGTGACATCAGTCCCATGGCGGTGCGCAACAGGGTGGTCTTGCCGGCCCCATTGCGACCAATCAGCCCGGCCAGTTTCCCCTCGCCGAGGTGAAGGGTCACATCTCGAAGGATCGGGGTTTTCTGGATATTGACATTAAGTTTGTCGATTTTAAGCATGATGGTGGTTCTCCGCCGGTTGTCGATGAAGTTCGGCACCGATGATGTATTCCCGGACATCGGGATGCTCCAACGCCTCAGCGGTAGGCGCATCGGCAATCACATGACCGTCATAAAAGGCAATCACCCGGGTCGCATAGCGGCTGATGATTTCCATATCATGCTCGACAAAAAGGCTGGCCGCTCCGGAACGGCCGACGGCGTTCATGACGGTGTCCATGAGCCCGAATTTTTCATCAATGGCGACCCCGCTGGTCGGTTCGTCCAGCAGCAGCAGCGCCGGCCGACCGACCATCGCCATGGCGATATCGAGAAGTTTCCGGACCCCTTGGGGGAGGGTTGCAACAACCGCCTCGGCGTATTCCTCGATACCATAATCGACAAGGGCCGCCCGGGCGGACTGCAGGGAGGCCTCCGTTTTCAGCGGCGCAAAACCGCCGAGCCGTTTCCCAGAAAGCATCCGGCAGGCAATCAGCATATTTTCCAGCACAGTCAGCTCCGGGAAGAGCTGGGCAACCTGAAAGGACCGGCAGATCCCGGTCCGCGTCACCTGCCTGGGGGAGCAGCCGTTGATGCGTTTACCCCGAAAGAGAATCTCCCCTTCGCTCGGCTTCAGATAGCCAGTCACCATATTGATAAAAGTCGTCTTGCCCGCACCGTTCGAACCAATGACGCCTACTACTTCGCTCTCATGAATGACCACATTGATGTTTGCGGCAGCGGTCACCGCACCAAAGCTTTTTGTCAATCCCCTGGTTTCCAGAATCGCCGTCATGATTGGTTACCCGACTTTTGTGCCGGCAGCAGCGACCAGAGCCCCTTCGGCAGAAAGAAAATAATCATCAGCAACACCCCGCCAAGGATCATCTGCCAACTATAGGGGGCAAGATCGAAAGCAAAGGTACGGATGATTTCAAAAATGAATGCCCCTATCAACGGTGCCGCCACGTGCGCGGTGCCGCCAAGAAGGGCAATAAAGACGAATTCGCCAGAAGTTGTCCAGAAAGCCATTTCCGGATCGACATGCCCGGCGGCCAGGGCCGTCAAGGCGCCGCCGACGGCAGCCAGGACCGCCGCAATTACATATTTCAGATAGATGATCTGCCGGGGGGACATGCCGAGATATTCAACCCGTATTTCATTCTCCCGGATCGCCTCCCCGGCGTAACCGAGGGGGGAGCGGACATAGCGATGCATAATCTGCAGAAGGACTATTGCCAGCATTACCGTCAGCAAATAGACCCAGGTGCCAAGACTCTCGGTCGCCGGGTGCCACCCGAACAGGCTGGCCTGCTCGATATTGAAACCATCGGTGCTGCCGAGGGCTACGCTTTTCACCAGGACTCCATAGAGAATCATCGAAAAAGCCATGGTCAGCATGGCGAAAAAAATGTCCCGATAGCGACTGAGGAGCAATCCGAGCAAGGCGCTCACCAACAATGCCACCAGCACGGAAATAACGAGCAGCAGTGCGACGTCGGTAATCGCCCAGCGGCTGCCGGCGATACCGACCACATAGCCGCCGAGACAGAAGTAAAGGCCCTGGCCAAAGGAGACCAGCCCGGTGCGCATCAAAAGCACCAGGCCGAGCACGACCAGTCCCTTTGCCAGAGCAACGGTGGTAATGAATCCGAGCCAGTTGGGAAATACGGCAGCCAGAACCAGCAGGACCGCCAGGGCGATCCATAGATTGCGTGAGGTCTTGTCAGGAATCAGCATCAGATTTTCCTTGCAGCAGCAACAACAAAGAGTCCCTGCGGGCGGACGGCCAGTACCGCAGCCATAACCCCGTAGATAACGAACAACTCGAATTGTGGAAAAGTATGCACGGCCAGGGCTCGGCAAAGCCCGACCAACAGGGCGCCGATTGCTGCGCCGCCGACACTGCCAAGACCACCGATAACAACCACCGCAAAGGCCAGAATAATGATTTCAATGCCGATTCCAGGCGCTACCGAGAGAGCCGGCGCAGTCAATCCCCCAGCGAGGGCTCCCAAACCGCTACCGATAACAAAGGTAACAATGAAGACCCGGTTGACATTGATGCCCATCGCCTGACTGATCTCCCGATCGTGAATGACGGCCCGTAACAGTTTCCCCTGCCGGGTCCGGTTGAGCGAGAACCAGAGGGCCAGACCGACCAGACCGGCGACCAGGATCAGGATCAAGTCATAGGTAGCGAAAGAGATCCCGCTGAGGCGGATTCTGCCAAGCAGGCTGTAGGGCTGATAGGCAAAATAGGCATCCACTCCCCAGAAAAGTTTGGTGACATCCTCGAGGATCAGCAGCACACCATAGGTCACCAGGATCATCACGACCTCGTCGCGCCCGTACATCCAGCGCAGCAGCCCCCGTTCGACGACCAGACCGGTCAGCATCCCGGCGAGAACCGCGCCACCGATAAAGAGGGCGAAGCTCCCCCAGGGGGGATGGCCGCCATTGAAGTACCAGCCGACCAGCGAGGCTGCCGTATAGGCACCAATGGCGTAGAGGCTGCCATGAGCCATG
Organism: Desulfuromonas sp. DDH964; assembly: GCF_001611275.1. Classification (GTDB taxonomy): domain Bacteria; phylum Desulfobacterota; class Desulfuromonadia; order Desulfuromonadales; family DDH964; genus DDH964. The sequence goes on along the minus strand of NZ_CP015080.1, from coordinate 1,678,848 downwards.
TTTAAAATCTTCATGACCCCGTAAACCAGGGTCAGGCCGGCAGCGACAATAAAAAGCCAGGAGGAGTAGACCAGACCGTCAATGAGTATGACTAGCAGTGTGTCCATGGATAAGACTCGCTCGGAAGTTTGATCCTGGAGGCGGGCGGCCCCCCGCCTCCAGGTGACTGCGGGTTATTTGCAGGGAGTCGCTTTCAGCGAAGTTTTAATCCATTCAGCACTGGTCACCCCTTCAGGCGGGTTGACACATTCGGCCGGGTACCGCTTGACGTTGTAGACTTCGGGCTTGCCACTCTTCTTGGTGTACTGGCCATAGACCATCTCCTGAACCGCCTGATGCCCGTTGCCAAGCGCCATGCGTACCGTTCCGCTCGGTGCCTCGAATTCGAGATTGGTCAGGGCGGCGGCAATCTGGTCCTTGTTCGGCTTGCCTGGTTTGCCGGCAGATGCCTTGTCGGCAGCGGTTTTCAACCCAAGTAAGGCCTGGGCCATCTTGTAGGAGGGATAGGTTGGTGGGGTACCGAAGCGGGCGATGTAGTTGGTACGAAACCAGTCATTAAGGGCATTGCTCGGAGCGAAAACCCCGAACGGTCCACGCCCGCCGAGTACTGTCCCTTCGGCAATCTGGTCAGAGAGACGATACATTGCCGTTTCTCCACAGGTAAAGACTCCAGTGTGATCTTCAAACAGGCCACGAGCGGCACCCTGCAAAACCAGCCCTTCCATATCACCGCCCCAGAAACTTGAATGGATGAATTGGGGATGGCTGACCATCAGGGCGGAAATTTCCGAACCGTACTGCCCGGCATAGATCTTCGGGAATTGCTCGGTCTTGATTTCAACGCCCAGCTTCAGAACCTCCAGCGCGCCCTTGAAGTCATTCCAGGAGTCCTGGCCCCAGGCGTAATTCTGGTTAATACCAGCCACCGACTTGAGATCGGGTTTGAGATCGAGAACGTAACGGGCGGCAGCCACATTGTCCATCGTCGAGGTGGGACCGGTACGGAAGACATACTTGTAGGCGTTCTCTTCGAAAACCCGCGGGGTACCACAATCAAAAAAGATGGTTAAGGCGCCGAGTTCCTCGGCAACTGGCGCGATCGCCAGGCAATCGCCGCTGGAGATGTAACCAATGACCGCATCGACATTCTTGCGCTGCACCAGGTTGCGGAACTCTCCGACCTGCTTGGTACCACCACCGGCCTCGTCGATGATGGTCGGGTCGATCGGCAGGCCAGCGACTCCTTTGCTGTTGTAGGGAGCTGGCAGAGTGCCATTGTTGATCGCCTCGATCACCAGTTCAGCGGCATTGCGCGCCGGCACTCCAAAGGGCCCTGCGGCTCCGCCGGAAAGGAAGGTGACCAGCCCGAGATTGAAGCTCCCCTCTTCTGCATCCGCTGCGGCGGGAAGGCCGATGAACAGGACAGGAAGCAGAAGCAAGCTTGCCAAACGAGACAGGAGACGTTTACCACTGTGAGTTCGCTGTACCATGTTTTCCTCCATGAGAACTGGGGCGCGCGGCCGTTGGTGGCGAAATTGCCGGCATCGGTCCTCGCACAATGCCAGGGGCGAATCCTTGGTGAGAGCCCCCTGAAAATAATCAATCAATGTTTTAGCAATGAGCGTGCCACCAATTCGAAATATTGCAACATCTTGTTTTTACATATAAAACTATATTTTTTTTGACTGACGCGAAAATGACTATTGCAAACATGCAATAGCCCACAGAATAAGGCGGGAGTGTCGGTGGGGATTTGGCCTTATTTATCGGGATGCTAGGGAGGGATTATTGCGGGAATGAAAAGGTCATTGCAAATATGCAATGCTACTTCAAGCCGTGCTTACTCGCCTTGCGCCACAGGGTGGTGGTATGAATATCGAGAGCCCGGGCCGCTGCCATTTCAGTGGGAGCATTCTTCAGGGCTTCCTGGATCATTTGCTTTTCCAGCCGGTCCAGGGCATCCTTCAGACTCAAGGGCAAACCGCCGCCTGCGTCGGTCGAAATTCCGGAGTCGAGTTCGAGCGGCAGGTCTTCCGCTCCAATCGTTTCATTCTCGGACATGACCGCCATCTGCTCGAGAATGTTGAGCAACTGGCGGACATTCCCCGGGTAGGAGAAGCTCTGCAGGGTGTTGAGAACGGTCGGTGTCAAGCGTTTGTTGGTGGCGTTTTTCTTATTGAATTCTTCGAGAAACTTCTGGACCAGCGGGGGGACATCCTCCCGCCGGGCACGCAGCGGCGGAATCTCGATGGGAACCACATTGAGTCGGTAGAAAAGATCTTCCCGAAACTGGTGATTCTTCATCATCTCCGGAAGGTCGCGGTGCGTCGCGGCAATGATCCTGACATCAACTGTCACCGGCTTGGTGCCGCCGACGCGGGTAAACGTCCGCTCCTCGATCACCTCCAGCAACTTGACCTGCAGATCCGGCTTAAGTTCGCCAATTTCATCGAGGAAGAGGGTTCCGCTATGGGCAGCCTCGATTAAGCCGGCCTTCCCCTCGCCACGGGCCCCGGTAAATGCCCCTTTCTCATAGCCGAAAAGCTCGCTTTCGATCAGTGATTCCGGGATGGTTCCGCAGTTGATCTTCACGAAGGGGCGATCCTTGCGCCGGCTCATCTGGTGAATCGCCTTGGCCAGCATGGTCTTCCCGGTACCCGATTCACCACTGAGGAGGACCGAGATGTCAGAAGCTGCTACCTTAACTGCCCGGTGAACCACCTGAACCATCGACTTGCTCTTGACCACCATATCCTTGAGCATCTGCCCAAGCTCTTCCTGTTCCAAAATCGACTGGTAGTAGCGGTTGCTGAGCAGCCGGCTGTCATCGAGTTCGGCCCGCAGATGATTCAGCTCGGTGATGTCCCGAACGTTGGTCACAATCAGGACGATGTCGTCGTCATCGTTGAAGATCGGTGTCCCGGTCACCATCACCTGTTTGCCCCCGCGGATATGCTGGAGCATATTGACCTGGCGGCGTTTCGCCAGAACTTCGAGCGTCGCCGAACAGTCAAAGACCTGCTCGGAGACCAGGGTTTGCATGTTTCTACCAAGCAGATTGGCCCGGGAAAGGCCGGTGATTCGTTCGTAAGCGCTGTTGACGCGGATAGTAACCGCCTTGCCATCGGCGATATAGAGACCATCCTCGGAAGACTCGAAAATGGCTTCCAACTCGCGGTGCAGGGTTTGATACCCCTGTAACTTGGAGATGATGGATTCGTATGCGGAGATATCCTGGAAGATCGACAACGCACCAACAATCTTTCCAGCAAGGACGATTGGACTGCGATTGACGATGATCGTCGCCTGGGGAAGAGTGATTTTGCGGCCCAACTGGGGCTCGCCCGTCTCCAATACGCGTTTCAGGTCGGGCCAGGCCTCGGGTCGAACCCGGGAAAAATGCTGGCCGACAATCGTCTCCGTCGGTTCGTTGAAAATCCGGGACGCAGCCAAGTTATAGCAAGTGACGATGCCCCGGTCGTCCAGGATCATAATGCCATTGTGACTGGCATTGATGATCGCGGCCATCGGCCCCTGCAGGTCCATCAGAAATTGCAGTTCACTGGCTGCCATCGGTATCCTTGATTCGACCGTAAAAACCTGGAGGGTGCCGGAAACTCTATACTCAGCGTTACGGAAGGCGAATAAACCGGTTTAGCGCTTTACTTGACGAAGTAGCCGGCAACCCGCCAGGTTCCGTCCTTGTCGAGCATCACGGTGACGATCTCGCTGGCCTTCCCCCGGGCTTTGTAGGTGGTGTCGTAGGTGAGGAGGATATATTCCCCGTCCGGGCTCTCCTTGGCCGTGGTGCTGTAGGAGATCGAGTCCTCGGTCCGCGTCACCATCGGGCCGGCGATCGAGCGGATCTTGTTGAGCTTGTCGACCCACTCTGCCTCGGTGACCTTCTCTTTCAGCAGGCTGGCGGCGTTCTGCCAGCTCGCGGCGAAGGCGTCCTGGTCGACCTGCTGCAGGAAGGCCGCTGCCGCCGTCCGCGCTGCCGCCGCCTTTTCCTTGGGGGGGCGCTCGCTGAACTGTGGAAAAAAGATGATCACCAGGGCGACCAGGATCAGCATGGCATGGATACGATACTTGCTGGAAAGCACGAGCAACCTCCGGGAGCGAGAGAGGATAAGGGATAGGAATGCCTACTATAAAAGGGATCGCCGCATCAGGCAAGGGGGAAGAAGGGCAGATAAATGGATGATTCGGCTTGAACCGACGGCAACCGGGTTGCTAAACTGTGGCACCGTCCGATCCCCGGGCGCCACGCCCTGACCCGAGACCGAGGCCAACTGATGAGCAAAGCGAATACGACCTTCGAAAAGGGGCTGGCCCTCTTCAGCGCCGTCACCTCCTTCATCTTCGTCTACTATGCCCTCGGCCTGCTCAACGCCAGCGGCGTGCCCCAGTGGGACCGGGTCTTCGGCTACGTCGCCATCGGCTACGGCCTCGGCAACATCTACATCCTCAGCGCGGTCTGGCGCCTGAGCGGCGGCTGGGCGCTGTGGGCCAACAAGCTGATCGCCCTCTGCTTCTACGGCGTCTTTCTCCTCGACCTGTTCCAGACCGGCGTCAAGAGCAACCTCGAGTATGTCGGCGCCCTCGGTGTCGCCGGCGTCCTCTGGCTCAACTGGTACGCGATCAAAACCCTGGCCGGGCGCCGGCAGGAACCGGCCACCGAGGAGCGCAAACTGAAAAAGCAGAAAGGGAGCCGCCGCTAGCCCTGCCCGCCCAGCAGCGCCCCGTTTCCTTCCCCCCAAGAACGAAACAGGCCGCCCGCCCGGAGCATTCCGGACCGGCGGCCTCTTGATTCTGCCCCCCCTCCCCTGGCGCCGCTACTCCTCGGCTTTCGGCATCAGCACCCAGAGCAGCAGATAGATGAGGATGCCCGGAAAGGCGGCGCTGAGGATACTCACCAGGACGTAGACGAAGCGCACCACCCACGGGGTCCAGCCAAAATATTCCGCAATCCCGCCGCAGACCCCGCCGATCATCTTGTCGCTTCGGGACCGCGCCAGTTTGCGTTTTTCCAGATTCCTGTCCATGCCATCCTCCGCCCGAATCAGCACATAGGGGTCTCAGATCTCAACTTTTGACACTCCTCAGGTTTGCCTCCAGCCGCTCGTTCACTAATGACCTCTATCAAAGAAGCTGAATGTGTCAAAGGTTGAGACCTGACCCTGCCCCTCTTGTTTCTCCCGAAAAGTCAGCTGGCCATGCGCAGTTTCTCGATTCTCCTTTCCGGACGGTTCAGTGCCAGGTCGTAAGTCCCCTGTAGGTTGAGCCAGAACTCGGGGGTGGTATCGAGAGCCTGCGCCAGTAGCCAGGCGGTATCCGAGGTGATGCCGCGCTTGCCCCGGACGATCTCGTTGACGCGTTGAACCGGAACCTTGATGTGCGCGGCGAACGCAACTTGGCTGACGCCGAGTTCGTCGAGGAACTCTTCCTTGAGGATTTTCCCGGGATGGGACGGGATGCGGTTTTCAGGGATCATGGTTTCTCTCCTTGGCGCCTCTAGTGATAATCGGTCAGGCGCACTTCGTAGGCGTTACCGCCCTGCCAGCGAAACACGATCCGCCATTGGTCGTTGACCCGGATACTGAACAGTCCCGCAAGGTCTCCCTGCAACGCTTCCAGGCGATTACCCGGGGGAGAGCGCAGATCCAGAACATCGTGGGCGGCATTGAGCATGTCGAGTTTGCGAAGGGTGCGGTTGACGATTTCCAACGGCAGCCGACGAAGGTCTTTGTCGCTGGTGCCGTGATACAGCGCTTCCGTCAGCTTGTCGCCAAATGATGCAATCACCCTGTCGAACCCTCCGCATAGATTTTAACGCTTACACGGATACCGTGCAACAGTTAAGTCAAATTGAGAGAATGGTTAGCTGCGCAATTCTTTGAGCCGTGAGTTGCCGAGACTAGACAGAGTTTCCGTGTCGGCAGAGTTTTCTTGTCAGGCCTGCAATCGTGCAATTTCAGCTATTTCCATATTTGCAGGCCTGACACGATTGCCTCTTCAAAGAGGGAGGATTGCCACCGCTTCCTACCTGGCGTTCCTCACCGCTTCGGATTCCCGGCGGTACTCTTCGAAGGAGGAGCTGGTACTCTCCAGGCAGCGGCTGCGTTCCAGCGCATCGAAGATCTGGTTGCACTGGTTGCGTTGCCAGCTCTGGCCGGACTCGTAGAGCTGCCGTGACGAGCAGCCCCCCAGGCCGAAAAGGAGCAAAATCCCGAACAGTAGAGCGAAATATCGCATGTTTGGTTCCCCTTGGCACCGTGAGGAATTTGGTTCCGCAAAAAGCAATTCCGGAGATTCCCCTAGCGTGCCCAGTCCCCCGTTTTCTCCAGGGGGCAATCGAGCGCCTTGGCCAGCCGGATCGCCTCGCTCTGGAGGCCCTTGCCGGCGGAGGCCGCGACGAGATGTTTCCCCTGGCCGTGAACTATCTCCAGACGATAGCGCGGCTTGTCGGGGCTGCTGCTCAACGTGTTGGCGTGCTCCAGACCCGGCGTCAGGGTGCGGTGCAGTTCTACGGCCCGAACCTCGCCGTTGTGCAGGCAAACCTTGCCGAGCGGGAATCCCGCCAACGTTTTGGTCATGCGAAAATGTCCTTCGCCGTTGACGGTCACGGAAGTCCGCAGCAGGGTGCCGAGCAGCACGAGGGCCATCAGAACGGCGAAACACCAGAGGAGGATTTCGACCAGGAGCGGGGCATCCTCCAGTCTCAGCGCCAGCCCGGTCAGCCCAGCCCCGGCAGCCAACGCGATGGCCGAGACCACGGGGGCGGCAGGGGATTCATATCGATATCGGTTGGCGTCCATGCACAATTATCCTGGGGGTCATTTCACTAACGTAGAAGTAACCGGCCTATGTGGCTTTATCGCGCAGCGCCCGTGTGGGCTGACAGGTCGGGCATCTGATTTTCCCTGTCACGGCATATTCTTGCCGTCCCGCCAGCGCCGACTTTTCTGTCATGGCAGCGCGTGCTTGGCAAAAAATTCCCAAATCAATGTACTTGCAAAGCTTTCGTGTCAGGCCTGCAATCGTGCAATTTCGGCTATTTCCATGTTTGCAGGCCTGACACGATTGCCCTCTTCAAATATTCCACCTATTTCCATGTTTGCAGGCCTGGCACGATTGCCCTCTTCAAATATTCCACCTATTTCCATGTTTGCAGGCCTGGCACGAATGCCCTCCTCTAACAACCAGACCGAAGATTCGCACGTTGCACTCCCACTGCGATGCCGCGAGAGATGGTATAGCCGTTGATTCCGGCCTCATTTTGCCGATGGCGGCGCTGGAAACAACACGAATGGCCCCTTCGGTTCCTGCCCGGGAGGGACGAAGGAAGGTGCCGGCGCGCCAGCGTCGCCAAGCTGCCGGACGAAGCGGTAGATGGCGCGCAGGTCGCCCTCAGTCATGTCACGGAGGGCAAACCAAGGCATCGGCGGCCGGAATTGGGCTGTCCTGGCGATCTGGACCCATTGGTCCTCGGAAAAGTTCTGCATGTAGAGTCGCAGGTTGCTGGAATAGGTCGTACCCCAGGGGCCACGCCAGCCGAGTTGGTCGCCCATCAACCATTGTGCTTCCGGGATATTTCCGCCGGATTGGGCGTACCCGGCCGTATGGCAGTCGTTACAGCCGGCGATCCTGGCCAGATACCTGCCGCGGTTCAGGGACTCGGCATCGGCCTCTGCCGCGGGTTGCGCGAATGAGCTTGTTACCGGGGAAACAGCAAGCAACAAAATCCCGACCAACACTTTCCGTAGCGTGAACATCGTCGTCACCATACCTGGAGGTTAAAGAGATATTGGGCTTTAGCCCTGGCTGTTGCACCACGTCCTGGGCGGATAAGGACTTCGGCTATCGCAGGCATCCCATCCTTCGCAGCCGTGCCCGTTCATTTTCTCGCCGTACTGCGTCCAAGTCAATAATGGCCTCAACCGCGTCCAACTCGGCGATGTACTCTTCCGGCATACCCATATGGCGCGCCCCGCCTACGACCATCGCCTGGTACCAGTCGTAGGGGCGCAGCGACAAATCGAAGTGGGAGGGCCGGACCACATAGGCGATGGGGGAATAGACCACTCCCGCCAGCGAAACCCGGAACGGTCGAACATCATACCCCTGGCCCAGCCCTTCGGCCCGATCCAGGAGAGGTTGTTCCAATGCATCCATCGCATAGAGGACGCCAAAGGCGAGATGCCCCGGCTGGTTGATAAAGGTGCACTTCCCCGAACCGTCCTCGCTGCGTTTTGCATCGCGCACCACCATGCCCGGCAGCTCCACGACCCCCAGGGGAAGCGCACTTGGACATCGTTCGCGTAACCGCAGCGGGTGCATGTTGGAGCCATAGGCGAGGTAATGGAGCGTCGGCATGAGGGTCAGGGGTTCGGGAGGCAGCAGTCTGCTGCCGTAAGAGTCACTCCCCCTCCCAGTAGTCGAGGGATGCGTCGGCGCGACCAACGAAGACAAAGCGCTGCGCCTTGCCCTCGGAGTCTGCACCGAACTCGGCCAGGACGCCAAATTTTCCCGAGTCGGGGTATTCGGCGATCTCGGGCGAGAGCTTGGTACTCACGGCGAGATAGCGCAATTCTTCGGCCCCCGTGTTGGTGATCTGGTGGGCGCTCTCTTTTCCGCCGGTAGGAAGAGCGATTACGTCACCGGGGCGGATTGGGTAGACGCTCTCGCCGATCCGGACTTCGCCGGTCCCCTGCAGGACAAAAACCATCTCTTCGTTGACGCGGTGGTTGTGAAAAGGGAATGCGCGTTTCCCCGGCGGCACAGCGGTGATGTTGTAAACGAGTTTTTGTGCGCCAACGCGCGGGCCAATAAATCCCATCCGGGCGTCGAATCTCTCTGCCGCGGATCCGGAAGGGGCGAAGCCGGGAGGGCGCGGCCCAAGCTCGACATCGGCAATGTTAATGATTGGCTTTGGCATGGGTGTCTCCAGGTTGCGGAGTTGGTAAAAATTGGTGACAGGAGGAATGGGTTGTGGCGTCTGACGCTTGAGTTCAGGCCACGGCCTGTCAGGGTTGTGCCGCCTGCAGTGAATTGTATAGGTAGCGGCGTAAACCGACACCCAAATTGTGTAGACAATACCAGCAACGTAGAGCCCGCCAAAGACCTCTTTGTTGTGGCGAGCAAGCCAGAGCGGCAAATAACCCCTGTATCCGTGTTCGCTTTTTTGCGATTTGTTAGGTCTATAGCGGCACCAGTTTTCTTGGACACTGATTTGGGATAGAATCCCGATGTCCAAGGAGATTAATAATGACAACAAACAACAAGAACGAAACAGTCACTGGGCCTTTGGCCGAAGGGCAACGTTGGAGCGCTGCCCGCAAGCGTGAAGTGGTTCTGCGCTTGCTGCGGGGCGAATCGGTTGATGCTCTGTCCCGCGAGTTGAGCATCGAAATCTACCGCCTGGAGCAGTGGCGAGAGAAAGCGCTGACCGGAATCGATGAGTCGTTGAAACAACGTCAGAACGATCCGACTCAAGCGGAACTCAACCAGGCCATGCGCCGGATCGGCGAATTGACCATGGAAAACGAACTACTTTGGGAACGGGTTAAAAAACCCGGCCCTTTAGCCAAACGGAGGTCGTCGAAATGAGCCAAACGATCTCCCCAGGCGCTGAAAAGGCCTACGGCGTCCAGCGGGTTTGCAATGTTTGGGAGCAGGCTCGCTCCTCGTTCTACCATGCCTCGCGCCAGATTCCGCAATCAACTCCCAAGCGTCGTGGCCCACGTCCGTCAATCAGTGATGAGGATCTTCTCGCCATGATCCGTCACGATCTGGCCACGTCCCCGTTCACCGGCGAAGGACACCGCAAGGTCTGGGCCAGGCTGCGGATTTGTGACGGCGTGCGCATCGCACGCAAGCGGGTTCTGCGGTTGATGCGCGAGAATCATCTGTTGTCACCTCACCGGGGTTGGCCCAAAGCAGCCAAGGCGCATGATGGTAAAATCATCACCATGGCTCCGAATCTAATGTGGGGCACCGATGGCACCCGCGTATTCACTCTCGACGAAGGCTGGGTCTGGATCTTTAGCGCCGTCGAGCACTGGAACGCCGAATGTGTCGGCTGGCATGTTTGCAAGACCGGCGACCGTTATGCTGCTCTTCAACCACTTTCCATGGCGTTAGACAACATCTATGGGGGCGTAGAGAAAGATATTGCCCGAGGGTTGTCTCTGCGTATGGATCACGGCACCCAGTACCTCTCAGACCATTTTCTGAACCAGATCAAGTTCTGGGGAATCACCCCCAGCTTTGCCTTCGTTGCCGAACCACAGACCAACGGAGTTGCTGAACGATTCAACCGCACCTTGAAAGAGCAAGCCATCTATGGCCGAATATTCCGTACCATCGATGATGTTCGCGAGGCCGTGAAAACCTTCGTCGAACTCTACAACAGCGAATGGCGAGTCGAGAAAAATGGCTTCCGGTCGCCCGACGAAATCCGTCAGGCGGCATAATCTAAACTTGTGTCCAAGGAACCGGTTCCGCTACACGATTTGATACTAGTGCAGGCCCCCTCCATAGATACCGGACCATCCGGTATCCTTTGAGAAACAAGAAACCCTCTCAAAGAAAGGAGCCTGCACCATGAAATTCTACACGAAACAGCACCAATTCTATTGCGGCGTCGATCTGCATGCAGACGCCATGTACGTCTGCATCCTTGATGCGACCGGCGAGGTGGTGGTTCATCAGAACATCCCGACCAAACCGAAAAACTTCCTGCGACTGATCAAACCCTACCGCTCCGGCATCGTGGTCGGCTGCGAGTGCATGTTTACCTGGTACTGGCTGGCCGATCTGTGCACCGAGCAGGAGATTGACTTCGTCCTCGGTCATGCCCTCTACATGAAGGCAATTCACGGCGGCAAGGCCAAGAACGATCGCATCGATTCCCACAAGATCGCCGTACTGCTGCGCGGCGGTTCTTTTCCGCTGGCCTATACCTACCCCAAGCCGATGCGGGCGACGAGGGACTTGCTGCGCCGCCGCAATCATCTCGCCCGCAAACGGGGCGAACTCTTCGCCCACATCCAGAACACCGCCACCCAGTACAACCTCCCCGAGCCGCTGGGACGTATCGCCAAACCGAGCGAGCGCGGTGATCTGCTCAAAAAGTTTCCCGATTCGGTGGTACGTCGCATGGTCGAGGTCGACCTGCTCACCATCGAACATTACGAACAGCTGCTGGATCGACTGGAGCGGGAACTGGAGCGCATCGCCACCGGTCATGATCCGATCAACCTGGCGCTGCTCAAATCGATTCCCGGGGTCGGCAAGATCCTCGGCATGGTGATGCTCTACGAGATCGAGGACATCGCCCGCTTCCCCCGCGAGCAGGACTTTGCCTCCTATTGCCGGCTGGTCAAGCCGGGCAAGGAATCGAACGGCAAGCATTATGGCCATTCGGGCAAGAAGATCGGCAACGCCCATCTGCGCTGGGCTTTTGGCGAGGCCGTGGTGCTGATGCTCAAAGGGAACAAGCCGGCTCAAACCATGCTGCAACGCCTGGCCAGCAAGCACGGCAAGGGGAAAGCCCTGGCCATCCTGGCCCATCGTCTCGGTCGTGCCGTCTATTACATGCTCAAAAATCAGGTGCCCTTCGACCAGGACAGGTTCCTGCGCAAGGCCGCCTGACGCGGAGGGGGCGGATCAGCCAGACCGTCTAACTGGAGGCAACCACAGCGGCGAGATAAGCTCGGCGGCCATAAGCAAGCGCAGACTTCTGGGCCAACAGCCCGACTTGGGCCGCATCATCCGCCAACTTCCGCCAGCCGGTTTGTTTTGATTGGAGGTCCGCCCCGCTCCAACAGCTTGCGCGATGGTCCAAAGGGCCCGCGCCGGATTCTGCCCCTTCCCCGATCCCGCACCTAACTGCGGCCATCGGCACCAAGATGGACCTCGCTATTTTGATTGGGACGGCATGAGGGCACGAGCGTGATTCCAGGCGGCAGGGAGAACCAGGTCGACAAAGACCGGCCCCTGCATCAAGAGCCTCGATAAGTGTTTGGAGCAGAATTCGTCTGCAGCCAGAAGAGAATCCCAAGCCGGAACCCGGTTGGCTCTTAAGTGATCAGTCGCATGTCAAAGAACGGGAGGGAAAACCTTTTTCGTTATCGGACTTTTTTACCCTTGACGGCCGGGGGCCTGATAAGTGTTAGGTCGGTCGGCGGAGTCGGAAGAAAACGTATGGAGCAACCGCTACCCAGGCCAGAACGACAACCCAGACGCGCCCTTCCAGAATGTTGTAATTGGCCAGCAATTTCGCCCAGGAGTGGCCGCCGACAAAATGGAAAAAGAGAAACTCGAACGCGATGGTAAGTGACATCCAAAGCAGACCAATGCAAACGGCTTCCAGGTCAGAAGAGGGCGGGAAGAAGTGGACAAAGGCGAAGATAATCGCGCCCAGCAGCAGAACGCTCGTGAGAGTTGACAGTTGATGAGCAGAAAGTTCGCTCATTAGCTTGCCATAGGTGAAGTCCCGAACGGCGCCATTTGCGATGGAAACGAGCAACATGACGAACCACGCGGCAAGGTATTTCGCGATGCTTGAGATAGTCATGATCGGTAATCTGCCAAACAGCATATATACGGATCCGTATAATCTCCTGATTTTCGGCCCGATGCCGTTTGAAACCCCGGAAAGCCAATTTATTGAATTTTATAATTCCCCAGTAGTGTCCGGTTAAGAAGTTGCATAGGCTCCGAAGTCCAAGTCAATGATATCGGGAGGCCCTAAGCCTGCGGCCGCATCCTCGGCGGCCTCGTTGCGAATATTGTTGCGAAGCTCACGCACCCTGTTGATGCTGACACGTTCGCCATGCTCTTCGTGGCAGTAGATGGCCAGCAGCAAATAAGTAATCAACCCTGCGAGGATCTGCACCAGCAGGCCGTAGGGACTGCGGGCAATCAGGTGATACACCTTGAGGTGGCGCTTCCACCAGGCGAAGAAGGACTCGATCGTCCAGCGTAGCTTGTAGATCAAGGCAATCTGCTCGGCGGTCAGATCGAAGCGGTCGGTGGCGACCCAATAGGATTTTTGGTCAACCTTGTAGCCGACCACACGCACTTCTCGTTCGGTCTGGTTGACATCTTTGGTGCCGAGCAACACCCTGGCGTCATAGAAAACATGACTGCCGGGGACAACAGGATTGGCGCTCAACTCCGTCTTACGAGAACTGGCTTTGATGCGGCAGACAAAGTGGCGTCCCTGATCCTGCCAGTCGTCAAAGTTTTTGTAACACTGGTAATAGCGGTCATAGACACCTGTCTGACCGGGAGCCACGAGCCGTTCCGCCTGAGGACGCTCGTCGCCCTTGCCGTCGGTTAATGTGACTTTCTGGGGGACACCACGACCGATATCGAACCCCAGGTGAACCTTGGCCTTTTTGGCTCCGTCTCGATAGTCCGCCCAGAGCATGGACAGCGTAGCGTCAATCAGCGAACCATCGACGGCGATCAGATCGCCGAGATCGGAGATGTCTTTGGCGACAGGAATCTTTTGTGAGACCTGTTTCTGCAGGTCTTCGTAAACATGAATCATCTGCTCCAGCCCTCGGGTATTGATCGCCTCAAAGAAGGCGCTTTTCCGGATACCGCCGGGCGGTGCAATATGAGTCGCGGCAAAATCTTCCTGCGTCAGAACCTGAAGCAGATGACGCCCCGAAGAATGCTCTTCGAGGTGATAGTAGGTCAGGATTTTCAACTGATCTTCAAACGTCATCTGCAGTGGCCTGTTGCCTCGGGCCTCAAGAACCGGGGCATGTTCGAGAGCGCCCTTGAACGGGGTAAAAAGTCGGACAATGGAGCGCCTGCTAAGCCGGGTACGGTGGCAGCGAACAAGTAATGACATTTTCGTAAATCCTCATATAAAATAGGTATTTACGAAAATCACCGCGCCGACTTCACGACGATTTGTCAAGCAAAAAATACGCTAACTTGTGAAAATATTTACAATTATCTGCAACTTTGGGTGAATGCAATTTGCTAACCGGACACTACTGATAATTCCCTATAATTACAGTATTTTTGTACATTCCGAGGGTGTAAAAAAGATTGTGTAAATGGCCATTCAGGGGTACACCGGGACCCCACCCTCTAAGGAGCCCCCATGGCCATCGAAAAAGATCTGCTGGACCGTCTGCTTGCCGACTACAAGAAGCCCGAAGACCTGATCGGCGAAACCGGCTTGCTTAAACAGCTCACCAAGGCCCTTCTGGAACGAGCTTTGGAAGCGGAATTGACCCAACACCTGGGGCACGAGAAGCATGCTCCCGTGGCCACGAAAGGCGGCAATGCCCGCAATGGCAAGTCGGCCAAAACCATCAAGGGCGAATTCGGCAAACTGCCGATCGAGGTTCCGCGTGACCGGGACAGCAGCTTCGAGCCGCTCATCATTCCCAAGGGCCAGACCCGCTTCGCCGGCTTCGACGGCAAGATCATCTCCCTCTACGCCCGGGGGATGACGACCCGGGAGATCCAGGGGCATCTGGAAGAGATTTATGGCGTCGAGGTCTCTCCCGCCCTCATTTCCAGCGTGACCGATGCCGTCGCGGACGAGGTCAAGATCTGGCAGAACCGACCGCTCGACGCCCTCTATCCCATCGTCTATATGGACGCGGTCCGGGTCAAGGTGCGAGACAACGGCCACGTCAGCAATAAAGCGGTCTACCTGGCCCTGGGCGTCACCCTGGACGGCATCAAGGAGGTCCTGGGCATGTGGGTGGCCGAGAACGAGGGCGCCAAGTTCTGGCTACAGGTGGTGACCGAGTTGAAAAACCGGGGTGTCGAAGACATCTTCATCGCCTGCGTGGACGGGCTCAAAGGTTTCCCCGAGGCCATCGAAGCAGTCTTTCCTCGCACCCAGGTCCAGCTCTGCCTCGTTCACATGGTGCGCCATTCTCTCCGCTACGTCTCCTGGAAACAGCGCAAGGAAGTGGCGGCCGATCTGAAGTCCATTTACCAGGCCGCGACGGCCGAGCAGGCCGAAATGAACCTGACGGAGTTCGAAGCGAAGTGGGATAAAACCCACCCCTCCATCGGCCAGTCCTGGCGGCGCAACTGGGAGAGAATCACCCCGTTTTTCGCCTACCCGGCGGAGATTCGCAAGGTGATCTACACCACCAATGCGATCGAATCGCTAAACATGTCGCTGCGCAAGGTCACCAAGAACCGGGGCTCATTCCCCAACGACGCAGCCATGTTCAAACTGCTCTACCTGGCGCTAAACAATATCGCCAAGAAATGGACCCTGCCGATTCGGGACTGGAAGGCCGCCCTCAACCAGTTCTCTATCTTGTTCGAAGGCAGGTTGCCGGTTTACTGACGACAAAAACCCAAGCCATTTACACAAACTGATTTACACCGCCCCATCAAGGGCGAATTCGGCAAACTGCCGATCGAGGTTCCGCGTGACCGGGACAGCAGCTTCGAGCCGCTCATCATTCCCAAGGGCCAGACCCGCTTCGCCGGCTTCGACGGCAAGATCATCTCCCTCTACGCCCGGGGGATGACGACCCGGGAGATCCAAGGGCATCTGGAAGAGATTTATGGCGTCGAGGTCTCTCCCGCCCTCATTTCCAGCGTGACCGATGCCGTCGCGGACGAGGTCAAGATCTGGCAGAACCGACCGCTCGACGCCCTCTATCCCATCGTCTATATGGACGCGGTCCGGGTTAAGGTGCGGGACAACGGCCACGTCAGCAATAAAGCGGTCTACCTGGCCCTGGGCGTCACCCTGGACGGCATCAAGGAGGTCCTGGGTATGTGGGTGGCCGAGAACGAGGGCGCCAAGTTCTGGTTACAGGTGGTGACCGAGTTGAAAAACCGGGGTGTCGAAGACATCTTCATCGCCTGCGTGGACGGGCTCAAAGGTTTCCCCGAGGCCATCGAAGCGGTCTTTCCTCGCACCCAGGTCCAGCTCTGCCTCGTTCACATGGTGCGTCATTCTCTCAAATACGTCTCCTGGAAACAGCGCAAGGAAGTGGCGGCCGATCTGAAGACCATTTACCAGGCCGCGACGGCCGAGCAGGCCGAAATGAACCTGACGGAGTTCGAAGCGAAGTGGGATAAAACCCACCCTTCCATCGGCCAGTCCTGGCGGCGGAACTGGGAGAGAATCACCCCTTTTTTCGCCTACCCGGCGGAGATTCGCAAGGTGATCTACACCACCAATGCGATCGAATCGCTGAACATGTCGCTGCGCAAGGTCACCAAGAACCGGGGCTCATTCCCCAACGATGCAGCCATGTTCAAACTGCTCTACCTGGCGCTGAATAATATCGCCAAGAAATGGACCCTGCCGATTCGGGACTGGAAGGCCGCCCTCAACCGGTTCTCCATCTTGTTCGAAGGCAGGTTGCCGGTTTACTGACGACAAAAACCCAAGCCATTTACACAAACTGATTTACACCGCCTACATTCCCGGCATATGGCGGTGTTATATACGGATCCGTATATAACACCCGAATGGGTTAGCAGGTTTACTCCGTCCATATGACAAGCGAGATGTTCCTGGTTGTTTGTTTGCTGCGTATTCCGAGCCAAACTTTCCACCGATTCCGATGCAAACTTGCCACTGATTCCGATCCAAACTTGCCAGTCATTCCGACGCAAGGTTTCCACCCGTTCCGATCCAAACTTTCCAGTTTGAGCGGAAGAGGTCGGTGAATCTGTCAGACTGATCAAAGTTCTCGCGACGCTGGGTAACCGCGGGGTACAACCTTCTGGACTTTTTCCAGGAGGTGGTCCCATTGGCACACACGAGGTTATCCATGCGCAAGATCAAGGACGTTCTGCGTCTGCATTACGAAGCCGGCCTGACACAGCGGGCCATCGCCCGCTCCGTCGGCACGTCACACACCACGGTGGGCGAATTTCTGAGACGCGCCGCTCACGCCGGGTTGTCTTGGCCGCTGCCAGAGAATCTGGACGAAACCCGACTTGAACAGTTGCTCTTTCCGCCAGCGCCAGTCATTCCCGCCGACCAGCGCCCCATGCCCGACTGGGCGACCATCCATCAGGAACTCAAGCGCAAGGGCGTCACCCTGGGGCTGCTCTGGGAGGAATACCAGAACAGCCATCCCGAGGGGTATCGCTACAGCCGTTTCTGCGATCTGTACCGTGAGTGGTCCGGCAAACTGCGTCTGTCGATGCGTCAGGTGCACAAAGCCGGCGAGAAGCTGTTTGTCGACTACACCGGCCAGACCCTGCCGATCGTCGACCGCCGCACCGGCGAGATCCGCGAAGCGCAACTGTTCGTCGCGGCCCTGGGGGCGAGTTCCCAGACGTTTGCCGAAGCCACCTGGACCCAAGGGCTGCCGGACTGGATCGGCTCGCATGTCCGGGCCTTCTCCTTCTACGGCGGAGTGCCCGAGATCGTTGTTCCGGACAACCTGAAAAGCGCCGTCTCCAAACCCTGCCGCTACGAACCGGACATCAACCCCACCTATGCGGAGCTGGCCGCTCACTATGGCTGCGCGGTGATTCCGGCGCGGGTGCGCAAACCCAAAGACAAGGCCAAGGTCGAGGCGGCGGTTCTGGTCGCCGAGCGCTTCATCCTGGCGCGGCTGCGCAACCGTACCTTCTTCAGTCTGGCCGAGGCCAACGCCGCCATTCGGGAGCTGGTGGAGCACCTCAACCGGCGCCCCTTCAAGAAGCTTCCCGGCTGCCGCCAGCAGCTCTTCGACACCCTGGAACGTCCGGCTCTGAATCCTCTGCCGGCGACCCCCTATACGTTCGCCGAATGGCGCCATGCGCGGGTCAACATCGATTACCATGCCGAAGTCGACCACCACTACTACTCGGTCCCGTATGTGCTGGTGAAGCAGCAGCTCGACGTGCGCCTGACGGCGACCACCGTCGAATTTCTGCACAAAGGGCAACGGGTGGCCTCCCATGTCCGCTCCTCTGAGCGCGGTCGCCACACCACTCTCGGCGAGCACATGCCCAAAAGCCACAGGGAGTATGCCGAATGGACGCCGCAGCGCCTGGTTTCCTGGGCGGCCAAAACCGGACCGCACACCGCCGCCTTGGCAGAGAAGATCCTGGCCTCACGGGCCCATCCCCAGCAGGGCTACCGCAGCGTCCTGGGGCTGATCCGGCTGGCCAAGACCTACACGCCCGAGCGCCTGGAAGCGGCCTGCCAGCGGGCCCTGGCAACAAACGCCTGTCGCCTCAAGAGCGTCGCCTCGATCCTCAAAACCGGACTGGACCGCCAGTCGCTCCCCGAGTCCACCGAATCCCAACTCTCATTGCTGCCGAGTCACGACAACATCCGCGGCGCCGGCTACTACCACTGACCAAGGAGACCACCATGCTCAGCCACCCCACCGACGACAAACTGCGCGCCCTCAAGCTGACCGGCATGCTCAAGGCCCTTCAGGAACAGCGCCTTAGCGAGACCGCCGATGCCTTGAGCTTCGAGGAGCGCCTCGGCCTGCTGGTCGACCGCGAGCAGACCGAGCGCGACAGCCGCCGGCTCACCACTCGCCTGCGCACGGCCCGGCTGCGTCAGAGCGCCTGCATCGAGGACCTCGACTGGAGGGCACCCCGGGGACTCGACCGCGACCTCGTGCTGGCGCTGGCCGGCGGTCGCTACCTCGCCAAGGGCCACAACATTCTCATCACCGGCCCCACCGGCGTCGGCAAGAGCTACCTCGCCTGCGCCTTGGCTCACAAGGCCTGCCGCCTCGGCTGCAAGACCCTCTACCTGCGCCTGCCCCGCTTCCTGGAGGAACTGGCCCTCGCGCGGGCCGACGGCCGCTACCCCAAGATGATGGATAGAGTCGCCAAGACTCAACTGCTCGTCCTCGACGATTGGGGGCTCGCCCCCATGACCGCCGCCGGTTGCCGCGATCTGCTCGAAATCCTCGAGGACCGCCACAATCTGCGTTCGACCCTGATCACCAGCCAGCTTCCGGTCGAAGCCTGGCACGACTACCTCGGGGATCCGACGGTCGCCGACGCCATCCTCGACCGCCTCATCCACAACGCCTACCGGCTCACCTTGAAAGGAGAATCGATGCGCAAACGGCGATCCCAGCTTGACCCGATCGGCAACTTGGCGTAAGACAAAAACTCCAGCGTCGCTACGCTCCGATCACTGGCAACTTTGCCTTGGAACGAGTGGCAACTTTGCGCTGGAACGGCTGGCAACTTTCATCGGAATCCGCAGTTTGCCGCCTTTTTCTCCAAGCAAAAACAGCCCGCCCGGCGCTGGGCCGGTGCGGGCTGTTGAATTTCCTTCCTTGCTTTTTTCATGTCACCCCTCCAGTGAACCGAAAAAGACCCTTTTTGAATACCTTCTTCGCTGACGGCTGTCAATCATTTTGATAGTTTGCCGTGAAGCGAGAGAGACGATTACCAGCCGGCCTCCTCCAGCAGCCACCAGCCGAGAACGGCCGCCAGGGCAAGCCAGAGCAGCACGATCACCACCGCGGCGACTTTATTGCTGAAACGGGCGGTCACTGTGCTGGCGCGGGCGCGGCTCGCTTCGAGGACGTCGACCGGGGTCAGCCTGAGGATCAGCAGGATCAGCAGCGGAAGGAGGATCAGGTCGTCGAGGTGGCCGAGCAGGGGGATGAAGTCAGGGATCAGGTCGATGGGGCTGAGGGCGTAGGCGCCGACGGCAAGGGCGAGGAAGCGCAGGGGGAGCGGCGTACGCGGGTCGCGGGCGATGAACCAGACGGTCAGGCCGTCATGGCCGAGGCGCTTCGCTGCCGCCCTTAATTTTCCCAGCGCCTGCATCGATCTGCCCATGAAGAGGTGACCGCCCTCCCCTACTCCATCGCCACCACGAAGCTGCTCGGATAACCGGCGCGTTCGTACTGGGCGCGGGCGGTTTCGGCCGCTTCGAGGGAGGTGTAGTTGCCGGCGCGGACCCGGTAGAAGAGCTGGCCGCCGACGTACCCCTGCTGGACGCTGGCGGCGCCGTAACGGTCGCGCAGCTGGGCGGCGAGGCGATTGGCGTTGTCGGCGACGGTAAAGGCGCCGACCTGGACGGCGAAGTGGCCGATGTCGTAGCTGACCGGCTGGCGGTAGACGACCTGGCCCGGGGTATCACTCTCCTGGTAGCCGAGGGCCTCGACCCGCACCGGCGCCGTGCCGGGGCCGACGACGTCGAGGGCCTTGGCAGCGGCGAAGGAGAGATCGATGATGCGTCCCTTGACGAAGGGGCCGCGATCGTTGACGCGCACTGTCGCCTGCTTGCCGGTGGCGGTGTTGGTGACGCGGACGAAGACGCCGAGCGGGAGGGTCTTGTGGGCGGCGGTCATGGCGTACATGTTGTAGGTTTCGCCGTTACTCGTCTTCTTGCCGTGAAAATCGGCGCCGTACCAGCTCGCCGTCCCCTCCTGGACAAACCCCTCGTGGCTGCGCAGCGGGTCGTAGCGCTGGCCGTTGACGGTGTAGGGTTTCTGGTGTCCCTTGAGCTCGCGCCCTTCCGGGGTGTCGATGACGCGGGTGGTGTAGGTCGGCCCGCCGCAAGCGGCGAGGAGGAGCAGCAAAAGCGCGAAAAAGAGGCCGGGCAGGGAACGACGCAT
The DNA here is from genome assembly GCF_001611275.1 of Desulfuromonas sp. DDH964. GTDB lineage: Bacteria > Desulfobacterota > Desulfuromonadia > Desulfuromonadales > DDH964 > DDH964. The sequence continues at coordinate 1,658,290 of NZ_CP015080.1, read as the reverse complement.
CATTGGACTCCGGCGACGGCGGGCGCCAGGGGGGGCTGTGGCTCCTCGACGTTGGCGGCCTTGATGCGGCCGACGATGTGGCCGGGAATCGCGGCGGCGAGCTGGATGCCGAGCTGCACCGGGTAGGAGATCGGCGTGAACCAGGAGGCGATCCCCAACCCCTCGCCGATGATATAGGTGCCGTAGGCCGGATAGAGGACTTTGTAAGCCTTCTTCTCCTCCGCAGGCTGCTCCTCGGCACGGTCGTAGCCGATAGCGTCGCCGGTGGCGATCGCCTCCTGATAGAGGGGGAAGAGCGGGATCATGCGGGCGGCAGCGTAGACCCCCTTGTATTCACGCTGGGCGAAGTCTTTGGCGTGCCCCCCTTCGTGAACGACGATGGCGGTGTGGTCGGAGTAGATATTGATGGTGTTGGTGAAGGGGTTGTAGTTGTCGCCGCCAAAAACCCGTCCCGGCAGGATGGTGTAGAAGGTGGTGGTGATGGCGCCGATGGTGTAGCGCCAGAAGCCGTTGACCGAGCGGTTCTTCACCAGCCGCCGCCATTCGCCGCCGGGCGCGTACTGGTTGAGACGCACCTTGACGCTGGGGAGGTCGTTGGCGGCCAGGTAGCTGCTGAGCGCTTCTTCGGTCTCCGGCGAAATATCGTGGTTGTCAACGCTCCAGTTCCAGAGGATCAGCTTGCTCGGCAGGGAGAAGAAGTAGTGGCCGATGCCATCGAGGAAGGCGACCGGCCGGCCGCGCTCGATCTGCGGCTCCCCCGCTCTCAGGTTGACCGTATCCGGCGCCTCGACGTTGTGAGTGTACTGGTAGGGAACGGCGGCGCAGCCGGCAAGGAGCAGCAGCGCCAGGGCAAGCAATGGCAGGTAGCGTCTCATGTTATCCCTCCGCGATCAGATGGCAGGCTGGGCCTGCAACAGCTCTTCCACCTCGTCCCGCCGCGGGATCGCCGTGCGCCCGCCGAGGGCGCGGCACTTCAGCGCGGCGCAGGCAGCGGCGAAGCGGACCGTCTGCGGCAGCGGCCACTCCTGCAGCAGACCGTAGATATAACCGCCGTGAAAGACGTCGCCGCAGCCGGTGGTATCGACGGCGGTGACGGCAAAGGCCGGCTGATGGAACTCGCCGCCGCGCTGGGTGCGGGTGATGCTGCCGCGGGCGCCGCGGGTGACGGTGACGGCGCGGGCGCCGTACTCGAGGAGTGGCTCGAGGGCCGCTTCGACCGGGCCGCCGGCGGTGACCTGGCGGGCAAAGCGCTCGCTGACGACGAGGTGGTCGATATAGGGGAGAAGCTCCCGCGTCCCCGCGCGCCAGGTGCCGCCATCGAGGACCGTGGTCACCTCGGCGGCCCGGGCGCGATGGGCGGCGGCAAGGGAGGCCTCGGCCTGGAGGCCGTCGAGATGGAGCACCCGCACCCCGGCCAGCAGCTGCGGCGAGAGTTCGGCGGCATGGAGCGGCCGAGCGCTGCCGCGGTGCCAGAAGATGGTGCGCCGGGCGCCGCCGTCGACGGCGATAAAGGCGAGCTGGCTGCTGGCGCCGCGCTCGGCGTCGAGCCAGCGACAGTCGACCCCCTCCTGCTCCAGCTCCCGCCGCATGCGCCGGCCGTGCTCGTCGTCGCCGCAGCGGCCGACCAGCGCGGTGCCGACCCCGAGCCGGGCGAGGGTGACGAGGGCGGTGGCGACCGGTCCGCCCCCCTGGATCAGGAACTGGTCGAGCTCGGCTTTTTCGTCGACCGCCGGGTAGCTTTCGAGGCGGCCGATCAGGTCGAGGGAGGACTGGCCGAGGCCGACGACGGCAATTTCAGCCATGACCCGCCCCGGCATAAAAACAGGGATGATACGGTGTCGGAGGAGCAAATTTCGTCCTGGTCATCCCGTCCATCCCTGTGGTTTAAGTATTCGTGATTCGTGATTCGTGATTCGTGACTCGTGACTCGTGACTCGTGACTCGTGACTCGTGACTCGTGACTCGTGACTCGTTGCTCGTTGCTCGTTGCTCTTTACCCGTTGCCCGTTGCTCGCCCTTACTCCTGCACCTGGCTCATGGCGCGGAACTTCTGGTAGCGCTGTTCGACCAGCTCCTCGGGGGTGAGCTCCTTGAGCTCGAGGTAGTGTTTCTTGAGGAACGACTTGACGTTGGCGGCAGCCAGGGCGTGGTCGTTGTGGGCCCCGCCGATCGGCTCGGGGATGACATCGTCGATGACGCAGCCGAGCTCCTGGATGTCGGTGGCGGTGAGTTTGAGGGCCTCGGCGGCCTGGGGTCCCATGGTGCCGTCGCTCCAGAGGATGGCCGCGCACCCTTCCGGCGAGATGACCGCGTAGACCGAATATTCCATCATCATGACGCGGTTGCCGACGGCGATGCCGAGCGCTCCGCCGGAGCCCCCCTCGCCGGTGATGGTGGTGATGACCGGCACCGTCAGCGCCGCCATCTCCCGCAGGTTGCGGGCGATCGCCTCAGCCTGGCCGCGCTCCTCGGCGCCGATGCCGGGAAAAGCGCCGGGGGTATCGACGAAGGTGAAGATCGGCAGCTTGAACTGCTCGGCCATCTGCATTACCCGCAGCGCTTTGCGGTAGCCTTCGGGATTGGGCATTCCGAAGTTGCGGTAAACCTTCTCCTTGGTGTCGCGCCCCTTCTGGTGGCCGATGACGCAGCAGGGCTGGCCGTCGAAGCGGGCAAAGCCGGCAACAATGGCCGGGTCGTCGCGGAAATTGCGGTCACCGTGGACCTCGAACCAGTCGGTGAAGATGTGCTGGACGTAGTCGAGGGTGAAGGGGCGGTTGACGTGGCGGGCGAGCTGGGTGCGCTGCCAGCGGCTGAGGTTGGAGAAGATCTCCTCGCGCAGCTTTTCGGCTTTTTTCTCCAGTTTCCTGATCTCGCCGGAGAAATCGACCTTGTCGGTCGAATACTCGCGCAGCTCGCGGATCTTCTGCTCCAGCTCGACGAGGGGTTTTTCGAATTCGAGGTAAAACTGCATAGGAACTCCTTGTTTATTCGGCACACGGCGAAAGGCCAAAGGGTCGCCCCTTCGGCCTCCTGCCGCCGGCCGCTAGCCCGCGGCCGCGGCCTGCGCTACTCAAAAGTGACGACATTATAGCCAAAAAGCTTTTCCGTAGCATCCATTATTTCATCGCTCGCCGCCACCGCCAGGTTCTCGGGGAGTTTGAGCAGGGTTTCGCTGCGGTTGGGGATCACCAGGTGAATCAGCGCCGCGCAGCTGCCGCGGTGGCGCGCCATGATATCGCGCAGCGCCCGCAGCTGGGCCTCGTCGAGGCCGGGGGTGGTGAGGCGGAAGTGAACCTTGCTGGTGAGACGCTCCTTGACCTCGCGCAGGGCAAGGACTTCGCTCGCCATCAGCTTGACGCTCTCCTCGCCGATATCGAGAGTGCCGGAGACCAGCAGCGGCTCCTCGCTCTTGAGCAGTTCCATCGCCGCCAGATAGGTCTCGGGGAAGACCACCATCTCGACAAAGCCGGTCAGATCCTCGAGGGTGACAAAGGCCATCCGGTCCCCCTTCTTGGTCACCAGCTCCTTAAGCCCGGCGACGATGCCGCAGACCTTGACCTCCTCCTTGTCGGTGCGCTCGGCCAGCTCGGCGGTGCTGCAGGTGGCGAAGCGCTTGATCGAGGCGGCGTGGCGGGCGAGGGGGTGGCCGGTGATGTAGAAGCCGAGGGCCTCCTTCTCGAAGCCGAGCAGGATGTTCTCGGCCCACTCTTCCAGCGCCGGCAGCTGGCCGTAGCCGTTGCCGCCGGCGGAGATGATCTCCTCGGTACCGAAGAGCGACTCCTGCCCCATCGCCTTCTCGCGCTGGACCTTCTGGCCGATCTCCATCGCCTCTTCGAGGACCGCCATGTACTGGGAGCGCTTGCCGCCGAGAGAGTCGAGGGCGCCGCACTTGACCAGCGCCTCGACCACCTTCTTGTTGACCTTCTGCAGGTTGACCCGCTCACAGAAGTCGTGCAGCGAGAGGTAAGGTTGCTCCTGGCGCGCCTCGACGATCGACTCGAGGGCGGTGCTGCCGACCCCCTTGACGGCGCCGAGGCCGAAGCGGATCGACTTGTCGTGGACGGTAAAGGAGCGCTCCGAGGCGTTGATGTCGGGGGGGAGGACCTCGATCCCCATCGCGCGCACCTCGGAGATGTTCTTGATCACCTTGTCGGTGTTCTCCATGTCCTCGGTCAAGAGCGCCGCCATGAACTCGACCGGGAAATGGGCCTTGAGATAGGCGGTGTGGTAGGCGATCAGGGCGTAGGCGGCCGAGTGCGACTTGTTGAAGCCGTACTCGGCGAACTTGGCCATCAGGTCGAAGACCCCTTCCGCCTTCTTGGCGTCGATCCCCTGCGCCTTGGCGCCGGCGAGGAAGGGTTCCTTCTCCTTGGCCATGACCGCCGGGTCCTTCTTCCCCATCGCCCGGCGCAGCAGGTCGGCACGGCCGAGGGAGTAGCCGGCCAGGGTCCGCGAGATCTGCATGACCTGTTCCTGGTAGACGATGACGCCGTAGGTGTCCTTGAGGATCGGCTCGAGCTGCGGCAGATCGTAAGTGATCGCCTTGCGGCCGTGCTTGCGCTGGATGAAATCGTCGACCATGCCGCTCCCGAGGGGGCCGGGACGATAGAGGGCGCAGACGGCGATGATATCCTCGAAGCAGGAGGGCTTGAGCTTGATCAGCAGCTCCTTCATGCCGCTCGATTCGAGCTGGAAGACGCCGGTGGTGTTGCCGGCCTGGAGGAGCTGGTAGGAGAGCTCGTCGTCGTCGCGCAGCAGCGTGATGTCGAAGGCGGGATCCTTAGCGCCACGGATCAGCTTGACCGCGTTGTCGATGACGGTGAGGGTCTTCAGGCCGAGGAAGTCGAACTTGACCAGCCCGCACTTCTCGACGAATTTCATCGCGTACTGGGTGACCTGGGCCCCCGACTTGGGATCGGTGTAGAGCGGCAGGTATTCGGTGAGCGGCCGCGGCGTGACAACGACGCCGGCGGCGTGGGTCGAAGCGTGGCGGGTCAGCCCCTCAAGGGCCAGAGCGATCGGCCAGAGCTGCTTAATCTTCGGGTCCTTCTCCACCAGCTCGCGCAGCTTCGGCTCCTGGGCGAGGGCTTCCTTGAGGGTGATGCCGAGGGTGCCGGGGACCAGCTTGGCGACCTTGTCGACCTCGCCGTAGGGCATGTTGAGCGCCCGGCCGACGTCGCGAATCACCCCCTTGGCGAGCATGGTGCCAAAAGTGATGATCTGGGCGACGTTTTCGCTGCCGTACTTCTGGCGGACGTAATCGATGACCCGCTCGCGGCCGTAGATGCAGAAGTCGACGTCGATATCGGGCATCGAGACCCGCTCCGGGTTGAGGAAACGCTCGAAGAGGAGATGGTAGGGCATCGGGTCGATGTCGGTGATGCGGATGGCGTAGGCGACCAGCGACCCGGCGGCCGAGCCACGCCCCGGGCCGACCGGGATGTCGTGGTCCTTGGCCCAGTTGATGAAATCGGCGACGATCAGGAAGTAGCCGGGAAAACCCATCTGCTTGATGCAGGCGAGTTCCCGTTCGAGCCGCTCCCGGTACCCCTGCTCCTCTTCGGCGGAAAAGTCGGGGCGCAGCTTGCGGATGTTGGTGAGGCGTTCGTCGAGCCCGTGACGGGACTGCTCCTCAAGGATATCGTCGAGGCTCTTGCCGGCCGGCACCTCGTACTGGGGGAAGTGGTAGGTCTTGAAATCGAGTTCGAGGTTGCAGCGCTCGGCGATCTCCACCGTGCTGCGCAGCGCCTCGGGGACATGCTTGAAGAGCTCGGCCATCTCCGCCGGACTCTTGACGTAGAACTCCTCGTTGGAAAAACGCATCCGCGAGGGGTCGTCCATGGTCTTGCCGGTCTGGATACAGAGGAGCACCTCGTGGGCGAAGGCCTGTTCGCGGCCGAGGTAGTGGCAGTCGTTGGTCGCCACCAGCGGCAGGCCGAGCTCGCGGCCGATCTCGATCAGCCCCTGGTTGACGGTTTCCTGCTCGGGGAGGAAATTCTCCTGCAGTTCGAGGTAGAAGCGGTTGTCGTCGAAGATGGCGGCGATCTCGCCGGCGCGCCGTTTGGCGTCCGCCATCCGGCCATTGCCGATCAGGGTCGGCAGCTCGCCGCCAAGGCAGGCACTCAGGGCAATCAGGCCGGCGTTGCGCTCCTGGAGCAGCTCCCAGTCGACCCGCGGCTTGTAGTAGAACCCCTCGCGGTAGGCCGAGGAGACGAGGGCGCAGAGGTTGCGGTAGCCGGTGAGGTTCTGGCAGAGGAGGACGAGGTGACCGGAGGCGTCGGAGGAGCTGCGCGCGTTCCCCTTTTCGAAGCGGGAACCGGTGGCGACATAGATCTCGCAGCCGATGATCGGCTTGATACCGGCGGCCATCGCCTTCTCGTAGAACTCGATGGCGCCGAACATGTTGCCGTGATCGGTGACCGCCAACGCCGGCATGCGGAATTCCTTGGCCCGCTCGATCAGGTCGCCGATCTTGATGGCGCCGTCGAGGAGGCTGTACTGGCTGTGCAGGTGCAAGTGAACAAAATCGGCGTGTTTCATAAAAACCCGGGCAAGAGAAACGGGGGAGCGGCAGAGGAGGACGGTTCCGGGACCAGGCTCCGGAATCGCTTTGCTGCTCGCCGCGCTTTTGATTTTACAGGATGTGGACTCCGAACTGTTCGAGCATCTGCGTGAGCTTGATCAGTGGCAGCCCGATCAGGGTGGTGTAATCGCGCCCGTCGAGGTGGTCCATCAGGGCGATGCCGAGCCCCTCGATCTTGAAGGAACCGGCGCAGTCGACCGGGTTTTCCCGCTCGACATAGCTGCGGATTTGGGTCTCCGTCAGCTGGCGCAGGGTGACGGTGAAGGTATCGAAATCGGTGGCCACCGTTTGGGCCGCCGCGTCGAAGAGGGCGATCCCGGTATAAAAAGTGTGGCTGCGCCCGGCCATCCCCTTGAGCTGCTCCACCGCCCTCTCCGGGCTCCCCGGCTTGCCGACGATGCGGCGCCGGGCATCGACGAAGACCTGGTCGGCGCCGATGATCAGCGCCTCGGGAAAATGTTTCGCCAGACTCTCGGCCTTGTGCAGGGCGAGATGCTTGACCAGCAGCTCCGGCGCCACCGTCTGGTTGAGCTCCTCGAAGTAGAGGGGCGAGGCGGTGATGAAGGGGAGCCCGAGCTGTTGCAGCAGTTGCTTGCGGTAAGGGCTGGTGGAGGCGAGCACGAGCTGACGCATGGCGTATCCTCGGGACGAAAGGGCAGCCCCTTTTTTACCCCAGCACGCCATGAAAAGCAATGGCGGAAAGCAGCAACGCTAGGCCGCCTGCCGCCCCCAGGTCACCCGTTCCTCCCCGATCACCAGCGGCAGTTCCAGCTGTTCGCCCCAGGTCCGGGCCCGCTGCGGCAGCCAGCGCCCCTGGGCCGAGCAGCCAAGGACCCGGGACTTCGTTTCCCCGGGGATTCCCTGCAGGCAGACCTGCAGGTCGGCGAGCGCCTGGCACAAAGCCGCCGTCACCCGCCCGCGGTCATGGCGCTGAAAAAATTCCCGCAATCGCAGGGGAGCGAGATAGTCGTCGACAAAGGTAACGGTCGTCTCGGCGCCGACTTCGATCAGCACCTCCCCTTCCATGCGCCCGTCGCCACAGATACCACTGACGGCAAAAAAGGGATGACCGCGGTAGCGTCGCTCCTCGATCGCCTGGATGTCGAAATAGAGGGGGTCGTTCTCCAGGTTGCCGGTTGCCAGATAGAGCATGGGACACCTCCTGTCGCTGAGTTTGGCTGTGCTGTTGATGCTACCCTAGCGAGGAGGTGTGACAGAATGCGTCACTATGCTTCAGCGATGAGCGACGGGGGTCACGGGGGTCACGGGGGTCCCTGCAAGCTGAGCCCCTGCTGCAGTCCGCGCAGGAAAGCGCTTCGCAACGACGGAGGTTCAAGGACCTGGACATGGGGGAGGTAGGAGTAGAGCCAGGCGAGGAGTTCCTTCTCGCCGCCGGCGTGAAAGGTCAGGGTCAGGCTGCCGTCGGCGTGTTCCTCGATCACCTGGCTGGGGTGCCAGGTGCGTTCGCGGATCAGGTGGGCGATCGGTTCGGCGAAACGGACCCGGATCTGCTGTGGCGCCTCGTCGATCAGGCCGAAGGCGCTGCCGGTCAGGTCGGCGATGGCAAAATCCTCGGGGACCTCGAAGCGTTCCCGGCTCACCTCAACCCCCTGCAGACGATCGACCAGAAAGAGGCGCAGCGCCTGGCGATTGTGGGCATAACCACCGAGGTAGAGGGAGTTGCTGAAAAAAAGGAGGGTGTAGGGGTCGAAGAGGTACTCTTCGACCTCCCGATGCGGGGGAGCGTAGTGCAGGCGGCAGCGCTGCTGGAAGAGGAGCGCGTCGCGCAGCTGTTCCAGGATCTGCCGCTTGCCCGAATAGTCGCGCAGCCCCTGGAAGCGGGGCGCCGCCGCGGCGGCGAGGCGTTCGAGATGGGCGACGCTGCGCGGCGGCAGGCTGGAGCGGATCTTGGCGAAGATCGCCTCGAGATCGTCCTGGAACGGGGTCCCGGCGAGAAAGGCGAGCTGTCCGCGGCCGAGGTAGAGGGTCATCAGCTCCTGCAGGGAGAAGGTGATCGGCGGGATCTTCTTGAAGCCGGTGATGAAGCGGTAGAGGACGCGGCCGTCACTCTCGCGCTCCGAAACGAGCGGGTAGCCGGCGTCGCGGATCGCCTGCAGGTCGCGGAAGATGGTACGCCGCGTCACCCGGCACTCCTCGGCGAGTTCGTCGATGGTCGCCCCGTAGCGGGCCTCGAGGATGCGGATGACGTCGTGGAGCCGCGCCGCCTGGCTGTATTTTTTCGCCGGTTTCATGGACGCCTTCGGGTGGCGGGGGACCTCAGGCTTCCGGATCTTCCGGCAGCTGCTTTTGATAATGGGTGTACTTGTGGGATTTGCCGCGGACCTGGTCGGAGGGATACTTGCGGATGTTCTTGGCCATTTTGGCGAGGACGGTATCGGCGAGATCGAGTTGCAGCGTATTGGCCAGGGAGAGGGAATAGATGACGATGTCGGCAAGCTCCTCGCCGATGTCGGCCAACGCCTCCGCAGGAAGGTTCTTTGACGCCTCGACGGTCAGCCACTGGAAATGCTCCATCAGCTCGGCGGCCTCGATGGCGATCGACATGGAGAGATTCTTCGGCGTGTGGAACTGCTCCCAATCCCGCTCGCGGACGAAATCCGCCATCTTTTCCTTCAGCTGCTGCAGGGTCGTCTGCCCGTCACCCATGGTTGCCTCCTGCGCAGGGGGAAAATATCCTCTCGCCGAACCGGCCGGCTAGCAGCTCCCCCCGGGTACTCATTGTGCAACCACCAGCTTTCGACATCCCGCCATCCTTTCAGGATGCGTGGCGCTGGGCGCCAGCCTTCTCCGGGCAATATTCCGGCACGATCTCCCGCAGCTTCGCCACCACCCCGGCCTGGTCGAGAGCGCGCTGGATCTGGTAGAGCTCTTCGAGCTGCTGCTCCAGGTGGGCGCGATTGACAGGGGTCGATTCGGCGACCATGATCTTCTCATGACTGGTCGGCTTGACCCCTTCGCCAGCAATTAGGAGTTCCTCGAAGAGCTTCTCCCCGGGGCGTAATCCGCTAAAGCGGATCTCGATATCCTCATAGGGAGTGAAGCCGGAAAGCCGGATCAGTTCCTCGGCAAGGGTGACGATCTTCACCGGCTCGCCCATATCGAGGAGGAAGATCTCCCCCCCCTGTCCCATGCTCCCGGCCTGCAGCACCAGCTGAGTCGCTTCCGGTATCGTCATGAAAAAGCGCGTCACATCCCGATGGGTGACGGTCACCGGCCCTCCTGCGGCGATCTGTTTCTTGAAGATCGGCACCACGCTGCCGGCGCTGCCGAGGACATTGCCGAAGCGGACGGTGACGAAGCGGGTGCGGCTGGTCCGGGCCAGGGCCTGGACGTAAAGCTCCGCCGCCCGTTTGGTCGCCCCCATGACGTTGGTCGGATTGACCGCCTTGTCGGTGGAGACCATGACGAAAGCCTCGCAGTGGCAGGCATCAGCGGCATCGGCCATGACCCGCGAGCCGCGCACGTTGTTGTTGGCCGCCTCGGCCGGGTTGTGCTCCATCAGCGGCACGTGCTTGTAGGCGGCGGCATGAAAAACCACTTGGGGCTGGCACTCGTCAAAGAGGGCCTGGATCCGCGCCCGGTCCCGAACATCACCGACAATGGCAGTGTGGCGCAGCTCCGGATGTTCCCGGGCCAGCTCGTTGTGAATGGAGAAGAGGGGTGACTCGGCGTGGTCGAAGAGGATGATGCGGGCGGGACGGAAACGGCAGACCTGGCGGCAGATCTCGCTGCCGATGCTGCCGGCGGCACCGGTGATGAAGATCCGCTTCCCTTCCAGAAAGGAGCGGATCAGCTCAAGGTCGAGGTGCGCCGGTTCACGGCCGAGGAGATCATTCAGGTCGACATCCCGCACCTGCTGGATCGAAACCCGGCCGTCGATGAGGTCGCTGATGCCGGGGAGGGTCTTGAAGGCGACGCCGAGAGTCTGGCAGTGATCGACAATTGTCCGCATCTGCTTGCCGGTCGCCGAGGGGATGGCGACGATGATTTCCTGAACCTGGTGCTGCCGGCAGATGGCGGGGAGGTCTTTCTGAGTGCCGAGGACTTCAAAGCCGGCAAAGGTCCGCCGCAGCTTGTCGGCATCGTCATCGACGTAACCGACGATGGTCTTGTTCAGCGCCGGGTTCTGCCGGATCTCCTTGGCGATCATCTGGCCAGCGCTGCCGGCGCCTACGATCAGGATGCGCCTACCGCCGTTGCCATTCTTCCCCAAAAACGGGAGATAGTTCTCCCGCAACGCACGGGTTAAAAAGCGGGTACCGGCTAACATACAGAAGCAGATTATCCAGTCGAGGACCAGGATCGAGCGGGGGATATTGCCGAGGCGATGGGAAAAGAAAAGGACGAGAATAAGGGCAACGGAGGCGAAAAGGTTGGCCCGGGCGAGCAGCAGAATGTCCGCCATCGAGGCGTAGCGCCACCAGCCGCGAAAGGTTCCCACGCCCCAGAAAACCGCCATTTTCACAACGACCAGAATCGGCAGGAGGGCGGGGATGGAACGCAAGTGGTTGGGAGGGATACGAAAATCAAACCGCAGGAGATAGGAGAGCAGCAGTGCGGATACGAGAATGAGTATCTTAAAGACAAGAATAACCCAAAACCTGTATTCTCTGATCAGTTCCTTCACAGATTCCCCCAAAAATCCATATTTAACGAAAACTGTACGTTTTTTATGCCGGCAGGGCAGCCACGGCCGTGTCGACGGCCGCGACCGTAGTCAGCATAGCCCCCTCGTCCAGGGTCGGATGAACAAGAAACATCAAGCTGGTCTCCCCCAAGGCCCGGGCAATGGGCAACGGAGCCCGGGGCCCCAGGCCGGCCTCCCTGAAAGCCTGCTCGCGATAGATTTCACTGCAACTTCCGGAATAGCATGGGACACCTGCAGCGTTAATGGCATCGATCAGCCGGTCGCGCAGGTCACGTCCCGGGGTCGGGGTGGCAGTATAAACCAGATCCGGGCGGAGAAAAACGTAATACTTGTAATAGGCGTGAAAAATATCCTCGGGGGGCAGGGTCACGCGCAGCTCCGGCAACCGGGAGAAGCCTTCGTCCAGCAGCGCGGCATACCGGCGCCGGGTGGCGACCCATTCGGGCAACCGCCGCAGCTGAATACGCCCGATCGCCGCCTGCATCTCGGTCATGCGCATGTTCGTCCCAAATGATTCATGGAGCCAGCGAAACCCCGGCGGGTGCTGGCGCTTGTAGACCGCGGCGAAGCTCTTGCCATGGTCCTTGAAAGCCCAGGCCTTCTCCCAGAGCGCGCGGTCACTGGTGGTCAGCATCCCCCCTTCCCCGCCGGTGGTCATGATCTTGTCCTGGCAGAAGGAGAAGGCCGCGGCATCGCCGAGGGAACCGACCGGTTTCCCCTTGTAGCGGGCGCCGTGGGCCTGGGCGCAGTCCTCGATGACCTTGATGCCATGCTCCCGGCCCAGCTCCAGCAGCGGGTCCATGTCGCAGGGCCAGCCGGCGAGGTGGACGGCGATGATCGCCCGGGTACGCGGGGTGATCCGCGGCCGGACAGTTTCGGCGGTCAGGTTCTGGCTCACCGGGTCGACATCGGCGATGACCGGCGTCGCCCCGCGCATGACGATGCAACTCGCCGAGGCGATGAAGGTGCGGGCGGTGGTGATCACCTCGTCGCCGGGGCCGATGCCGTAACCGGCGAGAATCAGTTCCAGGGCAACGGTGCCGTTGGCGAGGGCGATGGCATATTCCGTTCTGCAGAAGGCCGCAAATTCCGTCTCAAACTCGCGCCCTTCGGTTCCAGTCCAATAGTTGACCCGGTTGGAGAGCAGCACGCGCTGGACGGCTTCGGCTTCCTCGGGGGTGAAGGAGGGCCAGGGGGCGAAGGGGGTATTGAGCATAAATCAATCCTTTTCCAAATCGGTATCACGCTCGTTCGCTGGACTCACTCAAGCCGCAAAGGCGCAAAGATTTAACCGCGAGTTCATAGGGGTAAAGCATAGACACTATATTGCTTAATCTTTCCGTCCTTGGCGGCTTTGCGCGAAAACAGGCTCTAAAGCTTTTTCGCCGGGCTGCCAACTACCGTCACGCCATCAGGAACGTCACGGATGACCGTCGAACCGGCACCGACCGTCACCTTGCTGCCGATGGTCAGATTCGGGATGACCGTCGCTCCGGCACAGACAAAACTCTCCTCGCCGATCGTCACGCTGCCACAGAGGGTGCTTCCCGGCGCCAGGTGGACACCATCGCCGATATTGCAGTCATGGTCGATGCTGGAACGAGTATTGACGATTACGTCGTAGCCAATCGTCGTATCCGAATTGATCACCGCACCGGCCATGATCACACTGCCGTTACCAATAGTAACTTCGCGCGCCACCTGGGCCGAAGGGTGAATGGCGGTCACCATCTCGCAGCCCTGATCCGACAACCAGCTGGCGACTGTACGGCGGGCACTATTGCTGCCGATCGCCACGATCCCTTTGCGGATATTGGAGGCCAAAAGCTCATCCTTGCCACCAATGACGGGATAACAAAAAAAACTCTGGCCCTTAAGCGCCGGGTTGTCATCCACCAGGAAGCCGATTTCAAACAGCCCCTGCCGCTCGATGATATCAATGACCACCTTGGCATGACCGCTGGCGCCGAAAACAAAGATTTTTTCTTTCATAGGTCCCGCTTCACGCCCGTTCACTGCGTTCACTCAAGCCGCCAAAGAAAAATTTTAGGGCTGTTAGCCTGTCTGTTCAAATGGTTACGGTTCTTTGCATTCTTTGCGTCTTTGCGGCTTCGCGTGAGTCGCATTTGACCCCTGGAATTTTTCTGCCGTCGCCTGCCCTTCCTGGCTGATCCCCTCCCGTTTGAAGACCTTGGCGAAAGTCATCCAGAGGATCTTGATGTCGAGCCAGAGGGAGCGGTTGTCGACATACCAGACATCCAACTTGAATTTTTCTTCCCAGCTGATGGCGTTGCGGCCATTGACCTGGGCCCAGCCGGTAATGCCGGGGCGAACTTCGTGGCGGCGGGCCTGTTCCGGGCTATATCGGTCGAGGTATTCCATCAGCAGGGGGCGAGGTCCTACGAGGCTCATCTCGCCCTTGAGGACATTGATCAACTCGGGGAGTTCATCAAGGCTGGTAGAGCGCAGGAACTTGCCGAAGGGGGTCAGACGTTGATCGTCCGGCAACAAGTTACCGGCGAAGTCGCGGTCATTAGTCATGGTGCGGAACTTGTACATTTCAAAGGGCCTTCCGCGCAAACCAGGGCGGGTCTGCCGGAACAGCACAGGGCTACCATGCTTCACGCGGACCAACAGGCTCAGGAGAAGTAACACAATTCCGGTCAGGGAAATGCCAATTGCGGTAGCGATAAAATCGAAGAGTCGTTTTGTCATCAGAGCCTGATCATTCAGATTATGGTCTGGAAGATCTGTTCAAACCTCTGCACCCCGGCAGTCAGAGCCAGTTCCTGCCGATAGAAGTCCGCACCCTTCCTTCCCATCTCCTCCCGAACGTCCTCGTGCATGGCTACCAGGTTTCCAATGGCCTCGGCGATGCTCTGAGCATTTTCCGGGGTACAACATATTCCCGCTCCTGCCGCTTCCACCAGATCGACGGCGTCTCCACGGACCGCCATAATAATAGGACGGCCAACTGCCAGGTAAGCTTGGGTTTTTGATGGCAGAGTGATCTCGAAGAGGGGGTCGTCCTTTAGGTGAACCAGCAGCGCATCGGCCATGGACAAAGCGGAACCGATTTCAGACATGGGGCGACGGGGCAGGAATACGACGTTGGTCAGGCTCATCGACTCGGCTCGCCGTTTAAGGCGGTCAACTTCGATGCCACCGCCAATGAAAACGAATTGAACGTGAGAATTTTTTGCTCCAACCAGATCGGCGGCTTCCAGCACAGCGTCCAGTGCTTGGGCCTTCCCCATGGTTCCGGCAAATACTACATTGAATCGACCGACCATTGCCGGCTCACGCCCAGCAGCTTCTACGCGTGCCATCGTCGTGATCTGAGATTCATCACACCAATTATAAATGACGGAAATCTTCCCGGCTGGGACACCTCGCTCCTGCAACCGTTTTTTGAACCCCGGCGAAAGCACAATCAAGTGGTCGGCCATACGGTAGATTAAACGGCACCAGAGTTCAACACACTTCAGCAGGGTGGAATTGTTCAGCATCCCGGTTGTCGCCAGGGTATCGGGCCAAAGGTCCTGGATATCATACACAAAAGGCATGCGCCGCAAAAGTTTCAGCATGATGGCGGGTAGAGCCACCGTGGCCGGCGGGTGGTAGACATAGACGATATCGGCTGGTTTGACCAGCAGTGGACCCAGCAGAGCAGCAACGAAGGCAAAACTGAGGTAATTCAGGATACGTCGGATGCTGGAGCCATCATGACTTGGGTAAAGGGGTACCCGGATAACGGAGATACCGTCAACGGTTTCCCGCTGCACCAACTTGACACGATACCCCGGATACACCTTCCCCCCGGGGTAGTTAGGAAATCCTGTCAGGACCTCGACCTCGTGGCCCTGACGGGTCAATTCCCGAGCGAAGGCCAGACCTTTGAAGGTTGGTTCCGGATCAAACAACTGAGAGAGTATTAGAATACGCATGGCCTCAGAAATTCTTCCACACCACACGATTGACGTAATCCGTGTAACTGAGGATGATCCGTACCACTTTGTCGGAAACATTCGGCATCGAGTAGTCGGCAACCCTGCGCAGCAGCCGGTCCTCCCCCCTCCCCTGCCCTTCGAGTACCGCCAGCCCCTGAAAGACCCGCTCGACACTCAGCCCGGTCATCATCACCGCCGCCTCTTCCATCCCCTCCGGCCGCTCGTGAGCTTCGCGGATATTGAGAGCCGGGAAGTTGAGGATGGATGACTCCTCGTTGATGGTGCCGCTATCCGACAGAACGGCGATGGCATGTTTCTGCAGATGGACGTAATCACAGAAACCGAGCGGCTTGAGCAGCTCCACCTTGTCGTGAAAGACGATCTCCTGCCGGTTGACCCGGTTGCGGGTGCGGGGATGGGTCGAGACGATTACCCGCTTGCCGTACCTCTCGGCAAGGCCGTTGAGAATCTTCACTAGGTTGCAGAAGTTGCGGTCCGACTCGATGTTCTCCTCACGGTGAGCGCTAACCACGAAGTAGTCGAGGGGCGCAAGATTCAGGCGGGAGAGGACGTCGGAGGCATCGATCCTGTCGGCGTAATGGTTCAACACTTCGAACATCGGGCTCCCGGTCTTGATCACCCGGTCTGGCGGCAGACCTTCACGCAAAAGATACTCGCGGGCGATGTCCGAATAGGTCAGGTTGATGTCGGCGGTGTGGTCGACGATCCGGCGGTTGGTCTCCTCGGGAACCCGCTGGTCGAAGCAGCGGTTACCGGCCTCCATGTGGAAGATCGGGATCTGCCGCCGCTTGGCTGGGATCGCCGCCAAGCAGCTGTTGGTGTCACCCAGCACCAAGAGCGCCTCCGGCTTCACCTCGGCCAGGATCGGGTCAAGCTTGATGATGGTGTTTCCGATCGTCTCAGCCGCGTTGGCGCCGGCGGCGCTCAAGAAGTAGTCTGGTTTGCGGATATCAAGGTCGGAGAAGAAGACTTCGTTAAGTTCGTAATCGTAGTTCTGTCCAGTGTGCACCAGGATGTGATCCACGTAGCGGTCGAGCGCCGCCATCACCCGGGAGAGGCGGATGATCTCAGGGCGGGTACCGACGACGGTTATTACTTTCAGTTTTTTCACAGCTACCCCTTTAGCCACAAATGGCACGAATGACCACAAGTCTCTTGGGTTGTTAGTAACCTAGAGAACCATGCGCTTGCTCTCAACCCGCTCCTTGCCAAAGTTAAGAAGCAACCCCAGTCGAAGGCCGGTGGCCCCCAGGTAATTAAGCATTTGCGCTTCATGTACTCTGGTCAGAACATCAACCGCTTTAAGTTCAAGGAGAATCTGGTTTTGGACGACAATGTCGGCAACGTATCTGCCGACCTGTTTCCCCTTGAACCAAACCACCAATTCTTTTCCTGATTAGGTCCAATTCTCAGCTCGGCGAAGCCAGGCCTCGGGCCGCTTGCCGATTGAGACACAGGCGAATAGCAGCTTTGACAGCATGCTGCGTAGGTCAAACCGCCGGTTGAACCGGTACTGAAACTCGGCCAGATAGCGATGCGCATATTTGTCGAAGTCAAACGCATGATACGTTCCGGCCATGGCCGTCTTAAGATTGCCCAGGATGGTGTTGATCCAGTGGAAGCAGCCCATGTCGGTACTTCTGCGTTGATCACCAACCACCTCTCGCTGATGGTAGCACCCAGTCTTGGTGACCGCGCGGAAGCAATTCAGGCCATCAGAAACGACCAGCGCCGTCGGTGCCAAATGATTCTTGGCCCATTGATCAACGTCATGGCTGCTGAAGGTCGTCACCCGGCTAAAAACCGCTCGCAGCGGATGGCCGTCATGACTCGTTTCCACCGCCGCAATGAAGGGAACTTTGTTCTCCGAACCGCGACCGACTTTCCCGCCGGAGCGTTCTCCGCCCAAGTAGGCATCGTCGATCTCGACTCGCTGACCCAGAACCGTTGTCTCTTCGCGTTCGAACATCGCCTGCATGAGCTTGTGCTTGAGTCGCCAAGCCGCCTTGTAGCTCAAGCCCAGCATACGTCTCATCTCCAGCATCGACAGGCCGGACTTGCCTTGTGTCATAAAGTAGAGGGCAAGAAACCACTGGGTCAGCGGTAGATTGCTCCCATGAAAAATCGTTCCGGAAATCAGAGAGATCTGTTTTCGACAGCGACTGCACTGGAAGATTTTCGACTGTCCTCGCCGGAACTGGACCGCGCGGCTTGCACTGCATGCTGGGCAGACAAATCCTTGGGGCCAGCGCGAGTGCTCAAGGATCGCCTCGCATTGGGTTTCCGTACCGTAGTCTTTGAGAAAATCAGCCAAGCTCAGCCCCGGTTGAAACTGGATACGATTGATGGCCATGGGTGCTAACCTCCTTGTTTTTCATGGGTTCCATGGCCAAACTCTATGCTTCCTGTGCGACAGAATGTGTCATAGCTGAGAATTAGGGCTAATCAGGATTCTTTTTGCCCCTCCGCCTCGATCCCCCGAAGACGGAGTTCCTCGATCAGGGCGTTCTCGTAAACCTTTTCAAGAAACCCACCGCCCAGGACATTATGGACCTCAAAACTGCGCCCATAACAGCATAAGCAAGTTCCTGATGTATTAGCCCTTGATTCGTGTCTATTCGTGACATTCGTGGCTGGCTTTTAGACCGGTTCGAAAAAGGTATCCGGCCGTTCAGGGTCAAACGGTTCATTGACCCACATCACCGTCACTAGGTCCCCCTCGCCGGTGTTGCTGATGTTATGGGTATACCCGGTTGGAATATCGACAACCTCTAGCTTCTCACCGGAGACCGGGTACTCGATGACCTCCTCGCTGCCGATTTTTCGAAAGCGGACTACCCCCTGCCCTTTCACCACCAAGAACTTCTCGTTCTTGGTGTGGTGCCAGTGGTTTCCCTTGGTGATCCCCGGTCTGGAGATGTTGACAGAGACCTGACCACGGTCTGGGGTGCGGAGGAACTCAGTGAAGGACCCACGCTCGTCGACGTTCATCTTCAGCGGGTAACTGAACTGATTGGTGGGCAGGTAGCTGAGATAGGTGCTGTAGAGTTTTTTTGCCAGAGGATCGGCGAGGTCGGGGAGGCTGAGATCGGTCCTGCTTCCTTTAAAGCTGCGGATCAGGTCGGCAACGGCACCGAGTTTGATGGTATGAACCGGTTCGACCACGGCGTAACCATCACGGATCGTCGCCTGGCCGTCGAGCGCCGCGATGAAGGCGGCCACCACATCATCGATGTAGGCCAATGTCAGGGTGAAATTGGGGTCGTTGACCTGGATCGGCAGGTCGTGGGCAATATTGTGGCAAAAGGTGGCAATGGCGCTGTTGTAGTTGGGCCGGCACCACTTACCGAAAAGGTTGGGCAGGCGGAAGACAAAGACCCCCGCACCAGTCGCCTGCCCGTAGGCGAAGATGACCGCTTCGGCGGCGCGTTTGCTCACACCATAAGGATTCTCCTGCGCCGCCTGGGTCGAGGAACACAGCACAACCGGCACCACTCTTCCCGCCTGGTGAAGACCGCCGACAATCTCCTCGGTCAAGCCCGTGTTGCCGGTGCGAAATTCTTCTTCATTCCTGGGACGATTGACGCCGGCGAGGTGAAAGATGAAATCGGCCTGCGGCAGTACCTTGGTGAGAACGGCTGGGTCATCCTCGATATCGAAGGTGGTCAGCTCAATGTCCTTGCGCAGACGCAAGGTTTCGACCAAGTTCTTCCCAACAAAACCAGCGGAGCCGGTAACCAGAATGTTTTTCATTACAAATCCTGACAAACATTGAAAAACTTATTTACAGGGATGCAGGGGATAAATTGGATCACAGAAACAGCAAAAAAGGTTGCTTTCTGCAAGCAAAAAAATCGAGGGTGTAAAAAAGATTGTGTAAATGGCCATTCAGGGGTACACCGGGACCCCACCCTCTAAGGAGCCCCCATGGCCATCGAAAAAGATCTGCTGGACCGCCTGCTTGCCGACTACAAGAAGCCCGAAGACCTGATCGGCGAAACCGGCTTGCTTAAACAGCTCACCAAGGCCCTTCTGGAACGAGCTTTGGAAGCGGAATTGACCCAACACCTGGGGCACGAGAAGCATGCTCCCGTGGCCACGAAAGGCGGCAATGCCCGCAATGGCAAGTCGGCCAAAACCATCAAGGGCGAATTCGGCAAACTGCCGATCGAGGTTCCGCGTGACCGGGACAGCAGCTTCGAGCCGCTCATCATTCCCAAGGGCCAGACCCGCTTCGCCGGCTTCGACGGCAAGATCATCTCCCTCTACGCCCGGGGGATGACGACCCGGGAGATCCAAGGGCATCTGGAAGAGATTTATGGCGTCGAGGTCTCTCCCGCCCTCATTTCCAGCGTGACCGATGCCGTCGCGGACGAGGTCAAGATCTGGCAGAACCGACCGCTCGACGCCCTCTATCCCATCGTCTATATGGACGCGGTCCGGGTTAAGGTGCGGGACAACGGCCACGTCAGCAATAAAGCGGTCTACCTGGCCCTGGGCGTCACCCTGGACGGCATCAAGGAGGTCCTGGGTATGTGGGTGGCCGAGAACGAGGGCGCCAAGTTCTGGTTACAGGTGGTGACCGAGTTGAAAAACCGGGGTGTCGAAGACATCTTCATCGCCTGCGTGGACGGGCTCAAAGGTTTCCCCGAGGCCATCGAAGCGGTCTTTCCTCGCACCCAGGTCCAGCTCTGCCTCGTTCACATGGTGCGTCATTCTCTCAAATACGTCTCCTGGAAGCAGCGCAAGGAAGTGGCGGCCGATCTGAAGACCATTTACCAGGCCGCGACGGCCGAGCAGGCCGAAATGAACCTGACGGAGTTCGAAGCGAAGTGGGATAAAACCCACCCTTCCATCGGCCAGTCCTGGCGGCGGAACTGGGAGAGAATCACCCCTTTTTTCGCCTACCCGGCGGAGATTCGCAAGGTGATCTACACCACCAATGCGATCGAATCGCTGAACATGTCGCTGCGCAAGGTCACCAAGAACCGGGGCTCATTCCCCAGCGATGCAGCCATGTTCAAACTGCTCTACCTGGCGCTGAATAATATCGCCAAGAAATGGACCCTGCCGATTCGGGACTGGAAGGCCGCCCTCAACCGGTTCTCCATCTTGTTCGAAGGCAGGTTGCCGGTTTACTGACGACAAAAACCCAAGCCATTTACACAAACTGATTTACACCGCCAAAAAATCCAACAAAAAATTTGGGCTCGTCAGCAGAATCTGTGGGTGCCTTCCGGTTCGGGTAGGCAGCCAAGTGTATGATACAAGGCGATTTTTAGGACCTCGTAACTGCGAAAACCGTACGCTTTTCTACAGGTCACTTTCGCTTTGTTGTTAAGACCCTCGACAGCTCCCAGGGCGATCTGCTCCCGGGCGCGAAACCAGTTGAGCAGCAATTCCCGATGAGACCGCAGCATCTTCGCCACCTGCTTCATCGGTTGAATGCGGGAACGCATGGTGCGCCGGCACCACTCGTCGAGGAATCGGGCGGCCCAAGCGGCCCGCTGGTACTGCCAGAACCGTTGGAAGTCCTCCTTGAGCAGGTAGGCCCGGATCGTCTTGAGGTTGCAGGCCAGCAGTTCCTTCAGCTTGACGCCCTGCTTGTCGGTCAAGTTCTCCGGGCGTTTGAGGATGCACCAGCGGCTGCGAGTGAGTACCGGCTGCTCTCCCTTGGCCCTCAGCTCCCGGGTCTCCTGGGCGCGAACTTTATCGAGAGCCTTGTTCATCTGGCTCATGATGTGAAAACGGTCCAGGATGTGAAGCGCTTTTCCGGCCGCCGCCGCCACGATTTGCAAATACGGCTTCCACATGTCGCTGCAGACGAACCGGAGCCGGGCGGTACGCTCAGCGCCGAATTCCTTGAAGAACTGCCGCAGGGTCCTCTGGGTCCGCTCTTTGCCGATCCACAGCAAGCGACGGCAGCCGGCGTCGATCTGGTAGACCACGGTCAGGTAGCTGTTGTGCCCCTTCTTGTAGGCGATCTCGTCGATGCCGATGGCGGTGACGTTCTCCAAGTCGCGGTGGGCCAAGCCCCAGGCGACGGCCATCTTGACCGAGCGAAAGACGTTGTCCCAGGAGGTTTGGAAGACGTCGCCGACCTCCTTCCAGGACAACCGTCGCGCCCAACGGGCCAGGAACCAGGCATAGGTGGTGGTGAGGTGATTCTTCCCTTCGGCCCAAGGGACCTTTTCCACCTTGACGCCACAGCGCGGGCAGTCAACCCGGCGCATGGAATAGACGAAGAAGACGGCGATGCCCCACAGCGGGACGAACTCAAAGCGCCGAACCGGCAACGTGTCGTAGCCTGGGGCGCTGCGCCCGCAGCCCGAGCAGATCGGACGGCTACCGTCTCGGGGACGGATATCGATATCAAGGACCGTGGCTTTTCCCTGTTCCCGCCAGCGAGAGGAGCCGTAGACAAAACCACTATGCTTCTGGACCCGATTCAGGATAGACTTGACCAGCATCCCGGTTTCCTCCGCCTGGTTATGGGGTAGTCTTGGTCGACGTCCATAATGCCAGACTTGGAATCGGGATGCGCTTTTTTCAGCAACCGGTAGGCTGCTCAGCCCCCATCCCGGGGTTGCTGTTTACCCACAAATTCTGCGGAAGAACCAAAATTTGAAGAGTTAAACCTTAATGGCTCTATCCATCCCCTTAATTCCTGTGAGCACGTCCCTGTTAACGGGACTTTTGCCATTCCGCCAGTTCATTGCGCACCAGTTCCAGGGAAAGCAGCTTCTCCTTGATCCCGGCGATGTCGAGGCGATGGGTATTGTGGGAGTGATAGTCCTGAGCCTCGGTCACCCGTTGCTCTCCTTCCACAAAAAAAGAGCCATAATTAAGATCGCGATTGTCGGCCGGGATCCTATAATAGCCGCCCAGGTCTTTGGCGTGAGCCATTTCCTCTCGTGTCATAAGCGATTCGTACAGCTTTTCCCCATGGCGGGTGCCAATGACCTTTATTTCGTTGTCCGCCCGGAACAACTCTTTAATCGCTACAGCCAGATCACCAATGGTCGATGCCGGAGCTTTTTGCACAAAAGTATCGCCCTGTTGACCATGTTCATAAGTATAAAGAACGAGATCGACGGCATCATCCAGCGACATGAGAAAACGAGTCATAGCCGGATCGGTTACGGTTAACGGCTTCCCTTCCTTGATTAATTTTATAAATAAGGGGATCACCGATCCACGCGATGCCATAACATTACCGTAACGCGTACAGTTAAAAATCGTCTTCGCTGGATCAGTAAAGCGCGATTTTGCTACAACAATTTTCTCCATCATAGCCTTGGAGATGCCCATGGCATTGATCGGGTAAACAGCCTTGTCGGTACTGAGAGCAATAACACGCTCCACACCTTTGGCAATCGCAGCGTTGAGAACATTTTCAGTACCAAGAATGTTTGTTCTGACAGCTTCCATTGGATAAAATTCGCAGGAAGGGACCTGCTTCAATGCAGCAGCCTGAAAGACGTAGTCGACTCCTTCCATTGCCGAAAGGAGACTTTCATAGGAGCGCACATCGCCAATGCAAAATTTGACCTTTGGATTAGCGAGACTGATGCGCATATCCTCCTGCTTCTTTTCGTCCCGGCTAAAGATACGAATTTCTTCAATGTCAGTATGCAAAAAACGACGCAGAACCGCGTTACCAAAGGAACCAGTACCACCAGTAATTAATAGAATTTTATTGTTAAACATAAGCAATACATGATCTCCAGTGTTACGAATTTAGAGTGACGGATTTAAATAAGTTTCGATTATCCTCCAATACCTGCGAATCTGATAAACGATAAAAAATTTTTTCTTTTATATTCTTTCGTTTATGTTCTTTTTCATTTTTATCAACGCGCGAGTATTCTTCAATAACCTCAACAAATTTCGCCTCTTCATAAAGTGGTAAGTCCCACCCTAAACCATCATCTTTCAGGTTTCTCCAAGGAGTTTGATCGCTCAACAATACGGGAGTTCCAACAGAAAGTGCCTCGGCAATTACGTGACCATAGTTTTCGCCCCTTGTCGGGAAAAAAAATAAATCATAATTATTGAAAATTGACAAAACTTGGTCGGGATGTGCACTTCCAAAAATGTTCACCACTATATTGACAGGAAGCTGTTTTATCAAATTTTTGCAGATGGCAAAATATTCTTCATCTTCAGAAGGACCGTAAATATCGAAAACCACATTTACACGAACCTTCCTTAAAACCATTAAAGCGTAATCAAGATTTTTCTTAGGTGAAATCCGTGAAAGAAAGACAATTCTCAAGTTTGAACTTAATGGTGTTGATCTGGCATAAACCCTTTCTAAATTAGAAATTTTCATTCGGGCAGGTAAGTTAAGAGAAATAAATATGGACGAGCGAGAAACTTTTAAAATATTAATAAGATCCTGGGCTTCGTGTTCACTAGATGCTTGCCAAACAACGCCACTATATAATTTTAGAATCTTTGAAAATCGGATAAAGAATGTTTTTTTAAATTTTTTAATTTTTATTGCGCCGGATGAAAATTCACCCCGAGGCGCTAAAATAACGGGTTTGTTTAGTAGTAATTTAAGCCGACGGGCCAACAGGGGTTTTATCGTAAAATCAAAGGCGAAAAAACTGTTCAAATATAAAATGTCATGAGGTGTACTATTGATAATTTTTGCCATATTTTTAATAGTAACATCTTCTGGCGGCAGATAGTAAACCATTGCACCAGCAACAGATTGCCATTGATTTTGCAAAACACCATTATAGGGTGACGAGTCACCTAGGTCCCGATCTCGGGTTACAATCCAAAACTCAAATTCGTCATTTAGATGATTAACAAGATTAACGATACTCCGCAGGGGCCCACCGGCTTTATATCCAGGCAAGAAGTAAGAAATAAACGTAATTATTTTAATTTTCATTAAATTAACCCTCAACACAAAAGCAAATAAGCCATGGCTCATAATAAAATTTAGAATTAATTTTATTCCATTTTTTGCTTTTACAAAAACTCGACATTAAATTTTTCCCCGAGCTTATCAACAATAGTTTTAATATCTTTTCTGAATTTTGGTTGAAACAATTCTATCTTTGGCATGAAGACTTTTACATTGAATCTGTAAATATCATAAAGAGTTTTTGTCGCGCCAGAACCTGCGGTTAAAATAAAATAAGGTTTTTCATGAATTTTACTAAAATAAATTTCAACACATTCTTTAAGCTTGATTACTTCGGTACCACGATAACCAATTATTTCATTATAGTCATCAACCTGATCAAATCTATGCAATATTACCTTAATATTATTACCTCGAAACCTGTCGATAGATTTTTTAAGAAAATCAATATAAACTTTCTTATCAATCATTTTCAACTGAATGTAGTTACTGTTTATAAAATAAACATCTTTCCCATCAGGAAGGTTTTTAATTTTTTTCTTAATCCTTGAGAATTCATTATAAATTAAATTCTTGGCAATCTTCGGGGGGTATTCAAGTACACATTTATACGTTGTAAAAATATCTATCTTCTGAATAGGTGATACATCAAAACCAAATAAATATAATATAAAATTTTTTAATTTCGTTTTTTTACCACTATAATAACTATTTGTATCTAGTGTTAAGGTGGCGTTTCCATCTTCAAGTAAAATCTTATTAGAATTCTTGTAATGATTCATAAAAATATTCATTAAATTATTGTAATATGAGCTAACTATTACTTCATCAATTATCCCAATATCATCGATAATTTTGTTAATATATCTTCTATGTTTAACTACTTCATAAAATGTCCCTCGCAACTGAATCCAAAATATTTTATCCCAAATTTTTGATGAAACCAAACTATGCAACTGACTGAATTCATCTGCCCACAAAACAACTAAGATATTTTCATCCTCATCATCAAAAATCTCTTCAGCCTGTAAATACTGGAGTGATTGTATTACTATAAAAAGTCTTTTTTTTCTTTTGATCAATTATTACCTCGTAAGTAAGCCGTCCCTTAAAAATACGAACTCGTCTCTACAGATGGCGTAAAGGTTGAGGTCTGATACGACGCTACCTTCTCAAGCAGTCACCACAGAGACAATGACGAAAATTTGTAGTAGTTGCAGAAGCAGTCTGAGCCTCCCCATTTCTTTAAAAACTCAACTTTCGTAGCTGTAAAAAATAGATAAGTTGCTGTAATAGATGAACTACCCCGCAGCAAGCTACGGGGTATCAAAAAGCGTTAACTGCTCGCGGTGCAATTGCTGATACTCTTTTTCTCGGCCTTGATTTCTAACATAGGTCGCAATGGTTTTCTCATTACCCTTTTGGCCTACAGTGTTCACAAAATAGCCCTTTGTCCAAAATTCGCCACCCCATAGTTGCTTTTTAACCGATGGGACTCGTTTGAATATTTGGTTCTTCCGCAGAATTTGTGGGTAAACAGCAACCCCGGGATGGGGGCTGAGCAGCCTACCGGTTGCTGAAAAAAGCGCATCCCGATTCCAAGTCTGGCATTATGGACGTCGACCAAGACTACCCCATAACCAGGCGGAGGAAACCGGGATGCTGGTCAAGTCTATCCTGAATCGGGTCCAGAAGCATAGTGGTTTTGTCTACGGCTCCTCTCGCTGGCGGGAACAGGGAAAAGCCACGGTCCTTGATATCGATATCCGTCCCCGAGACGGTAGCCGTCCGATCTGCTCGGGCTGCGGGCGCAGCGCCCCAGGCTACGACACGTTGCCGGTTCGGCGCTTTGAGTTCGTCCCGCTGTGGGGCATCGCCGTCTTCTTCGTCTATTCCATGCGCCGGGTTGACTGCCCGCGCTGTGGCGTCAAGGTGGAAAAGGTCCCTTGGGCCGAAGGGAAGAATCACCTCACCACCACCTATGCCTGGTTCCTGGCCCGTTGGGCGCGACGGTTGTCCTGGAAGGAGGTCGGCGACGTCTTCCAAACCTCCTGGGACAACGTCTTTCGCTCGGTCAAGATGGCCGTCGCCTGGGGCTTGGCCCACCGCGACCTGGAGAACGTCACCGCCATCGGCATCGACGAGATCGCCTACAAGAAGGGGCACAACAGCTACCTGACCGTGGTCTACCAGATCGACGCCGGCTGCCGTCGCTTGCTGTGGATCGGCAAAGAGCGGACCCAGAGGACCCTGCGGCAGTTCTTCAAGGAATTCGGCGCTGAGCGTACCGCCCGGCTCCGGTTCGTCTGCAGCGACATGTGGAAGCCGTATTTGCAAATCGTGGCGGCGGCGGCCGGAAAAGCGCTTCACATCCTGGACCGTTTTCACATCATGAGCCAGATGAACAAGGCTCTCGATAAAGTTCGCGCCCAGGAGACCCGGGAGCTGAGGGCCAAGGGAGAGCAGCCGGTACTCACTCGCAGCCGCTGGTGCATCCTCAAACGCCCGGAGAACTTGACCGACAAGCAGGGCGTCAAGCTGAAGGAACTGCTGGCCTGCAACCTCAAGACGATCCGGGCCTACCTGCTCAAGGAGGACTTCCAACGGTTCTGGCAGTACCAGCGGGCCGCTTGGGCCGCCCGATTCCTCGACGAGTGGTGCCGGCGCACCATGCGTTCCCGCATTCAACCGATGAAGCAGGTGGCGAAGATGCTGCGGTCTCATCGGGAATTGCTGCTCAACTGGTTTCGCGCCCGGGAGCAGATCGCCCTGGGAGCTGTCGAGGGTCTTAACAACAAAGCGAAAGTGACCTGTAGAAAAGCGTACGGTTTTCGCAGTTACGAGGTCCTAAAAATCGCCTTGTATCATACACTTGGCTGCCTACCCGAACCGGAAGGCACCCACAGATTCTGCTGACGAGCCGAATATTTCTCTGGCCGTAATGCTTTTGATGACTCGTGCAATCTGCGTTGGGCTGTACATTGGAACCGACTGCACCAAAAAGTGAACATGGTCTTTGTCGGTCCCAATTTCTACGAACTGAATCTCGTATCTTTTGGCGATCTCAAGGCAGACCTCTTTGAGACAGCCATCAACCTCTGGGGTGAAAACAACCCGGCGGTATTTTGCTGGGCAAACAAGATGGTATAACAGCACAGAAACATTATGACTTTTGTGTACATATTCGCTCATGTCGCCAATATTTCATATTGGCGATAGCGAAGCAAGCTTCGGGGAATTGGACCCCCCTGAGATTAAACAAAAAACGCCTTCAACTGTGTTAGGATAGGTTATCGTCAAACAACCAAAACAACAGGAGATGACGCTTTGGATCAGATTGTAGCAGAAACTGTTTCATGTCAAAACCAAATTAATTCGTACTTTGACAATCAGCGTATCGCTTTACTCTTGAAGCAAAGCAACATGGTCAAACAGTGCGGCATTGCACCCGTCGCGGTGATGCGGTTTATCTTCAGCCTGGTTTTCACCGGCAAGAATTTGTTCCGCTATTTGCAAGCCGATGCCTCCGGGGAGGAAATCGGCAAAGACACCGTGTACCGATTTCTCAATTCGGTCAATGCCAACTGGCACAAGTTCCTGCATCTGCTGAGTGCTGCGATCATTCGGAAACAGATTCTACCGCTGACCTCGGAGCAGACCCCCAAGGTTTTCATCGTCGATGACTCGCTCTACAATCGCAACCGCAGCAAAAAAGTGGAGCTTTTGGCGCGGGTCCACGACCATAACGAGAATCGCTATTACCGCGGTTTTCGGTTGCTGACTCTGGGCTGGTCCGATGGTTCAACCTGTGTGCCGGTTTCGTTTGGCCTGCTCAGTTCCCCAAGCAGAAAAACCGTCTGTTGCCGATGGCCGAAATCGACAAACGGACCAACGGGTTCAAGCGCCGGGCCGAGAGTCTGCTCAAAGCCCCTGAGGTGCTCAAGGATCTGGTGATACAAGCCCGCCGTAGCGGCATCACCGCCGATTACTTGCTCTTCGACAGTTGGTTCGCTTTTCCGGCAACGATTATATAGCGGCACCAGTTTTCTTGGACACTGATTTGGGATAGAATCCCGATGTCCAAGGAGATTAATAATGACAACAAACAACAAGAACGAAACAGTCACTGGGCCTTTGGCCGAAGGGCAACGTTGGAGCGCTGCCCGCAAGCGTGAAGTGGTTCTGCGCTTGCTGCGGGGCGAATCGGTTGATGCTCTGTCCCGCGAGTTGAGCATCGAAATCTACCGCCTGGAGCAGTGGCGAGAGAAAGCGCTGACCGGAATCGATGAGTCGTTGAAACAACGTCAGAACGATCCGACTCAAGCGGAACTCAACCAGGCCATGCGCCGGATCGGCGAATTGACCATGGAAAACGAACTACTTTGGGAACGGGTTAAAAAACCCGGCCCTTTAGCCAAACGGAGGTCGTCGAAATGAGCCAAACGATCTCCCCAGGCGCTGAAAAGGCCTACGGCGTCCAGCGGGTTTGCAATGTTTGGGAGCAGGCTCGCTCCTCGTTCTACCATGCCTCGCGCCAGATTCCGCAATCAACTCCCAAGCGTCGTGGCCCACGTCCGTCAATCAGTGATGAGGATCTTCTCGCCATGATCCGTCACGATCTGGCCACGTCCCCGTTCACCGGCGAAGGACACCGCAAGGTCTGGGCCAGGCTGCGGATTTGTGACGGCGTGCGCATCGCACGCAAGCGGGTTCTGCGGTTGATGCGCGAGAATCATCTGTTGTCACCTCACCGGGGTTGGCCCAAAGCAGCCAAGGCGCATGATGGTAAAATCATCACCATGGCTCCGAATCTAATGTGGGGCACCGATGGCACCCGCGTATTCACTCTCGACGAAGGCTGGGTCTGGATCTTTAGCGCCGTCGAGCACTGGAACGCCGAATGTGTCGGCTGGCATGTTTGCAAGACCGGCGACCGTTATGCTGCTCTTCAACCACTTTCCATGGCGTTAGACAACATCTATGGGGGCGTAGAGAAAGATATTGCCCGAGGGTTGTCTCTGCGTATGGATCACGGCACCCAGTACCTCTCAGACCATTTTCTGAACCAGATCAAGTTCTGGGGAATCACCCCCAGCTTTGCCTTCGTTGCCGAACCACAGACCAACGGAGTTGCTGAACGATTCAACCGCACCTTGAAAGAGCAAGCCATCTATGGCCGAATATTCCGTACCATCGATGATGTTCGCGAGGCCGTGAAAACCTTCGTCGAACTCTACAACAGCGAATGGCGAGTCGAGAAAAATGGCTTCCGGTCGCCCGACGAAATCCGTCAGGCGGCATAATCTAAACTTGTGTCCAAGGAACCGGTTCCGCTACATCCGGCAACGATTATCGGGCTGCTCAAACAAAAGCAGCAGGTGGTCTGCATGCTTAAGGGGATGAAGACCATCACCTACGGCTACAAGGGGTTCGAACTCACCCTCAACGAACTGTACAAGAGCGTCCGCAAACGCAGCGGGCGGGCGAAGATTCTTGCCTCGACTCTCGTTGAACTGGGCACGGACGATAAGGGGAACCCTGTCATGGCCAAGATCGTCATCGTCCGAAATCGCAGTACCAGAAAGTGGCTGGCGCTGCTGTCCACCGATGTCAACTGAGGTGGTCCTGAATCGTGAGACAGCCTGAGGGGTGAAATAAGCAATGCCCCAAAAGCTGTGGAATTTCCAGCCTCAGGCGGCCGGGTTGAGTTGTTGCAGTCCCTGTTCATAAGCCTCATTGGGGGTCTGCTTGTCAAGCGCGGAATGCTTGCGCTTCTCATTGTAGAAGTTGAACCAGACCGCCAGATCCCGGGAGAGTTCGGCGCCGGCTTCGTAAGCTTTGAGGTAGATTCTTTCGCACTTCAGGGTGCGCCAGAGGCGCTCGATAAAGATGTTGTCCTTGAACCGGCCCTTGCCGTCCATGCTGATCCTAATGTTCCAGGCCTTCAGGACCGAGGTGAAGGCTTCGCTGGTGAATTGGCCGCCCTGGTCAGAATTGAAGATTTCAGGGGCGCCGTATTTGAGCAGTGCTTCTTTGAGCGCCTCGACACAAAAATGGGTGCCGAGGGTAT
Organism: Desulfuromonas sp. DDH964; assembly: GCF_001611275.1. Taxonomy (GTDB): domain Bacteria; phylum Desulfobacterota; class Desulfuromonadia; order Desulfuromonadales; family DDH964; genus DDH964. The sequence continues at coordinate 1,628,113 of NZ_CP015080.1, read as the reverse complement.
TGGACAGCCGCCAGGACAGCACCTTGCGGGTCGCCCAGTCCATGATGGCAACCAGGAATAGGTGGCCGCGTGCCATGGGGATGTAGGTGATGTCCGTCGCCCAGACCTGGTTGGGGCGATCGATGGTCATTCCCCGCAGCAGATAGGGATAGACAGGATGCCGGGGTTGTCGATGGTCGTGGCATCCAGAGTATAAACAGTCTGGTCGAGTTCCAAGCCGAAGTCCTCGTCCAAGTACAGTTTGCGTGCTACCGGGATAAGACTCTGAGCCAAGTCGGCGTAGATACTCCAGTCGCGGACGCTGTTGGCATTGGCCAACGTATCCCGTGCAATCTGGCTGCGAATGCCCATGTGATAGAGCTTGTTGCTCTGCGCACGCAGGCAGGCTTCGATATCTCACAGACTCTCGCGGTAGGTCAGTTGCGCAAAGGCCATGCAAAGAAACTGGTCGAGACAGGTGAACTGCTTGACCTTGTGGTTCCCCCGGTAGCGCTTCACGCATTGCCGAAAGGTGTGCAGGGGAAGGTGGTCAATGACTTGGGAGAAAACCAGTTTGCCTGAGTACATGAAGCCGCTTCTGCGATAAGGTGCTGAACCCGCAGGTAGGATGGCGCCAAGCCAAAAGAAGTTTCAAGTCGACAATAGGCATTTTCCTGAATCAGTGAGCTTACAATCGTAATTTCTTGTTTTATCTTTGACAATTAGCTGATTTTGTTGATCTTTTCTGCTATTATAGAGCCGCCTCAAACTTCACCCAAGGAGATTTTTTCGTGACGTTTCCGCGGTTCAACATCGAGCAGTCCGACAGCGAATTCTACACCTCCCAGTCCGGCGTGGCCCTGGTCGGCCTGGCGGTCAACAGGTTCACGTCGTTGAACGCGCGGGTCGCCAAGGCGGCCCCCTGCAAGGGCATTGCCACGGCCGATGTGCTGCGTTGCTATCTCGGCCTGCTCTGCCAGGGCAAGAGCGACTTCGAGGCGATCCGGCCTTTTTTCGAGGATGACGAGTTTTTCGCTGCGGCCCTCGGCGTCAACAAGGTCCCGTCACCGGAGACCCTGCGTCAGCGAATGGATGCCGTCGCCGAGGCGACGATGCGCATTGTCGACTTCTGTACGGTTGAGTTTCTCAAAAAAGCCAAGGCCGAGTTCTCGACGCTTGAGACCGGGCACATGCCGCTGGATCTGGACGTCTTCACCCAGGACAACTCCAACACCAAGAAAGAGGGGGCCTCCTGGACCTACCGCAAGTTCCACGGCTTCGCCCCGATCGCCGCCTGGTTGGGGCTGGAGGGGTGGTGTCTGGAGATCGAGCACCGTCCCGGGTCCCAGCATGCCCAGGAGGGCTTTGTCCCCTTTTTGCTGCGGGCGATTCACAAAAGCCGGCAGTTGACCGAAGCTCCCCTGCTGGTGCGACTGGACAGCGCCCACGATGCCATTGCGACTCTGGTGGCTCTCAAGGAAGAGAAGGTCGACTTCATCGTCAAGTGGAATCCCCGAGGGACCGACGTGCCGGCCAGAGCCAGCGAGGTCTTTGCCCACGGCAAGATGATCAAGCAGGACAAAAAAGGCCGCATCGCCATCATGACGGAAACGGTCGAGCGCGCCTTCAAGGATGAGGATGGCAAGTACCAGACTCTCAAGGTCCGCCGTGTGCTGCGGGCCACGGAACGCTATTTCGAAAAAGACGGCACCCCGCTGCTGGTCCCGGACATTGAAATCGAGGGCTGGTGGACCAGCCTCTCAAGCGCCAAGGACAAGGTGATCGAACTGTACAAGGGACACGCCCTGTGCGAGCAGTATCACTCCGAGCTTAAAAGCGATATGGATCTGGAACGTCTGCCGTCAGGCAAGTTCGCCACCAACACCCTGGTCATGCACTGTGCCGGGCTGGCCTACAACATTCTGCGGGCTGTGGGCCAGGTCGGCCTGATGACCGGCAAGCAGCGTCGGCGGGCCAAACAACGCCGCCGGCTCAAGACGGTGATTCAGGACCTGGTCTACTTCGCCGGGCGCTTCATCTGCCACGCACACGCCCTGACGTTGCGCTTCAGTCGGCATGCGCATGATCAGTATGACGCTTTCAGCAGAACCTATCGACGGTTCGCTTATGGCTGACCGGAACCGAGACAATCAGGGCACGGAATAACCCCACCATCAGGTTGGGGTCGCCATCGCTCGCCCTGAAACAGACACAGAGAGGCCGCACCATGTAAAAATCAGCTGAATTGTCAAAGAACAGCTCCGCCGATCCGGGAAAACAACCCGGACGGACGGTGTGAGACTCAAAATCACTCGCGAAAATGACCTCGCGAGGTAAAAATCAGAGGTGCGAGCTGCCACCTCACTGATTCAGGATTTTGTATAAAAAACTAATTGAAAACCAATAGTTGAGAAATTCACTCAAGACAACGTTGGGACACTACTGAGTGAATATTTAGGTTTTTGGTACCTTGGTTAATCATAAAAAAATAAAGAAGCAATTTCAAGCTCCGTTCCTTATTTTTTAACTTCTCCTTCCGATCCCAAAATACTCAAACCCTTCCTCTTTCAGCTTCTTCGGGTCATACTGATTGCGCCCGTCGAAGATCAGCGGGTTCTTCAGCAGGCGCTTGATCGCAGCGAAGTCGGGGTGGCGGAAGGGCTTCCACTCGGTCACCAGAATCATCGCATCACATCCCGTAAGAGCGTCGTACTGGTGTTCCGCCAGGGTCAGCGCCCCACTCTCGAACCAGGCCGCGGGGAGCTCCTCGCGGGCGACTTCGCGGGCCTCGGGATCGTAGGCGCGCACCTTGGCGCCGGCACCGATCAGCTGGTGGAGGAGGACCACCGCCGGCGCCTCGCGCATGTCATCGGTCCCCGGCTTGAAGGCGAGGCCCCAGAGCCCGAAGTTGAGACCGGAGAGGTCGCTGCCGCAGCGGTCACTGATCTTGGCGAAAAGGACATCCTTCTGCGCCTCGTTGCGGCGGTGGACAGCGCCGAGAACCATCGGTTCGAGGGCCGAGGCTTCCGCCATGTGGATCAGCGCCTTGACGTCCTTGGGAAAACAGGAGCCGCCATAGCCGCAGCCGGGATAGATGAAGGAGTAGCCGATGCGGCTGTCCGAGCCGATGCCGAGGCGCACCTGCTCGACGTCGACCTCGTAGCGATCGCAGAGGGCAGCGACCTCGTTCATGAAGGAGATCTTGGTGGCGAGCATGGCGTTGGCGGCATACTTGGTCATTTCGGCGTCGCGCACCCCCATGAAGAGGATGCGGTCGTGGTTGCGGGAGAAGTCGGCGTAGAGGGTGTGCATGATCTCCCGCGCCGCCTTCGAGTCGGTGCCGACAACGATGCGATCGGGACGCATGAAGTCCTCCACCGCCGCCCCTTCCTTGAGGAACTCGGGGTTGCTGACGACATCGAAGTCGATAGCGACGCCGCGCCGCTCCAACTCCTCGCGGATCGCTGCGCGCACCTTGTCAGCGGTCCCGACCGGCACCGTCGACTTGTCGACGATCACCGCATAACCCGCGAGGTTCCGCCCGATCTCCCGGGCCACCGCCAGCACGTACTGGAGGTCGGCCGAGCCGTCCTCGCCGGGCGGCGTGCCGACGGCGATAAAGTAGACGTTGGCTTCGGTCATCGCCGCGGCGAGGCTGGTGGTGAACTGCAGCCGCCCCGCCTCGACGTTGGAGCGGACCAGCGGCTCCAACCCCGGTTCGTAGATCGGGATCTCTCCCTGCTGGAGACGCTCGACCTTGCGGGCATCGACATCGACGCAGGTGACGAAGTTGCCCATTTCGGCAAAACAGGTGCCGGTAACCAGGCCGACGTAGCCGATTCCGATAACGGTAAGATACATAATTGGGACTCCGTGATTCGTTAATGAACTATTTCATGGATTTATTTTTTTCAAAAAGGACGAAGTCATTATATAAAATATTACAAGAAATAATCGTTGTTAGTATAAACTGAATTGATACACTTATTAATGTGGCATAGCATGCACCCATTACGTTATATTTTGATATCAAAATATAATTAAATAACATATTAACAAAAAATACAAAAATTGTTATCCTTGATAAGGTAGATGTACGATTGTAATACCATAAAATAGGCGAAACAATTTTATAAAACCCTAAAATACAATATGAAATAATAATAATTATAGAAACACCTTTTGATTCCTCATAACTATGGGGAAGTATTATGTTAATGAAATAGTAAACAACTATAATTAGAAATACCGCTATAAAAACCATTATCATGCTAGATAAAATCGTATTTTTAATCAGTTTGGTAAAGACATGTTTTTTCCCATATTTTTCAACACTTTTTTCACTGAGCAATTCCATTACCAAGGGGTGCCACGGCGTGGAAAATGCGTGTTGCAAGACAGACATCACGGCCGCAACTTGAAAACCTGCAGCGTATATAGCAACAGCATTATTTCCAATCATTTTTGATAAAAAAAGCCGATCAGCACTGAAATACAAACTAGCAACCAGACTGTGAATTAATAGGGGAATGGTAAAACTGAGATTTATTGGTAGATATTTTTTTTTGAAGTCAAACGAAATAAAACCCGCTTTAAAAAGTAAAAAAAATGAACTTATTCCAAATAAAAAAAACGATATAAGAATTGAATAAAGCTTAGCCTCGTAACCTAAACCAAAAATATAAAGAAAAATAATTGTACTTATAAAAATTAAGGCATTAGGTGCTAATAAAAAAATTGCATAAGACAAATGGTTCCTTTTACAAACATGAAGAATATTTTGTAATTTTGTTGAAACATTCATGAATGCCATCAAAGGGATGACAGCCAACCACATCTTACTAACCTGGAAATTTTTATAAATTATATCGCCAAAAGTTAAAACAAAAACTTGAAGTATAATGAAGGAAAAAAATGAGAGGTAGAGCGACATGGAAAGATAATTTTTGAGCGATTCTTCATCCATTTTATAATACTCAACAGTACTTCCTGAAATTGAAAAATGAATTAAAGTGGTAAGAATCGCGAGACAAAGTTCAATAACAACAAGTTCACCATACTGTTCCTTGGTCAATGCTCGAGTTAAAATCGGGAGCAATAAAAAGGGAAAAGCAGATCCCGTGATCGCAATAAAGGCGGTTAAAGAAAAACCCTTCAATAGTGCGCCCTCCTCTTTATACAATTTGCACTGTAATCACGAGAAAAATCTTGGCGAATAAAAAACATCCCACAATACATAAGAAAAACAGGATTTGAAAAATTCAACCATGCCCCATAAGCTACTAAAAATATCATTAATATGACGGCAACCATATAACCAAAAACATTTTTTTCTTTTAAAAGACTGACCAAGAAAAAACAAAAACCTAACCATAAAAATATAAATGCAATTCCGTCCCTGACCATAAGATGCGAAATAAATGAATCTGCCGTACCGCCAAAAAACCCACCGTTAACAGTCCAGTTGGGCGAGTCATTCACCTTTGATCCAATCCCTAAAAAGGGAAAAACATCTGAATCAAGCAGCAATCTATAATGTTCTGCAATGATAAGCAGTCTAGAATTGAGAGTTAAATTGGCGCTACCATCAACACTTCGGGTGATGGCGCTATTTATAAATTCACTTCCTGTTGAAAAACCGATATTTTCTGAATAAACTTGAAGTAAGAATATAGTAGAAAATACAATAATTGGAAAAATCAAATACGTCGGCCGACATCCAAACCTTACCCTTGCTTTTAAAAATAAAAATATTACTGTAAAAATCAATATAAGGTACGAAGTTCTGCTTCCACTTAAAATTATGAAATATGTACTTAATATATAAAAAAAATACCTAGAATTTTTTTTATTATAAAAAAAATTTACCAACAATATGGCTATTGAGAACGCTGCAGAATAAGGTGGTGTCTTGTACAACCAAAGAGAGACTCGCCACCACATGCCCTGATGAAGATTAACAGTAGTTTGACCCGGAAGATATCCATAGTCGGATACACCGCTATTGTAATTTAATACAACGACAATGACTGACAATATATATAAAAAATTCAGCAATTTATATGAAACGGAAATCCTGAAATGAATTATAAAATACAGTGGTAGAGCCCAGCGAAGCACCTCTGAAAGATGTTTCAGGTCTGAATGAATCGCAGAACCTGGGATAATACACAAAATATATAAAAGCAAAAAAATTTGTGTTAAATTATTGTCAAAAGAAAACTGCATAAGCCGAACTAATGTGAATATAAATATGATAAAAAGCAATGGCACTGTTATCAAGACCCACCGCAGACCCTGGCCAGTATAGGGATCCGCCCCTGAGCCACCGAAATTGAGAAACATCCAGGCAATTGTTAAAAATGACAGGTAGAGACCATAAATTGAGTTGGTTGCTTTGGTAACATTCATATTTTAATGTTTCAAAAATTTTTATAATACCAAAAATCAGTAGCGGTAAAACATATCTCTCTCTGCAAGTTTTTTATAATGATCGATATCCCGATATTTGAAAACTTTGGCTGGACTTCCACCAGCAATTGCATAATCAGGAATATCTGATACTACAACACTACCCGCTTGAATAATCGCACCCTCACCAATAGTTACGCCACCCATTATAATAACCCTGTCCCCAATCCACACGGCACGCTTGATAACAACGTCTTTAACTTCTTCATCCAAATCATACGGTAGCAACGTAGAGTTTTTATAATTATGGTTGGTTGTAAGTATGAGCAAGTCTACACCAGTATGAAGATAATCACCGATCAATACCTTCCCATACCCTTTTACCGTAATTCCATTGGTACTTGAGTAATCACCGAAGACTGTTTTTGAATTTACACTGCTTGCGCTTCCTATATAAAGTCTTTTCCCACAGTGTTGCGCCTGAATCCTGACTTTTGCTTTCCAAAAAAACTTCTTAATTTTTAAAATCAAATTAAATGGTTTTTTCAATATAACCTTCAATACTTTCATTCCAGAGCTCCTTTTGCGCCAACAATTTATATTTAATACCCTGCCATACGGCAATAATAACCCCAGTGATCAATCTGTTCAGCCAGGGTACAAAACCCCTCGATTCGACCAGCAAGAAAGCGACTCACCTGCTCATAGAGGCCAGGCTTGAAGGTCTTGTCCAGTGAATCATCAATTTCCAGCGGATCTATCCTGACTGAGCCTTTGTGCATTACCTGTAATGTCTCCATCGGGCGGAAGATCAACCGGTGATGAGCCGTCAATACTTCCACCCCCCATCGCCCGGGGGCCAGCCAATTAGCCTGATAGGAGAACAGAACTCCCTTATCTGTGATTCCGGCCCCTGCAAAAACTGAAGACGCGGGATGCCATGGCAGTGAACCCGCAGTATAGCAGCTTAGCTGTTGTGGTTTGCCTGCGAGATACAGGGCCAGATCCACAACGTGCGTGGAGTTGCTGAGAAACCATTTTTCTTTGACACCGGGGTCTTTTGTCAACCCTTCAATAACATGACCCCATTCGGTAAATTCAAAGTTACACGACAACAACCCGCCGTCTTCCTCTATCATCCTCTTTGCATGCAAAGTAGCTGCATAAAAACGACGATTGTAAGCCACATAAATATCCGCACCTTTTGAAATTGCAGCGTCTCGTACTGCCATAATTTCATAAGGATTCAATCCCGCGGGCTTTTCAACCAGTATGTTCTTGACACCACTGTTAATTAATTGAATTGTTGTCTCCGCAAGCGCATCGACATTGACAGCTACAATGGCGCATTTGCATGGCAACGGATTGGCATCGAGAAAAGAGCCTAATCCGCCCCTTATTACAGCCTTTCCGGTTTTCTCTTCACAGAGGGCAGCAGCTTTTTCCCCGCGACCGATAACCTTTAACGGCTGTTTCAGCGCATCAAGCACCTTTATGTAGTCAATTGCCATCTGCCCGCAACCGACGAGCCATATGTCTTCTTTTTTCATAATAATTTCTTTCAGGTAATCGGACAGTTCTCGTACTGCTTTCCGCTCACGTTATTGAGATGCGCCAGTAATGTTTTAAGCAACTGAAGATGGAGATGCACAGATTCCTTGTAAGGGGTAAGAGAGCAGGCACCGTTCATAAGCATTTCCTGCGCAACCGTTCCGGTAATCTGACTTTGGAAAGGCACGGTAAATGTCTCTTGAAACACTTTTCCGACGTGATTCTTGACAAAAAACGCGGTACCAGCCGATTCCTGAATCTCTATCTGACGGGTTCCGGTACCTATGGAAATATGCAAAGGTGTTCCCGGTTCGATGCTGGATGAAATTTCGATCATGTCACCGCGGCCATTCGCTCCCCTGATGCTGCCGGTAAACTCCACGAAGCTTGGCCGCTTGCTTTCCAGAATAGTGTTGTCAAGCAATACCTCATCGATTCGGATGGATGAGTATTCACCAGTCAGGAACGCGAACAGATCAAAAAAATGTACGCCGTTACACCCCAAACCCCAGTTGCTTCCGTCCACGCGGAAATTGATCGGTCCATCTTCAATAAGAATTTCTTTCAACTGGAGGTAAAACGGATAGACCCGCCGCGGGCAATTGACAACTGCTTTCACCTGCCGCTCGTGCAACAGCGCTCCTACTCTTTCAAAATCCGATTCTCTCTGGAAAAGGAACTTTTCCAGGATAATATTTCGTACCTGTTTGTCACCAATCAGAGCAGTTACAACATCTGCCCTTACGTCTGCACCGGTTGCGATCACAGCCAAGTCTATTGCGCTGTTCTCGCCATTACCATTGGTGTTAAACCTGATCTCTCGAATATAAGGGTTCTTCGCGATTTCGGTGAATCTTTCGCGAGCAGTCCTAAGTGAGACTTCGCTAGGATCAATCACTTCGATTGATACGGGGATATTGATGCGCGCAAGGCCCTGAAGATGGCGGCTGCCAAGCTGGCCGGCACCAACCAAAAGTATATTGTGTATGGAATCGGTCATATCCTATTGGCCCTATTCAAAAATACCTCAGCAACAACCATGTCCTCTTCCGTATCAATGTCTACGCTGTTATTTTTTGACATTATGTAAGGTACTGTGGTTTCAGTTACGAATGATCGCGTTTCTACAATAGTCCTTGTATCAGCCACATAGACCGCGCCATTCAACGCATATACCGGGGGAAGATCCTGTCTCCGCGCAAAAGATGTTCCGCTCTCCAGCAACTTGCGCATCTTTCCATCAGCATTTACAGTAAACATCCAGAATGGGCTCTTGTCAGGTTCTGTCACCGACACGCAGGCAGCTGCATGTTTGTCCAGACACATCTCGATGGCTTTATCTATGTTTTCAACCGTACGCAGCGGAGAAGTGGGCTGCAACAAAACAACATAATCATATCCGGGCAGCGCATTAATGGCATGAATGACCGGTTCGATACCCGGGGTATCATCCTGTGACAATTTTGCCGGACGCACGAATGGAACATCACAGCCCCATTCACGTGCAACTGCAATGATCTCGGCATCATCTGATGACAAAATCAATCTGTCGATGTATTTCGATTTTCGTGCTGATTCAATGGTCCAGGCGATAAGCGGCTTACCGGCAACCTCATAAATATTCTTGCGTGGCACTCCCTTGGAACCGCCACGCGCCGGAATTATGGCTAGGACAGTTTTGTTCGCGATCATGAAAACACCTCATCATAATCACCATTTGCCTGTTCGAAATCGGCTTTTCGTCCTATATCCAGCCAATACTCCCGAATCGGAAATGCCGCCGTTTCCGACTGCTTATTAAATAACTTGTCAAAAAGTGTTGGCATGTCAAAATATTCGTTTTTAGGAACCATGGAAACTGCTTCCGGATTAAGCACGTAAATACCTGCATTCACGAAAAATTGATGAATCGGCTTTTCCAGAATATTCTTAAGGCGATGGCTATCAAGCTGCACGACGCCGAATGGCACCTGGAATTCATATTCACGGACACACATGGTGGCTACTGACTTGTGCTCATCATGAAAGTCCATCAGATGCTTGAAATTGATTTTTGTAAGGACATCTGCGTTCATTACCAGAATAGGCAGCCTCGGGATTTCAGGGAGCAGACCGAGAGCTCCTGCAGTGCCGAGCCTAGTCTTTTCCTCAAGATAATGGATTTCCACACCCCAGCGCGACCCGTCTCCAAAATATTCCTTAACCATTTCAGCTTTATAGTTTATTGAAATAAAGAAACGTTTGAACGCGTACTCCTTGCAGTTTTCAAGAATTGTTTCCAGAACCGGCTTTTTGCCAACTCGCAGTAGTGGCTTGGGACAGTCTTTCGTAAGATCGCCAAGTCGTGTTCCAAGACCTCCCGCCATAAGCACGACAATATTGTTCCGTTCCTGAATGCTAAGTAATTCTTCCCAACTATCCAAACCAACTACACTGCCAGCCAGATCGACAATTGGGATCTGCCGCAGTCTCTTTGTTTTCATCGTCTCCATGATAGCTTCGCGGCTTTCATGACAACTTGCAACGGTTGGCTCGGTAAACATTATTTCACTTACGGGCCTGTCAAACAAAACCCCCTTCAAAATTGCACGCCGGATGTCGCCGTCGCTGACGGTCCCGACAAGTTTATTTGAAGCATCGACCACAAGGGCAATCTGAAGAGAGCCCTCATCAATGATCTTGATCGCGTTCATAATAGTTGTATCCGGGCTTATCAGCACATCTTTCCAACGATTCATACGAACTCCCGTGCCGGCACACCGCGCACCTTTATGCCAGCACTGATATCCTTAACGACAACTGCCCCGGCTGAAACTAGGCAACCTCTACCGATTGAAACCCCCTGAATCAGAGTGGCGCCTGTACCGATATGGCTCCCCGCTCCAACATCCACCCCCCCGGAAAAGGTAACACCGGGTGAAATATGGACATGATCGCTAATAATACAATCGTGATCCACTGACGCACGAGTGTTGATGATTGTGTTGCATCCGATCTGACTGCCGGGTTGGATGACCGTACCGGCCATAACCTGGGCTCCTTCGCCAATGACGACGTCAGAAGCAACAACTGCCGACGGATGAACAACCGTGGCAAAGTCATAACCCAAAATCTTGAACCTTTCGTACAGTCGTTGACGTAAAACCGGAAGACCTATCGAGCCGACTCCATTTACCAGCCGGATTTGTGAGGGGTTGAATTCAGCAACAACATCATCTCCACCCAACACAGGAACGCCGAGGATACGGCTACCGACCAGTGCCGTATTTGAATCAACTACCCCCTTGATAACGGCAGAAGTTGCCAGCATCGCCCCGATCAACACCTTCGCATGGCCACCCGCACCCAATATGATAACCGGCAGACTCATAGTTCTATTGCCTCATCAACGGCAAAGTCCTTTCCGGCCTTTCGGCCCAACAGCTCCCATTGGTGCATCGGTGACAACCCATTGCCGGGCCTTTTTACTGCCAGGTTTTCAGCTGTGAATGGCTCGCCGGACCTGATAGTACAGGCAGCCACCAGACTTTTTCTGGCTACGGCCATGTTCTTCAGTTCACTTGGTGTCGGATGCTTTGTGCCGGTGCCGAGAGCCTGCTCGACATCCCGGATCGAACGCACCATCTGCCTCAGTTCAGCCGGTTCGAGCGACGCCTTGTGATCCGGACCCGGCAAGCTGCGGTCAAGGGTGAAATGCTTTTCAATGACAACAGCGCCGCGGTCAACAGCCGCAATCGGCACGGCAATTCCTTCGGTGTGATCGGAATAGCCTACCGGCAGGCCAAAGGCGCTTTTCAAGGTGTCCATCACCTGCAAATTCACATCTTCAAGCGGGGCCGGATATTCGGTTGTGCAGTGCAGAAGCGTCACCTTGTCAAGCAGGAGCGCCTGCCCCTGGGCAGAACAGTAAGCAGCACGAAAGGCTGCTATTGAAGGCCCGCTCTTGCTCAGAAAGCCAAAGGCCAGAACACCAAGCGCATCTTCAACTTCACCCAGGGTAGACATGCCGGTTGAAAGAATCACCGGTTTTCCGGTCCGGGCGATCTTGAGCAGTAAAGGGGCGTTGGTTATCTCTCCGGAGGGGATCTTGATGCAAGGGAGATCGAATCGCCCGGCCAGAAGGTCAACACTTTCAAGATCAAATGGTGTTGAAAGAAACTCTATGTTGCAAATCTTGCAATGCGCAATCAGTGCTTCATGAGCATGATCATCCAGTTCCAGCTTGCGGATCATCTCAAACTGGGATTCGTCGCTACCGGTTGTCCTGGTCTGATATTCTGCCTTGGGCGCCAGAGAGCTCACCAGCTTGTTCGCCTTGAAGGTCTGGAATTTTACAGCATCGGCGCCGGCATCGGCAGCAACTTCCACCAGTTTTTTTGCCATCTCCAGTGAGCCGTTGTGATTTACGCCGGCCTCGGCGATTATGTAGGTGTGGCGAGCTTTCATCGTGCCTCTCGAAGATCGTAAAAAGGTTTTGCACAGCTCAGAGTTGCGCTCTTCAGGCAGTCCCTGATCTGTGAAGCAGTTTCTCCATAACCATAGGGTGAAACGCCATGCTTGATTTCATCCCGAAAACGGGGTGAAAGAGCTTTATTGATCGCAGCTGCTATGGATTCCTTCGTTTCCAGACAGTCAATAATCGAGTCGGCTTTGAGTCGCCCACTCTGTCGGTCCCCTATGTTGACAGTCGGAATATGGCAGGCAGGAGCCTCAATAATGCCACTTGACGAGTTACCTATTACGGCAGCTGCCAGCTTCAGCGCACTCAGATAACGGACCTGCCCCATGGAGGTAAACACAGCGACCCGCTCGTGATGCTGTTGTGCATAGTCATCAATCATCCGGCCCAATATTCTGCCATCAGTGTCGGAGTTGGGCTTGGTAAAAATTATTCTGGCTTGCGGGAACTTGTCCAGGGCATCAAGAAGCGCCTGCATGGCAGCCTGAGGAGTTAGTGCGCCGAGTGTCGCGGGGTGGTAGGTACCCAGAAAAAAGCTGGTGCCCAGTTCAAAGTTTATGCTCTGTTCAAGCGCGGCCTTATCAAGCAGTTGCAATCGCCTGATATTTTCAATTCCAAGTGCTCCGACATCAAATACCGTATCTGGATGCTCACCCAGCTGGATCACCCGTTTACGATAAGGTTCGGCAGCCACAAAATGCAGATGGGACATCTTCGTGATGGCATGGCGGATGCTTTCGTCAATTGCACCCTCGGTTGTTTCGCCGCCATGAATGTGAGCTACGGGAATCCTTGCTACCAGAGCGGCCTGAACAGCTGCCAGAATCTCGTAACGGTCCCCGAGAACAACCATCATATCGGGCTTCAATCGCTCCAGGGCATCGGCAAAGCCGATCACTCCCAGGCCTATTGACTTGGCAATCCCGACCGGGGTGTCACTGGAAAGCAACATCTCGACCCTGGCATCGATGGTAAAGCCATCCTCTTCAATCGTCCTGTAGGTGAGACCGAACTCGGGCGAAAGATGCATACCAGTGACGATTAATTGCAGTTGAAGCCCGGGATCAGCCTCAACCTCTTTCATGAGCCAGTAAAGCAGCCCATATTCGGCTCTGGTGCCGGTGACTATACAGATCTTACGCATTGACCGATCCCTTACCTAGCAAGACGCTGCTCGGTATATTTACCAGACGGCGTACCAGGCTTTCCGCAACCTGCAAATTCATTTTGGGGCAGGCAGAAAACATGGGTAGTTTGTTCATAAGAGTCCAGGCAGGTCGGGTCATAATGCCGGCGTCATTGGTGATTTTCAACAGGGCATCCCGCCGGTCGGCATACCGCTCATCAAGCAGCAGGGTATTGAGCCAGTAGTTGCTCTGACTGTTAGCTGGTTCAGTGAAAAAGCGTATGCCGTGAATATCCCTGAAGGCTTGCCGATAGTGTTCTGCCAGTTCACGTTTGATCTTCAGAAAACCGGGAAGCTGCTCTAGCTGGGCACAGCCAAGAGCTGCATTAATATTGGGCATACGATAATTGTAGGCGATCATGTCGTGATTGAACTCCCAGCGATGGGGAACTTTTGCAGTTGTCGTGATATGCTTTGCCAGTCGACCCAACTCTTCATCGTTGGTCAGGATTGCTCCGCCGCCACCGGTAGTAATAGTCTTGTTCCCGTTAAAGCTTAGAGCCGAGAGCAAACCCCACTGCCCCGTATGACGGTCTTTGTAAAACGAGCCGAGTGATTCTGCCGCATCTTCGATCAAGGTTATGTTGAAAACCTGACAGACCTCCAAAAGCGGCTCAAGATCGACCGGATGTCCAAAGGTGTGCATCGGCACAATTGCCCTGATCCGGCGACCGGTCAGCCGGTTGAAGCATCCATCAGAGCGCTTCTCCGTAACCGCAGCCAGATATTCTGCAAGTTTCATTGGATCAACGCCGAGAGTCGCTTCCTCACTATCAATGAAATGGGGCACTGCGGCGCAATAGGAGACCGCGTTGGCCGTGGCGATAAAAGTCAAGGCAGGCATGAGAACTTCATCCCCAGCCTCAACCCCGGCAAGCAGCAGACAGATGTGCAATGCAGCAGTCCCATTGACAACGGCAACCGCGCGTTTGACACCGGTATAAGCAGCCAGATCCTCTTCAAAACGATCAACAAATTTGCCTACAGACGAGACCCAGCCGGTATCTAGGCATTCCTTGACATAAATCCACTCTTCACCTGCAAAGCGCGGCTCATGTAACGAAATGAATCCGCTACCAGAAGGCAGGACTGATTGCAAAGCGCTGAGAACGACCCTTGTGCTAAAGTTTGCTGTCATATATTGTAACGGTCGGCCTTATAGCAGGACAGGTTTTCAGGTTTGGCAAACCAAGCGATAGTCTCGGCCAATCCGCGCTGCAAACCTTCCTTACCGGCATACTTCGGTTGCCATTCGGTCAAGTCCAACGCTTTCTGATTGGCGGCCCAGAGGCGTTCTACTTCACTCTTGTCAGGGCGCAGTCGGACATCATCGGTTTCAATCTCGACCTTGACATCCATGATATCGGCAATCATCGCAACTGTTTCACCAATGGAAATTTCATAGTTGCTGCCGATGTTCAATACTTCTCCCACAGTGCGCTCTGATTCCGCAACGGCAATGAAACCGGCAACCGTATCAGCCACATAATTGAAATCTCTGGTGGGATACAGCGCGCCAAGCTTAATCTTGCGGATTCCGGTGGCGATCTGGGTGATAATGGTAGGGATGACGGCACGCGCGGATTGCCGGGGGCCATAGGTATTGAATGGTCTTATGGTAGCAACTGGTGTTCCGAACGAAGAATAAAAGGACATGGCGATCTGGTCAGCACCGATCTTGGATGCCGAATAGGGAGACTGCCCCTGTAATGGATGTTCCTCGGTGATCGGGACAAAGCGTGCCGTTCCATAGACCTCGCTGGTAGAAGTATGAACAACCTTTGCGACCTCCAGTTCACGGGCAGCCTGTACAACATTGAGAGTACCCTTAATATTGGTATCTACATAAGTATCCGGAGAGTGATAGGAATAAGGGATCGCAATCAAGGCAGCCAGATGAAGGACTATGTCGCATCCCTGCATGGCAGTTCTCACACCATGGGGGTCACGGATGTCCCCCGCAAATACATCAAGCGACTTCCTGATCTCCGGTGCAGACTCGTCGAGCCAGCCCCAAGAGTTAAACGAGTTATAAAGTACGAAAGCACGCACATCATGCCCGCGCTTTACCAGTTCTTCGGTCAAGTGAGAACCGATAAAACCATCGGCGCCGGTTACCAGAATTTTTTTGTTTGAAAATTTCAAAAGATCTCTCCCAGAGGAAAATTTTCAGCTGCACTACTGTCTCATAATTTTTCAACTTTCAACGGGGCAGTAGTGCTTGCCGATTGCGAGGCAAGCTTCGGGAAATTGGACCCTCCTGAAAATTAGAGGAAAGTACCGTAAAGGGTACTAATCCACCCCTATTGGAGGAATCTCGGTATTGCGGCGATACCAATTCAATACCAGAACAAAAAGTACCGAGAACATTCCGCCTGCAACCGTCGCCAGGATACAGATGATCGCCCGTTTCGGTTTGAACTTCTTATCTGGTGCAGCGGCCTTGTCCAGGACCCGGAGGGCGAACTCCTCTTGCGTATTTGCTAGCATTGCCTTTTTCTGTTCACTGGCAATCAGGGTAAAGAGGGTTTGCCGCATATCGGCAACACTGGTGCTTTCAAGGGCCCGGTTGAGATATTTAAGATTATTTTCGCTCCGCAGAATAGCCTGTCGGCGCAAAAAATCATTCAGTCGCGACACCAGTTCATTGGCCCATTCCGCGGCCAATACCGGATCGGTCCAGGCAACAGAGACTGTCACCAGGGAGGTCTTGTCATCGAGGGAAACTTTCATGATCTCTTTGGTAAATAACCGGTAGCCATCCCAGGAATTGGGCCGCTTTTCCGGATCACTCTCTTTCCACTGGCTCTTTTTCCGATCCCAGTCATCGGCAAAGAGAACCGGCATGAGCTCCTTGTCTTTAATGAATTGATTAATAAACTCCCGGGACTTGAGAACTGCGAGGTTGGTTTCAATCGCGCCGCCGCCGGGGAGAGCGATCCCGGCCATTGCAGCAAAACCGCCGAGGTTGCCGAGAGCGGACGCCAGCCCGCCCCCTTTCACTTCCTCGCTGCCGACCGGGGCCAAAAGCACTTCGGCTTTATAGATATTGGGCAGCAATAAGGAAATGATTACCGCCAGAAGAGCCGCACAAAAGGTGATTGCAAAAACATATTTGCGACCGGCCCAAATTACCTGACAAAGTTCAAGAAGATCAATTTCATCGTCAGCAGGAGCTGGCGACCGGCCCAAATCCTGATTAATCGGCGGGCGTAGCTCGGCGGCCTGTTCGGTATGGTTACTCATCATTTACGACTTTCTGAATATTCGGGCCGGCTTTTATAAAATTCCCAGGGTCTTCATTGAAGCGACACCAACCCCAACCTGCATCAACACCTTGCTCCAATCGAGGGCGCTTTCAATGGCATAAAACCGGTCAAGTTTTTCGGGAACAACAATGACATCACCAGGATGAATTTCCCGGGACCGCCACCAGCCTTTCTGAGGATCGACTTCCCCATTGGCGCGCACCACGTAAATGCTCCCCTTGTCGGCAAAATTGGTTAATCCACCGGAACGCTGGATGTAATCGTCACGATCATCCCCTGGCCGGTAGAGCTGTGACGAGGAATTGTAAACCTGCCCGATGATATGAACTTCCTCGGGGCGTTTCGGGACACGCAGCACGTCGCCGTCCCGTAATGCCAGGTCGAATTCAGAATTGGCCAAGGCTTTGACATCAGAGAGCTGGATCACCAGACGGCCGGTCGCCTTGACCCGCTTGGCGGCCTCCAAAATCTTCTGCGCTGCAACCAACTCGGTTTGGTTACGTTGCAATGCGAGAGATTGCGGGTTTTCCCTCCCGATAGATGCCTGGGTCAGGTTGATTTCTCTCTCCAGCCGCCGTACCATTTCGTCAATCTGCTGCTGCTGATCTTGTCGAATCGATTCGCGCGTAAAAAATGCCGCATCCAGATAGGCCTCCGGCAGAAACCCTCCGGCGCGTTTAATGACGGAGGAGAGCCGCTCCCCCTCTTCGATCGGGTAGGTCCCGGGAAATTTGAATTCACCTGCCAGGGTGACACTCTCCGCTCCCCGCCAGTTGGAAAGGGTCCGCACCGTAATCACGTCATAGGGGGCCAGCAGCTGGTTGGCCTCAGCATCGCCCTGCAACGCTGCTGTCAGATCGAAAGATTCGTGGCGGGTGACGCGTTCTTCCCCGTTGACGATGTCGAAGTGGGTGATTTCCGCCTGTTTCAGATAGGCCCGGGGGGTCAAATTACCGGCAGCAAATACCAGATCAGCAACCCGCATCCCGGCGGCCAGTTCGTAGGAACCCGGGTTATTGACCTCGCCGAGGGCTCTCACCGTAAAGCGCTGCTTGGTCTCCCAGATGGAATGGACGACCAGCCGATCAGAGTCCTGCAACAATGGGTTCTGATCATTCACCCCCGCCAGGGCCGCCGCGAGAGAGTACCTGGATAAACTTACCTCCTTTGATACCGGGTCGGTCCGGTACAGTTCTGCCTCACTGGGATCAGCAGTTTTGCGAAGGCCACCACTCGACAACAGCAAATCAACCAGCCGCATGGAGCGTTTCAGCTCATAGCTGCCGGGACTCTGCACCTGACCAGAAATGGTCACCATCGGCGCCTGACGAAAATGGGACCGATGGAAGATGTACACCTTGTCTCGCGGTTGAAGTAACAGGTCTGCTTCGGCTTTGCCGTTCAGGAGATCAGCCAGACTGAACCGTACCAGTTCAGGCTCACGATTGTCGGCAGCTTCCCGCTCAATCAAAGCGTAATCAAGATAGGTTTCCGGCATCAATTGATCGGGGCCGGAAACCAGGCTTGAAAGTCGCATCCCCTCCTTCCAGGCATATTTACTGGGACGTTTGACGTTACCCACCAGAAATACGGGATTTTTTTCGTAGTCGAGGATTGAGAAAATCTTTATCAGATCGTGGTTGCGCAGTGTGGTCTGCAGTCCTGCATCCTGCAAGGCGACCTCCTGCACGGAACGGATCCCGTTCTCGCCAACCCGCTCAATCAGGGCTTTTTCACGAAAGGCCGTCGGCCGGAGCCCCCCGGCGAGAGTTAACAGATCACCCAGGCTTTTTTCAGTGCGCAGCTCGTAAATCGCCGGGCGCATTACCTCTCCGGCCACCCCGACCGTGGCTCCGACCGGCGGGACAAAGACAACATCGCCGGGAAGCAGCCGCACGTCCGCACTGGTATCACCCTTGAGCAGGAAATCATACAGGTCAATGGTGGTGACCAGTTGGCCATCCCGCTTGAGCTGGATCTTTCGAAGAGAGCCAATCTTCTTGACCCCGCCAGAGACGAACAACGCCTGCGAAAGGGTGGCCAGGCCACTGACCAAATAAGAACCGGGTTGCGAAACCTCCCCCAAAGCGAAGACACGAATCGAGCGTAACTCGCCCATGGTTATGCTAACGGAGACTCCAATCGTCTTTTCCTTGACCTGCTCGGCAATATAGGCCCGTGCCTGTGCAAAGCTCATCCCGGCAACATTCAAGGGGCCGATTTCCGGAAAGGCGATCACTCCCTCCCGGTCAACGATCATCGCTAATTGCTGGTTGGTTTTTCCGAACAGCTGCACCTTCAACTCATCGCCAGGGCCAAGGACATATTCCGCGGGAACGGGAACGTCCGTAACCGGCGCAAAGGTGGAAGGCGTCCCGGCAAATAGCTCATAGCCGAACTGCCGCAAATTCGTATCGACCTTAAGCGCCTTCGACTCTGCGACAAAGTCGGCGAAGCCGCGGCGCAATTCCAGGGCTTCGGCGGCCGCCTGCCCGGAAATCTTGGTGACCGGAGAGTCCACTGCGACCGGTTTGGCAAGTGTTAGTTTTTCATCAGCGGCGGCCGGGGCCTTGAATTCTCCTTCAATTTCTGAGTTTTCAAGGGGACGCGCCTTGACAACGGGTGGATTATTGACGGTCACCGCCCCGCCCTTTTCACCGGGCAGCTCCACACCATACTTTTTGGCCAGGGCCTCCTTTTCCGCGGGAGAGAGCTGCTCCAGCATCTGCTGCGGGGTTAAATCAGCCGCCCCGGCAACTGTCACCCCAATTGCTCCCCAACACAGGCAGAGGGCCAAAAGGCTACCAAGATAAAAAAAACAAGCTCTGGTCAAGGTGAATATCCTTTCCGAATGGAAGATTCCAGTTCCGTGCCGCCCATGGGTAGTTGCCGAAACCGGATGGAGATCAGGACAACGACCACCCCAGGCTCGGATTTTTTTTGGGGGAGAGGGCGCAAAGGATCCAAACCCTGTAAAGGCGTTACCGACCGGGCGTATTGCATTTCAGATTAAAATTTGGAGCGCTTCATTCGAAGCGGCATTTTTATCATAGCCCGCCGGCCAGATCAACAAAAAACTACTGAAAAACCAAGGGAAATAGGGAGAAACTCCAATCGCAAGCTGGTTTTCCCGGGTCCGGTTTGACCCCTCGGATTGGAAGTAGGGCGAGCTGTTTTCCTCTGGAATTTCCGGAATGAGGCGAGATTAGAACCGAGCAACCCATTGCACCCCGAGACCGGGGCCGGCCCAAGGGTAAAGGGCTGCGGAAGGACCACCCAGTTGCTGCTGCCATTTTATCGCCAGGCGCCCCGCCAGCTCGCCGATGACGGCTCCGGCGACCACATCCGACGCCCAGTGGTCGCCGGCGTAGACGCGGGAGAGGCCGACCAGGCCGGCAAGACTGTAATAGCCCCAGGATGCAGCGGGAGTGTGGGCGTGACGGGCAAAGACGGCGGCCAGGGCAAAGGCGCCGGCGGTGTGCCCGGAGGGGAAGGAGTCGGCTTCGCGCTCCAGGGAGAAGGGATGAAAGGCACCGGAGCTGGCTGAATTGTCAGGTCGCTCCCGCCCCGTCGCGGCCTTGAGGGCCAGAGTGGCCAGCTCGGCGGCAACGACCGCCGCGGTGGCCTGGCGGCCCGTCTGCACAATTTCAGTATCCTCCGTCCAGAGGCCGTAACCCCAGGTGGCACCGGCGAGCCCGAAACAGGCGACGGGATGGCCGACCAGATTGAAGCCGGAGGCGAGCTCTTCAAAAGGAGCGGCCTGGTTGTTCTCGGCCTTGCGGCTGAGATTCTCGTCCCAGAGGGAGACCACCCCGGCACCGGCCAGACCACCGAGGAGCAGCAGGGTCTCGTCGCTGCTCCAGAGCGCTGGGCGCTCCGGCGCTGCGATTTCTTCGGCCCGCAGCGGGGTCACCGCCACCAGGCTCAGCAGCAGAAACGCCGGCAACCAGCGCATCAGCATCAGCCCCCCCATGTCACGCCCTATTCCCACTCGATGGTGGCCGGCGGCTTGCTCGAGATGTCGTAGACGACCCGGTTGATCCCCTTGACCTCGTTGATGATGCGGTTACTGATCCGCGCCAGGTCCGCGTAGGGCATCGGGTACCAGCCGGCGGTCATGAAATCTTTGGTTTCGACGGCGCGCAGGGCGACGACATATTCGTAGGTGCGGCCGTCCCCCATGACGCCGACGCTCTTCACCGGCAGGAAGACGGCGAAGGCCTGGCTGATCTTGTCGTAGTGGCCGCTGCGGTAGAGTTCCTCGATGTAGATGGCGTCGGCGCGGCGCAAAATGTCGCAGTATTCCTTCTTCACCTCGCCGAGGATGCGCACCCCCAGCCCCGGACCCGGGAAGGGGTGGCGCCAGACCATCTGGTGCGGCAGGCCGAGTTCCTCGCCGATCGCCCGCACCTCGTCCTTGAAGAGCTCGCGCAGCGGCTCGAGGAGCTGGAGCTTCATATAGTCGGGGAGGCCGCCGACGTTGTGGTGGCTCTTGATGTTGTGGGCCTTGCCGGTCTTGGCCCCGGCCGACTCGATGACATCGGGGTAGATTGTCCCCTGGGCGAGCCAGTTGGCGTCGGTCAGTTTCTTCGATTCCTCCTCGAAGATATCGACAAAGAGATTGCCGATGATCTTGCGCTTCTGCTCCGGGTCGGTGACGCCGGCGAGCTTGTCCAGGAAACGCCGCTCGGCATCGACGCGGATCACCCGGACCCCGAGGTTCTTGGCGAAGGTCGCCATCACCTGGTCCCCTTCGCCGAGCCGCAGCAGGCCGTTGTCGACGAAGACGCAGGTGAGCTGATCACCGATGGCACGGTGAATCAGCGCCGCCGCCACCGAGCTGTCGACGCCGCCGGAGAGGCCGAGGATGACCCGGTCGCCGCCGACCTGGGCGCGGATGCGTTCGACCGCGTCGGCGATGATCTGCCCCGGCGTCCACTGGCCGTGGCAGGCGCAGATCTTGCGCACGAAGGTATCGATCAGCAGTTCCCCGCGCGGGGTGTGGTTGACCTCGGGGTGGAA
Source organism: Desulfuromonas sp. DDH964 (assembly GCF_001611275.1). Classification (GTDB taxonomy): domain Bacteria; phylum Desulfobacterota; class Desulfuromonadia; order Desulfuromonadales; family DDH964; genus DDH964. Next base: position 1,606,236 of record NZ_CP015080.1, on the reverse strand, counting down.
CTGGACGCCGTAGAGATTGCGCGCCACATCCTGGATGGCGCAGACCGGCGCGTTGCCGCTGCCGGCAACCACCTCGAACCCGGCCGGGACGGTGGCAACGTGGTCGCCGTGGCTCATCCAGACCGGGCTCTTGCCGTCGACGAAGAAGCCGTCGAAGAGGGGCCCGGGCTGCCCCTTGGCGAAGAGGTCGGCATGCCCGAACTCCCGCTTGCCGGCCGGCACCACCTCGCCGCCGAAGTGGCGGGAGAGGAGCTGCATGCCGTAGCAGATGCCGAGGATCGGCACCCCGAGTTCGAAGAGCGCTTCGGCCACCGCCGGCGCCCCCGCCTCGTAGACCGATTTCGGGCCGCCGGAGAGGATGATGCCTGCCGGAGCGAAGGCCTGGATCGCCGCCAGCTCCATGTCGAAGGGGTGGAGCTCGCAGTAGACGTGGGCTTCGCGCACCCGGCGGGCGATCAGCTGGGTGTACTGGGAGCCGAAGTCGAGGATCAGGATTTTTTCCTGGTGGATGTCCATTGAATTACCTGGTTAAGGGAAAGGCGAGGTCGCGGTTTTTCATAGGTCCCATGCGTCCCATAGGTCCTATAAAGACTAACAGGACCTATGAAAACCAATTGCTACCCGCTGCGCTCGACCCGGTAGTTGGGGGCCTCGTGGGTGATCGCCACGTCGTGGACGTGGGACTCGCGCAGACCGGCGTTGGTGATCCGCATGAACTGCCCCTTCTGCTGCAACTCCTTGATCGTGCGGCAGCCGGTGTAGCCCATGCCGGCGCGCAGACCGCCGAGAAGCTGGTGGATATTCTCGGAGAGGGGACCGCGGTAGGGAACGCGTCCTTCGATCCCTTCCGGGACCAGCTTGATATCGCTCTCCACGTCCCCCTGGAAGTAGCGATCCTTGCTGCCGGCCTTCATGGCGCCGAGGCTGCCCATGCCGCGGTAGGCCTTGTAGGTCCGTCCCTGGTAGAGGATCGTTTCGCCGGGTGATTCCTCGGTGCCGGCGAAGAGGGAGCCGATCATGATAATATCGGCGCCGGCGGCGACCGCCTTGGGGAGTTCGCCCGAATACTTGATGCCGCCGTCGGCGATCAGCGGGATGCCGGCTTTGCCGGTGACCTCGGCGACGCTGGCGATGGCGGTGATCTGCGGCACCCCGACCCCGGCGACGACCCGGGTGGTGCAGATCGAGCCCGGACCGATGCCGACCTTGACCGCGTCGACGCCGGCCTTGATCAGGGCCCGGGCGGCCTCGGCGGTGGCAATATTGCCGGCGATCAGTTGCAGCTCCGGGTACTGGCGGCGGCAGTCGATCACCGTGTCGATCACCCCCTGGGAGTGGCCGTGGGCGGTATCGATGATCACCACGTCGACCCCGGCGCGGACCAGGGCTTCGAGGCGCTCCTCGCGGTCCCCGCCGACGCCGACCGCCGCACCGACCCGCAGCCGGCCCATGTCGTCCTTGCAGGCGTTGGGGTACTTGCGGACCTTCTCGATGTCCTTGATGGTGATCAGCCCCTTGAGGGCGAAGTTGTCGTCGACCACCAGCAGCTTCTCGATGCGGTGCTGGTGGAGGTGCCACTTGGCTTCTTCGAGGGTCGTCCCCGGCGGCACCGTGACCAGCTTGTTCTTGGTCATGACGTTGGAGATCGGCTGCTGAAGCTGGGTTTCAAAACGGAGGTCGCGGTTGGTGAGGATACCGACCAGCTTGCCGTTCTTGGTGATCGGCACCCCGGAGATGCGGTACTTCTTCATCAGCGCCAGGGCCTCGAAGATCTTCTGGTCGGGATCCATGGTGATCGGATCGACGATCATGCCGCTCTCCGATTTTTTCACCTGGTCGACCTCCAGCGCCTGCTCGGCCGGGGTGAGGTTCTTGTGGATGATCCCCAACCCCCCTTCCCGCGCCATGCAGATCGCAGTCCGGGCCTCGGTGACGGTATCCATGGCCGCGGAGAGGAGCGGAATATTGAGGCGGATTTGGGGGGTCAGCAGGGTGGTCAGGTCGGTCTCCTTGGGGAGGACCGTGGAGTGGGCGGGGAGGAGCAGAACGTCGTCGAAGGTCAACCCTTCGCGAATTTCGGAGTCGAGCATCTATGATCTCCTTTAGCGGGCGGGAGGAGTAAAATATTTAATCGCCGACTCTATACCCGCCGGCGGAATCCCGTCAAGGGCAAATACGGGGTTCAGCGGGGGATAAAATGGTCCCGGTCGCTTATGCGCCGAACCGCCGCGGCGAGGAGCTGTACCGTTGCCTCCAGGTCGCGCAGATCGAGGACTTCCACCGGCGAGTGCATGTAGCGCAGCGGCACCTTGACCAGGGCGGTCGCCACCCCGCCACGGCAGAGCTGGATCACGTTGGCGTCGGTGCCGGTAGCTCGCGGCGCGCCCATGATCTGCACCGCGATCCCTTCCTCATTGGCGCTGGCAAGGAGCAGCTCGAAGAGGGCCGGGTTGATGTTGGCGCCGCGCGCCAGGATCGGCCCGCCGCCGAGGCGGAAGTCGCCGATCTCCTTCTTGTCGACCTCGGGATGGTCGGTGGCGAAACCGACCTCGACGACGATGGCAATGTCGGGGTCGATGCCGTAGGCGCTGGTGGTACCGCCGCGCAGGCCGATCTCTTCCTGGACCGTGGAGACGGCAAAGAGCTCGGCAGCAATCGGCCCGCGCCGCTTCACTTCCTGCAGCACCCGGGCGACGATAAAGGCGCCCATCTTGTCATCGAAGGCCCGCGAGGTGACGCGCTCCCCCTGCAGCCGCTCCAGGCCGACGGCAAAGGTCAGCGGATCGCCGACCGCCACCAGGCCTTCGGTCTCGGCACGACTGGCGCAGCCGATGTCGATAAACTGGCTCTTGAACTTGACCACGCTTTCCCGGTCCTTGGCCTCCATCAGGTGGATCGGCTTCTTGCCGACGACGCCGCGCACCGGCCCGGCGGCCCCGTGTACCAGCACGCGCTGACCGGGGACAAGGTGAGCGTCGACGCCGCCGATCGGGGCGAAGTAGAGAAAGCCCTGGTCGTCGATGTAGCTGACCATGAAGCCGATCTCGTCGCAGTGGCCGGCGAGCATCACCCGCGGGGCACCGGACTGGCTGCCGGCGAGGCGGGCGATGGCATTTCCCATCATGTCACCGCTGACCACGTCCGCCACTTCCTGCAGTTCCCGGCGCCAGATCCGCTGCGCCGGCTGTTCAAAGCCCGACGGGCTCGGCGCTTCGACAAATTCCTGAAAAAAGGCAAAATCCATGTCAGTCACAACTTCTCCTTTGCCACTCATCACTCATCACTCATCGCCCATCACCGAGGGCCTTGGTCACCAGTTCCTCGCTGTTGCGCAGGCACTGCTCGACCTGCTCCTCGCTCAGGCCGGCGCCGCGCCCGACGGCGCGCATCATTCCCGGGGAGAGGAGATCGCCGGGGGCGTGGGCGTCGTTGTCGATGACCAGCTTGGCGCCGGCGGCGAGGGCGGCCCGAGCGACATGGCCGTTGGTGAGGCTGTGCCCCTTGCGGGTGGTGATTTCGAGGCAGATGCCACGCTCCGCCGCCAGTTGCGCCAGCTCCGCCTTGAGCAGCCCGGGGTGGGCGAGGATGTCGATGTCGGCGGCAAGGGCAGCCGCGTTGGTGCCGGCGGCGACCGGCTCGACGATCGTCTCGCCGTGGCAGATGACGATCCGGGCGCCGAGACGCCGCGCCTCGCGGGCGGCCGCTGCAATCTCCCCGGGGGGGATATGGGTCAACTCGATACCAGGGAGAACCGTCAGCCCCCAGGCGGCGCCGAGGTCGGCCGCGACCCGGACCAGGCGGGGGATAATCAGGTCGAGGTTCGACAGGTCGCCGTGATCGGTCATGGCCAGGGCCCGGTAGCCGGCTACCGCCGCACGGCGGGTCAATTCGGCTGGAATCAGTTCGCCATCGCTGAACAGGGTATGGGTGTGCAGGTCGATCATGCTACCTCCTCGGGAACGGGTTCCCCGGTGAAACGGGTGGCAAAAGAGGCCAGCAGGCGACGCACCCCCTGGCGGTCGTTGCGTTGCAGCAGATAGGTCCCTGCTGCCAACGGCGGGGCAAAGACGACCCGCGCCACCGGCAGGTGCAGCGATGCTTCGAAAAAGTCGATCGCCGTCGCCATCCCGGCGGGGTCACCCAGGGCGGCCACGCCGAACAGGCGCCGCCCGAAGGCGGTCCAAAGCGGCGCGGTAGCTGCCGTCGCCGGCAGGCAGAAGAGGCGCAGCGCGAAGCTCTCGCCGATGTTAAGCCGCCCGATATCGCCGAGGCCGAGGCGGTCGGCGCCGAGCAGAAACGCGCTCTCCGGTTCGAACTCGGGGAGGCCCTGCAGCGCCTGGGTAAACTGCCGGAGCTGCTCCGGCGCGGTCGCGAGCAAGACCAGTTTGCTCGATGCCGATTCGAGCAACAGCTCGGTGTCATTGAAAAAATCCTTGGCCGCCAGCACTTCCTCGGCGGTCAGCAACGGCAGCGGTGCTTCCCCCGCCGCCGCCTGCAGCTCTTCGACCAGCCCCTTTTCGAGCAGCACCTTCAGAACCTGCAGCACCTCGAAGTCGGGGCGCGGACAATGATCGAGCAGCTCTTCCACCCGCGGGTAGTACTCGAGGAGCATCAGCACTTCCTGGGTCGTCGGCCGCAGGCCATGTGGCAGGCGCTCCCGGGGAACCTTGAGTCCGAGCATCGCCTCCGGCTGCGGCAGGGCATCGCGCTGGGCATTCTCCTCGTCGTTCTGGCGCATCCCCTCCATCAGCAGGTGGTCGAGGGGGGTGGCGATGAGAGCCTCGACCTCCGGCGGTCCGGGGACGAACCAGAAGGTGCCGTTCTCCCAGCGCAACAGCCGGAAGAAAGCTTTCTCCCCGCCGACCCGGCCAACCCGGGCATTGATCACGCACCCCTCCAGGATAAAGACTGCGGCCCGTTCCTCGCCGCGGGCGAGGTGCAGGATTCCATCCTTGCGGTTGAGCCCGAACACCTGCAGCAGGTCGACCAGGGAGATCTGGTCGAGGCTGCCGGCAACCTCCTTCTCCTGGCGGCTGACCTGTTCGGTCCGTTCGCGGCGGCCAAAGAAGGTGGCGATGGTCAGCAGCAGCTGTTCGCGGTTGAAGGGGCGCAGCAGAAACTGGTCGCGGTGGCGCTGGAATCCCTCGATCTCCTCCCCCTCATGGCCGACGAAGAAGAAGGAGAGCCCTTCCGTGCGCGGGTTGGCCCGCAGGATCTGGGCCAGCCGCGCCGCCGGCAGCAGTGGAATATCGCTGTCGACGACCAGCAGCTGCGGGAAGAGCCGCAGCGCGAGTTCGAGGGCGCGGGCGCCGTCGTTGCAGGCATGCACCTGGCACCCCTGCTGGCGAAGGGACTCGACCAACCCCTGCAGGTCGTCACGCGCGCTGGCGAGAATAACGGTTTTGGTCACGATCGGCATCGGCATCAGATCTGCGCCTGGAGCTGGTATTGCTCCTGAAGTTTGGCCAGCATGTTTTCGACGAAATAGAAATCGGCGCTGTGGAAACCGATCAGCTCATTCCCCTGGCGGCGGGCGAAGAGGGCATAGGCGTAATCCTCGTTGAGGTAGAGGAGCACCACCGTCTTGCGGAAGGCCTCGTCCTCGATGAAGATCGGTACCAGCCGTTGGCTGTCCCAGGCGACCCGGCGCCGGCCGCCCAGCAGGTAGACACTGGTTGCCGTCTTTTCGAGTTGATCGGCATGCTGCAAACTGCGCCGGATCACCTCGAAGTCGCTGCAACTGCGGTAGATGACCCCGCGGGTCCGGCTCGATTCGATCGTCTCCTGGCAGAAGGCAAGCATGATCTCCTCAAGACGCGCTTCCGGCATCCGGAAATAACAGCTGCTCTGGCCGTCCTCAAACCCGGCCAGCGCCTTGCCGACCTGCAGTCCGCCCTCCTCCCTGCCGACCCGGTAGTCGGCCGGCTGACCGAGGAGCTGGTCGACAATCGTCCAGAGCGGCTGTTCCCGCCAGCGCGAACGCTGGAACAGGCTCCCCCGCAACCGTTCCAGGCGGCGGGTGACGACATGCTGCAGCTCCTCGAAACTCGCCCCGTCAGCCGGAAAGGCGGCCGAGCGCATCAGAACCTCGATCGGGTGGCTCTTTTTCATGTCGCTGAGGTTCAGCTTGCCGCGCAGCGCCTTGCGAATCCGCTTCTGGGTCACCAGCGAACCCCAGTAGTCGGTCTCGGGGAGCATAATCAGATACTCGTCCGGCTCCGCCAGCGCCATGATATCGGCATCCCGCAGCGCGGTATTGACCGTGGCGATCATCCCCTCCAGCGCCGCGCCCAGATCCTTGTCGAGGAAGCGCTCCTGCAGTTCGGGGTAGTTGGCAACGACCAGTTTTACCAGCGCCAGGCGCCGCCCGTAACGGCGCCCCTTGTGCAGCTCCTTGGCGATGTGATCGCGGAAAAAGGCCATGGTGTAGGCTTCGCCGCGCGGCACCCGCAGGCTGTCCTGCTCCAGGCGCCGGTACTGCAGCACATTGTAGAGAGCGCTGCCGGCAAACTCGGCGACCATGTCAGCGACCTTGAGGTCACGGCGATTGAACTGGTCACGGCTGGCCGGCGCTTCGACGCGGATCAGGCCGATCGGTTCGACGCCGCTGGTGAGGGGGACCCAGAGCGAACGATCCTCATCGGCGAGGCTGGCGTTGCCGAGGGCGAAGAGTCGGCGTTGCCCGGCATCGGGCTGCAGCGTCTCTTCCTCGGCCGCCACCCGGGCGAGGCCGCGCCGGCAGCGCAGACGATAGTGCTGGCCACCGTAGGCACGCAGCCAGAGAGCGGCGCCTTCGGCCCGCAACAGCTCCATCAGGGTATCGAGGATCACATCGCCGAGGCGATCGAGGTCATGGATCTTGAGAAAGGCGAGGCAGCGCCGATAGTAGGTCAGGGTGGCGTGGAATTCGAGGTTTTCGGCGAGGAGTTTGCGGTGCTCCAGCCCCTGGCTCTGGCGGAAGAGGACCTTGTTGACGACGAGGAGGAAAGCCTCGGGGTGGATCGGTTTGAGGAGGTATTCGGAGACGCCGCGCTTCATCGCCTCCACTGCCAGCGTCACTTCCTGCTGGCCGGTTACCACCATGATCTCCTGGTCGGGGTTGAAGCGACGGATCGCCTCGGTGATCACCAGCCCGTCCATCCCCTCCATGTGCATGTCGGTGATCACCAGGTCGAATTCCTCGCTGCGCAGGCAGTCGAGGGCCTCCCGGCCGCTGGCGGCGAGACGGACGTAGTACCCCTCTCCCTTGAGCAGGTCGCGGTAGAGGGTGCGAAAAAACTCTTCGTGATCGATGGCGAGGATGCGGCCCTTGGCCATGGAAAATCCGTCGGGCTGGAGGTTCAGAGCACAGGATACAGGAATCAGGCTTTCGGCGTCACGCCGGGGCTACGGCCAGCTCGCCGAGCTGGGAGTTTTTATAGGAGCGGGTCACCCGCACCTCTAGGGTGCGCCCGATTAGCTCGGCCGGCCCCGGGAAGTTGACGATGCGGTTCCAGCTGGTGCGGCCAAAGAGCTGGCCGTCCCCCTGACGACTCTCTCCCTCCACCAGGACCGGCAGGATGCGGCCGACGTCCTGCTGCCAGGTCGCCTTGCTGATACCGGCCTGCAGGGCAAGCAGGCGCTCGAAGCGTTCCTGCCGCCGCGCGGCCGGGAGATCGTCGCTCAGCCCGGCGGCGGCGGTTCCGGGGCGGGACGAGTAGAGAAAGGCATAGAGGTCGGCAAAGCGCACCTGTTCCACCAGGTCGAGGGTCGCGGCAAAGTCGGCGTCACTCTCCCCGGGGAAACCGACGATGATATCGGAGGTGAGGCGGATCTCCGGGCAGCTTGCCTTGAGCCGGGCGACCTTGTCGAGGTAGTCGCCGCGATCGTAGCCCCGGTTCATCGCCTGCAGGATCGGATCGGAGCCGCTCTGTACCGGCAGGTGAAAATGCTTGCAGAGCTTGGGGAGGGTGCCAAAGGCGGCAATCAGCTCATCGGAGAGGTCTTTTGGATGAGAGGTGGTAAAGCGGATTCGCTCGACACCGTCGATGCCATGCACCGCTTCGAGAAGCTCGCTAAAGGAGAGTTCGCCCGCTTCCCGATTGCCGTAGGAGTTGACGTTCTGCCCGATCAGGGTCACCTCGCGGACGCCGCCGGCGGCGAGATCGCGGATCTCGGCGAGAATCTCGCCGCTGGGGCGGCTGACCTCGCGCCCGCGGACGTGGGGGACGATGCAGTAGGAACAGAAGTTGTCACACCCCTGCATCACCGTCACAAAGCGGCAGATCGCCGCGCCGCCGCGCCGCTGCGGAAAGAGCTGCAGCCGGGTTTCGCGGTCGAGGAATTCGGTCTCCTGGTAGCGCACCCGCTGCGCTTCCACCCGTTGCACCATCTCCGGCAGTTTGTGCACGTTGTGCGTCCCGAAGACGATGTCGAGAAAGGGGAGCTTCTCAAGGAGCCGTTCCCCTTCCTGCTGGGCGACGCAGCCGCCGACGCCGAGGATCAGGGTCGGGTTCTGCTGCTTGAGGGGCTTGAAGCGACCGAGGTGGCCGTAGACCTTGCGTTCGGCCTTGTCGCGAATCGAACAGGTGTTGAGCAGGATGAGGTCGGCCGCGGGGGGATCGTCCACCTGGGAATAGCCGGCGTCCCGGAGCAGATCAACGATCCGCTCCGAGTCCACGACGTTCATCTGGCAACCGAAGGTTTCGAGATAAAAGCGTTTTTGCATGGTGGGCAAGGGCAATTCTCCGGCACGATGGAAGTGCCGGAATGGTACCCAATCGGCAGGGGTAAAGTCAATTAAAAGCCGGTCAGCCGCCGCTGCGCAGCAGGCACTCGCCGGCAGTGCGGACCAGCGCCGCTTCGAGCAGGTCGGCGACCGTACGGGGATACTCGACGCAGCAGAGCGTGAGGCGTTTTTCATCCGCCCGGTCGCGGATTCGCAGGGTGCCGAGCTCCTTCCCCTGGGGGCGCAGCTGGAGCCAGCCGAGCTCCGCCAGCGGGAGCTCTTCGAGGCGCCGGCCGCGCAGCCCGCGTCGCACCAGGATGCGACGGTCGGTTACTGCATAAAAAACCTGCTCCCATTCGAGGCGGGCCAGCAGCAGTTGCCCCAGGGAGAGCGCGAGGCCGGTGAGCAGAAACGGGATGGGGAGGAGCGGCAGCCAGGGCCAATGGTAAACGGCGGCGAGCTGGACCGCGATCGTCAGCCAGTAGAGGCTGAGAAAAAGGAGCAACACGCCGAAGAGGGCGTGGCGCCAGTTGCGAAAGGTGTAACACCGCGGTGCCGGCCGTCCTTCCCATACCAGCACCTCGTCCGGACTAAGCAGCTGCTCCCAGTTCACGGTTTCCCCTGCAGGGCGGTCACCCGGGTGGCGACGGCCTGACCGAGTTTTCCCTGGGGGTCGGCCTTGGCCACCTCCTGGTAGAGGGCGAGAGCCTTTTGCGCCTGGCCGCTCTGGTCATACCCCTCGGCGAGGAGATAGGCGCCCTGCAGGGATGGCATCAGTTTCAGACTCTGCTCCAGCTCCGGCAACGCCTGGGATACCTGCTTGAGCTGCAGATAGGTGTAACCGAGGCCGAGACGGGAATAGTAATAGTTGCCGTCGAGTCGCACCGCCCTGGCGAGATTCATGCGCGCCGAGTTGAGATCGTCTGCGTCGAGGTAGGCCATCCCCAGACCGGTCAGGATCAAGGCCTCGTCCGGAGCCTTGGCGGCAGCCTGAAGATAAGTCGCGATCGCCTTGCCGGTCTGCCCCTGCGCCTGCTGCTCCCGAGCCTGATCATAGAGGGCGTAGCCCTCCTGGCTCTTTTTAAGACCGGCAATCGCCTGCTGGAAGGACTCGCTGGCGATTCGGGCGTTACGCCCCGGGGTCGGATAGGTGGTGGCAATATACTGCTGGTTGGCGATGAGCCGTTCCTTGGAGAAGGGATGGGTGCGGAAGAGCCCGGAGAGCCATTGCGGCTCGCCCCCCCCCTCGAGCTTGCGATAGAAGAAGTCCTGAACCTGAACCGCACCGACCGGGTTGTAGCCCGCCTTGACCATGTAATCGATGCCGAGGGTGTCGGCGGCGCGTTCCTGGTCGCGGCTGTAGGACTTGTCGAGCAGCCCGGCGGCCAGAGATCCGGCCTGCTGCGCCAGCGGCCCGTAACCGCTCTGGTCGGTGGCACCCGACAACAGGCCGAGACCGAGATTGAGCAGCATCCCCCGTTGCATCCCCTGTACCGAGTCACGGGCGTTGACATGCCCGACCTCGTGGCCAAGAATTGCGGCGAGCTGGGCCTCGTTATCCATATTGACCAAGAGCCCCCGGGTGATGGCAATCTTGCCGCCGGGGAGAGCGAAGGCGTTGGGCGAGGAGTCATTGACCACGGTAAAGCTGTAGGGTAGCCCGGGGCGCTGGCTGACCCGCGCCACGGAAAGGCCGACCCGGTTGACATAGGCCTGCAGCTGCGGGTCGTTGACCTCCCCCCCCATGGTCTGGGTGGCCTGGGGAAAAGCCTTCTCGCCCAGGGCGATCTCTTCCTGGTCGGAGACCTGCATCAGGGCGAGTTCGGAACGCCCGGTCACCGGGTTGACGGCGCAGCCGCCGGCCAGCAGCAGCAGAACGGCAAGACCGGACAGAAATATTCTGGACATGGGCAACCTCCTCGACAGGCGGACAGATGAGAGCGGCGCGGGACGGCGGTCAGCTAGCATCATCTTAATGACCTCTATCCCCTTTGGCAAGACGGTAGCTGGAACGTCCGCCCGGCGCGAAAATTTATTTCTGGCTTTTTCCGGCGCGCTTCTCTATATTTGATGGGTTTTGCAGAAACCGCCAGTTACCGGCGCCACCGCCAAGGAGTTCACAGGATCATGCCGCAGAATATCCGTAACATCGCCATCATCGCCCACGTCGACCACGGCAAGACCACCCTGGTCGACGCCATGCTCAAACAGTCCGGGGTCTTTCGCGAAAACCAGGTCATCACCGAGCGGGTGATGGACAGCAACGATCTGGAGAAAGAACGGGGCATTACCATCCTTTCCAAAAATCTCTCGATTCACCACGGCGGGCTCAAGATCAATATCGTCGATACCCCCGGGCACGCCGACTTCGGCGGCGAAGTTGAACGGGTGCTGAAGATGGTCGACTCGGTGCTGCTGCTCGTCGATGCCTTCGACGGGCCGATGCCGCAGACCCGCTTCGTTCTCAAAAAATCCCTCGATCTCGGCATCAAGCCGATCGTCGTCATCAACAAGATCGATCGCCCCGGTGCCCGGCCTGCTTACGCCCTTGACCAGGTCTTCGACCTCTTCTGCGAACTCAACGCCAACGAGGAACAGCTCGACTTCCCGGTCGTCTATGCCAGCGCCAAGCAGGGGATTGCCAAGCGCGAACTCGACCAGGAATCGACCAATCTCGAGCCCCTTTTCACGATGATTGCCGAACGGGTGGCGCCGCCGGTGGCCGACCCGGATGCTTCCCTGCAGCTCCTCGTCGCCAGCATCGCCTACAACGACTACCTCGGCCGTCTCGCCACCGGACGGATTACCAACGGCAGGGTCCGCGCCGGCGAGACCGTCGCCCTGATCAACCGCGACGGTTCCATCAAGCGCGGCCGCGTTTCCAAGCTCCTCGGCTACGAGGGGCTTAAGCAGGTCGAAATGACCGAGGCGGTGGCCGGCGATATCGTCACTATTGCCGGCTTCGATGAAGTCGGCATCGGCGAAACCATCGCCGCCGCCGACAACCCGGTGGCGCTCCCCTACGTCGCCATCGACGAGCCAACCCTGTCGATGAACTTCATGGTCAACACCTCTCCCTTTGCCGGTCGGGAAGGAAAATACGTCACCAGCCGCAACATCCGCGAACGGCTGATGCGCGAGTTGCGCACCAACATCTCGTTGCGGGTCGAGGACACCGCCAATACCGACACCTTCAAGGTTTCCGGGCGCGGCGAGTTGCACCTGTCGATCCTGATCGAGAATATGCGCCGCGAAGGGTATGAACTGGCCGTCTCCAAACCCGAGGTGATCTACCGCGAAGTTGACGGCGTGCGCTGCGAGCCGATGGAGTACCTCGTCATCGACGTCCCCGAGGAGTACCAGGGGACGGTCATCGAAAAGCTCGGCCAGCGCAAGGCAGAGATGGTTTCCATGCATCCAATGGACGGCATCAACCGCCTCGAATTCGTCATTCCGGCCCGCGGCCTGATCGGCTTTCGCACCGAGTTCCTCACCGACACCCGCGGCACCGGGGTGATGACCCACACCTTCCACGAGTATGCACCCTACCGCGGCCCGATCCCGCAACGCAAAAACGGAGTATTGATCGCCATGGACTCGGGGGAGACCGTCGCCTACGCTCTCTGGAACCTGCAGGATCGCGGCACCCTCTTCGTCGCCCCCGGCACCGAGGTCTACGAGGGGATGATCATTGGCCAGCATGCCAAGGAGAACGACCTGGTCGTCAACTCCTGCCGCGAAAAGAAACTGACCAACGTTCGCGCCTCCGGTTCGGATGAGGCGGTCCGCCTGATACCGCCGCGGCTGCTCACCCTGGAGCAGGCCCTCGAATATATCTCCGAGGACGAGCTGGTGGAGGCGACGCCAAAATCGATCCGCCTGCGGAAGAAGTACCTCGACGCCAATGAGCGCAAGCGCAGCGAAAAACAGTTCAAATAAGACCTCCAAAATGGATTCGTCACTACCTTCAGGCCCCGGCAACGGGGCCTTTTTTTATGCCGACCCAAGTCGATTTGACGACGAACCTCGATTTGGTCCTCCAATGGCGAATGGTTCGTCGGCCAATCCATGGAAGTTTGCCAAAAACCGGTTTATTTGAAATTTTTAGTAAAATTTACAACCACTTGTCGGGCTGTACCTCGCGCCCCACTCTGGCGACAGGTCTGACAATCAACAAACGGTATACACTACAAAACAAGAAGTGCTCTAACTTATTGTATTTAAATATTTTTTTCGATTTTATCCTTGCATTTTCGGGGCGAACGGAGTTATCCTCACACAGAATTTGGGAATAAAAACCAGATACATCATAACCAAGGAGAACAGGCATGGAATGCCCCATCTGCAAAAACAGCCACCACGTCGAGATCGACACCCATTCCGACGGATTCGCAGAAAACCTCCAGGAATGCGGTCTTTGTGGCGCGCTGTGGACCATCGAGAATAGCAAGAACGTTCTGATTCACGGTTCCACCCTCCCCTGCGCCGCCAACAGCTGAATCCCCGGCCGGGGTCTCGGTCCATAAGCCGGGATTGGCCACGCAAGCTCGTTATCCATGGACGCCGCCGCCACCGAAGCAGAACCTTCGGCCGGCGCGGCGTCCTTTTGTATTCCCGGCCGGCCCACCCAGCCCTTCCCCGGACCGTCTAAATCCCTTGAAAATGACCGCGATTCTTACTATATTGTCTGCCAATTACCTGGGGATCCCTGACGGATGGAATTTTCTGGAGGTTTTGTGAAAACTGCGCTTAACGACAAGGAACAGGCGACCCTGCTGGCCATTGCGCGCAAATCGATCGAGTCCTGGGTTCGCAATGGAACGGTTTACATCGAACCCCGGGAAGAGAAAGTCCTGAACAAGCGAAGTGGCTGTTTTGTCACCATCAAGCAGAACGGCGAACTCCGGGGTTGCATCGGGAATTTCCAGTCCGAACTCCCCCTGTTTCGGGAAGTGGCCGAGATTGCCGCAGCGTCGGCGAGCAAGGATCCGCGCTTCTACCCGATCCGGGAGGAGGACCTCGGCAATTTCAGTCTCGAGATCTCCGTCCTATCGCCGCTGCAGAAAATTGAAGACGTCGGAGAAATCGAGGTCGGCAAGCACGGGATATACCTCGAAAAAGGCTTTTACCGGGGTGTTCTGCTCCCCCAGGTCGCTACCGAGCACGGCTGGGACCGGGAGACCTTTCTCAAGCAGACCTGTGTCAAGGCCGGGCTACCGACCGATGCCTGGAAGTCGGAGGACACTGAAATCTACATATTCAGCGCCGATGTCTTTGGTGAAGCCTGATAATCCTCTAAAAGGCACCTCCTACGCTACCAGGCCGATCCTGGTACGCTAGGAACAACAAACAACTCCCTATTTTAGGAGGTGCCTTATGAAACTCTACTCTGGTTTCGACCTGCACTCAAATAACAACTATCTTGGAATCATTGACCAGAACGGAAAGAGGATTTTCAAAAAGAAGCTGGACAACGACCCGAAGCAGATTTTACAAACCCTCCAGCCGTTTCGGCCCGACTTGATGGGCGCCGTTGTTGAATCGACCTACAACTGGTACTGGCTGGTGGATCTGTTGATGGACGAAGGATATCGAGTTCATTTGGCCAATCCTGCGGCCATTCAAACCTACAAGGGGTTGAAGCATGTCGACGATGTCCACGATTCTTTTTGGTTGGCCGAGATGCTGCGCTTGAACATTCTGCCGGAAGGCTACATCTATCCGAAGGAAATGCGTCCGGTACGCGACCTGTTGCGAAAACGCGGACATCTGATACGCCTTCGGACTTCGCTGATCATCAGCTTGCAGAACATCGTCACCCGCAATTGCGGCGTTCGACTCAAGGCGAACGAGATCAAACGATTCCGAGGTGACCGTATCGGTCCCCTGCTCGCCGAAAACGAGGATTTGGCCCTGGCCGGAGCGGTCAGCAAGGAGAGTATCGACTTTCTTACCCGGCAGATTCGGCAGATCGAGGCGGTTGTCGAAGGTAAAATCGATCTCGACGGCCCCTATCGCTATCTTCTGTCCCTTCCCGGCGTCGGCAAGATTCTGGGCTTGACCATCCGGCTGGAAACCGGGTGCATCGAACGCTTTGCCAAGGTCGGAAATTACGCCTCGTATTGCCGCAAGGTCTCCAGTCGCTGGACCAGCAACGGCAAGGCCAAAGGACGGGGCAACGAAAAGAACGGCAATAAATACCTGGCCTGGGCCTTTTCCGAAGCGGCCGAACTCGCCCGTCGTTTTGATCCGAAAGCGCGGGCGTTCTATCAACGCAAGCTCGCAAAGTGTCCGGTCATGGTGGCCCACGGCGCCCTGGCCCACAAGCTGACCCGGGCGGCGTTCTTCGTTATGCGCGACCAAGTGCCGTTTATGCCGGAAAAACTGTTTCCCTGATAGAACTGGCTGGGGCGGGGAACCAGCTATGGGGTTGGCCCAACCAAAAGGCCTGATTGGTCAACCGCCCCACCCAGACAGATAAGGTTATCCGCATCTTGACTGCCCATGCCGCGAGCCACAACGGGGCTGGTTCACAACCAAAAGACCTGTCAACATCCATTGGACACGGCATGGAACCGAAAATTTTCTGGACCGCGAAAAGCGGCAGGGGCCATCGGCGAACGGAACATCTGCCGATCGAGCCTTAAACCTGATGGGTGACTGTTGCAGCCAAGAGCTGACACGGAAACGGAACGAAATACCGGCATACGTCGAGAAGCAGACAACCTTCGTGGCCGAAGGCCACGAGTAAAGGCGAGAAAATCAAAAATCTTGCGCGGGAGTTTTTTACCCTATTGACCGGCGCCTTTTAATGGGTGACGCCGAAAAAGAAATCACTCAAACCACACGGAGCCGCCCCCAGGGGATCGGCTCCGTTTTTCATTTCTCCCCTCCCCTTCAGCGCACCGTCGGCCGGCCGCAAATCGAGGAGGAGACTCCGACCCTGAAGTGGCAATTCGCGGGCGCCGCCGCCTCGACGACACAGACATAACCGGTCTGGGATGTCCCGTTGGGATTGAATTCGAGATTGCTGTCCGCTTCGCTGTTACACGCCAGGTTTTTCATGAGTGCAACATCTTCCGGCAAGGCAATCCAATCGACGACGACGGTCGCAAAACTGGTACTGCGGGAGGAGCGGTTTCCCTCGGTAAGGCGGTAGCGGCGGTTTGCCAGCTCAAATTCAACGCGCTGTTCCAGGTTTCGACTGATCGCCCGGGTCCTCGCTTCACGCAGCAACTGGACGATCTCCGAGGCCACCTTCCGGTACTGGGCCTGCCCCCGCCATCGGGAAAAGCTGGGCAGGGCGACCAGCGCCATCGTTGCCACGACCCCGACAACAGTCAGCAATTCCATCAAGGTTACCCCTCGCTCCGAACGCACCATGCGTTTCCTCCTTTGCATCCTCCCCCCCCGGGGAAATCAATGGCTGTGACGACTGTCTCCTTTTATTGACGCAATGAGCTTCAAGACCACCTCCCGGGGCACAATAACCACGCAAAACGGCCCAGGTCAGCAGGTTGGGAGAAACGAAGAGAGGGGGAACAAAAGGACGGAACGGAAAGACCGGGAGTTTTTACCCCGGCAAAAAGTGATGACCGCAACGGAACCAAAGAAAACGGCGGCCCGAAACGGTCACGAACATGGAAGCCCCCCTCCATTTTCGAACAGCAGGCTGAAACCCGCCGCGCCGGCTAAAAAATACAAAGCAGTAGCAGGCTTGTCAAGCGCGGCACAATGATTTGTGCCTGCACGACAAAGACATGTCAAAAAACAACCGGTCCATAAAGAACCGGTTGGGAGAACAATTTGGTGCCCGGGACGGGAATCGAACCCGTACGGCCAAAGCCGAGGGATTTTAAGTCCCTTGCGTCTGCCAGTTCCGCCACCCGGGCAAGCAGGGGCTATTAATAGACGATTTCTTCACGGGGTGTCAACGGGAAAGGCTGTAAATCCCTGGCCCGGAGAGATAAACTGTCAATCGCAAGCAACCACGATTTCCCAGCCGGCCAGGAGATATTTATGCAGCAGGCGATTCCCTGCCCCAAGTGTGGCGCCACCGTCCAGACCTACCGCAACCCGATCCCGACCGTGGATATCATTATCCACCAGAAGGGCGGGATCGTCCTTATCGAACGCCGCAATGAGCCTGTGGGCTGGGCCCTGCCCGGCGGGTTTGTCGACTATGGCGAGAGCCTTGAGGCGGCGGCCCTGCGGGAGGCCCGGGAGGAGACCGGACTGGAGCTTTCGGAACTACGCCAGTTTCGGGCCTACTCCGACCCGGCGCGTGATCCGCGCCAGCACAACATCTCCATCGTCTTCACCGCCACCGGAACGGGACAGCTGGCTGCAGGCGATGACGCAGCCGGCGCCCGAATCTTCCCCCTCGATGCCCTCCCTGCCCCACTCTGTTTCGACCACGCCCAGATACTCAACGACTACCAACGGTCCCTGGGAGCAGATCGCATCGCCGGAATTCCCGGGGAGAGTTGCTGAATCAGGAGAAAAACTGGAATTCGGGGATCCCCCCGAGCAGGTCGTGGCGCTGGCAGAGAGCCCAGAAGTGCTTCAGCCCGGCGAGATGGTCGGAGGTCAGATCGTAGTTCATGGTCTGCCAGTAGGAGACCAGTTCCGGTTCCGGATACCAGCTGCGTTCGGGGCTCGCCGCGGCGAGTTGATCGAGGGCGGCAAAGGCCTTCTCGCGTGCAGCTCCGAGCTGTTTTAAAAGTGTCCGCACCTGGTCCGGATGGGCTTCGGCAGCCTCGCGGCGCAGAATCCAGAGGGCAAAGACGAAGGGGAGAGCGGTGAATCGGTACCAGAGCTCGCCGAGATCGTAGCAGTAGCGCCAGGAGTGCGGGGAGCGTCCCAGGCGCAGGGCCCGGTCGCCGATGAGCAGGGCGGTTTCCCCCCCGGCGGCCAGCGTCTCGACCTCCCCTTCCGGGACCCGGAACCGGCAGTGGCGGTGGTGCAAAAACTCCAGCAACAAGACCTTGAGCAGGTTGATGGAAGTTGCCGACTCTCCGGTCAGGTAGATGGTCGAGTGATCAAGATCTTCGAGCCGTCGCGAGGAGAAGAGGAGGACACTGCGCACCGGGCCGAAGGAACTGATCGACTGCCCGGGCAGCAGCAGGTAATCTTGCCAGTTGCGGGCATATTCAAAGGAGGAGGAGGGGCTGACGTCGATGGCGCCCGCGGCCAGCAACGCGTTGAGTTGCGCCGGCACCCCGGGGACGATCTCACCGTCAAAACCGCTGGCGGCGAGATGGTGGAAAAAGGGGGCACAGTTGGCATAAGTAATGTGACCGACCCGCAAGGTCATCAGTTCTGCATCTGCATCAACCGGGCATCGCTCTTAGGATCGAGGTTGCCGGTAAAATAGACCCCTTCATGTTCCAGCAGCTCCCCGGTCACGCGCAGATATTGGGTGACCGCCTTGTTGTAGTCGGCCCGCGCAGTAATCTCGGAGGTACGGGCCAGCGCCAAATCATCTTCCCCCTGGAGAACGTCCCGGGTGGTGGCGAGTCCGACCTCCTTGCGCTTGAGCAGGGTGCGCAGCTTCTCCTCGGCCAGCTCCCGGCCCCGGGCACTGACTTCTATCTTCTTGCGATTGACGTCAAGCGAACGGATCGCGGTCCGGATTTCGTTCCGCACCTCCTCGTGCAGCTGGGCCAGGCGCGCCTGGAGACTCTTGAGCCGCACCCGGTTACGCAATACCTCGTTATCTGCCGCGCGATTACCGAGCGGATAGGAGAGGGTCACGCCGACCTGCCAGTTGGGGAAGCGGTCGGAGCTGACATCCTCCCAATCGTCACTGTAACTCTGGCCCAGCCCCTTGTGAGAATAGGCCGCCGAAAGATCGAGCCCCGGCAGCCGCTGGTTGCCAGCGACCTCCTGCTCGATCTGCAATCGTTCCATATCCCGCAACCGCTTCTGGATATCGGGCCGGCCCGCCAGGGCCGCTTGAAAGCCCGTTTCGAGATCGGTCGCAAGCTCGGGAACTTCGAGCAGTTCGTCCCCGGCCCGGACCGGCTCCTGGCTGTTGAGCAGCAGCGCCAGGTTATCGAGGGCGTCCTGCTGTTGCCGTTGTGCATCGAGGAGATCGCGCTCCCGCTGCTTGACGCCAACCTCAGCCTCGAGGATATCGATCGGCGCCATCACTCCGGCGTTGACCCGGGCGCGATTCTCCTTCAAAACCCGCTGCGCCAGTTCCAGGGAGGTCTGCCGGTAGGTGAGTTCATCGCGACTGCGCAGAACCTCGTAGTAGGCATCGCGTACCCCGGCAAGAACGGTGAAGGCCTGGTTGCGAAGGTCTTCCAGGGAGCGCTGGCGGTCCTTGACGGCGAAGAGGATGGCCTGCTCGGTGACGGTCCGGCCGAAGTTTTTGAGCAGTGGCTGGGTCAGGCTGAGTTTGAGTTCGCTGGCGTAATTGGGGTTATAGAGGACCCCGGGGGCAAAATCGTAGCTGGTGCGCTGGTTGGTGAAATCGAGACCGAGCTTGCCGCCGGTTACAATCTGCTGGCTTACCCCGGCGTCGTAGATGCGGTAGTCGGTATTGCTCTGGGAAACGGTGCTCAACTGGTTCAACCGTTGCTGGTTTTTCCCTCGGGCCAGGGTCAGGCTGAAGAGCGGATCGTAGATGCCATACCCTTTGCGTTCGGCGGCAACCCCAGCCAGCAGATCATAGCCCTGAGCCTTGAGGCTGAGGTTCTGTTCCAGGGCGAGACGTTCGGCCTGGCGCAGGGTCACCTGTTGCGCGGATGGAGCGACAGCGGGGAAGGGTTCAGCGTCCCCCGGCGCTACATCTGCCGCGGCAGCTGCAGCCATCTCCTGGTCGCTGCTTTCCGCATTCAGAATTGCGGCGATGGGATCGCTGCTGGTTACATCTTCGCCGCCCTCGAGGGCACCCTGCGGCGCGGCCGGAAGGGTTTCCGGTGCAGCCGGCTCGACAGCAGCAACAGCCGCAGGTGCGGCGGGAGCCCGTCCGTGGGTGACAAACGCAGCGATCCCCAGTTTGGCCAGTAGCTCACGCCCCGACTTCTCAACGGTCATCCCGGTCAGGATCTGCCGCAGGCGTTCAGCCCGTGCCGGGTCCAGGTCCTGGCGCGCAACCAGTGGCCAGCTGCCGGCCTGTCCCGCCGGCAACGCCTCGACCACGACCGGGTAGGCCCAGGGACGGGACTTGACCAGGGCCGGTTCGACAAAACCGAGATCGACCTCGCCGAAGCGATTCATCCAGGCGTCGAGGGTTGCCTGGTCGGCAAATTCACGGATAGTGGTCTTTTCTCCGAGTTGCCGGGAGAGGTAGTCAGCAAACTGTTCAAGTTGCGCCCCCTTCGGCAGGCTGCTCCCCGGTACCGGCGCCGTACCGATGGTCAAAGCAAGTCCGGGAGTGGGAAGGAGCAGGAGAATCAGCAACAGCAAGTGATGTTTAAAGTTCATGATAGGACCGTAACTGGAAGGAATAAGGGTTGTCCGAGACTGTCATAACATAGTCGTGAGCGGTCCCCCTGTCAACCGGCAATTCCCGCCAGATTCCAGGCGGGGTTGGCATAGTGCAGGCGCTCCAGGGAACGAGCCCGGGCCAGCTCGTCGGGTCGGAGTGTGGATGGTTCCAGGACGACGCCGAGACGGTGGCTGAAGGCGGCGATGAAGGCGGTTTCGACCTCCTCGACCGACCGCGGCACGGGCAGCCAACGATTCAGCCAGCCAACCCGGCGCGCCAGCAGAGCCCCCCCTGCCTGCGGGCTGAGCTGTCCGGCGGTGTCGAGGGCTCTGAACAACAGGACCGGGTCGAGATCGACCGGCACCGAGCCGTGCTGGAGAAAGCCCCCCTTCTGGCGTTTCTGGGCACTCCCCGTTACCTTGCAGCCGGCATGAACCAGTTCCGCCGTCGCCGGCGCGGTGAAACAGGCGCTGGCCTGGGCATCCGCGCTCCCCGCCCCGGCATGTCGACCGATGGCCAGGGTCGTCTCCAGGCCGAGACCGTCCAGGGCCGCCTGCAGCGCTTCGCCAATAATGCGGTAGCTGCCGGCTACGCCGGCCGGAAACCAGGGACTCGGCTCGGGAGCGATCACGGCGTAGGTCATTTCCTGGTCATGCAACACCGCCCTGCCGCCGCTGAAGCGGCGCACCACATCGAGGCCGAGGTCGCGACAGCTGGCAAGATTCACCACCCGGCGACCGCGCTGGGCATAGCCAAGGCTGACCGTAGCCGGGAACCAGTGGTAGAGGCGCAGCACCGACCCGCTGCGACCGGCGGCCACGGCTTCGAGGAGCGCCTGATCGAGGGCCATGTTGAAGCTCCCGGTGGCGGGTCCACTGCGCAACAGGCGCCAAGGGATAAGGGTCATCGCATTCCCCGGAACGGCAAAGGCCGGGTTGCCCCGGCCTTTGCCGTCTGCTGCAATGTCAGATTACCATTCGTTCAAGAAATCCGGTATCGACGTTTCCTTCGATGAATTCCCTGTTGTCCATGATTTTCTGATGGAAGGGGATCGTGGTCTTGATCCCTTCGATGATGTATTCATCGAGAGCCCGAGCCATGCGTTTGATGGCTTCTTCACGGGTATCGGCATGCACGATGAGCTTGGCGATCATCGAGTCGTAGTGGGGCAGGACCGTATACTGATCATAAACGAAACTGTCGACGCGCACACCGAGGCCTCCGGGGGTATGGTAGCCGTCGATCTTGCCGGGGGACGGGGTGAACTTGAAGGGGTGCTCTGCGTTGATACGGCACTCGATGGCGTGGCCGTGAATCTTGATATCCGACTGTTTGAAGCGCAGCGGCAGGCCAGCGGCACTGCGAATCTGTTCCTTGATAATATCAACGCCAGTAATCATCTCGGTCACCGGATGTTCAACCTGAACCCGGGTGTTCATTTCCATGAAATAGAAATTGTGGTCCTTGTCGAGCAGAAATTCCATGGTCCCGACGCTGGTATAGCCGACCGCCTTGGCGGCAGCCACCGCACATTCCCCCATCTTCTTGCGCAGGGCGGGGCTCAGCACCGGGCAGGGCGCCTCTTCGATCAGTTTCTGGTGGCGGCGCTGAATGGAACAGTCGCGCTCGCCGAGATGAATGACGTTGCCATGTTTGTCCGCCATGATCTGGATTTCGACATGCCGGGGACGCTCACAGAATTTCTCGATGTAGACCTCGGGATTCCCGAATCCGGCCTGGGCCTCGGAGCGGGCGGCCGCAAAAGCGTTGGCCAGAGAAGCCGGAGAATGAACCACCTTCATTCCACGCCCCCCACCGCCGGCCGTCGCCTTGATGATGATCGGGTAACCAATCTCGCCGGCAATGCGCATGGCCTCCTCGGCGGTGTGAACCCCGTCCTTGGTGCCGGGAAGAATGGGGACGCCAGCCTTGGTGACTGTTTGCCGGGCGCTGATTTTATCGCCCATCAGGCGCATGTTTTCAGCGGTCGGGCCAATGAAGGTAAGGCCGCAGTTGTTGCAGATTTCCGCGAACTCGGCGTTCTCGGAGAGAAAGCCGTAACCGGGGTGGATTGCGTCGGCATCGGTGACCTCGGCGGCGCTGATGATCGACTTCATATTCAGGTAACTCTTGGCACTGGGGGCCGGCCCGATGCAGATACTTTCGTCAGCCAGCTTGACATGCAGCGACTCGCTGTCCACATCCGAGTGGACCGCCACCGTCTTGATGCCGAGTTCCTTGCAGGCGCGGATGATGCGCAGGGCGATTTCTCCGCGGTTTGCGATCAATATCTTATGGAACATGAGTTTTTTTCTCCGAAAAACAGGTGTCAGGTGTCAGATATTCCGGGGCCTGGACCCTGGATCCTGCGACCCGCTAGATCCGCTCCACGATGAACAGGGGATCGCCAAACTCGACCGGCTGGGCATTTTCCTTGACGATCTCGATCACCTTGCACTTGAATTCGGCTTCAATCTCGTTCATCAATTTCATTGCCTCGACAATGCAGAAAGTCTGGCCCTTGTCGACGATGGAACCAACCTCGCAATACGCGTCCGATTCCGGTGACGGCGCCCGGTAGAAGGTACCGACGATCGGCGAGGTAATGGTTTCGTATTTGTCATTGGTGACCGCAACCGGAGCCGCCGTGGCCGGCGCCGGGGCCGCACCGGCAGCAGGCGCCGCCACCGGCATGGGAGCAGGGGCCTGGTAGGCAGGAGCGGAGACGTGGACGATTTCCTGGGCGTGGCCGCGCTTGATCAGAACCTTTTCTTCCGCGTTTTCCACCTCGAATTCGGTAATATCCGTTTCGGTGACCAGCTTGATGAGGGTTTTCAGATCCTTGATATCCATAGAACAGAACCTCCTTGACGTTGCTTTTTGGGGCGCCTCGGGCGCCACTCCTGGTGCCGGCTCAAACCGGCAGGGAACGAAAATGCTTGGGAATCTGCGTCAACACGCGGCACCCGTCGGCGGTGACCACCACCATGTCCTCGATCCGGACGCCGCAGACCCCGGGGAGGTAGACTCCCGGCTCGACGGTAAAGACCATCCCCTCCTCCGCGATGGTTTCGCTGCGGGGCGAGACCACGGGAAACTCGTGAACTTCCCGGCCAACACCGTGGCCGAGGCCATGGCCAAAAAATTCGCCGAATCCCTGGTCGTCGATGTATCCACGAGCCAGGGCGTCGATGCTACGCAGGGGAACTCCGGGACGGATTCCCGCGATTGCCCGATCGTGGGCGGCCAGAACCGTATCGAAAACACGCCGCTGGTCCTCTTCAATCGCGCCCAGGGCCAGGGTAACCGTCTCATCCGAATGATAGCCATCGACCCGGGTACCGAAGTCGATCGTGACCAGTTCCCCTGCAGCCAGCAGCTTATCCGAAGCGACCCCGTGCGGCATCGCTCCCCGGCGGCCGGAGGCGACGATAAAGTCAAACGCCTTCTCTTCGCCACCGCGGCGCTTCAGGGCGAACTCAAGTTCAAGCGCGAAGTTACGCTCGCTGACGCCAGGGGTCAAGCGCGGCAGAACCTCCGCGAGAGCCGCCGAGTTCAGGGCTGCCGCACGGCCCAGGGCATTAACCTCCCCGGCGTCCTTGCTCCCCCGCAACGGCTTCAGTTCCTTATCGAGGGGGACCCACTCGAGGCCCGGCGCCCCTTCCCTGAAGCGCATTGCCGTCGCATACGGCAGCGTGGCAGCTTCAAACCCGACCCGGGAAATTCCGGACTTTCGCAGCCAGTCGAGAACCCCGGTCACCTTGTCGGCATATTCCCCAACTTCACTCGCGGTGACCTCCTCTCTGGCCTGGGTCGTATAACGCGAGTCGGTGAGAAAACAACTCGCACTGCGGGTAACAATCAGGACTCCGTCCGTTCCGGAAAACCCGCTGAGGTAAGCCAGATTGGCGGGGTCCAGAAAAACCAGGCCATCGAGGGCGCAATGCTCCAGCAAAGGGCGAATCCGTCCGGACCTGTCTTTTAGCATATTCCGCTTTTATTCACAATTATTTACTTTTTTAATATGCCTAAAATTCCCCGCAGGGCCAGCAGATAGCTGTCGGCACCGAACCCGCCAATCTGGGCGAGAGCGACCGGGGCAATGTAGGAGTGCTGACGAAACGACTCCCGGGCATGAATGTTGGAAAGATGGACTTCAACGGTAGGAAGGTTGACTGCGGTCAAGGCATCTCGCAGGGCGACGCTGGTATGGGTAAAACCACCGGGATTAATGAGCAGACCGGAGACTCCCTCGTTTCGGGCCTGATGAATCCGGTCAATCAAGACCCCCTCGTGGTTGGACTGCACGGTTTCCACCACGGCGCCCAGTTCCCGTCCCAGGGAAACCAGCTCGGCATCGATATCGGCGAGGGTCCGGGTTCCGTAAACAGCAGGTTCCCTGGAGCCAAGCAGATTCAGATTCGGTCCGTGGAGGACGAGTATCTTCATGGATGCGGCACTCAACTCAGTGCCTCGATAAGTTTTTGGGCGTCACGCAACAGCAGATAGCGTCCCTTGCCGAAATTACCATCCCGTTGCAGGGTCAAGGCGGTGAAGTATTCATCGGTCAGCGCCCGGATCACCACATAGAAGCGCTCGGTTTTGATCGCGACCTCTTCCATGTCGCCGGTATTGAGAATCTCCACCGTCCGCTTGATCTCCTTGAGCACGTTGGCGTATTCCACCGCCATCATCTGCAGGTCGACTCCCTCGCAGGGTTTGAAATACTGCTCAATGGCGATGCCGTCATACCCCATAAGAACCGCACCAACTCCACCGGCGGTCCCTTCAACGATCTCCTGCAGAATTTCAGCGAACATCTTCCCTCCTGTCGCGAATTGCATCAAGCCAGCTGGTCAGGGTGGCAAGGATCTGGGACTCCTCCCGGGCGGGGGAACCAACGGACGCCTCTTCTTCCACGGCGGGCGCCTCGCCTGCAATCGGAGCAGGCGCCCCTTCCCCGCTGATCTCCCGTTCAAGCTCCCGATAACGGCCGGCAAGACCACTGTTCCCCGGGTCGGCCTTGAGGAGATCGCGGTAGACATGCAGGGCCTTGCCGAGCAAACCCTGCTTTACATAGATCTCCGCGATGGTCGCGGTAGCGATCGGTGCGTCCCGCTCTTCCAAATCACTCTTCGGAGCAGGTGTTCGCGCTGGCTTGCCTTCGCCCTGCGGTGCCGGTCCCAGCGCAGCGAGCATTT
Source organism: Desulfuromonas sp. DDH964 (assembly GCF_001611275.1). Classification (GTDB taxonomy): domain Bacteria; phylum Desulfobacterota; class Desulfuromonadia; order Desulfuromonadales; family DDH964; genus DDH964. The sequence continues at coordinate 1,580,888 of NZ_CP015080.1, read as the reverse complement.
TCAGCACCGTGGCATCGTCCGGCTGAAGCGCATTGGCTTTCTCGAGGAGCTGGCGAGCGCGCTCCCGATTCCCTTGCATGCCACTGACGCGAGCGAGCCCTTTCAGCGCGGGAAGGCTGTCCGGTTCGATAGCAATCGCCTGCGAAAAGGCTACCTCAGCGGCCGGCAGATCACCACGTTGGGCGTGAAGGCGGCCGAGGGTAATAAAGCCCGGGCTGAACTTGGGAAGCGCGGCGACCCCCTTTTGGGCGACTTCGATGGCATCATCCAGCAACCCCAACTGACGGTAGGCATCGGCTAACGGCACAAACGCCGTCGAGTGCGGATCCCGGCTGAGAATCTCGATATAGCCGGCAATTTTTCCAAGCATAGAGGCAGTATGTTCCAAGGCGGCCATGAGGTAATCCTATAGGGCCTGAAGACGGGCCAGGGCTGCTTGCAGAAGCGGTTCCGGGTGGGCGATATCCCGAATCTCGCAGTCGCCAAGACCGCGATTGAGAATGAGACGCAGGACGCCGGCCTTGACTTTCTTGTCCCGGGCCATCACTTCCAGAATCTCGCTGAGCCCCAAGGGCGGCAGGGTGATCGGTAATTGAAAAGAAGCCAACAGGCTGCGCAAGGTGGCGAGTTCATCTTCCCGGCACAGCTCCAATTCCGTGGCGGCCGCGGCGGCAACCAGCATGCCGATGGCCACCGCCTCGCCATGGCGAACCACCCCGTAGCCGGAAAGGGTTTCCACAGCGTGTCCAAAAGTATGGCCGAAGTTCAAAATGGCGCGTAAAGAGCTCTCTTTTTCGTCAATTTCTACAACATCAGCCTTGATTTGGCAAGACCTCTTTACCAGGGGGATCATCACTTCAGGGTCCTGCTCCATGATCCTTTTGCGCTCAGCAGAGAGCCACTGCAGATAATCGAGGTCCCGAATAACGCCATATTTTACGACTTCGGCAAGACCGGCGGCAAATTCACGCGGGGGAAGGGTCAGGAGGGTCGCCACATCGATATAGACGAGGCGCGGCTGGTAGAATGCGCCGATAAGATTCTTCCCGAGGGGGTGATTGACCGCCGTCTTGCCTCCCACCGAGCTGTCGACCTGGGCGAGCAGAGTGGTCGGCACCTGGACAAAGGGGACGCCGCGCAGGTAAATGGCGGCGGCAAATCCGGCCAGGTCGCCAACTACGCCGCCGCCGAGGGCCAGTAAACCGCACCCACGATCGAAATTTCCTGAAATCAACTGGCCGACGACCGCTTCCAGGGTATGGAGCGTTTTAAATTCCTCCCCATCCCCGATCAACAACAGCGTGACACTGAATCCCGCGGCCTCCAGGCTGCTTCGGACTGCCGCAAAGTAAAGATCGGCCACCGTGGAATTACTGACGACGGCAATCTTGCTGGGGAAATTGATCCGGCTGAGCTCGGCGCCGAGGCCGGCCATAATGTCGCTGCCGATCACGATCGGATAACTGCGTTCGCCGAGACCGACAATCAGTTGTTCGTTGGCCATGCCCGCCTATTCCTTTGCCAGCGCCTGGATAATTTTGCCGGCGATTTCTTCGGGTGTCAGCAAATCGCCATCGATGATCAAATCGGCCTGCTCATAGAGTGGCGCTCGTTCGGTCCATAGTCGGCGTAATCGCTCACCGCCGTCCCTCTGGTCGGCCAGGGGGCGCTGGGTATCCCCGGATAGCCGTTGACAGATGATCTCCCAGGGGAGTCTCAGGTAGACCACGGGCCCGATACCACGCAGAGTCTCCCAGTTTTCCTGCCGCCCCACCACTCCGCCGCCGGTGGCCAGGACTGTCCCTTCCGTGGAGCGCAACGAGCAGAGAGCGGCCGATTCGTAATCCCGGAAGACCGCCTCCCCCTCCTCGGAAAAAATCTCCGGGATCGATTTTCCGCAGCGCAGGACAATCAGTTGGTCGAGGTCGACCAATCGGTATCCGAGGGCTTCGGCCAGAACAGCTCCGACCGTCGTCTTTCCCGCCCCCATGAAACCAATGAGCACAATATTTCGGAGTGATCGTTGGCGATTCAAAGCCGCAGCAGTGTTCTTTCCAGGGGCCAGGTCAGATGCATCCATACCCACCGACTCCCTAACCGAGACAGAAAGGGACAGGCCTTCGGACCTGTCCCTTTCTGTTCATGAGACTCCGGGATCGATCAGTTGACGATTCGCGGCGTGATGAAAATAAGCAACTCGGCCCGCGTATTCGATCTATTGGACGATTTGAACAGATGTCCGACCAGTGGAAGATGCATCAACAACGGGACCCCGGCATTACTGTTATTGTCGGTTTCGACAAAAATCCCACCGATAACGGTCGTTTCCCCATCCCGGACCAGCAGTTTGGTCTTCGCCTCCCGGGTATCAATAGCCGGGGCATTACCGCCGGTTCCGGTGCTGACCGTGTTGCCAATAGAACTGTTGGTCGCCGAGATGTCAAGAATCATACTGTTGTCCGGGTTGATTACCGGAGTGACCGTCAACTCGAGGTTGGCGTCGACGAATTCGGTCTTGGGTCCGTCAGGACCGGAAGACTGGTAAGGGATCTTGGTCCCCTGACTGATCTTGGCCTGGCCGCCATTGAGGGTTGAAATTCGCGGGGTGGAGATGACTTTCCCCTGACCGGCCGCTTCGAGAGCCGAAATGCGCAGATCGAGGGAGGTGCCGGTCAGGCTGCCGAAGGTAAACCCGGCCCCCATCCCAGCGCCACCGATAACGCTGCCGGCGGCAGGCGGAGAAATCAGGAAGCTGCCGCCCAATCCAAGATTGAACTGGTTGTTCCCCAGTTGCATGTCGCGGTTCTCCCCTTCTGAGGAGAATCCCCACTTGACGCCGAGGTCCCGGCTGAAGGTGGAGCTGGCTTCAACAATTCTCGCCTCGATCATCACCTGCCGCTCCGGGGTGTCGAGCTTGCTGATGAGGTTCCTGATGTCTGCCAGGTTGGATGGAATCGAGGTAACAATCAGCTGTTTGTTGCGGGTATCCTCCGAAACAGAGACTCCCTCGCGGTCTTTGGTCAACACCCCTTTGACATGTTTGGAGACACTCCCAAGGTCCGCATAGTTGACGGTGATGAGCTCGGTCTTGAGATCCTCAAGCTTTTCGCGGGTCCGGGAGGCATTCATGCGCGCCTCTTCCATGGCACGCAACTTTTCCCGCGGCATGATGCGAGCGATATTCCCCTGCTTGACCATGCCGAGGTCCTTGATCTCCATGATCAGGTCGAGGGCCTGATCCCAGGGGACATCGACCAGGCGCAGGGTAATGGTCCCCTTGACATCGTCACTGGCAACAATATTGAGGTTGCTGACTTCGGCAATGAGCTGGAGGATATTGAGAATATCGGCATCATCAAAGACCAGGGTGATCTTCTGCCCCGAATAGGTCGCTTCCGAACCAGTACCGGCCAATTCGACGATCGCCGGGGCAGTTCGAACCGCCTGGTCGGCAACGGCCGGAGTCGACTGGGCAGCCGCAGGGGATGCCTTCACCGGGGCGGATTCCGGCATCGGTGCGGCGACGGCGGCCGGCTCGGCTGCCGGGACCGGAATGGCAACCACCTCCCCTGCCACCGGAGGCTGCTGGGCGAAACCATCGTTGTCCACCGCCAGGACCAGAGAGGTCCCGTTCTCCTTGAGGGAATAACGGGCCGCCCCTTTCAGTTCCACGGCAAAACGTACATCCTGGCTGTCATCGACGAGAACGGTATAGGGCGTTACCCGTTTCACGGCACTGGGGAAGGCCGAAGCATCGAGAGTCCGGCGCAGGGCGCGACTGATATTGGCATGCTTGACGCCGAAACCGACGGTGTTCCCCGATGCCGAGGCCGGGATCACCTTCCCGGGGGCGGACAGAGAAACGGTCAGGTAGGATTGCCCGTCGCGGACGTCAAAATCGACGGCCTCGACGGTGACTTCCTGCTGATTGGCGGCAGGGGCAGGCGATTCCACAATCGCAGCAACCTGGGGAGCATCCTTGACGGCATTCCAGGAAACGATCAGGTCGCTGGCCTCTGGCATGACGCTGTATTGCGGCAAGACGCTGCCTGCAGCGTCGAAAACGAGGCGGGTCTTGTCCGGGTAAGTGCCGACACGTACCTGCTTAAAGCCCTCAGTGACAGGCAGCGTACGCTCCTTGAACTGTGGCTTGACGTCGAAGAGATCGACGACCAGCCGCGGCGGCGAGCCCAGTTTGAAGTACTGGTACTTGCCAACTGTACCGTCGTTGCGAAGCAGAATCTGCCCGTTTTCTACCTTGATCGACTGGAGCCATTGGGCCGCAGCGGGTGCGGCTTTGACAGCAACAGGAGCGGCCTTGGAATCAACCTTGGGCTCATCCGTGGCGGCGGAAGGTGCGGCAACCGCAGTAGCCGCCGAGGTAGGTTCTACGGTCGCGACCGTTGCCTTGCCCGGTTCTGGATCGGCCGGCTTTTCAACCGGCGCTGTGGCCGCGCGACTTGCGGCGGCGGCCAAGGTCCCGCTCGAGGCGGCCGGAGCTTCCGGCATGGCGGTTACGGCAGGCGCCGGGGCGGTCGCTACGGCAGAAGCAGGCTTGTCAAACCGAATCTGGAAGGTGTTCCCCTCCAGGCTGACTTCGTATTTGGCCGCAGTGGTGAGCAACATCTCAACCCGACCGAGTTTTCCCGAGGTCAGGTCGAAGGAGGAGACGCGAACTTCCTGAATGGCGCCATCCTTGACGGGAATCGTTTTGCCGATTTCCGAGACATCCATGCCGGGAAAGTCGACCACCACACGAACCGGGTCAAAGGAATCGTAGACCGTGTAGCGATAGCCGACCGGATCCTTGGTCACAATCTTCACCGCGGTATCCGCCGCCTGATTTGCCACGTCGATACTGGCAATGGCGTTCTCTTTCTTCTGGGCTGCATAGACCTCGGCAACCGACAAGGTCAGGCATACCGCCACCATTGGCAGCAGGAGCAGAACGAGCGACCTCACGACCACACCGACCTTCTTGAAGTATGGGCAACACATATTAATTCACTCCTCCCCGCTTCGGAAGCTGCAGCTCCTGGATACTGGTTCTGACCTCACCGGAAAAATCAATGTATTTTTCACGTACCTTTATTGTGTCTGCATCAATCCCGATCACCACGCCATCATTCTTGCCGACCTTGACACCCTTTTTAAGAATGAATGACCGGCTTCCGGGGCCGACAACCATCGCCGCCGGCTCCCCACGCCCCACGATGATGCCGACCACCCGCAACTGACCGAGGTCGACTTTTTGCAGCGGGGTAAGCAGATCCCCATCCTGGCCCGCGGGAGAGGTGAGATCCTTCAGGGGGTTGACAAAAGGATCCCGGCGCCCCATCGGATTATAGACATACTTGGCAACTTCCGGGGCCTCCTCGACCTGGGCAGCGGCATCGACAGGAGCCGCCTTGGCGGGTTGAGCTTTTTTGGCCTGTGGTGGCGATGACGGGGCGGGGGCCTCCTCGCTGCACCCCCAACTCAGCAGACAGGCGATCAAGATCAAGCCAACGCGTCTTAGATTGGTGAAGGGCATTTACTTATTCCCTCCCTTTTTCGCAGGTGCGGCAGGGGCAGAGCCTTCGAGGAAGCGGAAGGTCACCGCCAGACAGTCGACGGAAAGTTCCGCTCCGGCTGACGCCCCCCCCCTGCCGAGGGTCATGGCGACCTTGCCGATATTGACGATTCGCGGAAGATCCCCGACATCGTAGAAAAATTTGGCAATCTGGTGAAAAGTGCCAACCAGCTTGAGATCGACCGGGACTTCGGCGTAAAAGCCCTGGGGGCGCTCCCCCCCCGGCTTGAACCGCAGTACATTGAGACCATTTTCCTTCGCCAGGGTCGCGATGGTCGTCAGCAGGCTGGGGATCTCCTTTTCATTCGGCAATTCAGTCAGGGCTTGGTCAAGCTGCAGCTTCATCTTTTCATATTCGGCCTTGAACCGGGGCAGGTTGGCGGCAATCCTCCGATCTTCCTGGAGCTTGGCCAGCACCTTTTCGCTCTCCTGCTGCAGACTGGAGTATTCCTCATCCTTGGGCAGGTAAAGGAGAAAAACGAAAGCAGCGACCACCAGGAGCATAACAGCCAAAATCATCAGGGCCCGCTGGTAGGCAGGACGCCGCAAAAACCATTCAACTCTTGGATTCATACCGGCACCGTCCTCCGCTTATTTCGCTGGCCCGGCCGGGGGTACTTCAACCCGGCAGGTCAGGGAAAATTTCTGGCTCTTGATAACACCGCGGGACTCCTGCTCGATCACCTGCAGTTCAACCCCCTGGTAGTACGGGGAGGTCTCAAGGTTCCTGAGAAATTCGGCGACCACCTCTTCATTCAAGCCACCACCGTTAATGAAGATAACCCCATCCGCTTCCTTGAAGGAATCGATCCAGACCTTGTCGGGGATGGCCGTGCTCAACTCTTCCAGGAGATGAACCGGGCCTTTCTTCCCTTGCTTGATCTTGTCGAGGACATCCAGCTTGCCCCGCAGCTCCTGCTGCATCTTCTTGAACTGGGCAACCTCGCCGATGGTCTTCTTGAGGCGGTCGCTCTCCTGCTGGTTGGCCCTGATCTCATCCCGGACCGCCTCGATGCGCATCAACTGATTGGCATAGATACCACCGCAGGCCGCAACAACGAGAATCAGCGAAAGGATGAGTACCGCTATCTGGCCCCGGAGCTTTTCCTTCTTCTGGGCGGCCCGAACGGGCAATAGATTGATTCGGATCATTTGTCGCCCAACCTCCTCATGGCAAGACCCACCGCTACGGTCATCAACGGCCCAACGGCATGCACGTACTCAGGGTCGAAGCTCTTCTCGTCGATAGCAATCCCCCGGAACGGATCGAGAACCTCCACCGGCATATCAAGCCGCCGCAGCAAGGACTCCTTGACCGCCGGGTGACGCGAACACCCCCCGCAGATAAAGAGCTTCTGAACTTTTTCATCGGCCGAGGTCGCCGCAAAAAAGTCGAGGGACCGCTGGACTTCCTGGGCGAGGTTTTCGGAGGCATCATGCAGGACCTCTTCGACATCGGCGGCATCGACATCGTTGAGAGCGCCGCCGAGTTTGGCGGTCTCCGCATCCTCTCCGCTCACCCCCAAGCGCTTCTGCAATTCCTCGTTGAACATGTTTCCACCCACCTGGATATCGCGGGTGAATACCGAAACGCCATCCTTGAGGATATTGACGTTCATGGCACTGGCGCCAATATTGACGAGGGCCAGTACCGGTGCCGTCTCTTCCGGGTAATTGGCCTCGAAAGCATTTTCCATGGCGAAGCAATCGACATCCATCACCTTGGGATCGAAGCCACACTCTTTGAAGACCGCCAGGTAGTCGTTGACGAAATCTTTTTTGGCCGCGACCAGCACGACATTCATCTGCGCCGGATCCTTGGCGTCGGGACCGAGAATCTGGAAATCGAGGTTGACCTCGGAGATATCGAAGGGGATGTATTGCTCCGCCTCCCACTGGATGGAAGCTTCCATCTCCTCCTCGGTCATGATCGGCAACTGAATCTTGCGGATGATAACCGAGTGACCGGAAACGGAGGTGGCGACATTTTTTGTCTTAACCTTGTGGCTTTCCACCAGGTTGCGCAAAATATCGACCACGGAACTGGAATCCATGATCGCATTGTCGACGATTGCTTCCGCCGGCAACGGGGCGATGCCAAGATTCTGCAGGGCATACCCCCCCTTCATTTCCCGCAACTGTACCAGCTTGACCGAACTCGAGCCGATATCAATCCCGATGATCTCTTTTTTGCCTCGAGAAAGCATTGCTTCACCCTGTTGAGGTTAGAGTAAGGCCCGCATAACAGCAGCACTATAAAGCAAAATATGTTCCACTAATTATCCTGCTCCGGGAATACCTTCCCCCGGTCAGCGACATCAAGACCGAGAGCCAAGATTATTTTCCGCATCGTGACCATGCGACAAGCAGCACCACGCTCGATACGATCCACGGTCAGAGGAGAAACCCCGGCTTTTCTGGCCAACTCTGCCTTGCTCATCAGCAGGGCTTCACGAATTTCCTTTACGTGGTTTTTTCCCATCGGCAGCGTCCCGTGAAAATTAGGCTAGTTTCCGTCCGGAAAACGGTTATTTTCCGCCGTGGTGGCGTCAATCTTCGGCCTTGCTTGTGCGACGTACCGGTGTACGCCTCCGCGCAATCCCTCGATTTCCTTGCCACAACGAAAAACTCCTCGTTTCCGATTCGGAAAACACGCCGTGCCCATCTGGGGTTTCCCAATGGACACTAGGCTAGAAAATTGTGGGAATTATAGGTCAATGATAGTAATTGTCAAGTAATTATAGTTTTGTGATGCATACATATCATTGATTTGAATAGCCAACACCCGGCCCGTCATACCACATAGTGAGGCAGGTTCAACCATCGCCCCCAGCATCTTGTAAATGCAGTTCGCACAACCCCAGGATCGAAATTCTTCAAAAAAGCGCCAGGTACCAGCGGACAATCATGGGGCCCCAGAAGAGATAGGTGAGGGATCCTGCAGCGAGAAACGGACCAAAGGGAATGGCGAGCTGGCCGTCGGACCTCTTTATCCACATCAGCGGCACGCCAACCAGGGTACCGAGGACAGAGGAGAAAAAGATGATGGGGAGAATGGCTTTCCACCCAAGAAAAGCACCGATGAGCGCCAGCAGCTTTATGTCTCCCCCCCCCATCCCCTCCTTGCCGGTCAACAAAGCATAGCCGGCCGCCACCAGATAGAGGCTCCCCCCGCCCGCGAGAATACCCAGCAGCGAATCCCCCCAGGTCACCCACGGCAGGAAAAAAGACGCGAAAAAGCCAACGAGAATCCCGGGAAGGCTGATGACGTCGGGAATAATCTGATGATCGATGTCGATAAAGGTAATCGTGACCAGAATGGCCACGAGGATCATCAAAGCGACGACGAAGGGCTGGGGGCCGAAACGAAAGACAAGACAGGAGAAAAGCCCTCCAGTCAGCCACTCCACCAAGGGGTAACGCCAGGAAATTTTTGCGTTGCACATTGCACAGTGCCCGCGGAGGACCAAATAGCTGAGAATGGGGAGATTTTGATACCATTTGATGGAATTGCCACAGGAACCGCAGCGGGACCGGGGCCGAACGATCGATTCGCCAGCCGGGATGCGGTAGATGCAGACATTTAGAAAGGAGCCGATGACGGCGCCGACGACGAAAGCGGCACCCAGGAAAATCGAGAAGTTCATAGGATTGATGTCCAGGAATGTAGAGAATTTTGTAGAAAATAGCAGAAACTCAGAGTTCGAAGAAGACTGAGGTGATGTTTTAGGAACTACCACCAGAAGGGAAAATCTACAGGTCAAAAAACTATTTAGCTTGTTTACCTCATTACAGATCAGTAGTGTCCGGTTAGCAAATTGCATTCACCCAAAGTTGCAGATAATTGTAAATATTTTCACAAGTTAGCGTATTTTTTGCTTGACAAATCGTCGTGAAGTCGGCGCGGTGATTTTCGTAAATACCTATTTTATATGAGGATTTACGAAAATGTCATTACTTGTTCGCTGCCACCGTACCCGGCTTAGCAGGCGCTCCATTGTCCGACTTTTTACCCCGTTCAAGGGCGCTCTCGAACATGCCCCGGTTCTTGAGGCCCGAGGCAACAGGCCACTGCAGATGACGTTTGAAGATCAGTTGAAAATCCTGACCTACTATCACCTCGAAGAGCATTCTTCGGGGCGTCATCTGCTTCAGGTTCTGACGCAGGAAGATTTTGCCGCGACTCATATTGCACCGCCCGGCGGTATCCGGAAAAGCGCCTTCTTTGAGGCGATCAATACCCGAGGGCTGGAGCAGATGATTCATGTTTACGAAGACCTGCAGAAACAGGTCTCACAAAAGATTCCTGTCGCCAAAGACATCTCCGATCTCGGCGATCTGATCGCCGTCGATGGTTCGCTGATTGACGCTACGCTGTCCATGCTCTGGGCGGACTATCGAGACGGAGCCAAAAAGGCCAAGGTTCACCTGGGGTTCGATATCGGTCGTGGTGTCCCCCAGAAAGTCACATTAACCGACGGCAAGGGCGACGAGCGTCCTCAGGCGGAACGGCTCGTGGCTCCCGGTCAGACAGGTGTCTATGACCGCTATTACCAGTGTTACAAAAACTTTGACGACTGGCAGGATCAGGGACGCCACTTTGTCTGCCGCATCAAAGCCAGTTCTCGTAAGACGGAGTTGAGCGCCAATCCTGTTGTCCCCGGCAGTCATGTTTTCTATGACGCCAGGGTGTTGCTCGGCACCAAAGATGTCAACCAGACCGAACGAGAAGTGCGTGTGGTCGGCTACAAGGTTGACCAAAAATCCTATTGGGTCGCCACCGACCGCTTCGATCTGACCGCCGAGCAGATTGCCTTGATCTACAAGCTACGCTGGACGATCGAGTCCTTCTTCGCCTGGTGGAAGCGCCACCTCAAGGTGTATCACCTGATTGCCCGCAGTCCCTACGGCCTGCTGGTGCAGATCCTCGCAGGGTTGATTACTTATTTGCTGCTGGCCATCTACTGCCACGAAGAGCATGGCGAACGTGTCAGCATCAACAGGGTGCGTGAGCTTCGCAACAATATTCGCAACGAGGCCGCCGAGGATGCGGCCGCAGGCTTAGGGCCTCCCGATATCATTGACTTGGACTTCGGAGCCTATGCAACTTCTTAACCGGACACTACTGATTACAGATACATTTATCTATCTTTGCTTTTCAGGCGTAGAAGCGAATTTACTGGTACTGAAAATACGGCCAGTTGGTAAAATAACCCACTTTCCACCATAGGGGTCTTCGGGCAAGGAATCAATGTAGCCCCTTTCTACCAATTCGTTGACCGCCGCCGGGGATCTTCCGGTTTCTTCTTTAAAGCGGTTAACCAAAAGCTCCAATTTCTCGGCTCGCTCAAGAGCGAGCAGGCGCTTTTCCAATGGTGCACGGAACCGTGGATCTTCGGTCTCCGCTATCATTCCTTTCAAAAACAGAATTCCCGTTTTGGTCTTTCCGCCGTAATAAGCCAAGCGGGAACCGAGTGTTTTAAGATAAGGGGGACCGCCAGGGAGCCTGGCTGCGGCCATGACGTACTCGGCTCCCTTCTCATAATCCTTCAAAAAATAAAAATAATTGAAGCCGATAAAATAAGGGATGCGCCAATCCCAGCTCCGATATTTCATTCCTTTCTTTAACAGCTTGTTGGCCTCTTGGATTTTACCTTCCCAAGCCATATTCCCCTCGGCCAACAGGTATGGATCAAAAAAATAGGGGTCGAGGTCAGTGATGACGTCAAGGCTGGTGGCAAAATAATCCCAATCAGCTCCACTGAGCGGTTTCTGCGTCATCAGCCGTTCGCCATAAAAGGCGGCGGTTTTAAGAAAAAGATAATCCGAGAGCAATCCCCGATACCCGAGGGATAATATCCGACTAAATTTTGAGGGAAGGACATACTCTGCAGAGGATTCACTCCTTACGTCGTTTCGGCATCGCCACATTTCCATATTGAAAAAAAAATACATAGCGACAGCGATAACCAGACCAGCAAGTAAGCTCCAACTCCGTCGCATTAATTAAACTCCCGCCGCCGGAAAATGGCAGAAGCGAAGAGAAGCAGGACGACGATGTAAATCGTCCCATAACCGAAGGAAACGCCGAGCCGTTCCCAGCCGAGGGAAAGACCGTGGGCGGCCTCAGTCTTGAAATCGAAGGTCGCGAGGTTGGGGACAAGATAGGATACCACCTCAATAAAATTACTAAGGGGTACGGAAAAAGCCATTTCTTTGGCCGCAAATGCTGAGCGAAGATAAAAAACGACCTCCTCTATGGTGGCACCGACAATGAAAACACAAAGAGAGAAGATAAGAGTGATGAAGGAGTTGGTGGTGATGGAACTGAAAAATACGACGACGGCTCCAAGAACGGCAATTTTCAAAAAGACAAAGAATGCGGCAATGAAAAAAATAGTCCAGGAGAATTGGAGGAAATAGTCGGCATACAAAACCTTGAGCAACCACACGGTAAAACAGGAGAAGGCCATGAGTACGGCCATGGACACCAGGATGAAAAGTAGAAGACCTAAATACTTTCCCCAGATATATTCTACTCGCGAGATGGGCTTGGAGAGGACCAGGTGGATTGTCTTGCGGTCGATGTCCTTGGCCATGAGGTTGACACCGATGAAAAAGACGAGTAGCAGACCAGCCAGCGACAGAGCGCTCAGGTTCATATCGACCGTAACCTTGTCGATATCCCGCATGAAGAAACCGGCAACAGCGATGTTGAGTCCGAAGAAGAAGAGGGAGAATATTACAATGCCAAAAACGGAACGGTTGCGGATACCCTCGCGGAAAGTGATTAAAGCCAGAGCAAATAATCTTGTTATCATTTGGCCTCCACTTCCTGCATAAAGATTTCCTCGAGGGAAAAGCGACCGCTTCTGCTCCCAAGAACCTCCACTCCCATGGCGCTCAACTGTGAGGAGACCACCGGCAGCGCAGCAACCGGGAACGAAATAATGTACTGACCCTGCTCCTTGAATACCCCGCCGATCAGCGTATCGAGAGCATTCCGCTGATCCTCTGTGAGGGGCGCCACGACAAGGTGCAACGAGGGACCAACGTTGTCAGCAAAAGCTTCCCGCCCGAGAACACGGACCAGTCGCCCACCCACCATCACCCCAATGCGGTCACACAGGCGCTCTACGTCCGTAAGAATATGTGAACAGAAGAATATGGTTTTCCCCTGGTCCTTCAATTCACCAATTAGCTCAAAAACCATGCGGCGACCGACAGGATCGAGACCAGACATAGGCTCGTCCAAAATCAGCACGGAGGGATCGTGCATCAGAGCAAAACAGATTCCGGCACGCTGCAGCATTCCCTTGGAAAAGGTGCGCATCGGCCGTCTTCGGGACTCGAGCATATCCAGTCTTTCCATCAACTCCTGTCCCCGTCTTTCCGCCACTCCCCTGTCCATCTCTGAGGCACGACCGCTGAAGGCGAGGAGTTCTTCCAGGTTCAAGTGATCGTACAGATAAGGATTTTCAGGCAGGTATCCGAATTCTTTGCGGTAGCAAGATTTTCTCAAGAGACGTGAACGGAACCGGATGATCCCGAAGGTGGGACGACTCAACCCGAGAAGGAGCCGGATACTGGTACTCTTTCCCGCTCCATTGGGACCTACCAGCCCGAACACTTCCCCAGTGCGAACCTCAATAGACAAGTCCTGAACAGCATGGACCTTTTTCCTAAATAGTCCGGGATCGTAAATTTTGGTGACTTTTTCGAGGGAGATCTCAATCATAGATCGGCATACCCAGCAGTGAAGGGTTATAGGGTTTGTGTCGTGGGAAAAACTCCTCCAGGGGACGACCTGTTTCCCGTGCGGCCTGGCGCATGTTGAGATAATGATCGAATTGCCAGAACAGATCCGATGACGGCATAAGGTGAATCGCCTTCCGAACGGCCATTTTGGCCTCACCTTCTCGTCCAAGGGTGTAATATAGCAGGCCCAAATTAAACCAGTTGGCCCGCGAACCCTTCACATGGCACAAACGCTCGTAGTAGGGAACAATTCGTCGGGCCAGATTATGTTGGCCAGGGGAAAGGGCCGTATGCAGATAACGCGGCAAAGCCGATACAAGCGCGCGATTGGCACTGTAGGGGTTTTCGGCCAGGATGGTAAAATTGGAAAAGCTGGATTCTAGCCGGCCGGGAATCCTCATTTCATGTTTAAGTGCTCCCAAGGCCAGTTCCTGCTGAAATAAAAGGCCCGTCAATGCCAATCCGCAGAGCACGAGGATCACCTGAATTCCCCTGCAAAGGGCGGAAAACCTCAGGACTTTGAGAGGATATTGGGCAAGGAGAATCCCCAAACAAGCGAAAAAAAGGGTCAGAAGAGCGGGATGACGGAACGGCCAGCTGAACATCGACTGGAAGATAAAGGGGAGTAAAAGAAGGTGGCTATAAAGGAAAAAGGGACCAAACGGCTCCCGGTTTCGCAGAAAGCAGCGCCAAATGGCAAAGATAAGTAGGCCAATGAGTATTAGTGCAAAAAGGAAAGCGCCGATTCCCCCCTCGGAAAGGATCTGCAACAACTCGTTATGGGCCCAGGAAGTACTCCCCATCGCTTCGTAGTTAACGAACCCCAGCAGATCGTGCGCCCTTGGTCCATAAGCGTCCTGAAAATACTGAAACCCGTCCAGTCCAACCCCCAGCCAGGGATGCGACTTGAAAATCAAAAATGCGCTGGTCCAGAATACGAACCGTGCGTCAGTACTGATCCCCGTATCCATCAGTTCGCTCCCCAGTGCCAAGTGAGGGGCCAGTACTGCGGTTAGGCCCTTGGCCAAGAGCATGGCGCCCAGCAATACAAGTAGCAAACGGGAAAACTCCATCCGCCCGGGGCGATTATCTGAAAGGTATTTCCCTCTGGCAACCAGCCAAGCCAGCACACCGAGGATTAGGGACAGGGAGAGCAACCCTCCTCTGGAGCCAGTCAGAAAAAATACCAAACCAACAACAAAGAATGGGAAGTGTCGAAAATAGACAAATATCCCCTGGGGATACATCGCCGAGGCATGAAGATGGCGATAAAAATAGGCAAGCAGAACGACAGTCAGAAAGACGGCAAACAGATTGGGCTGCCCGTAGGGACCACCGATGCGCAGGCTTTGATTCGGTGGCAGGAGATAGGGAATCACCATGGAGGAGGACGGGCCCAGGACCAAAAACCGGGAAAAGTCATATAGGCCGAGCAAAGCCGCAAACAGACCAAAAATCAGCAACCCAACAATAAAAATTCCCTTAAATTCGTTATGATCAGAACTCCACTGGGCGACCATCATAGAAAAAATGAGTAAAATTGCGAGGATGCCGTTCTGAATCAGGGCCCAGTGGGGTTGAAAAGCCTGAGTCGCGGAAACTTGCAGAACCAGCCAGAAAAGGGCAAACAGCCCCATGACCGGTGAAAGCCGCAAAGAAGACCCGGACCATAAAAAAATCAGGGCACAGAGAAGGGTGACCACTACCAACGGGAAAAGCTTCCCGGCCTTATCCATGTCTCCGAGTCCCGGCAGGATAGTAAATTGCAGAAGGAGGATAAAGACGGTGAGAAGCTTCGATCCCCCGCACGCGCCCCCAAAAAACCGACAGGACCGCATCACTAGATCGGCAAGGCATCCATCCCGGACATTTCCCTTGACATCTCGGTCTGATTCTTCAAACCTCTTTGCGTTTCTTGTTCCGTTCGATTTTTCATCTTCGCTAAGCGGCACTATCAACTTGGCCATACACTACTGTCATTCCTATCATTCCGAACAGCTTGACGACTACTCCCTTCAGCGACATTATGCAAAAAGCCCCTCACATGAGGGGCTTTTTGCATAATGTAAAAATGAAAAATCAATATTTCCAACCGTTATTTGACCAATCGTCGGCAGAGTTAACGGACACGGGAATATTCATAAGGTCAGTCGTAAGAGCAGTTCCAGTTTTAAAGCCTTTTTGCCAGATATTATTCAGATTTTGCGCTGTCCCATAAACAGTATTGCCACCAGGATGAGCGGTTGCAATGGCAAACCATTGTGCTGTAGCTTGGGTCGTTCCTGGATTAATATAGCGGGCCGTCACTTTGGGCGAGAGGCCGATAATCAATGGATCAGGCGTGCCACCGGAGGTGGAAAGGCTAACCTCGCCACTTTGTAGAGTACCAGTATGTGCCGCAAAAACGCTGTTCGCAGAAACCAATAACATCAAGACAGCAAGAATTCCACCGAGTGTTTTCATCATATTTCTCCTATTCTGAAGAGGTAACCAAAACAAATTCCGATTGAGATAATTTAATAAGGATAGTAGTAGTTATCCGTGTAAAAACTTTCTAACGAAGTCCGCATTGTTTTCAGGTCGCTCTGAGCCGCTGAGTTGAAAGCTTTCTGGCGGTAGGAAGCGAACTGGGGAATGGCGATGGCCGCCAGGATACCGATGATCGCGACGACGATCAACAGCTCGATCAGGGTAAAACCCTTCTCAGATTTTCTGAACATTTTCAGCATGGTTTTGTTCTCCTTTCCTGGGTGGACAGATTAATGCCGGCAAACCGGCAACCTTGACATCGTGGACGGGACAACCCGATCGGAAGCAACCCAATCGGACCGTTCGTCCATCCAAACTTTCCTTGCTTACCTAGCAATCATTGTGCCAATAGTTTATTTTTGTGAACTTTCCCTGCAACCCTTTAAAAATGCGGGGGTCCTGCGGGATGATCTGGTATTAACCGGGGCAGGAAAGTGGCTCGCAGCCGCCAAAATGCGGCAGTACCCAATGACAAACTTTGTCACTCCAGTCCTTGCCACCCCAGAAGTCTACTCGTCTTCGTCGTCCGTCGCAAGTTCGAACTTGGCGAGGCGATAACGGATAGAACGAAAGGTGATACCAAGCAGGGTCGCCGCCTGTTTGCGGACACCGCCGCTCCGCTCCAGGGCCTTGAGCAACAGGCCCTTTTCGATCTCGCCGAGGTAAGCGTCGAGATCGAGCCCCTCCGCCGGAAACTGATCAATGGCAGACATCCCCCCTGAAACACACCCCAAAAGTTGGGGCGGCAGCGATTCTTCCCGCAGTTCATCCCCCTGGTCGAGCACCATGCAACGCTCCACCACGTTCTCCAGTTCCCGGATATTGCCCGGCCAGGGATAGTCGAGGAGCCGGCGCATCGCCCCCTCGGTGACCCGCAGGGTTTCTCTGCCGGTCAGTTGGCGATAGAAATGTTCTAGCAGCAGAGGGATATCCCCCCGCCGCTCGCGTAGTGGTGGCAGATGCAGGGGGATGACATTGATCCGGTAAAAGAGATCCTCGCGAAAGGCGCCCCGGGCGACCTCACTGGCAAGGTCCTTGTTGGAGGCAGCGACCAGGCGAACGTCGACCGGAATATTCCGGGTCCCGCCGACCCGCCGCAGTTCCCGCTCCTGGAGCACCCGCAGCAGCTTGACCTGCATCATCTGGGGCAATTCGCCGATTTCGTCGAGGAAGAGGGTCCCGCCATCGGCGACCTCGAAGAGGCCCAGTTTTTGCTGGGTGGCGCCGGTAAAAGCACCCTTTTCATGGCCGAAAAGCTCACTTTCGAGGAGGTTTTCCGGAATGGCGCCGCAGTTGATGGGGACGAAAGGACGCTCGCGCCGTTCGCTTTGATGATGAATCGCCCGCGCCACCAGCTCTTTTCCGGTTCCGCTCTCCCCGGAGATCAAAACGTTGGCGCGGCTGGCGGCGACCTTTTCGATCAGGTCGTAAATGAGCTGCATTTCGCGGCTCTTGCCGATCAGCCCGGCAAAGGAATAGCGCTGGCCTAGCTCCTTTTTGAGCTGCTGGTTCTCCTGCCGCAGACTGCGCCGCTCCAGAGCGTTTTTGATGATGAGGCGGATTTCCTCGTTTTTGAAGGGCTTGGTGATGTAATCGTAAGCCCCCTGCTTCATCGCCTCGACCGCTTCGTCGGTCGAGGAAAAGGCGGTGATCATGATCACCACCGTCTCCGGCCATTTCTCCTTGATCCGGGCGAGCAGTTCAATCCCTCCCAAGCGCGGCATATTGATGTCGCTGATGACCAGGTCGCAGGGGGTGTGCTGCAGATAGGCGAGGGCCTGGACGCCGTCCGCCGCCGTATCGACACGATACCCCTCCCGGCCCAGCATGATGCCGAGAAATTCGCGCATGCTGGTTTCATCATCAACGATAAGGACCCGGGGTGCGGAGGATTTACTCTTCATGATCGACCTGCCCTTGCAATCGCAGCGGCTCGCTGCCGTTCGGATGCTGATCCGGTCCCAGGGGAAAGTGCAGGACAAAACAGGCCCCGCCCAGACTTCCGGCTTCCAGGTGGATCGTGCCACCATTGACCTCGACGAGGGAAAAAACCGTGGCTAGGCCAAGGCCAGTCCCCTGAGCCTTGGTGGTAAAAAAGGGCTCGAAGATGCGTCCCCATTCCCTGGCCGGTATGCCTGGCCCGGAATCTTCGATCGCCAGGCGCAGGCCAGCTTGTTCGACGGTCATCGTCACCCGCAGGCGGCCCCCCTCCGGCATCGCCTCGACGGCGTTGATCAACAGATCCCAGAAGATTTGCCACAGCATGGTCCGGTCGAGTTCGACCAAAACCCTGGCCTGGTAATGCCGCTCAACGCTGATTGCGCTAGAGCGGACATCGCCCATTACCATGTCAATAATTTCGTCGAGCAGCAGGGCCGGATCGAAGTGTTCCGGCGCCGGCTTGCGCGGCCGTGCATAGACCAGAAAATCAGTCAGCAGCGCGCTCAAACGATCCGCCTCGCGGACGACGATCCCCATCAGCCGGCGGTCGTCCTCCGGGAGATCCGTCCCCTCCAGCATAAGTTGCACGGAACCGCTGATGGAGGCGAGGGGGTTGCGGATCTCATGGGCCATGCCGGCCGCCAGCCGCCCCACCGCAGCGAGGCGGTCGGCCCGCTTCAGCCGCTCTTCCATTTCGAGAACCTGGGTGAGGTCCTGGAAAACGACGAGTAGCCCACCCTCCCCTTCACGGCCGTTCTCAACCCGCGACGAGGCAAACCCGAATATTTTCCGTTGCCCATCGCGGCTGCTGAAGGAGGTCTGGCCGCGGCTGATCTCCTGCAGCCCAGACTCGCCAATGACCGCCATTTCCGGAATCAGCTGGCGAATATCCAGGTTGTAGACCTCGTGCAGAGTATAGCCGGTCATCCGTTCGGCCGCCTGGTTGAAAAGGCGAATGCGACCGGATCGGTTAACGACCATCAGGCCAGTGTGGATGGTGGCCTGAATAGAGCGATTCAGATTCTCCAGCTCCTCGTAGTCGATCTCTTTCTGCTCCAGGGCCTGCTGACTGCGCTGCAGCCGTTCGGAA
This sequence comes from Desulfuromonas sp. DDH964, assembly GCF_001611275.1. Taxonomy (GTDB): domain Bacteria; phylum Desulfobacterota; class Desulfuromonadia; order Desulfuromonadales; family DDH964; genus DDH964. The sequence continues at coordinate 1,561,998 of NZ_CP015080.1, read as the reverse complement.
AGCGCGCCGGCGAGAAGGGCGGTGAGCAAAAACCCGGTAACATTGATAAATACCGCATAGAAGACGTCCCGGCCATCGGTACGGTGGGCAAAATCGAGCCCGGGCAACCCATGCAACAGACCGAAATACTGCAAGTCGAGCAGGCTGCCGTAGAGGATGGCCGAAGCACAGGCGACGAAAACCACATCCCGCCGCGGGAGAAGCAGACTGACGGTAACGATGATCAGCAGGTAAAGAAACGAGAAGAGGCTATCGATCCCGCCGCTCAGATAGATCAGCGCGGTAGCCAGCAACAGGTCCCAGGAGGCCATGAACTGGGTGACGGCGCGCCCCGGAAGACGTAACAACAGGAAGCCGCTGACCACTGCATGCAGGTAGGAGATGCCGACCAGCAGGTAGAGATAGGTGATGACAACCGGGGGTTGCCCGAGGGAACTGCGGAACTGATAGACAATCGTCCCCCCGAGGAAGAGGGAGATCACCAGGATCCGCGAGACCAGAAACAGAATCAGCCGCTGGTGTTCGGCCCGTTCGCCATGGCCTCCCGCGCCACGATAGCCGGCCATGAATAGGGGCTAGCCTCCCACCGTCCCGGCGAGTTTGAAGATCGGCAGGTACATGGCGATAACCAGGCCACCGACCGTCGTCCCGAGAAAGAGCATCAAAAGCGGTTCCATCATCGCCGTTAGATTACCTACGGCATCGTCGACCTCGTCGTCATAGAAGTCGGCGATCTTGTTGAGCATGGTGTCGATGGCCCCGGACTGTTCACCGACGGCAATCATCTGGCAGACCATTGGCGGGAAGACTCCCGATTTTTCCAACGGCTCGGCAATTGTCTTTCCTTCGCTGATGCTCTGTCGCACCCGGTAGATCGCCTTTTCGACCGTCTTGTTGCCGGCGGTCTTGGCGACGATTTCAAGCCCGTCGAGAATCGGCACGCCGCTGGAAATCATCGTCCCCAAAGTCCGGGTGAACTTGGCGACCGCCACCTTGCGAATCAGGATGCCGAAAATCGGCGCTTTTAGCGCCCAGTCGTCGATCTTCTCCCTTCCCTTGGGGGTCCGGTAGATGCGCTTGACAAGCCAAATGGTGGCGACAATGCTCCCGATGATCACCAGGATATAGTCCTGAATGAAATTGCTCAGATTGATGACGATCTGAGTTGGTGCCGGCAGGCTGCCACCGAAGTCGGCGAACATCTTCTCGAAAGCAGGGATGACAAAGATCAGGATGACGGCAATGACGACGACGGCGATGCCGATGATGGTGGTCGGATAGGTCATGGCGCTCTTGACCTGCTTCTTCAGCTTCAGGGCTTTTTCAATATAGGCGGCCAGGCGGTTGAGGATGGTATCGAGGATACCGCCGACCTCGCCGGCCGCCACCAGGTTGACATAAAGCTCGTCGAAGGCCTTCGGATGCTTTTTCAGGGCGTCGGCAAAGGTGGAGCCAGACTCGACGCTCTCCTTGACCTGGGTCAGAATCTTTTTGAAAGTCCGATTCGGTTGCTGGCGGGAGAGGATGTCGAGGCACTGCACCAGGGGGAGACCGGCGTCGATCATGGTCGCGAACTGGCGGGTGAAGACGACCAGGTCCTTGGTGGTAATCTTCGGTTCGAAACCGGGAATTTTCAGATTAATTTCCATGCCGCGACCCCGCTCGCGGATCTTGCTCGGCATGATCCCCTGGCGCCGCAGCTGGGCCATGACGGCGGCTTCATTGGGAGCCTCCATTTCGCCCTTTTGCTGCGCTCCGGTGCGCGCCTTTCCTTCCCATGTAAACTTAGGCATATCGTCCTCTCGCAGTAAATTGAACAGCCGTCAGACGTGCCGGGAGCCGGTCAGGACCTGGCGGTCTGTATTCCGCGCTTGAGCACCGCATTGGGGTTGGCGATCATCTGCTTCAGTTCCTCAGGATCAGAAGAGCGGGAGATCGCAATCTCCATTGTGATCTTCTTGGTGTGATAGAGCATGAAGAGCGACTGGTTCATGGTCTGCATGCCGAACTTGTCCTGCCCCATCTGCATCTGCGAATAGATCTGGTGGACCTTGTCATCACGGATCAGGGCCCGGATCGCGGTATTCGGCACCATGATTTCCAGGGCGAGGGAGCGTCCCTTGCCGGAGCTGAGGGGGACCAGGGTCTGGGAGAGGACCCCCTCGAGGACGAAGGCGAGCTGGGTGCGGACCTGCTGCTGCTGATGGGTCGGGAAGACATCGACCACGCGGTTGATCGTCTGCACGCAGCCGTTGGTGTGCAGGGTCGCGAAACAGAGGTGGCCGGTCTCGGCAATGGTGAGTGCCGCTTCAATCGTCTCGAGATCGCGCAGCTCGCCGACCAGCACCACGTCGGGGTCCTGGCGCAGGATGTACTTGAGGGCCTTTTTGAAAGACTGGGTGTCGGCGCCGACCTCGCGCTGGTTGACCAGGCAGTTCTTGTGCGGGTGGAGGAACTCCACCGGATCTTCGATGGTGATGATGTGCTCATGGCGATCGGTGTTGATCATGTCGATGATCGAGGCGAGCGTCGTCGACTTGCCGCTCCCGGTGGGGCCGGTAACCAGCACCAGACCGCGTGGCTTGCGGGCTATATCCTTCACCACCTGGGGCAAACCGAGTTCCTCGAAGGTCAGCACCTTGTAGGGAATCAGCCGGAAAACGCCGGCGAGGGCGCCACGCTGGATGAAGATATTGCCGCGAAACCGCGCCAACCCCTTGACCCCAAAAGAGAGGTCGAGCTCGTTCTCTTCCTCGAACTTGCGCTTCTGGGCGTCGGTAAGGATACTGTAGCAGAGCTGCTTGGTATCGGCCGGTTGCATCGGCGGCAGCTTGAGGGGGGTCATATGCCCGTCGACCCGGATTTGCGGCGGGGAACCGGTGGTAAGGTGGAGGTCGGACGCCCCCTGGTCGACCATCGTCTTGAGCAGCTGGTGAATACTGATGTTGGACACGTGCCACCTCCCCGCTTACCGGTACAAACACAACTGCGGTGGGACCCGCAATTGCGACAAAACGCTACTGAGCAGCATTAATCGTCCGCCATGGTGCTGCGCAACACCTCTTCCATGCTGGTCATCCCTTCCTTGAGCTTGGTCAGGGCGGACTGGCGCATGGTCTTGACCCCGAGACGCATCGATTCCCGCTTGATCTCGGCAGTATTGGCGCCGGCCAGGACCATCTCCCGGATCTCCTCGAACATCGGCATGACCTGGTAGATACCGACGCGGCCGCGGTAGCCGGTGTCGTTGCAGTTGGAACATCCCTTGCCGCGCTGGCAGACATATTCGTCCACTTCTTCCGGCGGCACCCCGGCATCGATCAACGCCTGCTTGGGAATTTCCTCAACCTCCTTGCACTCCTGGCAGACGCGCCGGCCGAGGCGCTGGGCAGTAATCAGATTGACCGCCGAGGAGACCAGGAAGGGCTCGATCCCCATGTTGAGTAGGCGATTGATCGTCGAAGGTGCATCGTTGGTATGCAGGGTGGAAAGGACGAGGTGGCCAGTCAGCGCCGCCTTGACCCCGATCTCGGCAGTCTCGAAATCGCGGATCTCGCCGATCATGATGATATCGGGGTCCTGACGCAGGAAAGCTCGCAGCGCCGAGGCGAAGTTGAGACCGATCTCCTCGTGCATCTGCACCTGGTTGATGCCGGCAAAGTTGAATTCGACCGGGTCCTCGGCGGTAGAGATATTTTCAGTAACTTTGTTCAGCTCCGACAGCGCCGAATAGAGAGAAACGGTCTTGCCCGAGCCGGTCGGTCCGGTGACCAGGACCATGCCGAAGGGCTTGTGGATTGCCTCCTTGAAGTGCTTGAGGGCCGCCTCCTCGTAACCGAGCTTGGTCATGTCGAGTTGCAGGTTGCTCTTGTCGAGGAGGCGCAGGCAGACCTTTTCGCCAAAAAGGGTCGGTAGGCAGTTGACACGGTAATCCATGTCCTTGCCACCGGGGAGCTTGATCTTGATGCGCCCGTCCTGCGGCAGGCGGCGTTCGGCGATGTCCATTTCGGACATGATCTTGATGCGGGAGGTGATGGCGTTCTTGAGCTTCATCGGCGGCTTCATGACCTCATAGAGGACACCGTCGATGCGATAGCGGACGCGGAACGATTTTTCGTAGGGTTCGATGTGGATATCCGACGCCTTGCGCTTGATGGCGTCGGTCAGGATCAGGTTGACCAGCTTGACGACCGGCGCATCCTCACTCGCCTGCGCCAGGGCATTGACATCGACATTGTCCTCTTCGTCGACGATCTCGAGGTCGATATCCTCCAAATCCCCCATGACTTCGTCGAAGGAGGCGCTCTGGTCGTAGTACTTGTCGATGGCCTGCTTGATCGAGGCGTCGGGGGCGACCACCACTTCGACGTTGTAACCGGTCATGAACTTGATGTCGTCGATGGCGAAGATGTTCGACGGATCGCTCATCGCGACAATCAGGGTAGAACCGGCCCGATTGATCGGAATGATCTGGTACTTCTGGGCGACCTCGGCCGGGACCAGGCGGATCACCGCAGGGTCGATTTCGAATTCCTGGAGGTTGATCGACGGGACGCCGTACTGGCGGGAGAGAAAAGCCGACAATTCCTCTTCTTTGAGGTAGCCGAGCTTGATCAGGCTGGCGCCAAGCCGCCCTCCCTGGACCTTCTGGTCCTCGAGGGCCTTGACCAGTTGCCCCTCGCTGATCAGCTTGTTGCGAACCAGCAGTTCACCAAGTCGGTTCGTCGTCATGCCGCGCCCTGTCCTCCCGAAAACAAAAGTGAAGCCATACTATAGAAAGGCCGCGAAACTGTCAAGCTAAGGACCCTATATTTCAGAGGATTCTGTCAAAAGCCGGGACCGCATCACGCCAGAAGGCGGGGCCTGCCCGGTCCAGAGGCGAAACGCCTCTTCGCCCTGGCCGACCAGCATCCCGCGCCCGTCGGCGCAAGGCCGCCCCTCGGCACGGGCCGCCGCCAGCAGCGGCGTTGGGCGCGGACCGTAGACCATGTCGTAAATGCGGCCCGCTGGCTGCAGCAACGTAGCGATCGGCATCGGGAAGTCTTCGCCATGCAAACCGACGGCGGAGGTATTGATCACCAGGTCGACCTCCCCCCACACAGCTGCCAGCGCCGCGGCCGCCAGCGCAAATGCTGCAATGGATGTGCCCGGCGCCAAGGGCGCAAGCTCCCGCGCCAATTGCAGGGCACGCTCAGGGTTGCGGTTGGCGACGCCGATCCAGGCGGCACCTTCGCCCAGCAGCGCTGCCAGCGCCGCCCGGCAGGCGCCACCGGCGCCGAGCAGGAGGATGCGCTTCCCCGCCGCCCGGAATTGGAGATCTGCCTCCAGGGAGCGGAGCAGTCCGATGCCGTCGGTATTGTAGCCGACCAGGGTTCCGGCGCGGTTGACGATGGTATTGACGGCGCCGATCCGTTGCGCCAGGGGATCGACCTCGTCGAGAAAGGCGAGAACCTGTTCCTTGTGCGGGATGGTGACGTTGATGCCGCCGATCCCCAGCGCCCGTAGCGCTGCCACCGCAGCCGGCAGGGCAGGCGCCGCAACCTGGAAGGGTAGATAGATGGCGTCGATGCCGGCGGCCGCAAAGGCCGCATTCTGCATCAGGGGCGACAGAGAATGGGCCACCGGGTCCCCGAAGATGCCGTAGACCCGGGTCTTGCCGCTTACCGTCTGGGGAAGAGGCGATTTCATGCATCCCTCCCGGGCGGGGAAAAGCCGCAGTCAAGGTATTCGCGGTACTCGACAATCCGGGTGTCGGCCAGAAGCGTTCGGGCGCGTTCAATATCGCGCCGAATCGCCAGGCTCAGTTCCTCTCCCGACGCAAAGACCTTCTCCCCCCGCAGCCGTTCCACGAAATAGACGCGCAGGTCCTGCCCGTAAAGATCGCCGCTGAAATCGAGCAGGTGCACTTCGAGAGAGATGCGTTCGACCCCGAAGGTCGGATTGAAGCCGATATTCATGACGCCGTCGAAGAACTTCTCATCCTGGCGCACCCGCACCGCATAAACTCCGGGGCGCGGCAGGATCTCTTTTTCCGTCAACAGGTTGGCGGTCGGGAAGCCAAGCTTTTGGCCGCGGTTGGCGCCATGGATCACCCGTCCTTCGAGGGTAAAGTGGCGCCCGAGCAGGGGGACCACCCCGGCCACATCACCCGCCGCCAAAAGGCGCCGGATCCGCGTCGAGCTGTAGCTCTCGCCGCCGGAAACGACGGGTGACAGCACCTCGACGGCGAAGCCGAGCTCAGCCCCCTTGCGCTGCAAAAAGGCGACGTCCCCCTCCCGGTGCCGCCCGAAAGCATAATCGTAGCCGACGATCAGGTGGGCCACCCCGATTTTCCGCATCAGGATCTCCTCGACGAAGAGGGCCGCCGGCAGGGCCGCCAGCTCCGCGTCAAAGGGGAGAGCGACCATCAGATCGATGCAGGAGGCGGCGATCAATCGCTCCTTTTCGGCGTAGGTGTTGAGCAGGCGGGGCGCCCGCTCTGGATCGAGCACCTTGAGCGGGTGGGGGACGAAGGTGAGCACTACGGCGGTTCCCTGCAGCTCCCGGGCACGCTCGACGACCCGGCGGAAGATCTCCCGGTGGCCGAGGTGGACCCCGTCGAAGTTGCCGATGGTGACCACGGCACCGTCGACCGGCGCCGTCAGCTCGGAAAGATCGCGGACGATACGCATCGGCTACTTTCTCCCGGGACGGCGGCGCGGCCGCCGCGGTGGCCGGGCCGCCGTCCCGATTCCGGCCAGCTCGAAGTCGATTTCGCGGCGCTCCAGGCTGACCTTGGCCACCCGCACCCGCACCTCCTCGCCGACCTGGAAAATCCGGCGCCGGTGGCTGCCGACGAGGCGCTGGCGCTCTTCTTCATAGTGGTAAAAATCATCGCCGAGACTGGAGATATGGACCAATCCCTCGACAAAGTAGTCACGCAGTTCGACGAAGAAACCGAAGGGCTGCACCCCCGAAACCAGGCCGGCAAACTCTTCGCCGACCTTCCCCTCCATGAACTGCGCCTTTTTCAGAGCGACGATTTCCCGCTCGGCCTCCATCGCCCGGCGCTCCCGCTGCGAGGTGACTTCCGCCAGGTTCGGCAGTTCGCGCTGCCAGCGCTGCCGCTGGCGCCCGGTCATCCCTTTTCCGGTCAACGCCTGGCGCAGAATCCGGTGGACGACCAGATCCGGGTAGCGCCGGATCGGCGAGGTGAAGTGGCAGTAATACTCGGCCGCCAGGCCAAAGTGCCCGGCATTCTCTTCGGCGTAGCGGGCCTGCTTCATGCTCCGCAGCAGCAGCTGGTTGATCATCCGCTCTTCCGGCGCCCCTTCGAGGCTGGCAAGGAGCTGCTGCAGCCGGCGTGCGCCGCCGGGGCCGCCATCGAGGAGGATGCCGTGGTTGAAGTGGGCGACGAACTGCTGGAATGCGATCAGCTTGTCGAGGGTCGGGGCTTCGTGGATGCGATAGAGGAGCGGCACTTCGCGCCGGCTGAGGAATTCGGCGACCGCCTCGTTGGCGGCGAGCATGAATTCTTCGATGAGCCGGTGGGCGAGGGTCCGCTCGGCCCGAACGACATCCTCCGGCTCCCCCTTGAGGTTGAGGATGATCTCCGCCTCGGGAAGGTCGAAATCGAGGCTGCCGCGCTGGCGGCGCATGGCGGTCAGGCGTTCCGCGAGAGCGGCCATTTCCTGCAGGCGGGGGTAGAGTTCGGGGTGGCGGGCGATGACTGCCTCCTCCCGGTGCAACAGCATGTCGCGCACCTCACCGTAGGTCAGCCGCGCCGCGCTGCGCATCACTGCCGGGTAAAAGCGGCTGTCGAGCCGTACCCCCTGGCCATCGAAAAGAAGCTCGGCGACCAGGACCAGCCGGTCGACACCGGGGTTAAGGGAACAGATGCCATTGGAAAGGCGCTCCGGCAGCATCGGGATGCAGCGGTCGGGAAAGTAGACACTGGTCCCCCGCTCCAGCGCCTCGCGATCGAGGTCGCTCCCGGCCGGGACATAGTGGCCGACATCGGCAATCGCCACCCATAGCCGGGTCCTGCCGCCACTCTCGGCACGTACCGCGACGGCGTCGTCAAAATCGCGGGCATTGACGCCGTCGATGGTCACCAGCGGCAGCCCGCGTAAATCCTCGCGTCCGGCCAGTTCCTCGGCGGTAACCGTTTCCGGCACCGCCTCCGCCGCTGCCAGCGTCGCGGCGGCAAAGCGATGGGGGAGTCCATGCTGGTGGATCACGGTGAGCACTTCGACCTCGGGATCCCCGACCGGCCCCAGCACCTCGATGATCCGCCCTTCGGGGTTGCGGGTCTTGCCGGGGTAGACATCGATGCGGGCGATCACCATCTCTCCGGGGCGAGCGCCGCCAGTGGCGTCGGCGGGTATCAGCAGGTCGGCGCCGAGGCGGGGATCGACGGGAACGACAAAACCGAGCCGCTCTCCCCCTTCGAAGCGGCCGACCAGGGTGGTGTGCGCCCGCTCCAGCACTTCGACCACCCGCCCTTCACGGCTGCCGCCGCGCCCTTGCCGTTCGACCCGCACCACCACCCGGTCCCCGTGCATCACCTCGCGCATGAAACGGGCCGGGACGAAGACATCGGCGCCGCCATCGGCCGGGGCGACGAAGCCGTAGCCGTCACGATGGGCCGAAACCCGCCCGGTAACCAGATTGAGCTGGCGGGGCAATGAAAAACGGTCCCCCTTGAGCTGGATCAGGGAACCGTCATGGACCATCGATTCGATCAGCTGCTTGGCGGCGCGGCGATCGCTGGCGGATAGTTCGAGGCCGGAGAGGATGTCACGCAGGGTCAGGGGCCGGCGGGCGCGGCTTTCGAGGAAGGCGATGATCGCGAGCGGGGTGACGGCCATGACGCGGGATACCCCCGGGATGGATGGGTCAATGGAATTCGCCTGGCCGGGCCCTGCCCGGCCAGAGGGCAATTATACCAGAGTCCGAAGATTCAGCCCGGCGCCACCCCGGCGCCACGGGCCCAGAGGTGGCGGCCGAACTTGAAGTAACCAAGGACGTTGAGCAGCCGGGCATCCTGGGCCGGGTCGAGGGTGAGGACCTTGCCGTTGAGGAGGGGCTGGAGATGCTTGGCGAGGACCGCGCCGCCGCCGCCGGTAATGACCATGGCGTCGATATCCCAGTCATCGACCCAGAGGCGGTCGACTTCGTTGGCGACGGTCGTGGCGAGTTGGGCGAAGACCTGTTCGGTCAGCTCGCGCAGGTCGTACTCCTTGCCACGAATCTTGATCGTCCCCTTTTCGACGGCGCCATAGAGCCGGTAAAGCTCGATATTGACGTTGCTCTTCTCCCGCAACTTGCCGGCAATCACGTTGAAAGCCCGGGCAATCCCCGAATCGGTGGTGCGGCTCCCCCGTTCCGAGTAGCGCATCTGGTCGGCGATGGTGTAGTCGCAGGTGCGGAAGCCGACATCGATGATGCCGATCTTCTCCTTGACCAGGCGCCGGTCGGCAATCTCGCCGAGGTCATTGAGCATCAGGTTGAACATCGAACCGAAAGGCTGCGGGATGACCCGCACCTTGTTGATGTTGATACTCTTCTCCTGGCGTTTGCCGGCGGCATCGGTGAAGGCAACCTTGTGCTCCCCCTGCAGCACCTGGGCCAGCGATTCCTTGTGGTCCCGGTAGTAGCCGATCGGGAGCCCGGTCACCAGGTTGATCGGCAGGAAATTGCCGACCAGCCGGGCCGCGGCGGCCAGGGCGAGGGTCTTGGCGAACTGGCTGATGAACTGGGTCTGATCGAGGGTGAAAAAACGGACGTTGCTCTGGCGCTCGGCGAGTTCGCCGACGAAATAGGATTTGCCGTCGACTTCCACCTGCAGGTGCTCCTCGGCCGCCCCCCCTTCACCGAGAACCGGCTCGCGGAACTGGATATCGGTCGCCTCACCGAGAACCGACTTGAAGATCAGGTTCTCTTTGCCGTTGCTTGCCTTGGTAAAACCGAAACCGATGTCGATACCAAGAATGTCCACACGCCCCTCCGGGAATCAAAAAGGTCTGAAAAGGATGTTCCACCGCAAACTGCGGCCCGGATCGCCCGGACCTTGGCGAAGATTCGGTTATTCCGCCGACTCGCCCGGCACGATCGGGTTGATCACCAGGCCGGAGAGGAGCTTGGGGTAGAAGTAGGTCGACTTCTGCGGCATCTTCTCCCCGGCATTGGCGACATCCCGGACCTCGGTCATGCGGGTCGGATTCATCAGGAAAGCAAGAGGGAATTCGCCGCTTAGCACCCGCTCGAAAGGCTCGTCGAAGTTCTTCACGTACTTGAGGTTGAGCTGCTGTTCCTGGGCCTCGACCGTGATGCCGAGCAGCCCTTCGAGGATCAGCCGATGGAGAATTGAAACATCGAGGGTTTTCAGCGCCTTGGGTGCCTTCTCCGGGAAGAAACGGTCCATGACCTGCTCATCCTTGAGGGTGAGCAGGAAACAGCGCTCGCGCCCGGCAAAGAGGCCGATGGCGTGACCACCCGCCCCCTTGGCCGCGAGGAGCTGGCGAATCCGCTGCCGTTCCTCGGCCGATGCCGGGTTGCAGGGGACGGTTTCGATATCGAAGCTGTCGGCCAGGGACTCGACGAAAGGCTCGAGACGGAAGTCGTTCAAATTGAAGATCAGACGATGGGTGGGAAAGATCTGCATCCCCTGGTCTTCCATATTGGCAAAGTACATCAGGACATAGTTGAACAGCTCCCGGCCGGTAAAACCGGGATGCTGGCCACGCATGTAGTCGCGGTAATTGAGGGCTGTTTCATAGCGGTGATGACCGTCGGCGATAAAGAGCGGCTTGGCGTCGAGGAGGTTTTGCGCCCGGGAGATGATCGCCGGGTCGGTGACCTGCCAGAGGCGATGGATCACCCCGTCATCGTCCCGGACTTCGATATCGGGCGCCCCCCCTCGCAATTCCCGGGTCAAGGCTTCGAGAACGCAGCAGCTGTCGGCGTAAAGACTGAAGATCGGGCTGAAATTGGCGCTGCAGGCTTTGGTCAGATGCAGCCGGTCGGTCTTCGGTCCCGCCAGGGTCTTTTCGTGGGGCTTGACCACACCGGAGGAAAAATCCTCCAGCCGGGTCAGGGCCATGAACCCCTTGCGCACGACCTTCTCGCCGCTCTCCAGAACATACTCCTGATCGTAGAGGTAGAGGGACGGCGTGGCGTCCCGCAACAGGACACCCGACTCCTGCCAGGCCCTGAAATCGGCGGCAGCGCGGGTATAGCGATTGTCCCCCTCGTGGTCCCCGGTCCCGGTCCGGCCGAGGATCAGACGCACCACGTTGTGCGGGTCGCGGGCGTAGAGCTCCTCCTGCAGGGCCGGAGAGATGACGTCGTAAGGAGGCGCCATGACGCTGCCCGGCTGGGAAAGGCGCTTCAGGTCATAACGCAGGGCACGAAACGGGACAATCTTGGCCATAGGGAAAACCTCCGCGAATGGTCAGTGAGAACAAGTGCCGACTATACGGGAAAGGGCGGCGCTGGTTCAAGGGAAAAGCTCCCATCCGGCCCCGACCATGCAAAGTTTGCACTACTGGTGCTGAAATTGTTGCGTTCCCACAGGGTCCCGCCCCAGTCCGCTCGCTGCAAGAGGCCGAAGTATCAGGCGAATTCCAGCGTCCGAAGTTGGTTCGGTTTTTGCTTTTTATCCGGATACCAACACGTCCCCTCCGCCCCCTGGCGCCACATGCGGGGCGGGTAGCAAGGAGAATTGATCGATGACAGCAGCAACAACCAACCAACGCGGCTTCACCCTGCTGGAGGTTCTGGTGGCCCTCACCATCTTCGCCATCGGCCTGCTCGGGATCGCCGGCGTGCAGATCCGCGCCATGGAATACAACGCCGGCTCCAACACGCGTACCGTCGCCACCGCCATCGCCCAGGGGGTGCTCGAAGATGTGCTGACCCGCAGTGACACGGATGCGGTCTTCAAAGCTGACACTGTGGCTCCGATCGCCTTTGACCTCGGCGCCAATGCCCGGATTGACGGGGCCGGGGATTTTGCCGCCAGCTGGGAGGTCGAGACCAACGAGCCGGCGGCCCGCATCGCCAAGATCACTGTGACCGTCACCGGGCCGAAGCAACGGGTAGTTACCCTCGAAGGGTTCAAGAGGTTCTATTGATGAAATCTGCCGTAGTTAAAGTCACCCGCCAAAGGGGTTTCACCCTCCTCGAACTGCTGGTCGCCGTCGCCATCCTCGGCATTGCCCTGGTTGGAATGTACTCCCTCTACATGGGGATGCAGCGCACCACCTACAACCAGGAAGAGGTGGTCGATATCCAGCAGTCGCTGCGGGTCGCCCTCGATATCATCGGCCGCGACATCAAGATGGCCGGCCTGCTCGTCCCCACCGGCACCACCGGCATCGCCGCCAACTCCAACGCCACCACCCTGAATATCGAGACCGCTTCGGCCTACTACAACTTTGCCCAGGTCCGAGACGGGGTCGAAGTTACGGGTGGAACGGCAACGGCGGCATTGGCTGTGACTACGGCGGCCATGACCGACCTGTTCACCAAAGGCAACTGGGTGAGAGTGATCCGACCACAAAACGGCGACCAACCGGCCAATGTGGACTTGGAGGTAGACAGCGTTTTTCGCGGCGATGCAGACTATCCCGTAAACCCTCTCGCTGCGCCACCTACAATAACCCTCAAGGGATGGCCCGCCACAGAATCTTTATTCCTGCCCGGCGACATCATCGCCCGCGTGACCCGTTCCGATCCCCCTAATCCTCCACCACCCGATCCGTCAACCATCTCCTGGACCCTCGCCGGCACCGATCTGGTGCGCAATGCCGACGGCCAGGGGAACGACCTGATCGCCGAGAATATCGTTGTACCCGACCCCCTCGACCCGAACGCTGTCCCCCTCTTCACCTACCAGCTCGATGACGGCAGCGAGGTCGCGCCCCTTGCCCCCAACGTCCTGACGGCGGCCCAGCTCGCCCGGGTCGTGGCGGTGCGGGTGACCATCACCGCCAATACGGTCAGCCAGCTCGACGGCACGGTCCGGCCGCGCAGCGTCGTCAGCGTCATCCGGTTGCGGAATTGATATCCGGCCCGAAACAGGAGTCAGCCACCATGATCCATGATCCGACCCGTAACGAATTGTCCCTGGCAACATTTGTCGGTCCGCTCGGCAACCAGCGCGGCATCGCCCTGATCGTGGCGATCTCCCTGCTGGCCATCATGAGCATCCTCGGCGCGATGCTCCTCAACACCTCGACCTCCGAAATCCAGCTCTCCGGGAACTACCGCAATTACCAGGAGGCCTTCTACGCCGCCGACCGGGCGGTCGAGTATTCAACCGAGGTAGTGGCGACCGGCTCCGGCTCTGTCGACCTCAACAAGGATTTCACCGCCGACGGCGTGACCCATTTCAGCGAGCAGGTTGCCACCGCCCGCTCCGGCCTCGCTATCGATAAGCCTGGTGACCCCCCACAAAATACCGTGGAATTTCTCTACAGCGGCACTACCCCGGTCGGTTCCGGCAGCGACGCCACGGTGCTCGAGGCCCGCAACTACGCCGTCCATGCCGTCGGCGTCGCCCCGTTCAATGCCAGCAACCCGTCCCGCCAGGGGATTCGCGCCCAGGTGGTCAGGATCGTACCCAAGTAAGGCGCTCTACGCCCTTTTGAAGGAGGCAACGATGAAAAAACTTCTCTCTTTGGCCCTGCTCATTCTCCTCGGGCTGCCCTTGGTCGCTTTGGCTGCGGAATACAAACCCGACCATATTTACGAGGGGATGTTCGTCAATAATCGAATCTACGAGCACAACAGAGTCTACGATATGTGGGACCCCGACCGAGATTACAAAACGGTCGATGCTTTCAAGTGCTCCCTGGCGCGCAATAATCTCCGACAGAAGGGGATCTGGACCGGCGTTGTCCTAAGCGACTACAACTGTGCTGACAATTTTGAGGCCCCCAGTCGGGCCACCGGCAACTACCTCAACTATCTTCAGACGGTTGCACCAGCAAAAAAACAACCCAAGAACACCCCTTAACCTGCGGGCGAACAGGAGGAAATTCCTATGAGAAGAACGAATATTCTGACACTGATCGCCTTTCTGGCCCTGGCAGCGACCGCCTGGGCCGGTCCCGACGACTTCATTGGTGACACTGCTATCTACGGCGGTGAGACCGCCACAGTGAAACCCAACGTCCTCATTATCTTCGACACCTCGGGGAGCATGAAGGAGCCGGCTAATATCCAGGTCTGCGAACCGGACTACGACGATGACGGGGTAATCGACAGCCAGGACAACTGCCCCAATGTGAAGAATCCAGACCAGAAGGACAGTAACAGCAATCGCATTGGAGATGCCTGCGAGCCAATTGGCGCATGTCCTGATTCAGATGGGGATGGTTATCCCGATGTCAGCGGCTGTCTTAATCCGAAGGACAACTGCGTCCATTCTGCCAATCCAGGGCAGGAGGACAGGGACAGTGATGGCATCGGCGATAGCTGTGACAATTGCCGGCGTAATTCCAATCCCGGGCAGGAAGATACGGACAATGATGGCATCGGTGATGCCTGCGACAACTGCAAGGACGTGTACAATCCAGGACAGGAAGACACGGACAGCAACAATATCGGCAACGCCTGTGAAACTACCGGCGGTGGCGACCCGGCACCGATTGGTGGCTATAACCCGGCCAAGACATACACTACACAACATAAGTATTGCGGAGAAAAGAAAAATAATTTTTGGGATGAAAACTGTATAAATGATGCAGTTTATTATTGCAAACAATCCGACTGGAACAACGGGATCTGCTCAGAATGGAAATACGTCTCAGATATTAATGGTGATGTAGATAACTTGAATGATCAATGCCCGAGCACTAGTGCCAACCCAATAGCCAACGGCACAATTGAAAATGCACTCAAGTCTCCAACGGGATATTTTGTCGGGAATTACAAATTCGACTCCGGAAAATGTATAGCTTCTGATTCAGTAAGAAGGTTTGTAACTGGTAATTGGATCATCTGGTACAACACGACTGCCAATGGTACAATCGCATTGTCACCAACCCAAACCGTTGTCACACCCGTGGTGGCTGCAACTCCCGACTTGTCGGCTGCCTTCACCAGTACTCCTACCGACGCCACGACTCCTGGCTTTGTCTGCACGACACCAGCAAACCAACCCTCTAAAAACACGGTTGCCCGGACGGTTGTCACCGACCTCATCAAGGGCACCACTGGTGTCAATTTCGGCCTGATGATTTTCGATACCAGCAACGAGGGAGGAGCACTGGTCACCCAAACCATCGGAGGGAAATCATTTACCAGCGAAATCAAAGACATGGCCGCAATCCACGTCGGGAGCATAACCAACAGGGATGCGTTACTGCAAGTTATTGACGGCCTCAAGGCAGAAAGCTATACGCCTCTGGCCGAGACCCTCTTTGAGGCCATGCGCTACTTCAAGGGCGAGAAGAGCGCGTTTCGCAGCAACACCTACACCTCGCCGATTACGGCGAGCTGTCAGCAAACCTACGTCATTCTCATCACCGACGGTATGCCGACGAAAGATAACAATGATGTTCTGAGAAGTATTTGTGGCAACGGTGATTGCGACAAGGATAGCAAGGACGTATCAACCGACAGCAGCGACTACCTCGACGATGTTGCAAAGTACATCCATGACATCGATCTTTCAGAAAAGTACGCCGGGACTCAGAACGCCTATACCTACACCATCGGCTTCGGCGCCATTGCCGCTGACAAGGCGGCGGTCAAACTCCTTGAAGATACTGCTGCCAACGGTGGGGGTGTGCCCTACCTCGCCTCCAACTACCAAAACCTCGCCAGTGCCTTGTCGACAATCATTGGCAAGATCCTCGAGGTCAACTCGGCCTTCGTGGCGCCGGTGGTGCCGACCAGCCCGGAAAACAAGACCTACAGCGGTGAGCGGGTCTACCTCGGCTTCTTCAAGCCGGTCGCCAACGGCGACTGGCGCGGCAACCTGAAGAAGTTCGGTCTCGTCAAGGGGGAGGTGGTCGACAAGACCGGTGCCGTGGCGACGGACGCCAACGGCAAGTTCGACCCCGATGCCATCTCCTTCTGGAGTGTCAACCCTGACGGCGGCAACGTGGACGAGGGGGGGGTCGGCGAACTCCTCGCCAAACGCGACCTGGTCAGTAATCCGCGCAAGATCTACACCATTACCGGCAACGGCACGGTCCTCAACCCGATCAAAAAAGACCTGACCTCGGCTGAAAATGCCGTTAAGCTGGATAACACCAAGCTGACAACCACCCTGCTGGGAGTCTCCGCCACCACTGACCGCGAAAAGATCATCCGCTACATCACCGGCTGGGACGCCTATGACCAGGATCTTGACGGCAATACTTCCGAGAAGCGCCCCTGGATTCTCGGCGACATCCTCCATTCCAAGCCGCTGATCCAGTCCTACAACAGCTACAGCCTTGCAGACGAAGGGACTTCGGCCAACAAGACCGTCATCTACGTCGGCAGCAACGACGGCCAGCTCCATGCCTTCAGCGACGCCACCGGCGAGGAGCTCTGGTCCTTCATCCCGCCGATTTTTCTCCCCAACCTCCAGCAGCTCGGGAACAATATCCACAACTATTTCATCGATGCGAGCCCGATCCCCTTCGTCTACGACGCCAATAACGATGGCACCATTGATGCGGTTGCCGGGGATAAGGTGATCATCCTCTTCGGCCTGCGCCGCGGCGCCGGCGTCGACACCCTCGATCCGACTCTGAATCGCGGCGCCTACTATGCGCTCGATGTCTCCGATCCGGCCAACCCTGCCCTCCTTTGGGAGCTGACCGGCAAGACCAGCGGTTTTGAAGAGCTGGGGGAGAGCTGGTCCGACCCGGTTGTCGGCAAGATGCGCCTCGGCGGCAGCGACCGCTTCGTGGCGATTATCGGCGCCGGTTACGACACCAACGAAGACCTGCGCTACGGCAGCACCCAGACCTTCCCGGACGGCATGGGTGCAACTACCGAAACTACTCTCAAGGCGAACGACTTCGGTGATGTCTTCAGTGTCGGAAGCAGCAAACAGTTCACCCCCAAGGGACGGGGAATCTACATCGTCGAGATCGGCCAAAGGGACTTGAGCAGCGGCAAGGTGAAATTCAACGACACACCGGTCAAGCTCTGGGGTTATACCGAAGCCTATGCCACTGCCAGCGGAACGGACAAGGCCAACATCCCGACCTACTCCTTCCCCTCTTCGGTAGCGGCCATCGACAGCAACTTCGACAGCTACATCGACGTCATCTACGCTGGCGACACCGGCGGCAACATGTGGCGCTTCCGCGTCGCCGACAAGGTTACCACCGGCAAGTGGACCGGGACCAAGGTATTCAGCGCCAATCCGAGCGACAAGCTGATCAGCGGCGATGACCCGCCCACCAACGGCCGGCGCATCCTCTACCCACCGTCCGTGGTCCTGGAACAGAAGTACAACGGTGTCTATTTCGGCACCGGCGACCGTGCCCATGCTCTCAACACCGGCGTCACCGACCGGCTCTATGCCTTCTATGACCGCGGTTTCTACGACAGCAGTTACGACACCACGGTGAAGACTGAGGCCAACCTGGTCAACGTCACCGAGGACAGCCTGCAAAGCGCCACCATGACCGCTCCCAACTGCAGCGATCCGACCGACACCTCGATCGAGTGCGTTCTCGAACGTCTCAACAGCCCGAAATACAGCGGCTGGTTCATCAAGCTCGACCAGAACAAGGGCGAAAAAGTCCTGGCCCCGGCGCTTGTGGTTTACGGCAAGGCCTATTACACCACCTTTACCCCCAACGCTGTCTCCGCCGACGTTGACCCCTGTCTGTCGGGGAATCTCGGCGTCAGCCGCCTCTACGTCGTCGACTACCTCACCGGCGAAGCAGTCCTCAACTTCTACGAGGCCAACGACAGCGAAAACACCTCCAACCTCAACAAGCGCGCCGGTATCGTCAACGTGGACGACAAAGGGGTTCTGTCTGCCTCCGGCACGGGCGCAATTTTCCGGCGGGAGGATCGCTCGCGGATTCTCGGCTCGGGGATTGCCTCGGGCGCGGTTATCGCCATCAAGGAAGACGGCACCTCGGCGGTCCTCATCGGTTGCGGCGGTGGTATCTGTACCGAAGAGCCGCCACCAAGCATGACTTCCTGGCAGATTTACTGGATGATGGAGTAACCCGTTGCGACTCTCATTGACCCTTGCGCTTCTGTCCGCCCTGTTGCTGGCCGCGGCCTGCGACCGGGGCGAACAGAAGCCTGCACCCGGGACCGGGGCGGAGAAATCCGCCCCGGTCAACAACCGTATGCTCGAACCGATCCCCGCCGCTACCGCGAACAATCAGGGGGGCGGGGAGCTCTCCATCCGGCTGATCCCGGAGCCATTGACCTCGGCCGACGGGGCGGAGGTGATGGTCAGCAATTGCCGCCAGGAGAGACGCTTTGCCTGGGAGGTCAATGGCCAGGAGGTTCCGGCAGCGACGGGACCACGCCTGGAGCGCGACTACTACCAGCGGGATGATGAAGTCGCGGTCCGGGTCGATTGCGGTCCGGCCAGGGCCAGCGTTTCCACCCGGGTCGTCAACGCCGCCCCGGTTATTTCCCGGCTCGGGTTCCAGGACCCGGTCATCATCGCCGGCAAGGAACTGGTCATCGTCCCTGAGACCAGCGATGTCGATGGTGACCCCGTCGAGGTCGAGTACCAGTGGCGGGTCGATGGCGAGGAGTTGCCGTGGGTGACCGGCCCGGTCCTGCCGGCCGAGTATCTCAAGCGGGATGCCCGCATCACCGTTACCGCCATCCCGAGCGACGGCAGGGACCAGGGGGAACCCTTTGTTGGTGGCAACCTCGTCGTCCCCAACGGCCCGCCCCACTTTACCTCAACCCCTCCCGCCGTGGTGCCGGACACCGGATTCCGCTACCAGGCCGAGGCCACGGACCCTGACAACGACCCGCTGACCTACCGTCTCGAAGAGGCCCCTCCGGGGATGCAGGTCGATGAAAAGACCGGCCTGATCGCCTGGGCCTTCCCGCCAGGGACCGCCGGTTCCTGGACCATCCGGGTTGTCGCCACAGACCCCGACGGCATGCAGGCCCGGCAGGAATTCTCCCTGACCCTGGCGAAACAGGAGTAAGCGCGTGGTAAGAACGGATAAAGGTTTTACTCTCATTGAGCTGATGGTCGTGGTCGCAGTACTTGGTGTGGTCGCGATCATCGCCATGCCCAACCTCAACAGCTGGCTGCGCAAATCCGACTACCGCGAAGCCGCTCAGGCGGCCCTCGGCGCCATGCACCGGGCGCGCGATCGGGCGATCAACGAGAACACCCCTTACCGGGTGGTCATCGACCTTCCCGGGCAGCGTTTTTCCCTCCAGAGCGGGAGTTACCCCGGACCGACCTGGCCCGCTCCTGGCGATGCCGAGTGGACCGATTTCACCCGTGCCGTCGTGGTGCGGGGAGGGGCTGCCTGCGACCTGACCGCTGAAACCATATACGATGTCAATTACTTTCCTAATGGCACCACCAAAGACGGCTTTTATGAAGGAACGGCCGACGAAGGACGAATCAATCTCTGTTTCTTTGCACCGGATGATCTGGTCACCCCACGTTTCCAGGTGGCGGTCGATTCCCCCATGACAGGACGGGCTTTTGTCAGGGATTAGCCCGCTCAGCTCCGTCCACCACCGAATCGGGCAAGGCGGTCTTTTTGCGGCTGCTTGCAGGTGGGCGCTCCTTCTTTACCTGCTTCTCCCCTCCGCAACGGCTGGTGCCAATCCGGCCAAGGTCTCTCTCGCCAGCCGCCTCGAAGCCGCCTCCCTGGAAATTCTGGTCGATGGTCACCTCGCCGGCAGCGGCTGGTTTGTCGCTTCCCAGGGGCTGGCGATCACCGCCGCCCACGTCGTCAGGGGAGGACGCCTGATCGAGGTTCGCTCCCCCGGCGGCGGTCGCCTCAGGGCGAAGCGCATTCGTGTCGATACTGGTCATGATCTCGCCCTGTTGCGGGTCGAACGGCGCGGTGGCCTCTTCCCGACTCTCGAACTGGCCTTGGCCCCTCCCACCAGTGGCACGCCGCTGGTCCTCTTCGGCACCGCCCTTTACCGCCACGGGCTACTCTTCCCGGGGAGTGTTGCCGGTGACCGGCTGACTTTCGAGTGGAACGTACAGAACCGCTGTTACACCGAAGCCCAGCCCGTCGCCGCCCAGGCGCCCAGGGGACTCTCCGGCGGCCCCTGGACCAACCTCGCAGGAGAGGTCGTCGGGGTACAGAGTTCTGTCATGTCGGGAACGGGGGGAATGAGCGGGATTGCCTTCATGAGCCCGGTGACGGCGGTCCAGGAGCTGCTGGATGGGCAGGCAACGGCGGCCACCCTCGGTGGCATTTATGCCGAGAGCTGGGAACCGTCCCGCCGGTCCGCGGAAAGCGGTGCGGCAGGGAGTACCGGAATCAGGGTCCTGGAAGTGTTGGGCGCTGGGCCCCTGGCCGAGGCCGGAGTCGAGCCGGGTGAATTGATCGTCACTCTGGACGGGAGACCGCTTGAATTGCGGGATGAGCTTCTCGGCCGGGTGCGCGGCAAGGCTCCGGGAGAGCCGGTGACCCTGGGCGTCGTCAATTCACATGGCGAACGCCGGCAGGTTGTGGTGACCCTGGCCGACTGTAATCGCCGTTAAGAATTCAGTCGAGACCGTATTCCTTGATCTTGTAAAGCAGGGCACGCAGGCTGATTTCAAGCAGCCGGGCAGCCTGGGTACGATTGCCACCGGTCTCTTGCAGGGCCTTGGTGATGTACTCGATCTCCAGGCGCCGCGCCGCCTTCTTCAGGGAAAAGTCCCCCTCCAGGGCGCGCGGATGACGCCGTGCCTCCTCCGGCAACGCCGCCACCACCAGCTCCCCGCGCGGACTGAAGATCATCGCCTTTTCCAGCACATTGCGCAGCTCACGGACATTCCCCGGCCAGGCATAGGCCGATAGCCTGGCGCTCGATTCCGCATCGAGGAGTGGCGCCTGCCGACCCTCCCGCAGCGCGATCTCTTCGAGGAAATGACGGGCCAGCAGCGGGATGTCGGCCGGGCGCTCGCGCAGGGGCGGCAACCCCAGTTCGACCACCGCCAGCCGGTAATAGAGGTCGCTGCGAAACCTGTTTTCGTCTATGGCGTCGCGCAGGTCAACGGCACTGGCCGCGACCACCCGGGTATCCACCGGTCGTGACTTGGTGGAACCGACCGGCCGGACTTCCCCCTCCTGCAGCACCCGCAGCAGTTTCGGCTGCAGGTCGAGGGGAAGTTCGGCGATCTCGTCGAGGAAGAGAGTACCGCCGCTGGCGGCGGCGAAAATCCCCTCCTTGGTGCGGTCGGCGCCGGTAAAGGCGCCCTTGACGTGACCGAAGAGTTCGCTCTCGAGAATGCCGGCGCCGATGGCGCTGCAATTGATGGCAAGGAACGGCCCTTGCCGCCGGGGGCTCTCACTGTGCAGGGCGCGTGCAATCAATTCCTTGCCGGTCCCGGTCTCACCGCTGATCAGTACCGGCGAGTCGCTGGCGGCGACCCGGCGCACCGTATCGAGGACCTTGCGCATCTGCGGGCTGGTGCAGACGATATCCTCGATGGAAAACTGCCCCTCGCGTTTGGCCAGGACTTCCTTGAGCTGGAGGTTCTCCCGCTTCAGGCGCAGGCGCTCTTCTGCCTTGCGCAGGGTGAGGGTCACCTCGTCGGGCTTGAAGGGCTTGGAAATATAGTCGTAGGCCCCGAGTTTCATGCATTCGATCGCCGTATCGACCGTGCCGTAGGCGCTCATCATGATAATGCAGAGGGCGATCCGCCGTTGCGCCACCTCGCGCAGGAAGGCACGCCCATCCATCTCGGGCATGCGGATGTCGCACAGGGCGAGCTCGAAGGGCTCCTGTTCAAGAAGTTCCAGCGCCTGACTTCCGCTCGCCGCTTCGCTGATCTGGAAATCCTCCTTCTCCAGCACCAGCCGCAACATGTGGCGCATCGCGGGCTCATCGTCAATGATCAACAGCTTCTTCATCGGGCCTGTCATGACGCCTCCGGCTCCATCGCTCGCAATTTCAGGACAAAACGGCTCCCCTGCCCCGGGGTCGACTCGACATCGATGGTCCCACCGGCCTCTTCGAGAATCCGGTGGCAAACCGCCAGTCCCAGGCCCCGCCCCTTGTCCGGCGCCTTGGTGGTGAAAAAAGGATCAAAAATCTTCGAGACC
This sequence comes from Desulfuromonas sp. DDH964, assembly GCF_001611275.1. Lineage (GTDB taxonomy): Bacteria > Desulfobacterota > Desulfuromonadia > Desulfuromonadales > DDH964 > DDH964. Next base: position 1,539,784 of record NZ_CP015080.1, on the reverse strand, counting down.
TCTTCCGCTGTCATACCACACCCCTGGTCGGCCACCGCCAGCCAGACCCAGCCGTCGCTGGTGCCGCCGCTGAGCTGAATCACCCCGCCGGGGGTTGACGCATCGACGGCGTTGAGGACCAGGTTGATCACCACCTGCAACAGTTTATGGGGGGCCGCGTGCACGGGGGGCAGCTGTTGCGGCAGAGCGCTGGTGTCGAGGGTGACATCACGCAGGGCGTGCTGCAGGGTAAGCCGCTCCAGCCCTCCCCTTGCCAGATCGGCGAGATCGACCGCTTCCAGAATGCCACCGGGCGGCGCCGCGTAATCGAGCAGGTCCCTGACCAGGCGATCGATGCGGCCGACTTCGCCGAGGGCATGTCCGAGGATCTCCCGCGACCGGCCGGAGCGCTCCTCCCCTTTGAGAATCTCCAGGTAACCGACGACGGCGCCGAGGGGATTGCCGATTTCGTGGGCCATGCCGGCGGCAAGGTGCCCCACCGAGGCCATCTTTTCCGAGCGGATCAGGTCATGGCGCGTCTGCGACAGGGCGATGTTGCTCTCCTGCAGCAGGCGGTTGCGCTGTTCCAGGTCGTTACGACTCTCCTGCAACGCTGCCAGCATTTCATTGAAGGAGTCGGCCAGGGCGGCAATTTCTTCGGGTCCGGTCGCCTCCAGACGCTGATCAAGGTTGCCGGCGGCGGCCTGCCGGGTCGATTCCATCAGGCTGCGGACCGGGCGCACGACGTTGCGTTCGAGCAGGGAAAAGCCGAAAAGAACCAGGACCGTGCCGTAACAGAGGACGTAAAGCAGCACCAGCTGATGGGTCTTTACCAGCCGCTGCCGGATATCCTCCAGGGTGAACTGTACCTGCAGCGCCCCGATAAACTTCCCCGCCGCAAAGAGCCCCCCGGTCACGGTCACATCGACCGGCTCCCGGGAGTAAAAGGGGAGCAGCAGCCCCTGGTAGCGCACCCGGACCAGCGGCTCCCCCTCCAGGCGACTCAGTTGGAGATCGGCGCTCGTGCCAAGCGGGCTGCCGCCGGCGCTGAAGGCCGCGACCTCCTGCAGACGGCTGTCGACAATCTGCCAGCTCACCAGGGCCGGGTCGACACCAAGCCGCCGCAACAAAGCCTCGGCGCTGACGAGCCGGGATGTCCCCGGGCCCGCGTAATCGGGGACAGAAGCGACACCGGTTGCCAGGCTCACCACCGATCGCGCGCGGGAGACCCGTTCGGCGAGGAGTTCCTTCTCGGTCATCTTCAGCAGCAGAAAACTGCCCAGCAGAAGCGCTGCACCGACCAGCAGAATGATATTGAGGATTATTTCGAGGCGTAGCCCGGTTTTCCGGCTCATCGGCGTTTGAACGTCCCCATGGTGCGAATTGTATTCGGCCTAGCGAGTAGCGGCAAAGATAGCACAGCCCGACCTCCCTGTGAAGTCGTGATAATCAAGAGAAGTCCACGACTTAGCACGCACGTGGCAAAACCTTGGCAAACGGTGGCAATTCGCGTCGGGAAGTGCTAGCATGGCGCGGTCAATTTTCTTCCCCGGAGGTGGTCCCATGGCCCGAATCCCCGTCGTCGACCAGGAGAGCTGCATCAGCTGCGAAGTCTGCACCCACATCTGCCCCGAGGTCTTTCGCATGACCGGGGGAGAGGGGCACGAGCATACCCACGGTGAACACAAGTCGGAGGTTTACAATCCGACCGGCGCCCCCGAGGCGATCATCGAACAGGCGATGGATGCCTGCCCCGCCGCCTGCATCTACTGGCAGGACTGACAGCGGAAATCCACGTGCTGCCATCTGCTGCCTGACCGCGTGAACTTTCCCCGCAACATCCGCCTCCTCTACCTCTTCTCGGCGTTGAAGATGGCCCTCTTTCCGATGGCCATCATCACCCTCTTCTGGAAAGACCGGATCGGCCTCTCCCTGGCCGAAATCCTGCTGCTGCAGGGCTGCTTCTCCCTCGCCACCCTGCTGCTCGAATACCCCTCCGGTTACCTCGCCGACCGTCTCGGCTACCGCTACACCCTGAGCCTCGCCGCCGCCATCGGCATCGCCGGCTGGAGTCTCTATACCGTGGCCGCCTCGTTTGCCGCGGTGCTGGCGGCGGAGCTGCTCCTCGGCTGCTCCTACGCCTTCATCAGCGGCTCCGACAGCGCGCTCCTCTTCGAAACCCTGCGGACGCAGCAGCGGGAGGAGGAGTATGCCCGCTTTGATGGCCGCATGACCGGCTGGGGCCAGGGCGGCGAGGCCCTCGCCGCGCTCTTTGCCGGGCTCCTCTACGCCTGGCAGCCCCTCAGCCCGTTCCTGCTGCAAATCGCTGTCTGGGGGATTGCCTGGCTGGTGACCCGGTCACTGCGGGAGCCGCCCTATCAGGCGACTGCCCCAGGGTCGTCCCATCTGGGGGCGGCGCTGCGCACCTGCCGCTATGCGCTCCTGGAAAACCGCCGTTTGCGCGCCACCCTCCTCTTTTCCATGGTCCTCGGCGTCGCTTCCTTCTACCCGGTCTGGCTGATCCAGCCCTTCATGCAGGAGTGCAACGTCCCCCTCGCCTGGTTCGGTCCGATCTGGGCGGCGGCCAACCTGACGGTTGCCCTCTTCTCCTTCGCCGGCCAGCGCTTTCATTTCCAGCTCGGTGAGCGCGGACTCTTCCTGCTCTACCTCGGACTGATTCTCGCCGGCTACCTCGGCCTCGGCCTGACCCACGCCCTCTGGTCCTTTGCCTGCTACTTCCTCCTCACTGCCATGCGCGGACTGCAGGGGCCCCTGTTGCGCCACCACCTGCAACGGGACAGCACCCGGGAGAACCGGGCGAGTATCCTTTCCCTCAAGTCCCTCGGCTTTCGCCTCCTCTTTGTCGTCACCGGGCCGCCGATCGGCTGGCTCGCCGATCGTTATGGGCTCAGCTCCACCTTCCTGTTGGTCGGCCTGCTGCTGGTCCTGGCACTGATTCCGCTCGGGGCCACCTTTTTAACCACCCGCCCGGCCGCCCCCTGAAACAAACAGCCCCGGGGGTGGCTTGCGCCGCCCCCCGGGGCTGAGTCAAAAGCGGAAGAAGTTGGCCACCGGGCACCGCCGGCGAAGCAGGCCGGCTTGTGCTATTATTGCCCTGTTCTCATCCCCGGCGAGGAGCGTTGCATGAAACCCCTGCGCGGCCTTTTTCTGTTCCTGCTCACCTCGTTACTGCTGGCTGCAACCGGCTGCGGCCGACCGGCCAAGACTCCGGAAACGAACGGCCGCATCGGCTACGAGATCGACGCGACCCTCGGTTTTGCCATCGAACATCCGCAGAGCTGGATACGCAGCGTCCAGCCCGACCGCAACCGGCAATTGCCGACGGTCAGCTGGAGCGCACCCGGCGCCAGTCCGACAGCCCGCCTGGACGTGACCTCCCTGGCAACCGGTGAAGCGATCGGTGGCTTCGACCGTCTCCTCGCCCTCTTCCGGGCCGCTCACCCCGACTTTACCCTGACGGCACGCGAACCGGTTGAGCTGGAGGCGCCGGCGGAGAAGATCTCCGGCGCGACCCCGGAGCGCTCCTTTGAGGTCGCTTTGATCACCGGCCGCAGCCGCGCTTTCATCCTCGCCTTTTCGGCACCGCAAGAGGAGTTTGCCGAACAGCGCAAGATTTTCCAGGGGATGCTCGATTCCTTCAGGATTCTCCCCTGACCGGGCGCCGCGCCGCCCGCCGGGCCCGGGCTCCTTCCAGCAGCGCATAGAGAACCGGCACCACCACCAGGGTCAGCAGCGTCGCCACCGCCAGGCCGAAGATGACGGCCACCGCCATCGGTCCCCACCACTGGGCCGACTCCCCGCCAATCTCCCAGCTGAAACTCTTGAAATCGAAGCTCACCCCGACGGCCATCGGCAACAGGCCGAGGATCGTCGTCACCGCCGTCAGCATCACCGGCCGGAAGCGTACCAGTCCGGCCCGCACCAGGGCGTCCTGCAACTCCAGCCCCTGGCCGCGCAGCTGGTTGATGTAGTCGATCAGGACGATGGCGTTGTTGACGACCACCCCGGCGAGGGAGATCACCCCGATCCCGGTCATGATGATGCCGAAAGGGGTGGCGGTGAGGAGCAGGCCGAGAAAGACTCCGGAGAGGGAGAGGACGACCGAGGTCATGACGATGAAGGTCTGGCCGAGGGAATTGAACTGGGTCACCAGGACCAGAACAATGAGGAAGAGCGCGGCAATAAATGCCTTGGCGAGAAAGGCCGAGGCCTTCTGCTGCTCTTCCTGCTCGCCGGAGAAGTTGATCTTGTAACCGGCGGGGAGGGCCAAGCCGGCGAGACGGGCCTGGACCTCCTGCAGCACCTCGTTGCTGTTGCGGCCGAAGGTGTTGGCGGTCAGGGTCACCACCCGCTTCTGGTCGAGGTGGCGGATCGAACCGAAGCCGGTGGCGAGTTCGATGCGGGCGACGCTGGAGAGGGGGACCGGACCGCCGCTGCGGGAGGGGACCAGCAGGTTCTCGATATCCGCCGTCCCCTGGCGGCGCGCGGCGGGGAGACGGGCGACGATGTCGTACTCATCCTTCCCCTCGCGGTAGACCCCGAGCTTGCTGCCGCTGATCGCCGCCTTGACCGTATTGGAAATGGCGGCGGTCGACAGGCCGAGGAGGGTCGCCTTCTCGCGATCGACCAGCACCCGGATCTCGGGCTTGGCCTTGGTCAGGTCATCCTTGAGATCGACCAGTCCCGGCACCTCCTCAATCAGCCCCTTGGCCTGGTCGGCCAGCAGGCCGAGGGTGACGATATCCTCGCCGCTGAGCTCAATGCTGACCGGCGCGCCGGTCGGGGGGCCTTCCTTCTGTTTTTCCACCTTGAGTTCGGCACCGGAGAGTTTCGCCACCTGGGCGCGAATGCGCCCCAACACCCGGTTGGAGTCCTCGCGGCGGGAAGCCCGCTCGACGAAGTTGAGTGAAATCTTGCTCTGGTTGGCCGGGCTGCTGCCGTCGCCGCCGGCCTCGGCGCTCGCCGAGACCCCGACCTCGGCGATGGAGAATTCGATATCCGGCTCGTTGCGAGTAACGGCTTCGACCGCCCGGGCCAGAGCGTCGGAGGTTTCGAGATTGGCCCCTTCCGGCGCCTGGATCTCGACGTAGGCGTTGTTCGGCTCGGTATCGGGAAAGAGTTCGACGCCATGCCCCATCAGGCCATAGACGCCGCTGATCGTCACCAGGAAGAAGAGGGCGACGAAAACAGTCAGGGCGCGGTGCGCGAGGGCAACTTCGAGGGTGCGTTGGTAGGCGCGCAACAGCCAGGGATCCACAGTCGGTCCCCCCTTGCTGCCCGGGCGCAGGGTCATGAAGTTGGCGCAGATCACCGGGTTGATCACCAGGGCGACGAAGAGCGAGGCGGTCAGGGTGATGATCAGGGTGATCGGCAGAAACTTCATGAACTCACCCATGATCCCCGGCCAGAAGATCATCGGCAGGAAGGCGCAGAGGGTGGTCAGGGTCGAGCTGATCACCGGCCAGCCGACCTCGCTCACCGCCATGCGCGCGGCGGCGGTGCGGTCGGCCCCCTCCTGCACGTGGCGGTAGATGTTCTCGACGATGACGATGGCGTTGTCGACCAGCATCCCCAGCGCCAGGATCAGGCTGAAGAGGACCACCATGTTGAGGGTGATGCCAAAGGCCTGCAGAACGACAAAGGAGAGTAGCATCGAGAAGGGGATCGCCAGGGCGACGAAGATCGAGTTCATCACGCCGAGGAAGAGGAAAATCACCGCCACTACCAGGATCAGCCCGGTGAGGATATTGTTCTCCAGCTCCGAGACCATGCGCCGGATGTCCTTCGACTGGTTCATGGTCACCGCCAGCTCGATCCCGGGGGGGAGCTGGTCGCGGGCGGCCGAGAGGAGGGCGAAGACCTGGTCGGCGACGGCGATGATATTCTCCCCGGTGCGCTTCTTCACCGCCAGGGTGACGCTCTGGTTGCCGTTGAGACGGGCGTAGCTCTGCCGGTCCTCGAAGGTGTCCCGGACCGTCGCCACATCCTTGAAGTAGATCGGCCTGCCGTCACGGGCCACCAGCACCAGGTTGTCGATGATGGCGGGATCGGTGAATTCGCCGGGGACGCGCAGCAGGTACTTGCCGCGGCCGATGTCGATGCTGCCGCCGGGGATGTTGACGTTCTCCTGGCTGATGGCGGCAAGGATCTCGGTAAAGGAGAGCTGGTAGGCGGCCATCCGTTCCGGATCGAATTCGACCCGGATCTGCCGTTCCCGCCCGCCGGTCAGGACGACGTCGAGGACCCCGGGGATCTCCTCGATGCGGTCCTGCAACTCTTCGCCGACCCCCTTGAGGACCGCCTCGTTGACGTCGCCGGAGACCGCCACCATCAGGATCGGGAACTCGCTGAAGTTGATCTCGAGGATCGAGGGATCGTTCTCCAGGTCGTCGGGGAGATCCCCCTTCGCCTGGTCGACCTTGTCCCGCACCCACTGCAGGGCGTTGTCGATGTCGACCTTCGGGTTGAACTCGATGGTGATCATCGACGACCCCTCGGCGGAGACCGAGCGGATCTTTTCGACATCCTTGAGCCCCTTGAGCTTGCGTTCGATGGGGCGGGTGATGAGGGTTTCGATATCGGCGGGCGCGACCCCTTCATAGGAGGTGACGACCAGCACGTAGGGGATGGTGATGTCCGGCGTCGACTCCCGGGGGAGGGTCAGGTAGCTGTAAAGTCCGGCGACGATCGCGAAGAACATCAGGGTGAAGACGGTACTGCGATGGCCGATGGCGGCGTTGGAGAGGAGCATGCTGGTCTACTCCTCGACAGCGACGACGGCGACCACGGCGCCGTCGGCAAGGAGCTGCTGGCCGCTGACGATCACCCGCTCGCCACCTTCCAAACCGGTGTCGATGACCGCCTGCTGGCCGACCACCGCCAGGATGGTCACCTCGCGGCGCCGGGCGATGCCCCCCTCTTCGACGAAGACCAGGCGCGTCGCCTCCCGTTCCAGCAGCGCGTAGAGCGGAACCGCCAGGACCTGGTCGAGGGTCCGGCGCAAAAAGGTGGCACGAACAATCATGCCCGGACGCCAGTCGCCGGCCGGGTTGGCGACTTCCACGGTGGTGCGATAGGTGCGGGTCGCCGGATCGGGGTTGTAGGCGATATGGCGAATCGTGCCGGAACGCGCCCCCGGCGCCGTGCCGTTCAACACCGCGGGCTGGACCGTCACCGTCTGGCCGACGCGGACAAAAGGGACATCCTTTTCCGGCAGGTCGATCTGAACCTTGAGCCGGTCAACCTGGACCACCCGCGCCACCGGTGTCCCCTCGGCCACGTACTCGCCCCGCTCCACCAGGCGCCGGTCAAGAATTCCCGGCACCGGGCAGCTGATCGAACTCTTCGCCAGGGCGACCTGGCTGCGCTGCAGGGCCGCAGCGGCGACGGCATAGGAGCTTGCCGCGGAGTCGAGCTCCTGCTGGCTGGCGAAGCCGTCGCCGTGCAGCTGCCGCACCCGGTCGAGCTGCTTGCCGAGCAGATCGCAATCGGCCCGGGCCTGGTCGAGATTGGCCTTGGCCGTCTCCGGGTCGATGCGCAGGATTTCGGCGCCGGCGGCGAGCCGTGCTCCCTCCTCCGGACCGGTCCAGCGCACCGCGCCGGCCAGCTCGGCGGCCAGAGTCAGGTCCTGCCAGGCTTCGAGACTCCCCGGCAGGGTGAAGGTCTCGGCCAGGTCACTCCTCTTGACCGTTGCGACCTTGACGTTGACGACCTTTTCCGGTGCCCTGGCGCTGGCGGCGACGGGTGCGGCGCCATCGTCGCGGCTGCAGCCGGCCAGGGTGAGCAGGACAAGGAGACAGCTCCCGATCAACAGGTGAGATTTCATGACAGGTCCTTTGCTGTTGCAAAACGGTCAGCCGGCCGCAGCCCGAGGCCGTTGAGGGTCTGGAGCAGGACGGTTCGCAGGGAATTCTCGACCTCGTCTTCACTGGTCAGGTAACCGGTATACCAGCCCGACAGGGCGACCAGATAGAGGGCGTAGAGGTGGGCAGCGGTCAGAAACGGATCGTAACCCGGGGCGATTTCGCCGCGGGCACACGCCGCAGCGAGGAGTTCACCGAGGGCGGCCAGGTAGCGGGCATCGAGATCCCGGGCGCGGGCGGATGCGGCCGCCGCGGGGAAGGCTATTTCCCGGACCAGGATGCGGCCAAATTCACGGTTTCTGGTGGCATAGCGAAACTGGGCCAGGAACAGGTTCAACAGCCGGTCGACCAGGGGCGCGGCCGGGTCGCTCTCCTCGGCCAGGGAGCGGAAGATGAAATCGAGCTCGTCCTCGCAAAAGGCCAGAAAGATTTCCTCCTTGGTGCGGAAGTAGCCGTAGATCGTCCCCTTGCCGATGCCGGCGGTCCGGGCGAGGTCGCCGATGCTGGTGCGCTCGAAACCGCGGGCGGCAAAGAGTTCCACTGCCGCCGCCAGGATCGCTTGCCGTGTCGATCGCTTCTTGGTCTCCCGCAACCCGCTCATGGGACTCCTTTCGGTTCAACAGGGCCGCATGATATAGTTGCCATGAAACGCCGTCAATAAATTTCCGACCGCGGTCGACTTTTTGGACACTGTTTTATTTCAACTACTTGGAGCTACATTGGATCCGATAAAACTGCTGGAGAAATTCTACCCGCCGGGAACCCTGGCCCACCGCGCGCTGTTGAGGCACAGTCAGCGGGTCGCCGCCCATGCCGTTACCGTAGCGCGCCACCTGGCCGCGACCGTTGCGGTCGATGTCCAATTCGTCGAGGAGGCGGCGCTCCTCCATGATATCGGCATCCTCCACACCGATGCCCCGGAGATCGGCTGCTTCGGCTCCCTCCCCTATCTCGCCCACGCCAGCATGGGGCGGGAAATGCTCGAAGCCGAAGGGCTGCCACGCCATGCCCTGGTCTGCGAGCGCCACGTCGGGGTCGGCCTGACCGCGGCGGAAATCATCGCCCTCAGGCTTCCGCTGCCGCCCCGGGAGATGCTGCCGCTGACCCTCGAAGAAGAGATCGTCGCCTACGCCGATCTCTTCTATTCCAAGAACCCCGTCGAGCAGGACCGCCCGCGGCCGGTCGCCGAGGTCCGCGCCAAGCTGGCCGGGTACGGGGCCGAAAAGGTCACCGTCTTCGATCGCTGGCACGCCCGCTTCACCGCCTGATCCGGCACCGGGAGAAGGGAAGGTTTCCTGGCAGCGGGGGGCCCGCCGGGCATTGCATCTGCTAGAATTGGGACATGGAAAACTGGCTGATCAACCTCTTCGACTGGCTCCCCGATGGCTGGCGCTACTGCCTGCTGCTGGGGCTGGTCGCCTTTTTCGAGTCGCTGCCGGCCGTCGGCCTGCTGGTCCCGGGGAGCACCCTGATCCTCTTTGCCGGCTTTCTCGCCCTGCACGGCAAGGGGGCGATTGCCGCGGTCATCGTCTGTTCCGCCATCGGCGCCATCCTCGGCGATCTTTGCAGCTACTGGCTCGGCGCCCGCTCCGGCGTCGCCCTGCTGCAGTCGCCGCTGCTGCGGCGCCGCCTGGAGCTGGTCCGCCAGGCCGAACTCTTCTTCTCCGCCCATGGCGGCAAAAGCGTCTTCTTTGCCCGCTTTGTCGGGCCGGTACGCGGCCTCGTCCCCTTCATCGCTGGCTGCACCCAGATGCGTCCCGGCCTGATGACCGGCTACGTTCTCATCAGCGGCGTCCTCTGGGGCCTGGCCTATCCCGGCCTCGGCTATCTCGCCGGGGCGAGCTGGCAGCGGGTTGAGCTCTGGAGCGGCCGGTTCAGCCTGCTCATTGGCCTGTTGCTGGCGGTGACGGTACTGGCCGTATGGGGGCGCCGGAAGCTGGCGAAAAGACGGGAGCGGGGCGGGAGGAAAGCGTTGCACGGCGGCAAAAATTCACCTAAGATGCCAGCTGCCGAACCACCAGCCAAGGACGACCGCTGATGAATCTACGCCTGCCGGCCGAATGGGAGGAGCAGGATGGTATCCTCCTCGCCTGGCCCCATCCTGACAGTGACTGGGCCCCCTGGCTCTTTGATGTGGAGCCGGTCTTTATCGCCATCGCCGCCGCCGCCAGCCGTTACTGCCAGGTCCTGATCGTGGCGCCGCAACCCGGGCTGATTCCTGCCCGCCTCGAGGATGCCGGGGCGCGCATGGAGCGGCTGCGCCTCGCCACCCTGCCGACCAACGACACCTGGGCCCGGGATTTCGGTCCGATCACCGTCCTGGCGGAGGGGAAACCGCTCCTTCTCGATTTCGGTTTCAATGGCTGGGGGCTAAAGTTCCCGGCCGACCGCGACAACCAGGTCACCCGCCGCCTTGCCGAAGCCGGCTATTTCGGCCAACTGGAGCGCCGGGTACCGGGGCTGGTCCTCGAGGGGGGGAGCATCGAAAGCGACGGCAATGGTCTGTTTCTGACCACTGCCGAATGTCTGCTCGGTCCCAACCGCAACCCGCACCTCGACCGGCAGGGGCTGGAAGGGGAGTTGCAACGCTGGCTCGGCGCCAGTCACATCCTCTGGCTCGAGAACGGCTACCTGGCCGGCGACGACACCGATTCCCATATCGACACCCTGGCCCGGCTCTGTCCGGACAACACCATCGTCTATGTCAGCTGCCCCGACCCCGAGGACGAACACCATGCCGCCCTCGGCCGCATGGCGATGGAGCTCCAGCACCTGCGCAACGCCGCCGGCGAACCGTTCCGCCTCCTCGCCCTCCCCTGGCCGCAACCGATCTACGATGCGGCCGGAAACCGGCTGCCGGCGACCTATGCCAACTTCCTGGTGCTCAACGGCGCGGTGCTGGTGCCGACCTACGCCGACCCGGCCGACGCGGTTGCCCTCGCCATCATCGGCCAGGCCTTTCCCGGGCGGGATGTCATCGGCATCGACTGCCGGCCGCTGCTGCTGCAGCACGGCTCGCTCCATTGCGTGACGATGCAGCTCCCGGCAGGGGTACTGGCGAAGGGATAAAGACCAGGATTGGACCTCTTGGTCCTATCGGTCCGATAGTCCTATTTCACGAGGTGAACCCGATGACCAACCGCGAACTCACCATTGGCCTGGTTCAGCACGCCTGCGGCGATGACCGCGCCGCCAATATCGCGCGCAGCATCAGCGGCATCCGCGCCGCTGCCGAGCGGGGCGCCCGGCTGGTGGTGCTGCAGGAGTTGCATACCGGCCGCTATTTCTGCCAGAGCGAAGCGACCGAACTCTTCGATCAGGCCGAACCGATCCCCGGTCCATCGACGGAAGCCTTCGGCGCTGTCGCCCGGGAACTCGGGGTGGTGATCGTCACCTCTCTCTTCGAGCGCCGCGCCCCCGGGCTCTGCCACAACACCGCGGTGGTGCTGGAGGCGGACGGCTCCATCGCCGGCCGCTACCGCAAGATGCACATCCCCGACGACCCGGGCTACTACGAAAAGTTCTACTTCACCCCCGGCGATCTCGGTTTCACCCCGGTCGACACTTCCATCGGCCGTCTCGGGGTGCTGGTCTGTTGGGACCAGTGGTACCCGGAAGCGGCCCGCCTGATGGCCCTGGCCGGCGCCGAGCTTCTCATCTATCCCACCGCCATCGGCTATGACCCCGACGATAGCGACGATGAAAAGCTGCGCCAGCGCGAGGCCTGGATCATCGTCCAGCGCGGCCATGCCGTCGCCAACGGCCTGCCGCTGGTGGCCGTCAACCGCGTCGGCTTCGAACCCGACCCGGGCGGCGGGGCCGGCGCCCGCTTCTGGGGGAACAGCTTCGTCGCCGGCCCGCAGGGAGAGTTCCTCGCCCGCGCCGCCGAGGACGAAGAGGCCGTTCTCACCGTCAGCGTCGATCTCGGACGGAGTGAAACCGTGCGCCGCATCTGGCCCTTCCTCCGGGATCGTCGCATCGATGCCTATGGCGACCTGCTCCGGCGCTACCGTGACTGATCCAGCGAACCTGCCACCCCTCCCCGCCACGGTGCCGCAACGGGGAAACCGGCTGAGCCGCGCTCTCGGACGGTTCGCCATGCGCCGGCTCGGCTGGCGCCTGGCCGGCCCCTTTCCCGAGCAGTCGAAGCTGGTGGTGGTCGTCGCCCCCCACACCTCCAACTGGGACTTCATCGTCGGGATTGCTCTCGTCTTCGCGACCGGGCTCCATGCCAACTGGCTCGCCAAGCATGTCTTTTTTCGCCCCCCCCTCGGCCTCCTCGCCCGCTGGCTGGGCGGCATTGCGGTCGATCGCAGCAAGCGCAACGACCTCGTCGAGCAGACCACCGCGATCTATCGCCAGCGCGAGCGGATCTGGCTCGGCATCACCCCCGAGGGGACCCGCAAGAAGGTCGAACGCTGGAAGAGCGGCTTCTGGCACATCGCCAAGGCCGCCGGCGTGCCGATTGCCCTTTGTTATTTCGACTACCGGAAACGGGAGATCGGCTTCGGGCCGCTGCTGCTGCCGGGTGAGAATTACGAGGCCGACCTCGCCCGCATCCAGGCCTTCTACGCCGACGTCGCTCCGCGCCACCCCGAGAACTTCTGACCCGCCAGCAACAAGGAGAGCCCGATGACCACCACCCTCAATGCCAGCGAAGAGCGGGTGCTCGGCGCCCTGATCGAAAAGGAACTGACCACCCCCGAATACTATCCCTTGTCGCTGAACAGCCTGACCAACGCCTGCAACCAGAAATCGAACCGCGACCCGGTTCTGGCGCTGGCGGAGACCGATGTCGTCCGCGCCCTCGACGGCCTCCGTTTCAAGGGCCTGGCGCTGCAGTCGGGGGACGGTGGCCGGGTGCCGAAATACGCCCACTCCGCCAGCGCCAAACTGCACCTCGATCCGGCCGAGCTCGCCGTCCTCTGCGAGCTGCTGCTGCGCGGGCCGCAAACCCTCGGCGAACTGCGCACCCGCTGCGAGCGCATGCACCCCTTCGCCGACCTCGCCGCGGTCGAGGAGGTGCTGGGCGAACTCGCCGGGCGGGAGGAGCCCCTCGCCGTCAAGCTGCCGCGCCAACCGGGACGCAAGGAATCCCGCTTCGCCCAGCTGCTCGGGGCCCCGCCGGAGCCGACGACGGAGCCGGTCGTCCCGGAGGAGCCGGCGACCCGACAGGTTCGCGGGGAGGACGAGCGGATTGCCGCCCTCGAAGCAGAGGTGGCGCGGCTCGCGGCCGAACTTACCACCCTGCGCGACGCCTTCGCCGCTTTTCGTCGCCAGTTCGAATGACCGGCAGCGACGATCGCTGTCCGCTTGTTCCACAGATTCCGGCCGCCACCGGCGGCCCATTGCCAACACCGACAGGGAGTGACATGTTCGATTTTTCCAAATTGGGCGAGGCCCAGTTCCAGGCCTGGAGTGACGAGCAACGCCGTGACGAGATCAAGAAACTGGTCGCCGGGTACCGCAACGGCCTTCCCGCCGACATCCTCTGCGGCATGTGCGAGTCGATCGCCGGCAGTCGCAAGAAGGCCCGCAAGCACCTGATGAGCCTCCTCTCCCTCGAAGAGCGCCGGGCGGCGGTTGCGGCGCAGAGGGACGAGCTGCAGGCGCTGGTCAAGGCGTACCTGCTCTGAACCACTCATCCTGACTGCTCCCTGTGTCGGCGGATGCCAGCCGCCCCCTGCCGCAAGGAATTGCCGATGATCGGCACCAAGTCCCCGCCTTCGCCCCTGCGCGCCGTGCTCCTGCTCTGCACGGCGGAGATTCTCAGCATGACCGGGTTCGCCACCTATCCGGCCCTGCTGCGGACCCTGCAGCAGGGCTGGAGCCTGACCAACTCGGAGGCGGGGCTGATCAGCGGCACCTTTTTTGCCGGCTACATGGCGGCAACCCCGATCCTGGTCGGGCTGACCGACCGCATCGACGCCCGCCGCATCTACCTGCTCGCCACCCTCCTTTCCGCCTGCGGCTGCCTCGGCTTTGCCCTTTTCGCCCAGGGGCTGATCAGCGCGCTCCTCTGCCAGGCGCTGGTCGGGGCCGGGCTTGCCGGCACCTACATGCCCGGGTTGCGCCTTCTGACCGAGCATCTGCAGGGGACCACCCAGAGCCGCAGCATCGCCTTCTACACCGCCAGCTTCGGTCTCGGCACCAGCGGTTCCCTGCTGCTGGCCGGCGCCCTCTCCCAGGCCGGCTGGCAGTGGACCTTTGCCCTCGCCAGCCTCGGTCCCCTGATGGCCGGGCCGCTGGTGCTCTTCAGCTTCCCGCCCAGGGGTGGGCAAACCTCTGCTGCCCGGCCCGCCGGCCTTTTCGAATTCGGTTCGGTGGTGCGCAACCGGCCGGCCTTCGGCTATATCCTCGGCTACATGTTCCATTGCTGGGAACTCTTTGGATTGCGCTCCTGGCTGCCGGCCTTTTTCGCCTTCAGCCTCGGCCTCTCCGCGACAGGAGGCTCCCTCGCCCGCGCCGCCACCCTCGCCGCCTGGGTCAATCTTCTCGGCCCGCTGGCGAGTATTTTCGGCAATGAACTGGCGGTGCGCCGCGACCGCCGCCAGGTGGTCCTGATGGTGATGACAGCATCCGGGGTCGCCTCCTGCCTGGTCGGCTTCAGCGCCCCCCTCCCCCCCCTGCTCGTCTTCATCCTGGTCGCCGGCTACTTCCTGCTGGTGATGGGCGATTCGGCCGCGCTCACCGCCGGCATGGTCGCGGCGGCCGACCCGCAACGCCGCGGGGCGGCGATGGCGCTCCATTCGCTGCTCGGCTTCGGCGCCGGCTTCACCGCCCCCCTGGTCTTCGGCGCCGTTCTCGACCTCGCCGGCGGCAACAGCCAGGTCTTCGCCTGGGGCCTTGCCTTCGCCAGTCTCGGTGTCGGCGGGTTCTGCTCCGCTGTCGCTGTCCGTCTCCTGGGCCGGCGCTGAAAGGTTGCCGCTTCCGCTTCAATCCGCTATATTCTCCGGCAACCGGCTGAACCTTGGATTTTTCTGTCCATTGTAAAAAAACCCCGCCCAGAGGACGGGGCTTTAAAGGCGCCCCCAGAGGGGGCGTTGCCGGTGACCCCCAAAGAGGGTCACCGGAGCGTTGTTCCCACGTCCACAACAATTAGAATTTGAGTTGCTGTTGTTCCACTTTCTTCTCATGCTGCTCTTGATACCGCACGTAGCGCCTGATCATCTCGGCATCCAGGCCTACCGTGTCAACGCAGTAGCCGGGCGCCCAAAAATGATTGCCCCAGTAGCGTTTCTTCCGCAACTTGGGATGGTTCTTTAAAATACGTATCGCTGATCGGCCCTTCAGGCGCCCCATCAACTCCGAAATGGACACCTTGGGCGGCACCATGATGATCAGGTGAATATGGTCTTTCTGGACATTCAGCTCGACGACCTCGCAGTGACTCTGCTCGCTGAAGATCCGGATACACGCTCGAACTTCTTGCGCCAGTTCACCTTCCAATATCCGGAAGCGATACTTGGGCACCCAGACGATGTGATACTGGCAGTGCCAGATCGCATGTGTTAATTTTCGAAAACGGCTCATGGCTTTCCTTTCTGTTCAGGTCGTTGCGGGAACAACGCCTGAATATGGATTGCCATGAGCCCTTTTGGCAAAGCCAAAGGACTCTGACCCCGTCCAGAGGACGGGGGTTTCTACTTCACACTAAAGGAGGATCGCCAATGCGCCTGTCCGTACTCTGCCTGCTGCTGCTCATGCTGCTGCCAACCGCCTCCGACGCCGCCGGGCGGAGTGAAATCGCCCTGACAATCCCGGCGTTCAAGGGCGCCAGGGGCGACGCAAAAGGGGTGATCTACCTGAAAAGCGTCAGCGACAACCGCACCTTCGCCGACAACCCCCGGGAAGCAAATACCCCGTCCATCGCCGTCGGCAGCGTTGCCACCACGCCCGCCAAGGAGCGCCGCTTTTTTATCGCCCGGGTCCGGGACGGCTATGGCAAGGCGCGCAACAATATCTTCCTCAAACCGGACCAGCCGGTCGAAAAGGTGGTCCGCGAGCTGCTGACCGATGCCCTTGCCAGCTACGGTTACCGGGTGGTCGGCGACGCCGCGGCGGCCGGGCCCGAAGCCATTGTCATGGAGGTCGCCATCGACCAGCTCTGGGGCTATATCCAGGTCAAGGGGGGCGGTTGGTCGGGAGACATTCCGAAAATGGCCGGTGAAATCAAGACCACCCTGATCACCCGGGGGCCGGGAGGCAAGGGGCGGTTTGAGGTTTCCGGGACCGCCCTGCACCGCTTCACCCTGATGACCGCCGGCCACTGGGTCAAGATGTTCGAAGAGCTCTTTGGCGACTACCAGAAGAATCTCGGCCGGGTCCGGTTCTGACCGACCCTGCGACAATTCCCGGTGGGACCATGACCCTGCTGCATAACCAGATCTTTCTGCTGCTGCTGATCATCATCCTGGGCGAACTGCTCGGCAGGGTGCGGCTGTGGAACCTCTCCCTCGGTCCATCGGCGATCATCTTCGTGGCCCTCGCCTTCGGCCATTTCGGCGTCACCCTCCCTGCCGGCATCCACACCATCGGCCTGGCGATGTTCATTTACGCCATCGGTTTACAGGCCGGGCCGGGCTTTGCCAGTTCCTTCCGCAGTCATGGCCTGGCGATGGCCCTGGTGGTGCTGGTCATGGCCCTGACCGGCACCCTGGCAGCCTTCGCCTGCTGTCGGCTCTTCGGTTTCGATCCGGGGACCGGCGCCGGCCTCCTCGCCGGGGCGATGACCAGCACCCCGTCCCTGGCGGCCGCCGTCGAGATCGTCGGTCATGCCCGGGCGCCGGCCGCTTACGGGGTGACCTACGGTTTCGGCGTGATCGGCGTCGCCCTCGCCATCCGGCTGGTACCGCGCCTGCTGCGGGTCAACCTGAAGCAGGAAGAAGAGCGCCTGGCCGAGGAGCTGGCGCTGATCAACCCACCGATCACCTTTCGTCATATCGAGGTCAGCAATCCCAACCTCTTCGGCAAGCGCATCGACCAGCTCCTGCTCAAGGAGATTGCCCCGGTGACGATCACCCGCCTGCTGCGCCAGGGGGCCCTCGAACCGGTCCTGGTCGGGGCGGATACGGTGCTGCAGGAAGGCGACCGGCTGCGGGTCGTCGGTCGCCCCGGCGACCTCGAAAAGATGGTCCTCTTCATCGGCCAGGAGGTAGCGGGGGAGATTGCCTTCGAACGGATGCTGACCAAAAAGAGCATCGTCGTCTCCAAGCGCCGTTTCGTGGGGACCACCCTCGGCTATTTCAATTTCCGGGAAACCTTCAACGTGCAGGTGGCACGGATCACCCGCAACGGCATCGACCTGATCGCCGATCCCCACACCCGGCTCCATCTCGGCGACGTCCTCCACGCCGTGGGGGACGAGCGCGCCCTGCGCAACATCTCGCGGATGCTCGGCAACGACCTCAAGGCCACCTACGACATCAACCTGCTGCCGATCCTCATCGGACTCCTCTTCGGGTTCCTGCTCGGGGGGCTGACCCTGCCGCTGCCGCTGGTCGGCCCCTTGACCCTCGGCACTACCGGCGGCACCCTGATCGCCGGCCTGCTGCTCGGCGCCCGCTACCAGACCGGCCCGCTGATCTGGGATCTGCCGACGGCCGGCAATCGCCTGATCCGTGACCTCGGCCTGGCCCTCTTCATGGCGGCGATCGGCACCTCGGCCGGCGGTTCCTTTGTCGCCACGCTTCACGAGCAAGGGGAGGCGCTCCTCTTTTCCGGCGTCCTGGTGACCCTGCTCCCCCTGGCTGCCGGCCTGCTCCTCGGGTTGTGGCTGTTGCGCATCCGCTTTCTGCGCCTGCTCGGGGTCCTGGTCGGCGGCATGACCAGTGCCTCGGGCCTGGCCGCGGCCGGCACCCTGTCGACCAGCAGCTACGCCCCGGCTGCCTATGCCACCGTCTACCCCGTCGCCCTGATCGGCAAGATTCTCGCCGTCAAAGTCCTGCTGCTGCTCCTGTAGCCACCGGTGTCATTCTGATGCGGCTGCCGCTTCTGCTGATTCTCTTCCTGCTCCTGCCCGCCTGCCAGGGTGCGCTACCGCAAGCTCCGCCTGCGCCATCCCCCCTCCCGGTCAGCGCCGCCGGCAGCGATCCCATCGCCGCGCTGCTGCCGGCGGCGGAGGCCGCTGCGCCCCCCCTGGCCCGGATGGGTTACAGCGTCCAGGTGGGGGCTTTTTCCAGTATAGACAACGCGGTGCGGCTCGAACGTCTGCTTGAGTCGCGCGGCATCGACGCCTACTACTTCCTGCATGAGTCGGGGCTCTACAAGGTCCGCTTCGGCAATCATGACAGTTACCAAGCGGCGAAAAACGAAGCGGTTGGATTGCGGGACCAGGGGCTGATCGGCTCCTTCTTCATTGTCATTCCGGAGGACTACACCGCCGCCCGCATTGCCCGCGGGGCGCCGGGGGACCTGCGCACCGAACTGGTAAGGACCGCGCGCCGCTTTCTCGGCGTCCCCTATCGCTGGGGCGGGACCGATGCCGAGGAGGGATTCGACTGCAGCGGCCTGACCCTGGTCTGCTACCGCCTCAACGGACTCGACCTGCCGCGGGTCTCACGCAGCCAGTTCCAGGCCGGACGCTGGGTGGCGAAAACGGAGCTGCGCCCGGGCGACCTGGTCTTCTTCGCCACCAGGGGCGGAAGTACGGTTACCCACGTTGGGCTCTACATCGGCGACGGCAGGTTCATCCATGCCCCGCGCACCGGCAAGACGGTGCGGATCGCCGATCTTGCCACCCCCTTTTTCGTGCGCACCTACGTTGGCGGCCGCAGCTACCTCTGACCCTGCCGGAAGGGACCTGGCTGGCCGGCCGGCCAACCGTCAGGCTGTGTTAAACTGGCAGCAGTTCTTTCAATCCGCACAGGGAGGAAACATCATGCGCGAAATCGCCGTTGGCCATTCCCACACCCTGCACTTTTGCGTCCCGGTGACCAAGACCGTCCCCTACCTCTATCCCGAAGCGGAACCTTTCCGGGCCATGCCCGAAGTCTTCGCCACCGGCTTTCTGGTCGGATTTCTGGAATGGGCCTGCATGGAGGCGCTGGCGCCGTTTCTTGAAGAGGGGGAACAAAGTGTCGGCACCCTGGTCGATATCACCCACGAGGCGGCGACACCGCCGGGGATGACGGTCACGGCGCAGGTGCGCCTCGATGAGGTGGACGGCCGCCGCACCCGCTGGAGCGTCGAGGCCCGGGATGCGGCCGATGTTATCGCCCGCGGCTACCATGAGCGCTTTACCATCGACCACGACAAGTTTGTCGCCCGCCTCGCCAAAAAGGCCGCCGACGCCAGTGTCTGAAACGCCAACGGCCGGGAATGCAGCACCCTGCACCCCCGGCCGTTCCCGGTATCCTCACTGCGGACAGCCCCGTTATGGAGTCAGGGCGCGGTCGGCGGGCATCACGCCGCCGCGGGGATCGACGTAGCGCACTTCGCACTGCAGTTCAAACCCGATCCGTTCCATAACCACCTGCCGGATGTGGGCAATCAGGGCCAGCACATCGCGGGAGGTCGCACCGCCCCGGTTGACGATGAAGTTGGCATGACGCCGGGAAACTTCCGCCGCGCCGATGGACGCCCCCTTCAGACCGGCCTCTTCGATGATCCGCCCCGGCGGTCCGACGCTGGCATGCATCGCCGCCGTGCTCAAAAAGACGGAGCCGCAGTTCGGCTCCTTGCGCGGGAACTTGCCGCGCCGCTCCCGCAGGTCGGCGAGCATCTCCCGGCGGATCTGTCGCCCCTCCCCGGCCCGCCCCTCCAGTTCGACGCGTACCACCAGCGAGCCGCTCCCCTGCAGGTTGCTGCAGCGATAGCCAAAACCGCACTCCTGGCGCGTCAAGGACGCCTGGTTGCCTTCCCGGTCTACCACCCAGACCCGCCGCACCAGATCACCGATCCCCTGGCGTCGGCTCCCCCCGTTCATCACCACCAGCCCGCCCACCGTCCCCGGTATACCGACGATATGCTCGAACCCGGCGATTCCGGCGCGCTGGGCGGCGCGGGCCAGGCCCGGCACCCAGAGACCGGCACCCGCCGAAATCCGCCGTCCGGCTATTTCCAGGTCGGCGAGGCGCCGCCCCACCTTGAGGACAATGCCGCGCAGGCCGGCATCATCGAAAAGGAGATTGCTCCCCTGGCCGATGACCAGCAGCGGCAGCCCGTGGGCCCGCGCATACTGGACGACCGTGCAAACCTCGCTGACACTCGCCGGTTCGACCAGCAGGTCGGCCGGCCCGCCGATCTGCCAGCTGCTGTGAGCGGCAAGGGGCGCATCGGCGCTGAGCGTCGTCAGGCCGAGGCCGGCCAGGTCGGCCTGCATCCGTTCACTTGAAAAAGTCGCCATGGAAAACGGGTAACTGCCTTAAAGGGCGGAAAAGAGGAGGCGATGCAGGACCTCGGAGAGTTCCTTGTTGTCTTCCCCACCAGCGAAGAGCATGGCGAGGTTGTCGAAGACCCCGCAGTAGTGATTGACCAGCCGCGGCTTGTCGGTCGCCAGATTGAAGACCAGCTCCTCCTGGCCGGCGAGCCGCAACCGCCCGTACTCCCGGGCATGATCGAGTTCGATGACGCCATTCTCATACCAGAGCCGGGTGGTCTTGTAGTTCTTGCCCAGGGTCCAGTTGGTATCGATCATGCCGTAACCGACACTGCCGCCGCTGTGAAACCGGTAGAGCCCGAGTCCCTGGACCTGGGCGCAGGAAATGGAGGGGATGACGGTCATCCGTCCTTCGACCACCGCCATCTGCTCCGGATCGAGCAGGCGCGCCAGGATACTCAGGCTGCTGATGCCACTGTCGAGCCAGGCCCCGGCCTTGCCGACGGCGCCCAGCGTGAGCTTGCCATCGAGGAAATAGGGATCGGCAAAGCAGGACTCGAAACCGATCAGGCGCCCGACCTCGAAATTCTGGGCGCCGGTCTGTTCCAGCCACCATTCAACCTCCCGCCCGTAGCTTGGATGGAACGCGGTATAAAGCGGGAGTTTGCGGGTGCGGGCCGCCGTCATCAGGGCGTCGACCTGCTGCTGGTTGGTGCAGAGCGGTTTTTCGACGATGGAAACGCGGTCGGCCTCGATGATCTTCATCGCCACCTCGAAGTGACTCGGCGTCGGCGTCGAGACGAGGAAGGCATCGGCCTTGGAGCGCTGCAGCAGCTTGTCGAGGTCATCGTGGAACTGCACGCTGCCGGGAAGCTCTTCGGCCCGTACCGGGTCGAGGTCGTGGGCATCGACCAGGGTGATCCCCCTGGTGTGGGAGATGGCCTGCATCTGGTAATTGGCGATCTTGCCGATGCCGATCAGGGCGATACGCATGGTCCCTCCTGCGCGCTGGGGAAAAGGGTCGCAAGCCCGAAAGACAGGCTCACCGCAGCAACAGCCAGGATATTATTATCGGCCCGGCCACCCCCCTGTCAAGCTTCGCGCGGCACCTTTCCGGCGAACCGGTCAGGGGCGCCGCGCCAGCTCGTAGAGAAAAACAAGGACCGCCTGGGCCAGGTTGAAGGAGGAGGCCGGCCCCAAGGTGGCAATGGCGACGGCGCGGGTGCAAAGTGCCACCTCGGCGGTGGCGAGACCCCGGTCCTCGCGCCCGAAGACGAGAGCGGTGCGCGCCCCGGCGGGGAGCGCTGCGACCAGCTCCGGCAAGCGGGTCGAATCGAGGAGTTCGCCGCGCAGGCGCCCGCTGCGACAGGTCGCGGCAATACTCAGGTCGATGCCGTCCAGGGCGCTGTCGAGGTCGGCAAAAAGCCGCGCCTGGCCGAGCAGCAGGTGGCCATGGGCGGCAAACTTGCGGGCCTCGGGGTGAAGATGGGCGCAGGGGCGGACCAGCCGCAGGTCGGTGACGCCGAAGTTGGCCATCGCCCGGGCCACGGCGCCGATATTCCCCGGCTGCTGCGGCTCGCAGAGGATGACGGCCAGATTCGCCAGCGGGGAGTTCAAAGGGTCACCAGTACCCTGGCGCCGGCGAACTCAACGACCTGACCCGCCAGGATCTTGCAGCGTTTGCGCAGCTCCACGGCGCCGTCGACCCGGGCTTCACCGGCGGCGATCCGCGCCTTGGCTTCACCGCCGCTGGCGCAGAGCCCGGTCACCTTGAGGAGATTGTGGAGTTCGATCCAGGGATGATCCTGCAGGGAGAATTCGTCCATCGGCTATTCCTTGGTCGATCAGCGGACCGGGGACCGCAGCGGTTCGAAGAGGTATTCGAGACCGTTGCGCTTGATCTCGTAGATTTCCTGCAGCTGGCGCCCGAGTTTGCCGGCGGGGAACCCCTGGCCAGCCATCCAGACGACGTAAGGTTCCGGCAGGTCGACCAGGAGCCAGCCGGCGTAGCGGCCATAGGGCATGCGGGCCGCTGCCAGCTCCTGCAGGGCGTTGCGGGATGCATCCATCGAGGCCCCCCTCACCGCCGCCCCCCGCCTGCACCGCCCCGGGGCGCCTTGCTCGCCACGAAGACGACATGCCGGTAGCCCCCCCGCCCCGGTCGTTGGTGGCTGGTGACGAATCCTGCGGCGCGCAGCCGCTGGTCGAAACCGGCATCGAAATTCTCCCCCCAGACCGTGAAGCGCCCCTCCGGCGCCAGTGCTGCGTGGACGGCAGCAATGGCACGACGGCCGTAGAGGGGATCGCGCTCGGCGTCGCTGCGATGATGGGGTCCCTTGTAGAGATCGAAGACGATAGCATCGTAGCGCGGCAATGACGGTGCCTTGGCCACCTTGCGGACCGCCTCGGCGACATCGCCGATCACCAGGGTCACCCGGGGATCGTCCACCGCGGCGGCGGTGAGGGGGGCCAAAGGGTCGCGACACCAGTCGACGACCACCGGGTTGAGCTCGGCGACGGTGACCTGCGCCGTAGCCGGCAGCTCATCGAGGACCGCCCGCAGCGTAAAGCCCATGCCGAGCCCGCCGACCAGGACCCGTGGCGCCGGGTGCTCCCCGAGGTGACGGCAACCGAGCTGACCAAGGGCGATCTCGGAGCGATTGGCGAGACTGTTCATCAGAACCAGCCCCCCGACCAGAATCAGAAAATCCTTGGGTCCGCGCTGCCGCAGTTCGAGCAGACCCTCTGCGGTCGGGACACTGGCCAGGGTTTTCCAGGGTTGCGCCATACCATTGTCCTTCCGTGGGAGGGAGCATCAGCTTTCAAAAGGAGGTTCGGGAGCGCTTGACTCCTCCAGCAGCGTGCGCGCCAGAGCGACGGCGTCGCTGGTTCCGGTGAGGGCCAGTAGATCGCCGGCGTTAAGAACCTCGCTCGCGGTCGGGGCAATGATCGCCCCGCCCTTGCGGGTAATGCCGAGAACCGAGGCGCCACTCAGGGCGCGCAGGTTGAGCTCGGCCAGGCTCCGGCCGACGGCGGGGGAATCGGGCTTCAACCGCACCGCCGTCAAGGCGCCCAACCCCGGCAGGAGCTGTTCGACCTGCTGCAGGGCAACAGCGCTGCGGTCGGCACTGCCGCCGCCCCCCTTGGCCTGGCGGGCGAGGGCTTCGATGATGACCTCGGTCCCCGCCTGCACGTGCCCCTGGAGGTTGGTGGCACTGCGCCAGAAAAGGACGCCGAGGCCGGTGACGAAGAGCGCCAGCAACAGAATTCCGGGAATCCCCGGAACAAAGGGGCGGGTCAAAACCAGCAACGGGGCACCGACCAGAAAAACGATGAGGAGTTCAAAACTGACCACCAACAGGCGCCGCGGCGCTGCGGCGAGGTCGACCCGTCCTTCCCTGCCGGCCGGCAGGACCATTTCGGCGAGGGCCTGGCCGAGTTTGCGTCCGACCCGGATCGTGCCGAAAAAGAAAGGGGCGGCGAGGAGCAGGGCGATGCCGAGCAGCAGCGGCGAGGCGATGGCGTCAGGGAGGGCAGCCCGATCCCGGGCCAGGGCGAGGAGCGCGTCGGCAGAGGAGTAGAAACCGACCAGGATGGCGGAGCAGACCGCGGCGTCGAGCAACAGTCGCCGCAACAGTCGCCGCAATTGCGCCATGTTTCCCTCGGAACGGGGCGCCTTGAGCAATCCTTCGACCCAACTGCCGTAAAGGACGGTAAAGGTCTGCAAGGGGCCAGGAAGATGGCGGTCGACCCAGTCCGCCACCGGCCCGGAAGCACGGATCAGCCACGGCGTGGTGAGGGTAGTCAGCGCCGAGACCGCAATCGCCACCGGGTAGAGAAAGTCTCCCGTAGCACCGAGGGTCAAGCCGAGCCCGGCGATGATGAAGGAGAACTCGCCGATCTGCGCCAGGCTCATCCCCGACTGGATGGCAATGCGTAGCCGGCTCCCGGTAAGGAAGGAGCCGAGGGCGACACCGCCGATTTTGCCGCCGATCACCACCCCGGTCAGGACCAGGATCGCGCCCCAGTGGCGGAGGATCAAGCCCGGGTCGATAAGCATGCCCACCGAGACGAAAAAGACCGCCGCAAAGATGTCGCGCACCGGCTCGACCAGGCGTTCAATCCGGCCGGCCTCCCCCGATTCGGCGATCAACGACCCGGCCAGGAAAGCACCGAGGGCCGCCGAATAGCCGAACCCCTGGGCCAGCAGCGCGAGGGCGAAACAGGAGCCGACGGCGGCGACGATGGTCGTTTCCGGGCGGTTCAGGCGATTGACCAATCGCACCGCCCGGGGGATGAGGAGGAGGCCAAAACCGATCAGCCCGGCCAGGAAGGCGCCGAGTTTGCCGACGGTGACCAGGAGGGGGCCGAAAGCCAGGCCACTGCCGCTGGCGATGGCAGTCAGCGCCGCCAGCAGCAGAATGGCGATCAGATCCTCGACGATCAGGATACCGACCACCCGCTCCCGCAGCCGCCCGGCAACACCCTGTTCCTGAAATGCCTTGGCGACGATGGTGGTACTGGAGATGGCGATGACGGCGCCGAGGAAGAGTGATTCAAGGAGGGTCCAGCCGAACAGCTGGGCGATGTTGAACCCGAACCAGAGCATCAGGCTGGTTTCGACGACAGCGGTCATGGCGGCGGTCGGACCGACTTCGCCGAGCTTGCGCAGACTGAACTCCAGGCCGAGGGAAAACATCAGCAGGATCACGCCGATCTCGGCCAGGGTTCGCACGGTGACGCTGTCGGCCACCAGTGGCACCGGCACATGGGGACCGACAATCAGTCCGGCGAGGATATAACCGAGGATAACCGGCTGGCGCAGGCGCTGAAACAGGACCGTGGTCAGTGCAGCCACGCACAGGACGACGGTCAGGGCACGCAGAAATTCATGGGGATCGGACATGGTTTCCCTGCGAAGGAACTGGGCTGGCAGCGAGTAACCCGCATCGCGCAGATTCTATCGACAATCGAAGGGCATGACCACCCTTTTCGCGGCCGGGTGCCAGATCAATAGTAATCGGCCAAACCGGTTGGCAACCGCTCGAAGGGGAGCAGCTCTAACAGGGGAGCCGCTATTTCAGCCAGGGATTCGCCACCCTTGCCAAGAAACGTTTGGGTGAATGACTTCGTCAGATCGCCGCTGAGCTCAAAATCACGCCCGACCCGGGCGCGTTCGATGATGACCTGGCTCGACGGCGAAAGCCGCACCGTGGTGAAGGGGTTATGGTAGCTCACCGCCTGCCGCTGGCGGGCCGTGGCGTAACCGACCACCAGCTGGAGATCGCTGAAATCGACCAGGGGGAGAAGCTGCGGGTGGAAGGCGAGGCGCCCGCTGCCTCGGTTCCACAGCGTCGACGCGACACCTGCCGCGCGGAACTCTTCCTCCTGGCGCGCCAGCGCTGCCGGTGTACCGACCAGAGCGAGGGTGCGCAGATAACCGGCGGCGGTCGACTCCTCCCAGCTCTTGAGGAGAAAGCGGCCGTTGCGCAACCGTGCCGCCTGGGCCTGGTGGCGGTTCTTGTAGACGAAGGAGCAGTAGTTGACCGGCAGCCCGATTCCCCATTCGACACTGTGGCGGAGCAGTTCGAGGGCAGCCAGTTCCGATTCGAGGACAGTCACCTTCTCGCCATGCAGGAAGGTGTAGCCACGTTCCACCAGCTGCGGCAGGTTGTAGGGGGTCAGCCGCAGCTGATGCAGGTTGAGATGGTCCACCCCCGCTTCCCGCAGCGTCAACAACCCTTCCTTGAGTCGTCCCGCCTCTTCCGGAATCGCCGGGATTTCGACGGTCACGGTCGGGATCACCCCGACGGCACGGCGCAGGGCATCGAGGTGGTAGCCGGTCGCACCGATATCGAAGCGGATTTCGTCGAGCCCCGCATCGGCCAGCCGCGCAGCAAGATCGGCGGTCAGCAGGGTGCCGTTGGTGTAAAGCCAGACCGGCATGGCAGCGCCGAAGCGGCGCTTGATGGCGGTGATAAAGGCAAGACTGCGGCCGGGGGTCAAAAGGGGTTCGCCGCCGCTGATGCTGGCGCCGCTGAAACCGAAGAGTTCCAGATAGCGGACGTAGTCGGCGGGGGTGCGAAACTCCACCGTATTGGTGGTTGGCAGGCCGGTTGCCTCCTGCCCGGTCGGGCAGTAAAAACAGCGGCAGTTGCAGCGCCCGTTGATGAAGAGACAGGACCAGCCACCGGCGACACAGATGCGGCACCCCGGGGCGAGGTTGCTGCAATCGAGCTTGGTGCCGCCGCAACCGAGCTCCACCTGCCCCGCCAGCTGGGCCAGGAGTTCACCGCGGCGATCCATCATTGCGGCCGCCATGGCTGCATCTGGAAAGTGCAGACGATTATAGTCCGCCGAGAATTCTTCACGATTGGCGGCCCGTCGCCGCTCCCGTGCTGCTGGAACCAGGATATTGCCCATGAACGCCTCCACCGTGACGCAGACCACCCCCTTCCGGCACGGCCGGCAAGGGGGCGGGGATGGCGCACTATAGGCGATTTTTGGGTGCCCGCCTAGGGGAATTTTTTGCTGCGGCGCAAACACGTCGCGCTGCCGATTTTCTGCGGCAGACCTAGCGTATCAGGTCTAGTTGATAGTGCCGCCGGAGAAAATCGAGGAAGGCGTCGACCTCTTCCAGGGCGAGCCGCAAACGCCCCTGCTCCATGCGATTGAGGTGGTCGAGGGAGAGGAAGTTACTCGGTGCCGATCCGGCGCGAATGGCCGCCACCTGGGAACGAAGGCGCAGGAATACCAGGTAGTTGAAACTGGCTTCCAGGTCCTCGGCTTGCTGTTTTTCCAAAACCCTGGCCGCTACCAGCTCCTGCAGCCGCTCGCGGGTGCCGCCGTCAAAGATACCGGCCTCGAAGGCGAGCACCTTGACCCCCTCGGTCACCGCGAAGATTCCGGCCTTCTTGATATCGAGCTGGCCGCGGTGTTCCCCCTCCTTTTCAACCTTGATGCGGCCGAACCAGCCGAGGGGCGGGACAAAACGGACCACGTTCGCCGCGGTCCGCACCAGGAAGACCGCATCCTGGCGCAATCGTTTCGTGACATGGTCCTTGAGACGACGTTCCAGGGTTGGATCCCCGGCGAGGGTACGCAAATCGAAGAGCATGCTTCCCTTGAGGATATTTTCCGGCACCGCATTGGCGAGCCAGTGATCGACAATCTCGGTCCAGGCGCTGAAGCTGCGACGCCAGGCCGGATTCTTGGCCATGATCCCCCCCGGACAGGGCGGCACGCCGATGGCGATCAACTGGCCAATCAGCTCCTCGCTGAAGGCTTCAATGCGCGCCACCTCGTCTTTCGAGAGATGATCGGCGTAAATAATGCCATTGTCCTGATCGGTGGTCAGGGTCTGTTCCTGGCGCCCCTCGCTGCCGAGAACGACAAAGGCAAAATCCTCGGACAAATCGGCGTAGGCGCCGCTGCGCAGCAGGTCGATCAACCGCAGCAGGAGACGGTCGTTGAGATGGGCAATCATCCGCACCAGGTCGCGGGTCGCCACCCCGGTTCCAACCAGATGGAGGACCAGTTCCTGAATCCGCCGGTGCAGCTCCTTGAGCTCGGCGACGCTACCGGCCTCCTCGATATCACGAATCAACTGCTGGGGCGAACGGGTCTGCAGGCGCAGGATATCGGAATCGGTGACAATCCCGACCAGGCGCCCCTCGCGGTCGACTACCGCGACCCGGTGAATCTCCTCCCGGGACATGCGATAGAGGGCTTCAAAGAGGTAGTCCTCTTCACAAATGGTAATCAACGGGGAATTCATGACCGAGCGCACGTGCAGGGGATTGGGGTCACTGCCGCTGGCGATAACCTTGTTGCGCAGGTCACGGTCAGTGACGATGCCGGTTGGGATTCCATCGACACAGACCACGACGCTCGAAATGTTCCGCTCCCGCATCCGCCCGGCGACCGCCACCAACCCGTCGTCGGGGCTGCAGGTCACCACTTCGCGCCGGCAGAAATCGCCCACCGGGAGAAAAAAGATATTGGGATCGGCCATCGCCGGGGGCCTTCAGCGTGAGAGGGGGGCGCCGACCGGAAGAAGCCGGACCATCGGTCGACGCCGGGATGCCGGAGTCACTCCAGAATCTGGCTCAAGAAGAGCTTGGTACGGTCGTGCTGAGGGTTGTCGAAGAATTCCGCGGGGGTATTCTGCTCGACAATCTGCCCGAAATCCATGAACATCACCCGATGGGCTACGCTCTTGGCAAATCCCATCTCATGGGTCACCACCAGCATCGTCATCCCTTCTTCGGCGAGGCTGATCATGACGTCGAGAACCTCCTTGACCATCTCCGGATCGAGGGCCGAGGTCGGCTCATCAAAGAGCATGACCCTCGGCTTCATGCAGAGGCTGCGCGCAATGGCTACGCGCTGCTGCTGCCCACCGGAGAGCTGACCGGGAAATTTCTTGGCCTGCTCGGCAATATGGACCTTCTCCAGGTACATCATCGCCGCCTCCTCGGCCTCTTTTTTCGGCGTTTTGCGCACCCAGATCGGTCCGAGGGTGAGATTGTCGAGCACCGTCAGGTGGGGAAAGAGGTTGAAGTGCTGAAAGACCATCCCGACCTCGGCGCGGACCTTTTCGACATTCTTGATGTCCTTGGTCAGCTCGGTGCCGTTGACGACAATCCGTCCCACCTGGTGCTCCTCGAGCCGGTTGATGCAGCGAATCAGGGTCGACTTGCCCGAGCCGGACGGACCGCAGATAACGATCCGCTCCCCGGTCTGCACGGTGAGGTTGATGCCGTTGAGGACATGGAATTCACCGTACCACTTGTGCAGGTCGGTGATTTCGATGATCGCCCCCTCCCCCGGGGAGCCTGCCTTCGTTTCAGAGCGTTGCGCGTCGTTCATAAACCTCTCGCAGGTTGGAACCGGACCAATCAGCGTCCGGTATGCAGGGCCTTCTCCAGCTTGCGGCTGTAGCTCGACATGGCATAGCAGCAGACGAAGTAGAGAACGGCCAGAAAGATATAGGCCTCGGTGGAAAACCCGGCCCATTTTGGATTGGAGAGGGTCACCTTGGTGGTCTTGAGAACATCGTAGAGGGCAATGATGACGACCAGCGAGGTGTCCTTGAAGGCCGAGATCAGGATCCCGACACTGGGCGGGATGACGATCTTCAGGGCCTGCGGCAGAATAATCAGGCGCATGGTCTGGTTATAGGCGAGCCCGAGCGATTCGGCAGCCTCGTACTGGCCGCGGGGCATCGCCTGCAGCCCGCCACGCACCACCTCGGCGATGTAGGCCGCGGTGAACATGATAATCGCCACCTGTGCCCGCAGCACCTTGTCGAGGGTGACTCCCTCGGGAAGAAAGAGCGGGAACATGACCGAAGACATGAAGAGGAGGCTGATCAGCGGCACGCCGCGGATCATTTCGATGTAGACGACGCACAGCGACTTGATCGCCGGCATCCGCGAGCGGCGGCCGAGGGCGAGCAGCACACCGAGCGGGTAGGCCGCAAACATGCCGAACAGCGCCAGCATCAGGGTCAGGGGGAGGCCGCTCCACTGGCTGGTCTCCACCACTGGCAGGCCGAAAATCCCGCCGTGCATCAGGGTTCCCATCACCGCCAGGCCGATGGGCCAGAGCCAGAGCAAAAACCGGGTCCAGTGGCGCCGATCCTTGGAATAGAAGACCAGCGCCAAGAGCAGGATCATGGCGAGCAGCGGTCGCCATTGCTGGTCCTGGGGGAAGAACCCGAAGAAGATAAAGCGGACATTGGCGGGAATGATCGACCAGCAGGCGCCGTCGACGTCATGACAGGCTTCGGCACTGCTGAACCAGAGACTGTCGACAAATGCCCATTTGAACAGGGGCGGTACCAGCTTGCCAAGCAGAGCCAGGGTCACCAGGCTCAACAACGAGTTGTACCAGTTGTTGAAGAGATTGGCGCGCACCCAGCCGAGGGCGCCGATGCGGGTCCGCGGTGGTTTCATCATTTCGGGAGCAGGGGTGGATTCACTCACGGCATCACCTCTCCACCAGAGCCATTTTTTTGTTGTACCAGTTCATGAAGAACGAAGTCGACAGGCTGAAGAAGAGGTAGACCACCATGATCAGCGCTACCCCTTCGATTGCCTGTCCGGTCTGGTTGATGGTGGTGTTGGCAACGGCGACGAAATCGGGGAACCCGATAGCGATCGCCAGCGAACTGTTCTTGGTCAGGTTAAGCATCTGGCTGGTCAGCGGCGGAATGATGACCCGCAGCGCCTGGGGCAGGATGACCAGATGGAGAACCTGCCCGGATTTCAGACCGACCGCCATCGCCGCCTCGACCTGTCCGGTACCCACCGACTGGATGCCGGCACGGACGATCTCCGCCACAAAGGCCGAAGTGTAAAGGACCAGACCGATCAGCAGCGCAGAGAACTCGGGGCTGACGGTCATACCGCCGGTGAAGTTGAAGCCGCGCAGCACCGGCATATCCATCGTCGTCGGTGCCCCGTACCCCCACCAGACCAGCAGCGGCAGGGTGACACAGAGGAGAAGACCGCAACGGATAGCCGGAAAGATCTGCCCGGTGCGGGCCTGGCGCAACCGCGCCCAGCGGTGCAAAAACCAGCTGAGGATCAGGGCCGCCACCAACGCCCAGAACATTGCCCCATGAGCCGGGTCCTTGAGCGGAATCCCGAAGATCAACCCGCGGTTGCAGAGAAAAACCCCGGGGAGCGGGTGGAGGGCCTGGCGCGGCGCAGGAAACGACTCGTAAAAGATCGCATACCAGAAAAAGAGCTGCAGCAATACCGGGATATTCTGCATCGTTTCGATGAAGCCCCCCGCCAGCTTTGAAAGGAGCCAGTTTTTCGAAAGTCGGGCGACCCCGACCAGGGTACCGAGAATCGTGGTCAGGACGATGCCGATGAAGGCGACCTTGATCGTATTGAGCGCCCCGACCAGAAGGGCACGGAAATAGGTGTCGGCGGCCGAATAGGGGATCACCGACTCGCCGATCTCGAAGGACGCCTCATTTCCCAGGAAGGAGAAGCCGGTGGCTATATTCTGGCGCGCAAGGTTCGCCTGGGTGTTGACGAAGAGAAAGTAGCCGATACCAAAGACCAGGATCAGGGCCGCAGCCTGAAAGACCAGCGCCCGTTTCGCCGGGTCACGCCAGAAGGGAACCCGGGGTGGAGCAGAGGTGTCGGTGGGGGCAATCGCAGGAGTTGTCAAGTCCGAAACCGATCGAAAAGGTTTTGCCGCGGAAAGAACGCCACATGGTCGATGCAGCGGATGGCCGGGGGCACCGCTCTGCCGTGTCCCCGGCCATCCTCACGAGCTTACTTGAAGGGGGGCGAATACATCAACCCACCGTTGGTCCAGAGCGCATTGAGCCCGCGCTCGATTCCGAGGGAAGTATTCTTGCCGACATTGCGTTCAAAGACTTCCCCGTAATTGCCGACCTGCTTGATGATGTTGTAGGCCCATTTTTCGTCGAGGCCGAGGGCCTTGCCGTTCCCTTCGATCACGCCGAGAAAGCGCTGGACGCCGGGGTCGCTGCTCTTGAGCATCTCGTCAACGTTCTTGGAAGTGATTCCGTACTCTTCCGCCTGGATCATGGCGAGCACGGTAAAGTCGACGATATCCCGCCACTGGTCGTCGCCATGCCGAACCGCGGGAGCCAGCGGCTCCTTGGAGATGATTTCGGGAAGAATGACATAATCCTTCGGATTGGGCGCGGTGGCGCGGGCCCCGGCCAGCTGCGAGGCATCGGAGGTCAGCACGTCGCAACGTCCGGCAAAGAAGGTCTTGGCAAGCTCGGCGGTCGCCTCGATCACTACCGGTTTCCAGTCCATCTTGTTGCTGCGGAAGTAGTCCGCGGCGTTCTGTTCGGTGGTGGTGCCGGGGAGAACGCAGACGGTCGCCCCGCTGAGCTCTTTTGCACTCTTCACGCCGAGTTTCTTGGGAACCATGAAACCCTGGCCATCATAGTAGTTAACGGTGACGAAGTTGAGACCGAGCTGGGTCTCCCGGGTCAGGGTACGGGTCGCGTTGCGGCAGAGAACGTCGATTTCGCCCGACTGCAGGGCGGTGAAGCGCTGCTGGGCGGTGAGCGGCGTGTACTTGATCTTGCTGGCATCGCCAAAGACCGCCGCGGCGATGGCGCGACCGGTATCGACATCGAGCCCGCGCCAGACCCCTTTTTCATCCGGCATGCCGAAGCCGAAGACACCGCCATTGACACCAACCTGGACGTAGCCTTTCTTCTTGACCGCATCCAGGTCCTGGCCGGCACAGGCCAACCCGGCGGACATGAGCAGAAGGACCGCTACTACTACCATGATTCTTGACAGTTTCATCCGTTTTCTCCTTTTGGTGGGGTGGAACCGGAAAGATCTTCCTGGGAAACCTGGCTAACGGTGTTCTATAGAAATATAAGGTACACATCACGCCGCGTCAAATCGTGAACCGCAATGAATTGGCCCTGTTGATCGAGGGGCATCGGGTAGGAGGCGGGGTCGCCCCCGCCGTCCTCCCACACCACCGTGCGTACGGTTCCGTACACGGCGGTTCACAAGGCGCTCTGAAAGCGGCGGTGCTGATCGGTCAAGCGGATCAGCCCCAAGTAGCGAAAGAAGGATGTCGGATACGCTTC
The DNA here is from genome assembly GCF_001611275.1 of Desulfuromonas sp. DDH964. Classification (GTDB taxonomy): domain Bacteria; phylum Desulfobacterota; class Desulfuromonadia; order Desulfuromonadales; family DDH964; genus DDH964. The sequence continues at coordinate 1,506,990 of NZ_CP015080.1, read as the reverse complement.
ATTCATGTGCGAGGCCCCTGAGTTCCACCAGGGGCCTCGCCCGTTCGTGGCCGATTTCCACGCCCGGGCTTCCGGCAATCCCCGCTGCATCAACCTCTTGGCCCGGGTATAGGGGCGCTTCCACTGTCGCCATAGAATGCAGCGCAGCTTCCGCCGCAGCCATTTGTCCAGTTCTTCGAAGATGCCTTTGACCTCCGCCAGGCGGAAGTAAGAGGCCCACCCCCGTAGCTTCGGGGTGATTTCTTTGATGACCTGAGCGAGACTGCGTCCCCTGCCCCGTCGGCAGACCTTCCTGAGTCCGGCCTTGAACCGCTTCACTCTCGACTCCGCCACTTTGAGGCGGGGTTTCTTGTGAAAGGTCATGCTGTAACCCAGAAAGACCCTTTTCCAAGGACGGTCGACGGCGCTTTTGGCGACGTTGACCTTGAGTGCCAGCCGCTCCTCCAGGAACCGGGTGAGACTGGCCATGACCCTTTGGCCGCTGCGCCTGGTCTGCACGTAAATGTTGCAGTCGTCGGCGTAGCGGCAGAAGGCGTGACCGCGCCTCTCCAGTTCCTTGTCGAACGCGTCGAGCAGGATGTTCGACAGAAGAGGTGAGAGGGGACCACCCTGCGGCGTCCCTTCCACCCTCTGCGACACAAGCCCGCCTTCGAGCACTCCGGCTTGCAGGTACCGCCGGATGAGCAGCAATACCCGCTTGTCTTCGACCTTACGGGCGACCCGCGACATGAGGATGTCGTGGTTCACCCGGTCGAAGAACTTCTCCAGGTCGATATCGACCACCCAGCGCTTGCCGTCGGCCACATGCCGACGGGCGGCTCTAACCGCCTGCCAGGCACTCCGTCCGGGACGATACCCGTAGGAGCTCTCGGAGAAGTCCGGATCGAATAGCGGCGTCAGCACCTGATGCAGCGCCTGCTGAATGAGCCGATCGCACACCGTGGGGATTCCCAGGGTGCGCACTCCCCCGTCGGGCTTCTCGATTTCCACCTTCCGCACCGGCTGGGGGCGATACGTCCCATTCAGCAACTCTTCCCTGATGGTCGGCCACTTCTCCTTGAGAAAACCGCGAAGCTCGCCCGTCGTCATCTCGTCGATGCCGGGGGCGCCCTTGTTGGCTTCCACCCGCTCTAAGGCCGCCATCATGTTCGGGCGGCTGACGACGTCTTCCATCAGCCCCCTTTCCGCTTTCGTCCAGGAAGGGTCTCTCGTTGCCGTGACGTTTGACGCACCGCTCCCATGCTCTGGCGGCTTCCGGCCGCTGCCCTCCGGGACGGCTCCCGGTATCTCGACCGGGACTTCTGCTGCTCTGGTCGTCATCGAAACGCGAGTCTCCTGAAACGACGCCTCGTGTTCGGCCCTTTGCCGGGTGGTTACTCCGGCTACTACGGCCTCTGCTGACTTCTGCCGGCCCGTCCCAACACCTTACGGTGACGGTAGCACGAGGCAGACCGACAGATCTCCCAGGGTAATGCGCGTGACCTTCCTCCCATCTACCCGCCGCATCTACAGCCCCACCCTCCCGGATGGCTATCGGGCTTTGAAGATAGTGGCCTTCTCGCCCGGATGAGACTGCCTCATGCGGTTTCTGTTCGTCGGGCCGGGAGTTTGCCTGCGGCTTCCTTCAGATTCCACCTCGCGATGGACACCCTTGCCGTCCGGCTAGCGGTTCCCGCCATCAGGGTCCGCAGGGGACTTGCACCCCCAAGTCACTGATTCACCACCACAGTGAATCAGACAGCGCCAGTCAAGGCGCTACGCGCCATGCCTGGCGCACCACAGAGAAAGGGGGCGGCCCGATGATGGACCGCCCCCTTTCTCCTTACCTGGCTATCTGCCCTCTCGTTGCCGATCAGGCCGCCCGCAAGCGTAACAGGTAGCGTCCGACATAGTTCTTGGCGAACTGGAAGGCGGTGCGGCCACAACGCTTGCTCTTGTCGTGGGACCACTTGATCGCCTCCTGTTCCAGTTCCCGCGTCCAGGGGATTTCGAGCTGGCGCTTGCGGGCCTCGCGGTCGATCGAGAGACGGACCGCCTCGACATAACGATCCTGGTTGAAGACGTGGAAGGGAACCCAGAGGCCGAAGCGGTCGGAGAGGGAGACCTTTTCCTCGGTCGCCTCACTCTGCTGCAGTTCACCGTTGACGTACTTGCCGCCGATCTTGTCGCTCTCGTATTCGGGAAGCAGGTGGCGGCGGTTGGAGGTGACGTAGATCAGGACGTTCTCCGGCGCCGAATAGACCGATCCGTCGAGGGCGCTCTTGAGCATCTTGTAACTCAGTTCGCCGACCTCGAAGGTCAGATCGTCACACAGGAGGATGAAACGGAACGGTTCGTTCTCCACCGCGGCGAAGATTTCGGAGAGATAGATCAGGTCCTCTTTCTCCACCTGGATCACGCGCAGCCCCTCGGCGGCGAACTGGTTGAGCAGCGCCTTGACCAGGGACGACTTGCCGGTCCCGCGGGACCCCCAGAGGAGCGCGTTGTTGGCCGGCAGGCCGAAGAGGAACTGGCGGGTGTTGCTGATCATCGTCTCTTTCTGCTTCTCGACGCCGAGGAGTTCGTCGAGGGTGGTGGTGTCGGTCACCTTGACCGGCTCGAGGTAGCCGGAGAAGGAGTGGCGCCGCCAGTTGGCAGCGGTGCAGGTTGCCCAGTCGACGGCAGCGACCGCTTTGGGGAGCAGCATTTCGACGGAACTGAGGACCCGCTCGAGGCGGGCGACGACTTCGGGTTTCAGGTTGATCATGACGACTCGCTTTCAACAACAGGAAAAGTAGATGGGGTGAAAAAAAGATTTCCTGTATAGCCTGTCTGGCGAGCCGGTGTCAAACCAAAAGCGGCTCAATGGCCGCCGGCGGGCGCGGCAATCCCCCCGGTTTTGGCCGCCCTCCTATTAAGGTGCCGGATTAAGTTTAATCAGATAGGCAATCAGATCGGCAATTTGCTGCTGGGTCAACAAATTGCCGGCTCCCCAGGCTGGCATGGTCATGGCCGGTTTGCTCCCTTCCGGAATCGATCCATGCTCCAGGAAGAGATCAATATTGGTGGCAAAAACCTTGGCATCCGGACTCACCATCGTTTGATCAATAGGGTTGAGCGGAGGAACGGTCCCATCGGCAGACCCCGGGTTCGCGACTCCCCCCTTCCCTTCGGCGCCATGACAGGGGAGGCAGTTATCAACAAAAAGCTTTGCCCCGGATACGGCATCCCCGGAAAGCTGAACGGCCTCTCCCGGGGGGCCACCGGTCGAGGGACGAGCCACTTCTTCAGCAACTGTACTGGTGGTCAAAACGGCACCAGCCAGGAATAGAACCGTGAGCATGAGAGCTAAGCCCCATTCTCTTTTTTCGAACTGTTTCATGACATCCTCCAATCTGATGGGTTCGCGTGGACGGAATTCGGACTGGGCGGTAGACCTAGAACCAGGACGACATGCTTCTATCCGGGCAATGGAGAACCAGACTACAAAATCAGCTGCACCTCGAGGGATAACCATTTCTGCGCAGGTTGTTGCCAGCGCTATATCCTACCCCTCAGGTACGGCCCCCTCAAGCGTTTCGACCTTTATTGGGAGAATACCCTGCGTTTTCCGATTGCAGCGCACAGTTCAGGGCAAATTGACAATTGGCCACTGGCCATTAAGGTTCTACTACAACCTGGTGGAGCCGGGACGTGATCAGACGAGGAAAGGAGGTCGGGATGAAAACGGTACGGGAGTTGGTTAAGGCGAAAGGTCAGGAGGTGTGGACCGTGCGGCCCGACCAAACAGTCTACGCCGCCCTCGAACTGATGGCGGAAAAGGAGATCGGCGCCCTGGTGGTCGTCGAGCGGGAGCAGGTCATCGGCATCCTGTCGGAACGGGATTACGCCCGCAAGGTAGTCCTCAGGGGGGTGACCTCCCGCGAGACGAAGGTTGCTGAAATCATGAGTAAACGGGTCGTTTTCGTGCGACCGGAGCAGACCGTGGAGGAGTGCCTGGGACTGATGACCCAGAAACGCTGTCGGCACCTTCCGGTGATGAAGGATAAAAAACTGGTCGGGCTGATCTCCATCGGCGATGCGGTCAAGGAGATTATCGCCGCCAAGGAGCACCTGATCAGCCAGCTGGAGAACTACATCCTCTCCGGGTGAGGTGGGGCCATCCTCTACTCAGCTCTTACCTTCAGACGGTTATTGCGGTCCCGGCTTTCCAGGATCAGTGCGTCCCCGGCCAGGACCCGGCCCGCCTTGGCGGCCCGGTCATAAAGAAGAATGTTGACCGTTGCCGCCAGGTTCAGACAGCCGGCGGTCGGCACATAGACAACCGCATCGGCCCGGTCGATCAGCTCCTGCTGGAGGCTGCCGTCCTCCGGGCCGAAGAGGTAGAAAGCCTGCTCCGGGTGGCGGAACTGCGGTAACGGGATCGCCCCGACGACCAGTTCGACACAGACCAGCCGGGTTCCCGGCGGCAGGATATCGACCATGTTCGCCACCCCGGTCAAGGGAATCTTCTCCCCGGCATTTTTGGTGTCGGTCTGGAACCGGACCGCCCGGGCGTAGCGCTGACCGGTATAGTAGACCCCGGCAACGCCAAAACAGCCGGCGGCCCGCATCACGGCCCCGACGTTAGCCGGGCTCTTGGGGTTGATGAGCCCCAGGTAAACTCTCGATTCGTCCAATCGCGACATCCTTCGGGCTGTGAAAACGCCGATGGTCAGCCGGAACTCACGCGCTACCCGGTTGCCATCCCTGCGAATCCTCCAATTTTACCATCATACCCCCATTCACTCTCGTTACGGCGAAAGGAGCCGGGGGCGCATGGCTACCGGCCATCAACCCGTAATGGCCGCAACCATCGGTCGCGTCTCTCCCTGCCAATGACAAAACCCCCGCCCGAAGCATAGCCCGGGCGGGGGTTTTGTCGTCTTGCCGCCAGCGGTACGACAACCGGCACACCGCTGAGTTAAGCCGTCTGCTTGAACTCCGGCATTTCGTCGAACTGCAGGTACTTGTAGATGGTATCGGCCTTCGGCGCGATCTTCTCCTGGTAGACCGCCAGGTACTCCTCGGGGGTGGGCAGCTTGCCGAGGTTGGTGGTCACCGCGCCGAGTTCGGCGGAGCCTAGGTAGACCTGGGCGCCATTGCCGATACGGTCGTCGAAGTTCCGGGTACTGGTGGAGAACATGTTGACCCCGTCCGGCACCCGCGCCTGGTTCCCCATGCAGAGGGAGCAGCCGGCGATCTCGATGCGGGCGCCCATGGCGCTGTAGATCGCGTAGAGCGCCTCGTCCTTGAGCTGCTGCTGATCCATGCGGGTCGGCGGGCAGATCCAGGTCCGGACGGCGGGGTTGAACTTCTGGCCGCGCCAGATCTCGGCGGCGGCACGGAAGTGGCCGATATTGGTCATGCAGGAGCCGAGGAAGACGTCCTGGATCGGCGTGCCGGCGACCTGGGAGAGGAGCTTGACGTCGTCCGGGTCGTTGGGGCAGGCGAGAATCGGCTCGGTGATATCGGCGAGGTCGATCTCGATCACCGCGGCGTACTCGGCGTTCTTGTCGGCCTTGAGCAGTTTCGGCGCTTTCAGCCACGCGTTGACGGCGTCGATGCGGTTCTGCAGGGTCTGCGGGTCCTGGTAGCCCTCGGCGATCATCTTCTCCATCAGGGCGACGTTGGAGCGCAGATAGGTGCAGACCGACTCCTCGGAGAGCTGGATGCAGCCGGCGGCGGCAGAGCGCTCGGCGGCAGCGTCGGTCAGCTCAAAAGCCTGCTCGACGGAGAGCTCCGGCAGACCTTCCATCTCAAGGATGCGGCCGTTGAAGATGTTCTTCTTGTTCTTCTTCGGCACCGTCAGCAGGCCCTGCTGGATCGCCCAGTAGGGGATGGCGTTGACGGCGTCGCGCAGGGTGATGCCGGGGTTGAATTTACCCTTGAAGCGCACCAGCACCGACTCGGGCATGTCGAGCGGCATGAAGCCCATGGCGCCGGCGAAGGCGACCAGGCCGGAGCCGGCCGGGAAGGAGATGCCGATTGGGAAGCGGGTGTGGGAGTCGCCGCCGGTGCCGACGGTGTCGGGCAGCAGCAGCCGGTTCAGCCAGGAGTGGATGACGCCGTCACCGGGGCGCAGGGCGACTCCGCCGCGCTCGGCGATGAAGCCGGGGAGGGTCTTGTGCATCTTGACGTCAGCCGGCTTCGGGTAGGCGGCGGTGTGGCAAAAGGACTGCATGAACATCGGCGAAAGGAACTTGAGGCAGGCGAGTTCCTTGAGCTCGTCGGCGGTCATCGGCCCGGTGGTGTCCTGGGAGCCGACGGTGGTCATCTTCGGCTCGCAGGCAGTCCCGGCGAGGACACCTTCGACGCCGCAGGCCTTGCCGACCATCTTCTGCGCCAGGGTGTAGCCCTGGCCCGGTTTGGGAGTCGGGTTGATCGGCAGGGTGAAGAGATCAGTGGCGCCCATGCCGAGGGCGGTGCGTGCCTTGTCGGTCAGCGCCCGGCCAATGATCAGCGGAATACGGCCGCCGGCGCGGAACTCGTCGGGGACGGTGTTCGGCTTGATCTCGAAGGTGGTGAGGATATCCCCCGCCTCATTGGTCACTTCGCCCTTTTTGGTATTGATGACGATGACGTCGCCGGTGTTGAACTTGGTGACGTCCATTTTCAGCGGCAGGGCGCCGGAGTCCTGGGCGGTGTTGAAAAAGATCGGAGCGATGACGCCACCGATGATGACGCCGCCGGTCTTCTTGTTCGGCACGCAGGGGATCTCGTTGCCGATGTGCCAGAGGACCGAGTTGCAGGCACTCTTGCGCGAGGAACCGGTGCCGACAACGTCGCCGACAAAGGCGACCTGGTGACCCTCGGCGCGGAACTTGGCGATAGTGGCGTTGCCGTCGGGGAAGCGGGTCTTGCCCATGGCGAGGGCGTGGAGCGGGATGTCGGGGCGGCTCCAGGCGTCGCCGGCCGGGGAGAAGTCATCGGTGTTGATCTCGCCGTCGACCTTGTAGACCTTGACCTTGATCGTCTCGGGCATCGCCGGCTTGTGGGTGAACCACTCGGCGTTGGCCCAGGAGGTCAGCACCTTCTTGGCGGCGGCATTGGTCTTGGCGAGGGCGACGACCTCGTCGAAACCATCATAAACCAGGGTCATGCCGGAGAGGGCGCAGGCGGCCTCGTCGGCGAGGGCGGCATCCTTGAGGGCGTCGATCAAGGGCTTGACGTTGTAGCCCCCCATCATGGTGCCGAGGATCTGCACCGCTTCCTTCTTGTCGATCAGCTTTGAGGTCGCCTTGCCGGCAAGGATCTCGGCGAGAAAACCGGCCTTCACCTCGGCGGCCGGATCGACACCGGGGGAGATGCGGTTCTTGAAGAGATCCTTGAGGAACTCCTCCTTGCCGACCGGGGGATTCTGCAGCAGGGCGCAGAGCTCCCTGGTCTGCTCCGGGTTCAAGGGGAGCGCCGGAATGCCCTGGGCATTGCGCTCTTCCTGGTGTTTCAAATACGTTTCGATCATCTCTCTCCTCCTCATAAGTTTGCCACCGCCGGAGGTATCTCCAAGGCGGCGCAGGAATGAACCTTTTACGGGCGGGTCAGAACCCTTCAAGCGCCGTCTCCAGGCGGCCTGCAGGGGTTTTCCCGAATGCGAAATACTGCATACTGTATACGATTTCCCGAACCCTTGTCAACGGCCAAGTCGGGGAAAATTCGGTTCCGGGCTAGCCGCTCCTGCGCGCCTCCAACTCTTCCCAGCGCCGCATCAGGCCTTCGAGTTCGGCCTCGATCCCGGCGAGTTCCGCAGCCACCGCCGCCAGCGCCTGATGGTTACCGAGCTGCCCCGGATCGGCGAGGAGGAGTTCCAACTCCCGCTGCCGCTGTTCGGCGTTGGCAATCGCGCCCTCGACCTGCTCGAGTTCCTGCTTCTCCCGAAAGGAGAGCCCGGCCCGCCGCGGTCGCCCTTCCCGCACCTTTTCGACGACCGCAACCGGCGGCGGTGCGGCAGCGGGACCTTCGGCTTCTGCCTGCAACCGTTGAAAGTTAAGAAAATCCTGATAGTTCCCAGGATAGGCGACGACCTGCCGCCCCCCCTCGAAATGGAGAATGGCGGTGGCGACGCGATCGAGGAACCAGCGGTCATGGGTGACCAGCAGCAGGGAACCGGGGAATTCGACCAGCGCCCCTTCCAGCACCTGCAGGGTCGGGATATCGAGATCGTTGGTCGGTTCATCGAGGACCAGAAGGTTGGCCCCTTCAAGTATCAGTTTTGCCAGCAGCAGGCGCGCCCGTTCCCCCCCGGAGAGGGTGACGATGCGCTTTTTCTGCTCGGCGGGAGTGAAGAGAAAGTCCTCCAGGTAGCCAATCTTGTGCCGTTTCTGCCCACCCGGAAGCGTCACCCACTCCCCCTCGCCGAGCGCCTCGTGGACATACTCGCCGTCGTCGAGGCCGCTGCGCGCCTGATCGAGGTAGCCGATGCGACTCTTCTGGCCGAGCACCACCCGCCCGGTGCTGGGCGCCAGTTCGCCAAGAGCGACCCGCAGCAGGGTGGTCTTGCCGCAGCCGTTGGGACCGAGAATGCCGACCCGCTCGCCGCGGCGCAGGATAAAGGAGAGGTCGTCGACCAGCGGACGTCCGCCGATCGCCACCCCGAGGTGGTCGAAGTCGAGAACCGTGTTGCCGAGGCCCTGTTCGCTGGCGAAGGCGAGACCGAGATCACCGCGGGTCGGGGCGGCTTTCTGGGCCTGTAGTTCGGCGACCCGGTCCTTGCGTGCTTTCTGCTTGGTGGTGCGGGCCTTGGCGCCCCGCCGCAGCCAGGCTTCCTCCCGCCGCAGCAGGTTGAGGAGACGCTCCTGGCGGTGACCGGCCGATTCGAGCTGGGCCTGCTTCTGTTCCAGGTAGGCACCGTAGCCGCCACTGAAGAGCTGCAATTGGCCGGCCTCGACTTCGGCGATGCGGGTCACGACCCGGTCGAGGAAATAGCGGTCATGGGTGACCAGAATCACCGCGCCGGGATAGGCGAGCAATAATTCTTCGAGGGCAGCGACGGTATCGGCATCGAGGTGGTTGGTCGGTTCGTCGAGAAGGAGGAGTTCCGGTTCGGCGAGGAGCAGACCGGCCAGCGCCACCCGTTTGCGGTTGCCGCCGGAAAGGGTGCCGACGAGGCGCTCCAACTGGTCGAGACCGAGGCTGGCACAGACCCGTTCGACCTTGTGGTCGAGGTTCCAGGCCTGGTGCAGGTCGAGCCAGGCCTGGATCTGCTGCTGTTCGTCAAGAAGGGCCGGCGCTTCGCTCGCGGTGGCGCCGCCGAGCCGATCGGCAAGGACTGCGAGTCGGTCCAGGTGCCGCCGGGCATCGCCGAGACCGGCTTCGAGGGTCGTTCGGATCGATTGCTCCGGATCAAGCTCCGGCTCCTGGCTGAGATAACCGGCCACCAGGCCGCGCTTGCGCAGCAGCTGGCCGCCGTCGGCCTCCTCGAGACCGGCAAGGATGCGCAGCAGCGTCGATTTGCCACAGCCGTTACGCCCGATCAGGCCGAGCTTTTCGCCCTCGGCCACGGCCAGGTTGCACTGATCCAGAATGGTGCGGGCGCCATAACTTTTGTGCAGGTTCTGCAGATCAACGACATTCATGAAGACGGCCAGATTTCAGGATTCAGGTTGGAATACTTTGCGATCGCCCGACTCTTATACACCTCCCCGCGCCGAAAGCCAAGGCAGGGCTGCACAGGGTTGCGACACATTCTGTCACAGGCCCGGTTCACCCTGTAACCAACCAGGCGAGGAGGAGACCATGTTCGAATTCGTGATGTTGATCGGGTTGCTGGCGGCGGGGTTGAGCCAGTTGTTGCCGGACGGGGAAGAGGAGGATTCGCGGCCACGAAGGGCAGGGAAGAGCCTCCCTGTTCGCGCCGACCGCGGAAGAGCGTTTTAGCGGCCGGCATATCACTCTCAGGCGGAGAGCAGGCCGATGAAGGTTCCGACATTGACCGCCCGGCCGAAGAGAAAGCCCTGCATATAGCGGCAGCGGTTCTGCAGCAGGATTTCACGCTGGCTCTCGGTCTCGACCCCTTCGGCAATCAGTTCGATGTGCATGCGGGCAGCGAGGTCGATGATCGAGTTGACGACGACCTGGTTCCCCGCGTCACTTTCGAGCCCGGCGACAAAGGAGCGATCGATCTTCAGCCGATCGATAGGAAACTTTACCAGGTAGGAGAGGGACGAATAACCGGTGCCGAAATCGTCGATGGCGATCTTGACCCCGCGTACTTTCAGGTCGGTCAGGTTCTCCAAAGCCTGATCGAAATCACGGATCAGGATCCCTTCGGTGATTTCGATCTCCAGGGCTTCGGCCGGCAGTCCGGTCGCATCCAGGATACTTTCGATCATCTCCACCAGATCCGGCTGCTGAAATTGCCGTGGGGAAAGGTTGACTCCGATATGCAGGGGTTTGCCGAAATCGGTCCGCCAGCAGGCCGTCTGGCGGCAGGCGGTTTCCAGCACCCAGCGGCCAATGGCCAGAATCTGCCCGCTCTCCTCGGCCATGGGAATGAACTGGTCGGGAGAGACCAGCCCGAACTCCGGGTGATTCCAACGCAGCAGAGCCTCGGCACCGAGGATCTCCCCGGTGACACCATCGACCTGGGGCTGGTAATGGACCTCCAGTTGGCCCAACTCCAGCGCCCGGCGCAAACCGGCGTCGAGGGCAATCTGTTCGACGGCTCGAAAGTTCATCGCCGGAGCGTAAAACTGAAAAGTGCCGCGGCCCAGATCTTTGGCCCGATTGAGGGCCGATTCGGCATTACGCAGCAGGGTATTGCTGTCCCGGCCGTCGGCGGGGAAGAGGGCGATGCCGCTGCTGGCGGAGAGGAAGACTTCCCGCTCCTCCACCAACAACGGCTGGTCGAAACTGAGCAGAACCTTTTCGATGACCTTGGCGGCGTCCTCGGCTTTGCGCAACCCGGGGAAGAGGAGCAAGAAACGGTCGGCCCCGAAACGCGCTATGGAATCGTCGGGACGCAGACAGAGGGACAGGCGGCGGGCGACCTCCTGCAACAGCGAATCGCCAGCAGCATGCCCGAGGCTGCCATTGACGTGCTTGAATTTGTCGAGACCGAACTGAACCACCGCCACTTGCTGGTCGAGACGTCCGGCATGGACCAGGGCCAGCCGCAGGCGGTCGTCGAAGAGTTGCCGGTTGGGGAGGCCCGTGAGGGGGTCGTGGTAGGTCAGATAGTTGATGGAGCGTTCGGCCTGGCTGCGTCGTTCCTCGCTCTGTTCGGCGAGCTTCCGTTGCCGGCGCAGAATCCAGAACCCGAGCAGCAGGGCCCCTATACCTTCGAGCCAGAGCAGCAGATAGCGCGAGACCAACGCCTGCTGGTGGGCGGCAACGGCGAGCCGCAGCGGCGTTAAGGGGACCAGCAGGCTGATGCCGGCCTGCACCGGTTTCCCGGCGGAATCCTGTCTGGGATGACACTCCTGGCAGTGCCCCGCAAACTGTAATGGGCGCATCACCCGCAGGAACTCCTCCGTTTGTTGCCGTTCGAGGCTGCTCACTTCCGCTTCTCCGGCGCGGAGTTTTTCCAGGGCCTGAACGTCCCAGGCATCGGGCGCCTGACCGGAATCCGGCGACCGAGTGCTGACCAAATGCCCGCCACCATAGCGCCGGGCGTCGAGTTCGTCGTCCGGCAAGGTTTTGCAGACAGGATTAAGCAGCGTCAAGATCTTGCCGCTGGGGGTGGTTACATCCCGTTCCGGCAGCCGGGCAAGCCGTAGATCGGGCTGGATCTCGGCGCTGACCGGGACGTAGACCCCCCCCTGGCGGGCACTCCATTGCAGAGCAAGAACCTCGCGCCGCATGAGGGCGTCGGCCTCGATCCTTGCGTTGGCGACGACCTGGCTATCCTCCTCGTTCAGGTGGAGGACGGTCCCGCCGACCATCGCCAGGGTCCAGAACAGAGCCAGGCCCGCCAGATAGTATTTGAGGTTCAGAAAAGGACTGCGCATTTGCTTCGGATGCTCCCCCACGCATGAAACAAAATCCCGGCGTTGGTCAGGCCGCCGGTTGCAACTGGCCGCGATGGCGGCGCAACAGGACCTCCCCGGTACCGTTGTTGAAGACAATTTTACGCCCCTGCATGCCACCGACATCCTTGCCGAGAATCGGAATCCGCAACTCCTCCAGAAGATGGAGGGCCAGGGAGATGTTGCGCTCCCCGACCGCCAGCAGACCTTCATTCGACTTCCACATTGAGGCTCCACCGAAAATCTTTGCCTGCAACCGTTCCCGTCGCGCCCCGAACTCGATCAGACGCTCGACCAGGCGCGGGATCGCCACGCTGCCGTAGCGGGGGGTCGGCAACCCTTCCCCGTTCCAGAGCGGCAGCAGGTAGTGGTTGATGCCGCCCATCGCCTGCTGGGGGTCCCAGAGGCAGACCGCCACGCAGGAACCGAGCACCGTGGTCACCAGGTGCGGTTCGGGGTGAACAAAGAGTGCCCCGGGATAAAGATAGTGGGATTTCAATTCCACAGACGCCCCTCGACGCCGGCAGGCAACCTGCCAGCTCAGAAGATTTCGGGTTCGTCGAACATGAAGAGGTTGCCGGCGGTGGCATGATCGGTCACCTCGGCGCCGACCGCCGGCGCCGGCAGGACCAGGGTCAGCAGGCAACCTTCACCAGGGGTGCTTTCCAGGGTCAGGCTGCCGCTCAGGACCTGGGCCAGGCTGCGGGCGATGCTCAAACCGAGGCCATGGCCCCGGTGCTGCTTGGTGGTGCCGGTGTCGAGCTGGCAGAACCGGTCGAAAACGCGATCCTGATCTTCAGGTGCGATCCCGGGACCGGCATCGGCAACGACAACCTGCAACGCCTCACCGCTGACCTCGGCGAAGAGACCGACGGCACTGTTGGGAGGGCTGAAATCGACCGCGTTGGCGAGCAGATTGCCGACGATCAGGGAAAGTTTCTGCTGATCACTGACAAACTGGAGGTCGTCCGCCACCTGGAGGTTGATGGCCACTCCCTTTTCCCGGCAGCGGAATTCGATGCGGTCGCACAGGCTCTTCAAGACCCCGCTGACATCGACCTGCGCCCACTCCGGGAGCGCTTCGCCCGATTCAAGCTCTGCCGCCATGAAAATATTTTGCAGCTGGGCGTCGAGGCCGTGGGCTTCGGCATAGATCATTTCGGCAAAATCGGTCGCCCTGTCCCCCGCCTTGCCCGCCGCAAGCTGTCCCGCCAGGCCGATGATCGACGTCAGGGGATTGTTGATTTCGTTACGGATATTGGAGAGGAATTGACTCTTCAGCGACTCCGATTGCTGCAACCGGTGGTTGACCTCTTCGAGCTTGCGGGTCATAACCGTCAGGTCGTTGAAGGCCTGGCGGTCGGCATCCAGGCGCTGGCGCAGGGCGCTGAGCAGTTCCTCGTCGCTCCACTTCTTCATTGGCAACTCCCGTTGGGGTGACTTCTCACCCTTCGTGATAAAGCTTCATCAGGGCCCCGGCAATCTCCGGCAGGGGAAGGACCCGCTCAGCGGCGCCGAGCCGGATCGCTTCCCCGGGCATCCCGAAGACGATACTGGTCGCTTCGTCCTGGACCAGGGTCCGCGCCCCGGCCTGCCGCAGTTCGAGCAGACTGCGGGCGCCGTCATCGCCCATGCCGGTCAACAGGATGCCGATGGCGTTGGCGCCGGCATAGCGGGCCGCGGCCCGAAACAGGACATCGACGGAGGGGCGATGGCGACAGACCAGCGGCCCGTCCTTGACCTCGACATAGTAGCGGGCGCCGCTGCGCTTGAGCAGGACGTGGCGGTTGCCAGGGGCGATCAGCGCCCGACCGGGAATGACGCTGTCCCCATCGGCAGCCTCCTTGACCTCGACCCGGCAGATGCCATCGAGGCGCCGGGCAAAGGCCGCGGTGAATTCCTGGGGCATGTGCTGGACCACAACCATCCCCGGCGCATCATGGGGGAGGGTCTCGAGGATCACCCGCAAGGCTTCAGTGCCACCGGTGGAGGCGCCTATCACCACCACCTTTTCGGTGGTCTTGAGCACGCCCCCCGGCGCGCGCGCCGGCAGAACCGCATCGGCGGTCAGCTTGGGCTGAACCAGCCGCTGCAGGGCACTCAAGGGGCGGAGCCGGGCGACCGCCGCCGCCTTCACCGCATCCCGGATCAGCACCCCCGACTCTTCGAGAAATTGGCGCGCCCCGAGCCGCGGCTTGTTGATAATCTCCACCGCCCCGTACTGCAGGGCCCGCAGGGTGGCGTCCGCCCCCTTTTCGGTGAGGCTGGAACAGATCACCACCGGGATCGGGTGCTGATTCATCAGCTTCTGCAGGAAGGTCAGGCCGTCCATCCGTGGCATCTCGATGTCGAGGGTGATGACGTCCGGGATCTCCTTGCGAATCTTCTCCGCCGCCAGGTAGGGGTCGGCGGCGGTACCGATCACCTGCAATTGCGGATCGGCCGAGAGAATCGCGGTCAGCGTCTGCCGCACCACCGACGAATCGTCGACGATCAGGACCCGGATCGGGTCGCTGGCAGGTTTGGTCCTTGCTGGGGACGGCAAAATCGGCATAATCCAGACCTTAATTGCGCCGGTAGATCGACGGTGCCAGCTGCACCAGGGGGAGTCCCAGACCGTGCAGGCTCTCGCTGTGGCCGAGGAAGAGGAGCCGCCCGGCGGGCAACAGGCGGCAGAAACGCTGCAACAGGGCCAGTTGGGTCGGGCGGTCGAAATAGATCATGACATTGCGGCAGAAAATCATGTCGAGAGGGTCACGGATCCCCCAATCATCATCCATGAAGTTCAGGCGCCGGAAGCTGACCCGCCTGCGCAACGCCGGCGCAATCCGCACCTGCCGGCGCTCGCGTTCCTTGCTGCGCAGCAGATACCTGCGCCGCAGCTCGACGGGGACCGGGACTATCTTTTCTTCCGCGTAGATCCCGAGCTGGGCCCGCTCCAGCACCCGGGTCGAGATATCGGTGGCAAGGATCGAAAATTCATAGGTGCCGACGCGCTGCTGGTACTCGCTGAGGACCATGGCGAGGGTGTAGGGTTCCTCACCGGTGGAACACCCGGCACTCCAGACCCGCAGCGGCCTTTCGCTGCCGGCGCCGAACTGCCGCGAGAGATCATCCAGCCCCTGCGCCAGCAGGAATTCGAAGTGGTTCTGCTCGCGAAAGAAGTCCGTCTTGTTGGTGGTCACCTCGTCGATCAGCGGCACCAGCTCTTCGAGGTGCCCCTCGGCACTGAAGACATAGTCCGCGTAATCGGCAAAGGTGTCGATACCGAGCTGGCGCAGCCGCTTGCGCAGCCGCGCCTCGAGCATGTTCTTCTTGTGGGGCTGCAGGTTGATGCCGCACTTGGTGTAGATCATGCGGCTGAAGCGTTCGAAGTCACGATCGGAAAAGGTCTTCATCCGCTTGCGTTCCGCGATCCATTCGGCGATGGCCTCTCCCCCCGCTCGCTCCATCCCCTACTCCACCGTTTCCGCCTCTTCGCTCGCCGCCTGGACCAGCGCCAGTTCGTCGGCAGAGAAGACCCGGTCGATATCGAGCAGCATCACGAAATGATCGTCGATGCCGGCCATCCCCTTGAGAAATTCGGTCTTCAGCCGGGTGCCGATCCGGGGTGGCGGCTCGATGTGGTCGCTGCCGATTTCGAGCACCTCCCGCACCGAATCGACCAGGGCGCCGACGGTGAGCAAATCGCCATCGACGACGATATCCATGACGATGATGCAGGTGTTGACGGTGCGTTCGGTGGCCGCCATGCCGAACTTGAGGCGCAGGTCGATCACCGGCACCACGCTGCTGCGCAGGTTGATGACCCCGATCATGAAGCGCGGGGTCTGCGGCACCCGGGTTACGGTGGTGAAATCGAGGACCTCTCGGGCCTTGGTGACGTCGACGGCAAAGACTTCGTCACCGAGGGAAAAGGTCAGATATTGCAAACTGGTCGTCGCTGCACCAGACATAGTCGCTCCTTTGGCAAGGGGTTGCCGGATCGGGACTCTCAGAACCGCTCGAATTCGTCGTCAAGGGCGTCCCCGTCGCTGCCGAGATCAAGGGCGATCCCTTTGACCCGTTTCTTCTCCTCCGGGCGCAGGTACTGGGCCTTCCCCGCGCCCGCCTTGCCGGCGAGGTGGGCGATCTGGGCCTTGACCTTCCCCTTGCCGCCGGCCGACGCATCCTTGTGGACTCGCATCTTGCCACCGCCGGCGACCTGGAAGAAGGCGATCATCTCCTGCAACTGCTCGGCCTGGCTCGAGAGCTCTTCGGCGGTGGAGGCCATCTCCTCGGAGGCCGAGGCGTTCTGCTGGATGACGAGGTCGAGCTGCTGGATCGCTTTGTTGATCTGCTCGGCACCCGAGTCCTGTTCCTTGCTGGCGGCGCTGATCTCCTGCACCAACTCGGCGGTCTTCTGGATATTGGGAACAATGACGTCAAGGAGGCTGGCCGCCTTCTCCGCCACCTCGACGCTGGAGACCGAGAGGGTGCTGATTTCGCCGGCCGCGACCTGGCTGCGTTCGGCCAGCTTGCGGACCTCGGCGGCGACCACCGCGAACCCCTTGCCGTGCTCGCCGGCGCGGGCGGCCTCGATCGCCGCATTGAGGGCAAGCAGGTTGGTCTGGCGGGCGATCTCCTCGATGATCATGATCTTGTTGGCGATCTCCTTCATCGCCATGGTCGTCTCGGCCACCGCGGCGCCGCCATCACGGGCATCCTGGGCGGCCTTGATGGCGATCTTCTCGGTCTGCAAGGCGTTGTCGGCGTTCTGGCGGATATTGGCGGTCATCTGTTCGATGGAGCTGGAGGCCTCTTCGGCGGCCGCGGCCTGCTCCGACGCCCCTTGGGACATCTCTTCGGAGGCGGCGCTCATCGCCTGGCTCCCCGATGAGACGTTGTCGGTGGAGGCGCTGACCTGGCCAAGGACATCGTTGAGAATCTGCACCATGTTCTTCAGGGCGGTTCCGAGCTGGTCCTTCTCTGAGGCGAGTTCGACCTCGACGGTCAGATTCCCCTTGGCGATCTCCTCGGCGACATCGGCCTGGCGTGCCAGACTGTCGGCCATGTTGTCGAGGGAGACCGAGAGCTGACCGATCTCGTCGGCTCGCTGCAGATTGAGGCGGGTACTGAAATCCCCCTTGGCGATCTCCTCGGCGAGGGCGACCCCTTTGGCGATCGGCTTGGAGATGGAGCGGGCGAAGAAGAAGGCGAAGATAAAGGCTGTCAGAGCGCTGAGGATGCTCACAGCCCAGACCAGCAGGATCGAGTTGCTGGCGGAGAGGGAGATCGCCTCCGAGGTCTTGTCGGCGTAGTCACCGGCAGCGACATCGTTGGCTTCGGACAATTCCAGGATCTGGTTGGCCAGGATCTCCATTGACGCGAGCTGGTTATCGAGCTCGACATCGCTGGCTACCAGCTTGTCGAACCCCATCAGGTAGGTATTGAGCAGTCCTTCGAGTTCGCCCTTCTGTCCGGCGCCGAGGGTCGAGGCGGCGAGCCGCTGGTTCAAGGCGCTCCCGACATTGTGAACCCCATCCACGTACTTGCTGTCCCCCCGCAGCATGAAGTCCTTCTCGTGGCGCCGCATCTGCAGGTAGAGCACCGTCAGTTCGGTCTTGTCGGCCTTCTTGAACGCCGCCTCCAGGGCGTGGGCGGCGTTGCGGAACTCCCCCTGGACGCCGTCATTTTCAGTGAGTCCCCGGAACTGGGTGGTCTTGATGAACTTGTCCAGGTTCTCTTCGTAGCGGGAAAGAACCTTGGCCGACTCGTCGACCTGGTTCTGCGCCTCGGTTCCCATCCCCCTTACCACCTGTTTGAGGTCGACCAGATCCTTTTCGGTGGTTTTTAACCACTCCTTGGCCTTCTCGGCATAGGCGAGCTCGTTGGTCTCATGAAAGTTTTTCTGGTTGCGCAGGGCGCGCAACAGGTCGACCTGGGTCTGCATGGCGGCATCGACCGCGTGATAGGCCGTGCCAACATCGTCCTGGTAACCCCGATTCACAGAACGCAGCTGCAGGATCGCCGTTGCCGACACGACCACCAGCAGCGCCACGACCAGTCCGAATCCTAGTCCCAATTTCGCAGCAATTTTCATCTTTCCCTCCCTGTAGGTACTGACATTGGCAAATTCTTCCGCAAGGTTTTTGGCCACCCATGGATATCGGCCGGTCGATTCAACCAACCCGTTCCAGCTGTTCCTTCTCCCGCGCCTCGGCAAACTCGCTCAGCGCCGGCAGATCGGCGATCAATGCCACCCGCCCGTCACCGAGGATCGTCGCGCCGGAGATGCCGCGCACCTCCTTGTAGAGTCGACCGAGGTTCTTGATCACGGTCTGGTGTTCGCCGACCACGTAATCGACGACGAAGCCGATGCGTTGCCCGTCGAGGTCGGCAATGACGATCTGCTGGATCGCCGGCACCTCGCCATGAATATTGAAGTGTTCGCGCAGATCGACGTAGGGGACGAGCTCACCCCGCACCGTCGCCATGTTGCGGCGCCGCTCCTTGCCGGCGGCGGCGCGGTGCAGTTCGACGCATTCCTCGACCATCGCCATCGGGAAGACGTAGGACTCGCCGCTGATGTTGACCAGCAGGCCGTCGATGATCGCCAGGGTGAGCGGCAGGCGGATGGTGAAGGTGGTGCCGAGACCCGGCCGGCTGCTCAGTTCGACGCTGCCGCGCAGCCCTTCGATCGCCTGGCGCACCGCATCCATGCCGACGCCGCGCCCGGAAACACTGGTCACCTTCCCGGCGGTGGAGAAACCGGGGGTGGCGATGAGCGTAAAGAACTCCCGGTCGCCGTATTCACCGCTCTCGCTCCAGAGCCCCTGCTCCACCGCCCGCCGCCGGATCGCCTCACGATCGAGACCGGCGCCGTCGTCGCGGACCTCGATCAGTACGTAGGCCCCGGCATGGGTGGCGCTCAGGGTAACCGTCCCCTGGGCCGGCTTGCCGGCCGCCAGCCGGCGCTCCGGACTTTCGATACCATGGTCGATGGCGTTGCGCAGCAGGTGAACCAGGGGATCGTCGAGGCGCTCGATCACCGTTTTGTCGAGCTCGGTCTCGGCGCCCGCGGTGACCAGAGCCACATCCTTGCCGAGCTCCCGCGCCAGATCCCGCGCCAGGCGCTGGAACTTGCCGAAGGTGCTGCCGATGGGAAGCATGCGGATATTGAGAATCTGGTCGCGCAGATCCCAGGTCAGGCGCTCCACCTCTTCGCCGATGCTGACCAGCGCCGGATCATCGTTGTGTGCCACGAACTGGCTGAGCCGGGCCTGAACCGTCACCAGCTCACCGACCAGGTTGACCAGCTGGTCGAGCTTTTCCGAGTTGACCCGCAGGCTGCTCTGGGAGCTACTGCCATGCCGTTTGCGACGCAGCTCCTGGACCCGCTGCTGTTCGGCGAGGGCCGAATCGACACGGCCACTGTCGACCATGCCGGCTGCCACCAGGCTTTCGCCGAGCCGCTTGCGTTCCTGCAGGATCTGCTCGAGTTCGGCGGGCTGCAGATCACCGCGCTCGACGAGGATTTCACCCAGGCGCTTGTACTCGGAAGCATTCTCCGGCCAGCCGTCTTCGTCGATCAGGGTGATCGAAAGGCGACAGCCATCTTCGATGAAGATGAAGATGTCGCGGATGGAATCGACGCTGGCATCGGTGGTGAGAATCAGGTCCCAGAAGAGATAGCAGCGCTGGGGATCGAGGGCATCGAGGTTGGGAACCTCCCCGGTCTGCACCACGGCGAGGCAGTCGCCGAGAGCGTAAAGTTCGCGCAGGAAACCGAGGGGGTTGAGGCCGCGCTGGAAGATGTCGGCCGGGGGATAAAAGCGAATCCGGTAGGTTCGGGTAGTGCCGTCCACCCTCCCGGCGGAAACCGGGCGCGCGGCGGTGGTCGCCTCGCCGAGGCGGCTGCAGAAGCTGCGGATACGGCCGAGCAGGGGTGCCAGCTCCGGTTGCTCCTGCTCCTCGCCGGCGGCAATGGCGACCAGGACCTTGAGATGATCGAGGGCGAGCAGGGCGAGGTCGATCAGTTCGGTGCTGACACTGCAGCGGGCGGCGCGCACCAGCTCGAAGAGGGCTTCCATCTCGTGGGCAACGGCGGCGATCGCCTCGAAACCGAACATCGCCCCCGACCCCTTGAGGGTATGCAGCGCCCGGAAGAGGGTGGCGACCTGCTCGGGATCGTCCGGCGCCTCTTCGAGAGCGAGGAGTCCGCGTTCCACCTCCTCCAGCAGCTCGCGGGCCTCGTCGATAAAGACCCCGCTCTGTGCCCCTTTCATACCAGGACCATGCGCACCAGACCGAGGAGCTGTTCCGGTTTGAAGGGTTTGGTCAGCCAGGCCGATGCCCCGGCGGCCTTCCCCTGGCGACGCTTTTCTTCCTGCGATTCGGTGGTCAGCATCACCACCGGGATAAAACGACAGCCCGGAATCTTGCGGAACCTCTCGATCAGATTGATGCCGTCCATGCGGGGCATGTTGAGGTCGGTAATCATCATGTCGACCCCATCCTGCTGCCCGCCCAGCTTGGTCAGGGCGTCTTCCCCATCCTCGGCTTCGAGGACGTCATACCCTTCATTGTTCAGGGTCGCGGCTATCAATGCCCGAATGCTTGCCGAATCTTCTACGATCATGATTTTCTTGCTCATGGTCTCCTCTTGTTTCTCCTCCCATTACGGGAAGGGGTTCAGGATGGGTCCTGGTCTCGCTGCAAGGTTTCGAAAATCCTCTCGACATTGCCGATGGCCTGGTCGATTTTATCCTGGAGGTCCAGGATGGCGTGGGACAGATTGTCATTCTGCTCCTGCAATCGGCGATGGCCTTGAACCTCAGCAGAAGGATGTCGTCTCGATTGGCTCACGTCCAACGGTCCTCCCGCCAGAGGCACTCCCCATCGGTACTACAGGAGCAGGGCACATGGCGGAGAAAACCCGATTCGTGCAAAAATTTGCAGGCTTCCCCCGGCTGCTGCCATTCCACCGCCAGAGTCCGCTTTGCAGCCACGGCGGTACGATGGGCGGCGCAGAGAAGTTGCAGCAAGGGAATGCCCGGATCTCCGCTGCCAATGGAAAGGACCACCGGAGCCGAGCCGGCGAGGGCACCACGCAATGCTTCAAAAAGGCCCGTCAGACCCTCCAGATCGATCTTCCCTGCGACACTCAGTTGCACCCTATTGTCTTCCAGGTTGCTTATCGACTCCGGCATGGTCTCCCCGTTCATTCTCTAAACCGCCCCGGCCAAACTCTGGGGCTCCATTTCGGGTATCGGCAGCACTCCCGGTTGAAGGCGCTGCTGGGTGCAGGTCGGAGACAGGCCGGAAGCGGTCTGCACCGACGTTTTGGTGCGCAACATCGCCACCGCCTGCTGCAGGGTGTCCGCCTGACTGGCCAATTCTTCGGCGGTGGTCGCCATCTCCTCGGAAGCACCGGCATTCTGCTGGATGACCTGATCGAGTTGCTGGATCGCCCGGCTGACCTGGTCGGCCCCCAGTTCCTGTTCCCGGCTGGCAGTGCTGATCTCCTGCACCAGTTCGGCAGTCTTCTGAATCGCGGGGACCACCGATTTCAGCAGGTTCCCAGCTTTCTCGGCTACATCGATGCTGGAAGCGGACAAGGTGCCGATATCGCGGGCCGCCAACTGGCTCCGTTCGGCCAGCTTACGCACCTCGGCGGCGACCACGGCAAACCCTTGGCCGTACTCGCCGGCCCGCGCTGCTTCAATGGCGGCATTGAGGGCCAACAGATTGGTCTGCCGGGCAATCTCCTCGATAATCATGATCTTGCCGGCGATTTCCTTCATTGCAGTCGTCGTTTCGGCAACTGCCACCCCCCCCTCGCCAGCATTCCGGGAGGCCTGGATGGCGAGGATTTCGGTCTCTCGGGCGTGTTCGGCGTTCTGGCGAATATTGGCGGCCATCTGCTCAATGGAAGAGGAAGCTTCCTCGGCGGCGGCGGCCTGCTCGGTGGCCCCGGAAGAAAGATCGGAAGAGGAGGAGGACAAGACCTGACTCCCCCTGGCGACCTGCTCCGCGACCAAGCGAATCTCGTCAACCAGATCACCGAGGCGTGCGTTGGTCAGTGCCAGGGGCTTGCGGGCCACCCCGCGAACGGCAAAGGTAAAGTCCCCCTTGGCCAGGCACTGGAATGCGGCAACGATTTCGTTTTTGAGGTTTTCGGCAAAACCATCGACTGCCTCGGCCATGCGACCCACCTCGTCCCGCCGGGAAAAGCCGAGCCGCACATCGAGGTTGCCGTGATTCAATTCACCGAGCATATCGATCACCTGCTGCAAAGGGCTGGAAATGCTGCGCGCCACCAGGAAGACCAGGACCAGAACCGAGAGAATTACCCCTGCGGTAACGGCACAGGTGATGCGGAAGACTTGTCCCAGAACGGCTTCCACATCATCGACGTAGAGACCAGCACCGATGATCCAACCCCATTCGGGGAGAACTTTGACATAGGAAAATTTCGGCACCGGCCGACCTACTCCGGGCTTGGGCCAGGAGTATTCTACAAACCCCTCGCCCTGCCGGTTGGCGACCTCGACCATCTGGACAAAAAGAGCATTCCCTAACGGATCGCAATATCCGGAAAGATCGGTTCCGTCCAGTTCGGGTCGCATGGGATGCATGATCATCCGCGGTTCAAGATCGTTGATCCAGAAGTAGTTGTCACCGTCGAAACGGGCCGCCTTCAGCGACGCACGCACCGCCTGCTGCGCCTCCGCCTGACTCAGATTTCCGGCCTTGGCCTGGTTGACGAAGTACTCCGCCCCATTCCAGGCGGCCTCGACAGTGTGGCGAATTTCTTCCTGTTTGCTGTGGAAGAGATTGTCCCGCAACTGGGTATAGACCCAGCCGATGGTCAAGGTGAAAATCAGAATGATAGCCACGCTCAAAAGATAGATCTTATGGGCCAGCTTCAGGTCCTTCATAATTGATCTCCTATCATTGCATGCCCCCGACCATCACATTCTTCATCAGGAGGTTTCGAGCTGCGACAGATCAAGATCTGTCCGATTGGAGTTTTGTCGTTAGCGTTGTGCTAATTAGTCACCCCTCATATCATTAACCATGCCAATCTCCCACCTCCCGGGATTCACACGGGCTGGGCTGGGATCCTCGACTCACCCTAACCACAGCAAACCGGTTTTCTCTGAGAAAGGCCACCGTGTTATAAATCTATTTCCAAGAGTACGGGGAAGGTCTTGGAACCGGTTGATCGCCGGGAACGGGCCCTTGCCGACCGACATCAAACGGCGGAGGTAGTGGCACAGGTGTATCCTGACACACTTGTGTGACGGCACATAAGTGTGTCAGGGCAGACAGGATTCAGAGGTCGGGAAGTTCAGCTTCGGCGAGCTTGCGGTAGAGGGTGCGACGGCTGATACCCAGGAGCCTTGCAGCCTTGGCCTTGTTTCCCCCGGCCCGCTGCAAGGCGTCCCGCAGGGCACCGGCATCCCCGTTCGAGGGTGGAGAGTCAGGTTCAGGCCGACTAAAAGAGCGGATTTCATCGGGCAGGTGGTTGCGTTGCAGGACGGCCCCCCGGCTGAGGATGAAGGCATGTTCCAGGGCATGTTCGAGTTCCCGGATGTTGCCAGGCCAGGGGTAACTGAAGAAGAGGCGCATGACTTCCTCCTCGACCCCGGTGACGGTGCGGTTCAACTTGCGATTGAAGCGGGCAAGGAACTGGTCGACCAGCAGCGGCAGGTCGTCCCGCCGGTCTCGCAGGGGAGGAAGGTCGACCACCACCACCTTGAGCCGGTAATAGAGATCTTCGCGAAATACACCAGCACGCACCTGGGCCGCCAGGTCCCGGTTGGTTGCTGCCACAATGCGCACATCGACCTTGATCGGCCGGGCATCGCCGACCCGTTCGAATTCCTTTTCCTGAAGAACCCGCAGCAGGCGAACCTGCATCCCCGGAGAAATATCCCCGATTTCATCAAGAAAGATTGTGCCGCCATCGGCCAGTTGGAACCGCCCGACCTTGTCCCGGATGGCGCCGGTGAAAGCTCCTTTGACATGACCGAAGAGTTCACTCTCGAGCAGGCTCTCGGTCAAGGCGGAGCAGTTCACCCGGACCAGGGGAGCATCCCGCCGCCCCCCGCAAAAGTGCAGGGCCTCGGCAACCAGTTCCTTGCCGGTGCCGCTCTCGCCGCTGATCAATACGGTCGAATCGACATCAGCCAGTATATCGACCAGGGCAAAGACCTTCTGCATGACCGGGCTCCTGCCGGTCAGGCGCCGCAGTTGGGTGCGCTCGCCGAGATTCTTCTCCAGGCTGTCGAGGCGGGTTTCATCGCACATGGTCAAAACGGCGCCGGCGAAATGTCCGCCCGGCCCCATCAGCGGCGTAGCGACCAGGGACAGAACCCGCACCGGCCGCCCGGACACCAAGCAGGTGACGCGATCCCGTTTGGTCATGCGCCGTTCTTTCAGGCACTTGCGCAGAACCTCCAGACAGATGTGGCACTCCCGGTTTTCGAGCCCCGCGAGGGAGGCTCCCACCGCCAGGCCGGTGAAACAGCAGAGGGACTGGGAGACGCGATTGGCAGCAAGAACCTTGAGCTGGAAATCGACGGTGACGAGGCCATCCCGGACGCTGTCGAAGATTGCTTCCAGGTTGATCCGGTAGCGCTCCTTCTCCTCTCGCAGCTCTTGCATCTCCAGGGCCATCCGGGTCACCCGCAGCAGGATGTCCCGGGTCACCGGCTTGGCGATATAGTCATAGGCGCCGAGCCGGACCGCCTCGGCGGCGGTAGCCAGGGATGGTGCGCCGGTGACCAGAATGACCGGACACTCCTGCCCCTGTCTGCGCAACTCGGCAAGAAGATCGAGGCCGGTCTTTTCTCCCAGCAGGATGTCGGCAAAAATCAGGTCGAAACGGTGTTCCTTCAGGATCGCCAGGGCTTCGCGGAAGCTTTCGGCGGTGTTGACCAGGTGGCCGGCATCCTTGAGGAAGGAGCTGAAGGTGAAGCGAAGACTCTCTTCGTCGTCGACGACCAGGATGGCAGCTTTTTTCATACCCTTACCTGTCTATTGCTGGGGAATGACCACGGGAAGATCGATGCGGACCCTGGTGAATTGCCCTTCGACACTCTCCAGTTTCACTGTGCCGCCATGATCGTTGATAATGCCATGGCTGATGCTCAGACCGAGCCCGGTCCCCTGCCCCACCGGCTTGGTGGTGACAAAGGGATTCATGACCCGGTCAATAACATCACTGGCAATACCGCAGCCAAAATCGGTGACGGTGATGCGGACCCGCTCCTGGTCAGATTCGATCAGCTTGACCTGGATGTCGAGGATTTTATCAGGGTCAGCGCCAGGGAATTTCACGTTGAGCGCATAGTGGGAGTTATTCAATATATTGAGAAAGACCTGGCGCAGCTGTCCGGAGCGACTCATCACCCGGGGTAGATTCGGGGCGATCTCCATGCGCACATTGATCTGCTCCCGGGTCATTTTGGCCACGCAGAGGGCGAGGGCTTCCTGGAGTTCACCAGCCACGTCAACGAGCTGTTTTGCCTCCCCCTGGGGACGGGCAAAGTCGAGCAGGCTGCGCACGATGGCGCTGATCCGTTCTCCTTCATGGATGATCCGCCCGGGAAGGTCGACTTCCCCCGCGGCGTCCTGGAGGCGGTCGGCGAGGATCTGGGCATAGTTGATGATACCGTTGATGGGGTTGTTGATCTCGTGGGCCACCCCGGCCGCCAGCTCTCCGAGGGAAGCGAGGTGGGCGGTGCGGATACTCAGCTCCTGGGCCCGGACGCGAGCGGTAATATCCTGGGCAAGCTCGATGACGTTGACTACCTGCCCCAATTCGCCGCGAATGGGGATCCCCCGGATATCCCAGATCCGCCCATCGGCGGTCTCGACCTCCCCCTGCTCCATCGATTTGCTGCGGAAAGCACGGTTGGGGGGGCAGTCCTCGCAGATCTCGGCGCGCTGGAAACAGATTTCGTAACAGGGGCGCCGGGCCTCTTCGGGGACCGGGGAGTCGGTCACATCGCTGCGATCGAGGTGATTGGACCAGACCACCCGCAAATGGGGATCGAGCAGCGTGATGCGATCGGGAATCCCTGTCAATAGCGCCTGGAATTCCTGATAGAGGCTGCGGTATCTGCGCTCACTGTTGCGCAGCAGCTCTTCAGCTTGCTTCTGTTTGAGGATCCGCCCCATACCGTCGAGCAGCAGGGTCAGCTGGTGCAGATCGGTCTCGTCGTAATCCTCGGCCTTGTTGGCGACTTCGAAGACCATCTGCAACTGGCCGTTGTCAAGCAGGGGGACGTTCATGACCCGCAGCAACGTCTCCCCTTCCTGGCCCACCGACCGGGCCCAGGGGAGAGGACCGGAATAATCGTTTTCGATGACCGGACGGCACTCCTGCACCACCTCACGCCAGCGGCCGACGGCATCGAGAGGAAACTCAGTTGGCTGGGTTGCCGCTCCCTCTTCGCCGCCGCCCGCTCCGGACCGGGCGTGAAGCACCAGGCGGGTCCCGCCAGGATCGAGAGAGAAGAGGTGGCCGAAGGCGCTGCCGGTCAAACGCACCCCCTGGGAGAGGATGAACCGATGCAGGACGTCCTTGGGCACATCCTCCATCTGTGCCAACCGATAAAGGGCTTCCGATCGCAACTTGTCAAGTTGCAGGGTGCGTTCCACCTGGCGACGACGGGTAATGTCGCGAATCATAACGATCGAAAAATCACCACCGCCGGTCAGAGCCAGGTCAACCCAGACCGTTTTGCCGTCCTTTCCCTGCAGGCGGCAATCCCGCCGCAGGGAGTCGAGCCGGCCGTTGCTCTGGCGGAAATAGTCCTGGTAAAGGGAGAGCCAGTCGTCCGGATGTACCACGTCGCACAGGCTGAAGTGGCAGAGCTCCGCCTCCTCTCGGCCGAGGAGCGCGCAGAAGGGTGGATTGGCGCTGAGCAGATGCCCCTCAGGGGAGACGGTACAGATGCCCGACGGGGCGTTCTGGACGATCGCCCGAAAGCGAACCTTGGTTTTTTCCAGGGCCTGCTCGGCCTGGCGCCGCTCCAGTTCGGCCGCCGCCCGGGCAGCAAAGATCGACAGCAGGTTCTCTGCCAGGGGAATTTCCGTCAGGGGCCGCTGGAAGAGCACCACCAGTACTCCCATCGGAATCCCTTCCTGGTCGTGCAGGGGAGCACCGAGATAGCCTTCGATCCCCATCTCCTTCAGCATCATGTCCCGGGGAAAATGCGCCCAGACCCGGGACGGGTAACTGCAGACGCCCCCTGAAAGGACGGTTTCGCAAGGAGTTCCAGCCAGTTCGTAGACGAAATTGTCGGACTCCTGCCCCTGAGCGAAGACGGCGATGGTACGGACCACCGGCGGGGAACCGGCCACCTCTCCCACCAGGGCGAAATCGGCCCCCAGGGTGGCCGCCAGATGGGCGGTGATCGAAGGGAAAAAGGTCTCGCCGGTCTGGGACGCCACCCCGCGAGCGATTTCCAGCACCAGTTCGTCACTGCGCTTGCGATCGGTGATATCGTCACTGATCGCAAGCAGATGACTGATCTGGCCGGCGGCGTCAAAGAGACCGAGGATGCGTGAATCGATGGTCAGCTGGCGACCATCGCCGGGATGGTGGTAGGGAGTTTCGACCGACCAGTAGTTCCCGGGCCGCGGCAGGGTCTCCTCCGTCTGGATCGATACCGGCAGCAGATTTCCATCGAAATCGTGCCGGGCGAGGGACTCCCGATCCAGGCCGAAGATCGTCTCCGCCGCGCGGTTCCAAAGCACCCAGGGATTCTTGCCGTCGGACGGATGCAACGCCCGGACACCGACAGCGAGGGGAATATTGTCGACAATATTTGCCAGCAGAAGCTCGGAGGAGCGCAGTTCCGCCGTCCGTTCACGGACGCGGATTTCAAGAGTCTCGTTGGCGCGGTGCAGCCTCTCCACCATCCTCGCAAAGGCCTCGGTGAGAAGCCCGATCTCGTCCTGTCGCCTGTGGGTGGATGGCATCTGCAGCTTCCCCCCGTCGGCAACCAGGGCCGCAGCATGGCTCAGTTCAACAATCGGCCATGCCATTATCGTACCGAAGAATCGGGCCAACAGAAAAGCCAGACAGAGGAGCATGCCGCCGCAGATCAGGTAAAGCATGACCACCTGGCGCAACGGGGCGAAAAGTTCCTTCCGGCTCTCACCCAGATCGATGCGCATCGGGAGCTGGTTGAGGGGCGGATGAAGGTGCAGGTAGCCGGAAAGAGAGAAAAGGTCGTTTCCCGGCAATTCACCGTGGCTGCCGAGAGAGGTCTTCTCTTCCAATGTCAGTTGGTGGAAAAGCTTGGGCGGAAGGACTTCCACGAAACCGGCGAATAGCCGGCCGATATCGATCTGTACGACCAGCGCCCCCTCTACCGTCCCGGTGGGGGCAAGGAGGACGGGATGAATCAGTTCCACCAGGAACCGGCCCCGCTCCCTCACCAGAGCGGCCTGCATCCCCTTGCCGGCCAGGGCCGCTTGCACGTGGGCTGAATTTTCCAGGGAGAGAGTCTCCGGGTGGCGCTGCCGGCTGGCCACCAATTCACCACGAAAATCGACCAGCAGCAGGGTTGCCGGCACCGTCAGGTGCGCCTCGAAATCCCCCAGGAAGGGGACCAGGTAGACATCCCGCCCGCTGGCATCGACCAGGCCGTTGGCCACGAAGGAACTCCGTGAAAGGCCCTCAATGTCCCGGATCACCTGATCCAGGGAGCTTTCGAGACGTTCCACCAGGGTTTTCACCTGGCTTTCCAGGTCGGCGGCCAGACTTCGCTCCAGCAGGCCGGACAAGGCGGTATAGCTGGAACCGCCCACCACCGCCAGCATGAAGGTGGCGCCTAGCAGGATCGACAGGGTCAGCCGATTGGCGAGACTGGCCGAGAACCATCGGCTCAGCTTGGTCAATAGTGCCCTGAAACGGTAGAACATAACGCATATTCCCGGGAAAGGTTTCAGCGACCGATCGGGACAATGGCCTGATCATTCCGATCGTAAGCGGCCATGAAGACGTCGGACCGGTCCAGGGCATCGTGGCGGTCGGGAGCAAAGGGGCGGGAAAAGTGACGGACCAACCCCTGGTAGTTACGGACCTGTTCCAGCGCCGCCCGCACCGCGGGCCGGTCGGTGGTACCGGCCCGGTCGATCGCCCTAGCCAGAAGATGGGTCAGATCGTAGGCATGAGCCAATCCGACCGGGGAAGGAATCTGCCTCGCGCCAACCCCCATGAGACCTTCGGCGGCGCGCAGTACCCGCCGTGCTACCGGGTCAGTGGCCCCGACAAAGGAATAGGTTTGCACCACCGCCAGATCCACCTCGGCCAGGCTGGTACCCGCCAGTTTTGGGAAGGTGCCGCCGGTGATGCCCCAATGACAGAGCAGGGGGATCCGTTTCGGGGCGGGGAGTGCCGCCATTTCCCTGACCAGTACCGCTGCGGTCTCGACGTTGGTGACCATGATGACTGCCTCGGCCCCGGCCCGGCACAACTCCAGGTAACGGTCGATCAACGAGGTATCCTGCCAGTTGAACCATGTCTGGCCGACGATCCGGAGCCCCTGCGACTCGCCCTGCAAATGGCGCTCGGCAGCCGCCAGACTGCTTCTCCCCCAACTGGTATTGAGCAGCAACAGGCCGACCCGACGAAGACCGCGGGCTCGGGCATGCTCAAGCATGACCGGCATGGCGTCGTTGTCCTTGAGAGAAAGGCGAAAGACGTAATTGGGATGGTAACCATTTTCAACCACCCCATCGGCCGCCGCCCAGGGATCGAGGAGGATCAGGTGCTGTTGGTGTATCAGGGGGAGCGCAGCGACAATCGGCGGACTGAAACGGCCGCAGAAGACCGCAACGAGGTCGGGCATGGCGGCCAGTTCTTCCATATTGACCAGGCTGCGGGCCGGGACCGAATTGTTGGCCCGTTCGACCAGCTTCAGAGGCCGGCCGCCGAGTACACCGCCTTGATGGTTGATTTCTGCGATGGCGATCTGTACGCCGTAGCTGATCGCTTCGGCGGAAGTACTGTCACGGTAGCCGAATTCTGCGTCTATCCCGATGTAGACCGGTTGCGCCGAGGGGAGAGCGGACGGCTCGGCGGCCAAAGCGGCAGGCCCCGACCAGAGCAGCGACGACCAGAAAAAAAGATGGCAGACGACTTGTTTCAAGGATTATGCCTCCTCTCCTGCTCCTACCGGCCCGGCATAACGCAATGGCAGGGCGTCCACCCGGCACGGAACGCCGGGCCCGGTACGATCATTCCGCAACAATCTAACCCGACCGCCGGCAATTGCCAAGCGCGAAGGTGAGCGCGAAGGTGAGGGAGAGGCTTTCCATCTGGCGCGGGTTATGGTAGCTTTTCAGCGTATTTTGCGAGGAGGGTGCGCTTTGATGTTGCGAATTCATGTCTTTATTTTCATGGCTGTGCTGATCGTCGGCCAGGCACTGCCGGCCGCGGCCGCCACCAGCCAGCGCCAGTGGATGCAGAGCCTGGTCGAAGCCCTCGGCTGGTCCTACGGGCTCCCCGACGAACCGACGGATGAAGATTATCGTACCATCCTGCAGGGTGACCGCTCGTTCCACTTCGAGGCCGAGGATATCTTCAACACCGAGGATGTCGTCGCGGTCAGCAATCTGCAAAACTTCGGTCCCTTCAGCGGGCGGGGCTGGCTCGCCGGCATTTCGACACCGACTACGGTCCACCTGCAATTTCTCCTCCCCCTCGCCGGGAACTATCGTCTCCAGGCCGGTCTCATCAACGCCGGCCACCAGTTCATCCTCGACGACTACCACTTCACCGGGGATGGCACCCGGCGGCTCGAACTGGTCGAACTTGGGGAATACGCCCTCCCGGCCGGCCCGCAACTGCTGGAAGATCTGATGCCGCCCAACGGGGGGATCGACGACCTTATCCTGACGGCCCCACCGCTGACGCCAATTCGCCCCCTTGCCGGCTGGGACCCCCAGGCCGCCCTGACCATGGACGACCTGGCCGTAACGGCGATCCGGCTCCTCGGCATGGAGCCCTTCCTCCCGCCGGGGAATCTCGACCTGACCGTCGAGGCCGAGCAGGCGTCGAGTCTGGATGGCGCCCGCCCAACCGACCAGCGCTTTCTCGGGCCACCCAGCGCGGGAAGCTGGGTGCGGGCCGGCGCCGAACCCGCCAGGGTCAGCATCGACTTCGACCTCCCCCGCTCTGCCGTCTATCACCTCTCCCTGCGTGCCGTCGGCCCGGGCCGACTGACCGGGATCCTCGACCAGCGCGAGGAACTCGCCTGCAGCGCCGACCCCTTCCTGAGCGACCAGCCCGTCGGCAGCTTTTACCTTGCCGCCGGCAGCCATCACCTGGAGCTCCTCCTCCCGCCGCGCGGCGGCATTGACGCCGTGAAGCTGCGCGCTGCGGTTACGGACGGGGCCGCCTACCGCCGCCTCGCCGGGCTTGCCGGGGCCGGTAACGAGCCGACGTCGGGGCAGATCGACCGCCTGCTGCGCCTGCTTGCCGCCATCGGCAGCGACCGCTAGATGGCGCTGGGCCTGCCCGTCCTGCTGGCAGCCTACGCCAGCGGCCTGCTCGCCGCTCCCTACCTCTTTCCTGCCCCCTGGTTCCCTTTCCTGCCGCTGCTCGCCGGCGGCCTTTGGCTGGCGTGGCCGCAGCGCCGCCTGGCGCCTCTGCTCCTCCTTCTCTGTTTTTCCTGCCTGGGGCTGGTTCGCTACCAGCTTCAGCTCCAGTCACCAACCGGCAGCGGACATGTCGCTGCCTGGGTCGGCGAGAAGCCACTGCGGGTTACCGGTCGGGTCGAGCGGGTCATGTCGCGCCCGGAGCAGCGCAGCGTTATCGACCTTGAGGCGCACACCCTGACCGTG
Organism: Desulfuromonas sp. DDH964; assembly: GCF_001611275.1. Taxonomy (GTDB): domain Bacteria; phylum Desulfobacterota; class Desulfuromonadia; order Desulfuromonadales; family DDH964; genus DDH964. The sequence goes on along the minus strand of NZ_CP015080.1, from coordinate 1,475,152 downwards.
GCCGGACAGAGCCGTACGGTCCGGGGGATAGTGCGGATTTTTCTCGACTCGCCGCCCGAAGCGGCGGCCCCCGGTCGCGAAGTCAGCCTCTGGACCCGGTTACGGAAGCCACGCGACTTCGGCACTCCCGGCGAATTCGCCTATCGTCGCCACCTCGCCCGCGAAGGGATTTTTGTTACCGCCTATCTGCCGGGAAGTGAAGGACTCGCCGTCCTGGCGGGCGACCGGCCCGACCTCAGCGCCACCATCGCGCGCTGGCGGCTGGCCGCAGCAGCATTTATGGACAGTTACCTCCCCCCTGAAGAGGGGATTCTGGCACGGGCGCTGCTGATTGGCGACCAGGGGGGATTCTCCGCCGAACTCCGCGAGCGCCTCGCCGCCTGCGGCCTCTCTCACCTCTTTGCCATTTCCGGGATGCACCTCGGCTTTCTCGCCGGTTTTCTCTACCTCGCTGCACGCGCCTTCTACCGGCGCAGCAGTCGCCTGCTGCTCTGGGCCCCGCCGCGCCGCGTACTCCCCCTTGCCCTGTTGCCGCTGCTCGGCTTCTACCTGGTAATGAGCGGTGGCGCGCTTGCCACCAGCCGGGCTTTTCTGATCGCCGTTGGCGCAGCCCTCTACCTGGCACTCTCCCGCACCCTCGCCCCGCTGCGGACCCTCGCCGCAGCAGCCATGATCCTGCTGCTCCTCGATCCACTCGCCATCTTCGAACCAGGCTTTCAGCTCTCCTTTGCCGGCGCCGCCGGCCTCCTGGTTCTGCTCCCCCCCTGGCAAGAGCGGCTTCGCAGCTGGTCTCGTCCCTGGCGCTGGGGGGCCACGCTCTTTTTGGCGAGCCTGGCGGCGACCCTCGCCACCTTGCCGCTGGCGGTCGCCCACTTCTATCGCTTCGCTCCGGTCGCCCCGATCTCCAACCTGCTGGCGGTACCCTTGATCGCCCTGGTCGCCCTCCCCTGCGGGCTCGCCGCATTGCTGCTTGCCCCCCTGGCCCTGCCCCCCGCCGTCGGGCTTCTTAAACTGAGTGGGCTGGCGACGAGCCTGGCACTCAGCGCCGGTGAAGCCCTGGCCGGCCTGCCATGGCTCTCGGGGCGGGTCTGGTACCCGACCCCGGCCACCCTCGTCGGCATCAGCCTCCTCGTGATTGCCGTGGGACTCGCCGGTCACTCCCGCCGCTGGCGCCGGAGCGCCTTTCTGGTGGCGGCAGCAGGAATTCTGGTCTGGTCCTGGCCGGTCTCCGCACCCGGCGGAATGCGCCTCACCGCCCTAAGTGTCGGTCAGAGCGAAGCCTTGCTCCTCACTCTCCCCGGCGGGGAGAACCTCCTGATTGATGGGGGCGGCAGCCGCGATCCGCACATCGATATCGGCAAACGCCTGGTTGCCCCGGCCCTTGCCCGGCTCGGGGTTCAGCACCTGGATGCAGTCCTCCTCACCCATCCCCACCCCGATCACAGTGGCGGACTGCAGGAGGTCCTCGCCACCTTTCCCGTCGCCGAACTGTGGGCCGGCCCCGGGCCGGAAGACCTGCCGGCCCCCTTGGCCCGCCTTGCCGCCGAGCGACAGATTCCGCGCCGGCGGTTTGCTCCGGGCTGGCAGCAGCTCGCAACCGCCCCGGGTCTGGAACTCGACCTTTATTGCCCTCCCGCCGAGGTTGCCTCGGCCAATGACCGCTCACTGGTCCTCTATGCCCGGCAGGGGAAGCGCGGCCTGCTGCTGACGGGGGATCTCGGGGCGGCAGGAATCCGGCGCCTCCTATCCGAGCCGCTGCCAGGCCCAGTCGATCTGCTGAAAATTCCCCACCATGGCAGTCGCCACTCGGCCCCGGAGCTGTTGATGCAGACCCTGCATCCCGCCCAGGCCCTGGTTTCGGTTGGCGCCGGCAACAGCTACCGGTTCCCCGATCCGGTCGTCCTCGCTGCCCTTGAGCGGAACGGGACGACGCTCTGGCGAACCGATCGCGATGGGACGGTTCGTTTCCTCGCCCTGGAGGACGGCTGGCAGCCGCAACGTTGGCAAAGAGGGCTTTTCCGTTGACAGAACTAGGGGATTTTGCTAGCTATGGACTTCTTTCCCGGGAGCGTGCCCAGATGAGCGAATCGACCATCCTGGTTGTCGATGACGAACTTTTTTTCCGCCGCCTTTTTGCCGAAATTCTCGGGGACGAAGGGTACCGTGTGGAGACCGTCGCTTCCGGCGATGAAGCACTCAACCGGATTCGGAGCGGCGGTGTCGCCATCGTACTGACCGACATGGTCATGCCCGGGCTGGACGGCCTCGAACTGCTGCGCCTCTCGCGCAGCGTCGACAACCCGCCCGAGGTCATCCTCGCGACCGGTCACGCGACCCTCGAAACCGCGATCCAGGCGCTCAAAAGCGGGGCCCGGGATTACCTGGTCAAACCCTTCAACCCCGAAGAGTTGCGCCACCTGGTCCGGACCTGCCTTGAGCAGCGCCGCCTGCTCGATGAAAATTCCCTGCTCAAAAGCCAAATCCGCCTCTTCCAGAAGGGGCAGAACCTGGCCTCCATGCTTGAAATCAACCGCCTTATTCCCCAGGCGGTTTCGACCATGCTGCAGGAAATCGGCAGCGGCCGCGGCTTCGGTTTTTTGACCGGCAAGGAGAGTGTCTCCCGCCTGATCGGTGCGGAAACCATCGACCCGGAATCCGCCCAGGCCCTTGCCAGTGCCCTGCTGAAGCCGCTCAAGGAAGCCACCGGCCTGGTTACCCTTGCGGCCGAGTCTCTCGGCGGAGAGGTTCTCCCCGGGCTGAAGAGTGTCCTGCTGCTGCCGCTGCGCTGCCAGAACAGCACCAAGGGCGCCCTGGTGCTGTGCAATCCCCCCGAACACGACTTCCTCGACATCCCCCGCGACAGCCTCCTCTTTCTCGCCGAGCAGACCGCCCTCGGCTTCGAGAATGCCTTTCGCTACCAGGGCGCCCGGGAGTTGATGTACACCGATGACCTGACCGGGCTCTACAACCATCGCTACCTGCACATGGCCATTGACCAGGAGATCCGCCGGGCCGGTCGCTACGGGCTGGAGTTTGCCCTGGTCTTTATCGATCTCGATTATTTCAAGAACATCAATGACAGCCACGGACACCTTGCCGGCTCCAAGACTCTCAAGGAAGTCGCCATGCTGCTGCGCAAGGCTGTTCGCGAGGTCGACAGCCTCTTCCGCTATGGCGGGGACGAGTTCACGGCCCTGCTGGTCGAGACCGATTCCCGGGGCGCGGCGGTGGTGGCCGAGCGCATGCGGCGCCAGATCGAGCAGCACACCTTCCTGGTTGAGGAGGGGATCAACACCCGCCTGACCGCCACCGTCGGCTTTGCCTGTTTTCCGGAACATGCCGAACGGAAAAAGGAGATCATCGACCGGGCCGACCGGGCGATGTACGCCGGCAAAAAGGTTCGCAACGTCTCTCGCTGCGCGGGGGAGTTTGAGGGCCCATGAGCCGCGGCAGTTCCTGGCAGACGGCCCTGGCCGGCCTCGCCATGCTGGTTATTCTCTCCCTCTTCCCGAATGTGGCGCTGGCTCTTGAGAGTGGCGGGGATGGCCTCGTCGAGCGCTACCGGGAAGCGTTGCGCGTCGATCCGGACAACCTGCCACTCCACTATTTTCTTGGCATGGCGCTCCTCTTGGCCGGCGACAATCAGGGGGCCGTCGCCGAATTCCGCCTGGCTTATCCTGCCTTTACCGACTCCGTCGAAATGCATTACAACCTCGGGCTCGCCTATGCCCGACTCGGCGATCTCGACAGCGCCCAGCTCTATTTCGATCAGGCCGAGAGTCTCGGCGCCCTCGATGAACCGGAAGTCTATCCCCTCGCCAATGCCTATTACAATCTGGCCCTGGCCTACCTCGAAAAGGAGAACCTCGACGAGGCCCGCCGCCTTTTGTCCAAGGTCCTGGCGCTGGCCCCCGATCGCCTCGAAATCCATCGGCTGATCGGCGACTCTCTGGCACGCAGCGGCCAGATCGATGCAGCTCTGGAAGAGTTTTCCCGCTATCTCGACCACTACCCCTCCGACACCAGCGCCCGCGAATATGTCTACGCGCTCCACTTCAACCGTGGCCTGAAAGCCCTCGAACTGAACGACCTCGCTGCCGCCCGCAGCGCTTTCAGCAACGCGCTGGCGGCGGCGCCCGATAGTCCGGTGGCGCTCTATTACCTCGGAACCATCGCCTACCGCAGCGGCGATTACGCCGGGGCGATCGAGATTCTCGGCCCGATCTACGCCGAGGCCCCAGCCGAATTACGCTCCAGTACCCACTCGATGCTCTACAACAGTGCGCTGACCCTCCTCGAAAGAAAGTCCTACGCTGCGGCGAGGCAGGCGGCCAAGGCGCTGGTCGCCACCCCCGATGCCACCGCCAAGGATTATTACCTCGCCGGCAACATCGATCTGGCCCTGAAGGAGTTCGCCCCGGCTGCGACCAACTACCGCCGGGTACTCGCTCTCGAGCCGACCCACCGCGGAGCGACTGTCAACCTGGTCGCTGCGCAGAACGGAGCGGCCGATGCGGCCTTTGCGGAGGGGCGGCGGCTCTATGGTGACCAGGATTACCGTGGCGCCCTCGACTACTTCGAGCAGGCGCTGGCCATGGTCTCCGGCGACCCGCGTGCGCTCGCCTTCGCAGCCAAGGCGCGCGCAGCCCTCGCCCGGCAGGCCGAGGAGCATTTCGCCGCGGCACGTTCCGCTCTGGCGGCCGGCAATCCGCGCCTGGCGCTGGAAGAGGCGACCAGAGGGCTCGCCGCCGATCCGGCGGCCGCAGCCGGCAACGACCTGAAGCAACAGGCCCTCGATCGCCTGTCGCAGGAAATCAGCGGCGGCCTGGAAGAGGGGCAACGGCTGGCCGCGGCCGGAGATCTGGCGGCAGCGACTGCGGCCTATCGCCGGGTCCTGGAACTCGCCCCGGGGGAGCCCCGGGCGCAGGCCGGCCTTGACGCGGTGGCCGCCCAATCCCGGGAAGCTGCCCTTGAAGCGATCGCGCGCCAGGGTCAGGCCCTTGACGAGGGACGTCTCGACGACGCCGCCGCGGCACTCGCTCTGGCGAAATCTTTCGCCCCCAATCTGGCCGAGGTGGAGGTTGCCGAAAAACGCCTCGAAAGCATGGTCAACACCCTGGTTGCCGAAGAACTCCTCTGGGGGCGTCGCGCCCACAGCGCCGGGCAACTGGCCGAGGCCCGGGAACATTTCAACAACGCCCTCGCTCTAAAGGATTCACCGGAAGTTCGGCAGGAGCTGTCCAGCCTCGCGGCCGCCAGCGCCGACAAGGCCGCCAGCCTGCTCGACTCCGCCCGGCAGGCGACGGCGGCGCACAATTTCAAGCGTGCCCGCATCCTCTACGACCGGTTGCTCGCCCTGGTTCCCGACCATGCCGAGGCGCGCCGCGAGCAGGGGGAACTGGAAAACGCCGTCGACCGCTTCGTCGTCGCGAATCTGGTCAAGGCCAAGGAGGCTCTCGCTGCCGGGAATCTGGAGGGAGCGCTCGCCAGTTACCGCAAGGTGCTGGACATCGATCCGGCCAACCCCCAGGCCCTGACCGGTCTGGAAGCCGGTCGCAAGCAGCTGGCCGGCCGCCTCGCCGACCTGGTGCGCGACGGAAACCGCGCCCTCGGCGACGGGCACTTCAGCGAAGCGGCTGCGACCTTCCGCCAGGCTCTCGCCATCGACCCCTACCAGGCGGAGGCCCGTGGCGCCCTGAAGCGAATCGACCAGCTGCGCCTCTCCGGGGTCAATCCCGGCGACGAGCAGGCCCTTTACCTGCAGGGAATCGAGTTCTACACCCGCGGCAGATACCGGGAGGCGATCGATGCCTGGCAGAAGGTTCTCGCCCTCGATCCGGGACATGAGAAGTCGCGGATGAACATTGAAAAGGCGCAGCGCAAGCTGCAGCGCATCGAGGAGTTCCGGGGTGGCTGAACGGATTGCCGTTTTTGCCAGCCTGCGCTTCAAGTTCGCGCTGCTGCTGGCCCTCTTCAGCGGGGCCCTGATGCTGGCGGTGATGCTCCTCATGGAGCAGAACATCCGCTCGTCCCTGGTGCGGGAGAATATCGAGAAGGGGCTGGGGATCGCCCGCGGCGTCGCCTTCAACGCCGAGGACCCGCTCCTCACCGGCGATGACCTCTATCTCTTCTCCGCCGTCAAAAATGCGGTGCGCGGCTCCGGCATCGAATACGCCTTGATCGTCGACCGCAAGGGGCGGATTCGTGCCGCCGCCGACATGGCACGGGTCGGCACCGACTTTACCCTCCCCGGCGAGGCCCGGCTGCTGCCAGTGGAGGGGAGCTACGTCGTCCGGCGCGTCGGCAACGGCGCCGGCCTCCTCGATCTCGAAGTACCGATCTACTCGGTCGCGGACCGGCCGGTCCGACTCGGCGATATCCACCTCGGGCTCTCCGAAGCCCTGGTCGCTGCCGAAATCGAGGCGATGCGCCAGCGCCTCGGCGTGCTTGCCGGCGTTGCCCTGGTCCTCGGCAGCCTCGCCGCCTACCTCCTCGCCGGTGTCAGCCTGCGCCCGGTCCACGCCCTGGTGCGCGGGGTCCGGGCCATCGGCGGCGGCAACCTGGAACAGCACCTCGACCTGAAGCGCAACGATGAACTCGGCGTCCTCACCGACGCTTTTAACGAAATGGCGAGCAGCCTGCGCGAAAAGGAATTCATCAAGAACACCTTTGAGCGCTATGTCAGCAAGCCGCTGGCGGAGACCATTCTGCGCCATCGCGACGATCTCAAGCTCGGCGGTGAAGAGAAGGAGGTCACCATCCTCTTCTGTGACATCCGCCGCTTTACCTCGCTGGCCGAACGGCTGCCGCCGGCCCAGGTCGTGGAGCTGCTCAACGACTACTTCACCCTGATGATCCAGCTCGTCATCGACCACGAAGGGATGGTCGACAAGCTGATGGGCGACTCCGTCATGGCGCTTTTCGGCGCCCCTCTCTCCCTCGGCAACGATCCGTTGCGCGCTGTTCACTGCGCCATTGAAATGCAGCGGGCAGTCAAGAACTTCAACCAGGAGCGCGCAGCCCAGGATCTCCCGCCCCTCGAAATGGGGATCGGCATCAACACCGGACCGGTCATCGCCGGCAACATCGGGTCGGCGACGCGCATGGAATATACGGTCATCGGCGACAGCGTCAATATTGCCGCGCGGCTCCAGGGTCTCGCCAGACCGGGAGAGATTCTCGTCTCGGAAGGGACCTACCGGACGATCCGCGAGCAGCTGGTGGCGGAGGCGCTGCCACCCATCGAGCTGAAGGGAAAACGGATTCCGGTCGGCGTCTACCGGGTGGAGAGCCTCCGCCCCGGCTGAGCACTGCGTTCACCGCCGTCACGTCCCACTTAATTTGAATTATTTTTTTGAAAGGCACTGACAACGTGAGCATTACAGGCATTAAAGGGATGAACGATATTCTGCCGGGGGAGGTGGCGACCTGGCAGGAACTGGAGGCGGCCGCACGGCGCGTCTTCCGCAGCTATGGCTTCAGCGAGATCCGCGTCCCGGTGGTCGAGAAGACCGATCTTTTCTGCCGTTCCATCGGCGAAACGACCGATATCGTCGAAAAGGAGATGTATACCTTTACCGACAAGGGGGGCACCTCGCTGACGCTGCGCCCGGAGGGGACGGCGCCGGTGATGCGCGCCTTCATCGAGCACAAGCTGCATGCCCAGGATCCGGTCGCCAAGCTCTACTACATGGGGCCGATGTTCCGCTACGAACGGCCACAAAAGGGACGCTACCGCCAGTTTCACCAGATCGGGGCCGAAGTCATCGGCCTCGACGACCCGCGCTGCGATGCCCAGGTTCTCGCCATGCTCGACCACTATTTTGCCGAGGTCGGCATTCCCGACGTCCAGCTGCAGATCAACTCCCTCGGTTGCCCCGAATGCCGCCCGGCCTACCGCCAGGCGCTGGTCGCCTTTCTCGAAACACGCCTCGATCATCTCTGCGACGACTGCCGCCGGCGCTGGCAGCAGAATCCGCTGCGGGTTCTCGACTGCAAGGTGCCGGGCTGCAAGGAAGCGACCGCCGGCGCCCCCTCGGTTCTCGACCATCTCTGCGGCGGCTGCGCCGACCACTTCGCCGCGGTGCAGGGCTACCTCACCGATCTCGGCACGGTTTTCGCCATCAACCCGCGCATGGTGCGCGGCCTCGACTATTACACCAAGACCACCTTCGAGATGGTCACCGGCAATCTCGGGGCGCAGAACGCGGTGGCCGCAGGAGGGCGTTACGACGGGCTGATTCGCGACCTGGGCGGCCCCCCCCTCCCCGGAATCGGTTTCGCCATGGGCGTCGAGCGCCTGGTGCTGCTGAAAGGGAGTCCGCAGGCGGTGCCGCGCCTTGACTGCTTTCTCGCCACCCTTGGCAGCGAGGCCGCGCGCCATGCCTTTCTGCTGATGCACCAGCTGCAGCGCGCCGGCTTGCAGGTCGATACCGACCTCGAAGGGAAGAGCCTCAAAGCGCAGATGCGTCGGGCCGGGAAGCTCGGCGCGCGGTTTGCCGTCATCCTCGGCGGCGATGAACTGGCCGCCGGTCGGGCCCAGTTGCGCAACATGGACGCCGGCAGCCAGGAGGAGGTCCCCCTTGACGCCCTTCGTACCCGTCTGCAGGAGTTGCTCGCCGGGGGAGAGGCCTGATTGCATTCTCCTTGACGCTGGCCGGAGGGGGTTTGTATAATCCTGCCTTTCCGGGCGCGGCCCGATCCATCAAACAACTCTGGAGGGACTTCCCTTGAACGACATTTTCGGCGATTGGAAACGAAGCCATTACTGCGGCATGGTCACCGCCGCCCAGATTGGCCAGGAAGTCTGCCTGACCGGCTGGGTGCAGCGCCGTCGCGACCACGGTGGCCTGATTTTCATCGACCTGCGCGACCGCGAAGGGATCGTGCAACTCGCCCTTGACCCGGACCGTGACCCCGAAGCCCACACCAAGGCCGACCGGGTTCGCAACGAGTATGTCGTCGCCATCAAGGGGATCGTCTCGCCACGGCCCGCCGGAACCGTCAATCCGAAGATGAAGACCGGCGAGGTCGAGGTCGAGGTGCGCGAGATGCGAATCCTCAATACGGCCAAGACCCCCCCGTTCATGCTCGACGAGTTCACCGAGGTCGCCGAAAATATCCGCCTCAAGTACCGCTATCTCGACCTGCGCCGGCCGGCCATCCAGCAGAACCTGATGCTGCGCTACCAGGTTACGCGCACCGTCCGTCGCTACCTCGACGCCGAGGGCTTCCTCGACATCGAAACCCCGGTACTGACCAAGAGCACCCCGGAAGGGGCGCGCGATTACCTGGTGCCGAGCCGGGTCAATCCTGGAACTTTTTATGCTCTCCCCCAGTCCCCCCAGCTCTTCAAGCAGCTACTGATGGTCTCCGGTTTTGACCGCTACTTCCAGATCGTCAAATGCTTCCGCGATGAGGATCTGCGCGCCGATCGCCAGCCCGAGTTCACCCAGATCGACTGCGAGATGAGCTTTGTCGGCCGCGACGACGTCATTGCCGTCATGGAGGGGATGATCGCCGCCATCTTCAAGGAAACGATCGGCGTCGCGGTCCCGCTGCCGATGCCCCGCATGACCTACGCCGAAGCCCTCGACCGCTTCGGGGTCGACAACCCCGATCTGCGGTTCGATCTCGAACTGGTCGGACTCTCCGATCTGGTGGAGGGGTGCGGCTTCAAGGTCTTCGCCGATGCCGTCGCCGGCGGTGGCCAGGTCAAGGCGATCAACGTCAAGGGGGGCGCCAGCCTCTCGCGCAAGGAGCTCGACGATCTCACCGAGTTCGTCAAGATCTACGGCGCCAAGGGGATGGCCTGGGTAAAAATGACCGAGGAGGGGTGGCAGTCCCCCATCGCCAAGTTCTTTAGCGCGGACGAGCTTGCGGCGATCAACCAGCGCCTCGGCGCCGAGTTGGGAGACCTGCTCCTCTTTGGCGCCGACTCCTACAAGGTGGTCAACGAATCCCTCGGCCGCCTGCGCGGCCACCTCGGCCACAAGCTCGGTCTCGCCAAAAAGGACGAATACCGTTTCGTCTGGGTGACCGACTTCCCGCTCCTGGAGTGGGATGCCGAGGCCCGCCGCCACGTCGCCGTCCATCATCCTTTCACCGCGCCGATGGATGAAGACCTTGCCCTGCTCGACTCCGATCCCGGCAAGGCGCGGGCCAAGGCCTATGACCTCGTCCTCAACGGTTCGGAGATCGGCGGCGGCTCGATCCGTATCCACGACCAGGCGATCCAGAGCCGCATGTTCGACCTGATGGGGATCGGCGAGGAGGAGGCGCGGATGAAATTCGGCTTCCTCCTCGACGCCCTCGAATTCGGGGCCCCGCCCCATGGCGGCATCGCCTTCGGTCTCGATCGTTTGACCATGATCCTGACCGGCTCCGATTCGATCCGCGACGTCATCGCCTTCCCCAAGACCCAGAAAGCGACCTGCCTGATGTCCGAAGCCCCGGGTGAAGTCGACGAAAAACAGCTGCGCGAGTTGGCCATCCGCACCGTGACCCGGGCGAAATGATCCTGCGCCCCGGCAGACGACCGGGGCCATTGCCCCCCCTTGTCTTTTTGTGAAACGTCTTTGTTGTCTCATTCTGCTGCTTTTTGTCAGCGGCGGCTGCGCCCAGCCGCCGCAGGCCGAACTTGCGGCCGCCCGGGACGCCCTCGCCCGCGCCTACGCGGCCGGCGCCAGCCGCCTGGCCAGCGACGATTACCAGATTGCCGAACGCGCCCTGCAAGATGGCGAGGCGCTGGTTCACGATGGTGACTACGGCGCCGCCCGGGAACTCCTCCCCTTTGCCACCCTGCGCGCCCGACGGGCCCTGGTCCTCGCCCACAGTGCCGACGAACAACTCCGCCGCGCTGAGCTCGAAAGGCGCGAGCGGGCCATTGCGGCGGCGCGTCAGCGTCAACTGCAGCAGGCCGCCTCGCCCCCCCCATCAAAACCGGACCGGAAGGCACCGCCCAAACCGCCCCCCCCGCCGCAGACCTCCTACACCGTGGGCGAGGGGGAGTCGCTCTACAGCATCGCCGCCCAGCCCCAGGTCTACGACGACCCGCTGCTCTGGCCGCTCTTGTACAAAGCGAACCGGGACCAGATCAGGGACCCTCGCCAGATCTACTCCGGCCAGGTCCTGACCATTCCCCGGGGGCTCTCCACTGCGGAGCTGGATGAGGCCCGGCAGAAGGCGAAGCAGTCCGACGTTTTCCCCCCCGGCGCTCCAATTTCAGTCCCGGGGTCGCAGAATGGGCAATAATGGAACGAGGTTTCCCCGGCCGTTTATTTGCGGGTTGGAAGATTCATATTTTCCCTTGACAGCCCCCGGCCCTTTGTATACTGTATACAACGTTCCTAACTCGTCCATTTTTATCACTTTTTCTCTAAGCATCCGGTTTTGTAGCAGGTTTTTGCATTGACCTTTTAGTGGTCAGGCCAATATCGGTTTGGGCATTGACCTTTCTCAGGATGCGGTTGAATCAGTGAAGAACCTCCATTTTATTGACTGCCCGTTACACCATCTGGAGCAATAATTTCTAAGGGCGAACTTTCGTTCGTCTTTCATTCTGCCTCTGGCAAAACTGGCACCGAACAAGGAGAGAACATGACAACGAAGAACGCAACGATTATCTGGTCGGAGATCGACGAAGCCCCCGCCCTGGCGACCTACGCCCTCCTCCCGATCGTACAGAAATTCCTCAAGGGATCCGGCGTTAATGTCGAGACCCGGGATATCTCCCTTTCCGGCAGAATCATCGCCAACTTTCCCGACCACCTGACCGAAGCGCAGAAAATTCCCGACTACCTCACCCAGCTGGGCGAGCTGACCCAGGACCCCACCGCCAACATCATCAAACTGCCGAACGTCAGCGCCTCCATTCCCCAGTTGCAGGCCGCCATCAAGGAACTGCAGGAGAAGGGCTACAAGATCCCCGACTACCCGGAAGAGCCGAAAAACGACGCCGAGAAAGCCCTGCAGGCCCGCTTCGCCAAGTGCCTGGGGAGTGCCGTCAACCCGGTGCTGCGGGAAGGGAACTCCGACCGCCGGGCCGCGGCTTCGGTCAAGAAGTTCGCCCAGAAGAATCCCCACCGCATGATGAAACCCTGGCCGGCCGGCTCCAAAACCCGCGTCGCCCACATGAACGGCAACGATTTCTACGGCAGCGAGACCTCCGTCACCGTCAAGGATGCCACCACGGTCAAATACGAGTTCGTTGGCAAAGACGGCAGCGTCACCGTACTCAAGGAGAAGCTGGCCCTGCAGGCGGGTGAGGTCCTCGACTCCTCTTCCATGAACATGACCGCCCTGCGCAAGTTCTACGCCGAGCAGATCGAGGCGGCCAAGAAGGACGGCGTCCTCCTCTCCCTGCACCTCAAAGCGACCATGATGAAGATCTCCGATCCCTACATCTTCGGTCAGTGCGTCACCGTCTTCTACAAGGATGTCTTTGACAAGTACGGCGATGTTTTCAAGGAACTGGGCGTGAATGTCAGCAACGGTCTCGGCGATGTCTATGCCAAAATCAAGCGCCTCCCGGAAGCCAAGCGGGCCGAGATCGAAGCGGCCATCATGGATGTCTACAAGACCCGACCCGCCCTGGCGATGGTCGACTCCCGCAAAGGGATCACCAATCTGCATGTCCCCAACGACGTCATCATCGATGCCTCGATGCCGGTCGTGGTTCGCGACGGCGGCCAGATGTGGAACCTGGCGGACGAACTGCAGGACACCGTGGCGATGATCCCCGACCGCTGCTACGCCACCATCTACCAGACCATCATTGAAGACTGCCAGAAACACGGCCAGTTCAACCCGGCGACCATGGGGCACACCTCCAACGTCGGCCTGATGGCGCAAAAAGCCGAGGAATACGGCTCCCACGACAAGACCTTCTTCGCCCCCGGCGACGGCAAAATCCGCGTCGTCGATGCCTCCGGCGCCGTCCTGCTCGAACAGACTGTCGAAAAGGGCGATGTCTTCCGCTCCTGCCAGACCAAGGACGCCCCGATCCGCGACTGGGTCAAACTCGCCGTGACTCGCGCCAAGGCCTCCGGTGCCCCGGCTATCTTCTGGCTCGATGAGCAGCGCGGCCACGACGCCCAGATCATCAACAAGGTCAACACCTACCTGAAGGACCATGACACCACCGGCCTCGACATCCGTATCATGAAACCGGTCGATGCCATGAAATTCGCCTGTGAGCGCGCCCGCAAGGGCCTCGACACCATCACCGTGACCGGCAACGCGCTGCGCGACTATTTGACCGACCTCTTCCCGATTCTCGAACTCGGCACCAGCGCCCGCATGCTCTCCATCGTTCCGCTGCTGGCCGGTGGCGGCCTCTTCGAAACCGGCGCCGGCGGCTCCGCACCCAAGCATGTCGAGCAGTTCCTCAAGGAAGGCCATCTGCGCTGGGATTCCCTCGGCGAATACTGCGCCCTGGTTCCGTCGCTGGAGCACATCGCCAACCGCAACAACGACCCCACCGTGCAGCTCTTTGCCGATACCCTCGATGAAGGGATCACCAAGTACCTCGAGAACGCCAAGGCGCCGTCCCGCAAGGTGAACGAGATCGACAACCGCGGCAGCAGCTTCTACCTGGCGCTCTACTGGGCCCAGGCCCTGGCCGCGCAAAGCAAAAACGCGGAACTGAAAGCCCGCTTCACCAAGGTGGCCGCCGACCTCGCGAGCAACGAAGCGAAGATCAACGCCGAGCTGCTGGCGGCGCAGGGCAAGCCGGTCGACATCGGCGGTTACTACCGCCCCGATGTCGCCAAGACTACGGCGGCCATGCGACCGAGCGCGACCCTGAACGCGATCATCGACGCCCTTTAACCAAACCTGGCGGCAGCGGGGCAACCAGATAGCCCCGCTGCCCTATTTTCATTACCCAACACAAGGAGAGAAGACCATGGCAAGACCAAAAATCGCTCTTATCGGTGGTGGTCAGATTGGTGGCGTTCTTGCTCAGCTTTGCGCCCTGCGCGAACTGGGTGACGTGGTGCTGTTCGACATCGTCGAAGGCCTCCCCCAGGGCAAATGCCTCGACATCGCCGAAGCCGCCCCGGTCGACGGTTTCGACGTCAACCTGAAAGGGACCAACGACTACGCCGACATCGCCGGCGCCAACGTTGTCATCGTCACCGCCGGCCTGCCGCGCAAACCGGGCATGAGCCGCGATGACCTGATCGAGGTCAACAGCAAGATCATGACCTCGGTGGCCGAGGGGATCAAAAAGCACGCCCCCAACTCCTTCGTCATCATCATCTCCAACCCCCTCGACGCCATGGTCACCCTCTGCCAGAAGGTCACCGGCTTCCCTTACAATCGCGTCATCGGTCAGGCCGGCGTCCTCGACTCCGCCCGCTTCAAGGCCTTCATCGCCTGGGAACTCGGCGTCTCGGTCAAGGATGTGGTGGCGATGACCCTCGGCGGCCATGGCGACGACATGGTGCCGCTGGTTCGCTATGCCAGCGTCCAGGGGATTCCGGTGATGGAACTGCTGGAGCAGAAATACAAGAGCGCGGCCAAGGCCAAGGAAGTGATGGAAGCCATGGTCAAGCGTACCCGCGGCGCCGGCGGTGAAGTTGTCGCCCTGCTCAAGACCGGCAGCGCCTTCTACAGCCCGGCCTCCTCGGCCATCGCCATGGCCGAGTCGATCCTCAAGGATTCCAAGCGCGTCCTGCCGACCTGCGTTTACCTCAACGGTGAGTTCGGGGTCAAGGGCTACTTCGTCGGCGTCCCGACGGTCCTCGGCGCCAACGGCGTCGAGCAGATCCTCCAGTTCAAACTCGACGCCGAAGAGCAGGCGATGATGGACAAGTCGGTTGCGGCCGTCAAGGGTCTCGTCGACAGCATGAAATAAGCAGTACCTACGGACAGACCGCAGGAAGGGCAATGGCAACATTGCCCTTCTTTGCTATATTGCGATTTCCGAATGTAATTATCGCCAGTTGCGGGCGATGCCCGGAAACCCCAATTCGGGATGGCCGTCACAACGCCCGATATCAGTCCCCGGGAAAGGGGCGAAATCGTATACATAATTTTCTGGAAATCAACGCTATATTGCGATAGTATGCGCGCTGTTTGACTTATCAATGCCGTTTCGCAACGGTCACCACGAAAAAGGAGAACTAGGGGAATGAGCAGTCCGAAAATCGAGGTTATCGAAAGGTACTGCAAGGGGTGCAGCATTTGTGTCGAATTCTGCCCCACCAAGGTCCTGGAGATGGATGCGTTTCTGGTCAAGGTCGCCCGCCCTGAGGCCTGCATCGCCTGCATGCAGTGCGAGTTGCGGTGCCCCGACTTTGCCATCAAAGTTACCAAATAATTCATATCCAGAGGAGGTCGGTTAACGTGGCTAAAAAAGTTGCTCTGTTGCAGGGGAACGAAGCGTGCGCCCAGGGTGCCGTTTATGCCGGATGTAATTTCTTCGGCGGTTACCCCATTACCCCCTCCACCGAGGTTGCGGAAGTTCTCTCCAATGAACTCCCCAAGACTGGTGGCAAATTCATCCAGATGGAAGACGAGATCGGCGCCATGGCGTCGGTCATCGGCGCCGCGCTGACCGGTGCCAAGGCCCTGACCGCAACGTCGGGTCCCGGCGTCTCCCTCAAGCAGGAACTGATCGGCTACGCCTGCATCGCCGAGGTTCCCTGCGTCATCATCAACGTCATGCGCGGTGGCCCGTCGACCGGCATGCCGACCGGCCCCGGCCAGTCCGACGTCCAGCAGGCCAAGTGGGGGACCCACGGCGACCACGCTACCATCGCCCTGGTCCCGGCTTCCTGTCAGGAGATCTTCACCGAGACGGTGCGCGCCTTCAACCTCGCCGAGAAGTACCGCATGCCGGTCCAGGTCCTCTACGACGAAATCGTCGGCCACATGCGCGAGCGTATCGAGTTCCCCGAGCCCGGCGAACTCGAGGTGATCGACCGCGCCAAACCGACCGTCACCCCCGACAAATACAAGCCCTATGATACCTCCTTTGGCGACGTTCCGCCGCTGGCGGCCTTCGGCTCCGGCTACCGCTTCCATGTCACCGGCCTCAACAAGGCCCAGGACGGCTTCCCGACCACCAAGGCAGAATATGTCGACGCCGAAGAGCGCCGCCAGATCCGCAAGGTCGAAGGCGAAGCAGCCCGCGCCGATATCGAGAAGTACGAGGAGTACCTGGTCGATGACGCCGAGGTGGTGATCTTCGCCTACGGTTCCACTTCCCGCAGCGCCCGCTATGCCGTCAACGAACTGCGCAAGGAAGGGATCAAGGCTGGCCTCTTCCGCCCCATCACCCTCTGGCCCTTCCCGGAAAAACGCATCGCCGAAATCGGCAAGAAGGTCAAGGGGATCGTCGTCCCCGAGCTCAACCTTGGCCAGATGAACCTCGAGGTGGAACGCGTCGTCAAGGGTAGCTGCCCGGTCCTGCACATCGGCCGCGTCGACGGTGAGCCGATCAATCCCGGCCAGATCATGGACAAAGTCAAGGAGGTCAAGTAACCATGGCTTACGATTACGATAAATTCCTGCGCCCCGGAAAATTGCCCCACATCTGGTGCCCCGGCTGCGGCCACGGCATCGTCATGAAGGGGATGCTGCGGGCCATCGATGCTTGCGGTCTGGAGAAAGACAACACCGCCATCGTTTCCGGTATCGGCTGCGCCAGCCGCATGCCCGGCTACGTTGACTTCAACACCCTGCACACCGCTCACGGACGGGCTGCGGCCTTCGCCACCGGCGTCAAGATGGCCAAGCCGGAGATGAACGTCATTGTCGTCGGCGGCGACGGCGACGGCACCGCCATCGGCGGCAACCACTTCATCCACGCCTGCCGCCGCAACATCGACATGACCTACGTCATCATGAACAACAGCATCTACGGGATGACCGGCGGCCAGTTCTCCCCCTGCACCCCGACCGGCGCCAAGGCCTCCACCACCCCCTACGGCAACCCCGACCCGACCTTCGACATCAGCAAGCTGGCGATCGGCGCCGGTGCGACCTTCGTCGCCCGCACCACCGCCTTCCACGCCACCCAGATCGACAAGCTGGTGGCCGAAGGGATCAGGCACAAGGGGATGGCGGTCATTGAAGTCCTCGACGACTGTCCGACCACCTATGGCCGGCGCAACAAGTTCCGCAGCGTCGTTGACATGATGAAGCGCCTCAAGGAGATCGCCGTGCCGGTCGCCGCTGCCGCCAAGATGACCGCCGAGCAACTCGAAGGCAAGGTCCTCACCGGGGTCCTCTACAAGGAAGACAAGCCGGAATATTGTGAGCAGTATGCCCAGGTCATTGCCAAGGCGCAGGGCGCCTGATTTCCGCAGCGCATAAGGAGAGAGTGAAATGGCAAAAAGATATGAAATTCGCTTTTCCGGTGCCGGCGGCCAGGGTCTGATCACTGCCGGCATCATCCTCGCCGAGGCGGCCTCGATCATCGAGGGGAAACACGCCGTCCAGTCGCAGAGCTATGGCCCTGAAGCCAGAGGCGGCGCCTCCAAGTCGGAAGTCATCATCGCCGACGGCCCCATCGATTACCCCAAGGCGACCATCGTCGACGCCTGCCTGGCGATGACCCAGGAAGCCGCCGACAAGTACGCCAACGGCATCAAACCCGGCGGCCTCCTCCTCCTCGATTCGGACTTCGTAAAGAATGAGCCGAAGGGGGACTTCAAGGTCATCAAGATGCCGATCATGCGCACCGCCAAGGAAGACCTCGGGCGCGAGATCGTCGCCAACGTGGTGGCGCTGGGCGCCATGATCGCCCTGACCGATGTTGTTTCCCGGGAATCGGGCGAGCAGGCGGTCCTGCGCAAGGTTCCGGAAGCCTTCAAGGACCTGAACAAGAAGGCCTACAGCCTCGGTTTTGAAAAGGTGAAGGAACTGCTGAAGTAGCCCATCACCGAAAGCTGGAGATCAAAAAAAAGCCCGGGGCAGCTGCTCCGGGCTTTTTTTCTTTTCAACGGGGAGGTCTCAGCCGAATTCGGCGACGAACTTCTCGGCCCGCTCGACATCTTCACTGCTGCCGATAAAGACCGGCTCCCGATGATCGATCCCTTCCGGGAGAATGTCCAGAATCCGCTCCCGGCCATTGGAAGCCTTGCCGCCGGCCTGTTCGATCAGAAAGGCCATCGGGTTGAGTTCATAAAGCAGCCGCAGCTTCCCCTTGGGGGCATCCTTCAGGTGCGGATACATAAAGAGGCCCTGCCCCTTGATCAGCACCTGGTTGATATCCGGGACGAAGCCGCCGCTGTAGCGGAGCTTGGCCCCCTTCTCTTCCAGGGAGGTGACAAACTTCTCAACGCCCGGAGTGTACTTGTTGCGCTGCCCACCCGGGGAGTAGATCGACCCCGATGGCTTCATCGTCACATTTTCCTGGATCAGGGTATATTCCATCAGGGCGTTCATCGCGAATTCATGAACACCGTTGCCGGTCGAATAGACCAGCGTCGCCCGGGGTCCGTAGAGGATATACATGGCGGCCACCAGGGTCCGGCCGCGCTGGAGGACATTGTCGCCGCGGTAAATGCCGACGATGGTACCAACCGCGAGGTTGACATCGACCAGGGAAGAGCCGTCGAGGGGATCATAGGCGATTGAGTACTTGCCATTGAGGTTGACATTGATAATTTCCGGGGTTTCTTCGGAGGCGATGGTCGCGACTACCCCCGAGTGGATCAGCCGTTTCCGCAAAATGCGATCGGAGAGGACATCGAGGGCAAGTTGCTCCTCGCCATAGAGATTCGAGGTACCCGCTACGCCGAGGTCGCCGGTACGAATGGCGTTGATGACATAACGCGATGCCGTGGCAATCTCGCAGATCACTCTGGTAAGGTCGCGATCTTCTTCCCGCTCCCGCAGGTGACGACGCAGGTCAATCTGAAATTTGGTACGCCCGGGTTCAGTATTCAAGGCTGGCCTCCTGAGAAGTTATTAAAAATAAGATGCGGCCAGTTTAGACCAACTCCGGCAGTGCAGCAAGGAATTTGCCCAGGAATTTGCCCAGGATCTTCCGCCTTGGCCTTGACCTCGGGATGAATAATGTTAGAAATACAGGGAAATATTTTCCAGGAGGAGCTCATGGAAGACCGGCAGCAGCAACCTGAACCCGCGCGGAATCCCGGTGAGAAGATATGGGATGCCACCGTCAAAACCTTTCACAGCGCTTCCTTCCGCGCCAACCAGTACAAGCGCATCGTCCAGAAGAAAATCGATCTCAACGCCCTGCACAAAAAGATCGCCGTCCTGCATAGCGACCTCGGTCGCCTGGTCGATGAGAACCGCGAACTCCTCCCGGGAACCGGCGCCGCAGATTCCCGGGTCCATGAGCTACTGCAACAGCTCGATGGCCTGAAACATGCGGCAGCAACCCTGGAGGAAGAGATCGGTGCCATCAGGGAGGAACAACCGGCGGCAGAAGAACCCGCCTGAGCCATAAAAGGGAAATGACGAACGACAACGGCCCTCCATGCGAGGGCCGTTGTCGTCTCCGGTTCAGCGCAGATGTTTGCGCGGTTTGGGGATGCTGTGCAGGTGGGCATCCTTGTACTCACGATCGCGGCGCCGCAGATCGTCCTTCACCCCGTCTTCGGCGGTAGCCAGTTCACCCGGATGCCGTTCCATGATCTCCAGCGCGACATCGATGTGCTGCAGGCTTTGCTCAAGGTTCCCTTCGCCGGGCAGTTTTTCCGGGGTGTTCTTCAGATTGGCCATGTAACCTCCTTACGGCAGGGGTGGTACCAACGGTCAGGCTCCGGCACTCCTGTTCGGGCTACCGGATGACCAGACGGCTCACTTCCATTGTAGCCGTCGCCGACTGGCTGGCAAGTAGATGTCAAACCAGTAGATATCAAACCGGGCCGAGGATGCAGCCGGCGGCCACCAGGCTCCCGCTCAGGGCCGTCGCCCCTGCTGCAGCACCGAAATCATCGCGGCATGTAGATGGCCGTTACTGGCCAGGCATTCGGCCCCGGCCAGGTCGAGACGCCGCCCGGCAAAATCACTGACCATCCCTCCGGCCTCGGTGACCAGCAAAAGACCGGCGGCCATGTCCCAGGGTTTGAGTTTCATCTCCCAGTAGCCGTCAAAACGCCCTGCCGCCGTGCAGGCGAGATCGAGGCTGGCCGCCCCGGGGCGACGGCAGGCCTGGGCAACCTGCTGGAAGTTCACAAAATGGTCGTAATTATTGGCCGGGCTCTGTTTGCGGTCATAGGGGAAACCGGTGGCGAGGAGCGCCTGGTCGAGCTCCCGCGTCGGCGAAACCTGCAGCGGCTTGCCGTTGAGGGTGGCACCCCGCCCCCGCTCGGCGACATAGAGTTCCTCGAAGATCGGGTTGTAAACGATCCCGAGCAGGACCTGCCCGGCCTTTTCGAGGGCGAGAGAGACGGCAAACCAGGGGAACCCGTGGGCGAAATTGGTGGTGCCGTCCAGTGGATCGATGATCCAGCGCCAGTCGCTCTCGCCGTCGTTGCCATAGTCCGCTTCTTCCGCCAGGATGGCATGCTCCCGATAGCGTTCGCGGATGACGGCGACAATGGCCGCCTCTGCGGCGCGGTCCGCGTCGGTGACCAGATCGACTTCGCCCTTGTGCAATATTTCCAGCCGGCCGCCGAACTTCCGGCGCAGTTGGTCCCCTCCCGCCATAACCGCTTCCAGGGCAAGGCTCATCATTATTCTACCTCCGTTTCGGCCTGCGGCGGATCTGCGCACCACAACCGGGTGGCGGCGATCACCCCGAGGGGAATGGTGAGAAATTGCAGCAGCGGGACTGCCAGCAGACAGAGGAGTCCGCAGCCAAAGCCGAGCATTGCCAGCTTGCGCTGCAGCAGGTAGTGCCGCTGCGCGGCGAGGCGCATTCCTTTGCGGCTGGCGATATAGCCGGTGTATTCAATGACGAGGAAAACCAGAGTCCACAGCACCGACAGCACGCCGAAAAGTACGGTGCCGATCCCGGGCAGGAGGTTAAGCAGGAGCAGAAGCGCCATGCCGGTGAGGAAAAGAAAGATTTTCCTGCTTTCGTCGGCCAGGGTCTGCAGCGCTCCGATCAGAAAGCCGCGCAACTGGAAGGGTTGCTCCGGGCGAAATCCGGTAATCAGTTCCTCGGTTCGCTCCGAGAGGAGATCATTGAAAGGGGACGCGAGCAAGGCCCCGACCAGGCTGAAACTGAAGAAAACCAGGACCATCGTCAGCAGCACGGCAAGAAACCAGACCAGGTAGGTAACCAGCGCCCAATACCAGGCATCCCCCTGGGGGAGATACTGGGTGACGGTGCCGGCAAAAAACTTCAGGCCCGCCCAGACCGCCGCGGTAAAGACGAGGATGTTGATCGAGAGGGGAAAGAGGATGAACCGGATCAGCCTCGGGTGCTGCAATAAAAACCGGCCGGACTGGAAAGGACTGAAAAAACCGGCGGCAAAGCGCCCGGCGGGGTTCGGGGAGACTGGATTCGGCATCAGGACACCTCCGGAGCCAGGGAAAAGAGCGGTGCGCCAACTTCCTGCAGGACAAGGGTACCGCACCCCCCTTCGGCCTGGCGCCGCCAGCGGTTGGGGCGGCGCACCCGGGAATGGCGCTCGGCCAGGTAGGAATAGACCGCATTGAAGCCCTCTGCCCCGGGGCTGGAGAAGGGACTGCCGGGGACCGGGTTGCAGGCGAGCAGATGGAGGGTCGTTTCGGGCCAGCGGCCCAGCAGTTGGAGCAGAGCGTCGAGCTCCCGCCGACAATCATTGACCCCTTCCAGCAGCAGGTAATTGATTCCGATCCGACGCCGCGCCCGCCGGGAGAGGGAAGCAAGGCCGTGGTCAACGCAGGCGACCAGTTCTTCGAGCTGGGGCGCCCGGGGCAGCAGCTGCCGATGCACCGCCGCGCTCCCCGCGTGCAGGGAAAGCATCAGGCCGTTATGCGGAAGGGGAAGAGCCGCTGCCAGGTGCACCAGTGGGCCCCCGGTGGTCGTCAGCGATACCGGCAGGTCAGATGCTTCGATAAATTCGCGGACGACGGCAAAGTTGTGCAGTGGCTCGCCGATGCCGGAAAGGGTCAGCCGCCGCGGCGGCATGCCTCCCGCCCGGAACAGCTCGACCTGGCTGATCAGTTCATCCACCCTCAGATTGCGGTGCAGCCCGTTCCGTCCCGAGGCACAAAAGGGACAGGCCAGGGCACATCCGGCCTGAGTGGAAAGACAGAGGGTGCCACTGCCGTAATAGACAGCTTCGACGCTGAGGCCATCCGCGAGAGGGACGGCAAGTCGAATATTTTTGAAGTCGTCGGTCATGGATCATTGCCATGCAAATAAAAATTGGCCCGCCACCCATAGTAGGGGATGGCGGGCCAAATGTCGACAGGAGGCAAATCTCTATCGACAGGACTTGTTGGTGTGCCTAGAAAGCCAGGGCCACGTTCAGGCCGGAGACCAGCTTCGGCTCAAGGTAGTCACGGGCGTCGTCGGCAACGGCGTCGGAGAAGAGGAGCGAAGGGGAGACCGTCAGGCTATCCGTCACGGCAAAGTCGACGCTGGCCGACAGCTCGTAGTTGTGGATACCGTTGTAGGCGCCGACGCTTTCATCGTTGTAGCTGATCAGGGCGCCGAGATTGAGACCCGCCTTGTCCATCAGCTCGATGGTGTGGCCGATGGAAAGAGTGGCGAAGAGACCATCGCGATCGGCGCTGCGTGCCTTGTCCCAATCCCAGTAAAGGGTGACGGCCGGGGCGAGCAGGGTGTCGAGGCTGAGGCCGACATAGGCCTCATTGGTGGCGCCGGGGACGTTGAAGGTGTAGTAGATGTTGCCGACGCTGAGCGCGAGTTTGTCGGTCAGGTTGGCGGTATAGTCGATGACCAGGTCGGTTTCGGTCATCTCCCCCGAATCGAGAGCAGGTGCGCCGCCAGCGTCGGAAACGAGCTGGAAATTGCTCCAGTAGCTGAGGGTGAAGCCGTTGGCGCTGAGATCGATACCGCCCTGCAGAACCGGAAGATTACCGCTGAAATCAAGACCGCGCCAGAGGTACTGGCTGTAGATACCGGCGTAGGCATCGCCGGAGACTTCCAGGGCCGAGGCCGGGCCGGCCACGGAAAGGGCCACCAGGGCCACCAGAGCAACTGCAAACTTTTTCATCTTACTTTCTCCTTTAAATGGGGGTTGATTCCGGGCGGGGGGGTTCCCCCCCCGCCCGGGATGAGACACCAGGTGAAATATTACTTGAGTCCCTGCGAACCGCGGCCGAATTCCGGGTAGGCCTCGAGACCGAGTTCGGAGGTATCACATCCGGCATGCTCTTCCTCCTCGGAAACCCGCAGCCCGATGGTGTACTTGATGACCAGCCAGACAATGGCTGAGGAGACGATGACGAAGGCGCCAATGGAGGCGACACCGATGAACTGGGTCACAAAGCTCGCCTCGCTGTTGGTGAAGGGGACGGCCATGGTGCCCCAGATCCCGCAGACCAGATGGACCGAGAGCGCACCGACCACATCGTCAATCTTGAGTTTGTCGAAGAAGGGGACGGCGAGAACCACCAGGATGCCACCGACGGCGCCGATCAGGGTGGCAGCCCCGGGAGAGGGGGTGTCGGGCCCGGCGGTGATCGCCACCAGACCGGCCAGGGCGCCGTTGAGGGCCATCGTCAGGTCGACCTTCTTGTAAAGAATCTGCAACAGGATCATCGCCGCAATCATCCCGCCGCAAGCGGCGAGGTTGGTGTTCGCCATGACATTCGACATGCTGATCGCATCGCCGGCGGTGCCGAGAGCGAGGACCGAACCACCGTTGAAACCGAACCATCCCATCCAGAGGATGAAGGTACCGAGGGTCGCGAGGGTCAGGTTGGAACCGGGGATCGGGTTGACCCGGCCGTCCTTGGTATATTTCCCTTTGCGGGCACCGAGGATGATGGCACCGGTCAGGGCCGCCCAGCCACCGGCAGAGTGAACCAGAGTCGATCCGGCGAAGTCAAGGAAACCCATCTCCGACAGCCAGCCGCCGCCCCAGCCCCAGGAGCCCTGGATCGGGTAGATGATGCCAGTCATCACCACGCAAAAGGCGAGGAAACCCCAGAGCTTGATGCGCTCGGCGACGCAGCCGGAGACCACCGAACAGGCGGCGCCGCAGAAGACCATCTGGAAGAACCAGTCGGAGGCCGCGGCATAACCACCGGAGAAATCACCACCGGCAGCGGCAGCATCGTCCGGGCCCCAGAGGCCGAAGGAGCCCATGAATCCGCCGTCAACCCCGTTGTACATCAGGTTGTAACCGACCAGGTAGAAGAGGATACCGGCGACGGCAAAGAGCGAGATGTTCTTCAGGCAGATGGTCGCCACGTTCTTGGTCCGGACCAGGCCCGATTCGAGCATGCCGAAGCCGGCGGCCATCCACATGACGAGGACGCCGTTGACCAGGAAGGAAAAAGTATTGAGAACATAGGCGACTTCACTGGTCGGAGCATCTTCGGCGAGAGCCAGGACCGGAAGGGCGAGCAGCCCGACGACCACGGCGATGAGAGAGAGTGCTTTCTTCATTTCGTTACCTCCTATGGAAAATTTTCGGATCGGGAAATGTGTCGTTTTATCAGAGGGAGTCGTCACCGGCCTCGCCGGTCCGGATCCGTACTGACTGCTCCACCGGCAGGACAAAGATCTTGCCGTCGCCGATGCGGCCGGTACAGGCCTCCTTCTGAACCGTGGTCACAACCTCGTTGACCCGCTCTTCGGAAACCACCAGCTCGATTTTCACCTTGGGGATGAAATCGATCTGGTACTCGGCACCGCGGTAAAGCTCGGTGTGTCCCTTTTGCCGTCCGAACCCGCGAACTTCGCTTACCGTCATCCCGGTGATCCCGAGATCGGTCAGCGCACTCTTGACATCGTCCAGCTTGAACGGCTTGATAATGCATTCAATTTTTTTCATTCCTGACTGCTCCTTTCCAGAGTTCGCAAAATAAAACGGCACCCAGCCCCCGGAAAGATCCAGGGGAGGGGCGCCGTTGCCCAGTGCGACCGCTGGTGAACGCCATTGTTCCCGCTGGTCGATTATTCGTTATTGCCTGTCTGTTGCGCGGTGCGTAAATAGCACACCCTGTTCACCGTGATTTGAGCAGGAGTTGTGCCAAATTGAATTTCTTTGTATTTCCGGCACCTTGAACAATAGCATCGGGTTCTTGTGCCTAACTTTTATACAGCCATTGACGGGGGTGGGAATTTTCCGGGCAATCAGCCGACCGGCAATACCATCCGGAAGGTTGTTCCCCCGGCGCCACTCTCGACGAGGAGCCGGCCTTCGTGCTCGATCACGATGTTGCGGCAGATGTAAAGGCCGAGCCCCGTCCCCTCCCCTTCCCGCTTGGTGGTGAAGAAGGGGTCGAAAATCTGCTTTTGGATCTCTTCCGGGATGCCCGGCCCGCTGTCGGTTATTTCGACCTCGACCTCGGCGCCGGCAACCGGCCGCGTCGCGACCAGCAACCGCCCTGTGGCCCCCATCGCCTGGGTGGCATTCATGATCAGGTTTATCAGGACCTGCTTGATCTTGTTGGGATCGGCCTTGATCCAGGGGAGATCGCCATAATCCTCGACCAGGTCGATATGATTGCGACTCAACTCGTAGCGCACCAGGCGCAGCACATCCCGCAGTACTTCGTTGACATCGGTGGAACGACGCACCATCTCCTGGGCCCGGGAAAAGGAGAGGAGGCTGCCGGTCAGGGCCTTGAGGCGCTCCACCTCGCTTTCGACCCGCTCCACCAGCTCCTGCTGATAAGGGGGGAGGCTCTCCTCCCGCAGCAGCAGCTGCGCCGCATAGGAAATTACCGCCAGCGGGTTATTGACCTCGTGAGCGATTCCGGCGGAAAGCCGCCCGACCTCGGCCAGCTTTTCCGACTGGATGGTCTGCTCCAGAAGGCGCTTGAATTCCGTCACATCCTCAACGATAACCACCGCGCCGGTGGTCCGCTCACCGTCCTTGAGCGGCGCCAGGCGCCGCTTCTGGATGCGCATTTCCCCCTTGAAGTTGCGATGGGCCAGACGCAGGTTTTCGGCCCGCCCCTGCTCCAGCACCCGCCGCACCCGGGTGCCGAACCCTTCTTCCTCCAGCCCGGGGAAGAGGGCGAAAAGGTCCCGGCCCAGCGCCTCCTCTTCACTGACGCCACTCATTTCGGCGATGCTGCGGTTCCAGGAGGTGATCTTGAGCTGATCGTCTACCGTGTAGATGCCGAGGTTGACGCTCTTCAGGATCCGTTCGTTGAGCTGATGCAGCTCCTGGTAGCGCCCCGACATCCGCCGCAGGTTCTGGTAGAGCCGGGCGTTCTCGATGGCGATGGCGGCCTGGGCGGCCATCGCCATCAACGGCGGGATATCCTCGGCGGCAAACGCTCCCGGAAGCGGACTCTCGACGTTGAAGACGCCAATCACCTTCTCCCGGGCGATGAGCGGCACCGCCAGTTCACTGCGCGCACCGAGAATGCCGGCCAGGTAGTCGGGCTGGGCGCAGACATTCTCGACCAGGATCGGCTTGCCGCTCAGCGCCACCCGCCCCATCACCCCGCGGCCGAGGGGGATGGTGGTACTGCTCGCGGCCTCGGAGTAACCATAGGCGGCGGCGGTCACCAGCATCTCCCCCTTGTCATCCACCAGCCGGATGATGGCGTTTTCAAAGCGGAAGACATCCCTGGAGATGCGCAGGATGCGGGCCAGCAACTCGTCGAGGTCGGTAGTGGCAATCAACTCCTGGCCAATATCAAGCAGGGCCTTGAGGAGAATTTCCGGTTTTCCCATGGTGGCAGGCATAGCTCTCCCTTGGCTGGTTCCCCTTCTTCAAGGCACAAGCCGTGCCAGCGGTGCCGACCTTTCAACCATACAGAATTCCGATACTTTTCCAGAGGACTCCGCCGGACTTCCGGTCAGCTGCCCCTTTTCCGGCAGCACTGCCCAACAAATATGCAGCCGGCAACGCCTGGCCGCCATGCCACCAGCGAAAAGATTCTCCTTGTTTCACCGGGTGCTTTTTCCTATACTGATCACGAACATGCTCTCTGCCCTGCAGGTGAGGTCCAGACGCCCAGGCGGAATGATAATTCAATGGGAAAGCTTACAGGGGCGCGGTGTGCCAGCCCACCAGCGAGTGGGACGCCTGATGCGCCTACAAGCGATCCCACCTGTTGGTACTCGCTAGGAGGCCAACGGATCCACGGCAGGTGTGGAGAGCAGCATGGAAAAAGGCGGCGGGAAGATTCCCGACGCCTTTGTTATTCCGGTAGTTCTACGAAAAGAGCCCCCTGAAAGGCCCTGCTTGCATGACCAGCCCCGAATCTGCAGATGTCCAGCGCCTCTTTCTTGGTGACCGGGAGATCGTCTTCGTCGGCACCGCCCACATTTCCCAGGAGTCGGTCGCCACGGTACGCGCAACGATCAGCGCGGAAGCTCCCGATACCGTCTGCGTCGAGCTTGACAGTCAGCGCTACCAGGCGCTCAGGGATCGCAATCGCTGGGAATCCCTCAACCTCATCCAGGTGATTAAGAGCGGGCAGACCTCCTTCCTGCTCGCCAATCTCGCCCTCGCCTCCTTCCAGAAACGGATGGGACTGCAGACCGGCGTCAAACCGGGGGCCGAGCTTGCGGCGGCGGCGGAGCTCGCCGAGGCCGAAGGGCGGCACCTGGAACTGATCGACCGCAACATCCGCACCACCCTGCTGCGCGCCTGGCGCAAAACCGGGCTCTGGAAGAAGCTGAACCTGGTTTCGGCGCTGGTGGCCGGACTCTTCGAAAACCAGAAACTGGATGAAGCGGAGCTGGCCCGCCTGCGCCAGACCGACACCCTCTCGGCGATGCTCGAAGAGATGGCCGAACTCCTCCCCACGGCGAAAACGACCCTGGTCGACGAGCGCGATATCTACATGGCGCATTACATCCGCAACGCTCCCGGGGCCAAAATCGTTGCCGTGGTCGGCGCCGCCCACCTTCCCGGCATCCTGCGCCGCATTCAGCAGGAGGCTGATCCGGAAACGATCCGCGAGATCAGCAGCGTCCCGGAGAAGTCGCCCCTCTCCAGGATCATCCCCTGGCTGATTCCGGTCCTGGTCGTCGCTCTCTTTGCCGCCGGCTTCTTTTTCGGCGACCGCGACCGCCTCGCTGGCGCCGCCATTGGCTGGGTCCTGGCCAACGGCCTCCTCTCGGCCCTGGGCGCCCTGATCGCCTTCGGTCATCCGCTGACCATCGCCACCGCCTTCGTCGCCGCGCCGATCACCTCTCTCAACCCGACGGTCGGTGCCGGCATGGTGACCGGGCTGGTGCAGGCTTTTATCGCCGCCCCGACGGTCGGCGACTTCGAACGGGTCGGCGACGACCTCGCCAATCTCCGTGGCTGGTGGGGCAATCGCATGACCCGGGTGCTGCTGGTCTTCTTCTTTTCCAACCTCGGTTCGGCCCTCGGTACCCTGGTTGCCTTCAGGTGGCTGAAAGATTTGATCTGACCTGGCGGCGAGTTCACCAGACAAGAGAGGCCACCCGCGTCGCGGGTGGCCTCTCTTGCGTAAACGGTGGGAACGGTCTCAATCCGCGCGGTCGCGATGGACCGCCAGCGGCCCCCAGGACTGGAAGATCGACATCACCTCGAGGTGATTGATGTTGACGTGCGGCGGCAGGTCGGTGACCCAGGCGATGATCCCGGCGATATCCTCCGCCGTCAGCGGTTCGGTGTCGGCGTAGACCTTCTCCGCCAGGGTGCGATTCCCCTTGAAGCGGACGTTGGAGAATTCGGTTTCAGCCATCCCCGGGGCGATACAGCTCGCCCGCACCCGGGTGCCGAGGAGGTCGGCCCGCAGGTTCCGGGTGAACTGGGCAACGAAGGCCTTGGTCCCGCCGTAGACATTCCCCCCCGGGTAAGGCCAGGCGCCGGCGGTCGAGCCGACATTGACGATATGCCCGCGGTTGCGCTCCACCATCCCCGGCAGCAGCAGGCGGGTACAGTACATCAGCCCCTTGATGTTGGTATCGACCATCGTCTCCCAGTCGTCGAGGTCGACCTGGTGGGCCGGTTCCAGCCCGAGGGCGAGGCCAGCGTTGTTGACCAGGACATCGACCTCGGCAAAGGGGGCAGGCAGCCCGGCCAGGGTCGCCGCCACCCGATCCCGGTCGCGGACGTCAAGCTGCAGCGGGAGAACCCCGGCAGCGCTCGTCGCCAACTGCGCCCCAAGAGCTTCGAGCGGTTCTTCACGGCGCGCCGCCAGCACCAGCCGGTCACCGCGAGCGGCAAAGGCCCGGGCACAGGCCGCGCCAAACCCCGCCGACGCCCCGGTGATGAAAATCGTTCTCGCCATCATGCCCCCTTTCCTGCTGCTGTCGATCCCGGCTGCCAGGGTGCAGCCGGCAACCTGCCGCCCCCAGCGCTCCCAAAGCCCTCTATCACTTCACCCAGACGGTCTGGATATTGACGAATTCCTTGATGCCGTAGTGCGAGAGCTCGCGGCCATAACCGGAAATCTTGACCCCGCCGAAGGGGAGGCGCGGATCGCTCTTGACCATGCCGTTGACGAAGACCGCCCCCGCTTCGACCCGCGCCGCCAGCGCCTCGCCTTTGGCGACATCGCGGGTCCAGACCGAGCCGCCGAGGCCGAAGGGGGAGTCGTTGGCCACCCGCAACGCCTCTTCGGCGTCCCGGACCTCGATCACCGAGGCGACCGGCCCGAAAAACTCCTCGTGATAGGCCGGCATTCTCGGCTTGACCCGCGCCAGGATCGTCGGCGGGTAGAAGTACCCCTTGCAATCGAGCGGCGCACCGCCGAGGACAACCTCGGCCCCCTTTTCAACCGAAGCCTCGACCTGGCCGTGCAGTTCCATCATCAGATCCACCCGGGCCTGGGGGCCGACCTGGGTCGCCTCGTCGAGGGGGTCGCCAACGACGAGGTTTTTCATGCTGGCGGTAAATTTCTCCAGGAATTCCCGGTAGACCGGCGCCTCGACAATGAAGCGCTTGGCGGCGATGCAGCTCTGTCCCGAGTTGATGCAGCGCGCTTTGGCTGCCACCGTCGCCGCTGCGTCGAGGTCGGCGTCCGCGAGAACGATGAAGGGATCGCTGCCGCCGAGTTCGAGGACACTTTTTTTCAGCATCTGCCCGGCCTTGGCCGCGACCTTGCGCCCGGCGATATCACTGCCGGTAAGGGTCACCGCCTTGACGTGGTCGTTTTCGATGACCGCGTCGACCTGGCCGGAACCGATCATCAGGGTACGAAAGAGATCGGCCGGGAAACCGGCCTTGACGAAGACCTCCTCGATCGCCAGGGCGCAACGCGGCACGTTGGAGGAGTGCTTGAGCAGCCCGGCGTTCCCGGCCATCAGCGCCGGTGCGGCAAAGCGGAAGACCTGCCAGAAGGGGAAATTCCAGGGCATCACCGCGAGGACGGTGCCGATCGGCCGGAAACCGACATAGGAACGGCTGCCGTCACTCTGGGCCGGCTCGTTCTGCAGAAAAGTCTCGGCATGCTCGGCGTAGAACTCGCAGACCCAGGCGCACTTCTCGACTTCGCCGCGCCCCTCAACGATCGGCTTGCCCATCTCCAGCGTCATGGTGCGGGCGTACTCTTCCTTGTTGCGGCGCAGTTCGGCCGCGGCCCGGTGCATCAACTGCGCCCGCTGGGCAAAGCTCGTCTCCCGCCAGCCCTGCCAGGCCTGGTCGACCCGGTCGATCACCGCTGCGGTCTCCTCCCGGCTCCATTCCTGGAACTCTTCGAGCAATTCCCCGGTCGTCGGGTTAATCGATTCAATCGCCATAGATGCTCCTCCCTGTTGCGTGGCCAGCGTTCAGTCTGCGCTGGCCAGTTTGCCCAATTTTAAATCGAATTTCAAGAATTCCGGAATCTTCCAAGCGGGCACCCCTTCCCTGCCATGTTCCGGAGGAAAGAAATTACCGGTCCCAAGTATACTCAAAGAGGCCTTCGTCACAACCGCTGCAGGGTTGCCGTAACCATGATTTTCTGCGATAGTTCAGGTCACCCAAACCTCGGGAGGACCACTTTGGCCACCTTTTCACTCTTTAATTCCACCCAGTGGCGCTGGCGCTGGCTGCGCTGGCAACGCCAGTTCGACGACCTGCTCCACGGCCGCACCGGCTCCAGCAGCCTGAGCGTCACGCATCTGCTCATCGCCACCAATATCCTCTTTTTCCTCGCCATGGTCGTCCAGGGGATGGCGGCGGGCCAGGGTTTTGCCCCGCTGCTCAACCCGGACCCCTACCTGCTGGTTCATGGGGGAGCCCAGTACTGGCCGCTGGTCCTCTACCAGGGGGAATGGTGGCGCTGCCTGACCTATGCCTATACCCATGGCGGCCTGATCCATATCGGCTTCAACATGGTCGTCCTCTACCAGATCGGGCCGCTGCTCGAATCGGAACTCGGCGCGCCGCGCTTTATCGTCCTCTACACCCTGACCGCGTTGACCGCCACCGGCCTCGGCTACCTCTGGCACCCGATGGTGCCGGTGGTCGGCGCCTCCGGCTCCCTCTTCGGCCTGATCGGTTTCGCCGTCACCTGGTATCACCGCATGGGGAGCCCGGGGCACCACATCCGCAACATCATGCTGCGCTGGGCCGTTTTTGCCTTCGTCTTCGGCCTGGTGGTCGGCGCCGACAACGCCGGCCATCTCGGCGGCGCCCTCGGCGGCGCCCTGCTCGGACTGGTGCTGCCGATCGGGGTGCGCGGCCGCCGCACCCTGGCGCCCCTCTTCAACGCCCTTGCTCTTGTCTGCCTGGCGGCCACCGTCGGCAGCCTCGCCCTGCTGGTCGCTTCCTGGTTCCGCGCCACCGGAGGTGCCTGATGGCCCGTGACAAGATTCCGGTCACCCCCGCGATTCGCCTGCTGCGTCAGCACCAGGTTCCCTTCACGCCCCATCTTTATCCCTACGAGGAGCGGGGCGGGACCGCGGTTTCGGCCCGGGAACTCGGCGTCGACGAGCACCGGGTGATCAAGACCCTGGTGATGGAAGACGATAGCGGCCAACCGCTGATCATCCTGATGCACGGCGACCGGCAGGTCTCGGCCAGGGAGCTGGCCCGAAGCATCGGCGCCCGCAGCGTCGTCCCCTGCGCCCCGCAGGTCGCCGATCGTCACAGCGGCTACCAGGTCGGGGGGACCTCCCCCTTCGCCACCCGCAAGCCGATGCCGGTCTACATGGAGGAGACGATCCGCGAGCTCTCCACCCTCTTTGTCAATGGCGGCAAACGCGGGTTCCTGGTCGAAATGACCCCGGCCGACCTGGAGCGGGTGCTCAACCCAACGCCGGTACGCGTCGGAATCTAAAAAGGACCCATAGGTCCAATGAGACCATAGCCGGAGATGACCATGGAATTCGACGAAATCTGCCGTCAGGCTGCCGCCGCCCTGCGCCAGGCGCGCGCCCTGGTCATCACCGCCGGCGCCGGCATGGGGGTCGATTCGGGACTCCCCGATTTCCGTGGCGACCACGGCTTCTGGAACGCCTACCCGATGTACCGCCAGCTCGGCATCGACTTCGTCGGCGCCGCCAATCCCGCCCATTTCGAGCGTGACCCGGCTTTCGGCTGGGGCTTTTACGGTCATCGCACCAACCTCTACCGCCAGACCGTCCCCCACCGCGGCTTCCATTTGCTTAAGGACTGGGGGGCGCGTTTCCACCTCGACACCTTTGTCGTCACCTCCAACGTCGACGGCCAGTTCCAGAAGGCCGGCTTTCGCGCCGACCAGCTCCTCGAAGTCCATGGCTCGATCCACCACCTGCAGTGCCTGACCCCCTGCAGCCAGGCGATCTGGGACAACGAGGAGGAGATTGCCGTCGACTTTGCCACCATGCGCGCCCGGCACGTCCCCCGCTGCCCCCACTGTGGCGGCACCGCACGCCCGAACATCCTCATGTTCGGCGACTACTCCTGGCTCCCCTCCCGCAGTCACGGCCAGCGCATGCGTTTCGACCTCTTCTGCGACCAGCACCGGAACGACCCGCTGCTGGTCGTCGAGCTCGGCGCCGGCACGGCGATTCCGACCATCCGCCACCTCAGCGAAAATCTTGGCGCCCAGCGCGGGGCGACAGTAGTGCGGATCAACCCGCGCGAACCGTCGATCCGCGGCAATCACCTCGCCCTCCCCTGCGGCGCCCTGGAGGGGCTGGAAGGGATCGAACAGCACCTCGACCACGGCTGAGCGCGACTTCGTTCAACCCTGATACAACTTCCTGCGGAGGCTTCATGACCGTCCCTGCCCTCCTGACCGATCTCTACGAGCTGACCATGCTCGCCGGCTACCTCGACGAGGGGATGCACGAAACACCGGCCACCTTTGACCTCTTCTTTCGTGACCTTCCCTTTGCGGGGGGCTACGCCGTCTTCGCCGGCCTGGAGCCGGCGCTGCACTACCTTGAGGCATTGCGCTTCGAAGCGGAGGAGCTCGCCTACCTCGAGAGCCTCAACCTCTTCAAACCGGGATTTCTCGCTTTTCTGAAGGATTTCCGCTTCCGCGGCCGGGTGATCGCACCGCCGGAGGGGACCGTGGTCTTCCCCAACGAGCCGCTGCTGACGGTGGAAGGGACCCTGGCCGAGGCCCAGTTCGTCGAGACCGCCCTGCTCAACCTGGTCAACTTCCAGACCCTGGTCGCCACCAAGGCAGCGCGCCTGGCCCTGGCGGCCGGCGACGGCGAAGTGATCGAGTTCGGCCTGCGGCGGGCCCAGGGCCCCGACGGCGGCCTGAGCGTGGCGCGGGCCGCCTGCATCGGCGGCGTGCGCAGCACCAGCAACGTCCTCGCCGGCCAGCGCTTCGGGCTGCCGGTCAAGGGGACCCACGCCCACAGCTGGGTGATGGCCTTCCCCGACGAGCTCACCGCCTTTCGCGCCTACGCCGAATGTTTCCCGGACGCTTCGGTGCTGCTGGTCGATACCTACGACACCCTGGGCAGCGGCATCCCCAACGCCATCAGCGTCGCCCGGGAGCTGCGCCAGCGCGGCCACGAGCTGCTCGGTGTGCGCCTCGACTCGGGGGATCTCGCCTACCTCAGCCGGGAGGCGCGGCGGATCTTCGATGAAGCCGGCTTTCCGCAGGTGAAGATCGTCGCCTCCAACGAGCTCGACGAGGGGGTAATTCATTCGATTCGCAGCGAAGGGGGGAAGATCGATATCTACGGAGTCGGCACCCGCCTCGCCACCTGCCATGGGGAAGGGGGTGGCGCCCTCGGCGGGGTTTACAAGCTGGTGCGCCTCGCCGACCAGCCGCGGCTCAAGGTGACCTCGGATATCGCCAAGGCGACCCTCCCCGATCACAAAGAGCTGTGGCGGGTGGTCAACGGCAACGATCGTTTCGTCATGGATGTGATGACCCTGAAAGGGGAAAATGTCGCGGCCGGCGACCGGGTTTTTGACCCGACCAACCCGGCCCGCTACAAGGCGATCCCGATGGACGTCCGGATCCTGCCGCTGCGGAAGACGGTGATGGAGAAGGGGCGCTGCTGCACCGAGTTGCCGCCACTGGAGGTGCTGGCAAAGCGCTGCGCCGGAGAGCTGCAGCGGCTGCCGGAAGGGTCGTTGCGCCTGGTCAACCCCCACCGCTACAAGGTGTCGATGAGTATCGGCCTCAAGACCCTGCGCGAGGAACTGATGGAACGCTACGAAAGCTGAACAGGGTTCCGCTCAGGGGATCGCCCCCAGCAGGAGCCGCCTCCCCGCCCATACCCATGCCTTATCGGCCGAGGCGGGGTTCCGCTCAGGGGATCGCCCCCAGCAGGAGCCGCTGCGCCTCCGCTTCGCTCACGTCGGACCAGGCCCGGTAGGCCGCGGCGACGGCAAAAAAAAAGCCGCCGCGCAGGTTGGCGCAGCAGAGCAGGTCGACCTCCTGCGCCACCCGCTGCACCGCATCGAAGTGAGCGGTCGGAACCGCCACCACCAGCTGGCCGGCCCCGGCCCGACGCAGGGCGGCCACAGCGGCGAGGAGGGTAAAGCCCGAGGCGAGGCCGTCGTCGACCAGTACCGCCGCCCGCCCGGCCAGTTCGGGCCACTCCCGCGCCCCACCCAGCTCCCGCAGCCGCCGCGCCACCTTCTCCCGGGTCGCGGCAACCCCCGCCGCGATCTCGGCTTCGGCGAGTCCAAGCCGGGGGAGCAACTCCTGGTTGAGCAGCACCTCTCCATCCCAGGCCACCGCCCCGTAACCCGCCTCGCTGTCCCACGGCAGCAGCACCTTGCTCACCACCGCCGCCCGCAGCGGCCAACCCTGCCTTCCCGCAATCGCTGCCGCCACCGGCACGCCGCCGGCGGGAATCGCCAGCAGCAGCGGCTCCACCAGCCCCTGGGCCGCCAGAAGCTCACCGAGACGTTCTCCGGCCTGGCGGCGGTCGGTGAAGACGCCGGTCCGCTGGCGCAACTCAGGAAGGTCGCGGAGGTTGCCCGGGAGCTTCATCGCGCTTTTCCCTGGCGGGGATAGTTCAGGGCTCCGAGACGGCAGGCGCCAAGACAAGGCCCGCAATTAACTCCCTCCCCGGCGAGAGTGGCCCGGCACCTTCCCGTCTCCGGAATTCCTTTCACCTATTTCTTCCTTCTGCGCACCGTGATCGATTCGCCACCGACCCCGTAATTGTCCATATCGACTTCATCGATTACCACCACCGTGGTTGCCGGCCCGCGCTGGATAACGTCGACCAAAAGGTCGGTCACCCCTCGGATCAGGGCAGCCTTCTGTTCGGCGGTGACGGGTTCACCTTCACGGGTAATCTTGATGTTGACAAAGGGCATGATTCAACTCCTTTCCGGCTTCAGGGGGTTTGCCACGTGCGGCCCGGGGTCTGCGCCCCCGGTGCAGCCCCCCCTTAGGGACGTCCTTGAATAAATGAACTACCCCGCAGCAAGCTACGGGGTATCAAAAAGCGTTAACTGCTCGCGGTGCAATTGCTGATACTCTTTTTCTCGGCCTTGATTTCTAACATAGGTCGCAATGGTTTTCTCATTACCCTTTTGGCCTACAGTGTTCACAAAATAGCCCTTTGTCCAAAATTCGCCACCCCATAGTTGCTTTTTAACCGATGGGACTCGTTTGAATATTTCTCTGGCCGTAATGCTTTTGATGACTCGTGCAATCTGCGTTGGGCTGTACATTGGAACCGACTGCACCAAAAAGTGAACATGGTCTTTGTCGGTCCCAATTTCTACGAACTGAATCTCGTATCTTTTGGCGATCTCAAGGCAGACCTCTTTGAGACAGCCATCAACCTCTGGGGTGAAAACAACCCGGCGGTATTTTGCTGGGCAAACAAGATGGTATAACAGCACAGAAACATTATGACTTTTGTGTACATATTCGCTCATGTCGCCAATATTTCATATTGGCGATAGCGAAGCAAGCTTCGGGGAATTGGACCCCCCTGAGATTAATTGCAGTCGAGACGACTGACACCCTGTTTCAATCCACGCCCCCGCATGGGGGGCGACGGCCGTCGGAACCGGCGAGCAGAATTCCACTGGTGTTTCAATCCACGCCCCCGCATGGGGGGCGACGGCACGCCGTATTTTTCGATCAGGTCGGCGATAGGTTTCAATCCACGCCCCCGCATGGGGGGCGACTCATGTTTTCTGGCGATCAGTGCCGCGCACAACCCGTTTCAATCCACGCCCCCGCATGGGGGGCGACGCGTCAGACGGGAAAAACCTTCGGCACCACCTTTGTTTCAATCCACGCCCCCGCATGGGGGGCGACAGCTGGTGTTTGACGCTGAAGAGCCCGAAAACTTGTTTCAATCCACGCCCCCGCATGGGGGGCGACCGAGCTAATTCGATTGATCCACGACGAGATAAAAGTTTCAATCCACGCCCCCGCATGGGGGGCGACTCGACCGGGGGCGACGCGGGGTGGTTTTCTGGATGTTTCAATCCACGCCCCCGCATGGGGGGCGACTTTTCCCCCATGCCGGTCTGGTCCATGCAGCAGCGTTTCAATCCACGCCCCCGCATGGGGGGCGACCTGCCCAAGTCCTTGTCAAACATGAAGTGCTTCCTGTTTCAATCCACGCCCCCGCATGGGGGGCGACAAGCAGCGCACCCGCCAGCGTTTGCAGGCCGACATGTTTCAATCCACGCCCCCGCATGGGGGGCGACTTCCATCGCTCGGCGGCGAGAGTCACGCTTCATGTTTCAATCCACGCCCCCGCATGGGGGGCGACGGCCGAAACCTTTCTCGTCACCGCCAAATAAGTAAGTTTCAATCCACGCCCCCGCATGGGGGGCGACATACTTTACACCTGACGATGACGGGCTGAAAAAGGTTTCAATCCACGCCCCCGCATGGGGGGCGACGTCTGAGCCAGCCGTGTGAAGCCCGCCAAGGTAGTTTCAATCCACGCCCCCGCATGGGGGGCGACCCTCCTGAAGTAGGTGCACCCCTCTATCATGGACCTGTTTCAATCCACGCCCCCGCATGGGGGGCGACGTCAATCTCGTTGTTCGGTACCAGGGCCGCTATCGTTTCAATCCACGCCCCCGCATGGGGGGCGACGGAGAAACCAACCCAAACCCAGGAGGGAAAAATGTTTCAATCCACGCCCCCGCATGGGGGGCGACTTGATACCAGCCCAGCCCCGTACAACTTCACGAAGTTTCAATCCACGCCCCCGCATGGGGGGCGACGTCAAGGACGCCGTGGCAGCACAGCGGGGAAAAGTTTCAATCCACGCCCCCGCATGGGGGGCGACGCCGACAACAACCCCAACGTGTGGGTGGTGGAGATGTTTCAATCCACGCCCCCGCATGGGGGGCGACCTTTATCGCCAAAGAGGCAGACCGGGGGGTGAAATGTTTCAATCCACGCCCCCGCATGGGGGGCGACACGCCCGCGTCTGCGCGGTCAACAGCTGTGTGGCCGTTTCAATCCACGCCCCCGCATGGGGGGCGACTAAAAGAAGGGGAAATGCAGCAGGGAGAAATCAAGTTTCAATCCACGCCCCCGCATGGGGGGCGACGGGATCATCCCCAGCGGCTCATCGTCTTTGACCTTGTTTCAATCCACGCCCCCGCATGGGGGGCGACGGACCACACCCGGCCACGGTCAGGCAAAACCGATTGTTTCAATCCACGCCCCCGCATGGGGGGCGACATGTGGCGACCGGCGCGGCACGGGTGGACGGGGTGTTTCAATCCACGCCCCCGCATGGGGGGCGACGCGAGCACGCCTTTAACCTGATTATGGACGACCTGTTTCAATCCACGCCCCCGCATGGGGGGCGACCAAAGTTTTCACCCCCAACCAAGGAGCAAGACATGTTTCAATCCACGCCCCCGCATGGGGGGCGACGCGGTTAACGTTGGTCGCGCCGTTGGCCAAGCGCTGTTTCAATCCACGCCCCCGCATGGGGGGCGACATGAGATGGGCCGCGCGGCCGGGGTGCAACCCGACGTTTCAATCCACGCCCCCGCATGGGGGGCGACGAGATGCTGCGCTCAATGGCCTTCCTGATTAGCCCTAATTCTCAGCTGAGGGGCGAGAGCACCTTGGGCATCCAATATGTAGGGGCCCCATTGTTCAATTCATCGCTACGGCTTGGGCTCTTGTAGGGGCGATCCGCATCAAGCTGAGAATCGGACCTAATCAGGATGGCCTTTGACCTCAGTTTGTTTCAATCCACGCCCCCGCATGGGGGGCGACCATCCATATGCGCAGCTTGCCGACCTGCTTTGCCGTTTCAATCCACGCCCCCGCATGGGGGGCGACGTCCAGGCTGCGGTCAGCTCGGGACGTTTGTTGCGTTTCAATCCACGCCCCCGCATGGGGGGCGACGTCCAGGCTGCGGTCAGCTCGGGACGTTTGTTGCGTTTCAATCCACGCCCCCGCATGGGGGGCGACAAAATACCCCCGCATGGATGACCAGGGCGAGGGCGTTTCAATCCACGCCCCCGCATGGGGGGCGACAAACAGGGCGGTCCAGATTTTGCGGCTGTCTTGATGTTTCAATCCACGCCCCCGCATGGGGGGCGACGTTGGAGCTGGCCGAAAGCGTGCTGGCGCAGATCGTTTCAATCCACGCCCCCGCATGGGGGGCGACGCACCATAAATGCCGGGCGGCCGTCCAGTTGGTGTTTCAATCCACGCCCCCGCATGGGGGGCGACATGCAGCTCGGTGATACGCCCCTTGGCGTCAAAAGTTTCAATCCACGCCCCCGCATGGGGGGCGACGCAGATTATCGCCCGCCGCCGTATCAGCTTTGCCGTTTCAATCCACGCCCCCGCATGGGGGGCGACGTCGATCCGCGCCAGCAGAGCTTGTTTTAAGCAAAAGTTTCAATCCACGCCCCCGCATGGGGGGCGACAAGGTACACCAGACGGGTAAGCCGGTGGCTCTCCTTGTTTCAATCCACGCCCCCGCATGGGGGGCGACCTATTACAAGATGCGGGCCGAGCTGGCCGAATTGTTTCAATCCACGCCCCCGCATGGGGGGCGACGGCCGGCTTTGTCGGTGGGTTGTTTGACAAAGACGTTTCAATCCACGCCCCCGCATGGGGGGCGACTTGTGAATACACACGTGTCTATGGCTATTTGTGGGTTTCAATCCACGCCCCCGCATGGGGGGCGACCCGAGCAGGTCGGCCTTGGCGGCTCCGGCCACCATGTTTCAATCCACGCCCC
Organism: Desulfuromonas sp. DDH964; assembly: GCF_001611275.1. GTDB lineage: Bacteria > Desulfobacterota > Desulfuromonadia > Desulfuromonadales > DDH964 > DDH964. Next base: position 1,435,569 of record NZ_CP015080.1, on the reverse strand, counting down.
CGCATGGGGGGCGACGACATCCTTGATGCCGGTCAGCACCTGGGTGGTGTGTTTCAATCCACGCCCCCGCATGGGGGGCGACGGCTGCCGCGCTTCGAGTTCGACCTGGAAGAGGTTGTTTCAATCCACGCCCCCGCATGGGGGGCGACGGGCGCTGGCGCAGGGGACGGTGGTCCTCAAGAAGTTTCAATCCACGCCCCCGCATGGGGGGCGACGCGCCAGCAGGACCGAGCCGTCGAAGCCGTAGCGTTTCAATCCACGCCCCCGCATGGGGGGCGACGCAGCCGATCACCGGATTCTTCAAGGGGCTCTGGTTTCAATCCACGCCCCCGCATGGGGGGCGACTCTTTTTTTGTGTGTTTTGTTGTCGTCATAGGGAGTTTCAATCCACGCCCCCGCATGGGGGGCGACTTGCGCCCCGTTGCGCCGCTAAACGCAAAAAGGGTTTCAATCCACGCCCCCGCATGGGGGGCGACGGGGCGACGCGCGGGGCCGAGCACGGCAACGGCGTTTCAATCCACGCCCCCGCATGGGGGGCGACAATGCCGCCGCTACGCATTCGAAGCTTTCGGCCAAAGTTTCAATCCACGCCCCCGCATGGGGGGCGACCCACATTGACCCGGAAGGAGTACGAACCATGATTGTTTCAATCCACGCCCCCGCATGGGGGGCGACGGTAATGTTGACCCGTTGGGCGTCTTCGAAGGTGTTTCAATCCACGCCCCCGCATGGGGGGCGACTCGTCGCATCCGTTTAGCGTTGGATGGTTTGCCGAAGTTTCAATCCACGCCCCCGCATGGGGGGCGACATGAACGGGATGTTGTGCAATTGCGCCGAATCCTGTTTCAATCCACGCCCCCGCATGGGGGGCGACAAGCGCGGGCCGTACAGCGGGCTTTATATCGAAATGTTTCAATCCACGCCCCCGCATGGGGGGCGACCCTTGAAATGGCACTTAAACGCAAAATCAGTAAAGTTTCAATCCACGCCCCCGCATGGGGGGCGACCCGCGCTTGACAACTGCCCGCGCCATGCGTTCGGCGTTTCAATCCACGCCCCCGCATGGGGGGCGACCGTAACTTCATTCGACATATCTTCGGATATTGGCCGTTTCAATCCACGCCCCCGCATGGGGGGCGACCATAAAGCAGATGCCCGCCCTTCGGGTTTTTCCCGTTTCAATCCACGCCCCCGCATGGGGGGCGACAAATGTGTGTCAAGGATCGTTTGCCCCGGTTTTGCGTTTCAATCCACGCCCCCGCATGGGGGGCGACTAGGTCGTATGGGATGGTACGGGCGCGGTCCTGCTTTGCGTTTCAATCCACGCCCCCGCATGGGGGGCGACCAGCCTGTACCGTACAGGCGCAGTTGCGCGCCAAAGTTTCAATCCACGCCCCCGCATGGGGGGCGACCCTGGCGTCGTCGGGAATCAGCTTGTCGTTGGCGTTTCAATCCACGCCCCCGCATGGGGGGCGACGGTCGATGCTGTGTGTTCCTCGGGCGCGGTTGTGGCGTTTCAATCCACGCCCCCGCATGGGGGGCGACCATCTACGGCGGCACCAAGGCCATGGGCTGGAAGTTTCAATCCACGCCCCCGCATGGGGGGCGACTGTTGAGCTGTAACCACTTGTTAACAAATACCATTTTCTTCGAGTTGCGCGAACCTGCTGAAACAAACCCGAAAAGTTTATAAAACAATTATTGGCCCTTCAAAAAGATAAACAAATACAACTAGATCCTCGTCCGCGAAGCTCACGGAGTCTGCCCAACATCTTGGGGTTCGCTAAACAATCAGGGGGCCTTCCTGGTCGAACCCTGCCTTGGCACCAACATGCTCTATCCTCCCCTTCCAGTTAGACCCCAGAAAATAGAAACGCAGGCTATCCCGGTCTTCGTCGATGGCGTTGATCAGTGCGTCCCGGAAGACCACCCATTGCGCGGGATCAACAATGCACTCGAAAACCGAGAACTGCACCCGCTGGCCGTGGTTGGTGCAGATTTTGGCGACCCGGCGCAGCCTTCTGGCACCCCCCTTGTCACTTGTGGCCACGTCATAACTTACCAGTACCATCATCTGCTTATCTCCAGATAAACGGCGGGTATTCGTCGAGATCACCACGTAAATGACGGCTGAGGAGTTGTGCCTGGGCAAAAGGCAACATGCCGATCGGTATCTTTTCCTTGAGAAAAGGGTGTTCGATTTCGACCTGCTTGCGCTTCTGGTATTCAACCAACAACGTCTTGCGGCTTTCATCATCCATGATGACGGCGCCCGATTCGCTGATGCGAAAGCCATTCTTTTTCACCTGGCCGAGATTGACCAGGGAGAGGGCCAGACGATCCGCCAAAACCGGGCGGAATTCCTCCATGAGGTCGAGAGCGAGACTCATCCTGCCAGGACGGTCCCGGTGCAGAAAACCAACGGCCGGATCGAGCCCGACACTTTCAAGCGCTGAGCGAACATCATGATAGAGGAGTGAATAGAGGAATGAGAGGAGGCAATTCACCCGATCGAGAGGGGGACGCCGATTGCGGCCAGCGAAAACAAAGTCCTCTTTCTGGGCAACGATCAGATGATCGAAAAGACCAAAATAGTCGTTTGCCGCTCGCCCTTCCAAACCACGGATATCATCAAGACCCTCTTCGCGCAAAAGCCTCTGGGCAAGGGTCCCGAATTTCCCAACTGTTCTCTCGATCCCCTCGGCATCAATTTTGGGTCCATGATCCCGTAACGCCCGGCTCATTACCGTTCGGCAATTGGCAACTTTGCCAAGAACGAAGAGCCGTGCCAACCGTGCCGAAGCGGCTAGGTCGTCCGCCCTCCGGTATTGTTCGCGACGTAGCAGGACATTCCCCGCCGCCGGTCCGGTGACCCGAGCCATAAACTTGCCGTATCCGGTCATGAAGCTGATCGACACATCATGTTCGGCGCAATGTCCGAGCAGGAAAGGGCTACAACTCACCTGACCGAAACAAACGATGGAGGAGAGAGTATGGATCGGCAGCCGCAACCGGGTTTCTCGCTCAACATTGACGACGACCGTCTCCCCTTCTTTATTGAGGTACGCTCCCTGCGTTGTTACATAGAGGGTGTTCAGCATCTTTCTCATCGGTCCCCCTTAACATGGCCGCCAGGTATTTGCGGACCGAACGGCCGGTTGTGCAGCTTTTCGGCAGACAGGCGGAGAACAACGAACACTGATCGCACTTCCTGCAATAGTCGGCCGGAGGAGTCGTCCCGCCTTGCAGGAGGGCATGCACCCGGGCGATGGTCGATTCGGTCAGCTTTCGCAGCTCAGCATTAAAAATGACGGGCTGCCGGCGGCGCTTTTCGCCGTAATAAAGCGCCCCGGAGGGAATCGACAGTGCCAACATCTCCTCCAGGCAGAGCGCCTGGGCGCAAAGCTGCACTTCGTCGCAACGGTTCTTCTTCGGCCGGCCGCGCTTGTATTCGACCGGGAAGACGCTGCCATCATCGTGGAACTCGACGACGTCGGCCTGGCCGGAGAGCCCCAGCCGGGCAGAGGCAAGGGGGAGCGTCCGAATCGCACGGATCCCCCTTTGACGACCGACCTCCCGGCTATCGGAACGCTCATGCAGCACCCGCCCCTCAGCGGTATAGCGATTTTCGACCCAGACCTGTTCCAGGTGGATCAGGGCGCACTGCCGCGGGCAGTAGAGGTAGTGCTGCAGGGCCGAAAGCATGATGTAATCGGCTTCGTCGTACATAACACCCCCCATTTGTCGCGACCATGGCTGACGTCGCGACGCGCAGGCAGAGCCAGTCAGCGGTATTTCTGCAGTTTGCCCAACACCGTCGCCCGCATCTGCGACTTGTCGGCCGGGTAGAGCGAGATCAGCCGTTTCCCCTGCTGCTGGTAGAGTTGCTGTTTCTTGAGCATGCCGATCTTGTAGTCGGCGGTCTCCATCCCCCAGTATTCGATGTAAACATCGAACTCCGGCAAATAGAAGTCGGGTCGAATGGCGTAGCCGTCGAGAATGCGGAAGCGTTCGTCGTAGCGGTAGCTGATCTGCTCCTTATCCAGCGCCTCGCAGATCAGCCGCTCGCCTTCCGACTGCACCCAGGTGCCGTCGTTGGCGCGGATGTTCTTCTGCAGCTCGACCTTGGTTTCAAAATTGCGCCGCTCGATGAACACCTCATCGAAACAGTAGTTGCAGAATGGCCGTTGGAACGCCTTGTGACTGCGCACGTATTCATCGTGTTCCAGCCTGACGCCGCAGCGCTGGCAACAGTGCACCGCTTGCCTCTCTGCGATTCGACACGCTTCCTCGATCACCCCGATAGCCCGTTTTGCCCCGGTGTTGTTATATTCCATTTCGACGGGGCTGATGGCCATGTCACGCAAATCTGACAAGGCGATTTTTGCAGATGATCCGAATGCGCTTAATGCTCGTGCCGCGTACTGCCGCACCTGCGGTTTTGCGTCCCGCAGCATCGGCACGAGAGCGGAGACAGCCGAGCTCGCATCCACCAACCCCGCCAGCTTACCGATAGCCGAGGCCGCCAGTCGTCGCACGTTCGCCGCCGGCGATCGGGTCAGCTCAAGCAGCTCGGGCAAGACAGACGGATCGCCGGAATTCCCTAGCTCGACCGCCCGTTCACGACATTGTTTCTCCAGTTTTTGGTCCATCCCCCTCTGCCTTCCGCAGGTCGTGACGAATTGTCACGACTGACTTCAGAGGGAGGGGACGAGTAATCCCCTCCCCGGATGCCCGACTACAACTTCTCAATAATTTCCACCCCGGCCGGCGCCTGGCCGACCGTCACGTCGTAATCCTTGAACGACTGCGCCGGAGAGTTGTCGAGTATGAATCAGAAGCCGGGGATTTCTTCTGGCTTCAGCCCGTCAAGATTTTCAAGAACGTACGAGCCATCCGGATTTACCCTCTTCAAGGCCTTATGTACTTTCGCAGAAGAATACTGGCCGGCCTTGCAGTTGTGCTGCCACCAGATGACCTTTTCGACCGCCATGCTGCCCTCGGGGCGCGCGGAAGAGCAATCTCCCTCGAACAGCCTTGGAAGCACGCCCTTGATGATTTCAGCATCTGCGTTGCTGAAGCCGGTCCGCGCGGCCAGCTGGGGGTTCATGCTGCCATAGGTCACATAGACGGCTTTATCGACGCGGTGTTTCATCCCCATGGTATCGGAACTTCTTTTACTGCCGTCGCCTTCGCCACTGACGCTCTTGGTGATTTGAGTGCTGGTGATGCTGACCGGCTCGACACTGAAAGCAGGCTGAATGGAAACCGGTCCACGAATGGGGATCGAGACGCCATCTTTTTCCTCGCCCTTAAACGCGAATAGTTGCCCAAAACTCCGAACATCGAGCCATTTTTCGCAGGCCAGTTTCCCGGCCTTTTCCGGTGGGGTTTTCTTGCTGTTGAAAGCATCTTTGCCAAGGCCGTGCGTTGCATCCTCGGCCCGCGCTTTCAGGCTCGGCATGCCGTCAGTCTTCTTCTCGTCCGACTGGACAAATACCGACTGGCCGGTATCCTGCATGCGGTCACGAATCTTACGCTTCAGACAAACGTCAGACACTTCGCCAAAACCGTCGTAATCGGTACGGGGGCGGTTGCCGTTGAGCGGATCGCCGTTGGGGTTGGCGTTTTTCACACTGAAGATGATGGCAAAGTCGATCTTGTTTTCGAGGCTCATGGCCTACTCTCCCTTATCGATGGCAATGGTTTCGTCATTATTCTGTTGGCGATAGCACATTCTCTGGCAATGGTAGCCGAGCAAAAATTCCCCGGATAATGCTTTATCCTGTTCAAACTCACCGGTTTTAAACAAAGCGGTGACGGCATCGAGTTCTTTTTTTATGTTGGTGAGAAAGCCGGCGCGATTGCTCTGGAGCCTCTGCATGTAAGGTAGCAGCGCTAGTTCGATATTTCGCCAGGTAGAGAACGGTCGATCAGCGAAGCGTTGCATCAATCTCGCTGCCGTCGTCGGCCGACTTTCACCGGCCAAGGACAAGGCCACGCTTTCTATCCGCTCGGCAATCGCCAGCAGACGCCCATAAAGATAGTCTCTCGTTGTTCTGTCCTCTTCGAGTGCCATGGGATACTCCCTCCTTTGCTTTACGGGTTGTCGTTGATAGAACCCACGATAAAGAGCACAGGCAACACCTAGATTCCGCTCCCATTCCCAAGGTTCACAATTATTCCGGTTACTCGCTCTGCGCCTTGCCGATTCCATGATATCTCGCGGAAAGGGTTGGCCGTCGACGATGGCGGGCATGATCCGTTCGATCAGGTTTTTTTTCAGGGTATCGTTGCTTTTCAAGGCATCGCCATAAGCGGCCTCGGCAATGGCCCTCGGAAAAGGTGAACTGACCGGCCAAGTAGTTTTTTTCTTCGTTTTTCCTTTTCCGCCGGTCTCGACTTCAATGGAATGTCGCTGCGGCCAGGCAAATTGCAGGTGCCAGCTTTTCAGACGCTCTAAAAACTCACTGGCAAGAAGTTCGCGGTAGTAGATGACACTCATCCGCCCAGGAGTCGCCGAATCGATTCCCATGACAATGATCTGCTCATTCGGATCCAATTTGGCACGATAGCCTCTGAGGTAATTATTGAATTTCAAAGCGAAGGATGCGCCAAGATCGACAGCATGGTCGATTCTTTCTGACGGCTCATCTTCAACGGCCTCTTCAATTACCAGTGGTTCATCCAGCAGATCAAGCGTACTCTTCAACGGATCGGGAATTGGTTTTCCAGAAACAGCCCATGTAACATAGCCCTGATCACCGTTGCGGAACCCCTGCCTGTTAAACAACCAGCGCAAAGCATTGTGGGCCTTTTGGGTTACCTCATAGCTCACACCGGCAGCCTGACTGCCATCGACTTCGGTAAATCTCCCCCTGAACGTGAAGCCGGACGAATCGTTAGCGGAGAGCAGCTTGGCTTTGTCTCCTGTATGACGCAGCTTTGCCGGGTGATTGGTCGCCAATACATGTTCTTCTCCCGTGACGAAGCAGAGCCCCGACTTGCCCTCTCCTGAACTTTCGAATTGAATCCAGCTTTCGTACAACGAGGTGTCAAGCCAGGCTTCAGCCCGCAATTCACCTGGCTGCTCAACTTGCCAACAGACCAAAGCATCGCCCTGCTCAACTTCTGGTCTATCCTTTTCTACACGCTTTTCTTTGGGCAAAGTCGGTAGAACTTTGAATATCGGCGGAGCGGGATCATTCGAACTTGGCCAATAAGCCATGAGATTTCCCTCATTTCCTATATGCAATACATGCGATCGGATCAGGTCGGCTACCACTCGTCCTTTTTGAATATAGCGGTAAACTGCAACGGCTTTCGCATGGGCGTAGGGAGACTCACACCACTGTTTAAGCTGCTCTGCATAAGAAACAAAATATGTCTTCTTTCGCCCCCCATAATCAGGGTAATCCTTGGCCACATATTGCAGCTTATCTGCCAGAGGGTGCGGTGCTTCACCACTGCTACGACCAGCTGATTTTTCTGTAGCCGGTAGAACTACCTGGGTCTTTTCCAGCACCTCTGCTCTTAGAAAATTTCCGGCACCGTCAATGACGATTTTAATGTGCGCATTCTGGAGAGTGTGGCTGACCGGCATCAGCCTTTGATCTTCGGGAAGATCAAGAGCAACCCCGGCTTCATAGGTCTCGTATAGCTTCGCAAGCCAGCTCATAGCAACGCCTCCTCCTGCTCCACGTCCAGAACATTTTCACCCAGCCCAAATTGCTTCGGAAGCATCTTACGGATGAACCGGTTGGCATCACATTTTCCCGGGCGCGGAAAATCGAGAACCCCCTTGCGCATCGTCGCCCGCCAGAAACGGCTGCGTAGTTCGTTTTCCCCAGTCTCATCGGGGTAATCGAAGCCATGGAACATCAACCCGAAGCCGAGTTCATCGATTTTGTCGTAAGCCCCTTCCCCCGCACCAAACTCGCAAGGTTCAACATATCCCTGACAATCACGTGTGCCGAGAAAGATGTCCTGCCGCCCACCTTTCTCCAGCACGCGCTTGGCAATGTTGAAATGTTTGCCCTCGATACGATCTTTCTCCAAAGCTGGCTGGTGCTCGTTCCACTCGAAATGCGCCGCCACCTGATACTCGACATCGTGCAGAAAGGTGTAAATCGCCAGGCTGTTCCCCCCACTCCAGACCAGCGGCTTCGTCCCCTTGGTTTGAGTCCGAATCGGCTTCATCACCCTCACCTTGTCGACATGCCATATCAGCGTCGGTTTCCAGTAGATTGATTTAAGCACCCCCTTGATCGCTTCGTAGGTCGGCACATGATAGGAGCACTTCTCTCCCCCGACCTTGGTCACCGGGTCGGTAAAAAGCGCATACCGCCCCCACACTTTGAAACTGATGCTGTTCTTCATGAATCCCCCTTTCTAGCCAATCTGCGGCTTAAACTCTGTGACGGGTTCCGTCGACAACCCAAATTCCTTGCTGTAATAGCGCTCATCGACATAGTGGAAAATTCCGCCGTGCACCGGCACAACGGCGCCCTTTTCCATCAATTTTCTCCAAACGTTCGGAAAAACATTGACACTATACTGCTGCGCCTCATGCAGCAGCCTCCGCACTTGACAGGGATCGCGCTCGGCACACAAATCGGCGATAAGTTCCTCCCCTTTGCCGTAGGGAACAATGACAGCCTCAGTCGGCGCATCGATGGCCTTGAAAATCCTTCCGGCAGTCTTGAACGATTGCCGCAGCGCCAGCCCCTGAGTCACGCCAACATTGTTGTGATTGTCGCCGAGCAGACTCAGTAAGCTGTCGGCGCGACCGGCCTCCCGCGCACTCACCTTATAGACCATCTCTTCCGCGCGGCGATAAAAGTAATAGGAGAAATAAAGTTGCATTGCTTCTGGCGAAAGCAGCTTGCCGTCTGCCTGTTCATGAAGAACCCGCTGGGCGATATCGCGCCCTTCGCGGATATCGACCAGCTGCTCGATTTTCTCCTCAACGGAGTTGACGACATGAACCTCGGCGGTCTCCGCTTCGCCGTTTCGGTTGCACCGCCCTGCCGCCTGGGCGATGGAATCGAGGCCGGCAAGGAAACGGATGACCGATGCGAAGTCAACATCGACTCCCGCTTCGATCAACTGAGTGCTGAGACAGAGAACCGGCAATTTCTTCTTAAGCCGATCTTTAATCGCTGCGAGTTTTTCTTTTCGATGCGCCGGACACATGCTGGTACTGAGGTGGAAAACACTATCTGTTTCCAGTTCTTTCGAGCAATGGGAATATAGTCGCTGCGCCCAGTCCTTCGTGTTTACGACCACCAAACAACTGCCCTTGCTGCGACATTCGCTCAGTGCCAATTCGCCAAGTTCCTCTTCCGACCAGCCTTCCGGCTTAACCCGATTACGAATATCGACCCGCTTTAACTTTTCAAACAGATTGCCAACATCTTCGACCAGTTCATTTCCCGGCGGAATCGTCAGTTGCCCTTTCTCCGGATTCTTGAGCTGATGCAAAAGCGGTTGAGTGGCAGTACACAGAAGGGCAGTAGTTCCCGCGTGCTTGCTGAGAAAATTGAGTGCATTGCAGAAAATGTGAACGCAATTGATCGGCAAAGTCTGGATTTCATCGAAAACCAGCACCGACTTTGCCAGTTGGTGCATTCGCCTCGGCCCACGGGTGCCTCCGCCGAAAAGTGTTTCGAGGAATTGCACCATCGTCGTAAAGACAATCGGCGCGTCCCAGTTTTCGGCTACCAGCTTGCTTTGCCAAGTTTGAACTTCTGGTTCCAGATTCGAGTGGTGCTCCAGCACCCACGGCTGTTCATCGCCTTCCCGTTCGACAAGCTTGCGAATTTCTTCGGCGTTCTGCTCGATGATGGAGGTGTACGGAATGATGCAGATAATTCGGTCCAGTTTATGCTGCTGGGCATGGTGGAGAGCGAAACGCATCCCGGCGAAGGTCTTGCCACCGCCAGTCGGCACGGTCAGCGAGTAGATACCTTGATCGCCTTCCGCCCGTCCTCTGCAACGATCGGAAATATGGCGGCGCAGATGGTCAATATCATGTTTGATCGGGATGGCGGCCAGTTTTTCTTCCATCCGCTGGATCGCTGCCTGCCATTCGACCGGCTTGCTTCGCCTCACTGATTTATTTTCTGGCTTTTCATGATCGGCACTGTCAATGCGGTCGGCATCAATCAGGCAACTGAAGAGAAGGCGCGTCCAAAGACCGACCTTGAACCACCCGACAAGTTTTGATTCGGAATTGGATAGCAGCGCCGAAACCTGCTTCAAACAAGCGTGCAATAAATCCGGGGAGGCAAGTCCATTCAACCTTTGCAGAATCTGTGAATCGGCATTTTTCAGGCATTCGCCGAGATTGGTTTTATCATCGGTTTTTTTCATCCGGGAGAGAAAAACATTTTCCCCCTCCGGGTTCAAACAATCCACCAGGCCGCCGTGATGTGATGCCAAACAGGTAGCGAAAATCTGGCCAACAAGTTTCCCTCTGTCTCCGTAATTACGGCAATATTGCCAAATCCATTGAGCACCAGCGGTCGAATGGTCGATTTTCCCCTTCTGCTCTTTTGAATCGACAAA